>VYDI01000021.1 GCA_009843505.1 Holophagales bacterium | reverse complement strand
TCGGTGGGGTGGATGACCAGGTCCACTGGGGGGCTGGTGGCGACGGCGGGTACTGCCATGGCGGCCAGAGTGATGAGCAGGAGGGCGGTACGGGCTCGCCGCTTCGCGCCGCTTGCTTCGGGGGTCAGAAGACCCCCGCCACGGCCGGCGGGGACGCCGGCGCACCCAGTGGGGGGAGTGCCATTGCAGCCCGGGGACCGTCTCATCTTCCCTTCACCTCCATTCGCGCGCTCACGGGGACCGTAGTGTAGGCGGAACGGACTTCTCGCTCGCCGGCCAGCCAGGACGACGAGGTGATCAGGAAGTCGTAGTCGCCAGCTTCGACGGCGTCCGACGCCTCGCAGTCCAGACGGAACCTGCCGTCATCCTCAGGCTCGACTTCGGTGCCGTCGCAGACGACGCCGGTAGGCAGCGCGTCGGCGCGGAGTTCGACAGGCTGCTGGAAGCTCTCCTCGCGATGGAGGACGCCCTCGACGGTGCCCTTTCTGCCGGACCGGACGCTCGCCTTTGCGACTTCGATGCGGTAGCCCGGCACGATCTCGAGCGTCACGCCGGGAGTGTAGAGGCGCTCGGGACGTCCGCCCACCGTGACTTCGCCGGTGAGGGTCACGGTGTAGCGGTCGTGCTGGGTGCCGTCGCTGCTTCGGATCAGCTTGCTGCCCTCGGACTTGTTGTAGTCGGCCTTCTCGGTCGTCTCGACCCGAAACTCGCCCACGCCCACGCCGATCAGGGCCGTGACGACGATGGGTGGCTTCACCGGGGCGTCCTCACCCGATGGCGCCTCGAACTTCCACCCGAAGTCGAACGGCATGCCCTTGACCAGCCTCACCGTTTCGGACGCCAGGCCGACCAGCCGCGGTCCGGACCGGCCGGTGAGGAGGACCGGCAGGCGCGACTCGAGCCAGGGGGCGCTGAACGACCGCTCCGCCTCCGTCGTGTAGCTGCGGCCGTCGCCGGCGCGGACCGCGGTCGTGCTTCCCGGTACGGTCGCCCGGCGGCGGATCATGGTGCCGTCCTCGAGCACCGCTTCACCCCAGATCTCCAGGTCGAAGCGCTGGCGCGGAGCGTCGACGTCGGCGGTGACCAGGATCCGGCCGGAGCGAGCCAGAGTGCGCGTGTCGAGGTCGCGCACCTCCCTCGTGATCCATCCGTCCCGTGCCTCGATGCCGGCGGGCGGTTCCTCGACGTAGAGGCGGATCGGGCCCAGGTAGCCGCGGCGCACGGCGCCGACCTCGATCGGCTTCGAAGCGCCGCTGTTGAGCGTCAACTGGGCGGTGCCAAGGCGGAGCTCGAAGTCCGGGCCGTTTGCGGTCGCCGTCAACCGGTAGCCGAAGCGTGGACCGCCGCGCCCGACCAGGTCCTCGACCGTGACGTGCAGCTCGTCCGCCCCCTCCGGCGTCTCGACCATGACCCAGGGGTCGAAGGAGGTGGCGGTCGGCGAAAGGAGCCGGAAGGTGTCGGGGTCGGGGATGTCGTCGCCGGAGGAGGCCAGGTACTCGCCTTGCGGCGTGGTCACGGTCAGCACGCCGAAGAGGTCGGAGGAGCCGAGCGCGGCTCCCTCCACCTCGATCAGGAGCCTCCGGCCCGGCTCGGCGGCGATCCGGTAGCGGTCCACCTCGCCGGCGTCGTCGATCCGCCCGTTGACGACCACGGGCGTGTCGAGAGCGTCGTCAGCCGTCGTGTCGCTTTCGAGGACCTCGGGATGGCTGCCGACGACCACCTGGAACGGCAGAGCCGCGCTGGTCTTGGAGGCGGCGGAGGGGCCGACGCTGTCGAAGGCGTTCTCCGTGTCGACGGCGCGTGCGGCTTCCCGGGTTTCTGCCACGCTACCGCCGGTGAACCCGAATCGCGTCTCCTCGCCGCGGCGAGCGCCTAGCGGGAAGACGGCGTCGGCGTACTCGTAGTCCGGGGCGGCGATCAGCTTCAGGCGGTAGAAGTTCCTCCGCTGGTCGCTGTAGCGGGCATCGTGGACTTCGACGACGTACTCCCCCGCCTCGGTCGGCTGCCAGTCGAGGCGGGCGTCGACATCGATGCCGGGTCCCTCCTGGTTGGAGGCGATCTCGCTGCCTTCGCTGTCGAGCAGCCGAAGCACCGGATCGATCGCGGAGCCGACCCGCCGCGCCTCGACCTCCAGCACGATCCGCTCGCCCGGGGCAGCCTGGAAGCGGTAGCGGTCGCGCTCCGCCCCGTCGAGGGTCCCGTTGACGACGACCGGCAGTGCGCTGAGCTGTGGTGGTTCGGCGGCGCCAGCGGCGTCCCGCAGACTCTGCTCGATGACTTCGGACACGGTGTCCACCCGGAACAGCAGGGCGTTCGACAGCCCGTCGTCGCTGATGGCGCGCAGCGGGTAGAGCCCCGGCGCTGCGTCTGCGTCGATTTCCACCAGAAAGACGGCGGCCTGGAGATTGCGGTCGTTCGGCCGCCGCTGTTTCTGTAGCCGGTCCTCGTCGGCGGCCTCTCCGAGACGGGCGAACGAACCGGGCAGCGTGCTTTCGATCTCCATGTCGCTTGCTACGCCGTAACCCTCGATGACCAGCCGCAAGGCCCGCCCCTGCTGGCCGCCGTGCGGATGCATGTCGACGAGATTGGGAGGCGGTCCCGCGGCGGCGGCGACCGTGGCGAACGCGATGCCGGCGAGCGCTAGCACGGCAGCAGGTCCGGAAGCCGGCGCTTCGCGCCGGATGCCGGCGGGGACGCCGGCGCACCCAGTCCAAAGCCCCCAGCGACTGTTCACGGTGCTCCTCCGGCGGTCGTCAGCCCCTGGGGTTCGCCCTCGAGCGGCACCGGCACGAACTCGTGCAGCAGTTCGCCGTCGCCGGCGCGGTAGAGCCTCAAGCGACCGTCGAAGCCCGCCGTCGCCAGCTCGGCGCCGGTCGGGTCGAACGCCATCGTGTAGATGCCGGCGCTGTGGCCCGAGGCGGTCGCGGCCCGCTCGCCGGTCTCCAGGTCGTAGATCGGCACCGTCGCCGCGGCGCCTCCGACCGCGAGACGGCCGCCGCGCGGATCCACCGCGAGCGCGAAGATCTCCCCGTCCTGGCGCTCGAACTCCCGGACCAGGGTCGAGTCGTCGGCGATCAGCATCTTTCGGGCGCGGTCCATCCGGTAGTAGTAGGGCACGCGGTCCTCGCCGCCGATGACGACCGCCTCGATTCGCGGGTTGCGGACGATTGCGGCGAGTTCGCCGCGGAGCAGGTTGATGTTCTCGATGAAGGCGCCGCTCGAGGCGTCGATCAACTTCGCGGCCCGGTCGCGGCCGACGGAGACGATCCGCCGTCCGTCGCCGCCGAAGACGACGCCGAGCACCCAGTTCTCGTGGTGGTTCATCCGCAGCAGCTCGCGGCCGCTGGTCGCCTGATGGATGCGGACCGTGTGGTCGGCGCAACCGATCGCGAGCCGGCGTTCGTCCGGCGACACGGCGAGGCCGAACAGCGTGTCGTGGCAGAGCATGTTCGAGACGCGGAGCTTTCGGTCGTCTATGTCCCAGATCTGGATCTCGCCGAAGCGCGCGGGCGTCCCACCGGTGGCGATCAGTCGACCGTTCCTGAGAAACGCGAGCCCCTGAATGCGCTCCGAGACGCTGCTGAAGCGGGCCTCCAGGCTGTCGCCACTGCCGATCTTCGAGCGACGGTGGAGCAGCACCTCCCGGTTGCCCGACACCGCAAGCCATTCCCCGTTGGCGGAGTAGGCGACCGCCGTGATCACTGGCGGCTGGTGGTAGACGATTGGCCCGGTAGCCGCGCCAAGCCGCATCTCGTCCGGCGTGTCGTCGGCGGCCCCGGCCGCGATCCAGTCGCTGATCGCGGCAATCTCCGCCTCCGCCAGCGGTTCCGCCCGCATCGGCATCGCCGGCTCGATCTCCCCCCGAAGCATCTGCAGCATCCGGCTCTCATCCGGCTTGCCGGCGACGAACGCCGGCCCGCTCATACCGCCGGCCGCGAGCCCGTCGAAGCTGGTCAGGTTCAACTCGCCACCCAACTGCGCCGGCTGATGACACCCCTGACACCGCATCTGAATCACCGGCCAGACATCCCGGTAGTAACTCGGCCCTTCCTGCGCAACCACCGCCGAACTCTGGATCCCCAGGAACGAAGCGACGAACGCCAAGGAACCGAGAGCCCGTAGCACGACGACCTCCAGCCTGAGTCGGGGCCGCGGGGAGCGGACTCCAGCGGGCTTGCAGCGAGCGACTTCCGACGCCCTGGCTGCGTCCGACGACCAACCGAAGCGAGCGGAATGAAGCGAGCGCCGTCCCCCCATCTTCCCCTGAGCGCGAGCGGCCGCAGGAGTCCGCCCCCCGCGGCCCCGACGCAGGCGGGTGCCCGCAACCGCCGCCCTACGCGAGGATCGAGTCGACGACATTGCCGTGGACGTCGGTGAGCCGAAAGTCGCGGCCGCCGTAGCGGTAGGTGAGGTTGGTGTGGTCGATGCCGAGGAGGTGGAGGACGGTGGCCCAGAGGTCGTAGATCGTGACTTCGTCCTCGACGACGTGGTAGCCGAAGTCGTCCGTCGCCCCGTGGATCGTGCCGCCCTTGATCCCGCCACCGGCGAGCCAGATCGAGAAGCCGAACGGGTTGTGATCGCGGCCGTCGGCGCCCTGGTGGAACGGAGTGCGGCCGAATTCGCCGGCCCAGATGACGAGCGTCTCGTCGAGCAGGCCGCGGGCCTTCAGGTCCTTCAAGAGCCCGGCGATCGGCTGATCGACCTGAAGCGCCATGTTCCGGTGGCCGACCTCGAGGCCGGTGTGCTGATCCCACGGGTTCGCCGCCTGCCCCGCGTCGGTCGGTTCCGGGAGGCAGCTCAGTTCGACGAAGCGCACGCCGCGCTCGACCAGCCGCCGCGCCAGCAGGCACTGGCGGCCGTAGTCCGCCGTCGTCTGGTTCGGGTGGTCCAGCGCGTAGAGCTCACGGGTCGCCCGTGTCTCGCCGCTGATGTCGCAGAGTTCGGGCACCTCGGCCTGCATCCGGAACGCGGTCTCGTAGTTGCGCACCGCCGCCTCGACGTCGGCGTGGCCACCGAGCCGATCGAGGAAGGCCCGGTCCATCTCCGCCACGAAGTCGAGCCGCTCACGCTGCGCCGTCGGGGCCTCCAGCGCCTGAATGTTCTGAACCGCGTCGTCGGTGTCGCCGCGCAGGATGGAACCCTGGAACTCGGCCGGCAGGTAGCCGTTGCTGTAGATGCCGACGCCGCCGTGCGGGATGCCGGCCTGGCCGCTCTGCAGGACGACGAAGCCGGGCAGGTTCTCGTTCTCGGTGCCGAGCCCGTAGTTCACCCAGGCGCCGGCGGACGGGTGACCGACGAGCGGGAAGCCTGTGTGGAAGAAGTAGTTGCCCTGCGCGTGCTCGTTCACCGTGCTGGTCATCGAGCGGATGACGGCCAGGTCGTCGACGCACTCGCCGACGTGGGGGAACATGCTGCTGACCGGGATGCCGCTCTCGCCGTACTCCTTGAACGGGAAGGGCGAGGCGAAGATGTTGCCGTTCTCGTTGAACTGGGTGCGCTCGATCTTCGTCGGCATCGGCTTGCCGTGATCGCGGTCGAGCCGCGGCTTCGGGTCGAACGAGTCGACCTGGGACACGCCGCCCGACATGTAGCAGAAGATGACGTGCCGGGCGCGCGCTCTCGGCGCGGCATGGGCCGATCCGGGCAGGAGCGCCGAGCCGAGCATGCCGTTCAGCGCGATCGCGCCGAACCCGGTCGAGACCTGGGCCAGCATCCGCCGGCGGCTCATCAGGGAACATGGGCTCGGGCATTGTCCGTCCCGTGGTAGCTCTTGGGCCCGAGCGCGGTGGAGAGGTGCGTCGCTCATCGGAGGTACATGAACTCCTTCAGGTTGAACATGGCGTGCGCCAGTCGACGCCATGCGTCGCCGCCGTCTGCGCTCTGCTCGAGTTGGTCCGCTTCCGCCTCGAGCCGCGCGATGCGGGACCAACTGCTGCGGTAGATGCGCGCCTGTTCCGCTTCGGACGGCGCCTCGATGTTGCCGAGTGCTGAGGCTGCGACGTCGGCAGGAATCAGTACGCGGTCGTAGAGGCGGGCCTGAAGCACGCCCAGGGGCGCGTTCCCGGCGCTCGCGAACTCGAGGCGACCGTTTTCCAGGCTCATCGGAAGTACCCGGCGGACCTCTTCCGGATCGGCCGCGGCGCCGTCCCGGTACGCGGTCGAGACGCCCTTGCGGTCCCGGGTCAGGACCAGGTGGACCGGCCCTGCCTCCGCTCCGCCAGCGACCCAGGCCTCGAGCGTGTACTCGTCCAGCGCTCGCCGGATGGGCTTCGACGTCACGACATCCGACGTCCCCACCCACAGTGCTCCGTCGTCCACGCGAACCTCCCGACCCAGTTTGAGTGGAAGAAAGCCGATGGCGTCGTAGACGCGGCCGTTCTTGGGCGGATCGTCGAACTCCCACGCCGCCATCGCTTTGGGCGCCGACGCACGGTGGTAGAAGCGCAGCACACCGCGTGTCTTGTCGGCGGTGAACTCACGGATTCCGGCGCTCTCGTCGCGGCGGTCCATGGCCGCCGCGCTCCAGGCCTCCACGTCCTCCCGCGCGGGCTTCCGGCCATGGGCCTGGTTGAGGAACTGCTCGGCCGCGCCGAGTTCCGGTTCGGTCGGGGGCCGACCGAGGGCGATGCGGAACATCGCGACGATACGTTGCCGGTCGCTGCGCAGGTCGGGATCCCGGACGATCCGCTCGGCGAAGCGTGCGGCCAGGTGCATCACCTGGGTGTTGTTCATCATGAGCAGCGACTGTGCGGGTACGTTCGTCTGGTCGCGCTGGCCCTTGGTCGTCACCGGGGTTGGCAGGTCGAGCGTGTGCAGCAACGGATCCGGCTGATTCCGAATGACCTGGACGTAGACGCTGCGCCGGTTCGACCAGCCGGTTTCCGGCTGGTTCTCGCCGGCGGTGACCGGTTCGAGCTGACCGGCGGCGATCAGCATCGAGTCGCGCACGGCCTCCGCCTCCAGGCGGCGCAGATGGGTGTGGGAGAGCAGGTCGTTCCGGGGATCCCGTTCCCGGGCGGCCGGCGGTGGCGTCGACTCGAGCTGGAAGGCCCGGGTGGAGGCGAGCCGCCGCACGAACGTCTTCAGCGACCAGCCGTCCTCCCGCAGGGTCGTCGCCAGATGATCGAGCAGGGCCGCGTTCGACGGGAGCTCGCCCATCTGTCCGAAGTTGTCCGGTGTGGCGACGATGCCGCGGCCGAAGGTGTGGCCCCAGAGACGGTTCGCGATGACGCGTGCCGTGAGCGGGTTGCCGGGGTCGAGGATGCTCCCGGCCAGGGCCAACCGCGGGTGGACCGAGTCGGCGTAGGGGTCGGGGTCGATCGCCTCGAGGAAGCGCTGGGGCACCGCGTTGCCAAGCTGCCGGTGATTGCCCCGTTCCATCAGCGGCTGATCGAAGCGCGGGCCGGCGAGTACCGCGGGGGAGCGGGTCGGCACCGGGATCGCCTCCTCGAACACCCGGATCGCGTCGACGATCGGACGCGCCTCTGGCACGTCGCCGACGTCGTTCGGAAGCAGGCCGCGGCGAACGAAGCTCGCCAGGAAGCGGGCCTGGGCGTCGGTCATCGAACCGTCGCGCCAGGCCGCGACGGCGTGGTGAACGGCTTCGCCGTAGCGGGCCGCCAGCTCGCCGCGGTCGCCGGGCGCTCCTTCGATCTCGAACAGGGGTTCCGTGAACTCGGCCGGGTGGTCGCGGGGAAGCTCACCGTTCTCGCCGAGCACGACCGCCTCGGTGATCCCGAACCAGGAGCGGTCCGACCGCCCGCCGGAACTCTCACCGGTCATCGGGTGATCGGCGGCCGTCACCAGTTCGATGTAGGCGTGGTCACCGTCCCAGTAGTCGAGGTCCCAGTGCTGCCAGCGCCACTCGCCGTCCGAGAGGGTCTCGATCGGATAGACCTCGCCGCGTTGGGGGTAGTTCTGGACCACGTAGCGCGCGACCGCACCGCCGCGGCCGGCGATCCGTACGGCCAGGTTCTGCCCGGCCTCGATGAGAAACCGCGGCGACGAGAAGGTGCCGTTGTGGCGGTTGGTGAGCGAGTGCGTGTAGACGCCGCCCGGCAGGATGTCGGCGACGATCGTCCCGCCGCCCTGCGTGACCTCGTAGCTTCCGGCTTGCTGCGGCTTCGCGTCGGCAAGGCCGTTGCCGTGCCGATACCACTGCTCGACATCGTCGGTTCGGCTCAGGTCCCAGCGCTGGACGGCGGGCGCCTGGCGCCGGGCCTCGAGTTGCTGCCTGCTCCGTTCGTAGGCGGCGGCCAGTTCTTGCCACTGTTTGGTGAAGGCTCCGCGGCCCCGGACCCGGCCTGCTCGCACCCAGGCGTAGAGCGGGTCGTAGGGCGACTGGCCGCCCGTGAGTGCCGCGGCCCACGGGCCGTCCGGCTGTTGCAGCCTGTCCGGCACCTCGGCGGCGGCTTCGAGCCATGCCTCGGCCAGCACCTGCCTCAACTCGTCCTTCAGCCGGATCAGGTCGTCACGGTGAGTGTTCCGCCGCGCTTCGTCATCGATCGTCTGAACCCCCGGGCGGCCGTTCACCATCGTGCCGTAGAGGGCGTAGAAGTCGGTCTGGCTGATCGCGTCGAACTTGTGGTCGTGGCAGCGTGCGCAGGCGACGGTCATCCCCAGGAACGCCTTGGAGACGACATCGATCTGGTTCTCGGTGAAACGCACCTGCTCGTCGAGTGCGTCGGTGGGGCCGAAGCCGTGCAGGACGAAGCGGTACTGGGCGATGCCGATCGCCGATTCGTTGATCCCGAGGTCCGCGTTCATCCGCGGCTCGTCGAGGAGGTCGCCCGCCAGGTGCTCGCGGATCAACTGGTCGATCGGTATGTCCGCGTTGAGCGCCCGGATCAGGTAGTCGCGGTAGCGCCATGCGTAGGGAACCGGCGGATCGCCCTCGCTGCCGTGCGTCTCGGCGTAGCGGATCCAGTCCATCCAGTGCCGGGCCCAGCGCTCGCCGAAAGCCGGGTCGGCGAGCAGCCGGTCGACTTCATCCGCGACCGCGGTGTCCCGGTCGACGGCGGCGCGCCGCTCGAAGTCGTCGACCTGCGCCGGCGTCGGCGGCAGGCCGGTCAGGACGTACGAGAGCCGGCGCATCAAGGTCCGCGGTTCGGCCAGCGGCGCGGGCTCGAGCCCGGCATCGGCGATGCCACGGGCCAGGAAGCGGTCGATCGCACTCCCCGACCAGTCGCGCGACCAGTTCGCGTCGGCGACCTCGGGAGGTCCCGGGTCGGCGATCGGCTGCAGGCTCCACCAGCTCTTCCGTTGTTCGAGGATGGTCCGCCACGCGGTCGCTTCCTTGAGCGCGTCAGCGGAGGGCGGTTCGTCCCGGGGGTCGGGCGCGCCGACTTCGATCCAGCGCTCGAAGTCGGCGACCACGTCGTCGGGCAGCTTCGCGCCCCCCAGGGGCATCCGGAAATCGAGGCTCGGGTGCGTCATCGCCCGCAGCAGCAGGCTGCTGCGCGGCTTGCCCGGCTCGATGGCGGGACCCCGCATGCCGCCTTGGAGCAGACCGTCCCGGTGGTCGAGGCGCAGTCCACTCTCGGCCAGCTCGGTGCTGTTGTGGCAGGTGTAGCAGTGCTCGACCAGGACCGGTCGGATCTTCTGCTCGAAGAACTCAAGATCCTCAGGCGCGCCAGGTTCTTCCTGGGTGGGTAGCGCCGCGGCCGCCGGTCCGGCGCCGAGCAGTGCAGCAGCCAGGATCGCGACACCGGGACGCGGCAGGATCCTCTTTTTCTTGTTCATTGGAACGCTGTTCAGTCTACAACGGAGACCGGCGCTCGTACGGGTCGATCACGCTGCCGGAGACTCCCTCGCGGATGATCCCGAAGAGCTCGCCTCGCCACCCGCGTCCCTTGGAGATCTCCGTCGAGACGACGACGACGACCAGGTCCTCGGCGGGCGCCACGTAGATGTACTGGCCGCCGTAGCCGCTGGCGATGTAGGCACCGCGTTCCCGGGTTCCGCGTAGCCACCACAGGTAGCCGTAGCCGCCATAGATCCGGCCGCGTCCGCGCGGTCCGACCAGGCCGGGACGGGTGGACTGGTCGACCCACTGCCAGGGCAGCAGTTGCTCGCCGTTCCATCGCCCCCGGTTCAGGTAGAGCTGACCGAACTTCAGCATGTCCCGCGGCAGAAGGGACAGGTTGTTCCCGCCCATGTGGACACCCTGGCGGTCGCGGGCCCAGGCCGAACGACGGATTCCGAGCGGGTCGAAGAGGTGCTCGCGAGCGAAGTCGTGGGTGCTCCGGCCGGCGGCCCGGGAGAGGGTCGCCGACAGCAGGTGGGTGCCGCCGGTGCTGTACGAGAAACGGGTTCCCGGCTCGGCCTGGAGCGGCCGCGCCAGGGCGGCCCGCACCCAGTTGCGGGACGCGACCCAGGAACCGTAGTTGCCGAAGCTCGTCGATTCGAGGCCCGAAGTCATCGTCAGCAGGTGGCGCACGGTGATCGCCCGCTTCCCCGTGTCGTCGAGGTCTGCGGCTTCGGGCACTACGTCGGCGATCGGTTGATCGAGGCTCAGCAGGCCCTGTTCGATAGCCAGGCCGGCGAGGGCCGAGAGGACGCTCTTCGAAGCGGACTTCAGGTTGTGCGGGCGGTCGCCGGCCGAGCCGCGGAAGTAGCGCTCCACAACCAGTCGACCACGGCGAGCGACCAGGAGGCCGTGAACGCCCTCGAGTTCGCCGACGTCCTGGACCGCCTGCTCCAGCCGGCCCGGATCGAGTCCGACCTGGTCGGCCGTAACGGCCTGCCAGTCGTCGTGCCAGTCGTCGTCGGCCGGGGGGACCGGCAACTGGAACTCGACCAGGATGCCCGGGTGATCCGAGACCGCGCCGGCTTCCGCCCACTCGGTCCACAACGGCCACCAGCCGGAGTCGGCCGCGTCGAGCAGGACGTGGTCGATGCCGCCGACCACGAGATCGCGGTAACCGGCCTCCTGGAAACGACCCAGGGCAGCGTGGTCGCCGGGCAGGTTGAGGTCGCCGGCGACCAGGACAGGGCGTTCAGGTCGGCTGAGGCGTTCCAGGAGACCCGCGGCCTGGGCGCCGGCGAGGTCGGTGTCGCCGTTGGCGAGGTGAGCGCCGACCAGCTCGAAGGGCAGGCCAGGGTAGTCGATGCGAACCGTCAACGCGATGCGGCGCTCGAAGGCGTCGCGGTCGGGCCCGAGCGGCCACACCCGCGGGTCGGCGACAGGGAATCGGCTGAGGATTGCCGAGCCTTCCTCGAAGCCCAGCCATCGCAGTGACCCGTTGGCCCGCGCGTAGACGGCATGGAAGCCGAGTTCCCCGGCCAGGTAGTCGGCGAGGCAGCCTTCATCGACGGTGCACCACGCTTCCTGCAGCACCACGACATCCGGTTGCAGGCGTGAGACTTCAGTCGCCAGGTGCCTGGCGCGGCGCAGCCGGTCCGAGGCACGACCCTGGACCACCAGCCGCCCCTCGGGGTCGGGGTAGCCGTGGAAGGCGTTCAGCTGGAGGACCCGGAGCCGCGCCGTCGTCGGCGTCGAGGCGGTCGGACGAACTTCGGCGAGGCGTGGTTCGGCTGGCGCCTGGCGAGCGAGAAGCGCGACGAAGGCCGGGCTCGATGCCGCGGCAAGGAGACCGGCCAGGAGCACCGCGACGCGGGCCGCCGGATGGCCCTGGCGGCAGACGATCGCGCTCAGCACGGCGGCCGTTCCGGCCACAACCGCCGCTCCGAGCAGCCACTTCGCCAGCCCTGGTTGGACCACGGTGAACGACCCCGCGATCCAGGGCAGCGGTCCCGCGGCGCCGGCCATCGCGCCGGCTCCAATGGTCAAGAAGGTCGAAGAGGTACGCGTCACGGCGGACTCCGGAGCGCCGGAAGCCTACTTTCTGGAATCCAGGTGCTAGCCTAGGAGTTATACGGGACAAGCGACATCGAGACAGCGGCTCTGCCGCAGAAAGGAGGTCCGGCATGGGAGATCGAGGAACCCTCCGGAGGATCTCTGCGACCCTCGTGTTGAGCGCGGTTCTGGTTCTTGCCGCGGGCTGCGCGGCGCCTCCGGTGGAGGAGCCCGCGCCGGAGGTGGATCCGGTGGCCGAGAACGAGGCAGCCCTGAACGAGTTGCTTGCCAAGTACCTGCAGGCGGTGAACCGGGGTGACGCGGACGGTCTCGCGGTGCTGTACACCGAGGACGCCGTGCGGATCAACGCGAACAGCAGGCCAATCGAAGGACGGGACGCGATCCGGCTGTTCGCGGCCGCCGACTATGCGGACAACGACTGGGACATCCAGCTCCACCTTGATGAGAGCGACTACAGCGGCAACATGGCGTTCGTGCGCGGCACGTACGCGATCACCCTCAGCTCGAAAGAGGATGGTTCCGTCGTCTACCAGGAAACGGGTAAGTGGATGGACCTGATGCGCCGCGGCGAGGACGGTTCGTGGTTGATCGCGAGGGAGATGTCGAACCGCGACCACCCGCCGGGTGTGGCGCCCGAGGCTCCGGCGGAGGAGGGTTGATGATGGAGAGCGCGACCCCGATGCGTGAACGCCCGGTGCTGACCCTTCTCGCGGTCCTCCTCGCCGGCCTCTTTCTGGCGGCCTGCCCTCCGGTCGAGGAAGAGCCGGCCGAGGATCCGAACGCCGTGGAACGGAGCATCGGCGACGAGAGCGCCCTGAACGCCCTCATCGCCGACTACATGGTCGCCATGAACAGCGGCGACGCCGACGGGGTGGTGGCCTCGTACGCGGCGGACGCGGTGCGCATGCCGCCGGACGCACTGCCGGTCAGCGGCCGGGAGTCGATTCGGCAGAACATCGCGCAGGCGTTCGAGACGGCGGACCTCAACGTGCAGATGCAGGTCATCGAGACCGAGTTCAGCGGCGAGTTGGCCTATGTTCGCGGTACCTTCCTGCTGACGGTCACGCCGAAGGACGGCTCGCCGACGACGGAGTCCGAAGGCAACTGGATGCGGCTGATGCGCCGCGCACCGGACGGCCGGTGGCTCGTGGCGTACTCGCTCTGGAACTTCCAGTCGTAGCTTGAGATCGGCGGCTGGGGGGCGGCGGGGTATGCTCCGTCGCCGCGCCGCATGCCTGAACCAGCTTCGCAGTCCCTCACCTTCATGGGCGCCCCCGGGTCGCCCTACACGCGGAAGATGCGCGCGATGCTGCGCTACCGCCGCATCCCGTACCGCTTCCTGATCTCGGGCGCCGAGGGCCGCACGGATCTTCCGGTCGCGAAAGTCCGGCTCCTGCCCACGTTCTACCTGCCGAACGCCGAGGGCCGGGTCGAGGCGGTCGTCGACTCCACGCCGCTCATCCGGCGCTTCGAACGGGAGTTCGAGGGGCGGTCGGTGATTCCGCCCGACCCGGTCACCGGGTTCATCGACTACCTGCTCGAGGACTTCGGCGACGAGTGGCTGACCAAGGCAATGTTCCACTATCGCTGGGCCTACGAGGCGGACATCGAGAAGGCCGGCCAGATCTTGCCTCGCTGGCGGCAGGTGGAAGGTCCCGAGGAGCAGTTCCAGCAGGCGGCGAAAATGGTCTCCGAGCGCCAGATCTCGCGGCTCTGGGTCGTGGGCTCGAACGAGACGACGGGCCCCGTGATCGAGGCCAGCTACCGGCGCATTCTGGAGCTGTTTCGGGACCACCTGACGGAGCGGCAGTTCCTGATGGGGAATCGTCCCGGCGCTTCCGACTTCGCGTTCTTCGGCCAGTTGACTCAGCTCGCGGCGTTCGATCCCACGCCGATGGCGGTGACCCTCGAAGTGGCGCCGCGCGTCTATGCGTGGGTCGATCGGGTCGAGGACCTGTCCGGCCTTGAACCGGACGACGACGACTGGATCGGTCGTGAGCTGTCCGCGACGCTCCGAGGGCTCCTCGGCGAAGTCGGCCGCGTCTACGCTCCCTTCCTGATCGCCAACGCGAGAGCGCTGGCGTCGGGCGCCGACCGCGTCGAGTGCGAGATCGACGACCGTCCCTGGGTGCAGAAGCCGTTTCCGTACCAGGGCAAATGCCTGATGTGGCTGCGGGAGCGGTACGGGGCGTTGTCGGCTGAAGACCGGTCGGCCGTCGACGGATTGCTCGACGGCACCGGTTGTGAAGCGCTGGTGGCCGGCGGAGCCTCGGGGCCCTAGGCCGGCTTCAGGACGGGGCAGGTGAAGACCGGAATCGGGGACACGGGAACCGGATCCGGCCCCGACACCGGCGGCGGACGGTTCTCGCGGATCAACTGGGGCTTCTACGGCTGGCGGATGCTCCCATTCGCCTGGCTGATCTACGGGCTCGGCGCGGCGCCTTTCTATAGTTGGGGTTACTTCGCCGCTGGCATGAACGCCGAGCTGGGACTGACCCGCGCCGACAGCGGTCTCGCGTTCGGGGTCTGGACGTTCTTCGGTGGCGCCGTCGCGCCTCTCATTGGTGTCTGCCTGACCCGGTTCGGGCTGCGGCCCGTGTTTACGCTCGGCTTCTTCGTGGTGGCCGGTGCCTACTACCTGACGAGCCGGGCGCAGGATCGGTGGGACGTTCTGTTGTACTTCGGTCTGTTCGCCGGCTTGACCCACACGTTCACCACGGTGCTGCCGACGCAGACTCTGGCGACGAACTGGTTCCTGCGCTGGCGGGCCAGCGCGCTGGCCTTCCTGCTGACCGCCGCTGGTCTGATGGGCCCGCTGATTCTGCGATTCGACGCGGTTCTTCTGGGCAGGGGCGGGACCTGGCGCGACGGCTGGGGGCTCATCGCCGTTCTTTGCTGCGTTCTCGGCGCCCTGTCCTTCCTGGCCATTCGAAACCGGCCGGAGGCGGTTGGCCAGCTCCGGGATGGGGCTCGTACGCTGACCGAACTGGAGGCGACGGCCCCCCGGTCCGAGCCTGCGGGCGGCGATCACTGGACTGCGGTCGAGGCGCTTCGGACGCCCCAGTTCGCGCTGATGGTGGTCTGCGGCCTTGGCTATGCCGTGCCATGGGGCGTCGTGAACGCCCATGGCGGACTCCATCTGCGCGATCTCGGATTCGGCGATGCGCCGGTGGCAGCTCTGCTGGGCCTCATGATCCTCTGCAGCACGGGTGGCCGCATCGCGGGCGCTCTGGGCGATCTCGTTCGGCCTCCGCGTCTCCTCGGTTTCGCTCTCGCCATGGAAGGCGCCGGAATGGCTCTCTTTCTCCTTGCCGGCTCGGCCTGGACCGCCCGCGTCGCCCTCGTGCTACTCGGCCTCGGGTTCGGGATGGCCTACATCAGTCAGGCCGCGACCTTCGCCAGCTTCTTCGGCCGTCGCGCCTTCGCCACGACGACGGGCACCCGGTTCGCGATCGGCGCACCCTTCGGGGCGCTCGTTCCTTTCCTCGCAGGCCTGGCGTTCGACACCTGGGGCAGCTACGCCGTTCCGTTTCTGGCGATTGCCACGGTGACCCTGACCGGTTCGGTCGTCGCGTTCTTCTTGCAGCCGCCGCGGAAGAAACAGGACGTCGCGGGTCAGAGCCGCTAGGACTGTCGCGCTCCGGAGGCTGCGGATCGGCCACGGACATGGGTGCGCCAGGCGTCGAGCGCCCGCTCGCGTGCCGCGGCGTGATCGACCATGGGCAGCGGATAGGTCTCCCCGAGCCGGACGCCAGCCGAGGCAAGCGTCGACTCGGTCGCCTGCCACGGAGCGTGGATCACGCGGCCGGGCAGGTGCCGCAACTCGGGTACCCACTTCCTGACGTAAGCGCCCGCGGAGTCGAAGCGCCGCGACTGGACGACCGGGTTGAAGATCCTGAAGTAGGGCGCCGCGTCGGCGCCGCTTCCCGCGGTCCACTGCCAGCCACAACTGTTGTTGGCCCAGTCCGCGTCGACCAGGGTGTCCCAGAACCAGTCCGCGCCGTGCCGCCAGTGGATCAGCAGGTGCTTGGTCAGGAAGGAGGCGACGAGCATCCGCACCCGGTTGTGCATCCAGCCCGTGGTCCAGAGTTCGCGCATCCCGGCGTCGACGATGGGGTAACCGGTCTGGCCGCGCTGCCAGCACTTCAGATCGGCTGGTGTGTCGCGCCACGGCATGCGGTCGAAGCTGGGTCTGAGGTTCCGGGTCCCCATCGCCGGGTTGTGGAACAGCAGGTGATAGCTGAACTCGCGCCACCCGAGCTCGCGCAGGAAGGCCTCACGTGGTCTGCGAGGCAAGGCGGCGGCCGCCGCCGCGACCTGGCGCGGACCGATTTCGCCGAAGTGCAGGTGCGGCGACAGCCGGCTGGTCGCTTCGATCCCCGGCTGGTCGCGATCCTGGTCGTAATGCTCCGCCGCGCCGGCCAGGAAAGCGCGGAGGCGCTTCCGTGCGCCCTCCTCGCCAGGCTGCCAGACTTCGCGGAAGCCGGCCGCCCAATCCGGCTCGTGGCAGCGGAGCTCCCAGCTCTCCAGATCGTCGCTGCGAGGCCACGCGGCCGGCGCCGCGGGCGGCGGTGGCGTCGCAACCGGGCGCGTGAAGCCGTGCGCCACGCATTTCCGCCAGAACGGCGTGAACACCCGGTACGGCTGGCCGGTACCGCTTCGGATGTCTTCCGGCTCGAACAGGAGACTCGCCGGGAACGTCCGCGTCTCGGGACCGGCTTCGGCGCAGCGTTCCGCGATCTCCTCGTCGCGTTGCGTGATCGCCGGTTCGTACAGCCGGTTCCAGACGAGCCTCGAGGCGCCGGTTTCCCGAGCCAGATCGGATAGGACCTGCCCGGCGTTCCCGCGCCGGGGAACGAGCCGGCTGCCCTGGCGGCGCAACACCCGGTCCAGCGCCTCGAGACTGCCGTGCAGCCACCATCGCGACGCGCCGCCGATCGGCTGCTCGCCTTCCTCCTCGTCGAGCACGAAGACGGGAACGACGGGGCGTCCGGTCTCGACAGCCCACGCCCACGCGGGGTTATCTGTGAGCCGCAGGTCCCGCCGGAACCAGACGAGGATGGGCTGCTGGGCGATCGGGGTCATGGTGGCGGAGCGTACGGCAGTTGACGGCGCTGGCTCGACGGAGCAGAGTGTCCGAGCGATGAAGCGTCTGGACACTGGATTGATCGGCCTCCTGCTGGTTGCGCTTTCCGCCTCGCTCCCGCCGGCCGCCGCCGAAGACTGGCCCCAGTGGCGCGGTCCAGGGCGGGACGGCGTCTCGACCGAGACCGGGCTCGCCGACCGCTGGCCGGCCGGAGGCCCACCGCTGTTGTGGCGCATCGACGGTCTGGGCGAGGGCTACGGCACGGTGGCGGTGATCGAGGGCTCTCTCTACGTCCAGGGGACCCGCGGCGGTCGAAGCCTCGTGTTTGCTCTCGATGCTTCGGACGGCAGCGTCCGTTGGGAGCGTGAACTCGGCTCGCGGTTGCGGGACGGCCGGGGCAACGGTCCGCGAGGAACTCCGACCGTGGCCGGCGATTCGCTCTACGCGTTGACCGGCGTGGGCGACCTGGCGCGCATCCGGCTCTCGGACGGGAGAGTGGCATGGCAGCGGAACATCCTCCGGGACTTCGGCCAGCGCAACATCAGTTGGGGGATCAGCGAGTCGCCGCTGATCGAGGGCGACTGGGTGGTTGTGATGCCGGGCGGCGACGGCGGTGCGATCGCGGCCCTCGACCGGGAGACAGGCGCCACAATGTGGACCAGCACCGGCCTGACCGACCGGGCCGGCTACTCCTCCCTGATCGCCGTCGACCTGGGGGACGGCGGCGATCCGCTGCGGGCGATCGTCGGCTTCACGGCGAGGGCCGGCGTCGGCGTGCGGGCCTCGGACGGCGAGTTGCTCTGGCACTACCGCGAGCCGGCGAACCGCACGGCGAACGCGGCGACGCCGATCTATGCGGATGGCCTCGTCTTCTACACCTCGGACTACGGCACCGGCGGCGGCGCTCTCCGGGTGCGGGTGGCCGGCGACAACGTGAGCACGGGACAGGCGTGGTTTCAGTCGCGCCTCCGGAACCATCACGGCGGCGTCGTGCTCCACGAAGGACATCTCTACGGGTTCTTCGGCAGCGCGCTTGCCTGCGTGGACTTCGAAACCGGTGAAACCGTGTGGCGGGACCGCAGCGTCGGCAAGGGTTCGCTCACTCTCGCGGACGGCAAGCTGTTCCTGCTCGGCGAGAGGCACCTCGCCGGTCTGGCGGAAGCGACTCCCGATGGGTACGTCGAACGGGGCCGTTTCAATCTGGACAACCGCGGCCGCCCGAGCTGGGCCCATCCGGTGGTTAGCAACGGCGTCCTCTACATTCGCAACTGGGACGAACTGCTGGCCTACGACGCTTCGTCGCCCTAGGAGCTCACGCCGCTGGTTCCGCACTGTCGTGCCCATCAAGTACCTCGGTTCCAAGCGGCAGTTCGTGCCGCTGATTGCCGACATCGTCGAACGGCTTCGCCCGGCCGGTACGGTGCTCGACCTGTTCTCGGGCACGTCGAGGGTAGGCGACGCACTGAAGCGGCGGCAGTACCGCGTGCTGGCGAACGACTACCTGGCCTGCGCCGAGGTGATCGCCCGCTGCTATGTGGAGGCAGACGGCACCTCTGAGCAGCTCCGGCAGGCCAGGCTGCTGATCGAGGAGTTCAACCGGCTGCCGCCAGCGCCCGGCTACTTCACCGAAGTCTTCTGCGAGAAGAGCCGCTACGTGCAGCCGAAGAACGGCGCCCGGGTGGACGCCATCCGCGAGGAGATCGAGCGCAAGGACCTCGACCCGGAGCTGCGGGCGATCGTGCTCGTTTCCCTGATGGAGGCGGCCGATCGGGTCGACAGCACGACCGGCGTGCAGATGGCTTACCTCAAGAAGTGGGCGCCCCGCGCGTTCAATGACCTTGAACTGAGGCTGCCGGAGATCGCGCCGCGCGCCGGCGCGGGCAAAGGCAGGGCCCACCGCATGGATGCCGCCGAGGCGGTGGATGCGCTCGAAGCGGACGTTGCCTACCTCGATCCGCCATACAACCAGCACAGCTTCCTGGGCAACTACCACGTCTGGGAGAGCCTCGTGCTCTGGGACAAGCCGGAGCACTACGGCGTCGCCTGCAAGCGGGTCGACTGCAAGCAGCGAAAGAGCGAACTCAACAGCAAGAGGAACTTCCACGTCGCTTGGGAACGGATCGTGGAACGAGTACGGGCGCGGCACCTCGTCGTTTCTTTCAGCGACGAGGGCTTCATCGGCCGCCACGAGATGGAAGCGATCCTGGCCCGGCGCGGCGAGGTCCAGGTGATCGAGAACGATTACCGGCGCTACGTCGGCGCCCGGATCGGCGTGTTCAATCCGAGCGGCGAGAAAGTCGGCCGGGTGAGCCACCTGCGGAACAAGGAGTATCTGTACGTCGTGTCGGCAGAGAAGCTGCGGGAGGCCGCGGTGCGAGCGGTTGCGAAAGCAGGTTGACATACCGACATACGTGGCTGTAGCGTCACCTGCATGCGCACCACGGTACGGCTCGACGACGAACTTCTGGCGGAAGCGAAGCGGCACGCGGCGCGTACTGGGCGGACGCTTACGTCACTGATCGACGAGGGACTCCGAGAGGTGCTCGCGCGAGGTGAGCGGCGGGCGCCGGCGAAGCGTGTCGAGCTGCTGACCGGCGGAAGAGGCGGCCTGCAACCCGGAGTGAGGAGCGATCGGCTGACGGACCAGCTCGACCTGATGGACAGCGAGCGCTTCCTGGATCTGGTTGATCGTTCCTGACGTCAACGTTCTCGTCTACGCGCACCGCGAGGACATGGACGAGCATGGACCTTACCGAGAGTGGCTCGATTGGTTGGTGAACGCGGGCCCGGCCTACGGCATGTCGGAAATGGTGCTGAGTTCCTTCGTGCGGATCGTGACCAACCGTCGGACCTTCCGGGAACCCACCGAAACACGGCAAGCACTCGCCAGCGCTGCCAGACTGCTTGAGCCGCCTCAGTGTGTTCCGGTACGGCCCGGTCCGAGACACTGGGAGATCTTCGACGGTCTTTGCAGGCGGCATGCAGTCGCCTCCAAGCTCGTCGCCGACGCTTACCTCGCGGCGATCGTCATGGAGGCCGGATGCGACCTGGCGACCGCGGACAGGGACTTTGCGCGCTTCGAGGGTCTTCGCTGGCACCATCCGCTGGCCGGGAGACCGGGCGGAGAGGGCGGCGTCGTGATGGAACCCAGGCGTCGCCCCTGGCTCACGTCAGACTGACACCTTCCAGCGTTCGGTGCCGAGCGCCTGCCTCGGGAGCAGGTCAGTCGTGCAACGGACCTGATCGCTCGGCGTCGGTGAACGCGATCCGGAACCCCGGCCGGGCTTCGAGCCGGCTCATGTATGCGAGGAGCTTCGGATAGCGGTCGTCAAGCACATCCAGTCTCTGCGCCAGGGCCAGCGAGTAGCCCATCATGATGTCGGCGGCGGTCAACTCGCTTCCCAGCAGGTAGTCGCGGCCCTCGAGCGCAGCCTCGATGGCGTCGAGGCAGAGCTCGGCCCGCTCCCGGCCGTCCTCGACGACGGCGGGGATGCGCTCCGGCTCCGGCTTGAGGATGCGGTGGTGGACCATGTCTCCGAGCGGCCGGGCCAGGCTGGCCTCGGCGAACCAGGACCATTGCAGGAACAGCGCGCTCTCAGGGCTGTCCACAGGCGGCTGCAGGCGACCCTCACCGTACCGCTCCAGGATGTAGTGGACCATTGCGCCGGACTCGATCATCGTGAAGGGCTTGCCCTCCGCGTCGAGGTCCGTCATCGCCGGTACCTTGCCGATCGGGTTGAGCCGCCGCCATTCGGCCGACTTCCGGTACTCCGGGCTGAAGTCGACCGGGACGACTTCGTAGGGCAGGTCGAGTTCCTCGCAGAGCCAGATGATCCTGGCCGAGCGGGTACGCGGCACGTGGTAGATCGTGATCACGTGCGGAGGGGAACCATCGGTGGCCTGGTCGTTTTACGCCAGGGCGCGCTCGAACAGGGCGAGGAGGCGGCTCCAGGCCCGTTCCGCCTGGGCCTCGTGGTAGACCGGCGTGTCCGGCGGGCACCAGCCGTGCATCGCGTCCTCGTAGACCTCGATCTCGGCCGGCAGGCCGGCGGCTTCGAAGGTTTCGCGCAGCACGTCCTTGGCCTCTGGCTGGCGCTGGTCGTCGTTTTCCGCGATGGCGAACAGGTAGTGCGCCGTCATGTCCTTCACGAGCAGGTGCGGGCTGTTCGGCTGGTCCGTGACGAGTCCGCCGCCGTGGAAGGAGGCGCCGGCGCCGATGCGGTCGGGCAGCGCGGCCGCCGTCCGCATCGTCATGGGACCGCCCATACAGTAGCCCATCGTTCCCATCTTCCGACTGCTGTCGACAGCGTCCTGCTCGTCCAGGAATCCGACGAACGCCTTGGCGTCCGTCACGTTCGTCTCCGGGCTGAGCGACCGCATCAGCGGCATCAGTGTCTCGCGCAGCGCGCCGAAGTCCGTCCCTTCGGCGATCGGCGCCTTCTTCGTCCGGTAGTACTGGTTGACGGCGAGCACCGAGTAGCCGGATTCCGCGAGGCGGGTCGCCATCTGCCGCATCGCCGGCCGCAGGCCGAACGCGTCCGGCCAGATGAGGACGCCGGGATGGGCACCGCTCGCGGGATGCACGAAGTAGCTGTCGCAGACGCCGTCGGGGGTCGTGATCTCGATCTCCGACTCCGTGACGCTCTGGGCGTTCGCCGCCCGCGGCAGCAGGATCGTCAGGCCGGCGCCCGCCGAGACGGCTCCGAACTCGCGGCGGGTCAGGCGCTTCCCGCGCAGGTACGTGGCGTTCTCGGCATCGGTTCTGTTGTCACACATGGCGGTCTCCTTGAGCGAGTGTCCTGGTCTAGCGTCTGGATGGACGTTCGTCAGCTAGACGAGACACCATACCCTTTCTCTTCGTAGCTGGTCGGCCGGCAGCCTCCGTGCCGCACGGAGGGAGAGCCGGGGTCGAGTTCCGCTCTCTTGTTGCAATGGACTACACGATGGTCCAGAATGGGCCATCCGAACCCAATGACCCCAGGCTGTTCCCAATGCAAATCTCCGTATCCAAGGCCAAGGGCAAGCTGACCGAACTTGTCCGCCGCGCCGAAGCCGGCCACGATGTGGTGCTCACTCGTCATGGCCGGGCAACGGTCGCCCTGGTTCCCGTTCGGCCGCGGCCCGACCCCGACGCGCGACGGGCTGTGATCGCCTCCGTGCGCGTCGCCGCCGCCGGCAAGGCGGAAGGCGGCGCCAGCGCGGCCCGGAGCCAGGACTTCCTCTACGGCGACAGCGGTCTGCCCGAGTGATTGCCGTAGACACGTCCGCCCTGATGGCCGTTCTGCTGGACGAGTCGGCCGCGGGGGATTGTGCCGAGATCCTGGCGAACGAGCGCTGCGCGGTTTCCGCGGCCACGGTCGCCGAAGCGTTGATCGTGGCCGACCGCCGAGGCTTGCGTTCGGAGATGGCGGACCTGATCGACGGTCTGGGCCTCGAGGTCGTGAGCGTGTCGGCGGCGGCAGCCCGCCGGGTTGCCGACGCCTATGCGCGATGGGGCAAGGGCGTGCATGCGTCCGCACTGAACTTCGGCGATTGCTTCGCCTACGATCTGGCCAGAACAAACGACTGCCCCTTGCTCTACGTCGGTCTGGATTTCGGACAGACCGACATTGATGCTGCTCTGTAGGTGAAGCCCGGACGGAAGACAGCGTCCGCCGCCCACGACAGAAGGACCGCCGGGCCAGTGTCAGCCGAGAAGGCCCCGCACTCCGCCGCGTCCTCCTCGAAGCGGCCTCACGTCGTGCCGTCTAACCCCACCACACGCCGCAACCCATCGCTTGGAGTTCCCGTGCCAGCGCCTCCTCCGTTTCTTTGGCCTGATCGGCTGACACGGAGGCTGAACCCACGAGACATTGGCCGAAATCCCTGACGAACCCCTTACCGGCTTGATAGCCCCTCTTGTGGCGCTTGAAGCGCCGCTCGGGCTCAAGTCCGGTTTCGCCCACGTAGAAGCACGGTTTACGGCTTCTGGGCCGGTAGCGGGGGTTCTTCCCTTTGAACCTCGGTTTCTCCCACCACACAGACCTCTGAAGGAGAACCACGTAGAGGTTCCGCTTCTGTCCCGCTTGCTGGGCCGCTGGGTACCGGCTCAGCACAGAGTCGATGGCCTCACGGACCAACTGGGTCGCTGGCCGAGCTCGCCGCCTTCGGATGAACTCTATGGCCGTATAGGTGGCTGCTGCGCCAGCGCCAATTGCGATGGGAATGAGGGGGACGGCCACTCTTCGCTGCTCCTATCGCTGCACGCTGCTACACATGGCTCTCGTCGGGCTAGTCCTGGCAGCCGCGGAAACGCTCTACGCGCACGCGGTCCGGTAGCCCGAGGGCTTCGGTGCGGCCCACCTTCGACGTGTAGAAGGCGAACAGGGTGCGCCGCTTCAGGTCGCTGAAGAAGGCGGCGCCGGCGACGAGCTCTGAAGGGTGCGCCTCGTGTTCGTCGCTGATCTCGCGCAGCATGTCGATCTGGCGGGCCGCGCCGAGACCGACGAAGGACGAACCGTGGAGTTGCTGCGCGCGACGGTCGATCCAGTCGAGACCGCCTAGCGCCGCGAGTTGTTCATCGCCGTCGGCGAGCGAGAGTTCGAGGTCGATGAACTCGTGGACGGCCGCGTCCCGCGCCCCCGGAGTGTCCGTGCGCGGCAGGATGTGCTCGCAGAGGGTCGCGAGCAGTTCGCCCTGGGCCGGGTTGAGCAGCCGTGGCGTCCAGGTGGATCCCTCGGCCTGGTACGCGGCCACCGCGGGGATCGCGGCGCGGATCGGCTCGGTCTGCAGCGTGGCGTAGCCGAAGGCGCCGGCGCCGGCCGCCAGGACATTCCGCCGTGTGGTTCGCTTGCTCATGCGAGTTCTCCCCGCTGGTGCTGGTCGAGCAGATACTCGCTGGAGCGCAAGGTCAGCGCCATCATGGTCAGGGTCGGGTTCACGCAGCCGATGCTGACGTAGCAGGACCCGTCCATCACGAACAGGTTCTTCACCTTGTGGGACTGCTGGTACTGGTTCAGGTAGGAGGTCTTCGGATCGTCGCCCATGCGCGCGGTGCCGACCTCGTGGATCCCCGAACCCAGCGGCGCGGGCTCGGTGTTCTGGGTGATGTTTGTGCAGCCGAGCGCCTCCAGCATCGCCCGGCCTTCCTCGATGATGTCCTGGACCATGGCGTACTCGTTGCTGCCCAGGGTGGTGTTCATCTGCAGTACGGGCACGCCCCACTTGTCGGTCACCTCCGGATCGAGCGTGACCCGGTTCTCCGGCCGCGGCAGGATCTCGCCGAAGCCGCCGAGGCCGATCGTGGAGACGGTGCTCGACTGGACCGCGTTCTTGAAGTCCGCGCCGAAGCCGGGTATGCCGTTGCCGTGCTGCCAGGTGGTGATGTTCTCGCCGCCCTGGTAGCCGTAGCCGCGGATGAAGTTGGGGTTCTTCGTCGCCGGGTCCTTCAGGTTCTGGAAACGGGGTATGTAGATCCCGTTCGGGCGGTTGGCACGCTCGGGTTGAGCGCCGGCCCTCGCGTCCAGGACGCCGCGCACCCCGGTCGCGTAGATGTGGTCCATCACGTAGCGGCCCAGGCAGTCGCTCTCGTTGGCGAGGCCGCCTTCCGCCGAGTTGAGCAGGATGCGGGTCGAAGCGAGGGTCGAGGCGCAGAGCACGACGATGTCGGCCTTGGCCTCCCGGGTCTGGTCCGTGTTCTTGTCGACGTAGGTGACGCCCGAGGCCAGGTCGCCGGCCTTCATGTCGACTTTGATGACGGCGGCGTCCGGCACCAGGGTGAACCGGCCGGTGGCCTCGCAGTCGACGAGCGTCGTCTGCGGCGAGTTGAAGTAGGAATTCGTCCGGCAGCCGTAGTGACAGGGACCGCAGTAGTGGCACATGTCACGGCCGTTGTGGCGGCGGGTGAGGACGGCGTTGCGGCCGATCGTCATCGGCCGGTTGAACTTCTCGGCCAGGGTCTCCTTCAGCATCACCTCGCCGCACGTGAAGGCCATTGGCGGCAGGAACTCGCCGTCGGGCAGGATCTCCAGGCCCTCCTTGCGGCCGTTGACGCCGATGTAGCTCTCGACCCGGTCGTAGTACGGCGCGAGGTCGGCGTAGCCGATCGGCCAGTCCATGCCGTAGCCGTCGAGGCTGGCCGCCTTGAAGTCGTAGTCGCTCATCCGGTACGACTGCCGCGCCCACATGATCGAGCGGCCGCCGACGACGTTGCCCTGGATCCAGTTGAAGTGGGTGCCGGGGGCCTCGGTGTAGGGGTTATCGACGTCGTCGATGAAGAAGTCCGCGTTGACCTCGGTGCAGGCGTAGCAGTACGACTGGCGGTGCCGGCGCTGGAGCAGCTCATTCCGCGGGTCGGGGCGGCCGCGCAGTTCCATGTCGTGCGGCAGGGTGTGCTCGCGGAAGTCCGTGGCCGGGTCGAACGCGCGGCCGGCCTCGAGCATCAGCACGTCCATCCCCGCCTCGGTCAGGACCTTGGCGGCCCAGCCGCCGGTGGCCCCGGAGCCGACGACGACCGCATCGTAGGTCTTCGTGTCGGAGAACATCTAGGATGCTGCGCCGCAGAACGCAGCGCAGCAAGTTCTGCGACGCGGCGTCCTGATGAGGTGGGGGCTGGGGCCAAACATGGAGCTTGCGACAGGTTTGGCGGCGCTAGCGGACGACCGCCTCGGTCGACGCTTCGACGTTGTACGGCAGAGCGTCGTCGCCCTCGAGCCCCAACCGCTCGTTGATCGCCAGCAGGTGGTGATCTACGCCGATCTCCGTGCCGGGGCGGAAACCGGGCACCGTGATGACCTGCGCCAGCACGCCGCCCAGACCGCGGTGGATGACGCCTCGCGGCAGGTAGATCAGGTCGCCGGCGCGGACGTCGTAGACATCGAAGAGCTGCCCGGCGAGTTCGGGCGTCATCGTCTCGGGCGACTCGATGTCCGCGGCGTGGTAGCTCGTGAGGATTCGGTCCTCGTCGTTGCTCATCTGGACCAGATAGAACTCGTCGAAGCCCGTGTCCACGGGGTGATAGTGGGTGAAGGAGTCCGTGATCCGCACCCGATGTGCGTTCAGGCCGTGGAAGGTGTAGGGCCCGTTGTCGTTGAGCCAGGTGAGCAGGATCCGCCGGTAGGCGCCGGTCTCCGTGGCGCAGCCGCCGAGAACGTCCGTGATGTCAGGGTCCCAGTCGGGGCGGATCGCCGCCGGCACGCCGGGGCCCGGCGTGTCCGGGACGTCGAAGACGAGCGCGGCGATCGCGGGTTCGACCGTCAGCCGCTCGCCGGGGCGGAGCACCGCGATGTCGCCTACATGGAGCTCGGTCCCGGTTGTGCCCGAGGCGGCGTGGATCTCGGTCGTCGCGGGCGCCTCCTCGACCGGCGTCTGCACGAAGACGATCCGGCTCGACGCGTCCGCCGCGATCTCCGTGGCCGCGGCCAGGAAGGTCATCGCGTAGCCGGGATTGGCCGCTTCGAAGTGCTCCTTGACGCGGGCGAAGGCGGCCCTGCCGTCGGGGTCGTCGTCGAACAGGTGGGCGCGGACGACTTCCATCCGTGGCGGAGTGGTCACGGGTTCCGCGTCCAAGCCGTCGGCTTCCGCTTCCGCCTCACCCGCGATGCAGGAGGTGAACGTCACCGAGGCCAGAAGCATGGCCGCCAGCACAGCCAGGCATTTCCGTGGATTCACGGCCGAGACGGTACCATGCCGGAGTCGTCGCGAAACGCGAACGACGGCAGAGGAATCGACCATGTTGCGCCGCCTGAATCCGCCAGCCGTTGTCGCTCTGTTCCCGTGCCTGTTCGTCGTTTCAGCGATCTTGCCGGCGGAGGACGGCGATCCGATGATCGAGCTCACCAGGCAAACCGGCGACCGCGTCCTGGTCACCGTCGACGGCGAACCGTTCACCGAGTATCGGCCTGGCGGCGAGGCCGATGGCGGCGGCCACCTGCCGTACCTCTACCCGGTCTACGGCCCCGGCGGACAGGCGCTGACCCGCAACTGGCCGATGGCCGAGTCGGAAGGCGAGGAGCGCGATCATCCGCATCACCGCTCACTGTGGTTCGCGCACGGCGCCGTTGGCCTGGCCGACGGCTCGAAACGCCACGACTTCTGGACCGGCCGCGACGGCTCGGCGATCGTCCACGAGAAGATCCTGGCCGCCGAGTCGGGCGAGGCTGGTGTGCTGCAGACAGCCAATGCGTGGATTGCACCGGACGGAGAGGAGATGCTCCGCGAGGAGCGGACGATGACCTTCCACGCCGGCGCCTTCGACACCGGTCAGGCCTGGCGCGCCATCGACTTCGACCTGCGGCTACAGGCCGGCGACGCAGCGGTTCTGCTCGGCGACACGAAGGAAGGCACGATGGCCATCCGCGTCGTGCCGACCCTCCGCCACCAGGGCGAGCACGCCGCCGGCGCGATGGTGAACAGCGAAGGCGTCGAAGGCGTCGACGTCTGGGGCAAGCGCGCCGGGTGGGTTCACTACAGCGGCCCGGTCGACGGCAGGCCCGTCGGCATCGCCATTCTCGACCACCCCGGGAACTTCCGCTACCCGACCTGGTGGCATGCCCGCGCCTACGGCCTGTTCGCCGCCAACCCCTTCGGCGTCCACGACTTCGAGAAGGCGAAGAAGGGCACCGGCGACTGGACGATTCCGGCGGGCGGGGAGCTGCGGCTGCGGTACCGGCTGCTGTTCCACGACGGCGAGGTGTCGGGCCAGCAACTCGACGGCGAACTGAAGCGCTACCGAGCGGACTAGCGGGGGCGAGGAGCCGCGGTTACTTGAATGTCGGCTTCGCCGCCTTCTGCGTCTCCGGCGCCCAGATCCGGATCAGGCTGAAGCGGCCCGTGTCGTCGAAAGACCCGAAGCCGACTCTTCCCCAGCCGAGCGGGTCGCGGTCGGTCGACACCGTGGGTTGCCTCTCGCCGTCGAAGTAGACTCGCAACGAGCCGTCCTGGCGCTCGACGCGGACACGTTTCCAGCCGCTGCCCCAGTCGACGCCTTTGACCGGAACCACGCCCATCGGCGCACGGTCCGCGTTGTCGACCAGGAAGATGTTGTGGGCTCGGTCGTCGGGCTCCGTGGCCAGATGGGCGTAGTAGTAGCGGTTCGGTCCCTCGAAGCCGAAGAAGAGGCTGAGGTCCCTGTGGCCGTACTCCCTTCCGGTCTGCCAGGCCTCGGCTTCGAGGACGAAGTCGGCGAGCAGGAGATCGTCGATCAGGGCGATGTTGAGTGGCGAACGGTGCTTCGGCCTGTACTTGCTGCCACCTTCAAGGTCGAGGTAGCCGCGGCCACCCTCGTTGCCGTGGCTCCACGCGCGTTGGTCGCTGAACGTGAAGTCGTCGAGCGCCGATGCGTCGGTGAAGTCCTGGGAGTAGACGAGTTCGTAGCCTTCCGGGACTCCTGACTGGGCGTACAGGGAAGCGGCGAGGAAGAAGGGGACCAACCCGGCGAGGCCTAGCCAGACCGGCGCTTTGCGCCGGATGCCGGCGGGGACGCCGGCGCACCCAGTCTGGCGTTTCGTCGCGGTGCTGCGAACCCGGTCCATCAGACGGTCCGTGGGACGACGAACGGCTCCCGGTACTCGCGGGTCAACAGGCGGCTCGCCTCCACGTCGCCTTCGATCGTCTCCGTGTCCGGGTCGATCTCAAGCCACGGGCCGACGATCGGTTGCTCGACTTCCGGGTCGACGCCGTTCTTCGACAGGTGATCGAGGAACCGGTCGGCGGTGTCGCCGGCGTGGCGGAGCTTCGAGGCGATCTTCGACACCTTGGCCGGCCCCCCGGCTTCGCCGCGCAGGTAGGAGATGTTGCCGAGGTGGCAGAGCGCGCTCGAGAGGTGGCCGTCCTCGATCGAGGCGGTCAGGTCCTCGCTACGGCGGCTGCGCACGGCGTCGACGAAGTTCGCGTAGTGGTTGGCGCCGCCCTTCCAGCTCTCGAGCTTCTTGCCCTTCTTGTCGTAGGCGGTGGCCTGCGTGTAGCTCGGAATCTGCACGTAGCCGCCCTCGCAGTGGACGATGACGCCGATGCTGGCGCCCAGATAGTCGTCCATGCCGTCGCGCCACTTGCCGCCCTGGGCCTTGGCGTCGTGCGGCAGGCCGCGGACCTCGAACAGCAGCGGCGCCCGCTCGTAGTCGTGGTACACGAACTGGGTGTTCGGGGTGTTGCCGTCGTCGACGTAGCCGAAGCGGCCGCCGACGCTGATCGTCCGCGGCGGCAGCGCGGACTCGCCGAGCGCCCAGCGCGCGATGTCCATCTGGTGGATGCCCTGGTTGCCCAGGTCGCCGTTGCCGGTGTCGAAGACCCAGTGCCAGTCGTAGTGCAGGCGTTCGCGCATCAGCGCCTTCTTCGGTGCCGGGCCGCACCAGAGGTCGTAGTCGACCGCCGGGTCGATCTTCTGCGCGCCCTCCACGCGGCCGATGCTCTCGCGCGGCTTGTAGCAGAGGCCGCGGGCGAGCTGGACCTCGCCGATGTGGCCTTCATTGACCCAGGCCAGCGCCTCCTGGATCGAGGGAGACGAGCGGATCTGGGTGCCGGTCTGGACGATGCGGTCGTACTTCGCCGCCGCGTGAACGATCTGGCGGCCCTCCCAGACGTTGTGGGAAACCGGCTTCTCGAGGTACACGTCCTTGCCCGCCTGACACGCCCACACGGCCTGCAGCGCGTGCCAGTGGTTCGGGGTCGCGATGGACACCGCGTCGATGTCGTCGCGTTCCAGGAGTTCCCGGTAGTCGACGATCGCCAGCGGATCGGCGGCGCCGGCCTCGATCGCCTTGGCTTTCGCCGCTTCCAGCACGTTGCTGTCGACGTCGCAGAGGGCGGCGACTTCGACGCCGGGCAGATCGATGAACTGATTGATGTGGTCTCGGCCGCGTCCGCGCAGGCCGACGACGGCGACGCGGAGCGCCTCGTTCGGGCTCGCGGCGGCCGTGCCGGCCGAGGCACGGCAGCCCAAAGTTGTGGTGGCGGCGGCAGCGGCGGCCGAGCCGAGGAATACGCGGCGGGTGATCGCGGACATGGTGTTCCTCCCAGAGTCGGAAGAGCGCCCGGAGGCGGTCACTGATTGTAGCCGCCGCGGGCTGCTAGCGTGGTCGGCCGATGCGGTCGGTCCGTTACCCGACACCACTCGCGATCCTTGCAGCGACGGCCTGCGTCGCCTGCCTCGGTGCCTGTGCGGCCGAAACGCCTACCGAGCCTCCGAACATCGTCTTCCTGCTGGTTGACGATCTCGGCGCGATGGACATCGGCGCCTTCAATCCGGACACCTTCTACGAGACGCCGAACATAGACCGCCTGGCGGCGGGCGGGATGCGCTTCACTCGCGGCTATGCCGCGAACCCGGTGTGCAGTCCGACACGGTTCAGCCTCATGACCGGCCGCTATCCGACGCGCGTTGGCGCGACGAACTACTTCGCGGGCCGCCGCGAGGAGAGGTTCGCGCCGGCGCCGCTCAACGACCGCATGCCGCTCGAGGAGTACACGCTCGCCGAGGCGCTCCGGGACGACGGCTACCGGACCGCCTTTCTTGGCAAGTGGCACCTGGGGCCGACGGAAGAGTTCTGGCCGCTTGCCCAGGGCTTCGACGTGAATGTCGGCGGCCACCGCGGCGGCATGCCCCGCAGCTACTTCTCGCCCTACTCGAACCCGACGCTCGAGGACGGTCCCGAGGACGAGCACCTCACCGCGCGGTTGACCGACGAGGCGCTCAAACTGATCGATGGCTACGCGGCGGACGAGGAGGGCAAGCCCTTCCTGATCTACCTCTCGTACTACACGGTGCATACGCCGCTGCGCGCGCCGGCGGACCTGATCGCGAAGTACGCGGCCAAGGCTGGCGTCGAGGTGGGCGCGCCAGCCGATCCGGCCGACTTCGGCGAAGAGGAGCAGGTCTGGCCGCGGGACGAACCGCGCCGGGTGCGCGAAGTCCAGAACCATGCCGTCTACGCGGCGATGGTCGAGACGCTCGACACCAGCGTCGGCCGCATCCTCGACCGCCTCGATGCCCTGAACCTGGCCGGAAACACGATCGTCGTCTTCTTCTCCGACAACGGCGGCCTGTCGACGGCGGAGGGATCGCCGACCTCGAACCTGCCGCTTAGGGGCGGCAAGGGCTGGCTGTACGAGGGCGGCGTCCGGGAGCCGATGATCGTCCGCTGGCCGGCCATCGCGTCCGCTGGCCGTGTGACCGCGGCGCCGGTCATCAGTACGGACTTCTACCCGACCCTGCTGGAGGCGGCGGGTGTCGACCTTCGGCCCGGGATCGAAATCGACGGCAGGAGCTTCCTCGACGTGTTGCGTGGTGGAGAAGTGGGCGAAGCCCGCGTCGCGGAGGCCGTGCAGCGGGATCTGTTCTGGCACTACCCGCACTACGCGAACCAGGGCGGCTTCCCGGGCGGTGCGATCGCACGCGGCAGGTACAAGCTGATCGAGCGTTACGAGGACGGCCAGGTCCACCTCTATGACCTGGACTCCGACATCGGCGAACGGAACGACCTGGTTGCCGAGGAACCGGAGCGGGTCGTCGAGATGCGGGCGCGGCTCCACGCGTGGTACGGCGAGGTCGGCGCGGAGTTCCTGAGTGCCCTGCCGGACGGTCCGGAACCCTGGCGCCCGCCCGGGGCTTCGGCAGCCCAGTAGGGCCGGCTGGACGCCGCTATCGGTCAGACTGGCCTCCATCGCGTCGGCCTCATTGGGGTATCTTGGCATTCAAGCTGCTTGGCTAGGGCCAGATCCTGCCGTCCGGCGGTCAACGGCACCTGGAATCAACGTGACTCCGGCACCCAGTCTCTCCAGCGATCGCCCCCTCACCAGGCGGGAGGAGGACCGCCTCAACCGCGTTGCCTTCGCTGATCGCATTGCCACCATCCTCGCCGCCCAACCCGAGGGAAGGGGAGTAGTCGTCGGCGTGTACGGTCCCTGGGGATCTGGGAAGACAACAGTGCTGAACCTGCTTCGTGCCAACCTCGCCACCGACGATGCGGTCGTGGCCCAGGACTTCAATCCGTGGAGGGTCGCAGACGCCGACTCGCTGTTTCGAGCGTTCTTCTCGGCGCTCGGGGAGGCGATCGGAGCCTCTCTTCCTACACGGCTTGAACGAGCGAGAGCCAAAGCAGGGCGATGGGCTGGGTTTCTTCGATGGATCACATGGCCTGTCGGCTTGGTGTTCAAGCCTGCTGAGACGGCCGACACCCTGCTCGCTCGGTTTGGCAAGGTCGCGCAGAAGGGAGACGCTGTCCAACTCGAACAACTGCGCGACCGGGTCGTCCATCTTCTCGGCCGGTCCCGAAAGCGCGTCATCATTCTCATAGACGATATCGATCGTCTGGACAAGAACGAAACTCATGCTCTGTTTCGCCTTATCAAGGCATGCACTGACTTCCCGAACGTCTCCTACGTGCTCGCCTTCGACGACACCGTAGCCTCCAAGGCCATCGGCGAGCGCTACGGTGGGGGCGACGAGCCCGCCGGCCGGTCCTTCCTTGAGAAAGTCGTTCAAGTACCTCTTCAGCTCCCCGTTGCGGCCCCGGACGACCTCCGCTCACTGTGTTTCGGCCGCGTCGAACGAGCGCTCGCTGCTGCCGGAATCGAACTAACGCAGAAGCAGGTCGGCGAATTCGTCTCCGCCTTCGACCGCGGCGTCTCGATCCGGCTGACCACGCCTCGTGCGGCGCATCGATTCGGCAATGGGCTCATGTTCGCCCTTCCGCCGCTCGTCGGCGAGACCAACCCTGTGGATCATCTGCTGGTCGAGGCCCTTCGGACCTTCTATCCGGAGGTGTACGAAGTCGTGCGGGAGAACCAGGCCGCCTTCTCCGGCGTCGACGAGTCCCTCCCCGGCGCTGAGACCCAGGAAGTTCCTGGGGCGCGCCTACTGGAGGCCGCACTGAACAGGATGTCGAAAGACCTCGCGGACGCGGCGAAGGCGCTCATCACAACTCTCTTCCCTCGACTTAGTGGTGCGTACGGTGGCTCCGGCTATGGCCGAGATTGCCTTGCCCGCTGGTACGAGGAAAGGCGGATCGCTGCGCCTGAGTATTGCCCGCGGTACTTCGCGCACTCGATCCCCTTGAACGATGTTCCCGACTCGGAGGTGGGGGCAATCCTGGAGATAGCGCGTGGTGGCGACTTGGCGTCGCTGAAGAGCCGTCTGGCGCCCCACCTGCAACGGTCCAGGGCTGGTCGTTTGATTGAGAAACTGCGGACACTCGAAGAGGCCGTCGAGGGGACCGCGGCGGAACCGCTGGCCATCGTGCTGTCGAGATCGGCCGAGGCGATTCCAAATCCCCAGAGCTTCTACGGGGCGGCCGATCCACCGACGCAGGCGGCTATTCTCGTCTCCCACCTGCTGCAGCGGATACCTCGCGGCGCCGCTCGAGTCGCGGCCGGGAAGCGTGTGCTTGAAGCTGCGGAACCGTTGTGGTTCGGTGCGGAGTGTCTGCGTTGGATGTGCGGGACCAACAAGCCGGAGGAGCAGGACAGCAATGCGTTCAGCCGCGAAGAGGTCGCAGAGCTGCGCTCGCATCTCGTGCACCGCATCAAGTCCGGTGCGGCGGAGGGCCGGCCGCTGTTCTCCCCGGACGTGCAGCAGGAAGGTCGCCTTCTCTACGAATGGTCGAAGGCGGAGGGCCGTGACGCGGTACAGGCACACCTGGTTCGTGTGTTTACGGTTGATCCAGAGCAGATCAAGGGGTTCCTCGTGTCGCAGGCGCCGAGGGCATGGAGCGCCGATAGCTCCACGCCCGAGGTGAGCGACTTGAGGGCGGAGCAGATCGGGCACATCGATTTGCTGATGGATGTCGACGTGCTGGCCGACTTGGTGCGCCGGCATTGTGCGGGTAACTTCGACGACCCAGAATGGCATTCAGACTTGGAGCACGGCCGGCCGCCTGAAGAGAGACTGCTCGAGCAGTTCATGTTCCTGGTCAAGAAGCGGGCGAAGGGCCGGGCGGTGTCCGATTCCGGGGACGGCGTGGAGGCTCCGGTGAGCGAGGCAAACCCGGAAGGGTGTAGAGCACCCCGGACTCCAGGGCAATGAAGAACGACCCGGTCCGAGAGGGCCTCGTACGCTTCTCTGAGACGGTCACGTCGAAGAGCACGGCAACTGTGCAAGGGGCACCGGAGGATCAGCTTCGCGCGCCGCTTGAAGAGCTCTTCAGGCACCTTGGCGCAGCTTGGGGTTGGGCAGTCGCATGCACTGGTGAGGTGTGGGAAGGGCGTTTGGGTCGTCCCGACTACGCCGTGTCGAGGAATGGGCTCCTGACAGGCCATGTCGAGTTGAAGAAGCCTGGCACGGGCGCGGTCGCCGCACGCTTCACGGGGCACGACAAGGAGCAGTTCAAACGCTTCAAGAACCTGCCGAACATCCTTTACACCGACGGCAACGAGTGGGCGCTCTATCGGGACGGCAGGCGGGTGCGGGGCGTGGTGCGCCTTGCGGGCGCAGTGGACGCGGACGGTCTGGCGGCGGTTGGCCCGCGCGATGGCAAACGGCTTGAGCCGGTTCTCCGCGACTTCCTAGAGTGGCGGCCGATCCTGCCCCTGGCCGGGTCGGGTGCCGTCGACCTCAGGGCCTTTGCTGAGATGCTCGCTCCCTTGTGCCGGCTGCTACGGGGTGATGTGGAGGCGGCCCTGAGCCGCCCGGAGTCTCCGATTCACGCCGCCGCTCAGGACTGGCGCTATCTTCTGTTCCCTGAGGCGTCAGACGAGCGGTTTGCTGATGCCTACGCCCAGACGGTGACCTTCGCCTTACTGCTCGGACGCAGTTTGGGAGCAGAGCCTCTGAGCCTTTCTGCGGCCGAGGAAGCGCTTGATGCTCGGCACAACCTGTTGGCCCGAGCACTGCGCTTCCTCACGGACTCTCAGGTCCGGCGTGAGATCGGGGCCGCGCTCGATCTGCTGACCAGGGTCGTTGGCGTCGTGCCTCCGGGAACGCTTGGTGGGGCGGACGACCCCTGGCTCCACTTCTACGAGGACTTCCTGGCCGCGTACGACGCGAAGCTGCGCAAGAAGGCGGGGGTGTACTACACGCCGGTCGAGGTCGTCCAGGCGCAGGTTCGGCTGGTGGACGAGCTACTGACTAGCCGGCTCGGTCGGCGGCTCGGTTTCGCAAGCTCCGATGTGGTGGCTCTCGATCCGGCCGTTGGAACCGGCACCTACTTGTTGGGCGTGATCAAGCACACGCTGGATCGCGTGGGGGCAGAGCAGGGCCCTGGGGCCGTGGCGGGACAAGCGTCGTCGCTGGCCCGGAGGATCCATGGCTTCGAGATCATGGTCGGCCCGTACGCCGTGGCCGAGCTGCGAACCAGCCGCGCTCTTAGGGAGCGTGGAGGCGATCTGCCGGAAGAAGGAACCGGCATCTACCTGGCGGACACTCTCGACAGCCCGGATGCCGAGCCGGCGCAGTTGGGCCTCCTGCTTCAGCCGATCGCGGATCAACGAAGCCGGGCACTTGAGGTAAAGAAGAACGTGCCGGTGCTCGTCTGCGTTGGCAATCCGCCATACCACCGCCACGGGGCGGTTGACGCAACCCTACAGGAAGGACTTGCCGCAGCGGGCGGATGGGTGCGCTTCGGAGATCCTCTGCCTGAGACCGAGCAGTTCAGGAAGATGTCCTCTAAGAAGAGACTGGAGCATCGACAGGACGATTCGTTGATGGCGGCCTTCATCGAACCCGCGAAGGCCGCGGGCCACGGCGTCGACCTCAAGAACCTGTACAACTCCTACGTGTACTTCTGGCGCTGGGCTCTTTGGAAGGTGTTCGAGCAGGAGGCGGCACCGGGCCCGGGGATCGTGAGCTTCATCACCGCCTCGAGCTACCTACTCGGGAATGCCTTCGTGGGCATCCGCGAACACATGCGGCGCCTGTGCGACGAGATCTGGATACTGGATTTGGGCGGCGACGGTCGGGGTCCGCGGAGAGAGCCGAGCGTCTTCGCCATTCAGACGCCGGTGGCGATCGCCGTGCTCTTTCGCTCCGGCACGCGAACCGGGGAGCCTGCTCCCGTCCGTTACGCACGAATCGGCGGCTCTCGCGCGGAGAAGTTGAAGACCCTGGACGGCTTGAAGCGTCTCTCGTCAGTTTCTTGGCAGGACTGTCCCGACCATTGGCAGGCCCGGTTCTTCCCGGCAGGCAAGGGGCGCTACTTCGAGTGGCCTCTGTTGACGGACCTGATGCCGTGGCAGCACTCGGGTATTGAGGTACAGCGGACGTGGCCAGTCGCTCCTGATTCCGACACGTTGCACCGGAGATGGCACGGTCTCCTGGCGGCGCCGGATCGGGCCAAGGCATATCGGGAGGCACGAGACAGGAAGGTGGCGGGCGTCTATTCGAATGAGTGGTTGACTGGCGATGAAGACAGCACACCTATCGCTCTTGTGCAGGATGACGCGCCGTTGCCACGGCTTGAGCGGTACGCCTATAGGTCCCTAGACCGCCAGTACTTGATTGCCGACAGCCGGTTGGTTTCGTACCTAAGGCCGGAACTCTGGCGGTCCCACAGCCCCCGGCAGGTTTTCCTACTAAGCCTACTCGGCAACCCGCTGGGCGGCGGCCCAGCGCTCACGGCCTGCTCTACGGTCCCCGACCGGCACTTCTTCAGGGGTTCCTACGGCGGCAAGGACGTTCTTCCGCTCTACCGCTCGCCTGACGGCGCGGAGACTAACTTGCTGCCCGGCCTCCTGGACCGGCTCGGCGGCCTGTTTGAGGAGTCCGTCTCCCCAGAGGACTTCGTCGCTTACCTCTACGGCGTTCTGGCGCATCCGTCCTTTGTTCAGCACTTCTTCGACCAACTCGGAACCTGTGAGGTCCGCGTCCCGCTGACAAAGGATGCTCGGCTGTTTCGGCAGGCAGGCGCCCTCGGCCGCGAGTTGCTGCGGCTTCACACCTACGGCGAGCGATTCGCGCCGGCGAACGGGGAGGATCCTGGAATCCCTAACGGCGAAGCCCGGTGCTGTGTAGCCGTGCCCGGAGACCCGGACGGCTATCCGGAGTCCTACACCTACGACGAGGCGACGAGAACTCTTCGAGTGGGCGACGGCGCATTCGCGCCAGTGTCGCTGAGTGTCTACGAGTTCGAGGTGTCCGGGCTCAAGGTGGTTCAGTCCTGGCTCGGCTATCGCATGAAGAAGGGGGCGGGCAAGAAGACGTCGCCGCTCGACTACATTCGCCCGGAACGTTGGACGGACGAGTTCACCACCGACCTCCTCGACCTCCTTCACGTGTTGGAGGCAACGCTTAAGATCTACCCGGAGCAAGGCCGACTGCTGGACGAAGTGCTGGCGGGCGACTGCATCCAGGCGCACGACCTCCCGCAAGTCCCGGACGAGATGCGAAAGGCGCCGAAGCCACGCAAGGAGACGGGGCAGATCTTGATCTCCCACTGAGGCTGGAGCTGCAGCCCTTCCCGCGAGTTCCGCATCTCGAGGGATCGAACGACCAGTGGGAAGTCCTCAGCGCTAAGGGAGCGCGGACGATGACCGGGGGGATGTTCTCGGGTCTTACGAGCAAGGTCAGTTCGGTCACCACGGCGAGATCCTCGTGCGTGTTGCCGAACCCGCAGCAATGCGAGTCGTCGTCCGGGACCGGAACGTCTTCCGCGCGAGCGGCCGACGTCTCGAAGTTAGAAACCACCAGACATCGGAACCACCAGCTTCACCTCTCCTGCGCTGAGCTTGACGAACCGGCCGTTGGCGCGGAGGCCGACTCCTTCGCCTCGGAAGCCGACCTCAGGGCGTCCGCGGTGCTTGCCCCGCTGGGCGCGTTGAAGTACTCGATCCGGTTGGTTGAGAGAAAGTCGTCCCGCGGTCGAAGCAGAAGCGCGCCTGCCTGCGTCAAGCCCCTGGATCCCATCGCCCAGGGCTTGCGACTCCGGCGGGCAGGCGGCTTTGTACGGGCGGCATTGTAGACGGGCCGATGTCGATGAAGTGGCAGGCGCGCTCGCTGTAGCCTTCGCCGACATGAACAGCCGGCGCTACACGCCTCCGGGGCACCATCGCAGCGTCGAGGCCTTCCGGGAGCATCTGCGCGGCCTCGACCCGGCGTTCGACTGCGCCGACGAGCTGCGCGGCCCGGAGGGGCCGCTGGCGGAGCCGCTCGCCTTGTTTGGCCGCGAGGCGGGCAACCGGTTCGCGGTCCATCCGATGGAGGGTTGGGACGGGAACCGGGACGGCAGTCCGAGCGACCTGACGCTGAGGCGTTGGCGGCGGTTCGGGCTGAGCGGGGCGAAGCTGATCTGGGGCGGGGAGGCGGTGGCCGTGGTGCCGGAGGGGCGCGCAAACCCGAACCAGCTCTTCATCGACGGCGATCGGCTGGATGACTGTGTCGCCTGGCTCGGCATCCTCCGCCGGGAGACTCTCGCCGGTTACGAGGAGAGCGGGGTCGGCGGCGAACGGCCGGTGATCGGTCTACAGTTGACCCATTCGGGCCGGCTTTCGCGGCCCGATCCGCCGCCCGCGCTGCCGCGGCCGTTGCGGGCGCAGGTCCATCCGGTGCTCGACGGTCGTCTCGGAGAGGCGGCCGAACGTCCGCTGATCGGCGACGATCAGTTGGAGGAAGTCGCCGGCGCCTACGTGCGCGCAGCACGCTGCGCCGAGATGGCCGGCTACGACTTCGTCGACATCAAGTGCTGCCACGGCTACCTCCTGCACGAACTGCTCGGCGCCAACACCCGGCCGGGGCGCTACGGCGGATCGTTCGAGAACCGCGTTCGCTTGCCGCTTCGGATCATCGCCGCGGTGCGGGCGGCGTGCCCGGAACTCGGCATCGGCGTCCGCCTGTCGGTCGGCGACGTGGCGCCCTTCGCGGCGGCCGGAGACGGTATCGGGGTGCCGGAAGTCGACAGCCCGAAACCGGCGGACCTCGGCTTCGGACTCAATCCGTCGGACGTCTCCGTCCCCGAACCCACCTGCGCGGACGCGATTCGCTACATTGGCTTGGCTGTCGAGGCTGGTGTCGAAGTGGTCAATGTGACGATGGGCTCGCCCTACAGTTGCCCGCACCTGTCGCGCCCCTTCACCTACCCGGCATCGGATAGCTACCTTCCACCCGAGGATCCGTTGCGCTCCGTGCTGCGTCAACTGGCTGCCGTGCGCACCGTGCGCGCAGCGTTTCCGCGACTCCCCCTGGTGGGGACGGGGTACAGCTACCTGCAGGAGTGGCTGCCATACGTGGCCGAGGCGGAGGTCGGGGCCGGCTACGTCGACTTTGTCGGCCTGGGGCGTATGGTCCTGGCTTACCCGCGCCTCCCGGCCGACGTGCTGGCGGGGCGGCCGCTCGAGCGGCGGCGCGTCTGCCGCACCTTCAGCGACTGCACGACGGGGCCTCGCAACAACATGGTCAGCGGCTGCTACCCGCTGGACGAGCACTACCGGCTGACCCCAGAGTTCGCCCGGATCAAGGAGATCAAGAAGGCGGCCGCCCTGTGAGCGCAACCCGCCAGGAACCGTCCGGCGGCCTGGCGCCGCTGCCCAGGCTCTGTTTCGCCGCGCTCCACGTCGTCGTTCGCGACGGCTACGCCCAGGCCGGCCACTCGCTCGAACAGCCCGGTTCCGCACAAGAGATCGAACACTGGATCGACTGGAAGGCGACGGCCGGTCTGCGCCGCTACGTCGACTCGCTCGGCTTCGGCGTCGCGGAGGCGATGGATACGGCGCAGCGCTTCGAGATCGGCTGGCCCAGCGCGCGACGGTTGATCGAGCTCTGCGCCTCGCTCGAACTCCGCAACGGCTTCCTGGCCGGGGCCGGCAGCGACCAGTTCGATGCGGTAGGCAGCAACACGGAACTCATCGACGCGGTGGCGGAGCAGGCGGAGTTCATCGCCGAGTCGGGCGGCGTCCCCGTGCTGCTGCCGATGCCGCGGCTAACGGCCACCGGCGCCTCCGAGCGGGACTACGTCGACGTCTACGGAGCGATCATCGATCAACTGGAGGGTCCGTTGTTCCTGCACTGGCTGGGCGAGATGTTCCACCCGGCGATGCGCGGCTACTTTCCTGGCAACAGCCTGGAGCGGATCCTCGCCCGGCATGCCGACAAGGTGCGTGGGGTCAAGTTGTCGCTCCTGGACGAGGAGTACGAGGTGCTGCTCCGGCGGCGCATCGGCATGCGCGGCCAGATCGTGCTGACGGGCGACGACTACCACTTTGCGCGGTTGCTGGAGGGGCAGCCGGCGGCCAGGGGATCGAGGCTCGGCGGTACGTTCGAACTGAAGGGCCGCAGAGTGGCCTTGGGCGACTTCAGCCACGCTCTGCTCGGCGCTTTCGACGCGGTAGCCGAGCCGGCGGCTGCGGCCCTTCGCGCGCTCGGCGACGGGGACGTCGAGCGCTATCGCGAGCTGATGGGACCGGCCGAAGAACTCGCCCGCTTCATCTTTCAGCCGCCGACGCGTCACTACAAGGCCGGACTCGCCTACCACGCCTGGCTGCGCGGGCTGCAGGACAATCCGATGCTGGTCAACCGCGAGGATCTGGCGCGGGACGCCGCGTACTACCGCGGGGTCGCGTCTCTCGCGCGGCGCGCGGGCACGTTGGGCGATGACTGACTGGCGGCTGACCGACGCTCATGTGTTCTTGGCTCTGGCGCTGCTGCTCTGCGCCGATGCCGCGACAGCCCAGCAGACCGGACGCATCGAGGGGACGGTGACGCTGCGCGGTGCCGCCTCGCCCGACGGCATCGGCATTCTGGCCGAGACCGAGGTCGTGCCCCGGCCAAGGTCGACTGTCACCGACGCGTCCGGCCGCTACGCGCTGCCGCGGCTCTACCCGGGCCGCTATCGGGTCACGTTCACGACCCCGGCGGGAGCAAGCCGAACGGTCGAGGCCCAGGTCCTGCTCGGCCAGACGACGACACTGAACCTGGAACTCGACGCCACGGCCGCTTTCAGCGAGGAACTCGTCGTGGTCGGAGAGCGGGTCGCCGTCCGCGGCCGTGCCGCCGTGGCCAGCGCCATCGACGGCGAGGCGGTGCGGGACATGCCGCTCGGTCCCGACTATCGCAGCCTCGTTCGGCTGGCTCCGGGCGTCCAGGTGACCCAGGACAGCGTACGTGGACCGGCCAGCGGCGGCAGCGGTCAGGACAACGTGTACCGTTTCGACGGCGTCGACGTGTCGCTGCCGATGTTCGGCACGCTGTCGGCGGAGCTTTCGAGCCATGACGTCGACCAGGTGACCTTCGAGCGTGCCGGCGCCACGGCGGTGGGCTTCAACCGAAGCGGCGGATTCACGATGGACTCGACGGCGAGATCGGGTACGAACGCCTTCGCGGGCAGCGTCGAGTACACGGTGGAGCCACGGGATCTCCTGGCGGAACCCGAGACGGTTCTGGAACCCGTGGCTGGACACGACATGGACCGCCAGCGGGCCGTCGCAACCGTCGGCGGCCCGATCGTTCCGTCGCGGCTCTTCTTCTTCGCTTCCGCTTTCCGTCCCACGGAAGGCCGGACGAACGCGGCTACGGCCTACGGACCGGTCAAGGACTACGAGAACACGCGGCGCGAGTTCTACGGCAGGCTGACGCACGCGCCGTCGGACCAGGTGCTGCTCAATGCGGGCTACCGTGCCTCGCGGCGCGAGGAGAACGGCGTCTCGGTCGGGCCGTACGAGGCCGATTCGGTATCGCTCGGCGGCAGGGCGGACCAGCGGGTGGCGAACGTCGACGGTGTCTGGCAGTTTGCCTTGGGTGCCCTCTCGTTCCGGTTCAGCGACTACGAGCTCGAGGGCTCGTCCGGGCCCGACGTGGCGCTGGCGGTTCGGCCGGCGCTCGACGGCGTGCTCGACGTGGAGAATCTGGACCGGATGGGTTACTTCAGCGTCCCCGGGTACGCGGACGGCGCCGATGCCTACAACGCCGCGATCAGGTCCCTGGTGGAGCGATACGGCTACGTGGACGACCGGGGTGAGCGCCAGGGGGGCGGCGCCGTCGGCGCGCATCCGTTGATCAACGACCAGGCGTTCTACCGGCGGAGCTTCGAACTGACGTTCGATCACGAGTTCGACTGGGGCGCCACAGGCCACGACCTCCACTTCGGGTTGCGGGCCGCCGAGGCGCGCGAGACGCTGAGCCGTGAATCGAACGGTTGGGGCGCCATCGCGGCGCCGGGCGGCGTCGACCTGGCCGAGGACGGAACGCCGGTCTTCTACGTCGCTACGGTGCAGCAGATGAGCCTCCGGCGCCCGGACGGCACGGTGGTTTCGCCCATCGACTCCTTCACGGAGACGACGTCGCTGGAGGTCCACGACCGCCTGGTCACGGGCGACTTCACCTTCGACGCCGGCGTGCTGCTAAGCGAGGACGTCCTGTACGGACAGGGGCTGCGAGTGGCGCCGGGGACGGTGTCCGGCTTCGCCCTGGCGCCGGGCGCGAAGTACCGGATGTACACGATCGACTGGCGGGACATGATTCAGCCGCGCCTCGGCGTCACCTGGTCCTACCGGGCGGAGGGCACGGTCTTCGCGAACTACGCGCGCTATCACCCGGCGGCGACCTCGCTGGCGCGCGCGGCCTCCTGGGACCGGAACAGCCGCGCCAGCCTGCGGGTGCTGTTCGACGAGGGTGGCCGGATCATCTCCCACGAGCCGTATCCGGGATCCTCCGGCAAGGTGTTCCAGGACGGAATGGAGCCCCGCCGCATCGACGAGTGGACGCTCGGCGCGACGCGGACGTTGTCGCGCGGACTGGCGCTCAGCGCTCATCTGCGCCGCCGGGAGGGCGGGCGCTTCTGGGAGGACACCTGGAACGGATCCAGGGGTTACGACAGCGCCCCCGCCCACATCGCCGCCCGCGGTCTCTACGTGCGGGGTCTCGATGCCGTTCGAGCGGAGATCGGCGGCTCGAGCTACGTGATCGCCGAACTCGATGACGCGTACACGGAGTACTCGGAGGCGGCCGTCGAACTCGTCTGGCGGGGCGTGCGCGGCTACCTGAACGCTTCGTACGTGCGGAGCCGCTACACGGGGAACTTCGATCAGGACAACACGAGCTGGAACAACGACGCGAACCTGTTCATCGGTTCGTCCAACCTCGCCGATGGCTATGGCCGGCAGGTATGGGACAACAAGGACGGGACGCTGCGTGGGGACCGGCCGCACCTCGCCAAGGTGTTCGGCCGTCTCGACCTGCCGTGGCGGGGGAGCGTCGGCGCCTTCGTCTTCTTCCAGTCCGGGCAGCCGTGGGAAGCGTGGGACTCGGTCGCCTACGGGCTACCCTCCTACTTCTCGTCGACCAACCGTTACGCGGAGCAGGCCGGCAGCAGGCGCAGTCCGAGCCACTGGCAACTGGACCTGGGCTACACGCAGCACTTCCTCCTGCCGACGGACCTGGGCCTTCGGCTCCGTGTCGATCTCTTCAACCTGTTCGATCGCCAGACCGGCTACAACATGAACCCGTTCCGGCGCGACGCCGCCTTCGGAGAACCCCGCGACCGCTTCGACCCGCGCCGCGTGCAGATCTCCCTGAGCGTCGAGTTCTAATCCGTGCCCCGGGACGTCGCGGATGCTCCTTCGGCGGGCGCCGGCCGGGCCGAGATCACGGTCCGCGATGCCCGGCGGCTGGCGCTGGCGCGGGCGGGGCTGCTGAATCCGGAATGGACCGGTCTGCCGGCCGCTGCTTCGGGCCGCGGCCTGCGGGCGCGCCGGGCGCTCCACGCACTGATCGAGCGCTTCGGATATCTCCAGCTCGACACCATCTCGATTGCCGGCGCCCGCACCCACGCTCTCGTGCCGTTGTCGCGCTGGCCCGGAATCGATCGGAACCTACCGGAGGAACTCCTGCAGCCGGGCGAGCCGATCTTCGAGTACTGGGGTCACGAGGCGAGCTGGATCCCGATCGATCTCTACCCTGCGTTCGGCTTCCGCCGCAAGGAGTATCGAAGCGGCAGGACCTGGCACAGCAAGGGGATTCGCGAGCACCCGGAAGTGGCGAAGGCGATCCTGCGCCGGGTCGAGGCCGAGGGGCCGATGCGGTCCCTGGATCTGACGGGGCCGATGCTGGGCGAGGTGTGGCGATCGAAACGGGAACGCTGGGTCGCCTATTCGCTGTGGTCCACCGGGGAGCTCGCCATCCGGTCGCGCCGGAACTTCCAGCGGACCTTCGACCTGCCCGAGCGGGTGATCCCCGAGCGCTGGCGGAGCGAGGACTGGAGCCTGGAGAAGGGGATCCGGGCGCTGATCCTGCGCGCTCTCGAGGGTCACGGCTGGGCGACGATCGGCGCGCTCGCCGACACCTGGCGGCTCAAGAACGTGCGCCCGCAGATCAGATGCGCGCTGGAAGACCTGGCCGCCGCGGGGGAGGCGACCCCGTGCGACGTGATCGCGGCCGGCGGCAAGAGTCGGTCGGGATGGGTGCGGCCCGCCGATCTGGAACTCGCGGCGCGGTTGCGGCGGGTGCGTCCGGCGCCGGACCGGGGCGTGCTGCTGTCGCCGTTCGACCCGGTGCTCTGGCGACGGCCGCGGGTGGCGCACCTGTTCGGTTTCGACCAGATCCTGGAGATCTTCAAGCCGGCCTCGAAGCGTTGCTATGGCTACTACTGCATGCCGGTGCTGGCGGGCGACCGGTTGGTGGCGCGCTACGACCTGAAGGCGCACCGGAAACGGGGGCGTCTGGAGGTGCTGTCGCTCCACTACGAGGCGGATGGGGCCAAGCCTCCCGCGGCTGATCGGGCGGCCGCGGAGAGCGGTCTGGCGAGGTTCGCGGAGGCGGTAGAGCTCGCTGTCGACTAGCGTCGCCGCGTCGAAGCAGACGCCCGCTGGCCGCCTTCGGTGGAAGCCGGCGGGAACCCGTGTGGCGCGATCCGCGCCACACGCGTCACAGTCCGCGCGCCCGTCATCGGGCGCACGGATGACACGCGGGCGCACCCAGTGTGCGGTCGGTTCAGTACGCTGTAGCGCGATGAGGGACGCGCATCGCCGGTGGGCAACTCCGATCGTCCTCTGCGCCGTGTCGCTGCTGGCCGGGTGCGGTGGCGATGTTCCAGATGTTGCAGACGGCGCGCCGCCGCAGATCGCCCTGGTCATGAAGTCCCTGGCCAACGAGTTCTTCGAGACGATGGCTGAGGGGGCGCGGGCGCACCACGAGGCACACGCGGACGAGTACGACCTGATTGTCAACGGCACCCGAAACGAGAGCGACCTGGCCCAGCAGGTCGCCCTGGTCGAGCAGATGGTGGCCTCGGGCAGCGACGCGATCGTCATTGCGCCCGCCGATTCGAAGGCCCTGGCGCCGGCACTCGCTCGGGCCCAGGCGGCCGGCGTCGTCGTCGTCAACATCGACAACCGGCTCGACGCGGATGTGGCGGCCGAGGCGGGCCTCGACGCGCCCTTCGTCGGCCCGGACAATCGCGACGGCGCCCGGCGGGTCGGCGAGGTGCTGGCGCAACGGCTTTCGCCGGGCGATCAGGTGGCGATCGTCGGCGGCATCCCGACCGCGTTCAATGCGCAGCAGCGGCAGGCCGGCTTCGAGGACGCGATGGAAGCGGCCGGCGCCGAGATCGTCGACGTCCAAAGCGGCGGCTGGGAGCAGGCGCAGGCGAACACGGTGGCCGCGGCGATGCTGCGGGAGTATCCGGACCTGCGCGCGCTGCTCTGCGCCAACGACAACATGGCGTTGGGCGCCCTGGCGGCACGCCGGCAGAGCGGCCGCGACGACGTGCTGATCGTTGGCTTCGACAACATCGACGCGGTGGGGGAGCTGGTCGCCCAGGGCGAGATTCTGGCCACCGCCGACCAGCATGCCGACCGGCTCGCGGTCTTCGGGATCGAGGCTGCGCTCGAGATTCTCGGTGGCGGCGAAGCCGGCGACCGTCAGACGCCGGTCGACATCGTCACGGCGCCCGACTAGCGAGAGCGCACTCCGTCAGGGGAGCTTCGTCACGATGGCCTGGCCCGTGGGCAGGGCGAGCGGGGCTTCGGGCCGGTCGGCGAAGAACTCGTCCACGGCGTCCTTCTCCCCGCGGGCGGCGGGGAAGCCGTAGTCGTCGAAGACCACGATCCCGCCTGGCGAGAGGCGCGGATAGAAGTACTCCAGGCAGTCGACCGTCGAACGGTAGAGGTCGACGTCCACGTGGACGAAGGCGAAACGACAGTTTTCGAGACCCTCGAAGGTCGACGGGATCCACCCTGGGTGGACTCTGAGGGACCCCGAGAAGCCGCCGAGCAGAGCGCCGACGGCCTGGGTGGACGTCGCCTTGAAGACGCCCTGTTCCAGATCGGGATCTCTCTCGGGATCGGGCGCCGGGAGTCCCTCGAAGCTGTCGAAGAGGTGGAGGGTCTCTTGATGCCCTTCCAGGACTCTCGAGAGAAGAAGCGCCGTGCCGCCCCGGTACACGCCGCACTCTGCGAAGTCGCCGTCGACGGAGAGCGCCTGGTTGGCGAGGCGGTAGAGAACCTGGCAGCGGTCGCCTGAAACGACCGTGTACGGCTCGACGCCGTCGTACGCCTCCCGAAAGTCGGACTCGCCGCGCCAGGGCGCCCAGACCGGCGACGGCGACGTCCACTCGCGGTAGAAGCTCTCGTCCACGTTCTCCACGGCGTGGGCGTCCCGCCTGGAGCGGGGGAAGATCTCGAAGTCGTATCCGAACCGGCGCAGCAGGCCCTTCGTCAGCCGGTATGCGGCGACCTTCGAACCACCGCGGACCTTGCGAACGAGAGAGAGCATCGGAGCCGGCAGCGACTGTATCCTCGTCCCGATGCTCGCCGGGCGCTCCGATCGATGACGCTTGCCGTTGCCGGCTGGCGCCACTCCTTCTCGCTGGGATACCGGGGAGGACTCGTCCTGGTCATCCTTGGCCTGTGCGTCGCATTCGGCCTGGTAACGGACCACTTCTGGAGCGCCGTCACCTTCCGTACGCTGGCGAATCAACTGCCGCCGCTGGTCATCGCTTCGGCTGGTCTGACCCTGGTGCTGATCGCGGGTGGCATCGACCTTTCGGTCGGTTCCGTGCTGGCTCTGTCCGCTGCCGTTCTGGGCGTCCTGACCCTGGATCAGGGTTCTCCCCTCATCGTGGCGGCGCTCGCGGCGCTGGCTGTCGGCGGGCTATGCGGCGCGATCAACGGCGCGCTTGTCGCTCGCTGGTCCATACCGTCGTTCCTGGTCACGCTCGGGATGCTCGAGATAGCGCGCGGCTCGACCTACCTGGTGACCGCCTCCAGGACGAGCTACCTGGGCGACCGGGTCGCCGCGCTGGGCACCAACCTGCCGGTCCTGGGATTGTCGACCGCCTTCGTTGGTTCGCTCGCGGTCGTCGGAGCGCTGCAGTTCGTCCTCTCGCGCACCGCCTTCGGGCGCTGGGTGTTCGCCGTCGGCGGCAACCGCACGGCGCTTCATCGCTGCGGCGTGCGGCCCTCCCGGGTCCAGTTCGCTGTGTTCACGCTCGCCGGGTTGCTTGCGGCGGCAGCCGGGCTGTGCCAGGTCGGCTACCTGCAGTCCGCCGATCCGAACGCCGCGATCGGGATGGAACTGTCGGCGATCGCGGCGGTGGTCATCGGCGGCACGTCGCTCCTCGGCGGGCGCGGCTCGGTGACCGGCACGCTCCTCGGCGTGCTCGTGATCGCCGTGCTGCAGACCGGGCTCGCCCAGGCTGGCGCCAGCGAGCCGACGAAACGGATCATCACCGGCGCGGCGATCCTGCTGGCGGTGGCGACGGACGTCTGGCGCCGTCGACGGAGCGCGGCCGCCGTTTCCTGACACCGGCTATTCTCTGCCGTGTTGTCCCGGAACTCCGCAACCCGAAAGGAGACCGCCGTGAAGAGTCGACTGGCCATCCGGATGCAGGTGCTGTCCTTCGTGGCGTTCGCCGCGGCCGTGCCCTCCTTTACCCAGGAGCGCGCGATCGAGTTTCCCGACGTCGACGGTTACCGGACCTTCAGCGTCGACCTGCACACCCACTCCGTCTTCTCCGATGGCATGGTGTGGCCGATCATCCGTATGCAGGAGGCCGAGCGGGACGGGCTGACGCTGATGGCGGTCACCGAGCACCTGGAGTACCAGCCTCACCGGGCGGACATCCCGCACCCGGACCGGAACCGGTCCTACGCGGTCGCCAGCGAGTACGCCGCGGGGTCGGAGTCGGAGGTGATCGTGGTCAACGGCGCGGAGATCACCCGCAGCATGCCGCCGGGCCACGTCAACGCCGTGTTCATCTCGGACGCGAACGCACTCCTCGTCGAGACCAGCGACGCGGACTACATGATCCGGCTCCGGCCCTCCACGCCCGAGGCACAGGCGGCGAGCGAGCGCGAGGCGCGGCAGGCGATCGAGGTGGCTAACGAGCAGAACGCCTTCGTGTTCTGGAACCACCCGAACTGGCCGTCGCAGCGGCCCGACGGCGTAGCCAAACTGACCGACATGCATCGCGACCTCATCGCCGAGGGCTTGCTGCACGGCATCGAGGTGGCGAACGGGGACTTCTACTCGGCCGAGTCGCTCCAGATCGCGCTCGACAACGACCTGGCGATCCTGGGCGTGTCCGATGTCCACTACCTGATCGACTGGGACTACCTGCCCAACGACGGTGGCCACCGCACGGCGACCCTGGTGTTCGCGGAGGAGCGGAGCACGGAGTCGATCAAGGAGGCCCTGCATGCGAACCGCACCGTCGCCTGGTTTGGCAACTGGTTGATTGGCCGCGAAGACGCTTTGATGCCCTTGCTCGAGGCTTCGCTCCAGTTGACGAAGGTCGAACGCAGCCCCGGTGACAAGCTGATCGACATCAGGCTCTCCAACATGTCGGACGCCGCCTTCGACCTGCGGGTCACCAGTGGCCACCGCTTCAACGGCCCCCCGTCGACCATGCGGGTCGAACCGCACAGTGACCTGGACCTGGCGATCAGCGGCGAAACCCGCACCAGCTTCGAGATGGCCTTCGAGGTCCTGAACGCGATCACGGCGCCGGAGACCCACCCGACGTTGCGGTTCGCCGTCCAAGTGCCGCCGCAGTAGAGCTAGTCGCGTTCGCCGCGACGCTGGCGCTCGACGATTCGGCGCACCGAGTCCACGTCGGGCGCCCAGTACCGTTCCTGCTCCTCGATCGGCGGCTCGACCAGCGGCCGGACGACGCGGAAGCCCAGGAACCGGGCGTTCGTGTGGTACCAGACGCTCCGCGGGATCTGGGGATCCATCCGCTTCCACGCCAGTTCGGAGCCACGGCGCGCGGCGCAGCGAAGCGCGGACGGTTCGTCCTGCCAGGAGCCGCCGCGGACGCTGCGTGGATACTCCTTGTCCGGCCACACGATCGGGTCGGCGAGCGGAGCGCCGCCGTCGAACTCCGCGTAGACGGCGTAGGCGTCGAGGGTCCACTCCGCGATGTTGCCGTGCAGGTCGAAGATCCCCCACGCGTTCGGCTCGAGTCGGGCGACCTCGTGGTAGCGGCGGCCGCTGTTGCCGGCATGCCAGGCGAAGCGGTCGATCGCAGTTGCGTCATCGCCGAACGACCAGGCGGTTCCGGTGCCGGCCCTGCAGGCGTACTCCCACTCGGCCTCGGTCGGCAGGCGGTAGAAGCGACCGGTCTTCATCGACAGCCACTTCGTGAAGTGCCGGGCCGCGAACTGGGTCATCGAGATCGCCGGAAAGCCCTCGACTCCCATGCCGAAGTCCATCGGCCGGTAGGGCGGCGTCGGCCGGCTCACCGCGTCGGCCCAGGCGGCGGCGGGTTCGTCACCGCCGCGGTCGGTATCGAACATGAACACGCGGTACAGGTCCCAGGTCGTCTCGTGGGTCGCCATCCAGAACGGGGCTATGCGGACGCGACGCCGGGGGGACTCCAGCTCGCTCCGCCCGGGTTCGCTCTCGGGGCTGCCCATCAGGAAGTTGCCTCCCGGAACCGGCGCCATGTCGAGGTGCAGTTCGTCGCCTCCTGTGCTGACGCGGGCAATTCGCTCCCGGTAGGGCCGCATATCGGCTTCCGCGGCGGCGACGGCGTTCGGTACGTCGACGGCCGGCGGCCGGCCCGATGGCATTTCCGGGTACCGGCCGGCGCCCGGTTCCTGGACCGCCGCGACGAGCAGCATGATCAGGATCGGGAGCCCCTTGATCATGGGAACGGACTCAGCGGCCGCTGAAGCTTGCCCTGCGCTTCTCGAAGAAGGCGGCGATGCCCTCGGCGGCGTCTTCCGTGCGGGCCGCGTCGGCGATCGCCTGGGACTCGAACTCCATCTGGGATTCGAGATCCTCCGAGAACGAACGCATGACGAGTTCCTTGGCGGCTCCGAACGCCCAGGTCGGTCCGGCGGCCAGTTGGTTTGCGAGTTTCTCCGCGCGCTCGTCGAGTTCGCCGGCCGGGACGACTTCGTTGACGATTCCCCACTCCTGGGCTTCGGTGGCTGACAGCGTGCGGTTCATGAGGATCAGCTCCAGCGCGCGGTGGCGTCCGAGCAGCCGTGGCAGAAAGTAGGTCGAGCTGCCGTCCGGCGTCAGGCCGGCGCGCGTGTAGGCCATCGTGAACACTGCCTGGTCCGAAGCCACGACCAGGTCGGCCGCGCAGGCGATGGAGAACCCGGCGCCGGCGGCCGGCCCCTGGACCGCGGCGACGACAGGCGCACTGCCGCGAGTCAGCCGTGTGATCGCCGCATGAAGGTAGACCGTCATCTCCTTCAGGCTGCGAGGCAGGGCGTCACCCGCCTTGGCGAAGGAGGCCAGGTCGCCGCCGGCGCAGAACATCCGCCCCTCGCTGCGCAGCAGGACCGCCCTTACCTCCGGGTTCTCGTCGCACTCGATCCCGACCTCGAGCAGGTCCTTCGTCATCTGCGTGTTCATCGCGTTCGCCGCGTCGGGCCGGTTGAGCGTGACTCGGGCGACGTTGTCCGCCAGTTCGAAGCGGAGCGTCTCAAGATCGTTCATGGCGGCGGATGGTAGCGGAGACGGTCGGCGGCGATAAGCTATGTCGACCACAAGACAGGGCTCGACCGGACGGATCGACGAAAACGGCACCTTCGCGGTGCGGGGAGACACTCATGGACGGAACCTCCAGGCGCAGTTTCATCACCGGGGCTTCGGCGGCCCTGCTCGCGGGCGGAGTCGGCGGTGGTACGGCCGCGGCCGCCAACACGGCATCGGACGTGGGCCGGGCTCGCGGCGACGCGACGCTGCGGATCGGCCTGATCGGCTGCGGCGGGCGTGGGACCGGCGCCGCGGCGCAGGCGCTCTCCACTTCGGGGCCGGTCGAGCTGGTGGCGATGGCCGACGCGTTCGAAGACCGGCTCGACAACTGCTACGAGCGGCTCGCCGAGATGGGCGAGAACGGTTCCTTCGAGGGCGGCAAGCGGCTGCAGGTGCCGGCGGAGAACCGCTACGTCGGCTTCGACGCCTATCGCAAGGTGATCGACTCCGGCGTCGACGTCGTCGTCCACGCGACGCCGCCGGGCTTCCGGCCGGAACACTTCGAGTACGCGATCGAGCAGGGCAAGCACGTGTTCATGGAGAAGCCGGTCGCGGTCGACGCGCCGGGCGTCCGGCGCGTGCTCAAGGCGGCCAAGGCGGCGAAGGAGAAGAACCTCAAGGTCGGCGTCGGCCTGCAGCGTCACCACAGCGGGATGTACAACGAGACGATCAAGCGCATCCACGACGGCGCGATCGGCGACGTCGTCGCACTCCGCGTCTACTGGAACAGCTCCGGCCTTTGGGTGCGGGCGCGCAAGCCGGGTCAGACCGAGATGGAGTACCAGATGCGCAACTGGTACTACTTCAACTGGCTCTGCGGCGACCACATCGTCGAGCAGCACATCCACAACATTGACGTGGGCAACTGGGTCAAGGGCGGACACCCGGTCGAAGCCCAGGGCCAGGGCGGCCGCCAGTGGCGGAACGGTCCCGACCACGGTGAGATCTTCGACCATCACTTCGTCGAGTACACCTACGACGACGGAGCGGTGATGTTGAGCCAGTGCCGGCACATCCAGAACTGCTGGGACGAGGTCGCCGAGTACGCGCACGGCAGCAAGGGCCGGGCGAGCCTCGCCTCCGGCCTGATCGAGGCGCCGGGAGGCTGGAACCACCGCGAGCCGGAGGACGAGAAAAGCCCGTACCAGGTCGAGCACGACCGCCTGTTCGAGGCGATTCGCGAGGACAAGCCGTTCAACGAGGCGAAGAACGGCGCGATCGCCACGATGACGGCCGTGATGGGCCGGATGGCGACTTACTCCGGCAAGAAGATCACCTGGAAGGAAGCGCTCAAGTCCGACGTGTCGCTCGAGCCCGCGACCTACGCCTGGGACGCCGACCCACCGACAGTGCCGGACAAGAAGGGCCGGTACGCGGTGGCGGTGCCGGGAGTGACGAAGGCGTAGCGGGCGGCGCAGCCCGGACCCCTTGTCGCCATGGCGACGTCAGCTGCAGCGCAGCAGATCACCGAACAGGCTGTCATTGATGCACAGAAGGCGTGGGGCGAGGGAATTGTCGCGATTGCCAAGACTCATGCCGATGGCGGCGACTACGCCGCCCGTGCGACGAAACACATCAATGACCTTTATGCATATGGCGAAACCAGGGTCATGTTCAAGCCGACCATGGCAGCGGAGAACCAGTTCCGCGATACGTTTGACGGGGCTCTGAGCTACTTCATCGGGCAAGACGGAACGGAGGACAAGGGGTTCGCGATCTCGGGCTGGACCAATGTTCGGTGGGAGAACGACGGCATCTACACCAACGACGCCTCCGCAATGGCCATGGGCAACTACTACTTCAAGGGCCCGGACGGTAGCGAGACAAAGGTCGAGTTCACCTTTGGCTACGTCCTTGTTGACGGTGATCTGAAGATCAATCTTCATCACTCATCGCTGCCCTACAGCCCCGAGTAGTCGCGGAGCCGGGCCGGTAGCCGTCGGTGTCGAGTGGACCTGGTCGAGGCTGGCGGCTTGACGGTGCCCGCTAAGGCGCCGCCTTGAAGGCGGCCAGGAACTGGTGATCGCCCCAGGCGATCCGTAGCACCGCGCCCGGTTCGACCTCCAGGAACTCGATCGTCAGCTTCTCGGTCGGCTCGTCGGCCGTGGAGTGCTCGAGCGGCACCTCGACGGCGTCGGCGGTCGCGTCGCGCTGGCTGCCCCAGATGTCGGCTTCGCCGTTGAACACGAGGCTCCATCCATCGGCGGTCCGCCTGGGCCACAGGCTGTAGACCCCCGGATAGTCGGGGGAGGCGTTGCCGTAGGGGACGACGACTCCGTCGAAGGAAAGCGAAGCGTGGGCGAGCAGCTTGACGGCCCGGCCGCTGTTCCAGGCGGAGACCTCGCCGGTCCCCAGGCTCTCGAACGCCCGGTAGTCGTCGCTGTCGGTCAACAGGTCCGGATAGGAGATCCGGAGTTGCTTGCCGGCCAACTCGGTTTCCGCCAGATTGCCGTAGCGCAGGCGGCGGAACCGTTCCCGCCGGGCCGCGGCCCTTGCTTCGGCGTCGTCGTCCGCGGTCTGGGCGGTCGCCGGTGCGGAGTCGGGTCGGTCCGAGCCCGCCGGCTCCTGGGCGGCGATCGGGGCGGCCGCGAGGAGCAGGGCGGCCGGCAGGGCCAGGGAAGCCAGAGGAACCAGGGGGATCTGCGTCGTCGTCGTTCTCACGGCGAACTCCGGTAGAGGTTGCGAAGGATCGGGCGGTAGTGGCGGAGCTTACAGCCCGCGGTCGGCTCCACGGTCGGATCCGCTCGTCGGCAGTAGACTTCGGGCCGAAGTTCACCGTCTGGACACCGTCGCATGACCACTCCTGAACAGGATCCGCGGATCCGGCCCGCCGAGGACGCCAGCCCGCTCCGCTTCGTGACCGCCGCGTCGCTGTTCGACGGACACGACGCGGCAATCCACATCATGCGGCGGATGATCCAGGATCGCGGGGCCGAGGTGGTCCACCTGGGCCACAACCGCGGCGTCGACGAGATCGTCCGCGCGGCCGTGCAGGAGGACGCCGACGCGATCGCGATCAGCTCCTACCAGGGCGGACACATCGAGTTCTTCCGCTACATGATCGACCGGCTGGCGGAGGAGGGCAGGGAAGACGTCCTCGTGTTCGGCGGCGGCGGCGGCACGATCACACCGGAGGAGATCGCGGAACTCGAGGCCTACGGAGTCGAGCGGATCTACCACCCCGACGACGGGTTGAAGATGGGCCTGCCGGCGATGATCGACGACGTCGTCGAGCGGACCCATGCGAAGCGCCGGCCGGCGCCCGAACCGCGTTTCGGCGTGCGCGTGGCCTCGGACCCGGACGGCGACATCGAGCTGTCGCGCCTGCTGTCCGCGATCGAGCGCGGTGCCGTTGGCGAGTCCGAGCTGCGCCGGTTGCGCAAGGAGTGGCAGTTGGCCGGCGCCGGCGTGCCGGTGGTGGGGCTTACCGGGACCGGCGGCGCGGGCAAGAGCAGCGTCGCCGACGAACTGCTGAACCGCTTCCTCGAGTGCATGCCGGAGGCTGCTTCGGGCATGCGGATCGCCCTCCTGGCGGTCGACCCGACACGCCGGCGCACGGGCGGCGCCCTGCTCGGCGACCGCATCCGGATGAACAGCCTGCGCAGCGAGCGCGCCTTCATGCGCTCGATGGCGACGCGGCGGCAGCACCTGGCGACCAGCGAGGTGCTCGGCGACGCGATCGCGCTGCTCAAGGCCTCCGGATTCTCGATGGTCCTCGTCGAGACCGCCGGCATCGGCCAGAGCGACAGCGAGATCGTCGACCTGGTCGATCTCTCGGTCTACGTGATGACTTCGGACTACGGCGCGGCGAGCCAGCTCGAGAAGATCGACATGCTCGACTTCGCCGACGTCATCGTGCTGAACAAGTTCGACCGGCGGGGCGGCCAGGACGCGTTGCGCGACGTGCGCAAGCAGTGGCGGCGCAACCGGCTCGCCTTCGGCACGGCCGACGAGGACGTGCCGGTCTACCCGACGATCGCCAGCCAGTTCCAGGACCCGGGCGTCAACTGGATGTTCTGGAACGTGTGCCGGCTGCTCCGGGAGCGGCTCGACCTGGACGAGACCGCATGGACGCCCGAGGTCGACCTGGACGAGCGCGAGCCGAAGGCGGCCGTCCTGATCCCGGACAACCGCAACCGCTACCTCGCGGAGATCGCCGAGGCGGGTCGCGCGGCCGAGGCCGATGCCGAGCGCCGCGCGGCGGCGGCCTCGAAGGCGCACGGCTGCTACCGGGCTCTGGCCGAGCTGGACGATCCGGAGCTTCCGAAGCCTCTTGCCGGGTACGCGCCCGAGGCGCTCGATACGGCGCCCGACCAGACGCTGGCGCGGCTGCGCCGGAGGTACCAGGAAGCGCTGGCCGAAGTCGGTGCCGACGCGGCTGAGCTGCTGAAGGACTGGCCCGGGCGCGTCGACGCCGCCCGTGCCGACCAGTACAGCTACCCGGTTCGCGGCCGCGAGGTCACGGGCGAGAACTACGTCACCACCCTGAGCCACCTGCGGATGCCGAAGCTGGCGCTGCCCGAGTACTCGGACTGGGGCGACCTGCTGCGCTTCCTGCTGAAGCACAACCTGCCGGGCGCCTATCCCTACACCGCAGGCGTCTACCCCTACCGTCGCCGGGGCGAGGAACCGACGCGGATGTTCGCGGGCGAGGGGATCGCTGAGCGCACGAACCGGCGATTCCACTTCGTGTCGCGCGGGCAGCCGGCGAACCGTCTGTCCACCGCGTTCGACTCGGTGACGCTCTACGGCTCGGACCCGGGGCTCCGGCCCGACATATGGGGCAAGGTCGGCAACTCGGGGGTCTCCATCGCCACCGTCGATGACATGAAGCGGCTCTACTCGGGGTTCGATCTCTGCGACCCGGCGACGTCCGTGTCGATGACGATCAACGGTCCCGCGCCGACCATCCTCGCCTTCTTCATGAACGCCGCGGTCGACCAGCAGGTCGAGCGTCACCTGCGGGAAACCGGCGGCCTGGAGCAGGCGCGGGCGGAGGTCGACCGGCGGTCCGGCGGCGACGTGCCGGTCTACCGCGGCGAGCTGCCAGAGGAGAACGGCGGCCTGGGACTGGAGTTGCTCGGCATCTCCGGCGACCAGGTGGTCGAGCGCGACGTCTACGAGCGCATCCGCGCCGACGCCCTGAGCCGCGTCCGGGGCACGGTCCAGGCGGACATCCTGAAGGAGGACCAGGCCCAGAACACGTGCATCTTCTCGACCGAGTTCTCCCTACGGATGATGGGCGACGTCCAGCAGTTCTTCATCGACCACAACGTCCGCAACTACTACAGCGCCTCGGTCAGCGGCTACCACATCGCCGAGGCCGGAGCGAACCCGATCACCCAGTTGGCGTTCACGCTCGCGAACGGCTTCACGATCGTCGAGTACTACCTGGCGCGGGGAATGGCGATCGACGACTTCGCGCCCAACCTGTCCTTCTTCTTCTCGAACGGCATGGATCCCGAGTACGCGGTGATCGGCCGGGTGGCGAGGCGCATCTGGGCGCGGGCGATGCGCGAGCGCTACGGCGCCTCCGCGCGCAGCCAGATGCTGAAGTACCACATCCAGACCTCCGGCCGCTCGCTGCACGCCCAGGAGATCCAGTTCAACGACATCCGGACCACGCTGCAGGCGCTGTACGGCATCCTCGACCGCTGTAACTCACTGCACACGAACGCGTTCGACGAAGCGATCACGACGCCCACCGAGCAGTCCGTGCGGCGCGCTCTGGCGATCCAGTTGATCATCAACCGGGAGTTCGGGCTCAACCGGAGCGAGAATCCCTGGCAGGGCTCCTTCGCCCTGGACCAGTTGACCGACGCGGTGGAGGAGGCGGTCTACCTGGAGTTCGAGCGCCTCGCCGAACGGGGCGGCGTGCTGGCGGCGATGGACACGATGTACCAGCGCTCGAAGATCCAGGACGAGAGCATGGAGTACGAGGCGAAGAAGCACGACGGCAGCCTGCCGGTGGTCGGCGTGAACACCTTCCTCGCCGAAGGCCAGGACTTCGCGGAGACAGTCGAGGCGGAACTCATCCGCTCGACGGACGACGAGAAGCGGCAGCAGATCGAGAGTCTGGCCGCCTTCCACCGCCGCCACGGCGACCATTCAGGGGCGTGTCTCGAGCGGCTCCAGGACGTGGCGCGGCGGCGCGGCAACGTGTTCGCGGAACTGATGGAGACGGTCAAGCACTGCTCGCTCGGCCAGATCTCGGACGCGCTCTACCGCGTCGGCGGCGAGTACCGGCGCAGCATGTAACCGGCGCTAGCCGCAGGGAAACGCGGTGATGTCCGATTTCGTTGTGGCGGTCGCGCCCTGCGGGTTGCCGTGCGTCCAGCGGCTGCCGTCGGGTCCCGTGATCCACAGGTTGAAGTCCAGGGTGGTCACCGGCGCCACGAACGCCCAGCGGTGGCCGTTGACTCCACAACCGTCAAGCACCTTGACGAGGACTTCCGGGTTGTTGCGGCCGAAGAACCACAGAATGCCTGCCTCGCTGGACCAGGCTTCGGCCTTGACCGGACCGGACTCGCCGTCCTGCGTGACGTAGCACATGCTGACCTCGTATCCGCCGTCGAACTGAAGAACTACGGTTGTGGGCGTGCAGGTCCCGACCGGGTCCTGGGCCGGTCCGGGATTCGGATCCGGAGGCGGGTCGGGGCTGGGCCCGGGTCGCGGCGCGCTGCCCCTCCCGGCGAAACCGTCCTTGATCCAGTCGAAGACCTTCGTGTTGGGCACGGTGCCGCGCACGTTCTCGGCCGTGCGGCCGACCGCGTAGATCATCACGTCTTCCCCGGCGTGCGTCTCGAGGAAGAGCGGGACCGTTGCCTCCTGCCGGTACGCCGCGTGGGCGGTGCTCGAAGGAACGGCGCCGCCGTAGCCTGCCGTCCGGTCGCTGTTCGGATTGACGCGCGAGCCGCTCCGGTGTCCCGGCCCGTTGGCGTAGCCCAGGATGGTGTAGGGAATGCCGCCCGAGTCTCCGCTTTCCGAGATCGTTCCTCCGCTGTCGATGTCGTGGACCGTTCCCAGGATGCCGTGGTGCGGCTGGTTGCGAAACGACGCGGGCACAGAGCGCGGGGTGTAGCGCAGATCGGACAGCGGCCGCATCGGGTAGCCGGCGATGGTGAAGACGTGGCTGTGGTCCGCGGTTGCGAGGATCAGGGTCTTGTTGAGATTCACGCTGCGCTGTGCGGCGTTGATCGCGCGATCGAACATGCGGGTGTCGGTGAACGCGCGATAGGCGTTCCCCTCGTGGTGCGCGTGGTCGATGCGGCCCCCTTCGACCATCAGGAAGTATGGCTTTCCCGTCGCGGTGAGAATCTGGATCGCCTTCCTGGTCATCTCCTCCAGGCTCGGTTCGCCGCTGTCCCGGTCCGTTTCGTACGCCAGGTGGCTCGACGCGAACAGGCCGATTGCGCGGCCGGAACCGCCCAGCGAATTGAGCCCCTGCCGGTTCGAGACGTATCGATAGCCCCGCTGCCGCAGCTCGGTCAGGAGGTCGCGGCCGTCCGACCGTCTGCCCGGAACTCCGTCGTCGTCCGATGCCGAAGTGGGGAGAAAGTGCCGTCGACCGCCGCCGAAGATGACGTGGAGCCCCTCCCCGAGCCGCGTGTTGTAACCCCCTCCGCCGGGGGTCATCTGGGCGGCGATCTCGTTTTCCATGTTCCGGTTGTTGACATGGGCGAACACGGCCGCCGGCGTCGCGTGGGTGACGCGCGTCGTCGTGACGATCCCGACCGCGTAGCCCATCGAGATGGCCAGTTCGCCGATGTTGGTCAACCGTGCGCCGTCGCCGTTGCCGTTGAAGTCCGCGTACTCGGTCGTCGGGCCGAAGCCGATCACGCCCGTGTTCGTGTTGACGCCGGTCATCATCGCCGACATCGTGGCGGCGCTGTCGGGGGTGATGTAGTCGGCCGACGCCGTCCGGGAGATGGCGGTGTAGGGCAAGCGGTCCATCGCCAGTTGTCCGTCGACGCCCACCGTCGCGATACGAGTGGAAGTGACGGTCGACACCCCCATGCCGTCGCCGACGAACAGGATGACGTTGTTCTTCTGCGCGGAGGCGGGCAGCGCCGCGCCCAGCAGGAAGGCGACCGTCCAGTGAGCGCACCGGGACGCCGTGAGGACGCCGTGGCTGCGTCGGATCGATACGAAGGAAGTCGGCATGGTCAGCCTCCTGTCTCCATGGCCCGCTTTCCAGCACCAGGCTCTCCCGGGAACCGGGCCACTGCGTGGATCTGTACCTGTTTCTTCTGAAGGATAGCGACTTGCATGGAAGCGCACTTCCTGTGCATCAGCGCGGCGCGGGCGCCGCGACTCTCCTGCTAGATTGCGCGGCCATGAGCGACTGGCATCACGCGGACATTCTCGAAGCGATCGCCCACCACCAGCCGGGGGCGCCGGCGCAGGCCTTCGTCGATCCCCTGGGCGGCGACCCGGCGCGCCGCTACTCGCAGGCCGAGATGCACCGTCGCGCGAACGGCGTCGCGGCCACGCTGATCGCGCGCGGCGCGAAGCGCCAGGACAAGGTGGCGCAGTACCTCTACAACGTGCCGGAGTATCTGGAGTCCGTGCTCGCCTGCTTCAAGGCGTCGCTGGTGCCGGTGAACACGAACTACCGCTACGTGGAGGGCGAGCTCCTCTACCTGTGGGACAACGCGGACGTCGTGGCGGTGGTCTTCCACGGTTGTTTCGCGTCGCGGATCGCGGATCTCCGGTCGAAGATGCCGGGGATCCACACGTGGCTCTGGGTCGACGACGGTTCGGGTCCCTGCCCCGACTGGGCGATTCCGTACGAGCAGGCGGCCGCCGCGGCGCCGGACGGCTCGCTGGCCTTCGAGGCGCCCTGGCCGCGCAGCGGCGACGATCTCTGGCTGCTGTACACCGGCGGCACGACCGGCATGCCGAAGGGCGTCATGTGGAGGCTCGACGATCTCTGGCTGCTCGGCAACGACGGCCGGCCCGAGCCGTTCGATCTATCGGGCGGCGTGGAGGGTCTCGTTCCCCAGTTCGACGAACTCCTGATGCGGCGGGTTTCCCTTCCCGCCTGCCCCCTGATGCACGGCACCGGGTTCCTTACCGCCCTCGGCGGCATGCTGAACGGTGGCACGGTGATCACCCTCGCCAACCGCCGCTTCGATGCGGTGGCCACGCTGGAGGCGATCACCAGCGAGAAGATCAACGGGATGGCGATCGTCGGCGACGCGTTCGCCAGGCCCATGGTGCGCGCGCTCGAGGCGGAGCCGGATCGCTTCGACCTGTCCAGCCTCGAAGCCGTGGTCTCGTCGGGCGCGATGTGGAGTGCCGACGTCAAGCGCGAGTTCCTGCGGTTCTGTCCGCCGGAGACGATCCTGACGGACAGCCTCGGGTCGTCCGAGTCGATCGGCATGGGCCGCTCGGACTCGACCGCCGGCGAGGCGACCGAAACAGCCTCCTTCGTGCTCGGCGACAACGCCTGCGTGATCGACGACGACGGCAACAGGGTCGAGCCGGGCTCGGGCGTGCTCGGGCGGATCGCCGTGACCGGTCACATTCCGGTCGGGTACTACAAGGACCCTGAGAAGACGGCGGCCATATTCACCGAAGTCGACGGCGTCCGCTACTCGATGGCGGGTGACTACGCCACCGTCGAGGCCGACGGCTCCCTCAAGCTCTATGGTCGCGGCTCCGTATGCATCAACAGCGGCGGCGAGAAGATCTTCCCCGAGGAAGTCGAGGAAGTGCTGAAGACCCACCCTTCGGTCCGCGACGCGGTGTGCGTAGGTGTCCCGGACGAACGCTTCGGCCAGGCGGTGACCGCGGTCGTCGAACTCGACGACTCGGAGGGTTACAGCGAACCGGACGTGATCGGTTGGGTGAAGCGCGAACTGGCGTCCTACAAGGCGCCGAAGCGCATCCTGGTGCGGGACACCGTGGGCCGGGCGGCGAACGGCAAGGCCGACTACAACGGTCTGCGCGAGTGGGCGGTCGGTGAACTCGCCGCAGGCGAGGCGGCCCAGTGAGTCAGTCGGCGAAGCAGAAGGTCGTCGTCCAACTGCCGGGGATCGCGAAGACCGCTTCCGTCGATACGCGCTACACCTTCGAACTGGAGGCGCTCCTTCCCGTGGCGGAACTCGTCGAAGTGGCGGCGACCTCGGAAGAAGAGTTCCTGGCCGAAGCGTCGGACGCGGCGGCCGTCATCACTTCCTGGGGCTTTCGCATCAGTCGCTCGGTGGTCGCCGGCCTCGACGAGTGCATCGTGATCGGTGTGGGCAGCGTCGGCGTCGACATGGTCGACGTCGAAGCGGCGACGGAAGCCGGCATCGTGGTCACCAACGTGCCGGACGTGTTCATCGAGGAAGTGGCCGACCACACGATGGCGTTGATCCTGGCCGGCGCGAGACGGATGCGGGAGATGGACTCCATGGTCCGCCGAGGCGACTGGTTCAAGGGACGGCCGTTGCTGAACGAGGTGCCGCGGCTCTGGGGCCAGACCCTGGGCCTCGTCTCGTTCGGGAACGTGGCGCGGGCGGTCGCGCGGCGGGCGAAGCCCTTCGGTCTGCACGTCATCGCGCACGACCCGTACGTCAGCGAACTGAAGATGACGGGAGAGGGCGTCGAACCCGTCAGCTTCGGCGAGTTGCTGGAGCGGTCCGACTACCTGTCGATCCACGCGCCGCTCAACGGGGAGACACGGCACATGCTCTCGGTCCGGGAGTTCGCGGCAATGAAGAAGAGTGCGGTCGTGATCAACGCCGGCCGCGGACCGACGATCGACGAAGCGGCTCTGATCGAGGCTCTCGAATCGGGCGGCATCGCCGCCGCAGCCCTCGACGTCCTGGAACGGGAGCCGCCGGCCGCGGACAACCCCCTGCTGGCGATGGACAACGTGATCCTCACGCCGCACGTCGCCTCGGCCACCACCCGCATGCGGCCCGAGACGCGGCGGCGCGTCGGTCGGGAGGTCGCCCTGGCGCTCTCCGGCCGCTGGCCGATGAGCTGCGTGAATCCGACCGTGCTCCCTAGAGTGGAACTCGAACGCTGGCAGCCGGTGCCGATGGAGCGCGGTCCGAACCGCTAGCCCGGCTGCTTCGGTGTACTGAACCAGGCCAGCCGGCCACAGTACGGCTCGACCTCGTTCCAGGACGTGATGTCGAGGTACACGCAGGCGATTGCGGCGGTGACGAAACGGGGCGGATCGTCGCCTGTCAGCCGGCGGACGAGTTCGGCACAGGTGGGCTGGTGGCCGACGATGAGAATCGAGTGGGCTTCGTCGGACTGTTCGCGCAGGAGGTCTATTGCGCTGCCGGGGGAGGCGAGGTAGAGCGTCGGCTCCAGAATCGTCGTGCGGTTCCAGTTGCCCGCCGCGACCGCCAGCTCGATCGTCTGCCGCGTGCGTACCGCGGACGAACAGAGGATCCGGTCGGGCACGGCCTGCCGGTCGGCGAGTCTCCGGCCCATGGTCCGGGCTGCCTTGAGGCCGCGGGCGTTCAGTGGCCGTTCGTGGTCGACGCCGCCGTAGGCGGCGGTCCAGTCCGACTTCGCGTGCCGTAGCACGTAGAGAACGCGCACTGTGGACGACGCTAGCACCGCGTAACTGCTCGACAGGAAGGGCCTGTAGCATTCCGCGACCATGCAGGGTGCGGATCGATGGCGCCGGGCGGTGTGGCTTGCCTCTCTCGGCTTCGCGTTGGTGACGGCTGCCTGGGCTCAGTCGACTGATCAGCCGGCCGACCTGGAGGCAAGTCTGAACGTCGAGACGTTCGACTTCGTCTGGCGGAAGATTGCCGACACCTTCTGGGACGAGTCGATGGGTGGCGTCGACTGGGAGGCGGTCGGCGATGAGCTGCGACTCCGCGCCCGTGATGCGGCGGACAAGGCCGAACTACCTCTCGTTCTGCAGAACATGCTCTCCCGGCTGGGTCAGTCTCACTTCGGCATTCTGCCGGGGCCCGGGTCGATCGAGAGTGCGGCGCCGGCGGATGGTTCGGGTGGAACGGGTGGATGCACGCGAGCCTTGATCCGGGCCGTGGCGGGCGATGGCGGTTCCGCCGCGTCGGACGCGGGTCCGGGGTTCGACGTCCGCTTCGTCGACTCGATGCCCGTTGTGAGCCGGGTCGAACCCGGTTCGTCCGCGGACCGCCAGGGCCTTCGCACCGGACTCGAGGTGGTTCGGGTCGAGGACCAGAAGCTCGCGGCGCTCGCGGGCTGCCTCGAACTGGAGTCCCTCGATCCGTGGGTCGCGAAGATGGTGCGGTTGCGGGCCGTCGAAGGCCTGCTCTATGGAGACGCGGGCGATCCGGTCGGGGTGGAGTTCGCGGATCGGCAGGGAGATCAGTCCACGTTCGAACTCGAACGGGCCCACCATCCCGACGCGGTGGAGTTGGGCTTCGGAAACCTGCCGAAGATGCGGTATCTGTTCGCGACCGACGTACTGGAGACAGCTGCCGGTCGTGTCCTTGTCGTGCGATTCAACGTCTGGCTGCTTCCCGTGGTCCGGGCTGTCGAGGCCGCGCTGTACGGCGAGTCCGCCGAAGGCGCGCCAGCCGTCGACGGCGTACTGATCGACCTGCGCGGCAATCCCGGCGGTGTCGCCGGTACGGCCGTTGGTGTTGCCGGCTATCTGCTCGGAGAGAGGGTCGTTCTGGGCAGGATGAAGAACCGGAACACGGAGCTGAATCTGGTCGTCTACCCGCGGCAGATCTCGAGCGCCGGGAAGAAGATCGAGGGATTCGGGGGTCCGGTCGCCGTGTTGATCGACGGCGGCAGTGCCAGCACGAGCGAGATCTTCGCCGCCGGCCTCCAGGACCATGGTCGTGCGCGCCTGTTCGGAGAGCCGAGCGCCGCGGCGGCACTGCCTTCGGTGATCGAGGGGATGCCGAACGGCGACTTGTTGATGCACGCGATCGCCGACTTTGTGCGGCCCAGCGGCGAACGAGTCGAGGGCAGGCCGGTCCAGCCCGAGTCCGCGGTGCCGCTCACCCGTGAGGGACTTCTCGCCGGAAAGGACGAGCCACGCGAGGCGGCGCTGGCCTGGATCGTCTCGGAACTCGAAAGGGATGGCGGATGAACATCGGCCTCTGGAGCGAGGGAGTCAGTCTTGGCCGGTTCGGTAGCGAGGGTGCGCTCGGTCCGCCCTGGCTGTGGGTGGTCGCGGGTCTTCTGCTGCTCTTCCTGGGGCGCCAGCTCTACACGGCACTGATCGGCCTGGTCGGTTTCTTCGTCGTCTACAGCACTCCGCAGGATCTGCTCCCCCTGGCCAGCGAGATGCGCCTGCTGATGGCGGTCGGCGTTGGCATTCTCGCCGCGTTGCTCGCCTTCATCGTGCGCAAGGTCGCGGTGGCCCTCGCGGGGGCCCTGCTGGGCGCCGGGGCGGCGCTGTGGGCGATCAGCTTCTACGGCGCCGGGTGGGACATCCTGTGGTGGATCGTGATCGCGGCGGCCGCGGTACTCGGCGCTTGGGTGCTTCGTGTCGTCTTCGAGACGGCGTTGATCGTCGTCTCGTCGTTCGTCGGCGCGTTGCTGATCATGGCGGCGGTCGGCCTTGAAGGGCTGCCCGCGCATGCCGGCGTCGCGTTGCTGATCGTGGTCGGCGTGGCGTTCCAGATGAGACGCCGGCGGGCGGCGGACAGGGACGCGAAGAAGGCGTCCGCCGGCTAGGGTTCCATGGTGCGCGGGATCCTGCTCATGGCCACGCTGGCCGGACTTGCCGCCGGAGTTCGGGCCCAGGAGCCGGCCGGGGCGTGCACAGGCGATGGCACGACCCTCTGCCTGAACGAAGACCGCTTCCGGGTGACCGTGCGGTGGGAGAACGCGGCAGGCGCGTCCGCTGACGGCCAGGCGGTGCAGCTCACCGGAGACACCGGCTACTTCTGGTTCTTCAGCGAGAACAACGTCGAGGTCGTGATCAAGGTACTGAACGGTTGCAACATCGGCGACGGGGCCTACTGGGTCTTCATCGGGGGCCTGACCGACGTGCGGGTCGAGGTCGACGTCGAGGACGTCGAGGCGGCGGAGACGAAGACCTACGTCAACGAGCTGGGCACGCTATTCGTGCCGGTGTCCGACACGGCGGCCTTCCCGACCTGCGATTGATGCGGCGGGCTACCGCCCCGAAACCCGTCGCAGGCGTCGTGTTTCGGCCCATCCCGTCCTCGCCCAGGAGCTTTCGCCGCAGACTCGTTGCCCTGCGTTCTACGGCGCAAGCTCCTGGCCCTTGGGACGATTGGGCATCGTCACGGCGATCCTGCCGGCGCCGGTCGCGTTCGCTGCTCCGGCGGAGGCGGTGAGCAGCGTCGCTTGCCCCGGGCGCAGGCTCTGTGCGCCGGCGGAGTTGCGGATCTCGACGCCGCCTTCCAGGGCGAGGACGATCCGCGGGCTGGTTTCGCCGGGCAGCAGCGCCGCAGCGGCGCCGGTGATCTCCATGATGTCCAGCCGGAAGTCGGCAACCGGCGGCGTGAAGGCGCTGCGCCGGCCCCACGGCAGTTCGTCGACTTCGGGCTCCAGCTTCGTGCCGGCGCCGGTTTCGTAGACGAGGATGTCGAGGAACTCTCTGGCCTCCACCCGCTTGGACGTCAGCCCGAGGCGCAGCACGTTGTCCGAGTTTGCCATGACCTCCACCCCCGAGCCCTCCAGGTAGCTGTGAGGCACGCCCGGTCCGGTGAAGAGCGCCTGCCCCGGCTCAAGGTGGATCAGCCGCAGAATCAGCGGCGCAACGACCAGCGGATCTTCGGGATGGGAATCGGCGATCCGGTCGATCCAGTGCAGCGCCTGCCCTCGTTCCGGGTCGGCGCCCTCGGCGGCGAGCCTGGCGGCGCGAGTGGTCCTGACGGCAAGCTGGGCGCCCGCGCGCTCCCTCAACGTCGCAAGCAACGGCCGGTAGGCGGCCGCTCCCTCCGATTCGAGACGCTGCACGTGCGGTTCGAGTTCTTCCAGACCAAGCGCGCCGAGCAGGCTGGCTGCTTCCGCGGGCGGACGGAAGCCGGAGAGGGCGGAGAACGGCGTGAGCGCGTAGAGCAGCTCCGGCTTGTGGTTTGGATCCCGGTAGCTGCCAGATGCGCCGGCCGCAAAGCCGCGAGCGGCCTGCTCGCGGCTCGGATGGGCCTGGATCGACAGCGGCCGGCCTGCCGAGAGGACCTTGGTCAGGAAGGGCAGTGCGGAGCCGCGGCCCAGGACTTCGATCGGCCGCTCGGCGATCAACCTGTCAAGCGGAATCGAGCCGGCGTCGCCTGACCTGAGGACGACGCCGGCCGGTGCGTCCGGGTGGCTACCCAACCAGAGCTCGGCTTCCGGCCTGCCCGTGGGCTCGCGGCCGCAGAGACGGGGGATGAAGTCGGGCGTGCCCCAGTCGTAGTTCCGCACGCGCGGCAGAAGTCGGAGGGGACGGTCGAGCGGCGTCATGGTGTGGCGGACCTCTCGAGCCACGACCGGGCCTCGTCCTCCGTGTCGATGTCGACCAGTGGCAGTTCCGAGTCGAGTTCCAGTTCCTGGAGGCGAGCGGCCAGTTCGCACAGCAGGGGACGCGCGCCTTCGTCGCCTCTCAGTCCTTCCAGCCGGGTGAACCAGTCGCGGCCGAACGTGACAGGAGCGCCGCGCCGCCCCCGGAAGGTCGGCACGATGATGGAGCCGGGCCCGTCGAAGACGCCGAGCAGCCGGTCGATGACGGCTGCGTCGAGACCGGGTTGGTCGACCGGGAGGAACATCGCGCCCTCGGCAACATCCGCGACGGCGGAAAGGCCGCAGCGTACCGATCCGCTCTGGCCGTCGGCGTAGGACGGGTTGTGGAGCACTCGCAGGTCGAGGTCGGCGACCTCCGACCGCACTCTCCGGCCCGCATGGCCGGTGACGAGGACCACTTCCCCGAGGCCGGACGTGAGCGCGGCCCGGCAGGTTCGGCGGACCAGGCTCTCGCCGCCGATCCGGTAGAGCTGCTTCGGCGTGTCCGCGGCGGTCTCGAACCGGGTCGAGAGCCCGGCGGCGAGGACGACGCCGGAGACCGGGCCTGTCATCGCTTCCCGGCAGCCTGCCTGCCGTTTCGCACCGCGACCAGTTCGGCGGCGATCGCCATCGCGATTTCCTCGGGCTTGCGGCCACCGAGATCGAGGCCGATCGGCGCATGGATCCCGTCGATCAGCTCATCCGCTAGGCCCGCTTCCCGAAGTGCCGCGACCCGCTTCGCGTGGGTGCGGGAGGAACCCAGGGCACCGACGTAGCGGACCCCGGCTTCCAGAACGACCTGCAGCGCCGGGTTGTCGAGTTTCTCGTCGTGCGTGAGGAAGACGCAGTAGGTGTTGGCGTGGAGCGGCACCCGGGCCAGGTAGTCCGCCGGCCACTCGACGACCAGTTCGTCGGCGTGGGGGAAGCGCTCGGCGGTCGCGAAGGCCGAGCGGGCGTCGACGACGACGGCGCGGAAGCCGAGACGGCGCGCGAAGTGGACGAGGTGGACCGCGACGTGGACGGCGCCGACGATGAACAGCTGGGGCAGCGGCTCGAAGGTCTCGACGAACACCTCGACGCCCTCGATCGCGCGCAGACCCGTGGCCGGCAGAGTCTCCGCCGTGGCGAGGGTCAGAGCTTCCTGGTCGAGGTTGGCCTCGCCCAGTGCTCCTTCCGCCCGGCCGTCCGGCCACACGAGCATGCGCGCTCCGAGCCCGGCGCCGTCGGCGCGGGTGAACATGACCACCCGTTCGCCCGCGAGCAGGGACCGGCGGAGGGACTCGAAACCCATCGGGGCGAGCCTCCCGCCTCAGCCGTCGATGCGTTCGACCAGCACCTCGACCTCGCCGCCGCAGGTCAGGCCGACGGACCACGCCTGCTCGTCCGAGATGCCGTAGCTGAGCCGCTTCGGAAGGCCGTCCTCCAGCACCGATTGGGCCTCCTCGATCACAGCGCCCTCGATGCAGCCGCCGCTGACCGAGCCGGCGATGCTCCCTGCGTCGGATACGGCCATCTTCGAGCCGAGGGGCCGGGGCGATGAGCCGACCGTGCGGATCACGGTCGCGACGGCTACGCGTTGGCCGTCCGCGCGCCAGCGGTCCACGTCGGGGAGGATGTCCAGCACGCGCCGGATTCTAGCGCCGATCCTCCCAGGGCTATAGTGGTTCGAAGGAGGTGCGGACGATGAAGATGCGCCGATCGGCGGTGACGTTGTGGCTGGCTTCGGCCCTGCTCCTGGCTGGCTGTGCCGTGCGCATTGGTGAAGGCGTGGCGGAGTCCGAACCCGAGCCGGTCACCGCGCGCAACCAGCCGGGCACTGGCATGGGTCTCTACGAGCCGGAGCAGCACGAGTTGTACGACGGCCGCTTCGTCATCGTGGGCACCGACGTCCACCAGGTCGGCCGGTTGGACGACGAGTCTCCCTGGGACCACATGGGCGACGACGCGAGCAACGTGGCGCCCGTCGGCGGCGAGATCCTGATCGACGTCGACGAGATCGCCAACACGGGCACGTTCCGCGCCGAGTTGCAGCTTCCGGAAGGCGAGTACGTCGTTGAGCTGGACCGCTTCCACGAGTTCTCGCCTTGCCAGGACGGTGGCATCGCGGCCTACCTGTTCGAGCACGGCGACGCCGGCTGCGGCGACTCGAACTGGCCCAAGAGTCTCCTCTACGTCGCCGGCTGGGGCTACGGCCGCGCGACGCTCGACGGCGAGGAGCTGTACAGCGACTACCAGATCCACTTCATGGTCACGCAAGGGATGCGTGACCGCGAGACGCTGCAGGTGCAGCTCGAGCCGACCGACGGTCCCGCCGGATCAGTCAACCCCGCGGCCCAGCAACTCGACTTCTACATCCGCAGCCCCGAAAACAACGACGCCAACCATCCCAACCGCGAGGTCTTCGACCACTTCTTCGCCATGGCGGTGACCTGGCAGTAGCCGGCCGCCGACGACTCGTGAACCGTCTCACGAGCTGCTTCACAGCTGCCATGTTCCTGGCTACAGGAGCACTTGCGGAGGTGCGGCTGCTCGACACGCCTGCGGCAGAGAAGAGCAGCAGCTACTACCTCGCGGCGGCTGAGGGTGGCGTCGTGTTCCTGAGTTGGGTTGAGCCTGCGGAAGGGGGCGGTCATGCCCTGCGGTTCGCGGAGTTTCGCGGGGACGAGTGGGCCGACGCGATCACGATTGCGTCGGGGAACGCGTGGTTCGTCAACTGGATCGACCACCCCGCAGTGGTGCCACTGGGCGGCGACCGGCTCGCGGCGCACTGGCTGGTTCACGACGAGGACCGGCAGGGCGACTACGGCTACGGGATCCGGCTCGTGTTCTCGGAGGACCGGGGCGAGACCTGGCGAGAAGTGTTCCAGGCGGGTGGCGAGGGCGTTGGCGGGTATGCCGGATTCGTGGCGTACGCCCGGGTCGTGGGCGGGTTCGAGATGGCCTACCTGTCTACCGTCGGCGACGGCGAGGCGGAGCCGGCCTCGGCCGGACACGGCGAGGTGGAGCCGCGGATGGCCCTTCGTTCAGCCCGCTTCGACGCAGCCGGCAGGCTGGTTGACGACCGCCAGGTGGACGCGGATGTCTGCAGTTGCTGCACGACGGCGATGACGCCGAGCTCGGATGGCGTGTTCGTGGCTTTCCGCGACCGTCGCGAGGGCGAGTTCCGGGATATCTCCTTCGCTCGCCTCCGGGACGACCGATGGAGCAGTCCGAAACTCGTCCACCGCGACGGCTGGCACATCCGGGGCTGCCCAACGAACGGCCCGGCCCTGGCTTCGAGCGAAACAGGTCCGGCAGTCGCCTGGTTCACCGCCGCCGCCGGCGAGTCGAAGCTCCTGGCCGCCTTCTGGAACACCGCAGAGCAACGGTTCGACGATCCGATCCGAATCGACGACGGCTCCCCCCGCGGCTGGGCCGGCGTCGCTATGCTCGAGGATGGCAGCGCGGCGGTCAGTTGGGTCGAGCGCTCGGAAGCCGGCCCTTTTGAACTGCGGGTCCGCCGTGTCAGTCGAGTCGGAAGCATCGGGACACCACTCACGGTAGCGCCGGCGCCGGCCGGACGCAGTGCCGTTGGCGTACCCAAGCTCGTCCGTAGCAGAGACCGCCTCATCTTTGCCTGGAGAGACGGCGGCGTACACACCGCCGCAGTGCCCGTCGCGGCTTTGGACTAGTCGCCGGCGCCAGTCGCGGCGCCGGCCGCCGCGTGCTCTTCGTAGTCCTCTTCGGACAGGAAGACGAAGTTGGTCCAGCCGATCGCCATGTCGTCGACGGTCCGGTTGCCCCAGCCGACCCAGGCGGTCGGGTCGGGGTTGTACGGGTTGTTCTCCGAGTTGTCGTGGTACGAGGTCACGTGCAGCACGGTGCCGGCCGGGAAGACCGGCGGGTGCTTGTACGGGTAGGCGATCTGCCAGTTGAAGTCGTAGTTCTGAATGCGGGTGAGGAGTTCGCGGCGGCCGTCGGGATGGATCGCCTCGAGCTCCATGCCCTTGCCCCGGTAGTGCATGTGGGCCTGGAAGCTGATCAACTGGATCGGCCGGTCGAGGACGCGGTAGCCGTCGTGGCGGACGTTGTCGGCGCCGGGCGGGATGGAGAGCTCGTTGTTGCGCCAGCCGCGGTTGCTGGGCAGGCCGGCGAACAGCCGGGTTGAGACGATCCGGTGCTTCGGCACGACGCCGCGGGGGTAGAAGCCGAAACCGACCCGCTGGCGGTCGCGGATCACCTCGCCGATCGAATGGTAGTGGCCGCTGAAGCGGATCCGGCTGCCGGCCATCAGCAGCTTGCCGGTGTTCTCGGCGTAGAGGTCGCCGGTGTTGCCGACCGCGTACTCGATGAGCAACGAGCCGACCGGGTTGCCCTCGGCGTCGCGGCGGTTCGGGTCGTCATCGCGCTCGAAGAAGTCTTCGCCGACGTACTCCGCGTCGTCCTGGATGGCGTAGACCATCGTGTGGTGGACGGTCGCGCGGCCCGCCTTGCTCGGCTTGACCTCGATCCATTGGATGTAGCGGTCCTCGGTCAGGCCAGTGTCCGCGATGAAGTTGACGAACAGGTCGGGGCCCTCGGCCGGCACGACCATGTCCTCCTGCATCTCGACCACCAGGTCGGGCTCGCCGTACTCCCAGGCGTCGCCGTCGGGCCACTCGATCGGCGCCGGCAGGTCGGCGGAGTTGCCGCGTGGAGCACCGCCGTCGACCCAGGCCGTGACCAGGGCGATCTCCTCGTCGCTCAGGCTCGGGTCCGGGTCGTAGACGCCGATCGTGCGGTCGATGTGCCAAGGCGGCATCTGCCGGGACTCGACCCGGCGCTTGATGGACCGCGCCCAGGGCCGGATCTGCTCGTAGCTGAGGAGCGACATCGGCGCGGCGGTCTCGGGCCGGTGGCAGCGCTGGCACGAGCGCTGGAAGATCGGCGCGATGTCGCGGCTGAAGGTCGGCGGGTCGGCGTCGGCTGCCGCCGCCGGAGAAGCGGCCGGAACGGCAAGGAGGGCGAGCAGCGGAATCGCGGCCGTCGTCAGGGTTCCGAGAGTCCGGTTCATGGTTGGCTCCTCGTGCTGGCCGGTTCCGGTGCGATGCAGACGCCCTGCTCGGCGGTGGCGGTGTCGACCTGCTTCGCCCGGCGGTAGGCCATGGAGATGTTCTCGATCAGGTAGAGGGTATCGATTCCGCCGCGTTCCGTCGTCTTCTCCGTGGTTTCGCCCACGGTGACAGACCAGCGCAGGTTGCCCTCGTAGTCGGCGGGGAGCACGACCAGGCAGATGTTGCGATGGCGTCCCGGTTCGAAAACGGTCGGCTGGCCGCGGGCTGCCGGTCCCGGGTCGAAGCCGTTCTCTTCGCCGGCCGGGATCTCGACCGCGACCGCGTTGTGGTTGTAGTAGCCGAAGACGAGGACCGCGGTGCCGTCGTCGTTCGGCACGTAGCCCTCGTAGACCGGATAGATGGGCCGGGTCGGCTGCGCCCAGGTCGCCGCCGCGAGCGTGGCTGCCAGCACCAGGAACAGGGGCAACGCCGCGCGTACCGACGATGCCTTCTTCATCGCGCGATCAGACCGCAGAGTAGGTGTAGCTCGCCTGGAGGCCGAGCGGGATGCCCAGCAGCCAGTATCCGATCAGGAAGATCGTCCAGGTGATGAGCAGGGTCACGGCGTACGGGATCATCAGCGACAGCACGGTGCCGATGCCCGCCTTCTTCGTGTATCGCTGGCAGAAGACGACGACGAGCGGGAAGTAGGGCATGAGCGGCGTGACGATGTTGGTCACGCTGTCGCCGACGCGGTAGGCGGCCTGGGTCAGCTCGGGCGAGATGCCGAGGCTCATCAGCATCGGCACGAAGATGACGGAGAGGACGGCCCACTTGGCGGAGGCCGAGCCGACGAACAGGTTGACGACCGCCGACAGCAGAATGATCCCGACCACGGTCGCCTGCGCGGGCAGGCCGAGATCGCGTAGGAAGTTCGCGCCCTTGAGCGCGATCAGCAGGCCGACGTTCGAACTGCTGAAGGCGGCGATGAACTGGGCGGCGAAGAAGGCCATGACCAGGTAGTAGGCCATCGTGCGCATCGCGTCGCTCATGCCGTCGACGATGTCCCGGTGGGTCTTCACCGTGCCGGCGACGTAGCCGTGGACGACGCCGGGGATCAGGAAGAAGACGAAGATCAGGGGCACCAGCATCTGCATCAGCGGCGCCGAGAACGCGGTGAGTTCGCCGGCCTCGCTGCGGAGCGGCGACGCCTCGGGCCACGCCCAGATCAGCAGGACGACCAAACCGACCACCACCGACCCCATGCCGGCCACGAAACCCCGGCGGTCCTCGCGGCTTGGCTCCTCCATCTTCGGCATCTCGTCCGGGTCGCCGTCGATCTCGGTGCCGCGGAGCCTCGGCTCGATCACCCGGTCGGTCAGGTACCAGCCAACGGCGACCACGAGGATGGAGGACAGCGCGGTGAACAGGAGGTTGCAGAGCGGGTTGACGAGAACCTCGGGATCGAGGATCTGGGCCGCGGATTGCGTGAAGCCCTGGAGCAGGGGATCGATGCCCGAGGGGATGAAGTTGGCCGAGAAGCCCCCCGACACGCCGGCGAAGGCGGCCGCGATTCCGGCGAGCGGATGGCGGCCCGCGGCGTAGAAGATGACCCCGCCGAGCGGGATGACCAGGACGTAGCCGGCGTCCGCAGCCGTGTGGCTGACGATCGATGCGAGGATCAGCATCGGTGTCAGCAGGCTCTTCGGCGTGAAGCCGAGGATCAGGCGCAGGCCGGTGTTGATGAACCCCGTCTTCTCGGCCACGCCAACGCCGAGAAGCGCGACGAGCACCACGCCCAGCGGAGCGAACCCGGTGAACGTCGTCACCAGCCGTGCCATGAAGGTCGCCAGCGCCTCGCCGGTGAGCTGGTTCTGGATCCGGACGGGCTCGCCGGTCACCGGGTGGATGTCCGCGAACTGGATCGGCGCCAGTAGCACCGAGGCGATCCAGGTCAGGAACAGCAGGAGCAGGAAGAGGATCGCCGGGTCCGGCAGCTTGTTGCCGACGACCTCGATGGCGTTCAGGAACCGGTTGAGAAGTCCTTTCGGCTTGCCGTTGTCGGCCGCTTGCGCCTCGTCGCCTGCCTTCGCCATACGCCGGCTCCTCCCGTTTCTACCGCTGTGGACGGAACGGTCATCTTAGCGCCCGCCGTCTCATGGTGTTTCCCATAGGCGGCGAATTGGTACAGCGAAGAGGCGATCACCGAAGCCCGTCGTGGCCTCGCCATCGTAGAGGACTACGCCGCCGGTAAACCGCTCGCCGGCTGCTCGAGCCAGTTTGCGCAAACCGCGGAAGTCTCCTTGGGTGACAGTGGCCGCGGCTTTGACCTCCACTCCGGCAACGGACTGGGAACCGCGCTCGATCACGATGTCCACTTCAACATTGTCCTTGTCGCGAAAGTGGTAGAACTTCATTGACGCGTCATGCCAACTTGCTTGCCGTCGCAGCTCCTGAAAGGCGAACGTCTCCAGGAACTGCCCGAGCAGGGGGCGGTTTGCCGCCAGCGCTGCGCGATCCACACCGAGCAGCGCTGCAGCAAGGCCTGTGTCGCCGACGTGCAGCTTGGGTGTCTTCACCAGGCGGCTCAGTCGGTTGCTATGCCAAGGCTGGAGTCGTTCCAGCAGGAACAGCCTCTCAAGAAGGGTTACGTAGTCGCCGATCGTCGGTCGACTCAAGCTGAAGGGCGAGGCCAGACTGCTGAGGTTGAACAGTCTGGCCGTTTGCGAGGCAGTTGCGCTCAGGAGTCCGGGTAGAACGTCGAACGATCTGATGCGCGTCATGTCGCGGACGTCGCGCTGGATCTGTGCTTCGACGTAGTTGCGATGCCATTCAGCTTGGCGCTTGGGCGTTGGACGGAGCAGCGCCGGCGGGAATCCACCGGCGACAATCCGATCGATGAGCCGCTGGCCAAGCCGTTCCGTTCGACGCACCTCGAATCCGTCCGCGAACAGGACGCTCAGGAATCCCGTGTTCGAGTACGAATCGCCACTGGCTGCTGGGACGGCTAGTTCGTACTGCGCTAGGGGATGCAGTGGGACGATCTGGAGGCGACCGGCCAAGGACTCGGAAAGGGTCGGGAGCAGCAGCACATTGGTGGAACCGGTGAGTATGAAGCGGCCTGGCACCCGGTGACGGTCCACTTCCATCTTGAGCGCTTCAAACAGGCCCGGAACGTGCTGGACCTCGTCCAGGATGACGCGCTCGGGGAGTTCAGCGACGAACCCGATCGGATCGGCCCGAGCGCCTCCTCTGACGACCGGGTCGTCGAAGCTGATGTAGGTGTAGTCCCGGTCTTGGCGGGACCGTCCCAATGTCACGCGGACATCGCCTAAGGTCACATAGACGCCGTTGAGCGTCAAGTAGTTCGGCGCGTACGCGTACTGGGCGAGGGTGGTTTTTCCACACTGCCGGGGACCGTGGATGAGTACTATCGGCGAGTCTTCCAGGGCCTCGGCAAGGCGATCTTCGACGCATCGTGGGTAGAAGACCGGCTCCGACATTCGGCTGATTGTAACGTTGGGGTCCGTCTGATTGCAAGGTTTGGTGCCGTCCGGTTGAAGGGTTTAGGCCCGGCCGATTGCAAGGTTGATGGCCAACCCATTGCAGATCTCGCGGCTCCGGTGAGCCGGAAGCGCTCAACGAGCGCTCCACAGCCCGTCCAGGTCGGCGAAAGCGAGCTTCCGGCCGAAGTTCTCGATGTTGTCTTCGACGTTCAGGATCAGGCAGCGCTCGGTGCCGCCGTTTCTGGGCCCCCGCAAGCCACGGCCGATCATCTGGAAGTAGAGATTCGGGCTGTAGACCGGGCGGGCAACGAGGATCGCGCGGGTCTTCGGGGCGTCGAAGCCTTCACGGAACACGCCGTAGTTCACGAGCGCCCGGATACCCCCTTTCCGGAACTCGTCGACTGCATGGCGTCGGGCAGCCGTTCTGGTGCTTCCGCTGATGGCGCGGGAACGGATGCCCCGGTCCTCTAGGAGTGCGGCGAGGGTCTGCGCGTGCTCCACCGACGTGGCAAAGACGAGCACCGGCCAATCGGGTTCGATGTGCTTCTCGAACGCGTCGAGAATGCGCTTCGTGCGCGCAGTGCTGGCGGCGATGCGGTTCTCCAGTCGTTGCGGGAGCCAGGGCAGGTTCCATCGCCCGCCGGTCCATCTCTCGTCCTGGCGCATGTCGTCGTCGAGCAAACGGAAGGTGTCGCCAGGGATCACCTCGTGGTCCGCCTGCGAGAGGACTCCCATTGTCTGCAGATGCTGAACGACGGCGGTTGGCTCGTCATCGGGGAACGCCCCGTCATCCAGTCGTCGTTGCCCGTAGCGATTGGCCAGCCTTGCCGTCTCGTCCGCGTCTCTCCCGCGGTAGGGCGTGGCGGTGAGGCCGACCAGGAATGGTTCGTCAGACCTCTGATAGCGAGTCAGGCCGATCTCTTCCATCACGGAGGTGTAGGTTGGGGCGATGGACCGATGCGCTTCGTCGAAGACGACGAGTTGAAGACCTGCGAGGAACCTGTAGTTCGGGTGCCCACGTCGTGCCTGGAGCGTCTGGATTGACGCGACGACGACGTGGCGCTCCCTCAATGGGCGGGGACTCTCCTGCCCTGCCCATGCTCTGGAGATGCGCAGCCGCTGGCCGGACTCGCCGACGCTCGCCCACACCTCGCGCCACGCCTCAACCGCCTGTTCGCAAAGCTCGTCGCGGTCCGCCACCCAGAGCACTCCGCCTGGGAAGTCGTCCTCCCGTACCGCCTCGACAATCGCCTGCACGGCAACCCGGGTTTTCCCGGAGCCGGTCGGCAGACTGATCATCGCCCGACGGTCGCCTCCGGCCGACGACTCTCGCCTCAGCAGCGTCCGGAATTGCCTGGAGACCCGCTCCTGGTAGTCGTGCAGCGGCGGGAGGTTCTGTGGACCCGTAACTTCCAGCCAGGGATCCCGCTTGGGGGCTCGCTGACCTGCCCAGGCGTCCGCGAAACCGAGTGCCTGGACGAACGCGAGAGCCCGAGATGAACCGGCCCACTGTTTTGGGGGGTCGAGGTGGTGCAGCGCTTCCCGGTGCTGGCGCAGGGTGTCGGTATGCCAGGTCGCGATGGCCGCTTCGGCGAGTCTCTTGCCGCTGACTTCAGCACCGTCGACCTCAAGCATGGCAAGCAGCATTTTGGGGAGTTTGTCGCGCAGAGCCTGATCGCCGACGGCGGCCAGCAGTCGCTCGGCGGCGGACGGCTCTCGGCGGATCTCGTCGCGACGGGCCTGGACTTCTTTCGGTGTCCTCCGGTGGAGGATCTGCTGGAGCGTGTCTTCGCTGAGGTCCAGCTCCAGTTCCCTGGAGATCAGCCAGAGTTGTTCTTCCTCATCCGCAACGGAGGCGGCCAGGTAGACGGTCGAGCGGTTGGCTCTGCAATCGACTTCGTGTCCCGCGACCAGGATCCGCTCGCAGCGGATCAGGTGGCCCTCGGTCTGCGGCAAGAGCTGGCCGAGTCCCGGCCAGACGTCGGTTAGGGGGACGGGCTCAGCTTCGCCGATGAACTCCGGTTTCGGATCGTGCAAGTCGAACGCGTGTCGAATCAGGTCGACGTTGCTGTGGTGCCAGAGGGCGTTCTGAGCTTCGAGACTCTTCGGGTTCGACCCGAGAGCATCGCTTAGCGGCACGCTGCCACCGGAGATCCCGACCCTGCCGTGCTCCCTTAGAACGGAGACTGCCGGTGACTCGAACAACACCGACGGATAACTACGTCCGTTGGAGCCGAAGTGGCCCATCGGCCAGTCCTCGAAGGTGGCTTCGAGCTTGAGCATCTCACTTGTGAAGCGCACCGCGGCCTCGGGCGAGAGGTGGGCGAGCACGTCAAGGGGCCCTGCCCCATCCGTAGCGGCTTCGAAGCCGGCGGACTGCCAAGCGCCGAACTGAAGGTAGCCGCTTTGGGGGTGGTGGGGCAGCCCGGGTTCCTGTTTGTACTCTTGTTCGCACTGTCGACGGTGGACGTCGAAGCACTCGGTGCAGCGGAGATCGAGGCCACCGGTGGGGCCGTCAGTCGCACCCAGCTCGCGGAGCAGCTCTCGGTCGGCGTTGTGAAAGCCGATGTCGATGGTTGCTCCGTCGTCTCGACTGCCGTCGGTCGGAACGATCGAACCAGGCAGCAAGACAGCCCGCAGCGGTCGCCAGCTCTCGGCCATCGTCGTTGCGAGCACCTGTTTGCGGAGCCAAGCCCTGTCGTGGTGCGAAAGGTGCTGCGGGACGAACTCCCTGAGGACATCAAGTGCCTTGCCCGTGGAGAGCCCTCGCGCGGTAGCCCAGAACCTGGTCCAGGCAAGGTCGTTGGGCTCTCCCTGACGACGGCCGGGAAGAGCGCGTGTAGCCGCTTCCCTGAAGGTAGCCTCGGGGCTTGGCGTCCGAAGGCCCAGCGCCAGGAGGATCTTCCTGGTTGCTTGGTCGTTGGCGAGTCCACGGTGAACCGTCGACGCCTCTTCGCCATCGACCGCAGGTGCGTCGGTGGGCAGGAAGACGGAGTCGGCATCGACCGGCTTCCACCCGTGATCCTCGGTCAGAACGATAGCGCCTAGATCCTCACCTTGGCGTATTGCCTCGGGAATGGCTATCGCCGTTCGAACAGCGGCGATTGAGCCGGCGACGGCCAGCTCGGCCGAACTGTCCTTGACCAAGGCCTCCAGCCATTCCTCCAAAGATGCGCGGGGGGCGCGGGGACCGCGATTCGGCCAGGGGCGCTCGGGGAAGAGACGTTCTATGGTGGCGAGCCGTACCCGGTTCAGAGCCGAGTGGTGGAGCCAGTTGTCCGGCCGGTGCGGGTAGCTTGCCCATCGCTCGAAGGGTGCCGGATCGTGTGTTCCGGTGCCAGGAGTCAGTTCGCTTGGCGGGTAGCGAACTTCGTGAATCTCCCGCAGATCGCCACTCTGGTCCGGCACGATGGCTTGCCCGGGGAGTAGCCGAAACAGCTCCTTCCTAAGGAGGTTTGCGTGCTCTGAATCGTCGGCCCGGTAGCCTCGTGGCAGAGCGTCCAGATGTGCGGAGGGGTCGTCTTTGACGCTGAGCTCCCGCAGATTCTCCGCAACGAGCGCCGCCGCAGCCCGAATGAGATCGTCGTTGTAAGGGCCTGGAAGCAGGTTCTGTCGGTCCTCGTTCGTCTTCCAAGGCGCGTTCAGGATGCCGCCGACGAGACTTGCCGTCCGGGTAGGAAAGTAGGCCCAGAAGTACCCTACGCTTCGGCCGCCGTCGAGTGGCGCGGCCCACGTGACCGGGACCTCGTTGCCGTCGTCAAGTGAACGCCGGTCGTCGCGGGCTGTCTGGGACAGCGTGTGCATCGTCTGGAAGAGGCGCCATCGGCTGACTTGTTCCGTTTGCTGCGAGACGTCCGCCTGGGAGAGCTCGAACTCTTCGTCCGCTCGACGACGAAGCGTGCAGAGGCGGACCGACTGACCATCGGCGAGATGCAACTCCCTGACATGAGGGACGAGAAGCAGGAACTCGGCAGGAAAGTCTCTGATCTGCCGTCTCAGAGCGTCGACGCTTGGCTCAAGGAGCGGCAGGCGAACGATGTTCGTCGCCCAGGTCATCAGTTCTCCGAGCGTCTCGTCCTTGGCGCGACTCGGGTCGAGTGATTCGGGTAGCCGAAGGACCGGATAGTCCCGGAACTCGCGCCCGGTTGCCTCCTTGATCAGCCGCCTCGCGCGCTCCCGGCCAAACCGGAATGAAACAGAGCGGCTGTAGAATTCCGGGGCATCGGTGACGCCGAGGACCGACTTGAAGCCGAGCCCGAACCTGCCGATCGACGCCGTGTTCCTCTTACTCGACAGGTGAGCGAACATGAGGGCCGTGATGCCGCTCTCATCAACCGGCAGGCCGTCGTCCGCGCAGTAGAGGCACCCGCCCGACAACCTGATGCTGATCCTGCGGAAGCCGCTTTCGGCTTGAAGCAGGGCGTCCGCGCTGTTCTGCGCGAGCTCGATGACTTGGCGGTCCGCGTAGCCGCCGTGGGCCGTGTCGTGTTCCTGGTTGGCATGTTCCTTGACGAGGTTTGGTTGGTCCCCGTAGGAGGCTAGAGTGCTCTTCGTCTCCCGCCGAACGAAGTCGGCAAGCGGGCTCTCTGGACCCGCCCAGGCTTCGCGCCCGCGATGGGCGCCGGAACTCCCAGCCTCGAGGCCGTTCCTCAAGGGGCTCTCCCGGCCCTCCTGACGTGGGCCTTCCGTGTTGGTTCCTGATCCTGATCTCATTGCAGATTCCAACAGTGATCCCTTGGCCGCGTACTTCGGCGGTGCCCCGGGAGGCGTTTCGACTTCCCGATCAGACGACGATCCGACCCATCCGCTCCACGAACCAGAACGCCGCGATGATCCCGGTGGCGTAGATCGGCGCCCGCACGATGAGCTCCGGCAGGACGATGCCGACTCGCTTGACTAGGGCCAGCAGGGAAAGCACCACCGCGACGACGAGGAGCTGCCCGACCTCGACGCCGACGTTGAACAGGAAGAGCGCCAGGGCGATCGCCCGCTGCGGCAGGCCGATCTCGGCCAGGGCGCCGGCGAAGCCGAAGCCGTGCAGCAGGCCGAAGGCGAAGGCGATGAGCCACGGGCTCTTCGTCGTGATCGGCGATCGCTGATCCTCGGGACGCAGCAGCTCGACCGCCAGGAACAGGATGGACAGGGCGATCACCGCCTCGACCGGCGCGGGGGAGATCCTGACGACGTCCAGGGACGAAAGCGCGAGCGTGATGCTGTGGGCGAGGGTGAACGACGTGATCACGCCGACCAGGCGCCACGGATCGCGGACGTAGAAGAGCAGGCCGATGACGAACAGAATGTGGTCGATGCCGAACACCAGGTGCTCGACGCCGAGCCGGAAGTAGGGCCAGGCGTTGCCGGCGGCCTCCCGGTCCACGGTGACCGAGGGCTCTTCCGGCCGGAGCAGTTGGGTGAGGCTGTCGCCGTTCGTGAAACTGATCCGGAGCAGGACGTCCGTCAGGGTCCGTTCCAGACCGTCGATGCCGAAGGTCTCGCCGTGGAACATGCGGTCCGGGTCGCCGTCCGCCGCCTGGCACTCCACGGTCCAGCGCTCGACCAGGGCGCCGGCCAGGTGCTCCGGTGGGTGCCGGACGGTCTCGGTGCAGTGTTGGGGCAACACCGGGTCGAGCACGAGCAGGAGGGCGCCGCGGCGAGGCTGCTTCCAGAAGACCTCGAAGGTTCCGGGCTCCGCCTCGTTGAGTTCGAAGTAGCCGGGACGGACCTCGTGGGCGTCCGCGGGGACGGCCGCTACGAAGAACCCGGCGAGAGTCGCTACCGCCAGGAGCAGGCGGCCCAAGGGGCGGCTCAGGGCTCGTCTCCGCCTTCGTCCGCGCCGCCGCCCTCCAGCTCGGAGACGAAGTCGATCTCCTCGATCACGACCCGGTACCGCTCTCGCAGGCTTTCGTGCGCGGCCCGGTTCGCGGCGTCGCGGGCGTCGCGCTGGGCGTCGTCCAGCACTCGCCGGCGCACGTCCTCGAACATCGCCGGCTGCGCTTCCGTGCGGACGGAGAGCCGGACGACGTGGTAGCCGTAGGCGGACTCGATCGGTCCCGCCCACTCGCCGATCGGCAGTGTTTCCAGTCCGTCGACGAAGGCGCCGCCGAACAGTTCGGCCAGGTCCTCGGCGGTTCGGCGGCCGTACTCGCGGCGCAGCATGAAGGGATCGCCCAGCCGCCGCCAGAGCGTGTTCTCGGGCGCGGCGTCAGTGCCCTCGGCGCGAAGCTGTTCGAGGATGTCGGAAGCCGCGCTGGCCGCTTCCTCGTCGCTGCCGCGGCGGTCGGGGCTGACGTAGACGTGGCGGAGCGTAAAGCGCCTCGGTTCCCCGTAGCGTTCCGCGTTCTCCTCGAAGTACTGCCTGAGATCGTCGTCCGCCACCGCGTCCGCGACCGCCGTGTCCTCGATCAGGAAGGACATCTTCTGGGCCAGGCGCCGTCGGACGATCGTGTCGTCCTGGTCGAGACCCATGCGCGCCGCTTCGCGTACCAGGATCTCTTCCCGGACGTGATCGTCGATCAGTGAGTCGAGCTCCGCCACCGTCGGCAGCCGGCCGATCTGCGCACTCCAGAGGTCTGCCAGCCGGATCGCCTGCGCCCGGTTGACGACTACCGTTCGGCTCTCCGCGTCGAAGACCCCGCCGGCCATGCGGTCGAGCGCGAACACGCCGACACCGATCACCAGGAACACGAACAGGGGATCGCGAACGAATCGTCGTAGTCGCGACTCAGGCATGAGCGGGCAATACTACGCTCTCCGAGCGACCGGCGCGGAAGTTGACGAGAGGAGCATCGCAATGACCAAGACAATGGCTTCGCACACTGGGTGCGCCGGCGTCCCCGCCGGCCGCCGCCGGAGGCGGCATCAGAAACGCGCCGGTCTCCGGCCGGCTCCGAACCTCGTCCTCACCACCTACCTCTTTCTCGCCGTCCTCCTCGCCCCAATGGCACCTGCACCAGCCCAGCCCGAGTCCGCCGCCACCGACGAACGCGAGAAGGTCCTCTTCGACTGCGACATCGGTTCGGACATCGACGACGCTTACGCCCTGGCCTTGCTGCTCGCGAGCCCGGAGATCGAACTCGTCGGCATCACGGTCGGCCACGCGCGCACGGCGGACCGGGCGCCCCTGGCGCTGCGCATGCTCTGGGAGACCGGGTTGGAGCAGATCCCGGTCTACGTGGGTCGGGAGACACCGCTGGTCACGTTGCGGGATGGCAAGCCCCACGAGCAGTTCAGCGATGCGCCGTACCAGCGGCAGTTCCACTGGGCGCGCGGCTTCGACGAACTGAAACCCCAGGCGCAGCCGGCGGCCGAGTACATCGTGGAGACGTTGAACGCCGCGCCGGGGGAGATCACCCTGCTCACTGTCGGTCCGGTGACGAACATCGGCGACGCGCTGGAGCTCGACCCGGACGTTCTCAAGAAGGCGAAGCGGGTCGTCTCGATGTACGGCTCGATCCGGTCGGGCTACGACGGCGGCGACGCGCAGCGGGAGTGGAACGTGCTCGCCGACGCCGCTTCGTCGCGCATCTTCGACGCGGGCGTGCAGGCCGGCGGCGCCGACGTCGTCTACATCCCCCTCGACGTGACGGACCACGTCCGACTCGACGCCGACCGACGACTCCACCTGCACATGCGCGGCACGCCGCTGACCGACGCGGTGACGGCGCTCTACTCCCTGTGGCGGAACGAGGAGCGGAACCAGACCACGCCGCGCCTCTTCGACGCCGTCGCCGTCGGCTACCTCCTGTGGCCCGACCTCTTCGGCGTCGAACACGGCCGCGTCACGGTCGACGAACGGAGCATGACGCTGTTCGAAGCCGGCACCGAGCCGACCTCGACCGTCGCGCTCGAGATCGACGACGCGGACTTCATCCAGCGGATGGTCGACCGCTTCCTGGAGCAGAACCTCCGTCGCTAGGAGAGGTCGGTGGCGGTCGCACACTGGGTGCGCCGGCGTCCCCGCCGGCTCTCCGGGCTCCGCTACATCGAAGCCAGCAAGTCTCCCAACTGCTCCAAACTGGCCAGGTTGTGCACCGGCAGAAAGTCGTCGACGTGCGGGAGCGCGGCCACGATGCCCCGGGTCAGCGGCTGGTAGTCCGGTGAACCGAGCAGCGGATTGAGCCAGATCAGGCGGTGGCAGCTTCGGTGCAGGCGTTCCATTTCGTGGCCCAGGAGGGCGATGTCGCCGCGGTCCCAACCGTCGCTGATGATGAGCACGGCGGCGCCCTGCCCGAGCAGGCGGCGGCTCCAGGTGAAGTTGAACTCCCGCAGCGCGTCGCCGGTGCGGGTGCCCCCGCCCCAGTCCTCGATGCGGTGGGCGGCGGCCTGGAGGGCGCGGTCGACGTCGCGTTCGGCCAGCTCCTGGGTGAGGCGGGTTAACCGCGTGCCGAAGGCGAACGCTTCGACCCGCGAGATGCCCGGGTCGGCCGAGCGGGGGTGGGAGACAGCGTAGATGAAGTGGAGCAGCAGGCGCGAGTAGGGCTCCATCGACCCGGAGGTGTCGCATAGCAGGACGAGCGGCCGCCGCCGGTGCTTGCGGCCGCGGCGGACCAGGTCGACCATCTCGCCACCCTGGGTCAGGCTGCGGCGCAGCGTCCGCCGCAAGTCGAGCCGGTGGCCGTGGCGATCCGGCCGGAGCCGGCGGGTGCGGCGCGTCTCGAGCTGCCAGTGCAACGTGGCCATCAGCCGCTTGATCTCGTCGAGTTCGTCGCCCTCGAGCTGGGCGAAGTCCTTCTGCCGCAGCGCTTCGCGGGCGCTGTAGAGCTGAGCGCGGGCGGTACGGTCCCGGTCGCTCTGGCGCTCATCGCCGCCGTCGCTGTCGTTCAGCGCCAGCTTCTGGATCGCGGCCCGCTTCGTCCGCTCCGTCCGGCGCTGGATCATCAGCCCCAGTTCGAGCTGCTCGAGTTCCCGTGGGTCGCGAGCCTGCCAGAACAGCTCGAAGGCCTTGTTGAACCAGGGCAGGTCGCGTCGCCGGCTGACGAGTACCGCTTGCGCGGCGGCCTTCACGTCGCGCTTGCGGGCGAGGTCGACGAGTTCCAGGGCGGCCACCCAGTCGCGCAACTGGGTCGGCGTCACGTCCAGGCTGCCGACCCGCAGCAGCCGGCCGAAGAGGACGATGTTGCGGAGCAGGTGGCCGCGCGTCGCGGCCGCCTCAGCCATGGTCGCCGAGGGTCAGTTCAACCGCCGAGAAGGTGGCTAGTAGAGTCGTGCCACCCGCAAACCCACGGAGAGCGAGATGACCGAGAGGCCCCTGCGACTTCTGACTGCCGCCCTGGCATTCGCTGTGCTGCTCGCGCCGACTTCCGCCGCCGCGCAGTTGCCCCCGGACACGCAGATCGATGTGGCGGAAGCCGGGGCCGCGACGACTTCCGCCGGCAGCGGTCGGCGCGTATCGGGCGAGACCTTCCATGACGCGCTGCGTTCGGGTGGGAACGGTCCGGAGATGGTGGTGATTCCGGCGGGCGATTTTCGTATGGGCTGCGTGTCGGGTGTGCGTTGTGGGGACGGCGAGCTGCCGGTGCACCAGGTGACGATCCCGCAGGCTTTCGCGGTGTCGAAGCACGAGGTGACGTTCGCGCAGTGGGAGGCTTGCGTGTCGGCCGGCGGTTGCAGTCATCGTCCGGACGATGAGGGCTGGGGTCGCGGCAATCGTCCGGTGGTGAACGTGTCCTGGGATGACGCTCAGCAGTACGTGAGTTGGCTGTCTTCCCAGACGGGAGCGGAGTACCGTTTGCTGAGCGAGTCGGAGTGGGAGTATGCGGCCCGCGCTGGTACGTCGACGGCTTACAGTTGGGGGAACGAGATCGGTTCGGGTCGCGCGAACTGCAGTGGTTGCGGGAGCCGATGGGATTGGGAAGGGACGGCTCCCGTGGGTTCGTTTGGCGCGAACGGGTTGGGTCTTCACGACATGCACGGGAACGTGGTCGAGTGGGTGCAGGACTGCTGGAATGGTAGCTACAGGGGTGCGCCCTCGGACGGGAGCGCCTGGCAGTCGGGCGATTGTTCCCGCCGCGTCTTGCGCGGCAGTTCCTGGTACGGCTATCCGAGGTTCCTCCGCTCCGCGAACCGCAACAGGTACACCGCCGGCAACCGCTTCCGCAACAACGGTATCCGAGTAGCCCGGACGCTGACCCCCTGAGCCCGCACGCTCAGAAGCCTGAGCCGACGGGGACGCGGGCGCACCCGGTGTTCGGTCGCCGGTGTAGCCGGTTCCTGCCGTGCCGGCTACTCTGACCGGCTCTTCCGTAGCAGCCTCCGCACCGCCTCGTCATCGATCTTGTCGAGGTCGTCCTGGTACTTGAGCAGCACACCCAGGGTGTCGCGCAGGATGGCGTCGGAGAGCGTCTCCTGGTCGAGAGCAATGAGCGCGTTCGTCCAGTCGAGCGTCTCGGCGACGCCCGGCTGCTTGAACAGATCCTCCGCTCGCAGCGCTTGCACCAGGCGGACGATCTCGGCGGCGAAGTGCTTGGGCGCCTCGGGGACCCGGCGTAGCACGATCTGCACTTCCTTCTCGTAGTCCGGGAAGTCGATCCAGTGGTAGAGGCAGCGGCGCTTCAGCGCGTCGTGGACCTCGCGGGTGCGGTTCGAGGTGACGACGGCGACCGGTGGCGTCTCGGCGGCGACGGTGCCGATCTCCGGAATGGTGATCTGGAAGTCGGCCAGGATCTCGAGCAGGTAGGCCTCGAACTCCTCGTCGGCGCGGTCGAGCTCGTCGATCAGCAGCACGGGTGGCGCCTGACCTCTGCGGCTCTGCTGGACGGCGCGCAGGAGGGGTCGTTCGAGCAGGAAGTCGGAGGAGAAGACGTCGTCGACCGCGGTGCGGGCGTCGCCGCTTCCGGCCGCCTCCAGGCCGCGCAGGTGGAGCAACTGGCGGCGGTAGTTCCACTCGTAGACGGCGGTCGAGACGTCGAGCCCCTCGTAGCACTGAAGACGGATCAGCTCCGAGCCGAGGCAGCGGGCGAGTGCCTTGGCCACCTCTGTCTTGCCGACGCCGGGCTCGCCCTCCAGGAAGATCGGCTTGCCCATGCGCAGCGACAGGTAGATCGCGGTGGCGAGGTCGCGCTCGGCGATGTAGTCCTCGGCGCACAGCGCCGCGATCACCGCGTCGACGTCGCGGAAGCGGGGGCTGGAGCGCCGGAAGTCGGGCGAAATCGTCATGGCGGTGGAGGCGGCGGCAGGCTATCGCAGGCGGCGCCGGCCGCTGGCCGCCTTCGGCGGATGCCGGCGGGGACGCCGGCGCACCCAGTCGTTTACAGGTCGATGATCGCTTCGATCTCGTCTGGCAACGGTTTCGGCTTCGAGAGCAGGGAGATGCCGAAGAACAGGGTCAGCGACAGCAGGAGCGAGATGGCGCCGCCGTGAATTCCGTGGGGCACCTGGATCTTCGCGATCTCGATGACGAAGTTGACCAGCAGGCCCGAGACGATCGCCACGTTCGCCGCCAGCGGCGTCGCCCGTTTCCAGTTGAACCCGATCGCCACGGTTGGCACGAGAGCCGCGGCGAACGTGCCCCAGCCGAAGGTGCCGAGCAGGGCGACCAGGTCCTCCTTCGAAAGGCTGACGAAGAGTGCCGCGCCGACGGCCAGGACGAGCGTCGCCACCCGAGCCCAGAACAGCTCCCTCTTGATGGGCTTGCCGGTGAGCGCCTTGGGAATGTCGTGGATGATCGCGGCGGCGCCGATGTTCAGGAAGCCGTCCGCGGTCGACATGATCGCGGCGAACAGCCCGGCGAAGACGACGCCGGCGAGGATCGGGTGAGCGTAGGACTGGAGGAACGCGTAGGCCGCGTCGTCGGGCTGGCCGAGCTCGGCGTGGTCGCCGCCGACGACGAGCGCGCGCATCGCGAAGCCGATCGCGATCCAGAGCAGCGCGGCCAGCGTGCCGGCGATCGCGCTGACCAGGAAGATCTGCTTGAACTGGCGGATCCGCTTGTTCATCATCAGCTTCGTGACGATGTGGGGTTGCCCGCAGGCGCCGACCACGAACAGCAGGTAGTAGGACAGCGCTCCCATGATGCCGAGGGTGCCCCAGGGACCGATCGCTTCCGGATCGTCGTTCACGACCGTCATCGCGCCGCCGGCGACGCCTCCGTCGACCGCCTGAATGGCCGCGATCAGGACGAGCACACCGGCAATCGCCATCACCGCGCCCTGCACGACATCGGTGTAGACGCCGGCGATGATGCCGCCCGTGACGCAGTAGAAGACGAGGACCGCGACGGAGATCGTCATCGCGGCGCCGAGGCTGACGTGCGGGACCCAGTCGACGCTGTTCAGGATCTCCTGGAGCACGACCGCCATCGCCATGATCTGCGCCGCCAGGTAGCCCACGACCCCGAGGATGATCGCCACGGCGGTCAGGAACCGGCTCGTTTCGCTCTGGTAGCGGAGCGCCACGGTGTCGGGCAGCGACACCGTCTGGTAGACCTCGGAGAAGATGCGCAGCCGCTTCGCGACGAGGAAGAACGTGAAGCAGCTCGCTACCGTGCCGCAGACGATCATCCACACGGACGTCATGCCCTGGCTGTAGACGAGGCCCGGGCCGCCGACGAAGCCAAATCCCGAGAGCGTGCTCGAGAAGAGGGCGAAGGCGGTAACGATGATGCCCAGCTCGCGCCCGGCCATGAAGAAGTCCTGGGTCGACTTCGTGCGCCTGAGCGCCCAGATTCCGACGCCGATGCAGAGCGCGAAATAGATGACCAGGCAGGTCAGGACGACCGCGTTGCGACTTTCTTCCATCAGTCGGCCCCTGCCTCCGCCGGGTCGCCACCGGCCGCTTCAAGTTCCTTCTGGCGCTGCGCGGCCGCGAGTTCCGCCACCTTCTTCTCGTCCTCCTCGGTGAAGAACCAGCGGTCGAAGATCCGCATGTAGACGATCATGAAGAACACCGGGAACGGCCACACCGCGTAGAACACCCAGGCCGTGGGCCTGGGAAAGCCCAGGAACAAGGTGTGGGTCTCCTCAGTGGCGTAGCGCTGGTAGGAGAAGACGAGCGCCGTGAAGATGGCCGCCAGCACCAGGGTGCCGAAGACCAGCGGCTGCTTCGCCGGCCCCAGGGAGGCGCCTCCGTCCTTGCGCCTTTCCATCCCCATCGCCAGGCAGCCGCCGAAGAAGAGCACCTGGAAGACGACGAAAGCCCAGCCGATCCACAGCGTCGTGGCGTGACGCTCGGCGCCCGGGCCGCCCTGGCGCATCGTGGAGAAACGGTCGTGCTCGAAGCCGCTGCTGCTCACCACCTGTTCAGTCGCGCCGTCCTGCAGGACCACTTCCGTGGGCGCGAGGAACGCCGCGCCGACGGCGAGGCACATGCCGATCAGCGTGAGGAAGACGAACCAGTGGAGCTTCATGTGGTGGCGCGCTGGGAGCGGGAGAAAGCCGCGGCAGCCTACCCCAAACTGCGGCAGCTGGGGCTGCCTCGTTGCTATGGTCCCCCGCCATGGAGGGTGCCTCGGCACAGGCGGACAAGCCGCTCCGACGCCTGCTGGCCTACATGCGTCTGGCCCCCGGCGGCTACGTCCTGGGCGGGGTCCTCACCCTCCTCTACGCGGTCTTCTTTCAGCTCATCCCGCTGGCGATCCGGGACATCGTCGCCGCGTTCGAAGACGCCCCGGACGCGGTTGGGCGCGCGATCTTCTGGCTGGTTGCCGCCTCGGTCTTTCTGGCTCTGGCGCGGCTGTTCTCGCGCATCGTGATGTTCAACATCGGCCGGCAGATCGAGTTCCGCATCCGCAACGACTACTTCGCCCATCTCCAGAGCCTGCCGCAGTCCTTCTACCTCGCTCACCGCACCGGCGATCTCATGTCGCGGGCCGTGAACGACATCAACAGCATCCGGATGTTCCTGGGGATGGGGTTGCTGAACCTGCTGCAGACGCCGGTTCTGTTCGCGGGCGCCCTGGTCGTGCTGCTGCCCGTGGACGCGATGCTGACTCTCTGTGCGCTGGGGCCCTTCCCGCTCTTCGTCCTGATTACCCGTCACTACAGCCGCTACATGTTCCAGGCCAACCTGGCCGGCCAGGAACAGCTCGGCAAGGTCTCGACGGTCGTGCAGGAGAACGCCTCGGGTGCACTGGTGGTCAAGGCCTACGACCTGTCCAACCTGGAGCGCGACCGCTTCGAGGACCAGAACCAGGAGCTCTTCCGGCGGATGATGAAGGTCGGCGTCATGCAGACGACGATGTTCGCCAGCGTCAGCCTGGTGCCGGCTCTCTCGGCGGCCGTCGTTCTGTGGCTGGGTGGCCAGCGGGTACAGACCGGCCTGCTCGGCACCGAGGATCTGTGGCTGTTCTGGGGCCTGATCGGCATGCTCACCTTCCCGACCATGATGCTGGGCTTCGTCGTGTCGATCACGCAGCGCGGCCTCGCGGCGCTGGAGCGGCTGGGCGCCGTGCTGGACATCGTGCCGTCGATCCGCGATCGCGAGGACGTTGCGGCCGTCTCGGAGATCAAGGGGCGCGTCGAGTTCAGGAACCTGACGTTCGCCTATCCGGGCAGTTACGTGCCGGCGCTCAAGGGAATCGATCTGACCGTTGAAGCGGGCAGCACGGTCGGCATCGTGGGCCCCGTCGGCTCCGGCAAGACGACCCTCGTCAGCCTGGTGCCGAGGCTGCTGGAGGTCGACGACGGTTCGATCCTGATCGACGGGGTGGACCTCAACCGGATGCCGGTCCACCTGCTGCGTTCGAGCATCGCCATGGTGCCGCAGGACAGCTTCCTGTTCTCGATCTCCGTGGCCGAGAACATCCGCTACGGCGTACCCGACGCTCACCTTGCGGAGGTGAGGAGGGCGGCCGCCCGGGCCCAGGTCGAACGGGAGATCGAGGAGTTCGAGGACGGCTTCGACACCGTCGTCGGCGAACGCGGGGTCACCCTGTCGGGCGGCCAGCGCCAGCGCGTCGCCCTGGCGCGGGCGATGATCCTGCGTCCGTCCATCCTCATTCTTGACGACTCCCTCTCGAGCGTCGACCACGGTACCGAGGAGGCGATCCTCGGCGACCTCGAGGGCCGGCGGCGCGGCCGCACCTGCTTCATCGTTGCGCACCGGATCTCGGCCGTGCGGCACGCGGATCAGATCGTCGTGCTCGAGAATGGCCGGATCACGGAACGCGGCACGCACCGCGACCTCGTCGAGCTCGGCGGCTTCTATGCCCGCCTGCACCATCGCCAGGAGCTGCTGTCGGAGCTCGAGCTCGGCGATGGCGGTGTGGCGGTGCCGGAGCCGGCCGGTCGGGTCGAGGCCGCGGCCGCTCCGGGGCAGCAGCGGTTGCCCTTGGGGGAGCCGTCGTGAGCGAGGAACGGAGCGAGTCTGCCCAGCTCGGCCGCGAGCGGGACCTGGGCAAGGTCTACGACACGGAGCTGATCAAGCGGCTGTGGCCGTTCATGCGGCCCTACCGCGGCTGGATCGCGTTCAACTTCGCCATGATCCCGCCGCGCGCCCTCCTCGAACTGATGCCGGCGCTGGTCGTCGGCGCTGCGCTGAACTACCTGACCGAGGGGGTGACGACGACGGAAGTGGGGTGGATGGCGCCCTTCGTGGTGCCGCGCCTGGGACTCGGGCCGCTGGCCTGGATGTTCGGGCTGGTGTTCGTCATCTCGGTCGCCACGTTGATCGTCGACTGGCTGCGCGCCTTCTCGATGATCTCGCTCGGACAGCGCACGGTCCGGGACGTCCGCAGGACGCTGTTCGATCACGTCCAGCGGCTGCCGATGCGCTTCTTCGACCGCTACCCGGTCGGCCGCCTCGTGACGCGGCTCACGAACGACCTGGAGCACCTGGCGGAGATGTTCTCGGCGGGCGTCATCGCGATGGTGGCCGACGTGTTCGTCATGGTCGTCATCCTGACCATGCTGTTCGCGATCGACCCGCGGCTGGCGCTGGCGGCGCTGGCCCTGGTGCCGGTTCTGGGCATCGCGGCGGCGATCTTCCGCTACAAGGTGCGCGAGGCCTACCGGGAAGTGCGGGTCAAGATCGCGCGCCTCAACGCCCACCTGCAGGAGACGATCTCCGGCATGAAGGTGGTCCAGTTGTTCGCGCGCGAACGGCGCAACTTCGAGGACTTCAGGCGCGAGAACGCCTCCCACCGGGACTCCTGGTTGCGCTCGATCCGTTACGACGCGCTGCTGTTCTCGACCGTCGACCTGGCGACGAACCTGACCCGCGCGCTCATCTTCTGGTACGGCGCGCAGATGGTCGGTCTGGGCGAGGTCACCCTCGGCACGATCTACGTGTTCTCCGACTACATGAGCCGGTTCTTCCGGCCGCTGATGGACCTGTCGGCGAAGTACTCGGTGATGCAGTCGTCCATGGCGAGCGCCGAGCGCGTGTTCCAGCTCCTGGACGAGCCCCGGGAGCCAGAGGGCAGGGTGGAGGCGCCCGCGAGCGCCGCAGCGGCCGTCCCGGGGCCGGCGCCGGTCGGCTCCGAGGTCGAGTTCGACGGCGTGACGTTCGCCTACGGCGCGGAGACGGTGCTGCGCGACGTCTCCTTCCGGGTCGCGGCCGGCGAGCGGGTGGCGATCGTCGGCCACACCGGCTCCGGCAAGACGACGACGCTGAAGCTGCTGGCGCGTCTCTACGAGCTGCAGGAGGGATCGATCCGGGTCGACGGCAAGGACATCCGGGACATCCCGAAGCCCGACCTGCGACGGCGGATGGCCTTCGTGCTTCAGGACGTCTTCCTGTTCGACGGCGACCTGCGCTACAACATCGTCCTCGGCCGCGACGTCGCCGACGACGTGGTCGACGAGGCGGCGCGCGCCACCCACGTCGACGATCTGATCGAGCGGCTGCCGAACGGCTGGGCGCACAAGGTCAGCGAGCGTGGCGTCAACTTCTCGACCGGACAGCGTCAACTGCTCTCCTTTGCCCGCGCCCTCGCCCGCGAACCGCAGCTCCTGCTCCTCGACGAAGCCACCTCCAGTGTCGACACCGAGACCGAGGCCCTGATCCAGGACGCCCTCCACCACCTGATGGCCGGCAAGACCTCGATCGTCGTCGCTCACCGCCTGTCGACGATCAAGGACGTCGACCGCATCTACGTCTTCCACCACGGCGCCATCTGCGAGCACGGCACCCACGACGAACTCCTGCAGCGCCGCGGCGTCTACTGGCGCCTCTACCAGTTGCAGTACGCACAGCAGGAAACGGCGGCGTAGCCCTCCGATGGCGTCCACCCAACAGACGGAAGAGCGGCGGCACGTTCGGTTCGAACCCGACGAGAAGCCTCCGCGAGCGCTCGGCCTTGGGCTCGGGGTGCAGTTGGCGATGCTGGCCGTCCCGAGTATCGTGCTCGGCCCGACGATCATGATCACCCTTGCGGGCGAAAGCGACGCCTACCTCTCCTGGGCGGTCGGGGCCGCGCTGGGCATCAGCGGGATCACCACGGTGGTCCAGGCCCTGGGCGTCGGGCGCATCGGCGCGCGCTATGTGCTGCTCATGGGCAGCAGCAGCGCGTTCATCGCCATCTGCATCGCGGCTCTGGAGCAGGGCGGGCCCAGCCTGCTGGCGACGCTGGTCGTCATCTCCTCCCTGTTCCAGTTCGTCCTCGCCGCCAAGCTGTCCCTGCTGCGCAGGATCTTCACGCCGACGGTCGCCGGCACCGTGCTCATGCTGATTCCGGTAACGCTGGCGCCGGTCATCCTGCGCAAGCTGGCCGACGTGCCCGAAGGCGCGGCACCGGCGGCCGCGCCGGCGGTCGCGGGCGGCACGCTGCTGGTCATCACCCTGATGGCGCTCCGTTCGTCCGGTGCGTGGCGGTTGTGGGCGCCTGCCATCGGCATCGTGACCGGCTGCGCGATCGGCGGGCTGGCCTTCGGCATCTACGACACGGCTGGCGTGCGCGAAGCGGCCTGGATCGGCTTGCCGCGGTTCGCCTATCCCGGGTTCGATTTCGGTTTCGGACCCGAGTTCTGGGCGCTCCTGCCGGCGTTCGTGATGCTGACCCTGGTCGGCGCCATGGACACGCTCGGCGACAGCATCGCCATCCAGCGGGCATCCTGGCGCACGCCGCGGGCGATTGACTTCCGCTCGATTCAGGGCGCGATGTCGGCCGATGGCGTCGGCAACCTGCTGTCGGGCCTGGCGGGCACAGTGCCGAACACGACGTACGCGACGGGCATCGCGATCGTCGAGCTCACGGGCGTGGCGGCGCGTGCCGTCGGCGTCTTCGTCGGCGTCATCTTCGTCGGGCTCGCCTTCATCCCGAAGTTCATGGCGGCTCTCATCGCGATCCCGGGCCCGGTGGTGGCCGCCTACTACCTCGTGCTCGTCGCGCTTCTCTTCATCTTCGGCGTCAAGATCCTCATGCACGAAGGCCTCGACTACCGGCGGGGTCTCATCGTGGGCGTGGCGTTCTGGCTCGGGGTCGCGTTTCAGCTCGACTGGATCTTTCCGGAGTACTTTCAGGGGTCGTGGAGCGAGCTGCTCGGCAACGGCATGACGGTCGGGGGAGCGATCGTGATCGCGCTGACCCTGTTCGAGGAGCTGACGGGACCGCGCCGCCGACGCCTCAGGGTCCCGCTCAACGCCGATGCGTATCGGAAGGTCGACGCCTTTCTGGCCGGCGTCGGCAAGCGCGGTCGATGGTCCGGGGAGATGGTCGAGCGGGTCCGGGCGGTCGGCGAGGAGACCCTCCTGCTGCTGATCCAGAAGGACGACCAGCGACCGGACGACGATGAGCGGGACCTCCTGCTGATCGGGCACGGGGACGCGGAAGAGGCGGTGCTGGAGTTCGTCGCCGCGACCGACGCGACGAACCTCGAGGACCAGCTGGCGGTGCTCGGCGAGCCGGCGGCGGGCGGACCGGTGGAGGAAGAGGTTTCACTGCGACTGCTGCGCCACTACGCGTCGTCCGTGCGGCACCACCAGTACCACGACACCGACGTGGTCACGGTTCGGGTGACGGCAACGTAGCTGCGCCGCCACTACAATCAGGCGATGACCGCCGACGAGCGCTGGCGTTGGAGGCCGCTTGAGGGAATGCCCGCCGGTGCCGCCTCCTGGGCGTTGCCGGGACAGGCGGAGCAGGAGGCGGCCTGGACCGCGCACCTCGACGCGCTCAAGCGGGACGCCGCCAAGGAGCGCTTCATGCAGTCATGGCTGCGCGAGCGAGTGCGGGCGTTCGCCATCGAGACCGGCCAGATCGAGGGGCTCTACACGCTCCGCCGAGGTGTGACCGAGCAGTTGGTCGCGGAGGGGTTCGCCGGCGTCATGGGCGCGCACACCCTCGAAGGGCTCGAAGACGAGGCGATCCGCGGTCTGCTTGAGGACCAGGAGGCGGCCTACGACATGGTCTTCGAAGACGTGGCAAGCGGACGTCCGCTCTCGGAGCACATGGTGAAGAGCTGGCACCAACTGCTGGTACGTCACCAGGAGACGGTCACGGGTCTGGACCTCGACGGCCGCCGCGTCGCCGTGCCGTTCCGCACGAAGGGGCGCTGGAAGACGCAACCCAACAATCCGAGACGTGCCGACGGGAAGGTCCACGAGTACTGCCCGCCGGAACACGTCCAGGCCGAGATGGACCGTTTCTTTGCTCTGTGTCGGGGCGTGTTCGAAGGCGACTATCCGGTCAACGTGGAAGCTGCCTGGCTGCACCACCGCTTCGTGCGAACCCACCCGTTTCAGGACGGCAACGGGCGGGTATCCCGATTGCTCATGGCCTGGGCCTACCTGAAGCGCTCCCTGCCGCCGCCGGTGATTACCGCCGAAGGGAAGCCGGCCTACGTGAATGCCCTGGAGATGGCCGACGGCGGCGACGTCAAGGCGCTTTCGGACCACCTCGGAGGCCTTGCGCTGGTTTCCATGATCAGCGCCAACCAGTTGGCCCGGCAGGTGCTCGCGGGCAGGCTGGAGCGTCCGAACGGCAACGGCGGACGGACGATCGGCGACGAGTACTGCCCGCCGGACGGCGAAGCCGCGATCTGACGCTCCCCGGCTTGGGCGCCGGATCCGCCGCCTGATTCCCGCCTGAAGACGAAGGGCCGGAATCCGCCGAGATTCGGACCTTCAGAACCTACAAAACGGGTGGCGTCCCGGTTGTTTCTCCTGTCTGCGGACGAGGGGTGATGTCCCCTCCTGAGCCGGGCTTCTCTGTCTCCCAATCGGGAGATGCGTGGCCCTCGGTTCTCTTCTAAAAGGGAACCGGCCCTCGGCCAGGCCCCTTTTTCCGTTCTGCCAGTG
>VYDI01000046.1 GCA_009843505.1 Holophagales bacterium | reverse complement strand
ATTGACGGGGGCCCGCACAAGCGGTGGAGCATGTGGTTTAATTCGATGCAACGCGCAGAACCTTACCTGGGTTTAAACTGTGACGGACCGTTCCAGAGATGGTTCATTCCCTTCGGGGACTGTCACAGAGGTGCTGCATGGCTGTCGTCAGCTCGTGTCGTGAGATGTTGGGTTAAGTCCCGCAACGAGCGCAACCCCTATCCTTAGTTGCCATCAGGTGAAGCTGGGAACTCTAAGGAGACTGCCCCGGAAATCGGGGAGGAAGGTGGGGATGACGTCAAGTCCTCATGGCCTTTATGTCCAGGGCTACACACGTGCTACAATGGGCGGTACAGCGAGTCGCGAAGTCGCGAGACCGAGCCAATCTCTAAAAGCCGTCCTCAGTTCGGATTGGAGTCTGCAACTCGACTCCATGAAGGTGGAATCGCTAGTAATCCCGGATCAGCATGCCGGGGTGAATACGTTCCCGGGCCTTGTACACACCGCCCGTCACATCACGAAAGTCGACTGTACCGGAAGCCGGTGGGCTAACCCGCAAGGGAGGCAGCTGTCCATGGTGTGGTTGGTGATTGGGGTGAAGTCGTAACAAGGTAGCTGTAGGAGAACCTGTGGCTGGATCACCTCCTTTCTAAGGGCTAATGCCCGGACGGCGCAGCGTTCGCGCTCGCCGATCCGAGCAGTCCAGGTCGATACGCGACCTTCCTCTATTCAGTTTCCAGGGAATCGGTTGGAATGCCTGGATGGCGACGCTGGGCCTATAGCTCAGTTGGTTAGAGCGCACGCCTGATAAGCGTGAGGTCGGTAGTTCAAGTCTACCTAGGCCCACCATACGGTCGGACGCTTGGATCGGCCCACGGGTAAATGGGGCTGTAGCTCAGCTGGGAGAGCGCCGCCCTTGCAAGGCGGAGGTCGTCGGTTCGACTCCGATCAGCTCCACCAGGCATCCTCATGAAGAAGGCCAGCGGCCTTCCCTGATTCCGAGAGACTCACGGTTCCGCAGGAAGGTCGGTAGACGACGGATCCGGCGGCGCCATGGTCTTTGACAACTGAATCGAATCCAAGAAAGGGTAAAGGATTCAAGCAGCCGTCCTCACCGGCTCCGGCCGGATTGAGGGCGGCGAAACCTAAGCGTCGAAGTCTCGAGTGTGCAATCTTTGACTTTGGTCAAGCTACTAAGGGTGCACGGTGGATGCCTTGGCGCAGAGAGGCGATGAAGGACGCGGCCAGCTGCGATAAGCCTCGGGGAGCTGCAAACAGGCTTTGATCCGAGGATTTCCGAATGGGAAAACCCGGCGGAGGTCATGCTCCGCCATTCCGGAGTGAACACATAGCTCCGTGAAGGCCAACGGGGGGAAGTGAACCATCTCAGTACCCCTAGGAAGAGAAAGCAATATGCGATTCCGTCAGTAGCGGCGAGCGAACGCGGAACAGCCCAAACCAGGCGGGCGTCAAGTCTGCAAGCGTTGTCCGCCTGGTGTCGTGGGGCATTGCACGATCCCGTTGCAGCGGGATCAGAGAGTGACAAATCGGTCGTCTAGTCGAAGGTTCCTGGAACGGACCGCCACAGAGGGTGACAGCCCCGTAGGCGAAAGGCGAGCGACTCTCGAGCGATGTTCCCAAGTACCACGGGACACGAGAAACCCTGTGGGAATTCGGGTGGACCATCACCCAAGGCTAAATACTCCTCTGCGACCGATAGTGAACCAGTACCGTGAGGGAAAGGTGAAAAGTACCCCTGCCTAGGGGAGTGAAACAGTACCTGAAACCGTGCATCTACAAGCAGTGGGAGCGCTATGGCTCGCCTCGGCGAGTCCCGCGCGACCGCGTGCCTTTTGCATAATGAGCCGGCTAGTTACCGTCGCTGGCAAGGCGAAGCGTCTTGCATAGCCGTAGCGAAAGCGAGTCTGAACAGGGCGATTCAGTCAGCGGTGGTAGACGCGAAACGAGGTGATCTACCCATGGCCAGGGTGAAGCTGAGGTAACACTCAGTGGAGGCCCGAACCAATGTTGGTTGAAAACGGCTTGGATGAGCCGTGGGTAGGGGTGAAAGGCTAATCAAACCTCGTTATAGCTCGTTCTCCTCGAAATAGCTTTAGGGCTAGCCTCGCGGATTGCATCGCGGAGGTAGAGCACTGGATGGACTAGGGGGCCCAAAAGCTTACCGAATCCAACCAAACTCCGAATGCCGTGAATGTGGACCGCGGGAGTCAGACTACGGGGGATAAGCTCCGTGGTCGAGAGGGAAACAACCCAGATCGCCAGCTAAGGTCCCCAAGTGTCAGCTAAGTGGGAAAGGATGTGGAGACGTCCAGACAGCCAGGAGGTTGGCTTAGAAGCAGCCATCCTTTAAAGAAAGCGTAACAGCTCACTGGTCAAGTGGCTCCGTGCCGATAATTCAACGGGGCTTAAGCTGATCACCGAAGCTGCGGATCCGGCGAGCCTGCGGGCCCGCCGGATGGTAGAGGAGCATTCTGAGGGCGCTGAAGTCGGATCGTGAGAACCGATGGAGCGCTCAGAAGAGACCCTGCCGGCACAAGTAGCGACAAAGCAGGTGAGAACCCTGCTCGCCGTAAGTCTAAGGTTTCCTGAGGAAGGCCAATCCGCTCAGGGTTAGTCGGCCCCTAAGGCGAGGCTGAAAAGCGTAGTCGATGGGAAACAGGTCAACATTCCTGTACCGTTCCGCTCTCGTTACGACGATGGGGTGACGCAGGAGGATAGATGAGCCTACGATTGGAAGTGTAGGTTGAAGCGTGTAGGCGGGAGCTGTAGGAAAATCCGCGGCTCCTTAACGCTGAGACGTGATCCCGAGGGCCTCGGCCCGCAAAGTCGTCGATTCCATGCTGCCAGGAAAAACCCCTAAGCAGAGTGCGGGGCGACCGTACCGCAAACGGACACACGTAGACGGGGAGAGAATCCCAAGGCGCTTGAGTGATCCCCTGTGAAGGAACTCGGCAAATTGACACCGTAACTTCGGGAGAAGGTGTGCCGCCGGCGGTGATGAGGCTTGCCCTCTGAGCTGCTGGTGGTCGCAGTGAAATGGCCCAGGCGACTGTTTACTAAAAACACAGGACTCTGCTAAGTCGAACACGACGTATAGGGTCTGACGCCTGCCCGGTGCCGGAAGGTTAAGAGGAAGTGTTAGCAGGCCTTCGGGTCCGCGAAGCTCTGAATTGAAGCCCCGGTAAACGGCGGCCGTAACTATAACGGTCCTAAGGTAGCGAAATTC
>VYDI01000032.1:87899-99377 GCA_009843505.1 Holophagales bacterium | reverse complement strand
ATCCGCGCCACACGCGTCACAGTCCGTGCGCCCGTCAGCGGGCGCACGGATGACACGCCGGCGCACCCAGTGTTTTTCATCTTCACTCCGGCCGCAGTGAGTAGAGGTAAGCGACGAGATCGTCGAGATCCCGACCACGGAAGAAGCTGCCGAGGGGCGGCATCAACGACTCTTCCGGTTTCTCGATCGTGGTCAGTTCCGCCTTCTGGAAGGACCTGAGATTCTCGAACTCGTCGAAGAGCTGGATCGAGAAGCGATCCTCGTTGCGCAACACGCCCCGCACGATGGCGCCGCTTTCGGTCCTGACTTCGACCGTCCTGTAACTCCCGTCGATCGCTGCGGAGGGCTCTGCGATCGAAGCGCGGATGTGCTCGGGCGCACGTCGCCAGCCCAGATCGCTCAGATCGGGCCCGATGCGGCCGCCCGAGCCGTTCAGCCGATGGCAATCGGAGCAGGAGCCGCGGCTCATGTACAGCAGCCGTCCACGTCGCGGATCGCCCGGCACCTCTTCTTCGCCGCCGCCCCGGCTGAGCGAGCGCACGTAGGACACGACTTGCCAGATCGACCTGTCCGGCTGGTAAATGCCGCCCATGCCGGTGTTCGGGATGCCGGTCAGGATGTTGCGGAAGAGCGCGGCGTCGCTGCTGCCGTGGCGGAACACGCCGCGAGTCAGGTCGGGACCGTCGCCGCCGGTGCCGTCGGCGCCGTGGCAGAGCGAGCAACTGCGGCGGAACACGCGCGCCCCGGCCTCGACGTCCGCATCGGTCGTGTGCGGATTCTCCCGAATACGCTCCTGGAGCGCCCTGGAAAGCACATTCTGGGCGGCCAGACCGTCGGCCCACAAGAGGCTCGACGCAAGGAGAATCGCCGCTGGAAGGAACCATCGCCTGCGTGCCGATTCAACCCGAAACATGCCATCGAGCGTAGCACCGCGATCTCCCCGAGAGCCGCAACCCGAAGGCACCAGCGCCGTATAGTCGGGTACTGTCGAAACCATCGCGGTCACGGAGTGCAACGCCCTGAGTCGTAAACGCATCCGGCGGCCGTCTTGTTTCCACGAACACGTTCAAACCCGCTCAAGGACCTGGATATGAACCGGACTCCCCTACTCCGCGGCGCGACAATGGTCGCCGCCTTCGCCGTGCTCGCCATCCCCGCCGCGAGTCACGCCCTGAACCTGGACCAGCCCACCTTCGTCGACGACATCGCGCCGATCCTCCACGAGAACTGCGCTTCCTGCCACCAGCCGGACGAGATCGCCCCGATGTCGCTGCGCACCTACCGCGAGGTGCGCCCCTGGGCCCGCTCGATCGCCCGGGCGGTCGAGAACCGCGACATGCCGCCCTGGGACGCCGACCCGGGCTTCGGGCCCTTCTCGAACGACATCTCCCTGAGCGACGCGGAGATCGAGGCGATCACCCGCTGGGCCGGCAACGGCGCTCCCCGCGGCGACGGAGACGAACCCGTCTACGAGTCTCCGGCAAGCACCGGCGAGTGGGCCTTTGGCGAGCCGGACTGGGTCTACGAGTTCGACCCGTTCGAGGTGGCGGCGGACGGCCCCGACGAGTTCGCCGTGATCCCGGTCGAGACCGGCTGGGACCAGGACCGGTGGATCCGGGCGGTCGAGGTCCAGCCCGGCGACCGCGAGGTCGTCCACCACTTCATCCTCTGGCGTGCCGCTCCCGACAGCGAGGTCCAGGACGCCTGGCTCGACGCCTGGGCCGCCGGCGCCAAGGCCAACGAGTTTCCGGCAGGCACAGCACGCCTGGTTCCCAAGGGCCAGAACCTGCTCGGCGACTTCCATTACCACCCGAACGGCACGGCCACGACCGACAAGACCCGCATCGGCATCTGGTTCGCCGAGCCCGAGGCGGTCGAGAAGGAACTGATCAACCTCTGGGTCATGAACTCCACGTTCAGGATCCCCGCCGGCGAGCCGAACCACGAGGCACGCGCCAACCACGTGTTCACCGAGGACGTCGTCATCCGCTCGCTGGCTCCCCACATGCACTACCGCGGCAAGGACATGACGTACACCGCGCACCTGCCTGATGGCGGCGAGAGGGACCTGCTCAGCGTCAGCCGCTACGACTTCAACTGGCAGACCGGCTACAACTTCGTCGAGCCGGTGGCCCTGCCGGCCGGTACCCGGATCGAAGTCACCGCGCACTGGGACAACTCGGCCGACAATCCTCACAACCCCGATCCGACGATCGACGTCACCTGGGGCACCGACTCGACCGACGAGATGCTGATCGGATTCGTCGACTTCGTGGCCGCCGAGGGCGTCAGTCCCAAGCCCGCGAGCCCGGTGCTCGCCAAGCTGGCGGAACTGGCCCAGACCCATCCCGGCCAAGCGTGGCGCTTCGATGTACAACGCCAGCCTGGCCAGGGGCCCGAGCCGACCGCCATGCTCCTGCCCCGCGGCGGCGTCCCGGGCGGCTGGTTCGTCCAGTTCGGCACCCTTGTGCTGCCGGCGCCGATCGTCGACATCGTCTGGGACGGCAACGACGTGACCGCCACCGCGGAGACGCCCGGCAACACGATGCAGCTCAAGGGTTCCATCCAGGAGGACGGCACGCTGCGGATGGACATGGGACCGGGCGAGATGATCGGCACGCCGGCCGAGAACGAGACGCCGGCTACCCTGCCCACCGGGTAGGAAGGGCCAGAAGCCCGGAAGCAGGTTGGGGGGCGTCCCGGCTACAATCCGGGCCACATCTCGAACAGTTCCGGAGAGCACCCGATGAACCGAGCCCCCCGCCCGATTCGCCTCGCAGCCGCCTCGGCGACCGTCCTCCTGCTGGCGCCGGCAATCGCCGCCGGCGTGAACCTGGACCAGCCCACCTTCGTCGAGGACATCGCGCCGATCCTCCACGCGAACTGCGCCTCCTGCCACCGGCCGGAGGAGATCGCGCCGATGTCGCTGCGCACCTACCGCGAGGTCCGGCCCTGGGCGCGTTCGATCGCCCGAGCGGTCGAGAACAAGGACATGCCGCCCTGGGACGCCGACCCGGGCTACGGCCCATGGGCGAACGACATGAGCCTGAGCGACGACGAGATCGCGGCGATCACGCGCTGGGCCGCGAACGGCGCGCCCCGCGGCGAGGGCGACGAGCCTGTCTACGAGAAGCCGGAGAAGGCCAGCGAGTGGACGTTCGGCGAGCCTGACTGGGTGTTCGAGTTCGATCCCCACGAGGTCGCCGCCGACGGACCGGACGAGTTCCTCGACGTGCCGATCAAGACCGGGTTCGAGCAGGATCGCTGGATTCGCGCGATCGAGGTCCAGGCCGGCGATCGCACGGTGCTGCACCACTTCATCCTCTGGCGGGCGAGTGAGAACAGCCGGATCCAGGAGGGCTGGGTCGGCGCCTGGGCCGCGGGCTTCGCGCCCCAGCACTTCCCACCCGGCACCGGCCGCCTGCTGCCCGCGGGCAGCGACCTGATCGGCGACTTCCACTACCACCCGACCGGCAAGGCGGCGACCGACCAGACCCGCGTCGCCCTCTGGTTCGCCGAGCCCGAGGAAGTCAAGGGAGAGCTGGTCAACCTCTGGATCGTGAACACCACGTTTCACATCCCCGCCGGTGAACCGGACTATCGCGCCAAGGCGACCCACGTCTTCGACGAGGACGTCGTGGTCCGATCGTTCATCCCTCACATGCACTACCGCGGCAAGTCGATGACCTACATCGCCTTCCTGCCCGACGGCGAGCAGCGGGAGTTGCTGAGCGTCAGCCGTTACGACTTCAACTGGCAGACGTCCTACGACCTGGCCAAGCCGCTCCGGTTGCCGGCCGGGACCCGGATCGAAGTCTCGGCCTCGTTCGACAACTCGCCTGACAATCCGCACAACCCCGACCCGACGGTCGACGTCACCTGGGGTGCCGAGTCGACGGACGAGATGCTGATCGGCTTCATCGACTACGTCGCCGCCGACAGCGCCGCCGCCAGGGCAGCGACCCCGGCGGGTCCCGCCGGCCAGTGAACCCTGGTGGCGCGTCCGCGCGTCACCAGCGTCACGGTCCGAGCGCCCCTCCGCGGGCGGTCGGATGTCACCCTGGTGGCGCGTCCGCGCGTCACCAGCGTCACGGTCCGAGCGCCCCTCCGCGGGCGGTCGCACGTCATCGCTCGCCGGCCGCCGTCGTCGCGTCTCTGATCTTCGCGGCGACGGTGCTCGGCTGCGGCGCCAACGAGGAGTCTCCATCGGGCGCGGATGCCGGCGCTTCGCCGCCGGTGGCGGCTCCAGAGTTCACGGCGCCGATCGTCTTCCAGCGTTTCGCGAACACGGGCGCCACGCCCACGATCCCCGGCTTCTACGGCGGCGCCGACATCTGGATCATGGAGGGCGACGGCAGCGGCGTGCGCCTGGTGCGCAAGGGCGTTCCCCAGCACCTGGACCACCCTTCGTTGACCTTCGACCTCAGCAGCGTGGTCTACGCCGAGTTCACCGACGCCGAGGCAGGTGTTACGGCCGGCGCCCGGATCTTCCGCGAGAGTCTCTTGACCGGCGAGCGCGAGGTGCTACGCGAAGTCGAAGGCTGCGCCGTGCACCACGCCAGCATCTCGCCGATCACCCGGCAGCTCGTCTACGCCCGGAACTGTCCCGACGGCGACGGCTTCGACCAGGGCCTGATACTCGAGCTGAGCGACCGTCGCCAGATCGACGCGGCGAACACGACGGCGCTCAGGGTCGGCAACGGGGTCGGGTTGCAGCGCGCTGTCCTCTTCCAGGCCGAGAGCGAGCCCGAGAACGGCGAGCGGCGCATGGAGATCGCGATCATCCGCTTCGACGGCTACGGCCAGGGCACCTACACCGCGCTCACCGACCGGGACCATCGCCATCGACGGCCCGCCGTCTCACCTGACGGCCAGACGATCGCCTGGCAGACGAACCAGACCGGCCCGACGGACGACATCTTCCTGGCCGCTATCGACGGCTCCAACCAGCGCCGCCTCACGATGTCCGACGCGAACGACGGCCACCCCTGGTTCTCCCGCGACGGCCGCTGGATCGTCTTCGAGTCGGACCGCTCCGGGAACTGGGAGATCTGGAAGATCGAGATCGAGACTGGCGAGGTCGTGCAACTGACGGACGACCCGGCCTACGTCAGCACACGACCGCGCTGGTAGCACCCGCGGCGGTCGCCGGCAGCCCTACTCCACCCGCGACAGCAGCCACCACTTCATCGTCGTCGAGACGAGGTCGGCCGCGTCCTCCTGCACGAAGTGGTTCGCGCCCGGCACGGTGACGAGGGTCAGGTCGCTGTCGAGCCAGTCCCACGTGTTGTTCAGGCCGTCCGAATGCAGCGCCGTGTCGTCCAGGCCGTGGAACTGGAGCACCGGCATGCCGAGGCGAGGCGTTTCCTGGCCCTCCGCCTGGCCGATGCCGCCACCGCCTTCGCGCGGGTAGTTCCGCTTGTAGTAGGCCAGCATCGCGTCGAAGTCGGAGCGCTCGAACGCCGCCTGGTAGTGCTTCCTCGCGTCCTCGTCGCGCACCCAGCCGGAAAGCGTCTGCGGTGTCATCGGCATGCCGAAGAAGATGTCCGGGTCGCTCGGGCTGCCTTCCTGGAACTTGCGGGCGTAGCCGCTGTTCTGCTGCTGCTCGGCGTTGTTCGCCAGTTCCCGGCCCATGCCGTTCGGATGCGGCAGGTTGAGGATGATCAGCCGCTCGGTCATCTGGGGCACATGAAACGCGAACTGCCAGGCGACCGCGCCGCCCCAGTCGTGCCCGACGATCGTCGCCTTGTCCCGACCGAGGTGCCGGATCACGGCCGCCACGTCGCCGACCAGATAGCGCATGTCGTAGTTCTCGTCGCCGTCGGGCTGGTCACTCTTGTTGTAGCCGCGCTGGTCGATCGCGACGACCTGGAAGTCGCTCGAAAGGACCTCCATCTGGTGCCGCCACGAGTACCAGAAGTCCGGGAAGCCGTGGATCATCACGACCAGCGGACCTTCCCCGATCGTCGCGTAGTGGATCTTCACGCCGTTCGAGTCGGCGTAACCGTGCTCCACGCGATCCATCAGGTCACTGCCCATCGCCGCTCCCCCTACCGATGCCAGCAAGAAGGCGCAGGCGACAACAGCCGCCATGCACCGTCGGTTCGTCCGTTCGCCAGCTCGCCACATCTTCGTTCTCCTTCGTTGCTCGGTGCGGGAAACGTTCCCGAGGGATTGTACGCGCGGAAACTCAGCCTGTTTCCCGCGGCAGCGCAAAGGCGATCAACTCCGACGGCACGCCGCTGCCGCCCACGGCGAGGACCACGTACTGGCGGCCCCCGTGCACGTAGGTCATCGGCGACCCGCCGACGCCGGCTTCGATCTCCACCGACCAGACCGTCTCGCCGGTCGTCTTGTCCATGGCCGAGAACGTCGAAGGTTCGAAACGCCAGTCGCGGCTCGCCGCGATCTCGGCGAGCATCGCCGCCTGCTCTTCGTCCGCCACGGCCAGTTCCTCGAGCGCCGACGATTCGAGATCCATCGATTCGGTCTCCATCTCGGCGTCCGGATGGACGGTTGCCTCCAGTCCCACGAACAGCAGCTCCGGCGTCAGCAGCACGTGGGCGCGCGAGCCCGAGCCCATCGGTTCCAGGTCCAGGTCGCGGAGTGCCGGATGTCCGGTCGGCCCCTGTCCCAGCGGCCGCATCCACTCGATCTCACCGCGGTTCAGATCGTAGGCCGTCATCCGGCTGTAGGGCGGCTTGACGATCGGCAGCCCGAAGGGACCGGGCGGGCTGATCTGGATGGAACCGATGTAGTCGAAGGACGACCGGTTCGGATCCGGCTTCTTGATCGTCAGCACCACCGGCCGGTTGAAGGACGGCACGTAGAGCCAGCCGGTCTCCGGATCGAAGGCGCCGCCGGGCCAGCTCGCTCCGCCGCCCCATCCGGGCACTTGCCACGTACCGCGCAGCGACGGCGGCGTGTAGAGCGGACCGTAGTCGTACTGCTCCAGGATCTCCTTCGCCCGCTCGAGGATCTCCGGAGTGAGGTCGAGCAACTGGTCCTCGTGCATGCCCTGGCGCTCGTACGCGGGCGGCTTGCTCGGAAACGGCTGGGTCGGCGCCGAACGTTCGCCGGGGACGGTGCTCCGGGGCACCGGCCGCTGCTCGATCGGCCACACCGGCTTGCCGCTGTCGGCATCGAAGACGTAGACGAAGCCCTGCTTGCTGAGCTGCGCGGCGACCTTGAGTTCCCGGCCGTCGACCTCGATCTCGCCGAGGATGGGCGGGGTGACCAGGTCGTAGTCCCAGAGGCCGTGACGGATCGCCTGGAAGTGCCACTTGCGCTCGCCGGTCCCGCAGTCGAGCGCCACCAGGCTCTCCGCGAACAGGTTGTCGCCCAGCCGGTGGCCGCCGTACCAGTCGTTCGTCGGCGTGCCGAAGGGCAGGTAGACGAGCCCGAGTTCCTCGTCCGCGGTGATCAGCGTCCACACGTTCGCGTTGCCCGTGTACTGCCAGGAGTCGTTCTCCCAGGTCTCGTGCCCGTACTCCCCCGGTTGCGGAATCGAGTGGAAGGTCCAGCGCAGCTCGCCGGTCACCGGATCGAAGCCGCGGACGTCTCCAGGCGGTGCGTCGGGGTGGTTCGGGGCATCCGATATCGACGCGCCCACGATCACCGTGTCGCGGCAGACCATGACCGGCGAGCTGACGGCGTAAGCGCGGCGACGTCTGACCTCGCGGCGCAGACCCTCCGTCAGGTCGACCGCTCCGCCGTCGCCGAAGCTGCCGACCGGTTCGCCGGTGAACGGGTCGACGGCCAGGAGCCGGGCATCGCCGGTACCGTAGAAGAGTCGCGCCGGCACCGCCTCAGTGCCGTCGCCGCCTGGTCTCCCCGGCCAGTAGCTGGCGCCCCGGTGCACGAAACCGAGGTTCGTTGGGCGCCCGGCGTCGTAGGCCTCCGGATCGTAGACCCACTCCGTCTCGCCGGTCGCCGGATCGAGCGCGGCGATCTGGCTCAGGCCGGTGGTTGCGTAGAGGCGGTCGCCGATCTTGATCGGCGTGACCTGGTGGCCGCCGGGCTGCATCCGGCGGCTGCGCAGCCGTCGATCCTCTGCCACCCGATCGTTGTCCGGCGATGACCAGCGCCAGGCGATCTCGAGTTCGCCAACATTGTCCGCATCGATCTGGTCGAGCGGCGAGTAGCGTTGACCGCCCCTGTCGCCGGTGGTCACCGGCCACTCGCTGTCCTGAGCGCCGACCGAAACGGGGACAACGACCAGACAGAGGGTCGCCGCCAGGACTGCCAGCCGCGTTCCCGGGTTCATTCGACTCCTCCCGCTCAATCGCTCACGCGTTGACGTCGATGACCACCCTGCCACGCGTCTGGCCCGCCAGGATCGAAGCCGCCAGTTCCTCGATCCGGCTCATCGGCTCGACCGACGTCATCTCGGACAGCAGGTCGGCGGGAAGCTCGGCTGCCAGCCGGCGCCAGGCCTCCTGGCGCAGATCCATGGGCGCCATGACGGAGTCGACGCCCGCCAGGACGACGCCGCGCAGAATGAAGGGGTACACGCTCGACGGCAGGTCCATGCCGCCGGCCAGCCCGCAGGCGGCCACGCAGCCGCCGTAGCGGGTCTGGGCGATCAGGTTCGCCAGCGTCGTCGAGCCGACGACGTCGACCGCACCGGCCCAACTCTCCCGGCCGATCGGCCGCGGCTTCGCCGACAGCGTTTCGCGGGCGATGAAGTCGGCGGCGCCCAGACTGCTCAGGTAGCCATGCTCCGCCTCGCGCCCGGTGGAGGCGATCACCCGGTAGCCGGCCCGCGCCAGCAGTGCCACCGCGACCGAACCCACGCCACCGGCCGCGCCGGTCACGACGACGTCGCCGCTCTCCGGCGTCACACCATGGTCCTGCAGCGCCATCACGCACAGCATCGCCGTGTAGCCGGCGGTTCCGATCGCCATCGCCTGCTGGTTGGTGAAGGCGTCCGGCACCGGCACAAGCCAGTCGGACTTCAACCTCGCCTTCTGGGCGTAGCCACCCCAGTGGCTCTCGCTCAGCCCGTAGCCGTTGACCAGCACGCGGTCGCCCGGAGAGAACGAATCGGAGCCGGACTCCGTCACCGTCCCGGCCAGATCGACGCCGCAGACCATCGGCACCGAACGGCAGATCGGCGCGGCGCCGGTGATCGCCAGGCCATCCTTGTAGTTCAGGGTGGAGTACTCGACATCGACCAGTACGTCGTGCTCGGGCAGATCGCCCAGCGTCAGGTCCCGCAGGCCGGCGGTGTGCTGATCGTCGACCCTGTCGACGACGACCGCTCGAAAGGTGTTGCTCATTTCCATGCTGCTCCCAGTGGGTTCCGACTCGCGGCAGGTTCTATCATTCCGGTATGAGCCACACGACTTCTTCAAGCATGCTTCGCATGACGCCGACTCGCCTGTTCGCCTTCGCCTTCCTCTTCACGGCACTTGCCGCCGACCCCGCCGCCGCCAATGAACTGGCGCGGATGACGCCGGCCGACGCCGACCCGTCCACCACCTGGCCGCAATGGCGCGGTCCGAGCGGCCAGGGCGAGGTCACGGGCAGCGGCTACGTCGACCGTTGGGGCCCGGAGGAGAACGTGCGCTGGAAGGTCGCCGTCCCCGGCAAGGGCAACTCCTCGCCGATCGTCTGGGGCGATGCGCTGTTCCTCACCACCGCCGAAGCGGCCGGCGCCAGGCGCTCGGTGCTCGCCTTCGACCGGGCTACCGGCATGAAGCTCTGGGCCACCGCGGCGCCCGCCGCGAATCCGGAGCGCGCCTATCCGAAGAACGGCCACGCCTCGTCGACACCCACCACCGACGGCGAGCGCGTCTATGCCTACCTAGGCAACCACGGCCTGCTGGCGCTCGACATGGACGGCGAGATCGTCTGGCACAACTCGTTCGGCGAGTTGAGCGCATTCCACGGCACCGCCTCGTCGCCGCTTCTGCACGGCGAGCGTCTCATCGTCGTGCAGGAGCAGCAGCGCGCTGCGTCCTTCATCGCTGCCTTCGACCGCCGCACCGGCGAAGAGCTGTGGCGCACCGGGCGGGACACGCAGGTGGGCTGGAGCTCGCCGGCAGCGATCTCGGTCACCACCGACAACGGCGAAGAGCGCGACGAGATCATCGTCAACAGCCAGCACCACGTGATCGCCTACGCACCCGAAGACGGCCGCGAGCTGTGGCGGGCCAGCGGCACGACCTTCGAGGTCATCCCGAGCCCCGTGGTCGGCCACGACCTGCTGTTCAGCACCTCCGGCCGCGCCGGCCCGACTTTGGCGATCCGCCCCGGCGGCGACGGCGACGTAACGGACAGCCGCATCGTCTGGACCGCGGCGAAGGGATCGCCCTTCGTCGTCGCCCCGATGCTGGTCGGCGAGTACCTCTACATGGTCAACGACATGGCGAGCGTGATCACCGTCTACGAAGCCAAGACCGGCGAGGTCCTCTGGCAGGAACGCCTGGGCGAACGGATGCGCGAGGGCTTCTCCGCCGCCCCGGTCGCCTTCGACGGCAAGATCTTCTTCACTAACGACAACGGCGAGACCTTCGTCATCAAGGAAGGGCCGGACTTCAAGCTCCTCCACGTCAACCGGATCGGCGAACGAACCATCGCCTCCCCTGCACTCGTCGGCGGCGTCTGGTACATCCGTACCGACGGGCACCTGTGGGCGATAGGTGAGGAAACCGGTTAGGGAGTCAGATCGCGGTGAATCCGCGCCACCTCGACCATGTAGCCGCGGTTCGGTAGCGAAGCCGCACGCTCGATGGCCGCCGCTGCCCTCTCCATCTCGCCGATGAGCTCGTAGTACAGGCCCAGGTACAGATCGGCGTAGAAGCGCGCGCCGGGGCTTTCCGCCGCCACCGCGGCTTCGACCTCCTCGACCGAGCCGTCCCCTCGAAACAGCGCGTCGATCTCCTTCATCGGCCGGCGAGCATCCGGACCGACCGGCAGCATCGCCTCCTGTGCAGCTTCCAGACCGTCCTCGACAGCGACGCAGAGCAGGTGCCACACGGCGTTCTCGACATCGTTCGGATTGACCAGCCGGTGGCGCTCGAACTGACCGCGGCAGTCCTCGAAGCGGCCGGCGTAGTAGTACGAGATGCCACGCTGCCACAGGTAGGGGTCTTGAGACGCATCGAGGACCACGACCTGGTCGAAGTCCTCGATCGACGCCTCGATCCGCCCGGCCTTGAACCGCGCGGATCCTCGCAGCATGTACAGCTGCCAGTTCCGCGGCTCGACTTCGATCGCCCGGTCATAGCCGGAGATCGCCGCTTCGTAGTCGCCACGGGACTCGTGGAGGCTCGCCTGCCGCAACAACATCGCCGCGCTCGGCTCGTCGTCGTGTTGCTGCGTCGAAGCGTCTCCCACTGACGAGAACGCCAACAAGCCGGCGGTCGCTAGAAGGAACCGCCGGTGCTTCGCAGTCCTCATTCTGGCGGCACTCTACTGGGGAACCGCAACCCGGGTCCCCAGTTCCCAAGAGCGCCCGCATACGCGGCGACA
>VYDI01000032.1:0-87799 GCA_009843505.1 Holophagales bacterium | reverse complement strand
CGGCGACACCGGAGGCGGCAGCAACCGAGGCCCAATCGGGCTAGACTTCGCGCGCTTCGGCACAGCGAAACAAGAAGAGACGAAGGAAGGGATACGCATCATGGGACTGCTCGACGGAAAGGTCGCACTCGTTACCGGCGCTGGGGGCGGCCTCGGCCGCACCCACGCGTTGCTCCTGGCGCAGGAAGGCGCCGCGGTCGTGGTCAACGATCTGGGCGGAGCGCGGGACGGCACCGGCGCCGGCACCACGATGGCCGACCAGGTGGCCCAGGAGATCCGCGACGCGGGCGGCCAGGCGGTCGCCGACTACGGCTCGGTCTCGGACGGCGATGCCGCCCGGGCGATGGTCCAGCGCGCCGTCGACGAGTTCGGCAAGCTCGACATCGCAATCAACAACGCCGGCATCCTGCGCGACAAGTCGTTCAAGAACATGACCGACGAGATGTGGGACATCGTCCTCGACGTGCACCTCCGCGGCACCTACCTGGTCACGAAGGCCGCCTACGACCAGATGATCGAACAGGAGTCCGGCGGCCGGATCATCATGACGAGCTCGACTTCCGGCCTGCTCGGCAACTTCGGCCAGACGAACTACGGCGCCGCGAAGGCCGGGATGGCCGGCTTCATGCGCTGTCTGGCGCTCGAGGGCGCCAAGTACGGCGTGACGGTGAACCTCCTCGCTCCCGCAGCCTGGTCCCGCCTGACGGAAGACATCATGCCGGAGACGACCGCCGAGCCGCTGGCGCCGGAGAAGGTGTCGCCGGCCGTTGTCTGGCTCTGCACCGACGACGCCGCCGACATCACGGGCCGCATCTTCGCGGTCGGCGGCAACAAGGTGTCGCTCCTGGCCTGGCAGTCGCTCGAAATCGCCAGCCGGCCGAACGACCAGGATCCGTGGGACGTCGCCGCGATCGGCGAGAAGATCCGCGCCGCCTCCGCCGACTTCCCCGCGCCGGTGCACTTCCGGGATTTGATGTAGCCGCAAACGGGCGAGCGGCAGCTCGGGTCCGCGGCCACCGGCCGCTCCCCGCGCCTCCCGCCGCAACGTTTGGCGCCGGAAATGCGTAGAATGGTGACTAATGTGACCAAACTGCTCACGAATACGCTGGCCACAACCGAACCCGTTACTCCGAGGTAGCCGGCCGACCCCGAACAAGCAAGCGAGAACCGACCGATGAGCCAGCCAACCGTGGACTCCGCCGCGACCTGGAAGGAGCGCCTCGAGGGCCGCGTCCCGCCCCGTCTCGACGAAGAGATCAACATCTTCGAGACCCAGATCGCCCAGAAGCAACAGGGAAAGATCGACGACAAGGTCTTCGCCGAGACCCGCCTGCGACGCGGCGTCTACGGCCAGCGCTACGACAACGGCCAGCGTCACGACGGCACGGCGAGCCGAGCCCTCGAGTATCCCTGCGGCGACCTGACGAAGGGGCCGAACACGGTATGGGACGCCCCCGGCATGCTGCGGATCAAGATTCCGTTCGGCGCCATGAACGGCGAGCAGATGGAAGTGCTGGCCGACCTCGCCGAGGAGTACTCGGACGGGATCGCCCACGTCACGACCCGCCAGGACATCCAGCTCCACTTCATCCACATCGACGACACGCCGGACATCATGCGGCGGCTGGCCGCCGTCGGCATCACTACCCAGGAGGCGTGCGGCAACTCGGTGCGCAACGTGACGGCCTGCCCGATGGCCGGCGTCTGCCGCGACGAACCGTTCGACGTCTCGCCCTACGCCCACGCGCTGACCTGGTTCCTGCTCGGGCACAAGGACGCCCAGGACTTCGGCCGCAAGTTCAAGATCGCCTTCTCCGGCTGCGAGCAGCACGCCTGCGGACTCGCCAACATGCACGACCTGGGCGTCGTCGCCCAGGTCCGCTCCACGAGCAACGGCACGACGAACACGGAGCGCGGCTTCAGGGTCTACGTCGGCGGCGGCCTGGGCGCGGTGCCCCACCAGGCGAAGGTCCTCCGCGAGTTCGTGCGCGAGGACGAACTCCTGCCCCTGGCGCAGGCCGTCTGCCGCGTCTTCGGGCGGCTCGGCGAGAAACGGAACCGGGCACGGGCACGGGTCAAGTTCCTCGTGGCCAAGTTGGGCATCGAGGAGTTCACCCGCCTGGTCGACGAAGAACTGGAGATCCTGCCTCCCGACGATCGCTGGAGCGCGTACCTGGGAGACCTCTCGGTCACGGACGAGGCGCCGACTCGACCGGCGGCAACGCTGGAGGCCGGCGAGCGCCCCGACGGCTTCGCCGAATGGCTGGGATCGAACGTCCAGCGGCAACGCCAGCCCGGCTACGTCGCGGTGGCGATCAACCTGCCTCTCGGCGACCTGACCTCGACCCAGTTGCGGGCGCTGGCCGACACGACCCGGCGGTACAACGGCGGCCACGTGCGGAACACCGTCGAACAGAACATCCTGCTCCGCAACATCAGCGAGGCGGATCTGCCGGCGCTCTATGCCGACCTGCGGGAACAGGGCCTGGGCGAGCCCGGCGCCTCCTCCCTCGTCGACGTCACCGCCTGCCCCGGCACCGACACCTGCAAACTCGGGATCTCGGCGTCACGCGGACTCGCCGGTGAACTGCGCAAGCGCATCGCCACCTCGATCAGGACCACCGGGGTGCTTGCCGACGAGGCGGTCAAGGACCTGCGGATCAAGGTCTCGGGCTGCTTCAACTCGTGCGGCCAGCACCACGTCGCCGACATCGGCTTCTACGGCGTCAGCCGCAAGAGTGACGGCCGCACCATCCCCCACTTCCAGGTCATTCTCGGCGGCCAGTGGACCGAGAACGCGGGTTCCTACGGTCTCGCCGTGGTCGCGGTGCCGGCCAAGCGCATTCCCGAGGCGGTCGAACGGCTCGCCGGCCTGTACGTGACCGAGCGGGAGAAAGGTGAGAGCTTTCAGAACTTCATCGCCCGGGTCGGCAAGGCCCGCATCCGCCAACTCCTCGACGACCTGACGAAGCTGCCCACCTACCTGGAAGATCGCACTCTCTACTCCGACTGGGGCGATCCGCGCGAGTACACGATCGGCGACCTCGGCGTCGGCGAGTGCGCCGGCGAGGTCGTGACCGCAGTCGAGTTCGGCCTCTCCGCCGCGGAGCGCGAGGTGTTCCAGGGCCTGCTCGAACTGGACCGGGGCGCCGCCGAAACCGCCGCGGAGAAGGCATACGCGGCGATGCTGCAGGCGGCGCGGGCGCTGATCACGACGGAGAACATCGACATCGGCACCGCGCCGGATGAGATCGTCGGCGAGTTCCGCACCCGCTTCTACGACACGGAGCTCTTCTTCGACCCCTACGCCGGCGCCAAGTTCGCGAACTACCTGTTCCGTATCCACGGCGACGCCGAGACCGACTCCGGCGAGGAAGCGCATCGACGGATCGAGGAAGCCCAGTTGTTCATCGAGGCTGCTCACGCCTGCAACCAGCGGATATCCGAGCTCCAGGCAGCCAGCGTGGCCTGATGGACATGGAAGGCGCACAGGGCCACACCCTGGACCATCTGGTCAAGCTGGACCTGAAGGTTCTCGCCAGGGGCACGTCGGCGGCGGAGCCGGAGGAGTTCATTCCGGTCTTTCACCGCTGGATCACGGAGCGGGTTCTGCCCGAACTCCTGATCGACGTCGCCGACTACAGCCACGTCCACGAGGGACCGGGCGTGCTGCTCGTGGGCCACGACGCGATCTACGCGTACGATCTGAGCCGGGGCGAGCCGGGCCTGCTCTACAGCCGACGCCACGAATCCGGAGCGGAGCTCGCGAGTATCGGCAGCCTCGACCACCGGCTTCGGTCGTTGCTCGACTGCGCCTTCCGCGCCTGCGACCTGATCGAGGCCGAGCCTCAGCTTGGCGGCCGGGTCGCCTTCGACCGCCACAGGCTCGAGTTGCGGGTCAACGACCGGCTGGTTCCTTCCGACGAGGAGACGGCCCTGACGCTCTCCGGCGCCTTCCGGCGGGCGCTGGCCGAAGCCGGCGTCCGCGATGGCGATGCACCGGTCGAGGTGAAGCGAATCGGGGAGCCCCGCGAGCGGCTGACGCTTAGAACCGGCTGACGCGGCAGGGGGTCCGGAAGCCGGCGGTCAGGATGGCGTCCGCTTTACGGCGCGCTCGACGAGCGCCCGCAGTTCCGGCTTCAGTTCCAGTGCCGCCGCGGCGTCGCGGCCGGCGACCGACATCTTGGGCCAGGTCCTGGCGAGCACTTCCGCCGTCTTGTCCGCTCCCAAACGGCCGGCCAGCGCCTCCAGATCGTGCTCCAGGAACACCAGGCAGGCCGCGTCCTCCAGAGTCTGCGCCTCGGCGGCCGCACTCCGGCCCGCGCGCTTCAGCACGAGGTTCTGGACCCGTTCCATCTGCTCCCGGCGGTAGCCCGCATCGCGCAGCACGGCGCCCGCAAGCCTGGCATGTTCCAGCGCGGCCGCGCGCCGCCAGGCGAGGTAGCCCTTGCGCCCATCGGGATAGTCCGTCCGCGGCAGGCTGAAACGGCGCAGGTGCTGGCAGTGGGCCGCGAGCAGCAGAATCTCACCGGCCTCCGGATCGAGCCGTTCGACCCAGGCAGCCATCCGTCGCGAGTACGCCAACTCCCGCGGCACCCGTTCGCCGTCCACCGTCGCCGTCGCCGGGTCCTCCCGGTGGAACAGATCGAACCCCGCCACCGCGTTCTGGAAACGCGGCATCAACTCGAAGCTCTTCACCTACTCGCCGGCCAGCTCGCGTTCGACAACCAGCTTGTGCTCAGCGTTTCGCTGCAGTTCGTCCAGCCAGTCGACGAAGCCCTGTGGATCAACGAAGGGGTGAGGATCCGAGGGCTCCCGCGACGCCAACTGCTCCGCACGCTCGAAGACCCGCCCCATCCCGGCATGGTTCGTGATGTTGACCTCGATCGCATTGCCCTCCTCGCCGGCGAGTCTCTGGATCCGGGCCACGCTGTCGAGGTAGAGGTTCGTCCGGTGGACTCCCTCGAAGTTGAGGCCCACGCCGCCGAAGACGAACGCCCGGTGCTCCTCCCCGCCGTCCCGCACCGGGAAGTCCATCGAGAGCACGCCCTCGGTATGGCCGGGGGTAACGTAGAAGCGGATCTCCGTGTCGCCCAACTGCAGGGTGTCGCCATCCGCGATCACCATGTCGTGCACCGGAACGTCGATCTCGTAGCGAGGGTCGCTCGGCGGCTGTTCAGCCAGCTCCCAGTCGGCCTCGGTCATGCCGACCCGTGCGCCGTAGGTCTCCTGGAACCTCGCCGCCCCGCCAACATGGTCGAAGTGGCCGTGGGTCACCAGGACGTACTTCAGATCCGAAGGATCGAATCCCACGGCGCGGATACCGTCGATCACATTGTCGATGAAATCGCCGTACAGCGAGCCGATGAGGATCAGGCCGTCCGTCGTCACCAGGAGGTAGGACGACACCCATTCGATGCCGACGTAGTAGAGGTTGTCGAAGATCTGGAACGGCTCTACCCGCTGCGCCACAGGGTCGTTCCGCAGTCCCCAGCCGTCGTCCTCGGCGTCCGCGGACACCGCGACGTCGGCTTCAGGAGCCTCGACCGGCGCCGGCGCCGTGCTCTCGCCGCCGCATGCCACGGCGCCCAAAGCGATCGGGATTGCGCTCAGGAGAACCAGGAGGGAACGTGTCATGTGCCGGTCCAAGTTACCATGCCGATCCGACCGAACGGGCCGCTACCAGTGCTCGCCGTAGGGCCTGAGTTCGACCTCGAAACTCCACGCCGACGGATCCTGGTGGGCCACGTACCAGACGTTCTCGGCGATCGCTTCCGGCTTGATGAAGAAGTCGTCCGGCTGATCGGGCATCCGCCGCCGCGTCCACTCGAGGTCGATCACCGCGTCGATCACGAAGTACGCGACGTGAACGCCCTGGGGCCCCAGGCTCCGCGCCATCGACTCCGCCAGAATGCGCTGCCCCGCCTTGGTCGGCGCGAAGCCGGCGAAGCGCGGTACGCCGCGGCGCGCGGCCGTGTTGCCGGTGACCATGATGGCCCCACGCCCGGCCTCGATCATCGCCGGCGCCAGCGCCCGAGCCAGGTACAGGAGCCCCATCACGTTGACCTCGAAGTTCGCGCGCAACTGCTCGGGCTCGACCTCCAGGAAGTCGCCGAAAGCCCCGCCGACAGCGTTGTGGACCAGGGCCGTGGGCACGCCGAGGTTGCCCCGGACCCGAGCGACGGTCGTGCGCACGGCTTCGGGGTCCGAGACGTCGCAGACGTAAGCGCGCGAACCCTCGATCTCGGACTCCAGGGCGCGCAGTCGGTCTTCGTTGCGGGCCAGCATCGCCACCCGGTAACCGCCGGAGGCGAACCGCCGGGCGAGCGCCGCCCCGGTGCCGGGACCGACGCCGGAGATCACGCAAACAGGATCGCTCATCGGCCGCCGACGCTACTGCATTTGACGGGGTGGAAGGCGCCCCGGCTCTCCTGAACAGACCTATAGCTATTCCTGTATGCTTTCGGAGCACGATTCACTGTGCCGTCTTCCCGGGAGGTCACGATGATGGAACGCCGTTCTTCGATGCCCCGTTTCCTGCCCGCGGCGGCGACCGGCGCAATCGCGCTCGTGACGTTGCTGACCGCGGCCCCGGCGACCGCCGAACGCGAGCTCTACGTCGGCTTCCACCTCGGCCGGTCGGACGTCGACGTGAACGTCGACGACGCCTTCGACCAGGTTCTGGACGGCGACGGCAACTCCCAGGTCTACGAGATCGGCTTCAGGTTCAGCGACTACTTCGCCGTAGAGGCCGGCTATCACGACCTGTCGGAAGTCGACGGCGTGATCCGACCCTGTGCCGAGGGCGTGGTGTGCTCCGACATTCCGATCCGCGGCAAGATCAACGTCCTGTCGGTGGCCATCGTGCCCCGGTACGCGATTACCGGCCGCGTCTCCATCTTCGCGAAGGTCGGCCTCGTGTCGTGGGGCGCCGACCTGGAGGACGCCCTGGACGACTTCGACGTCACCCTCGACGACCTGGACGAGGAAGACCTGGTGTACGGCGTCGGCGCGGAGTTCCAGCTCCTTGGCCGTCTCAGTCTCGTCGGTCGCTTCGAGTCGATCGGCGGCGACATCGAGACCGTCTCGGTCGGAGCCCGCGTGGGCTTCTAGAGTGCTAGCGTCCGCGCATGACCGACATCACGCCCTACCGCATCGAGATCGACGAAGAGAAACTGACCGACCTTCGCCGGAGGCTCGGTAACACCCGCTGGCCCGAGCGCGAGACGGTCGACGACTGGACCCAGGGAATCCCGCTCGCCTACACGAAGGAGGTGTGCGAGTACTGGGCATCCTCCTACGACTGGCGCCGCCTGGAAGGCCGCCTGAACGACCTCGACCAGTTCAGGACCGAGATCGACGGGCTGGGTATCCACTTCCTCCACCTGCGCTCGAAGCACCGGGGCGCGGCGCCGCTGGTGATGACCCACGGCTGGCCGGGCTCGATCGTCGAGTTCCTCGAAGTGCTCGAGCCGCTGCTCGATCCGACCGCTCACGGCGGCTCCGAGGAGGATGCCTTTCACCTGGTCGTTCCCGCCCTGCCGGGGTTCGGATTCTCGGACAAACCGACTAGAGCCGGCTGGAGCGTAGAGAAGATCGCCGACGCCTGGGCCGAGCTCATGTCGCGACTCGGCTACGAGTGGTACTTCGCCCAGGGAGGCGACTGGGGCGCGGCGGTGAGCACGGCCATCGCGATCCAGGACCACGAGCACTGCCACGGCATCCACTTGAACATGCCGACCTCTGGCGTGGACCGGAGCACGATGGACGACCTGACGGACATCGAGAAGGACGCTCTCGCCGGGCTCCAGCACTACCAGGACTGGGACTCCGGCTACTCCAAGCAGCAGTCGACCCGGCCGCAGACCCTTGGCTACGGCCTGGTCGATTCACCGGCCGGGCAGGCCGCCTGGATCGTCGAGAAGTTCTGGTCCTGGATGGACTGCGACGGCCACCCGGAGAACGTGCTGACGCGCGACCAGTTGCTCGACAACGTGATGATGTACTGGCTGCCGGCCTCCGGCGCGTCCTCCGGGCGGCTCTACTGGGAGAGCTTCGGCAGGGGTGGAGGCGATCCGGTCGAGATCCCTGTCGGCTGCAGCATCTTCCCCAAGGAGATCTTCCGCTCCTCCCGGCGCTGGGCGGAACGACGGTACCGGCAGCTCGTCTACTGGAACCGGCTCGACAAGGGAGGGCACTTCGCCGCCTTCGAGGTGCCGGACGTCTTCGTCGACGAGCTGCGGAAGTGCTTCCGCGCGATGAGGGCCTAGCGCCGGCAGCGCATCAGGCTTCGTCGACGCCGGTGCGGAACCGCGGCGGCCGGCGGTGCGGTGCCGCCCGCTCGAAGGCCCAGGCGAGGCGGATCAGTGTCGGCTCGCTCCAGGCGGCGCCGAAGAACGAGACGCCGACCGGCAAGCCGTGGACGTGGCCGGCCGGGACCGTGACGTTCGGGTAGCCGGCGACCGCCGCCGCGCCTGAGCTGCCGACCGAGAAGGTGTCGCCGTGGACCAGGTCCGTTACCCAGGCCGGGCCGCCGCTCGGGCCCAGGATGGCGTCGAGACGATGCGAGGCGAGCGCGGCATCGAGGCCCTCCGCGCGGGACAGGCGGCTCGCCGTGTCGCGCGCCGTCCGGTAGGCAGCCTCCGTCAGCGGCCCCTTCGCTTCCGCCTCGATCAGGATCTCCTGGCCGAAGAAGGGCATCTCGCGCTCCGCGTTGGCCTCGTTGAAGGCGATCACGTCGGCCAGCGTCTTCACCGGAGCGTCGTTCCCCAGTCCCGCAAGGTACTCGTTCAGACCGGCCTTGAACTCGTAGAGCATCGCTTCGTACTCGTGCCGTCCCACTTCCTGGCGATGGGCGATCTCGACCGGGTCGACGATCTCGGCGCCCAGGCTCCGGAGGGTCTCGATCGCCTCCACCATCACCGCGTCGACCCGGCTGTCGCGATCGAAGAACTGGCGACCGACGCCGATGCGGACGCCGCTCAGATCGACCGCGCCGGCCTCTTCAAGGTGGCGACCCAGATCCGTCGGAACCGGCGAACCGGCCGTCGCCTCGTCTAGCGGATCGCGCCCCGTCATGCCGCTGAGCAACGCCGCGGCGTCGGCGACCTTTCGCGCCATCGGACCGGCGGTGTCCTGGACCGCGGAGATCGGCACGATGCCGCTTCGACTTACGAGACCCACGGTCGGCTTGATCCCGACCAGGCCGTTCGCCGACGATGGACAGATGATCGAACCGTCGGTCTCCGTGCCCACCGCCGCGGCGCAGAGGTTCGCGGACGTGGCGGCGCCCGAACCGGAGCTCGAACCGCACGGATTGCGGTTGAGAACGTAGGGATTGCGGCACTGCCCTCCGCGGGCGCTCCAGCCTGAACTGGACCGGTTGGAGCGGAAGTTGGCCCACTCGCTCAGGTTCGCCTTGCCGAGGAGCACCGCCCCGGCCTGACGAAGCCGGACCGCCACGAACGCATCCCGGGGCGGGATCGACCCCTCCAGCGCGAGGGAACCGGCGGTGGTCGTCGTGCGGTCGGCGGTGGCGACGTTGTCCTTGAGCAGGACCGGAACGCCATGCAGCGGGCCGCGCACGTTCCCGGCGGCCCGCTCATGGTCGAGCTCTACCGCGATCTCGAGGGCGTCAGGGTTCGTCTCGATGATGGAGCTCAGGGTCGGACCCTGGCGGTCGAGGGCCTCGATGCGGTGGAGGTAGAGCTCGGTGATCTCTCGGCTCGTCCGCTCCCCCTCGGCCATCTGCCGCCCCAATTCGGCGATGGTCACCTCTTCGAGTTCGAAGTTGCCCACCTCCGGCATCGGCGCGGCTCCCGGCTGCCCGTCCCGATCGCGGCCCGCAGGGGCGCAGGCCGAGCCCGCCACGGCCATGGCGCCGAGAGCGCCCACGACCGCCATCACGTCGCGGCGAGTCGCTCCGTCCGGGTCGGCCACCGTTCGACGCTAGCACTCAAGCCCAGCCCCCACACCCACGCCACCAGAGCTCCCAGCGGCACGTACCACGGCCAGGCCAGAACCTCGCCGCCGGGCCCCTCCGCCCAGCGCCAAAGGGCCAGCACACCGCCGGCGCCCAAGGCCAGGAAGAGGCTGGCGCCCACGCGGCCGCGGCCGTCCATGCGCAGCCAGGCGACAACCAGCACCACGACGCCAAGCAAACAGATCCAGCCCGCCGCCGACTGATGCCAGACCGCGGCGAAGACGGCGAGCGCCGAAAGCGGCCCCGACCAGAGGAAACCCCGCCCGTCGCGGCCAAACGGCGCCAGGGCCAGAGCCACGGCCGCCAGCAGCGCACCCCCGGTGTATCCGGCCATCGCCAGGGCGAGGTCGAGCAGCGCGTCATAGCGCGCCGCTACCGTGTCCATCGCGAGCGAGGTCAGAGCGAGTACGAACCCCCAGCCGAGTACGAGCAGCCGCGGCAGGCGCACACCGTTGCCCGGGCGCGTGCGGGAGCGCAGGAGCGCCGACGTCGTCTGCGCGAGCGCAGCCAGGATCGAATCGAGGCTGGAGACCGCCGCCGCCAGCGCCCCGGCGACGACGAGCGCCTTCAGGCCAACGGCCACCGCCTCGACCGCGAAGACGGCGAAGATCCGGTCGGGCTGCTCGGCCACGATATCGGCCGCAACCCCTGCAAGCGGCGCCTGCTCGTAGTAGGCCCACAAACCGATCCCGACGAAAGCGAACGAGAGGGAAACGAGCACGGAGGCGCCGCTGGCCACGACCGCCAGTTGAGCATCCCGCGCGCTGCGGCAGCAGAAGAGGCGTTGCGCCATCAACTGGTCCGTGCCGAAGGCAGCGACGCCGCCGATCGTGGCGCCGATCAGCGCGGCCCACAGCGTGTAGGGCGCGGTAAGCGACGCCGACAGGTTGAACAACGTGAACTTGCCCTCGTTCCACGCTTCGGCAAGCGCCGGCGCCATGCCGGCCTCGAGTTCCCACGCCACGACGCCCAGGCTGACCGCGACGCCGGCCACGAACAGCAGGAAGAGCACGACGTCGGTCCAGACCACCGCGGCGATACCGCCGAGCCAGGTCCAGACCACGGCGATGACGACCACCGCCGCCACCGCCGCAACGTGGGGCGGCACGCCTGTCGTCCGTTCCAGCCATCCCAGTTCCCGGTGGAGCAGGACGCCCAGCACGACCGCGGAGAGATAGACCCGGGCGGACTGGGCCAGGACGCCTCCGAGCCAGAACATGCCGGTCGCCGTCCGTCGCACGGAGGCTCCGGCGGTACCCAGGCGTCGCTCGATCAGGTCGTAGGGGCTCATCACGTCGTAGCGGTAGTAGGCGGGAACGAGCAGCCACGCCACCAGCAGCCGCGCGGCGAGGTAGCCGAACAACCCGATCTGCAGATACGTCAGGTCGCCCCCAGGCCGATGGACGATCGAGGGCAGGCTGATGTAGGTGACCGCGCTGATCTCGGTCGCGACCAGGGAGGCCGCCACCGCGTACCAGGGGAGATTCCGGGCGCCGCCGAAGTAGTCGCGCTCGGTCCTCTGCCGTCGCGACAGCGAGCGCGCCATCACCGTGATGGCGGCGAACAGCGCCAGCAGAATCAGCCAGTCGGCAAGGCCGAAGCTGCCGCCGAGGCCCATGCCGGCCTAGGAGTGAATCACTCGCCCCGGTACACGAGACCCCGGGTGCTCGTGGCGACGCGGTAGAGCCCGGAGCGCGCCGTCATGTAGAGCGTGCTGCCGTCGCCGCCGAAGGCGGTGTTCGCGGGCAGCTCGGCCGGCGCGATCGTGCCCAGGTGACGGCCGTCGGGTGCGATGACCATCACGCCGCCAGGCCCGGTCGCGAAGACGTTGCCGTCCACGTCGACGGCGAGACCGTCCGGCGCGCCGGGCGCCTCGATGCCGCTGGCGTCGAAGAACATCTCGCCTTCGCCGAGGGTGAGGTCTTCGTTCACCGCGTACTTCTTCCAGTAGCGGTTGGGCGGCGCGTCCGAGTTCGCCACGTAGAGCGTCTTCTCGTCCGGGGACAGGCCGAGGCCGTTCGGACGGGTCTGGCCGGTCTCGAGCAGGGTCACGGTGCCATCCGGGTCCAGGCGGTAGATCCCGTTGTGGTCCTGCTCCTTGTTCTCGGACTGGTTCGGAAGGCCATAGGGCGGATCGGTGAAGAACGCCGCCCCGCTCGAGTGGTAAACGATGTCGTTCGGGCTGTTCAGCCGCTTGCCGTCATGGCTGCCCGCCAGGGTCACCCGCTCGCCGTCCAGCGCCATCGCGGACACCACGCGGTTGCCGTGCTCGCACAGGACGAGCCGGCCGTCCGGGTGGAGCGCCAGACCGTTCGATCCGCCGGTACCGCCAGTGCCGGCATCGGCCGGCAGGACCGGATCGAGGAACACGACCGCGCCTTCACCTTCGGACCAGCGGTACACCTTGTTCTCCGGAATGTCGCTGAAGTAGAGGCGGTCGGGGTCGCCGGGAACCCACACCGGACCCTCGGTGAACGTGAAGCCGTCCGCGACCTTCTCGACCACCGCGTCGGCCGGTACCAGGTCGTCGATTGCCGGGTCGTTGCGCAGCACCGTGCCGTCGCTCTCCATCTCTTCCGTTGCCTCCTCCACCATCGTTTCGGCTTCCTCGCCGTCGCCGTAGCCGCAACCCACGGCCACCAGCACAGCCACCATTGCCAGCGTTCTCTTCATGGTCTACCTCCTCATGTCCCACCCGATTCCAGGCGGTGCGAGTCAGGATAGCAACCGGTATTCTCGTGGCGTTGCCTTCTTCGCCCGCCATGGACGCCGTGCGAGGGCCCACCAATGCGCCGGCGGTTCGGTTACCAGCGACTCTTCTGCTCTTCGCCGCCTCCCTAGCCTGTCAATCGACAAGACCCGCGGCAAACGTGTCTTCACCCGGATCGGCCGAGCCGGCTACGACCGCCGCCACACTCCAGGTTGCCGCGCCTGCGTCGGCCGGCTTCGACCCGGAGCGGCTCGAGCAGGCGGCCGCTCTGCTGGAGAGGGCCGTGGCGGAGGGGGTCACTCCGGGCGGCGTCCTGCTGGTCGCGCGCCGCCGCGCGGTCGCCCTCGAACGGGCGGCCGGCCGCCTGACCTACGATGACGACGCCCCCGCCGTCAGCCCATCAACGATCTACGACCTGGCCTCGCTGACCAAGGTCATCGCGACGACCACCCTGATGATGCGCCGGGTCGAGTCCGGCGCACTCGACCTGGACGGCACGGCCGCCTCCTACCTGCCGGAGCTCAAGGGATCGCCGGTAGGCGGCGCAACGCTGCGGGATCTCCTCGCCCATTCGAGCGGCCTGCCCTGCTGCACCGAGCTGTTCCGGGAGCTCGGCGAAGGCCTCGACCGCGACGAGGCCCGCGCCCGCTACCTGGAACACATCGCCGCCACCGACCTGGAGGTCGGGCCCCGCGAACGGTCGATCTACTCGGACCTCGGCGTGCTCCTGCTCGGAGAGATTCTGGAGCGTGAATCGGGCCATGGCCTCGCCGAACTGGTCGAGGACGAGGTCCTTGATCCGCTCGGGCTCGCCGACACCGGCTACCTGCCCGTGGATTCCCTGCGCAAACGGATCGCTCCGACGGAGTTCGACCCCTGGCGCGGCCATCTGCCGCATGGCGAAGTCCACGACGAGAACACCCACGCTCTCGGCGGCATCGCGCCCCACGCCGGTCTGTTCGGCACCGCGCGCGACGTTGCCGAGTTCGCCCAGGCGATGCTGAACGGCGGCGCCTACCGCGGCCGTCGGATCGCCGGCCGCGACACGATCGCCCTCTTCACGCGCCGGGCCGAACTCGTACCCGGCAGTAGCCGGGCGCTGGGCTGGGACACGCCGTCCGACCCCAGCTCCGCCGGCCGCTACTTCTCGGCCCGCTCCTACGGCCACACTGGCTTCACGGGCACCTCGCTCTGGATCGACCCGGACCTCGAACTGATCGTCGTCCTGCTGACCAACCGGGTCCATCCGACCCGGGAGAACATCGCGATCCGCCGGCTCCGGCCCGCGATCCACGACGCGGTCGTCCTGGCCATCGACGACTCGGAGGTCGAGCTCCGCCACGCCGGCCAGCGCTAGCTCTGGAACCTCACGCCCAGGGCGCACAGCTCACGCTCCGCCTGCTCCCGCCAGCCGCGGTTCGCGGCCGGACTGGCCGGGCTCGGATGGAGCATCCGGCCGACCGGCACGTTGAGGCCCTCGAGCGCGCGCCGCGCCCGCCCTTCCGCGAACGCGCCGATGCCGACCACCAGGCGCGGTTCCAGCGCTTCGACGGCCTGCCGGAGCGCCCGGTCACACGCCTGAAACAGCGGCGCCTTCTCGCGTGCCGGCAGCCGGTCCGGGGTCAGGTTAGCGCCGCTCTCCAGGAGGAACGCCAGCGGGCAGTAGTTCCAGATCAGGAACCGCTTGAAGAACGCCTCCGGGTTCTCGAAACGCTGCTTCGCCCAACCCCAGACCCGCCGGCCGCTGACCTCGCTCCGAGGGCAGTCGAAGCCGAGGATCGGCCGTTTCGGGTGCTGAACAGCCGGCGGCTCCACCGGAACGTCGATGCCGAGCCACTCCCGCACGCAGGCGACCTCGCCGAACGGAACGCCGGTCTGCGTCATGCCCCAGGGACCCGGGTTCATTCCGAGCAGGACCACCCTGCGCGGCCCGGCGCCGGCCAGTCTCAGGTACGCGTGGTGCGCCGCGCAGGCGTAGACCAGCGGGTTGTAGACGTGGGCGACCGGCGGGCCGAAGCCGAGATCGTCGACCCTCGACGCGAGTTCGTCCGCGATCCTGGTCAGCAAGCCAGTCGCAGTCCCTAGACGATCCGCGACGTACGGCCCGTCCAGTAGCGGTCGCGCAGCAGGCGCTTGTAGAGCTTCCCGGTGGGAAGCCGCGGGAGCTGCTCCTCGAAGTCGATCGACTTCGGCGCCTTGTAGTGCGCGACCCGCTCCCGCGCGTAGGCGAGGAGTTCTGCGGCAACGTCCGGGCTCTCCTCGAAACCGGGCATCAACTGGACGACCGCCTTCACCTCTTCGCCCAGGTCCTCGTTCGGCACGCCGATCACCGCCACGTCGGCCACCTTCGGGTGGAGGATGAGAGCGTCCTCGATCTCCTGCGGATAGATGTTGACACCGCCCGAGATGATCATGAACGCCTTGCGGTCGGTGAGGAAGACGTAGCCGTCCTCGTCCAGATAGCCGACATCGCCGAGCGTGCTCCAGCGAGCGTGGCGCGGGTGCCGCGAGCCGAGCGTCTTCTCCCTGTCGCCGTGGTACTCGAACAGGTCGGCGTCCTCGGGCGGTTCAAAGAAAATCGTCCCCGGTTCGCCCGCCGGCAACTCCTCGCCCTCGTCGTCACAGATGTGGACGGTCGCGGTCAGGCACTGGCCCACCGTGCCCGGTTTCCTCAGCCACTCCTGCGTTTCGACCGCGCACATGCCGTTGCCCTCGGAGCCGGCGTAGTACTCCAGGATGATCGGGCCCCACCACTCGATCATCCGGCGTTTGACGTCGACCGGACAGGGAGCCGCAGCGTGGATCGCCCGCTTGTGGCTCGACAGGTCGTAGCGGGTTCGCGCCTCCTCGGGGAGCTTGAGCATGCGGTTGAACATCGTCGGCACCCACTGGCTGACAGTGATTCCATGGTCCTCGATCGCCTTGAGCGAGAGTTCCGGGTCGAACCGCTCCATGACGACCACCGTGCCACCGAGTGTCTGCGTACCGGCGGTGAAGCCGATCGGCGCCGCGTGGTAGAGCGGCGCAGGCGACAGGTAGATCGAGTCGACGTCGATGCCGTAGATGCTCGTCAGCACCTCGAACCGCTGGTCCGGCATTTCCTCCACCGACAGGCCGGTGAGCGGCCGCAGAATGCCCTTGGGCCGCCCGGTCGTGCCGGAGCTGTAGAGCATCGTGCTGCCGCGCGGCTGATCGGCGAGCGGCTTGGCCGGGAACGCGGCCGTGGCCTCGCCATATTCGTCCCAGCCCGGCGGTGCTCCCAATCCGTCGTCGTCGACGATCAGCCGGCCGGGACAGGTCGGGATCAGGTCCGTCAGCTCGCTACATGCTTCGGCCAGCTTCGCCGAACCGACGATGCTCTGCGCGCCGCAGTCCTTGACAATGTACGCCGCCTCCTCGCCGGTCAGGTAACGGTTCACCGTGGTCAGGTAGAGGCCCGACCGGATCGCCGCCCAGTAGACGTCGAAGTATCGCGGGTGGTTCTCCATGAAGATCGCGACATGGTCGCCCGGCCGCAGGCCTTGGGCGTACCAGAGCTGCGCCAGCCGGTTCGACCGCGCGTCGAGTTCCACGTAGGTGACCGTCTCGCCGGTTCCGGCCATGATGACCGCCGGCTTGTCCGGGGTTTCACGCGCGTACCTGCCGGGATACATCCTCCGCCTCGCGCCTGCCTCGCCCGCGGCTCAGGAACCGACCGGCTCCACCTGCCAACTGACCATCGTCTCGATGCGGCAGGGCAGGAAGCGGGTCGCGTCGATCTCGATCTCCGCGTCCACCATCGCGCTCTCCGAAGAGTCGAACGAGCCGGTGATCACCGCCTCGATCAGACCGTCCTGATCGACCCGGACGTCGTTCGGCGTGCGGAAACGGAAGCCGGCCTCGCGGATCCGGATGTTGGCGTTCGAGTTCCCGAAGCTGGTGAACGCGTTGACCAGAGTCGCGCAGGCATCGGACTCGCCAACGGCGGCGTCCGCGAGCCCCGGCAGGTTGACGAGGAAGGCGGCGAGCCTCACATCGTCATCGTCGCGTTCCAGGATGAAACGGAACTCCTCTCCCTGTGGCCCCGTGCCTGCCCACTCCCCGAGGGTGAAGACGACGAGTTCCACGCCCAGGAGATCCCCGCGGTTGTCGCAACCGCCGAACGACAGCAGAAGAAGCGAAGCGGCCAGGAGGACCGCCGGACGGCGCGGATGGCTGGAGCGCGGAATCGGCGGGGAATCTGGAGCGGACATCGAGGAACGGTGTAAACAGACCTCACCCTATCGCAGGGCCGCGGCTCCGCGACCGGCTCGCCAGCAGCAAACCGACGCCGAAGATGGTGAGCGTGCCGATGACGGTGATCATGTAGCTGTGCAGCGGGATTCGCAGCATCGCGAGACCGCCCTCAAGCTGCGGCGACACGGTCATCCAAACGATCACCAGCACACCGACGGCCACTCCGGCCTGGGCGGCGCCGCGACCGGCCCGGGGCGCCAGCCGGTCGAGCGCGAAGAGTCCGAGCAGTCCGCCCGCGAAGATGCCGGAAACCGTCCACCAGACGTCCAGCAGACTGCCCGCCCCAATCATCAACAGCGCCGCGCCCGTGCCCAGAACGCCGATGACGACCGTGGCCCGGTGCAGCACGCGCAGGTCCTCGGCCTCGCCGCCATCGGCGCCCCGCTCGGGTTGAATGTAGGTCCGGTAGATGTCAGACAGGAACACCGTGGCCGAGCTGTTGAACGAGGTGTCGATGCTGCTCATCGCGGCCGCGAACAGCGCCGCGATCAGCAGTCCCGCCGCGCCCGACGGCAACCGGGTCGAGATGTAGTGCGGGAAGGCCTGATCGGCGGCGAGACCGGTCGCCTCGGGCTGACCCTGGAGAACGACGAACAAGCCGGTGCCGATGAAGAAGAAGACGGCAGAAACCGGCAGGTAGAGGCCTGCCGCCAGCCACACCGAGCGAGACGCGGCGCGGTCGCTCACCGCCGCGTGATAGCGCTGGACGTAGCTCTGGTCGATGCCGAAGTTCGTAAAGTTGATGAACAGGCCGTAGACGAGGACGACCCAGAAGGTCGAAGTCGTGAACTCGAACGCAAAGCTGCCGAGAGAGAACTTCTCCCCCGCCTGCGCCGTTTCGAGCAATCCGCCGAACCCGCCTTGCGCGTCCCCGATCAGGAGCCCGACGACGATCAGGGCGCCGACCGTCAGCACGACACTCTGGATCACGTCGGTCCAGATGACTGCCTCGATGCCGCCGACCAAGGTGTAGACCGTGACGACGACGCCGGTGCCCAGGATGATCCAGGCCACCGGCCAGCCGGTCAGGGCGTTCATCGCCAGGGCGACGCCGAACAGGATCGACCCGACCCGTGCGAACTGGGTCAGCAGGTAACAGGCAACGGCGTAGGTCCGGGCCCAGCGGCCGAACCGCTCCTCCAGATGGTGGTAGGCCGACACCGCGTCGCCGCGGCGATAGAACGGAATCCACCAGCGCGCGGCGAGGAACGCCGCCACCGGCAGGGACAGCGAAAACACGAACGCGTTCCAGTTGCCGCCGTACGCCTGCCCGGGGACCCCGATGAACGTGTTGCTGGAAAGGAACGTGCCGAACATCGACATGCCGACCGCCCACCCCGGCAGTGCTCCACCGGCGACCATGAACCCCCTGGCCGTCCCGCTTCGTCTGGCGAGCGAGATGCCCAGCACGACGACGCCGACCAGGTAGGCGACGAAAACGACGAGATCGGCGCCCGCGGTCACTCGGGAGGCAGGACCGGCGCTTCCCCCGGCCACTCTCCACCGGGCATCGGATACCGCGGCAGCAGCGTCGGGTCGAGCGTCAGGTGCCGGATTCGGGTGCGCCGGTGCGTGTACGTCACGTGGACCTGGCCGTCACGAGCCTGGATGACCGCCGGATAAGAGTACTCGCCGTCCTGGTCTTCCAGCATCAGCGCCGCGTCCCAGGTGTCTCCGTCGTCCGAGAGCGCCACGTTCAGGCGTGACCGGGAACCGGCCCACGCGCCGTTGATCCGCACCTTGTGGTTGTAGACGAGGAGGTGCCGACCGTCGGCCAGCGTGAGACCATCGACCCCGGCGTCGGGGTTGAGCAGGCCAGTGGCGTAGATCGGTCCCCAGGAACGGCCTTCGTCCGCTGAGCGGGACGCCGCGATGCGGCTCTGCTTGGACCGGAACAGCGCCAGGAGTTCGCCGTCGCCAAGCGCCAGGATCGTCGGCTGGATGATCCAGAAGTCGTCGCCGCCCGCGGTCCTGCCGGCCAGCCGCTCGCTGCGCGTCCAGGTTCGTCCCAGATCGGGAGAACGCTCGAAGTACGCCCGCCAGGCCGGAGGCTCGGGCGCGTCCTCGATGCTCGAGCCGGCGAGCAGACTGCCGTCGGGCAGGGTGATCGGCTTGTTCTTGATGGGACCCAGAATTCCGTCCGGAAGCCGCCGGGGCTCGCTCCAGGTGCGACCGTCGTCCACCGACTCCATGACCATCCCCCACCACTCCGGCGGGCTCGGCCCCACCTTGAAGAAGAGGAGAAGGGGCGCGCCGTCGCGGTGCGACTGGTAGAGAACGGGGTTCCAGGTCGGGTAGCGACCGCCGTCCGTTTGGACGCCGTTGGCCACCTCGACGGGAAGCGTCCAGCCGTCGACGCCCTGCCGGCTGAACCAGATGCCTACATCCGCGTTCCGCTCGGCGGTCCCGCCGAACCAGGCAGAGACCAGAGCGCCCGAAGCGGTCTCGGCGATCGTCGAGGCGTGGCACTCGGGATGCGGCGCGTCGTCAAAGATGAACTCCGCCAGCACGACGCCATTCTCGGCTGTCGCCGGTACCGTGAGCATTGCGGCAAGCGCTGCGGCTACAACACCGGCTCGTTGTCGCGAACCCGTCACGGCGTGCCCAGCGGCCCCCCGGCTAGCACCAGCTCCTCCGCCTGCCTCACGATCTCTCCCGCCCGTTCCAGGAGTTCGATGTCGGTCGCGCTGCTGATCGGATGCTCGATCACCGCGAACCCGTAGTCCGGGGCCCCGCAGGCGTGCGCCATCAACTCGGCGCCATCGACGAACGCCGACGTCATCACGCCGACCGCGGGCACACCTTCGCGCTCGAACGTGACGGCGTCGTGCAGACTGCACGACGAGCAGCTCCCTCAGTCGCCGACGCCGGTGATGACCAGGCGGCGCCTCGCCAGACGGCGCACGAGTTCCCGCTCGGCCGGAGCGCTGTAGTTCCCCTTCGTCGCGCGCTCGACCGCGGCCACCTTCCAGCGTTCGCGCAGCAGCGACTCCAGGTGGTCGAACAGTGGAGCCACACCGGCTTTTCCGTTCGAGAGCAAGGCAACATCGACGCCAACCAACGCTTCCAACCGGGGCGCCGGCGAGAGTTGTGGCGGTGAGCCCTCCCAGGAGGGGTCGAGGACTTGCACGGCTCGGAGTCTAGCCGCGGGCGGCGACGGACTAGGCTCTGCGGTGTTCTGCACGCCGCACTGCTGACGCGAAGACACTCCGCGGAGACCAACAGCAATGAGAAGAGTTCGCTACTGCGTAGCCATGAGCCTGGACGGCTACATCGCCGGGCCCAACGGCGAAGCGGACTGGATCGTCATCGACCCGGACTACGACTTCGCCGAGCTGTACGGCGAGTTCGACACCTACCTGGTCGGCCGGAAGACCTTCGAGAGCACCGGCGGGCAGGACCGGGGTTCGATGCCCGGGGCGCGGACCTACGTGTTCTCGCGCACGCTCCGGCAGGCCGACTACAAGAACCTCACGATCGTCGGCGACGACTGGAAGGAGGTCGTCCAATCCCTGCGCGAGGAGGACGGCAAGAAGGACATCTGGCTGTTCGGCGGCGGATCGCTGTTCCGCAGCCTTGCCGAGGCGGGTCTCGTCGACACGGTGGAGGTCGCGGTGATTCCAACGATTCTCGGCGGAGGCGTTCCGCTGATCGCCGAACCGGCACCGCGGATCAAGCTCGAACTCCAGGCACAGGACATCTACAAGGAGACGGGCACTGTCGACCTGGTCTACTCCGTGGAGCGCGCCTAGAACCGATCCGCCTCCCAGAGGGCGAAACGCTCGGGGGGCAGGAAACGGGCGAGAAGATCACCCTCGTTCGCCGTACTCAACCGCCTCGCGAACGCCTCGTCGTCCAGGCTACGAACCATCCAGGTGGCGGGAGGTGTCGCCTCCGGCGGCAACTCATCCCATGCCGGCCGGGCGTCGATCCGAGTGCCGGCGGCGCCCAGCAAGCCTTCCAGGGTTTCGTCCCGAATCAGGGGCATCCGGATCGATTCGACGCTCCGCCCTGTCATGGCAGCGGCCAGTAGCCCGCACAAGGCCGGCGCTGCATCCCGCTCGCGGCCCCACTCCAGGACGCGTAGCCGGCCGCTGAAGTCGGCGACGCGCAAGTAGGCCGCTCTACGAGATCCGCCGTCCGCGACCCAGATGTCCTCCTCCGGCGTGCCTGCAAGCCGGAAGCTGCTCTGCCAGTCCTCCGCAGAGCCGCGGTCGACGATGCCGTTCAGTCGTGCGCCAGCAGCGCCGCCTGCGTAGACGCTCCATAGACGCTCCAGTTCGCCCGCGTCGGCCACCGGGTCGTAGCGACGGACGTCCCGAGGCAGCGAGCCGTCAACCTGCGACCAGTGCAGCGTGCGCCAACCGCGCGACCAGGGCCGGTAGCCGTACTGCCCGTACCACCGCAGCCGTTCAGCCAGGAGATACGAGAGCACCATCCCTCTCTCACGCATCGCGTCGATCGTCCGCTCGAGCAGAGCGCCTGCTACTCCCTGTCGCCGCGAGTCGGGGCGCGTGAACACGCTGCCGATCCCACCCATCGGAAGCACTTTGCCGCCGATCCGCACCCGTCGCGGGAAGATCTGCACGCACGAAACCAGTTTGCCGCCTTGCTCGGCCACCCAGACGTTACGCGGTTCGAAGGCAGGATCGAGCTCGACGTAGCGTCGGAAGAAGTTCCGCCCCCGCTGGCCGTCGGGGAAGGGCCAGCCGTCCAGCAGGTCGAGCAGAACCTCGATCTCGCCGTCGCGCAGTACGCGGAGTCGCGTGTCCGCCATGGCGACGACTCTGCCATGAGAAACGCCCCTCCTGCTTGACGGCGGAACGAGACTTAGCCAGACTTAGCCAGGACGGATTCTGGAGGGGAGAAACGGATGAAGGTGAACATGCACGAAGCGAAATCACAACTCTCGCGCCTCGGCAGGCTGGCCTGGGAAGGCGAGGAGATCGTCATCGCCAAGGCGGGAGAGCCGTATCTGCGGCTCGAGCCCTACCGCGAGAAGAAGCTGGAACCCCGCAAGCTGGGAGGTCTGGAAGGGAAGATCTGGATGGCGCCGGACTTCGATGAGCCGGACGAGGAACTCTTCGAGGAACTCATGAACTCGAAGATCTTCCCGGACGAAACCTGACGGTGGAACGACTGCTGCTCGACACGCATGCGTTCCTGTGGTGCCTGTCCGAAACCGGCAGACTGAGAACAGCGTCGCGCGCCGCAATCGAAGATCCCCGCAACCAGATCTTCGTCAGCGCCATTTCCGCATGGGAGATTACGGTCAAGCGGCTGAAAGGGAAGATGGAGGCACCCGACGACCTGGCCGTGCTGGTCGACGAAAAGGGCTTCACCCACCTGCCGCTGACCTTCCATCACGCGGAGCTGGCCGCACGGCTGCCCCGGCATCACAAGGACCCGTTCGACCGGTTCCTGATCGCCCAGGCTCAGGCCGAGGGACTCACCGTTGTCACACGCGACACACACTTCCCGCTGTACGGTGTGCGGACCGTGCGCGCCTGAGCCGAGCCGACCGCCCCGCCGGTGCGCGGCGACTCACTGCCGGCGCGGCGGCGCTAGGCTTCGCCACGTGAACCTCCGCACAGCGTCGCTCCTTGCCTTCCTTCTGTCGCCGCACGCCCTGGCGGCCCAGACCGACCTGCCAATCCGCGTCGAACCGTTTCTGCAGCAGGTCGCGGAGTACGAGCCGCCCACCATCGACGCCAGCACTTCGCCTACGTCCGCGCCGTCCCCCGCCACCACCCTCGACGCCCCCGGCGAAGTCCGCGAGGTCATCACGGATGCCGCGATCCGCGTAGCAGCCGCCACGTCCTCCGGCGTCTACCTGCGGGACGGCTCCGAGACGGTCTGGCGACGCCTGTTCCCGCGCGACGGTGACCGGAGTTGGGCGCCCGTCGACGTGCGGGCAGTGGAGTTCGACTACGACGGCAGGCTGTGGTTCGCCTCGCCTCAGGGCCTGGGCGCTCTCGACGAAGTCACAAGTGAGTGGCGGCTCTACGACCGGACCGACGGTCTCCCGTGGAACGACTTCACTAGCCTCGCCGCGGCGCCAGACGGCTCGATCTGGGCGGGCACGACCCGCGGCCTCGTCCGTCTGATCCCTGGCGCTTCCCCGGACGAGCCGCCCCGCTGGCAGTACCGGCAGGGACGGCGCTGGCTGCCTCACGACCACGTGCTGGAAGTCCAGGTCGACCGGGACGGCACTGTGGGGGTCGAGACCCCCGCCGGGCCCGGAGTGATCCACCTGCGTCCGATGACCTTGCGGCAGAAGGCGGAACGCTTCCACGACGCGATCGACCGCTTCCACCGGCGCACCCCCTACGGCTACGTCCTGGGCGTCGCTCTCGAGCGGCCCGGGGACACGTCGGCGTTCCGCCAGTCCGACAGCGACAACGACGGCCTCTGGACCTCGATGTACGGGGCCGCGGAGTGCCTCCACTGGGCCGTCACCGGCGAGCCGGAAGCCCGCCAAAACGCACGCCAGGCATTCGAGGCGCTGCGCTTCCTGCAGCTCGTGACCCAGGGCGGCACGCCGCCGGCCAGGCCCGGCTTCGTCGCCCGCACCATCCTGCCGGCTGACGGCCCGAACCCCAACGCCGGCCGGGTCGAGAGCGACCGCCGGTTCCGCCAGGAACGCGACGGCCTGTGGAAGGTCATCGGTCCCCGCTGGCCCACCAGCGCCGACGGCAAGTGGTACTGGAAGAGCGACACGAGCTCCGACGAGCTGGACGGCCACTTCTTCTTCTACGGCCTGTACTACGACCTGGTCGCGGACAACGACGCCGAGCGTGCCGAGGTCCGCGAGACGGTGCTCGCGATCGTCGACCACCTGATCGACGGCGGCGGCGCTCTCATCGACCATGACGGGCAACGCACCCGCTGGGCGGTCTTCGGCCCCGAGCAACTCAACCATGACCAGGACTGGTGGGAGGAGCGGGGTCTCAACTCGCTCTCCTACCTGACCTACCTGCGGATCGCCGAGCACATGAGCGACAGCGGGTCCGAGGCCGGGGCCCGGCGCGCGCAACGCTACGCCGATGCCGCGCGGAGCCTCCTCGACGACCACGCCTATCTGGCCAATCTGCGCAACCCGAAAGTCCAGAGCGGCCCCGGCACCGGCAACCAGTCGGACGACGAGATGGCGTTCATGAACTTCTACCACCTCCTGAAGTACGAGCGGGATGAGGCGGTACGGAGCGTCGCCGCCCACTCGCTCCGCCAGTACTGGAAGGTCCTGCAGCCGGAGCGGAATCCGCTGTTCGACTTCATCCACGCCGCGGCCATCGACGGCGGCAGCTACCGTGACGCCTTCGACGACGAGACCTATAGCCGCGGCGACTACGCGCTCGACGACGCGGTAGAGAGCCTGGTCCTCTACCCGCTCGACCGCTTCGACTGGGCGCTCTCGAACAGTCACCGCCTCGACGTCGTCCTGCTGCACACCCAGGAGGCGCGCCGCGGCACGCGCGGCCACCTGCTGGACGGGCGCGTGCTGCCGATCGACGAGCGCTTCGTCAACCACTGGAATCACGACCCCTGGCGGCTCGACCACGGCGGCCAGGGCCGCTACCTCGCCGACGGCGCCAGCTTCCTTCTGCCGTACTACTTCGGCCTCTACCACGAGCTGATCGAGGAGACGTCGGGCGACGCCCCACCGGAGCCGCCGCGTTGACGGAAGGCGCGGCCGGCGCCCCGCGGGTGGCGCTCCAGCTCTACACTCTCCGCCGGCAGGCCGAGCAGAACCTCGAAGCCGCCCTCGGTCAGGCGGCGGAGGCCGGCTACGACGAGATCGAGTGGTTCGGCGGCCTCCGGGGACGCACGGCCGAGGACCTCCGCGCGCTTCTGTCGGAACGAGGCCTCGGGCTCCTCGCGGCCCACGTGCCGCTCTCCGAACTGGAGGCGGATCCGGCCGGGGTGATGGACACCTACCGCGCCCTCCACTGCCAGGTGCTCGTCTGCCCCTGGCTCGACGCCGAGCAGCGCGGAGACGGCAGCCGCGCGCACTACATGGAACTCGGCCGCCGCCTCGACCTGCTGAGCTACCGCTTCCGCGCCGGCGGTTTCCGCTTCGCGTACCACAACCACGAGTTCGAGTTGCTCCCGTTCGACGACGGCCAACCGGAACGCCTGGGCCGCGACGGCCTGCACGCGCTCGTCTCCTGCCGCTCCCAGGACGGCTGGGGTCTGGAGCTGGACACCTACTGGGCCGCCTTCGCCGGCTCGGATCCCGTGGCTCTGATCAGGGAACTCGGCGACCGGGTGCAACTCCTCCACCTGAAGGACGGTCTGCTCCCCGGACCGGCCGAGGAACGGGCGGCCGGGCAGGCTACCTCCGAGCGCTGGTTCCGGCCGCTGGGCGAAGGCGACGTGGACATCGCCGGCTGCGTGGAGGCCGCGCTCGAAGCCGGCGTCCGCCTGTTCGTCGTCGAGCAGGACGAGACCGCGGAAGCCGGCGGAGCACCCGAGCGCGACATCGAGGTGAGTCTCAGGCACCTCCGGACCGCGACCGCGATCGGCGCGGCGACGACGGAAGGCGACGCGCCATGACCTGGGGCCTCTCCGGGCTCGACACCGCGATCGTCCTCGTGTATCTGGCCGGGATCCTGGTCATCGGCACGACCTTCAGCCGCTACGTCAAGACCAGCGGCGACTTTCTGCTGGCGGGCCGCGCCCTGCCCTTCTGGGCGATCGGCATGTCGATCGTGGTCAGCGACATCGGCGCCACGGACTTCATCGCCGTCGCCGGCGGCACCTACCGCTACGGGCTCGCCCAGGCGAACTTCGACTGGCTCGGCTCGATGCCGGCGCTCCTGATCGCGGCGTTCCTGATCGTTCCCTTCTACTGGCGCAGCGGCGTCTACACCGTGCCCGAGTTCCTGGGCCGGCGCTACGGCGGCGGCGTACGCAGCTTCCTCGCCCTGGCCTGGGGCGTCATCCTGGTGCTGAACCTCGGGATCATGATCCACGCCACCGCTCTGCTCATGCGGACGGTGCTCGGTTGGGATCCACAGCTTTCGATCTGGATCACGACGGCAATCGTCGGCATCTACACGATCAGCGGCGGACTGGCCGCGGTCGTGATGACCGACGTGCTCCAGCTCATCATCATGTTCGTGGGCGGCGCCGCCCTGGTCGCGCGCGCTCTCTACGAGGTCGGCGGACTGGCGGCGCTTCGCGACGGCGTGCTCAACCAGGGCGCTCAGTACGCGGACCACTTCTCGCTCTACCTGCCCCACGACACGACGACTCCCTTCCCCTGGACCGGGATCGTCCTCGGCCTGGGCATCGTGCTCTCCATCGCCTACTACACCGGTAACCAGACGATCGTGCAGCGGGCGCTCGGAGCGCGCAGCGAGTGGGACGCGAAGGCGGGCGTGCTGCTCGCCGGCTTCCTCAAGCTGTTCATCCCCCTGCTCGTCGCCCTGCCGGGACTGGCCGCGATCCTGATCGTCCCCGACCTTGCGAACGCCGACGAGGCGGTGCCGAGCCTGATCGCCCAGTTGCTGCCGCCGGGCCTGCGCGGCCTGATGTTCGCCGCCTTCCTGGCGGCGCTCATGTCGAGCGTCGACTCGAACCTGAACTCCGCGGCGACCCTCTGGAGCCGCGACCTGCTGGGGCGGCTTCGTCGCCGCCTGGGCCGCGCCGAGCTCGGCACGGCCGCGGAACTCCGCTTCGGACGCATCCTGTCCGCCGTGCTGCTTCTCGTCGCCGCCTTCATCGCGCCCGAAATCGAGCAACGCTTCAGCAACATCTACAACGCGATCCAGACCGTCTTCTCCCTGATCCAAGGGCCGACGCTGGCCGTGCTCCTACTCGGCATCCTCTGGCGCGGTGCGAACCGCTACGGCGGCGCTGCCGGTCTGGTCTCGGGCGTGGGACTCTGCCTGCTGCTCAACAGTCCGGCCATGGGCGGGCTGTTCCCATCCGAAGAGCCGTTTCTCTTCGTCGCCTGGTGGTCCTTCGTGTTCACTCTCGCCGTGACCTGGATCGTCAGTCGGCTGACGCCGCCCGAGCCGCCGGAACGCCTGCGCGGCCTGGTCTGGGGCGAGGTGCGGAAGGACGAGGCGGTCCAGGCCGCGCTGCGGAACCGGGTCGACCGGCTCCAGGACGAGGGCGCGACGCGATGAGAACGATCCTCGAGCTCGTCCTCGGACCGATCAACGCCGCGATGGGCGCCCTGCCGCTCTGGAGCGCCCGCGTAGCCGTAGCCCTGCTGCTCATCCTGCCGGCGATCGCCGTGTGGCGGCTCCGCCCCGACTGGGTGCTCCGCGGAGCGCCCGACCACGCGAAGTGGCGGGATCTGCGCATCTGGGCGGCGCTGTTCATCGTCCCCTACCTCGTGATCTACCTCCTGCTGGCCTAGAACGACCGCTCCTGAGAACGCCATGACCACGGACCACTCCAGCCGCGACCGGTCCACTGCCCGCATCCTCGGGGTGTTCCTCGCGGTGCTGTCGATCCCCGTTCTCATCGGAGGTTTCTCCGCCGCCCAGACGATCGACCTCGCGCTCGGCACCGCCGCCGGCGCGGCCCTGCTGCTGGCGGCCGCCGTGCTGATGATCTACGGCAGCCGCGGCCGTTCCAGGAAGGCGCGGAAGCGCTGACCGGACCGCCTCAGTCGACTCCGGCAATCACGCCGAAGATCGCGCAGGACGAGGCAGGCCGTCTGCTTGAGCGCGTTCGCCGGCGCCGACTCAGGGGCGGCCGACCCCTGGCCCGGGAGCTCGTGTATCTGCCACACTGGCTCGTCGTCTACGAAACGCGGGAGCTGTCTGGATGCCGCCAGTCGCAGGAGGCACAGCTCGCCGTGCTCGTCTGTCGGCTGAGCGGCCAGGCGGCACACATCCGGCTGCAGGACGTCAACCTTGCGCCGGGACCCGAGTCCCTGCCGCCGGCCCTCGACCCTGCCGAAGCAGAAGAGCGGGCGGCCGGTTTCGCCGGTCGCGTCCTGCTGGTGGCCGCCCGCGGCAAACGCCCTCGTGAACGCGGCACGATGCTTCGTTCCGAACCGTGCGGCTATCCCTACTGGGTCGAGTATCTCGCGCGCCGCCGCACCGTCGACTTCCACGCCGTCGACGCCGTCTCCGGCAAGAAGGCCGGCTCCGCCGTCCGCGCCGCGATCGCCCAGGGAATCGCGGGCTAAACTCCGCCCTTCCCAACCGAGGAGAACCGAATGGCCGAGGCATTCGAAACGCCGACCTACATCCGCGGACCGCTGCGCACCCCCAGACAGATGCTCGCCGAGCAGGAGTACGGCGGTCACCTGTCCATTCACGACGACTCCACGGCCGAGAAGATGGGCTTCCAGGCCGGCGGCCCGATCGAAGGTCCGACTCACTTCAGCCAGTTCGTGCCCCTGCTTCACGACCTGTGGGGGCAGGAGTGGTTCGAAACCGGCTGCCTGAGCGCGCACTACCGGAACATGGTGGTCGAGGGCGAGCAGGTGCGGGCCCTCGTCGAACAGCCCGCCAACGGGAAGACCCAGGTCCGCATCCGTGCCGAGAAGGAAGACGGCACGGAGGTGTTGATCGGAACCGCCTCGATCCGCGGCGACGTCGAGTCCTCCGAGCTCGCCACCCGGATGTCCCGTCTGCGGCCGCCCGGGCCCCTGGTCGTCCTGCGTGACCTCGAGGTGGGAATGAAGGGCAAGGGACTCGAGGAGGTCCGGATGGACTTCGACCAGAACATGGGCAAGCTCTATCCCTTCTCTCTGAATCAGAAGCTCGACAGGATCACCGAGCCCTCGCCGTGGTACACGGCGGACGAGGGCGCCTCATCGCCCTGGGGCCGCGCGATCATCCCCCTGGAGATGGTCAGCGTCCTCGCGGGTTACTCCAACCGTCAGGCCGGCTTCCCGACCCGCGGACCGGCCCTGGGCCTGTTCGCCGGCCAGCAGATCCGGATGATCGACGGTCCTCTCTTCGTCGGCCAGGACTACCTCCTGGAGCGCGAGATCGTTGCCCTGAGCGAGAGCCGGCGCACGGAATCGAACTGGGTCAGGACGACCTTTCTGGACGCCGAGTCGAAAGAGCCGCGGGCCGAGATGATCCTGAACAACGCGACGCTCAAGCACTCCTTCGAGGGCTACGAGAAGGAACGGGCGGAGTACGAGAAAGAACGGGCGGCGATGGCATGAACGACATGCGTGACATGAAGACCGAGCCGATCCACGGCCAGATGACCTACGACGAGTCGGTCGCCCACCTGACCGCCCCGGGCGCGGACTGGGAGCTGGTGACGGAGACGGTTCGCGGTGTCGACTACCAGGTCTTCAAGAACCTGCCGCCGACGCTCCGCCAGGTCTACGACCAGGCGCGCGAGGACCACCGTGACAAAGACTTCCTGGTGTTCCAGGACACCCGGCTGACCTACAACGAGGCCTACGAGCGGGCGGCCGCCATCGCCCACCAGTTGATCCACCGCTACGGCGTGAAGAAGGGCGACCGGGTGGCGATCGGCATGAGGAACTACCCGGAGTGGGTGATCGCTTTCATGGCGATCACGTCTTCCGGCGCGATCTCGGTTTCACTGAACGGCTGGTGGTCGGGCGAAGAGCTGGAGTACGGCTTCAAGGACTCCGGCGCCAGACTCGCCTTCTTCGACCAGCAACGCTACGAGCGGGTGGCGAGCAAGCTGCCCGAGCTCGGCGTCAAGAGCATCGGCGTGCGCTGGGAAGAGGAGCTCCCCGAAGGCGTGGACGACTTCGAGGAAGTCTGGCGTGAAGCCGCCGGACAGCAGATGCCAGAGGTTGACCTGGGCCCTCACGACGACGTGACGATCCTCTTCACTTCGGGAACCACCGGGTTCCCGAAGGGCGCCGTCTCGACCCATCGCGGCGTCCTCAGCGGCATCGGCAGTTGGGGCTTTTACGGCGCCCAGCGAATCGCGATGGGCCTGCTCGAGGAACCCGACGAGAACCCGGAGTTCCAGCCGTCGATTCTGATGCCGCTGCCGCTGTTCCACGTCAGCGGCAGCCACGCCGGTCTGCTCGCCTCCTTCGGAGTCGGCCGCAAGATCGTGATGATGTACAAGTGGAACCCGGAACTCGGCCTCGAGCTGATCGAGCGCGAGCGCGTCACCTCCTTCAACGGCGTACCGACGATGACCTGGGAGATGCTCCAGTCGCCGGCGCTCCAGGAACGCGACCTGCGGAGTCTCATCGCCGTGTCCGGCGGCGGCGCGCCGATCCCCGGCGGCATGGTCGACCGCCTGCAGGTCCTCATGCCGGACAAGCACTGGTCCTTCGGCTGGGGGATGACGGAGACGAACGCCGGCGGCGCCGGCAACACGGACGAGGGGCTGGTCGAGAAACCCGACAGTTGCGGCAAGCCGTGCCCGATCGTCGAACTGAAGATCATCGACGACGACGGCAACGAACTGCCGTCCGGCCAGCAGGGCGAACTGATCATGAAGTCGTCGATGAACATCCGCGGCTACTGGAACCGCCCCGAGGCCACGGCTGAGACGATCCAGGACGGCTGGCTGCGCACCGGCGACATCGCCGAGATCGACGAGGACGGCTTCCTCTACATCCGCGACCGGAAGAAGGACATGGTCCTGCGCGGCGGCGAGAACATCTACTGCGCCGAGATCGAACGGGTCGTCTACCAGCATCCCGCCGTCTACGAGGCGGCGGCCTTCGGTGTCCCGGACGACCGGCTGGGCGAAGAGCTCGCGGTCGTCGTGGTGCCCAGGGACGGCGAGGTTCTCGACGAGGCCGGCGTCCGCGCCCACGTCGGCGAGCACCTGGCCCGGTTCAAGGTGCCGCGCTACGTGTGGCTCCAGGACGAACAGTTGCCCCGCGGCGCCACCGAGAAGATCCACAAGCGCACCCTGCGGGACCAGATGCTCAGGGAAGCCCCGGAGTTTCAGTGACCGCGGACATCATCCGGATCGAACCCGGCGACCCCGGCGACCCGGCCTTCGCCCGTCTGCACGAAGCGCTCGACCGCGAACTCGGCGAGCTCTATCCCGCGGACAGCATCTACAGCGTCGAGCCGGACAAGCTGGACGCCCCCGGCTGCTGCCTGCTCCTCGGGCGCACCGCCGGGGGCGAGGCCGTCGCCTGCGGCGCACTGCGCCGTCTGAGCGACGAGCAGGCCGAGATCAAGCGGATGTACGTAGTCCCGGAGTACCGCGGGCAGGCCCTGGGGCGTCGCATCCTGGAGGAACTCGAAGCCCGGGCGGCGGCGTTCGGCTACAGGTCGCTGCGTCTCGAGACCGGCGAGCGCCAGCCCGCCGCGATCGGCCTCTACCGTTCGTTCGGCTATGTCCAGATCCCGTGCTACAACGAGTACGCCTACGACCCGCACAGCCTCTGCTTCGAGAAGAAGCTCGAAGCGCAGCGGCGCCGGTAGCATCAACCGCGATGACACGCTCCCCAGCTCAGGAACAGGCTGAGACCGTCGGACGCCGGCGGGCCCTTCGGATGATCGGCGGCGCCGCCGCGGTGCCCTTCATGCCGGCGGAACTGTTCGCGAACCCGCACCTCGCGCATCTGCACCTGCACCCGCAGCAGGCGACCGCCGGCGAACCGCAACCGCTCGCTGTCCTCACGGAACATCAGGCACGCACTCTCGACGCGATCGCCGAACGCATCCTGCCGGCGACCGACACCCCCGGCGCCGGAGACGCCAGCATCCCGGGCTTCGTCGACCGGCTGCTCGAAGGGTGGCTGCCCGACGCGGCGCGGGATCACCTGCTCGCCGAACTCGACCACTTCGACGCGCGCGCCCGGGAGCGCCATCCCGAGGCTGCCGGCTTCGTCGACCTCGAAGACCACACGCAGGACGAACTTCTGACCGAAGCGCAGGACGAAGCGATCGCCCAGCGCGGCGAACGCGCCTTCTCACGCAATGTGAATCGGCTCCACGAGCAGCCCTTCTTCGACCTGGTCAAATGGCTCACCCTGTTCGGCTACTACACCTCCGAGGCCGGCATGAAGTCCGAACTCGGCTACCGGATCGTTCCCGGGCGCTGGGATCCCTGCGTCGACATCGAGGACGCCTGAGGCCTGCTGCAACCATGGTCCAGATCATCGAACGGAAGACGTGGGACGCGATCGTCATCGGTTCCGGCATCACCGGCGGCTGGGCGGCGAAGGAGCTGACCGAGAAGGGCCTGGAAACGCTGGTGCTCGAGGCCGGACCGCCGGTCATTCCCGAGCGCGACTACAACGAGCACACGCCGCCCTGGCAGATGCCCTACCGGGGACTGAGGGACCGCAAGCACCAGGCCGAGCGGCAACCGGTCCAGAGCCGCGCCGCCGCCTGCGACGAGTGGTCGGGCAAGTTCTTCGTCGACGACATCGACAACCCGTACTCGATCGGCGATGGCGGCCAGGACTTTCTATGGATCCGGGCCCGTATCGTCGGCGGACGGTCCCTGCTGTGGGGACGCCAGAGCTATCGCTGGAGCGACCTCGACTTCGAGGCGAACGCCCGCGACGGTTACGGCACGGACTGGCCGATCCGCTACCGGGATCTCGCGCCGTGGTACGACCACGTGGAGTCCTTCGTCGGCATCGCAGGCCAGCCGGAGAACATGCCGCAGCTTCCGGACGGGAAGTTCCTGCCGCCGATCGCCCAGAGTTGCATGGAGGAGCGGGTCCGCGAAGGCCTCGACCGCGCCTTCGGCGGCACGCGCCGGTTCACGCCGGCCCGGGTCGCGGTGCTCACCAAGCACCACCTGGGCCGTCGCGCCTGCCACTACTGCGGCATCTGCCGCCGCGGCTGCATCAGCCGGTCCTACTTCTCCAGCCTGAACGCCACGCTGCCGGCGGCAGAAGCGACCGGCCGGCTGACCGTGCGCCCCAACAGCGTCGTCCGCAACCTGATCTACGACGAGCAGACGGACCGGGTGAGTGGCGTCCACCTGATCGACGCCGAGTCGATGGAGTCGATCGAAGTACGGGGCCGCATCGTCTTCCTGTGCGCGTCGACGATCGAATCGGCCCGCATCCTGCTGAACTCGGCGACGCCCCGCTTCGCCGAGGGGCTGGCGAACTCGAGCGGCGAGGTGGGCCGCAACCTGATGGACCACATCTTCCAGGTCGGCGCGAACGGGAACCTGGACGGCCTGGAAGACAAGACGACCTTCGGCAGACGCCCCAACTCCTGCTACCTGCCCCGCTTCGTCAATCTCGACGGCGACCGGGCCGAGGCCACTCGGGAGAAGGGCTTCCTGCGCGGCTTCGGCTACCAGTGCGGCGCCCGCCGCAGAACCCTGTGGCAGGGCGGCATCGGCCAGCCGGGTTTCGGCGCCGACTACAAGGCGAGCCTGCGCGGGCTCGCACCGTGGCGTCTCAACTTCAGCGGCTTCGGCGAAAACCTCCCCAACCCCGACAACCGCGTGACGATCGACCCGGAGCTTGAGGACCGCTGGGGAATTCCGGCGGCCCGGATCACGATGAGCTACGGCGAGAATGAAGAGGCGATGCGCGAGAGCATCCAGACTCGCGCCGCCGAGATGCTGGAAGCGCTCGGCGCCAGGAACATCCGCACCTTCAACCGAAACTCCCTGCCGGGCTTCGCCATCCACGAGATGGGGACGGCGCGGATGGGCCGGGATCCCGCGACGTCCGTGCTCAACGGCTGGTGCCAGTCCTGGGATGTGCCGAACCTGTTCATCACCGACGGCGCCGCGATGGCGTCGTCAGCCTGCCAGAACCCAAGCCTGACCTACATGGCGCTCACCGCCCGCGCCTGCGACTACGCGGTGCGGCGGATGCGCCGGCTGGAGTTGTGATCCCGAGCCATCCGGGGATCTATGATTCCCTTCGACCGACGGGTGAACCGAACCGGAGAGGAGCAGTTCCCATGCGCCCGACCCACCGACTCGCAACGATCTGCCTCGCCGCCGCGTTCCTGGCCATCGGCCTCGCCGGCTGCGCCGCGGAAGAGGCTTTGCCCGAAGGCACCATCCTGACCGACACCCACTCCTTCGAGGAGGTCGCGCCCGGCGTCTACTTCATCCTCGGCCGAGACGACGTGATCTTCGTCCAGAGCAACGCGATGCTGGTCGTGACGGACGAGGACGCCCTGGTCGTCGACTCGCACGTCACGCCGGCCGCGGCACGGGCCCTGCTCGCCTCGATCGCCGAAGTCACGGACAAGCCGGTCACGCACCTCGTCAACACGCACTACCACTTCGACCATGCCCACGGGAACCAGTCGTTTCCCGAGGACGTGGCGATCGTCGGCCACGAGTTCACCCGCGCGATGCTGATGACGGACGTGATGGACCAGCCGACCGCCGCGATCTTCACCGGGAACATCCCGAACCAGATCGCCGTGATGAAGGAGGCGGCGGACGCGATGGAGGACGGAGAGGAGAAGGACCAGGCGCACAACGCGATCCGGATCCAGGAGGCCCACTACGTGGCGGTCGGCGAGACGGAACCGACGCCGCCCAACGTCACCCTGACCAGCCGGATGACGATCCACCGCACCTTCGAGGGCCGGGACCGGCCGATCGAGCTGCTCCACCTCGGCCGCGGCCACACCGGCGGCGACGTCGTCGTCCTGCTGCCAAACGAACGGCTCGTCTTCACCGGTGACCTCGTCCTCGCCGGCGCCGCTTACATCGGCGATGCCTACGTCGACGAGTGGCTCGACACCCTCGACCGCTTCGAGGAGCTCGAGTTCGACCTCATCCTTCCCGGCCACGGCGCGACCTTCAGCGACATGGCCCAGGTCGATGCCCTCAGACAGTTCCTGGCCGACTTCTGGAACCAGGCGTCCGCCGCCCACGAACAGGGCCTGAGCCCCGAGGAGGCGATCGCCGAGATTGAGTGGCAGGGGTTCCTGGCCACCGCGCCGGACGCCCTCAAGATCCACTGCGTCCAGACGGCGTACAGCAGGATGGACGGCGACGGAGACCCCGAAAACACCGATTCCGCATGAGGCAAAAGGACCCGGGGAAGACGTGCCGATTTCGCTAAGTTCCGCATTTTGTGGTATTTACAACGAAACACAGTTAGCATCCCGGCATGGAACAGCAGCAAGTTGCTCCCCTCTCCGTAGGCGTCTCCGCGCTCGATCGCGCGGTGGAACGCGCTAGCGGCTGGCTGCTGGAACGCTACGGCGAGGAAGTCGAATGGGCGATCGAGGACCAGTTCCTGATCGGCCTCGACGACCAGGAGCGGATCGACCTGGAAGAGCAACTCCAGGCCCGGAGCAGCCGCGACCAGTCCACTTTCTTCGCCAACGCGATGAGCTGCATCCTCGCCCAGGGACGCTTCGAGCCCGACGCCGAGGAGGGCGATTGCCGTTCCTTCAGCTTCGCCGAGAAGCTGCTCGGTCGGGGCGGCCTGCTGCTGGAGGTCACCGAGCGCCAATGGCTCGAAGCGCTGGTCGGAAGTACGTTGCAGCTCTACCGGATCGGCCGCCTGGAGGGGGACCTGATCCCTCTCGACGAGGTGACCAGCCGCGAGCGTGTCCGGGTCGAGCCGCATCCCGCGATGGATCCACTGGAAGAGGGAGACCTGGTCGGCGCGCGCGTCATCACGCTGGAGAACGAAAAGGCCGGGCGTCTGTCAGGGGTCTTCGGCTTTCCCACCGGAGACGCCGAGCGCGATCTCATCGATCTGGTGGAAACCGCGGCGGCGCACTCCCGCGCCAACCGCGGCGAGATCCTCGGCATCGCCGAGGTCGTGGCCACCGCCTGGCTGCGCTCCTTCCTGCCCGATGCGTCGACACGCGGCCCGCAGGCCCTCGTGGACGGAGGCGAGACATCCGGGACCCGCCGAGTACTGGAGTGGCCGGTCTCCGACGTTTCGGGAAGCTCGCCTCGATTGCCGCCGTTGGATTCCTGACGGCCGGTGGAGCGGCTGCCCAGGACGCAGCCGCCCAGATCGCCACCGGCCCAGTAGCGATCCGCAGCCACCAGCTCCTCGTACCGCACGAGCTCGCCGGCAGCGGCATCGATCCGGAAGTCGAGATCCGGGTCGAGATCGACGCCGCCGGAGCGGTGTCGCGGGTCGAGGTCCTCGCCATCGAGCCCTCGTCCGAGTTCGATGACCTCCTCCGATTCCAGGTCGAGCGCAGCGTCGGCGGCTGGCGCTACGGCCCGGCCCGCGACGGTGAAGGCAATGCCATCGCCTCCACTCTGTCGTGGAGGATGAAGTTCCAGAGCCCCGAGGAAGAGCGGAACGCTCCCACCCGCAGGCGTTTCGATCCGCAACTCGATGTCCTGGTGTCGGCCGGGGCTCTCCCCAGTCCGATGCCGCAGCCGACTCTCGCCGAACGGGTCCGGATCCTGAACCGGACGATCGAAGTAGCCGAGAAGTACATCGACCGCGAGCGCAGAGAACGCCGCGAAACGGACCGCTTCATCCTGATCAGCGACGCGGATGATGAGTCGACAGTCGACATCCTGGCCGGGAACATGGAGGCGGTGTTCCGGATCCTCCACGACCTGTTCGATCCGCACGTCGAGCCGCTGCCGGCACGCTTCAAGGTCGTCGTCTACCTGTTCAGCAGACGCGACAACCTCCGGCGGCTTCAGGAGGAACTCGGGGGCCGACTTCCCGGCGCCGGCTTCTACCATTCACCGGGTCTGCTGGCTTTTCACCAGGAGGTCCGGTACTTCGACGAACTGCTGCACACGATGCTCCATGAGGCGTTTCATGCCTTCAGCGACACCTACCTGACGGGGCCGGGGTCGGACCTGCCGCGATGGGCCGAGGAGGGCATGGCGGAGTACTTCGGCAACTCGAAGATCGAGCGGGGCACGCTGATTCCGGGCGCGGTCGATCGCGGACGGTATGCGATCTCGCACGGCGGCAGGGGGCCCGTCCGGTTGCAAAGCCTGACGACGTGGAACCTGGAAGAGGCGAAGTCCGCGCTGCGAAAAGGCGAGGCGCCCGAGATCGCCGACTTGATGGAAACCACCGCCGACACGTTCTACGGCGAGCGGGCGCAGCACTACTACAGCTTCTCCTGGCTTCTGACCCACTTCCTGCACCATGGCCGGGAAGACTGGGAGAGCGGGCAGTCCTTCGCCAGGATGCTGCTCTACCTGGCCGAGGGCTACCCCAGCCGGGACGCCCTGGAGGCGGTGTTCCAAACCACGCCGGTGGAGATCCAGGCCGAGTTCGAGCGCTACGTACGGGGACTGTAGATCCGCTAGAGGCCGCCCAGTGCGTCGTATGCCGCCTGGTGGCGAGCCGCCTCCGCCGCGCGGCCGAGCACCCGGTAGCAAACCCACAGGTTGTAGTGAGCTAGCCGCCGCTCGGGATCGAGTTCCACCGTCCGCAGGAGCCGTGGAACCGCCTCGTTCCACCGCTCGAGTTCGATCAGCGCCAGACCGCTGAAGAAGAAGTTGTCCGCACGCTGATCGTTCAGTTCAGCGGCCCGGTCGAGAGCCTGAAACGCCTCCTCCCAGCGCTCGGCCCGATAGGCCGCGAAGCCGAGGTTGTACCAGACCGCCTCGAAGTGCCCCAGCTCTTCCGCGGCGCGCTTCAACAGTTCGATGGCCTGGTCGAAGTTCCCGGCGCTCAACTGGTTGGCGCCTTCGTTCAGAAGCGACTGGGGGTCCGTGACGTACTGCCACCGATTCGCCGCGGCCTGATCGTGGGCGGCCCGTTCCTCGGCGGTACCGTACAGATGAACAAGCGCTGCCCGGGCCTCGACCCTGGCCCAGCTCCGTGCCGGGGCGTGCCTCTCCGCGAGCCGGAACAGCGTTTCCGCCTCCACGAGACGGCCGGAGTCCCGGAGACTCCACGCCGCCGCCAGCACGTCGGCAGCGTAGTCGCCGAGCGCCAGGGCATCGTTCGGATCGATCTCTTCCGCCAGGAGTTCGAGTTGCCTGTTCGCGTCGTCAACGCGGCCGGCCCTGGCCAGCGCCCGCGCATAGAGCGACCGAATGGACGCGCCGCCCTCCTCCGCCATCTCGCCCAGCAGATTCGCGACCGCGTCCCACCGCTCCTGGAAGATCAACAGGCGCAACAGCGCCCAGGAAATCTCTTCGCTTGCCGGTTCGAGGCTTCGCAACTCGACGAGGGCCGCCGTCGCGTCCGCGGGCCGGCCCAGACGCTGGTCGAGCAGCGCCTTGAGACGCAGCAGGCGCTTCCGGTCCGTACCCCCGTCCGTCAGCAGCCGATCGACCAGGCCGAAAGCCGCACGCAGCACTGCCTCGTCCGCTTCCTCGCTGCGAGCGATGAACTCCACGACCCCCGGTGGCGGCGCGGAAGCCGGGTCGTCGATGGCGGCGATCAGTTCCCGCCGGTACTCCTGAGTCTCTCCCTCGGGCAACGGGCTGCGCCGATCGGCCCGAAGCAGGCCGACCAGTGCCGCCGTCGGCTCATTGCACTCCTCTCGGGCCCGCTTGAGCCACTCGACCTCGGAGGCGGTCCTGGAGGTCAGCTCCGCGATTCGCGCCCGGCGCATCAGACGCAGGCACTCGATGTCAGGGAGTTCCCCGCCTGCCTCGGCCGACGACTGCGCGGAGACCGGGTTCGGCGGGCCCAGAGCCAGGAGCCCGGCAAGCAGACAACCGGCGAGAAGCCCCCAATGCAAGCAGAGGGCGGCCGGTAGACGGTCGGGCTTCCTGTCCGTGGCCAGCTCCCTCAGGCGTTCTCCACCGCGGCGGCCATCCGCTCCACGATCTCCTCGAGGATGGCTCGCGAGGTCGCGAAGTTGAGCCGCGTGCAGCGCTCGAATCCGAGCGGCGAGCCCGGCGGACCGAACTCCGCGCCGTCGTTGAGCGCCACCTTCGCCCGCTTCAGGAAGAACCGGGAGGCCGCCATCGGCAGGTCGAGCCCGCCGCAATCGAGCCAGTAGAGATAGGTCGCCTCCTGCGGACCATGCTCGATGCCCGGCAGGCGCCGATTGAGGAAGTCCGTCAGAAACGCGCGGTTCCCGTCGAGATAGGCGATCGTCTCTTCAAGCCATGGGCCGCCGCGACTCCAGGCCGCCCGGGCCGCCTCGACGCCGAGAATGCCGGGATGGGCGAGAACGAAGTGCGGCAGTTCGTCGAACCGCTTCTTGAGCTTCTCGCTGCCGAACACCAGCAACGCGAGTTCAAGACCCGCGAGGTTGAACGACTTCGTCGCCGACGTGATCGTGACCGTCCGCTCCCTGACTTCGGGCCCCAGGGTCTCGAACACGGTGTGCTGGTGGCCCGGGAACACGAGTTCGTTGTGGATCTCGTCGGCCAGCACGATCAGGTCGTGTTCGATCGCCAACTCCGCCACCGCTTCCAGTTCGCTTCGAGTCCAGACGCGGCCGCTCGGATTGTGGGGATTGCAGAGCATGAACACGCGAGTGTCCCTGTCGATCTTCGCTCGCAACAGATCGAGGTCCATCTCGAACCGTTCCGGCCCCCGCCGGAGCGGCGACTCGACCAGCCGGCGGCCGGTGCCGGAGACCGCCTCGAGGAAGGGCGGGTAGATCGGCGTCTGAATCACGACCCCCTCGCCCTTTCTGGCGCCCAGCATGACCGCGAGATCGAGGCCCTGGAGCGCGTTGACCAGGAAGCGGATCCGCTCCGGCTCCACCGGCCAGCCGAGCTGCTCCTCCATCCGCCGGCCAAAGATCTCCGGCAGATTGCCGATCTCGGGCGGCTCGCAGTAGCCGAGATCGGACCTCTCAACGAGACTGCGCACGACGCGCTGGATCGGCTCCGCGATCGGGTAGTCCATGTCCGCCACCCAGGCCGGCAGGATGCCGCTGCCGTTCGCGGTGTAGCGGCTCCACTTGAAGCCGGTGCGGGCCGCCAGGTCCTCGATCCGGAGGGCGTCGAACTCGTCCTTCAGCGGCACGGCCGCAAGCTATCAAGCGCTGCCAGGAACTGGCGCGGCAGGAACTGAGTGCGCCGGCGTCCTCGCCGGCTTCCAGGAAGCTGGGCCGCGTAGCGGCGACGATCCTGCTGCGCTAGGGTGCGGCCCCATGGCGCTGAAACTAGGACTTCAACTCGGCTACTGGGGCGCGGGACCGCGCCCCGATTTCCTCGATGTCGCCATCGAGGCGGAGGCCCTCGGCTACGACTGCGTCTTCACCGCGGAGGCATGGGGCTCGGACGTGTTCACGCCCCTGGCCTGGATCGGCGCCCATACCTCGAAGATCCGCCTCGGCACCGGCATCGCGCAGATCTCCGCGCGTACACCGGCCGCCACCGCGATGCACGCGATGACACTCGACCACCTCTCCAACGGCCGCGTCATCCTCGGCCTCGGCGTCTCCGGCCCCCAGGTCGTCGAGGGCTGGTACGGACAGCCGTTCGGCAAGCCGCTGTCCCGCACCCGCGCCTACATCGAGATCATCCAGAAGATCCTCGCCCGCGAGGAACCGGTCACCCAGCACAGCGAGCACTACCCGCTCCCCTACACCGGAGCAGGCTCCTGGGAACTCGGCAAGCCGCTCCGCTCGATCGTCCACCCTCTCCGCTCCGACCTGCCCATCTACCTCGGCGCCGAGGGTCCGAAGAACGTGGCCCTCGCCGCCGAACTCTGCAGCGGCTGGCTGCCCCTCTACTACTCGCCTTACCGGCCCGAGGTCTATGCCGAGTCCCTGGCCGGCAGGCGCGACGACTTCGAAGTCCCCTACGGCGCCCGCCTCCGCGTCCACGACGACGTCGCCGAGGCCCTGCTACCGATCAAGCAGTCCCTCGCCCTCTACGTCGGCGGAATGGGCGCCAAGGAACGCAACTTCCACCGCGAACTGATGGCCCGCATGGGCTGGGAAGAAGAGTCCTTCCGCATCCAGGAACTCTTCATGACCGGCAAGCGCGAAGAAGCCGTCGCCGCCGTACCCGACGACTTCGCCGACGAGATCTCCCTCGTCGGCCCACCCGAGCGAATCAGGGACCGCCTCCAGGCCTTCGAAGACAGCGACGTGACGACACTGATGGTCGGCGCCGCGAGCAAGCACGAACTGCGGCAAGCGGCCGAGATCGTGCTGGGCTAGGGCATCGCCACGCAGCAGCGGTGGCGGACTGGCGTCGGCTTCACCCGCTCTTCACACGCAGCAGTTATCCTCGGACACGAGATTCCACCGCGGGTGGAATGCCACTAGCTCTGACGAGATGGGAGGAGGACCATGATGAAGACCTCAACACCTCTGATGCTCAAAACGGTCGCGGTTCTTGTCGTTGGTCTTTGTCCGGTGACTCTTGCCGCGCAATCCGTTGAACCGGCTGAAGAAAGCCCCGAGCGGTCATCCAGCGACAGGAGTGTCCACGATGCCATCGTGGCAGCCTGGAACCTGACGCCCGAACAGGTCGCATCGCTCGAAGCGCAACTGGCCATGGATCCGAGCGATGTAGCCGTGCGGACGCAGCTTCTCGCTTACTACGGCGGGTCGCGTTCGTTTCGCGATCAGTCAGCGAAGGAAGCGAAACGCGAACACGCGCTGTGGTTCATCCGCAACTCACCCGAGTCGGTAATCCTGGGAACGCCTCCTTCACAGATAGACCACATCCTTGACTCGGAGGGCTATTCGGAGGCCAAGAGAGCCTGGATGAGTCAGATCGACCGTGAACCCGAGAACACCAGGCTGTTGGGACACGCGGCCGCTTTCCTTAAGTTTGGAGACCGTAGGACCTCCATCGAAATGTTGGAGCGGGCCCAGTCGCTCGATCCGACCAACCCGGAATGGCCGATGAAACTCGGCCACCTTAGTAGCTTGGAAGCGCTGGGATCGGAGGGAGGCGATTCGGGGACTTCTGAGAAGGCGCTGGAGCACTTTCAAAAGGCGTACGCGCTTGCAGACGACTCGCTTCGGGATTCACTTCTAGACTACTTGGCGGAGGCAGCGTTCTCGGCGGATCAGCTTGACCAGGCCCATCATTATGCTGAGCTCATGCTGCAAAACACTGAGGCAGGATGGAACTCTGGCAACCGTGTGCACCACGGCAACCTCGTTCTGGGTCGGATTGCATTACGAGCGGGCAACATCGAAGAAGCGAGATCTCGGTTGATTGCCGCCGGGAACACAACGGGTTCACCCCAGCTCAATTCATTCGGGCCGAACATGTCACTCGCCAAGGATCTCCTCGAGATCGGCGAACGAGAGGTCGTCTTGGAGTACTTCAAGCTCTGCTTGAGATTCTGGGACTCCGACCGGGCGAAGGCCACACTGGACAGATGGGGCGTGCTGGCTGCAGCCGGCCGGATACCCGATTTTGGCCCAAATCTCTATTACTGATTAGGGAACCTGGCAACTCGCGAACTGAGCTCCGACGTCCGGCAGGGCCGTCTCCAGCAACGGCAGCGACTCGATCTCCGGCCCGGAGCCGTGCTCGGCTAGAGCGTCTCACAATGCGTGCGCCGGCGTCCCCGCCCGCTGCCGCCGCAGGCGGCGAGGAGAAACGCTCCGGCCGAAGGTCGGCGTCGGCCGTGGCTTCAGGCAGCAGCTTTGAACAGCTCGAAACGCCGAGCGAGCCGGTCGCGGTCGGGAAAGTCCTCGTTCCGACGAGGCAAGCGAATCCTGCTCCCATTCAACCTCTTCAACGCCTCCAACATCGGACCGTCCTTCTGCACCAGCAGTCGTTCCGCGACGTGCAAACCGTAGTCCGGATCGATACCGATCAGGTGACGGTCGAAGGCGGCATGGTGGAGCTTCGACAGCGGCATTCCGTTCTGAACCACAGGTTGCCCAAATAGCTCATCCCTGTCCGAGATGATGTGCGCAGCGTCGAGAAGATCCGGTTCAGCCAACTTGGATACAGCGCACCGCCCGCTGTAGGCCGCGATCACCGCTTCGCGGAACGAGGTCTGGTGTAGCCGCTGCTTCACAAGGCGAAGCGCATAGCGGCGCTCTACGGCACCCTGAGGGGTCGCAGCCTCCTGCTGACCGGGAAGCCCGAAGACCAACTTCGCCGTTAGCACACCACTGTCCCAGCCCGCAATGAACGTCGGCATCAGCGCCTGGTAACGACCCGGAGCCACCCCAAGGAAGTAGATGACCGGGACGTTGTTCTCAAATGCCTCACGGAGCCATTGATTGTCCGCTGCGTTCGGATTCGTCCCCATGAACGCGTAATCCACGGACTCCTCGTTCTCGAAGATCTGGCTGTGGGCCGTGAGCTGATCGTCGTACCAGACCCGTCCTCCTGGACGCGGAACAACCGTCTTGATCGAGAGCAGGTGCTGCATTTGCCGCGGCTTGAAGATTCCACGCTGCGGATTGACCAGCGGTATCCGCTCTCCCTCGAATGTGAAGCCGGGACGCAGCTCCTTGGCCGTGAGGGTTCCATGCACGTCGTTCAGCAACTGCACGTGCTCGAATGCGGCCAGACGCCTCGCTGTGTCGACGTCGGAACTCACGCGAATGCTCATCCGACGAAGCAGTTCTCGTTGTGCCACGTCAGCGCGACGGGATCGGGTCTCTGCCTGGCCGCGACCGGAGCGTGGATCCTTCGTCCGTGCAACGCGTAGTAGTCCCGACCGTTCTCGAACTCCTCCTTGATGCGGCCGCTGACCTCGAAGTTCAGATTCGGCGTGACCGTCACGTAGCCCGCATCGAACAGACTGTGGATGTCCCGCCTGAGGAGCAGACCGTTCCGTTCCTCATGGGTTCCACCGTGCCTATAGGGGCGGATGTGCGCCGCTTCAAGGGCCGGCAACGTTCGCTCCCTCGTGACCGCGCAGCGGCGCCCATAGATGTCCGTCACGAGAACGCGAAACGTCCCCTGCCCAAGGCGTGGACGAATCAGTTGTGGCGCACCAAACCGGGCTTCCTCTTCCGCGAAGTGCGGGACGCTCGCGCGGCCCAAACGGTCCTGGACCGATTCCCACAAGTGGAGACCGTCCGCGTTGTCGGTGCTGTAGGTCTTAAGCGACACGATGTTCCGCGACCAGTTGGGAGCGGCCATCCAGTCCGGTTCTTCGAAGAAGAAGGGCTGGGTCAGGATCCGGCAGCCGATCTCGAAGTCGCGCCCACTGTCGCCGCCGTGACCGCGGTACCGGACGATCCTCTGACGCATCTCCTCGGCCGATTCCGCACCGTTTGCCTCGCCAAACGCGTGCCAGGCAAGCGAGCAAGGGAGGACGTTGGCGTACGCGAAGACGCCGCCTCCCACGATCACATCGTGGGGTGCATGCAGCTTGAACAGAAAGAGCTCGCCGCGTTCAAGCGCCCGGAAGCCCCTGGGGTTCGGAGCCCAGAAGTTCACCTCCGGCAGTTCCGGCTTTCGGCGCAGCCGGTCGAACCACTGGCCGTCCGTGACGGCGACGACGAGACTGACTCCCATCTTCAAGCGTCCACGCCCGGGGCATCCTCCTGGAGCTTCTCCGACGATCTTGTCGGACCCTAGCAAGTTCCTTTGACACGCGGCCCATGCGCTGCTGGCGCCATTCGCCAACGTCGTCCAGTCGTCAGCGGCTCCGAAGGGGAGGGTCCCAGCGGGCTGGAGGCAAGTGACTCCCCAGACCGTTCCCGTCACCGACGCCGCAGCGGAACGCAGCCGACCGAAGCGAGCGCCGGCACCCCCTTCACCCAGAGAGCGCAAGCGTCCGCTGGGACCCTCCCCCTCGGAGCCGCTGACGACGGGTACCCGGCTACGCCCGCGCGAGCCGGCGGCCGTTGCCGCGCCGCGGCCGGCCGCGGCGGCCGACGCCGGAGGTGCGGTTGAACGGCACCCGGCGGCGGCGGAGATGGGCCTGGCGCTTGACGCGTCGGCGGGCGGTGGCGAACGACTGGTTGATCGCGACCGGGATGGAGGCCGCGGCCGAGCGATGGACCACCACGTCCGGTCCGGGCAGGGCGACCTTGACCACGACGTCGAACGCGAGGCCGCCCCGGTGATTCCGGCCGGGACCGGCGATCGTCACTTCGCAGTCCACGATCCGGGAGTTGAAGCGCTTCAGCGCCGCCGCCTCGGACTCGATCGACTGCTTCAGGTCATCGGTCAACTGGACGTTCTGGGTGCGTATTCTGATCGGGAAGCTCGGCTTGGTTCTCAACGCTTGGGCCCCTCCGTTCCTGTGTCACATCGTACAACGCACCGGGAGACGGGCGAGATTCCTCACGCATCCAGCGACGTACCGACAGTGCCCCGGAGATAGACGTCGATCAACCGCGGCAGGGCGTTCAGGTCGTAGCCGCCTTCGAGCACGGACACGAGCCGCCCACCGCATATCTCCTCCGCCAGTTCGGCCAGGTCGACGCCGAAGCGGTGGAAGCTCTCCTCGGTCAGCTCCATGCCGGCGATCGGGTCGTCGCGCCAGGCGTCGAAGCCTGCCGACACCAGCAGCACGTCCGGGTCGAACGAGCGCACCGCCGGGAGCAGCAGATCGGCCATGACCTCGCCGTAGACGTCGTCGCCGCTGCCGGCCGGCAGCGGCGCGTTCACCGTCGTGCCCTCGCCTTCGCCAATCCCCCGCTCGCTGGCGGCCCCGGTACCGGGGTAGAAGGGGTACTGGTGGACGCTCAGGTAGGCCACGTCGGCCCGGTGATCGAACAGGTGCTGGGTCCCGTTGCCATGGTGGACGTCGAAGTCCAGGATTGCCACACGCTCGACGCCGTGCACGTCGATCAGGCCCTGGGCAAGGATGGCGATCTGGTTCAGGTAGCAGAAACCCATTGCCCGGTCCCGCTCGCAGTGGTGCCCGGGCGGCCGGGTCACGCTCATCCCCCGGTGGCCAGCGCCCAGCATGACGTGGTCGCCCGCCGCCAGCGCGGCATCGACCGCGGCCCAGGTGGCGTCCGCCGTCCCGGGCGAAAGCGGGTTGTCGTTCGTGTCGAGCATCGACGTCGGCCGCAGGGGGAAGTTCCCGGCCGCAGCGGACGCCGCGACTTCGGCGACGGCGGCCTCCATCCGTACGATGTAGTCGGGATCGTGCACCAGGGCCGCCAGCCGTCGGGCCTGGCCCGCCATTCCACCCGGCGCCCCGTCCGAACCGGCCTCCACCAGATCCCAGCCCAGCTCTCTCAGGTACGGCAGCGCCAACTGCAGACGCTCCGGCCGCTCCGGAAACCCCCTCGGCACCGTGTGCTCCTCACACCGCGGGTCCCAGAAGACGCTCATCGGCGAACTCATCTCACTGCCTCCACAAACTCTGTTCCCGTGAGGACGTAGTCTTGAGGATGATCGCACATACTTCAGCCATGACGATGCAAGCCACCGCTCTGAAGATCCGACGCTTGGTGGTTCCGGCCGCCCTCGTCGCCGCAGCCGCGGCCCCGATCGCCGCCTCGGACAACTGGCCGTCCTTCCGCGGCAACGCCGCTGACGGCAACGGCACCGGAACGCCGCCGGCCACCTGGAACGTCGAGAGCGGCGAGAACGTCCTCTTCCGCGTCGCCGTGCCGGGTCTCGGCCACTCGAGTCCCGTCGTCTGGGGCGACCGGCTGTTCCTGACCTCGTCCGTGCCCGAGGGTGAGGAAGCCTCGCTCAAGGTCGGCCTCTACGGCGACATCGCGCCCGTCGTGGGCGAGCCGCCGCAGCGCTACGTGGTCCTCGCCTACGACAAGCGAAGCGGTGAGCTTCTCTGGCAGCAAACAGCCTTCGAAGGTACGCCGGCGGTCAAGCGTCACACGAAGGCCTCCCACACGAACTCGACGCCGGCCACGGACGGCGAGGTCCTGGTCGTCTTCTTCGGCTCCGAAGGGCTCCACGCCTACGACCTGGAAGGCAACCCGCTCTGGAACCGCCAGTTCGGGGTGCTCGACTCCGGCTTCTTCATGGTCAAGACCGCGCAATGGGGGTTCGCGAGTTCACCCCTGGTCCACGACGGCCGCGTGATCATCCAGGTCGACGTCCAGGACGACTCCTTCCTCGCGGCGCTCGACGCGGCGACCGGCGAGGAACTCTGGCGCACCGGGCGCGATGAGATTCCCACCTGGAGCACGCCCGCCGTGTTCGCGCGGAGCGACGGCGGCCGCCAGATCGTCGTCAACGGCTACCAGCACATCGGCGGCTACGACTTCGACACGGGCAAGGAACTCTGGCGTCTCGAGGGCGGCGGCGACATCCCGGTGCCGACGCCGATCCGCGCCGGCGACGACGGTCCGATCCTCATCACCAGCGCCCATGGCCCGATGCGGCCGGTCTACGCGATCGATCCGAACGCCGCCGGCGGGATCGATCCCGAGCACGAAGCGATGCTCTGGTTCCACGAGCGGCTCGGGAACTACATGCAGACGCCGATCGTGGTCGGCGACCTCGCGTACTTCGGCTTCGACAACGGCGTCGTCACCGTGTTCGACTGGAAGAGCGGCGAGCGAGTGGCGCAGCAGCGTCTCGGCCGCGGCGCCTCCGGTTTCACCGCCTCGCCGGTCGCGGCCGGCGGCCGTATCTACATGAACAGCGAGGACGGCGACGTCTACGTGCTGGAGGCCGGTGAAGAACTCAACGAAGTGGCCGTCAACGAAATCGGCGAGACCCTGATGGCGACGCCGGCGATCTCGGACGGCGTCATCTACTTCCGGGCGCGGCGTCACCTGGTCGCCATCGGCTCCGGGTCATAGCACCATGGCGACTTCCTTCCGAACACCGATCACCACGGCGACCGTCGCGTTCGCCCTCTCCGCCGCGACCGTCCTGCCTGTCGCCGCCTCGGACAACTGGCCTTCGTTCCGCGGCAATGGCGCGGACGGCGCGGGAACCGGCTCGCCGCCCGCGACCTGGAACGTGGAGACCGGCGAGAACATCCTCTTCAGGGTCCCGGTTCCCGGCCTCGGACACTCGAGTCCGGTCATCTGGGGGGACCGCCTCTTCCTCACGTCGGCGGTTCCCGACGGCGCCGAGGCGTCGCTCAAAGTCGGGCTCTACGGTGACGGTACGCCGGTCGAGGGCGAGCCGCCCCAGCGCTTCCAGGTGCTGGCCCTCGACAAGCGGACCGGCGAGCTCCTGTGGGAACGAACGGCCTTCCAGGGTACGCCCGCGATCAAGCGGCACACGAAGGCGTCCCACACGAACTCAACGCCCGCGACCGATGGCAAGGTCCTCATGGCCTTCTTCGGCTCAGAGGGACTCCACGCCTACGACCTGGACGGAACCCCGTTGTGGAAGCGTCAGTTCGGCGTGCTCGACTCGGGTCCCTACGACTTCCCCACCTACGAGTGGGGGTTCGCCAGCTCGCCCGTCCTTCACGACGGCCGGGTGATCATTCAAGTCGACATCCTGAGCCAGTCTTTCGTCGCCGTTCTCGATGCGGCAACCGGAGAGGACGTCTGGCGAAAGACGCGCGAGGAGGTCGCCACATGGAGCACGCCGGCCGTCTTTCCGCGCCAGGCCGGCAGGAGCCAGGTCGTTCTCAACGGCTACCACCACATCGGCGGATACGACTTCGACACCGGCGAAGAACTCTGGCGACTCGAGGGCGGCGGCGACATCCCCGTGCCCACACCGATCCGGGCCGGCGACGGTCCGATCCTGATCACCAACGCCCATGGCCGGCTGAAGCCGATCTACGCGATTGATCCCGACGCCGTGGGCAACCTCGACCCCGACCACGACGCAATGGTCTGGTTCCACGAACGGCTCGGGAACTACATGCAGACGCCGATCGTGGTCGGCGACCTCGCCTACTTCTGCTACGACAACGGCGTCGTGACCGTCGTCGACTGGCGAACCGGCGAACGCCTGAACCAGAAGCGTCTGGGCCGCGGCGCCTCCGGCTTCAGCGCTTCGGCCGTCGCCGCCGGCGGTCGCATCTACTTCAACAGCGAAGTCGGTGACGTCTACGTCATCGAGCCGGGTCCTGAGCTCAACGAGATCGCCGTCAACGAACTGGGCGAAACCCTGATGGCGACCCCCGCCATTTCGGACGGCGTCATCTACTTCCGGGCACGCCGACACCTGGTCGCGGTCGGCGCGGGTTCCTAGCGCCCACCGGGCGCCAAGTCACTTCGTTCAGGCTCTACGCTTCAGTACGCCGCTGAAGCTCTCCCGGTGCTGGTGGGCGGTGTAGAGACCCAACACCAGCAGGACGAGACCGAAGACCAGACCGGAAGGCTCCAGGAAGACGTGGAACAGCAGGATGTTGAGCGCGACCGGCGCCAGCACGACAAGGGCCAGCGGTACGAACATGCCGAGGATCAGCAGAACGCCGCAGACGATCTCGGTCACCTTGATCACCGGCCAAAGGTAGCCCGTGTCCATGATCGCGCCCATGAAGGCCGCCGCCTCCTCCCCCACCTCGGGCTGCTCCACCAGTTCGAACAGGCCGGTCACGCCGCCGAACACGAACAGCAGCCCCAGCAGAATGCGCGCAATCGTCGGAAGATGCTTCATCGTCTAGCCTCCTTGTGTTCTGTGGGTGCCACAACAGCGTAGCGTCGCGCTTCAGACTGTGAGGAAAACAACGTGACGGGCCACGACATTCTCTGGCGCCCCAGCGCAGAACAGGTCGAGGCCAGCAACCTGACGCGCTACCTGCGCTGGCTGGAGAACAAGCGAAACCGGCGCTTCGCCGGCTACGACGAACTCTGGCGCTGGTCCGTCACGGATCTGGAGGCCTTCTGGGGCTCGATCGCCGACTACTTCGCCGTCAGGTTCCCTACACCGCCCGAACGTGTGATTGCGAACCGTGCGATGCCCGGTGCAAGCTGGTTTCCCGGCGCCAGACTGAACTACGCCGAGCACGCACTCGGCAACGACGGCAGCGAGCCTGCCCTGATCTGCAGGGGCGAGACGGGAACACGGCGCGAGTTCAGCCGCAACGACCTGCGCCGCGAAGTCGCCGCCGCCAGGGCCGGTCTGGTCCGCCTCGGGGTCAAGCACGGCGACCGGGTGGTCGCCTACCTTCCGAACGACGCCGAAGCGGTAGTCGCCTTCCTCGCCACCGCCAGTCTGGGCGCGATCTGGTCGAGTTGTCCGCCGGAGTTCGGAGTCGACAGCGTGCTCGACCGCTTCCGGCAGATCGAGCCGAAGGTCCTGATCGGCGTCGATCGGTACGACTACAACGGCCGCGAGTACGACCGCGGCTCCGACCTGGACCGGATCATCGGTTCGCTACCCACGCTCGGCGCGGCGGTCGTCGTGGGAGCGGCGGGCGGCCCATCCGCCAGCACGAAGGGCTCTCCTCGACGCCTGTCCTGGGAGGAGCTGACCGCCCACCGCGACGTACTCGCTTTCGAGCCGGTCCCCTTCGACCACCCGCTCTGGATCCTCTACTCCTCCGGCACCACCGGCCTGCCGAAGGCGATCGTGCAGGGCCACGGCGGCATCCTCATCGAGCATCTGAAGCAACTGGCGCTGCACACCGACCTCGGCGCGAGCGACCGCTTCTTCTGGTACACGACGACCGGCTGGATGATGTGGAACTACCTCGTCTCGGGGCTGCTCCTGGGAACGACCGTCGTGCTCTACGACGGCTCGCCCGGTTGGCCCGACCTCCTGACGCTCTACTGCCTGGCGGACGAGGAGGCCGTGACCTGCTTCGGCGTCAGCGCGCCCTTCCTGATGGCCTGCCGGGCGGCCGGTCTCGAACCCGGCAGGCAGTTCGGCTTCGAGGCCCTGCGCGCGATCGGTTCGACCGGTGCGCCGTTGCCTGCGGAGGGCTTCGACTGGGTCTACGAGCAGGTGAAGTCCGACGTCTGGCTCGGTTCGCTCTCGGGCGGTACCGACGTCTGTACCGGCTTCGTCGGCCCCAATCCACTCCAGCCGGTCCGCCGGGGTCGCATCCAGTGCCGCTCTCTCGGCGCGAAGGTCGAGGCGTTCGACGAGAGCGGCCGCGGAATGACCGGGAGGGTCGGCGAGCTGGTGATCACCGAGCCGTTGCCCTCCATGCCGCTCTTCTTCTGGAACGACGACTCCGGCGAGCGCTACCGGGAGAGTTACTTCGACCACTACTCCTCTGTCTGGCGCCACGGCGACTGGATCGAGTTCGACGAGGACGGCACCTCCGTGATCTACGGCCGCTCCGACTCGACGCTCAACCGCGGCGGCGTCCGCATGGGCACGGCCGAGTTCTACCGTGCCGCCGCTGAGCTAGCGGAAGTCGAGGACTGCGTGATCGTCGACACGGGCAGCCTGGATCGCGAGGGCAAGCTCTGGCTGTTCGTCGTGCTGGCAGAGGGCATCGCCCTCGACGCGGCGCTCGCCGACCGCATCCGCCGACATCTGCGCACCCGGCTCTCGCCCCGTCACGGACCGGACGAAATCCGGGCGATCCCCGAAGTACCGACGACTCTCTCGGGCAAGAAGCTCGAGGTGCCGATCAAGCGGATCCTCGCCGGCGAGCCGGTGGAGGCGGCCGTCAACATCGGGACACTGAAGAACCCGAAATCGATCGCCGCCCTCGTGGCGACCCTGTAGCCGTCCACTGGGTGCGCCGGCCTTCTGGCCGGCTCCCTTCAGCAAGCGCTACTGATTCAGTTTGTTGGCAAAGTCCCCGCCCCGGAAGATCGAGATGTCATCCAGCGAGATGTACTTCCGCAGCGCCGCGTTGACCTCATCGAGCGACATCTCTTCGATCGCCCGCTCCTGGGCGGCCGTGAACTCCATCGTACGACCGGTGAAGAGGTTGTTGTTCAGAAGGCCCGCCAGCGCGCGGTCCTGGGACCGGCCGTTCTGCTGGCTGTCCAGATAGCCGCGCCTCGCTGGTTCGAACTCTTCCTCGGTGAAGCCGTTTTCGAGCGCCTTCGTGATCTCGTCGCGGAAGGCGTCGACCACCTTGTCCCCGTTCTCCGGGGCGAAGATGGCGAAGGTCAGGAACAGTGCGCTGTCGTCGATCGGCGGCACGCCGATCTGTGAGCCGACGCCGTAGGACAGGCCCTCCTCCTGGCGAATCCGGGTTGCCAGGCGCGAACTGAGGAATCCGCCGCCCAGCATGTAGTTCGCCATGACCAGCGCCGGATAGTCCGGATCGTCGTTCCGCATCGAGAAGTTCGAAACGGCCATCATCATCGCGTTCGTCTTGTCCGGTGTCTCGATGTCGACGCTCACCGTCTCGACGGCGCGATGCGGATTGGCCACCCGCTCGTACGGCTCGCGTGCCTGCCAGTCGCCGAACAGCTCCTCGAGCAGGCCCGCGACCTCGTCCGGATCGAAGTCGCCGACCACTGCGATCGTGCCACCCTCGGCACCGTAGAAGGAGGCCCAGAAGTCCCGCGCCTCCTCGACGGTAGCCGCCTCCAGGCGCTCGATCTGCTCGTCGAAGGTCGGCGAGTAGTGGGGATGATCGGCCGGCCACGGACCGAAGTGCCTGCCCATCGCCGTCGGCACCAGGGCCATCGGCTCGGACCGCTGGGATTCGATCCCCGCCAGACGCTCCTCCCGCAGCAGGTCGAACTCCTTCGCATCGAACGCCGGCTCGCGCAGGATCTCGGCGGCCAGCCGCAGGACCGGGGCGAGGTTTTCCCGCACCGTGGCAAACGAGCCGCTCGCAATCAGGGTGCCGCCGGAGAGGCCACCCTGGGCCTTGAGGCGGTCGAGTTCGTCGCTGATCTCCTGGCGTGAGCGGTTCTTCGTACCGCGCATGAGCATCGAACCGGCCAGATCGCCAGCGGTCGCGCGTCCCATCAGCGCCTCTTCCGTGCCGTGCCGGAAGGCCATCTGCAAGGTCACCGATTCGCCCCGGGTCTGCTTGGGCAGCAGCGCGACCTTGACGCCGTTCGACAGGGTCACCAGCCGTGTCCGACGATCGATGTTCGCCGGCGTCGGGTCGAAGGCCTCGCCCTCGGCGACCGCCTCGCGTCCGGTGTAGTCGGCGACCAGGGCCGCGATGTCCGGCGGCTCGGGGATCTCGGCCCGTTCCGGCGTCTCGTCCGTCGGATAGAAGTACCCGACCGTGCGGTTCGAGTCCCGGAGATAGGTCTGGGCGACTTCGTGGACGCCTTCGGCCGTCACCTCTTCGAGACGGTCGCGGTGCAGGAAGAACAGTCGCCAGTCGCCCATCGAGGCCCACTCGCTGAGCTGAAGCGCGATGCCCTGCGGGTTGTTGAACGAAAGCTCGATCCGCGACAGGTGGTCGGTCTTGGCGCGCTCGACCTCCTCCTCCGTGGGAGGCTCCGACGCGATCTCGTCGAGAGTCGCGAACAACGCCTCGGCCGCCTCCTCCAGCGAATCCTGCTCCCGGACCTCGACCGCGGCCGTCAGTACGCCCGGCTCATTCAGTTGGAAACTCGAGGCGAAGGCGGAGGCGGCAAGGCCCGGCTCGACCAGGTTCTTGTACAAACGCCCGGCCGGCTCGACACCCAGGATGTGAGTGAGCACGTCCACCGCCGCGTACTGCTCGTGGGCGCCCGGCGGCACGTGGTAGACGACCATCGCGAGCTGCGTGTCGCCGACCCGCCGCAGGGTCACCGTCCGCTCGCCGTCCTGGGGCGGCTCAGCGGTGTACGTGTCGAAGAGCTGGTTCGCGCCTGTGCGGTCGGGCCGCGGAATCCGGCCGAACTTCTCCGCTACGAGTTCCAGCGCCCGGTCGACTTCGAACCGCCCGGCGACCACCAGGATCGCATTGTCCGGCTGGTAGTACTTCCGGTAGAAGGCCTGCAGCCGCTCGATCGGCACGTTCTCGAGATCCGCCCGCGCGCCGATCGTCGAGTTGCCGTAGTTGTGCCAGTCAAAGGCAGCTGACATGACCCGCTTGCGGAGCACGCCCATCGGCTGGTTCTCGCCGCTCTCCCACTCGTTCCGCACCACGGTCATCTCCGATTCGAGGTCTTCGGCCGAGATGAAGGAGTTGACCATCCGGTCCGCCTCGAGGTCGAGCGCCCACTCCAGGTTCTCGTCCGTGGCCGGGAAGGTCTCGAAGTAGTTCGTCCGGTCGAACCACGTCGTCCCATTCGGGAAGGCGCCGTGCTCGGTCAGCTCGGCGGGAATGTCGGGGTGGTTCGGCGTGCCCTTGAAGACCAGGTGCTCGAGCAGGTGCGCCATCCCCGTCTCGCCGTAGCCCTCGTGGCGGGAACCGACCAGGTAGGTGATGTTCACCGTGACCTGCTGCTTGCTCTGGTCCGGGAACAGGAGGAATCGAAGCCCGTTCTCCAACTGGTACTCCGTGATTCCCTCCACGGACGCCACCCGGGTGACGCCGTCCGGCAGATCCTGGGCCAGTGCGGGCAGTGCCGAGAACAGCCAGACGAGAAGGCTGGCGAGCAGTCCGGAAGCGTGTCTAGTCGTCCTCTTCATCGATGTGTCTCCAGGGGCAGGAGCGGCTTGCTCCGCGCGTTGAACGTTCAGGCGAGGGAGATTACCTACCGTAGAAACGCAAGCGCGCCCCGATTGTTCCCCCTTACCGTCCGGCTCGGGTGTCCAGGCTGACGCTCTTGAGCAGCGCGAAAACCGGCGAACCGACCGCGAGGTCCAGTTCGGCCGCCGACGCTCGCGTGATCCGCGCCCGCAGCCGGTGCGAACCGAGATCGATCGTGGCCTCGGCGAACGCGCTCGACTCGTCCTGATGCAGGGACACGAGAACTCCGGACAGTACGTTGCGAATGCTGGTCGGCGACGGACGCTCCGTGGCGAGCGAGACGTCCCGGGAACGCACCAGCAGTCGCGCCGACTCGCCGACGTCGAGGTGCTCGATCCGCGGCACGCTGAGCCGCTGGCCGTCGAGGTCGAGCCAGGTCAGCCGATACTGGTCGTCGTGCGCGCTGACGCGCGCCTCGAGCACCGCCGCCGCCTGGAAGCGCTCGGTCAGCGGCGCCAGATCGAGCTGCTCGAGAACCTCGATCGTGCCGCCGAAGGCCTGCACCCTGCCCTCGGCAAGGACCAGGACACGGTCCGCCAGGAGCGCCACCTCGTCGACCGCGTGGCTCACGTAGAGGGTCGGGATGCCGAAGCGCGGATGCAGGGCCAGGAGGTACGGCATGATCTCCGCCTTGCGACGCCGGTCGAGAGCCGACAGGGGCTCGTCGAGAAGCAGCAGACGCGGCCGGCTGAGCAGCGCCCGGCCCAGCGCGGCCCGCTGGCGCTCACCGCCGGAAAGCGTGTTGGGCCGCCGGTCGAGCAGGGGCTCCAAGTCCAGGGCGTCCACGACATCGTCGTGGTTGATCGACACCGCGTTCGCCTCGCCGCTTCGTCGATCGGCGTAGCGCAGATTGCCGGCGACATCCAGGTGCGGGAACAACCGCCCATCCTGGAACGTGCAACCGACGGGGCGGCGGTGCGGCGGCACGTCGACTCCAGCTTCGCTGTCGAGCCACACGTCGCCGTTCAGGGCGATGCGACCGCGGCTCCCCGCCTCGAACCCGAGCACCGATCTCAGGAGGGTCGTCTTGCCACTCCCGGAAGGACCAAACACGGCGGTAACGCCAGCCGCCGGGATGGCCTGCTCGACCTGGAGATCGAAGCCGCCGAAGGCAACCCGAACGTCGACTTCGAGGGTTGTGCCCTTCCGGTCAGGCGACATGGACCGGCAGCCTCCGGTTGAAGACGTAGACGAACACGAGCACCACGAACGCGAACAGCAGCAAGCCGGCGGCAAGCGTGTGCGCCTCCGCGTACCGGAGCGTCTCCACATGCTCGTAGATTGCGATCGAGATGACCCGTGTCTTGCCGGGGATGTTGCCGCCCACCATCAGCACGACGCCGAACTCTCCGATCGTGTGGGCGAAGGTCAGCACCGCCGCGGTCAGGAAGCCGCGCAGCGAAAGCGGCGCAGCGACCGTCAGGAAGGCGTCGAGCGGCGAGGCGCGCAGCGAAGCGGCCGCTTCCAGAGGACCGCGGCCCAGCGACTCGAAGGCGGCCTGGAGCGGCTGCACCATGAACGGCAGCGAGTAGATGACGGAAGCGATCAGGAGGCCCGTGAACGAGAAGGCAAGAGTGGTGTCCGTGACTTCCACCCAGAGCCCGCCGAGCCACGACCGGGGGCTCATCAGCAGCAGCAGGTAGAAGCCCAGCACCGTCGGCGGCAACACCAGCGGGAGGGCCGTCACCGCCTCGATCACCGGCTTCAGCCGCGATCGGGTGCCGGACAACCACCAGGCAAGCGGCGTTCCGAGAACCAGGAGCAACGCGGTCGCCGACGCCGCAAGCTGGAGGCTGAGCCACAGCGGGCCGAGTTCGGGCAGGTTCATGGCGCTCGAACTACTCGGCGATGAAGCCGAACGACTCGACGACGTTTCGGGCCTCTGGGCTGCGCAGGAAGCGGTGGAAGTGGCGGGCGGCCGGCTTTGCTTCGGCATGCTCCAGAAGCACTGCGTCCTGGCGGATCGGGCTGTACATGTCCGGAGGCACTTCCCAGTAGCTGCCGCCCCGGCTCAGGACGGAGGACAAGGCAACGAAACCGAGTTCCGCGTTGCCCGAGGCGGCCATGGTGAAGCTCTGACCCACGTTCTCTCCCACGACGATCTTCGAACGGAGACTCTCCCACAAGCCAAGTTCGCTGAGGACGTCCCGGGCGGCGGCGCCGTAGGGCGCGAGATCGGGGTTCGCGATCGCGAGTCGCCGGAACGAGCCCGCGCGCAGCGTATGGGCGGCGTCGACTTCGGCGTCCGGGCTCCACAGGACGAGCCGACCAACCGCATAGGTCAGGCGAGAACCCTCGACAGCCAAGCCCTGCTCCACCAGCAGCCGCGGACGTTCCTGGTCCGCGGCCAGGAACACGTCGAAGGGCGCGCCGTGGAGGATCTGGGCGTAGAGCTTGCCAGTCGAGCCGACGGTGACCGTCACGCGATGTCCCGTTCGCTGCTCGAAGTCGGCCGCTAGCGCCTCGACTGCTTCGGCGGCGTTCGCCGCCACCGCGACCGTGACCTCTCCGGCCGAGGCCCCGCTAGCCGCCAGGAGGAGTACCGGCGCGAGCCGAAGAACTTGCCTCAAACGGCGACCGCCTGCGCCGTCCGCCGCGGGTCGCCGCAGGCGACGGCGCCGTCCTCCTCGATCAGGACGCCCTCGAAGGAGCCGCAGAGCCAGTTCCAGGGATTGACCACTTCAACCGCCGCGCCGGCTTGCTCGAGCCGGTCGACCGGCTCGCCGGCCAGGTCGGCTTCGACGATCAGGGCGCCGGGCACGCTCATCGACGAGCCGCCGAACCGCGGCTTGTGGACCGAGCTCTCGAGGTCGAGGCCGAAGTCGAGCAGGTTGGTCGAGTTCTGGACGATGTTCTCGGTCAGCGACACGCTCGGCGAGCCGGACGCGAGGACCGGCTTGCCGTCGCGCGTGAAGATGTTCGGACAGATGCGCGCGTGCGCCCGGCCGCCAGGCTCGACCGGACCGGAGCCGAGGTGGACGCCGGAGGCGCAGGCGTAGACGCCGTCGACGTAGATGCCGGTCCGGAACGGCATCGACATGACCGAGTGCAACACGGTGGCGACGTTGCCCGCGGCGTCGACCACGGTGACGTGGTTCGAGCCCGGCGGAGGCGGCACGACCCCCAATGCCTCGTACCGGTCGCTGGGGCTGGCCGGTTTGCCCTCGAGCGCCGCGAACCGCTCCGCCGCGTACTCCTTCGAGATCGCCCGCTCCACGCCGGGCAGGGTACCGTCGAAGCGGCCGCCCACCGCATCGGCGTAGACCCGACCGATGATCTGCATCATCCTGAGCGTCGTCTCGCCGGACTCGAACGCGGGACCCGCCTGCTGGAGGTCGAGCAGCTCGACCATGTTCATGATCTCGACCAGGGCCTGGCCGCCGAAGTCCGGCGCCGGCGAACCGACGACGCCGTAGTCGCGGTAGGTGCCCTTCACCGGTTCGTCCCAGAACGCCTCGTAGGCCGCCATGTCATCGGCGGTGATCAGGCCTCCTCTGGCCTGCACGGTCTCGGCGTACCGGCGGCCGAACTCGCCCCGGTAGAAGTGGTCGCCGCCTTCGGAGGCGAGCCGCTCGAGCGTGTCGGCGAGGGCGCTCTGCACCAGCTTGTCGCCGATGTCGCGCAGCGTGCCGCCCTTGAAGTAGATCTCCCGGCTGAAGGGCTCCCGGCCCAGAACCGCCGACTCGACGAACATCTCGCCCCACAGGAAGGGGTGGATCTCGAAGCCGTCGCGGGCGTAGTGGATGGCCGGCGCCATCACGGTGGCCAGCGGCAGCAGGCCATGGCGCTCGTGCCCGGCCTCGAAACCGCCCCAGAACCCCGGCACGAAGCAGAGCGTGCCGTCGGTCTTCGTCATCAGCGCCCCGAACTCGGCCACGTCCATGTTCCGCACGTCCGGCACCGCCTGCGGCGCCGCCATCATCCCGTTGACGTAGGTGTACTCGCCGGACGCGGCGTCGTAGTAGAGCATCGACAGGCAGCCCGACAGGGTCGTCATGTGCGGTTCGACGACGGCCTGGGCGATGCTCGCGGCGAGCACCCCGTCGCAGGCGTTGCCGCCCAGCGCGAGCATGTCGGCCGCGGCGGCGGACGCCAGGGGATGGGTGCAGATGGCCAGACCGTTGGCGCTGCGGACGGCCTGCTTGGGTCCGAAGCGCGCCGTCGTGACCAAAGCCCGCCGCCGCTCATCGTCAGGGGGCGTCCAGCCGTTGACCACAGCCCGCGCGGAAGTCCTGGGCTCCGACCCCGGTCCGCACCCCATCGCCATGGCCGCGCCACCGGCTGCCGCGGCCAGCAGGGTCCGGCGATTCAGAGTCAGGTCCGTCGTTTCAACGAGTCCTCTTCCCATCGCTTCCTCCCCTCGCACAGGTAAGGGAAGAGGTTACCGCGTAAGATGCCGCACCCGTTCCACGAAACAAGGAGAGTTCGAGCATGTCGGAACCGGTTCTGCTGGTAGAGAAGTCCGAAGGCATCGCCACCCTCACGCTGAACCGTCCCGGGGTGCTGAACGCCCTCTCGGAAGAGCTTCGCAACGACCTCGCCGGAGCGATCGAGGACCTGCGCGGAGATGACGATGTCGGCGTGGTCATCCTGACCGGCGCCGGCCGCGCCTTCTGCGCCGGCCTCGATCTGAAGGAGATGAGCGATCCGGACCGCAAGCGCAGGGCGATCGCCGACCCGCCGAAGCTGCTCCGCTCGCTCCATCAACCCGTGATCGGCGCGATCAACGGCATCGCGGTGACCGGCGGCTTCGAGATCGCCCTCTCCTGCGACCTGCTGATAGCGGCCCCGGAGGCACGCTTCGCCGACACCCACGCCCGCGTCGGCCTTCTCTCCGGCTGGAGTCTCTCCGCGCGCCTGTCGCGGGCCATCGGCCCCGGCCGGGCCAAGGAACTCTCGCTGACCGGCAACTACCTCTCGGCCGAGCGCGCCTGCGAGTGGGGCCTGGTCAACCGGATCGTGCCGCGTGAGGACCTGCTGCCCACCTGCCGCGAGCTGGCCGCCGACATGCTGACCTGCCAGCGCGACGTGATGTTCCAGTACAAGCGGATGATCGACCGCGGCTTCGACCTGACCCTCGGCGACGCGATGGACTACGAAGTCGAGGTCAACCGCATGTACCGAGGCCCCAGGCCCGAAGAAGTCGGCGAACGACTCGCCGGCATCCGCGCCCGCGGCCGCGCCCAGGCCGAAGGCGCCCGCTAGTCGGCGTCGGTTCATACTGGGTGCGCCGGCGTCCTCGCCGGCTTCCGGAGAAGAACGCGCCGCGAAGCGGCGACCATACGGCCGCGACCGGGGTCTAACCTTCGGAGGCGGCCGGCACGTCGAAGTACTTCTCCACGATCCAGTCGGGTTGCCAGCGGTCGGGTTCGCGTTCGGTGCCGGTGAGATCGCGGTGCAGCGGGGCCGGGTCGGAGACGGATAGGGGCACAGTGTCGCCCAAGGCGGTCTGCCAGCCTTCGAGGAGGGCTTCGAGGCGGGTTGCGGCTTCCGCGTGGTCGGGATCACCGATCAGGTTGAGGAGTTCGTCGGGGTCTTCGGCGAGATCGAACAACTGGCGATGGTTGACGTTGGGATACACGATCAGCTTGAAGCGGTCGTCGCGCACCGCGCGCATGACGTCCCTGTAGGGCAAGAACACGCTCTGCCGCCAAGTGGGATCGCCGCCGGCCCAGAGGGGCGCCAGGTCCCGGCCGTCGATGCCGGGCGGCTTCTCGACGCCACCGGCCGTGAGCAAGGTCGGGAACAAGTCGTACAGGTAGGTGAACGCGTCGGTCGTGCCGTGCGGGATGCCCGGGCCGCGGATGATCAGAGGGCAGCGCATCGAGTGCTCGTACAGGTTCTGCTTGCCCAGCAGGCCGTGGCTGCCGACCGACAGCCCGTGATCGGCGGCGTAGACGACGATCGTGTTCCCCGCCTGGCCGTTCTCGTCCAGGGCGTCGAGGATCCGGCCCACCTGCTCGTCGAGGTGGGTGATCAGGCCGTAGTACTCGGCGACCTGGTCGCGGATCACCTCCTCGGTGCGCGGCCACGCTGCCAGGTTCTCGTCGCGGAGGATCAGCGCGCCGTTGTCGAAGGGGTGCTGGGGCATGTAGTTGGCAGGCAACGGCAGGTTGCGCTCGTAGTAGCGCTCCCGGTACTCGGGCGGCGGCTGGCGCGGGTCGTGAGGCGCCGTGAACGGCACGTAGGCGAAGAACGGTTGCTCCGACTCACCGCTCGCCTTTGCCCCGGCCCGCTCGTCGAGGAACTCGATGACCGCGTCGGCGAACAGCTCGCTGGAGAACGCCTCCCCCACCCGCCGGCGCACCATGCCGCCGTTCTCGATGTCCTGGACCTCGGTCTGGGTGTGATCCGCCATACCGCCCAGGTAGATCGCCGTGCCCCGGTCGAAGACGCGGAGCAGCGCCTCCTCGCCGTTGTGCCACTTGCCGGTGATGAAGGTCCGGTAGCCCTCGGCCTCCAGCAGGCGCGGCAACGTGGGGACGCCCTGCATTCTGTTCGGCGAGCGCATCCAGCTACGGCCGGTCAGAACCATCGCCCGGCTCGGGACGCAGACGGCGCCGCTGTTCGAGCCGAACACGTAGTTGCGCCGGAAGCTCCACCCCTCGGCCACGAGCCGGTCGAGGTTCGGGGTGTCGATCAGCTCGTTGCCCCAGGCGCGGATCGTGTCCGCGCGCTGGTCATCGGCGAACAGAAACAGGATGTTCGGACGCGGCGGCGGCTCGGAGTGGCCGGCGGCCTCGTCGGCCGCTGGTGGCGTGCAAGAGAGCAGTGCCAAGGCCGTCGCAACCGCTGACACTGCCCGAGTGAACAGAGCCGACCTTCGGCCGGCGCGCTCATTGGCCGCCTTCGGCGGCAGCCGGCGGGGACGCCGGCGCACCCAGTCTGAAATCCACTGCCCGGCCAGTCCAGCCAACCCGTTCACGAGCGAACTTCCGCGACACGCGCGATCGCGTCCAGCTTCGCCACCACCTCCGGATCGATCTCGTCTTCCGGCACGAACTCGGCCAGCCGGTGGAAGTTCGCCTTCGACATCAGGTTCGCCTGACCGAGCCGGCGGGCGTAGACCTCGAAGAGCGGCGCCATGAGGTCCGCGCTTGCCTTTGCGCCGTCGTCCCAGGGCGATGGCCGGCCGCTCTTCGCCGACGCCTCTTCGACCTCCGCGATCGAGGCCCGCATCGCCTCCACCCGGCGCTCCGCCTCGGCCTCCTCGAACAGCGGGCCGGACGCCTCTCGCCGGGCGCTGTCGGCGGCCCAGCCTTCGAGAGCCGACCGCGAGCACAGGTAGTTCTCGATCTCCCGCTTCCGCCAGGCCTGCCGTTCAAGCCCGTCGTCCGCCCCCACCTTCTCCGGCAGCTTGTCGAGGAGCGCGATCCCGCGTAGCTCGGGACACGCTTCGCGGAGACCGTGGAAGTGAAGCTCGGCGCTCGAAAGCCGGTCGCCGACGTACTGGACGAAGGGACGTTCCAGCGCTCTCGCGGCACCCTCATGCCCAAGACGCCGGGCGAAGGCCTTCAGGATCGCCAGATCCGTCGACCCCTCGAGATAGAGCACCCAGCCGACCAGTTCCGCCTGGAGATACTGGTTGAAGCCGATCCGCGAGAGCGCCTTGGCGACCTGGCTGCCGCCGTCGTCGATCCGGTGCGGCTTGCCCACGAAGGCGATCACCGTGTCCGTGCCGGCCGCTTCAGCGAGCAGCACCTCGGAGTGGCTGGCGGCCACGATCTGGCTGCCGCTGGCTTCGGCCAGCTCACGAACGAGGGCGTAGATCTCGCGCTGGCGGAGGATCTCCAGGTGGGCGTCCGGCTCGTCGAGGAGCAGGACGGCGCCCGGGTTCGAGTAGAGGTAGGCGAGGATGAGCAGGGTCTGCTGGAGGCCCCGGCCGCTGGACGAGAGGTCGAGCCAGATGCCCCGTTCCCGGTACCGCATCGTGATCTCGCCGCGTTCCTCGACGTAGAGCGGCTCGTCCAGTTCGACGCCGAAGAGCCGGTCGATCCGTTCCTTCAGGTCGTTCCAGACGTCCGGGCTCTCGCCATGGATCCGGAAGCACAGGTTGCGCAGCACTTCGGCCGTGCGGCCCTCGCCCACCCGCACGTTGATCGACCCGGGGTCGAGACGGGTTTCCGCCGACGCCATGCCAGACATCGGCGGCAGGTAGGCGACCTTCACCGCCCGGGCCTGATCGGGCACTGGCATTCGCGGAGGCGCCGGGCCCCGTTCGAGCCGTAGCGGCCGGCAGTAGAAGGACTCCTGATTCGCGTAGTCGAACTCGAGCCCGCAACGCCAGGGACGCCCGGCTTCAACGGCCTCGGCGGCCTCGGCGGCCTCGGATGCGGCCTGCTCCAGGCCGCCGGCCGGCGGCCTGGAGCTCGTGCCCTCGACGACCACGTCGATGCAGACGTTGTCCGTCCGTTGCCGGCCGTCGACCGTGTGAACGTGCCGGGTGTGCAGGTCACGCCACAGCAGGTTGGCCTTGGGAACGGGTATCGCCACCAGGTCGCGGCGGTTGACCGTCACGCCGGGACGCTTCTCCGGGGCGCTGCCGCCCGACCGCCGCTCGAGCCAGCGCCGCAGGCCGATGTCCCACAGAGCCAGCGCCTGCATCGCCGACGTCTTCCCCGAGTTGTTCGGGCCGATCAGCACCACGGCGCTGCCCAGCTCGATCTCGACCTCCTCGAAGCGCTTGAAGTTGCGGATCGTGAGCTTGGTGAGCATGTGCCGGGCCGGTGAGGAGACCGGGCTACGTTACCGCAGCGGTTCGCCCCCCGGCGCGACCGACGCGTCTCCCGCCCACCTGGCCCCGACGCGCCGTCCAACTCACCACACGAGTACCAAGTCTGGCACGCTGCGGAACAGTCGGCCCACACCTGCAACATCGTAAGCAAATCGGCGTGCCCGGATTGGTACGGAAGAACTTCGCAAACGCCGCCCCGTGATTCTTGACAAGCACGATAGAGGAGAGGAAATGTGACCTATACAGGGATTCGTCGGGTTGGCCCGGCTCAACCCGTAATCGGGCGAGATCGTGCAGGACAGAAACGTCGCCAGGCAGTGGTTCGCGCTGGCCCTGATCGCAGCGCCGCACATGCTTGGGGCCCATACCGAAACAGCCCCGCGCCCCAACATCGTCCTGTTCCTCTCCGACGACATGGGTTGGGGGCAACCGGGTTTCAACGGCGGCACGGAGGTGGAGACGCCGAACATGGATCGCATCGCCGACGAGGGGGTGAAGCTCACGCAGTTCTACGTCTCGCCGAGGTGCTCGCCTTCGCGCGCGGCGCTGCTCACCGGCAGGTATCCCTGGAAGAACGGGATGATGGAGCGCCCGAACCGCGAGACGTTCGGCATGCTGACCGATGAGCGGACTCTAGGCGACCTCCTGCAGGAAGCCGGTTACGCCACATGGATCGTGGGAAAGTGGCATCTCGGCCACTGGCAGGACGTGCACCTGCCGCTGCAACGCGGCTTCGAGCATCACTACGGCCACTACGCCTCATCAGTCGACTCGTTCACGCACTTTCGCGGCCCGACTCTGGACTGGCACCGAAACGGGCGACCGGTGGTCGAGTCGGGCTACTCGACGTTTCTGCTGGCAGACGAGGCAGTCCGGCTGATCGAACGGCACGACGGCCGTCGGCCATTCTTCCTGTATCTGCCCTTCAACGCCGTGCACAACCCGAACGACGCGCCGGACGAGTACGTCGAGCCCTACGAACATCTCGAGAACTCCAAACAGCGCGGACAGCTCAAGGCCATGGACGTGGCCATCGGCCAGGTTCTGACGGCACTCGAGGACAAGGGCGTGGTGGACGACACGCTCGTGATCTTCCTGAACGACAACGGCGGTACCCAGAGTGCAGGGTGGAACCTTCCCTATCGCCAGAAGAAGTCGAGCTACTACGAAGGCGGCGTCCGGGTCCCGGCTGTCATGCGCTGGCCGGGCCGGATAGCTACCGGGTCCGAGAGCGATGAGATGCTGCATGCGGTCGATCTCTTCCCCACGCTTGCCAGCCTCGCCGGAGCGGACAGCGATGCCGGCCTGCCGCTCGACGGAACGGACGCCTGGACCGCGATCGCGGAAGGCGCCGAGAGTCCGCGCACCGAGATCGTCTACGCGCTCGACGTGATTCGCGTCGGCGACTGGAAGCTGATCGAGGAGAACGCGGCCTTCGCCGACGACAGGGAGGAACATCCGGCCGAGCTCTACAACATCGAGGATGATCCGTACGAGGAGACGGATCTCGCCGCCAGCATGACGGCGAAGGTCACCGAGCTGCGCGCACGCCTCGCCTACCACGCGGACTTCGAGCGCGACCCGGAGCCCTCCACGGAGATCCCGAACCAGCCGGTGACCGTCTACGGTGCCACGGAGAGCGCCGCCTACGGTGCGGTGGTTGAAGAGCTGCTGACGAAGCGCACGAATGGCGATCTCGTGACTCTTGGCCAGGTTGAGGCGGCCGGAGACACCGTCAAGTTGATCTACGACGGCCCGCTGAACGGGAACTCGGTGCCGGCGGCCGACGCGTTCACGGTGGTCCTGAACCCCGGATACAGGCCGGCAGAGGTCACCAGCGTGATCGTGAATGGAAGCGAGGTCGTGTTGACACTGTCCGAGAGGGTCCCCGTCGGGGATACGGTCGGGTTCACATACGAAGTGCCCGGGAGCGGCGAGATCCAGGACGCCGACGGACTCTTCGTGGCCGGCGTCACGTGGATGACGGCCGAGGCACAGGACGACGGCGGCACTGCCGACCCGACCGACGGCGACACTGATGGCCCGAGCGGCGGCCCGACCGGCGGCGGTTCCGGAGGCGGTCAGCCACCCGGAGGCGAAAGGCCGGCAGACGGCGACGACGAGGATGGCGGCCCGGGAGGCCGTCCATCACCGGGGAACGGGAGTACCAACCGCAACAACGGTCCGCCCGAAGCCGCAATCACGGTCGATGCTGAGTGCACCGCTGGCCTGTGCCGCGCTCGCACCGGCGAGATGGTGGTCTTCACGGATTCGAGCACCGGTTCCGTGCAGCTCCGTCGCTGGGAGTTCGGGGACAGCCGCCAGTCGCGTGCCGGGACGGTCAGGCATGCCTGGTCGGCCCCGGGCTTCTACGACGTGACGCTCTGGGCAAGCGACGGTGAGACCGAGTCGACCGCGTCGCTGACGGTCCTGGTCGAAGCGAGCGATCCGGCGGGAAGCTGCGTATCGGACGAGTGGACACGCTGCCTGCGGGAATCGCGCTACGCCGTCACCGTGGACTGGTGGGTCGACGGCGGCGAGCAGCGCGCCGCCACTGTGGTCCCGGCCGGGACGGATGATTCGGGGCTGTTCCGGTTCTTCGGAAGGGATAACTGGGAAGTGCTGATCAAGGTTCTCGACGGCTGCACCCTGAATGGCCACGTGTGGGTCTTCGGCGCGTCGACGACGGACCTCGGCCACGTGCTCCGGGTCACCGACACGGTCACCCGGACAGTGAAGGAGTACTGGAACGATCCGGGCATTCCGGCGGCGGCGATCACCGACGCGACCGCGTTCCCGAACGGTTGCCACAACGAAAAACTGAACTACCAGAATTAGTACAAGATTCGCACTTGGCGACTGTGTGGCGTGGCCTCACATGCCTTTCGTTCAGATCTGGTACAGGTTTACGTAGATCAAGGCGAACAGGCGGCCTTGACAAGCGCCAAACGGCATCTGTAAAAGGACCGCCGGTCGTGCTGACGGAGGCCCAGAAACGGTCCGAAACCTGGACTGCGACGCAGCCGGCTTGAGCGGCTCCCCACTTGAATCGCTGTACATTGGATTACTACGGTCTCGCCTGGAGACCGAAAGCCGTCATCTGTTCACTGGCGCTCGGCCTGTCGAGCGAGGCGACTTGACAAGCCCCTGCTCTCGCCTTGCCGTGGCCGTCCTGTTGGCCGGCAGCTTTGCTGCCGCCGCCGGAGGCCAGAGTCTTCCCGAGACGATGACGGAGGAAAACGTCGCCACGTTCCTGGAAGACCACGGCATCACGACGGTCGAGGCGTTCGTCGACGCGCTACCGCCCCTCCACAAGACACACTTCGTCAGCATTCACTCGTCATGGAGCCCCGCCGCGGACTTCATCTCCCCTGCCGAACCGCGGATCGTCTCCTGGGGCGCGGACTCGCGGTTCGTCGTCTCCTGGACGACGAACCGCGATCACGCGGAGGCGAACCAGATCAGCTTCCTGCAGCCCGTGGCGGACGAGGGGCGGTGGATTGCGGGAGTCATCGACTTCTCGGCGGAATCGCCTGAGATCCGCCATCCGACGACGTGCGCCCGCTGCCATAGCTTCTTGAATCGGCCCCTGTGGGGGCCGGAGTTCCGCAACCTGGGCACCGAGGAGGAAAGTCAGAACGAGTCCTTCCGGGCCTTCTCCGATGACGTGGTGGCCCTCTACGCGACGATGCGCAGCTCGACGGATCCCCGCCTTGCGCCCCTTGACAGGAGCGACTATCTGCCGGATCGGAAGAGAAGCGTCTTCATGCCCAATGGGAAGGGAACCTCCCCGGTCTGGGAACTGGCGGGGTCGCTCCTGCTCCGCCACGCGGAAGTGCTCTTTCGCCAGCTCCGCGAGAGCCCGAACTACGACAGCTTCGTCGCTTCGAAGATCTGCCTCCCGGAACCTGAGTTCCTGGACGCGATCGGGCACAGGTTCCCCAGGGTCCATCAGAACCTGCGGCTCCTGAGCGACACCGGCGAACCGATCCAGGGCGAGGATGAATTCGCCGACAGGGAGCCGCTGAACTACATCGCGGCGGGCATCGACCTGCACCGGGCCATCGCGTTCCTGGTCTACCGTGATGCCTGGAGCCGCTTCGAAGAAGCGAAGGCCTTCTACTCCGGCACCTCGAACGAAGACATGCTGGGCGCCAGGGGATCTTCATTCGAGGAGAACCTGTTGCGCTTTCCGCCGGGCGAAGCCACGGCGGAAGAAGAACTCGAGGCGGCCTCTTCGGGGTTCTTCGACCTGGCGGGAAGGAGCTTCCTGGACGCGATGGTCCTTCGCAACGATCTCGTCCGATGGAACAGGACCTTCCTCGGCGCGCACGTCAGCGCGTTCCGCTCCCGGCTCTGCACCGCGCTGACGGGCGCTGGACCGGAGGACGGCGGGTTCGACGCCGATGAGGCCGAGGACGCCGATGACGGTGGTACTGGAACTGGTGGTGGTGGCGGCGGTGGTGGCGGCGTGCCACCTCCTGACGACGCCGGTGACGGTGCTGGAGGCGGCGGCAGCGATGGCGGCGGCAGTGGCGGCGGCGGTAGCGAAACACCCCCGGGCGCCGCAATCACCGCGGATGCCGAATGTGTCGACGGCATCTGCCGCGCCCGCACCGGCGTCCCGGTTCGGTTCGAGGACACGAGTTCAGGCACAGTCCGCACGCGGCTCTGGGAGTTCGGCGATGAGAGGAGATCCCGTGGTCGGACCGTAAGTCACTCATGGTCGACGCCGGGCTTCTTCAAGGTCACGCTGAAGGTGTCGAACGGCACCGTCGAGTCGACCACTTCGTCGACCTTCCTGGTCGAAGCCGCGGATCCCGCCGGAACGTGCGTGGCGGACGAGCGGACGCGCTGCCTCGGGGACTCCCGCTATGCCGTCACCGTGGACTGGCGGGGCCTGGACGGCACGGGCGGCAGCGGAAACGTGGTCCGCGAAGGCACGAACGACTCGGGACTCTTCTCGTTCTTCGACCCGGACAACTGGGAAGTACTGATCAAGGTGCTCGACGGCTGCGCCCTGAACGGCCACGTCTGGGTGTTCGGCGCGTCCACGACGGACCTGGGCTACCTGGCCCGGGTGACGGACACGGTTACCGGCGTTGTAAAGGAGTACGGCAACGAGCCGGGCCTGCCGGCCCCGGCGATCACGGATGTGACGGCGTTCCCGGATGGCTGCCGGCCGCAGTGAGATCCATGAGCCGGATTCGCGGCATGGCCCGGATGCCGGCCAGAAGGCCGGCGCACCGACAGTCTTCCGGGCTACTCGGCGAGCGACAGCACCAGCCGCACCAGGTCCGCCTGCCGCGAGATGGACTGCTTCTGGTAAATCTGCTTCAGGTGCCGGTAGATGGCGCCTTCCGTGCGCCCCGTCGTCTCGGCCATCTCCCGCACGCCCTTGCCTTCGGCCAGCCACACCGCCACCTGCGTCTCGCCCGGCGTCAGTTCCAGGGTCCTGGCCACCACTTCCGGATCGATGCGATGGAGGCGTCCCGGCTCGACGATCAGGACCCCCACCGCCACGTGCCGCGCTCCGTAGTCGAGTCGAGGGGCGGCCACCGGCTTGACGTGCACGACGAACCGCGGCAGCACGGATGAGCGGCGGAGCAGCATCGATCCGCTGACCGCGGGCGCGTCGGACGCCGGCAGGGCGTTGGCCAGCAGCTCGTCGAGACGAGCCTGGTCGCCCGGGGTGCGAGCGCGCAGCGTTCCGCGCCGGTCCGACAACCCGTCGCCGTCGCGCAGGATGGCCCGGGCGCGATCGTTCACCTCCAGAATCCGCCCGCGGCGATCCAGGTGAACGACGCCGACCCGTGTACTGTCCAGCAGGCTGGTGACCGTCGCGGAGCGCGCCTCCGCGCGCACCAACGCCTGGCGGACGGCGACGAACTGCCCGATGTGGGGCAGCAGCCTGGTGACCATCGCGACTCGCGCAGTGCGCCAGCCCTCCGAGTCAGCAGGGTCCGCGAGGGTCCAGGCGATGCGAGTGCCGTCCGGGCCGCCGAGCCGCACTCTCAGGCCGTCCTGGCAGTCGGCCTGCGGGAACGCCTCGTTGTAGGCAGCCGAGGTCTTCAACTCCTCCGCCGTGTACAGGTCCCGCGCGTGGACCACGCGGCCGTACGGAACCTGCACCCAGCGCGGAATGGCTTCGTCGATGAGGAAGTAGTTCTCGAGGTAGAGGCGCTCCAGATCTTCCCGGCGTTGCCCCCGGCGGTACATTCCGGCGAAGAGGATCCGGGGGGCGTCCAGGGGGCCTTCGGTGACGAAGAGCTCACTGCCCTTGATGCCGCACGCTTCGTCAATCCGGCCCGCCGCGGCCGGCCAGCGGGCATCGTCCAGCATGGCCTCGTGGATCGCCGCGAGGGCGCGCCCGAACGCGTCCTGGCTGCTCATGCCGATCCTTGCCTCCAGTTTGGGCTAGGCGGGACCAAGGAGGTTATCGCCCCTGTCTCCGAAGAGGACAACAAGGTTCTTCTACGCCATCTGTCGCGTCGACGGAATACCAATTCTGGTACGTAGCTCGGGCGTAGCGGCGCCAGCTACACTCGCCCGACCCGACTCTCACCCGCCAGCTCTCCAAGCGCACCGAACGAGCCCAACGATGACCCAGAACACACCGGTCCTGATCGGCATCGCACAGGTGCTTCAGCGCACCGACGATCCGGCCGAGGCCCGCTCGCCGATCGAACTGATGATGGAGGCGGTCGAGACCGGACTCGACGACGCCGAGGCGCCCGGCCTGCGCGACAGGATCGATTCGGTGCGGGCGATGAAAGGCGTCTGGGGCTACCGGAACCCGGCGCTCATGGTCAGCGAGGCCCTCGGCCTCGCGGGTGTCGAGACCGGACTCTCCGTCGTGGGCGGCAACCAGGTGCAGACGGTGTTCAACGAGAGCGCCCTCGACATCCAGAGCGGCCGTCGCGAGGCGATCGTGCTCTGCGCGGCCGAGTGCGGCCGCACGATGGGCCGGGCGCCCAAGATGGGGATGGACCTCGACTGGCTGCAGGACGACGACCCTCCCAAACTCCCGGACACGAGCTACGGCGACACCCGCTGGACGCGGCACGAGATGGAGATGGACCGCGGCATCCAGCAGGCCGTCCAGTACTACTCCCTGTTCGACATCGCGCTGCGGAAGCAGGGCGGCGAAACGGTCGAGGGCCACCTCGCCCGCATCGCCGAACTCTGGGCGGGATTCAACCGCGTGGCTCAGGAGAATCCCAACGCGTGGATCAGGACGCCTCTGACCGCTGCCGAGATCGGCACGGTGTCGCCGGCCAACCGGGCCGTGACCTTCCCCTACACGAAGTTGATGAACGCGAACATGCGCGTCGACATGGCAGCGGCGCTCGTGCTCTGCTCGCTCGACGTGGCGCTCGCGTCGGGCGTACCCCGGTCGAAGATGGTCTTTCCCGTCAGCGGCACCGACGCCGTCGACCACTACTTCGTCTCCGAGCGCGACAATCTGCACTCGTCGCCGGCGATCCGGCTGGGCGGCAAGCGGGCGCTTGAACTCGCAGGCGTCGAAGCGGCCGATCTCGACTTCGTCGACGTCTACAGTTGCTTCCCGAGTTCCGTGCAGGTGGCGGCGAGGGAACTCGGCCTCGATCCGCAGCGCCCGCTCACCGTCACCGGCGGCCTCACCTTCGGCGGCGGACCGCTCAACAGCTACGTGATGCACTCGATCGCCCGCACGGCCGAACTCCTGCGCGAAACGGACGGCGGCCGCGCGCTCGTCACCGCGAACGGCGGCATGCTGACGAAGCACTCCTTCGGCGTCTACAGCGCCAGGGAACCGGATCGGCCCTACCGGCACCAGGACCTGACCGCCGAGGTCCACGCACTCCCGAAGCGCGAAGCCGTGGCCGACTACACCGGGCCGGCCGAGATCGAGTCCTACACCGTCATGTTCGGCGGCGGCAGCGCGAAGTCGACCTCGTACCGTTCGACCTACGGCGAGCGCGACGCTCCGAGCTTCGAACCCACCGTCGCCCACCTGGCCTGCCGCCTGCCGGACGGCCGGAGGAGCTGGGCCAACGTCGACGATGCCGACACGCTGCGCGACATGTGCGCGAAGGAGTTCTGCGGGCGTCCGGTCCAGCTCGACGGAACCGGGACCGCCGAGTGCTTGTGACCACGCGCCTCGCGGCCGCCGGCCTCGCCGCCCTGCTGCTGACGGGCTGTCTGGGCCACCCCGCCGCACCGGCCCGGAGCGCGATGTTCGACTACGACCCGGGCGCGGACCCGATCTCCAACCCGGAGGCGCTGTTCGCGCCGTTCGACCCGGAGCGGGCCGACACCGAGGCGACGATCAACCGCTACTCGCTCGACCAGCCGACCTCGCTCAACCCCCTGTTCATCCGCGCCTGGACCGACGGCTTCCTCTACCGCCTGCTGTTCGACCCGATCGCTCACCGCGCCCCGGACCTCACCGCGGAGTGGAACCCGGCGATGGTGGACGAGGTCGAGGAGCTGGAGGGCGGCCTCGTCCACCGCATCAAGCTCCATGCCGGAATGCGCTGGCACGACGGCGCGCCCGTCACGTCCGAGGACGTCCGCTTCAGTTGGGAGGCGATCGCCGACGACAACGTGCCGGCGGTCGACTACAAGTACAAGGCCGCCGAGATCGAGGACATCCGGATCATCGACGACATCACCTTCGATGTCGTCCACCGGCAGGTGTCCGCGCTCCGGATCGACAACCTCTACTTCCCCGTCGTCCCGGCACACATCCTGAACAACCCACAGGAGCGCGCGGCCGATCCGACGCTGCGCACGAGCGCCTACTACAACCGCTATCTGCGGGAACTCGGCATCGGCAACGGGCCGTTCCGCTTCGTCGAGTGGATCCACGCCGACCGGGTGGTCGTCGAACGCTGGGAGGACTACCACCACGACAAGCCGCCCATCCGGCGCCAGGCGATCACGACCCACAGCGACCGCAACGCGGCCCTGCTCCAGTTCCGCAAGGGACAGCTCGACGACATCTGGCTGACCGTCCAGCAGCACGGCAGCCAGACCAACGACGAGGAGTTCCACGCCGCCGGCGTCAAGGCCTGGGGGCCGCGCTGGATGCAGGCGTACATCGGCTGGCAGCAGGGCGGCAACAACCACTTCTTCGGCGATGTCCGGGTGCGCCGGGCGATGGCCCACGCCTACGATGCGGAGCGCGTACTGCGGCAGGTGAGCTGGAACGTCTACACCCGCTCCAACGGGATGTTCCCGCCGAGCCACTGGAGCCACAACCCCGACGTCCAGCCGCTCGAGTACGACCTCGAGAAGGCCGCCTCGCTGCTGGACGAGGCCGGATGGCTGACCAGCCCCGACGACGGCTGGCGCTACAAGGAGATCGACGGCGAGCAGGTCCAGTTCCACTTCATGATGAACCTGCCCCAGTCCTTCGTCGACGCCCGCCGCATGGTCGACATCTACCGCGACGACCTGCGCCGCATCGGCGTCTCCTTCGACACCGAGATCCAGGAGAACGCGAGCCGCTCGCCGCTGCTGATCCAGCACGAGATGATCGCCCACGTCGACACCTACCAGGTCTTCGCCGACCCGGACATCTGGCGGAACTTCTTCCACAGCGAAGCGATCGACAACGGCCGCAACTACGACAGCTACAGCAACCCCAAGGTAGACGAACTGTTCGACCGCTCCCGCATGGAACTCGACCGCGACCGCCGCACCGAACTGCTGCGCGAACTGCAGGCCCACGTCCAGGCCGACCAGCCCGCCCTGTTCCTCTGGAACTACAGCACCACCTGGGGCTTCAGCAAGCGGATGCGCGGCGTCGAACTCGGCCCGGCGGGCGTCACTGCGTTCGTCCCCGGTACGCGGGCGTGGTGGGTCGAGAAGGAGGAGTAGACGATGGTCCTGCTTGTTCGCAACCGCGTGAAGGACATCGACCACTGGAAGCGAGTCTTCGATGCGCAGGAGACCGCAGGCATGGCGGCCGGACTGTCCGTAGAGCGCGTATGGCGCTCAGCCGACAAGGCGGACGAGGTGTTCTTCATCCTCGGAGTCGAGGACCGGGCGAGGGCGGAGGCGTACATGGCAACGCCTGAAGCCGCCGCGGTCGGAGAGGAGGCCGGCGCGCTAGAGGGTGAGTACTGGTTCCTGGAACAGTTCCCCCTGTCTGGTGACGGTTGACTCTGGCTAGGACCGCCCGTCAGACACCCCGCTTCTCCCGCACCGCGGCCCACAGGCCGACCCAGATGCTGTAGCACATCGCCAGCAGCACGAGTGTGAACGGCAGACCCGTCGACACGGTCATCGCCCGCAGGGCGTCCAGAGCGCCCGTGCCGCCGACCAGAAGCAGGACAGCGGCGACGACGCCTTCGAGGGTGGCCCAGAAGACGCGCTGGCTGGTCGGCACGTCTTCCTTGCCGCCCGCGGTGATCGTGTCGACGACGAGCGAGCCGGAGTCGGACGAGGTGACGAAGAACACGAGCACCAGGACGATGCCGGCGAGAGAAAGCACCGCGCCGAGCGGGAACTGCTCGACCATCCGGAAGAGCATGACCTCCTGGGCCGCGGACGCCACCGGCGCCGTGCTGTCCTCGATCGTCTGGGAGATCGCCGTGCCGCCGAAGGCCGCCATCCAGACGATCGACAGCAGCGTCGGGATGAGAATCACGCACACGACGAACTCGCGCACGGTCCGGCCGCGAGAGACACGCGCGATGAACATGCCGACGAACGGCGACCAGGACACCCACCAGGCCCAGTAGAACGTGGTCCAGTCATGCGAGAAGCCCGTATCCTCGCGGCCAAGCGGCGTCGCCAGTGGCACGAGGTTCGCACCGTAGGCCAGAGCACCCCTGGCGGCGGTGACCAGAATCTCGCCGGTGGGGCCGATCGCGATGACCGCGAGCAGCAGGACCAGGGCCAGGGTCATGTTGACTCCCGACAGCACCTTGATGCCGCGTTCCAGGCCGCGCACCACCGAAACGACGGCGAGCAACGTGATGACGCCGATCAGCACCACGGCGGCCAGACCGCCCGTGCCCCAGCCGTAGAGCAGGTTGAACCCCGCCAGGGCCTGGGTGGTCCCGAGCCCAAGCGATGTCGCCAAGCCGAACAGGGTGGCGAACACGGCGAGGACGTCGATCAGGTGTCCCCACCAGCCGCGCACGCGGTCGCCCAGAATCGGGTAGAAGGCCGAGCGCAGGGTCAGCGGCAGGCCGTGGTTGTAGGCGAAGAACGCCAGCGCCAGGGCGACCACGGCGTAGATCGCCCACGGATGGAGGCCCCAGTGGTAGATCGTCGCCGCCATCGCGAGGTCGCGCGCGGCCATCGCGTCACCGGCGGCGCCTCCCAGTGGCGCGGCGTCGCTGCGCAGCCCGTCGCCGTCCATCACCGGCCCTTCGAAGGCGGCGTCGAAGTGGGACAGCGGCTCCGAAACGCCGAAGTACATCAGGCCGATCCCCATGCCGGCGGCAAACAGCATTCCGAACCAGCCCGGGTACGAGAACTCCGGCTTCGCGTCCGGACCACCCAGCCGCACCCCGCCGACCGGCAGGAACACGAGCAGCAGGGCGAAGAGAACGAACACGTTGCCCGCCGACAGGAAGAACCAGTCGAAAGCGCTGAGGATCGCCGGGAGCAACCAGCTGAAGAACCGCGCAGCCTGGCTCTGGAAGACCAGCGTGCCGAGCACGAACAGGACGATCACTGCACCCGAGACGACGAACACCGGGTGGTGGATGTCGAGCCCGAACGGGGTGATGTTGTCCTGCCCGACGCGGAGCTGGGGGCGCCGACTCAGTTGAACTGTTCGCGCAGCAACCGCTTCAGGATCTTCCCGGACGGGTTGCGCGGCAACTGGTCGATGAAGTGGACCGCGACTGGTTGCTTGAGGCGGGCCAGCTTGTCCTGGCAGAACTCGAGGACCTCTTCGCCTTCGAGGCTCTCGTCGGAGCGGACGACGATGGCGACCGGTGACTCGCCCCACTTCTCGCTCTCGCGGCCGATGACGCCGACCTCGAGCACCTTCGGGTGGCGGCCTATGACCTCTTCGAGCTCCGCGGGATAGACGTTCTCGCCGCCGGAGATGATCATGTCCTTCAGGCGATCCTGGATGTAGACGAAGCCGTCCTCGTCCATCACCGCACCGTCGCCGGTGTAGAGCCAGCCGTCCACGATCGTCTCGGCGGTGGCCTCCGGCCGGTTCCAGTACTCCTTCATCAGATGGCGGCCGGCGACCAGGACCTCACCTGCCTCGCCGGGGGCGCAGTCGTTGCCGTCGTTGTCGACGAGCCGCACCGACGTGTGGAAGAACGCCTTGCCTGTGGAGCCGGCCTTGCGGATCGCATCTTCCGGCGAGATCATGCAGGCCGGGCCGCAGGTTTCGGTCAGGCCGTAGACCTGGTGGACCTCGATGCCGAGCTTCTCGTAGGCCTCGATCAGGCTTACCGGCACCGGCGCCGCGCCGCTCATGCACCAGCGGAGCCGCTCGTGCCTGCAGCGCTCCGGGTCGTAGACCTGGAGCATGAAGTTGAGCATCGCCGGGACCTTCAGCATGATGTCGATCTTCTCGTCGCTGACCAACTGCCAGACGCGGACGGGATCGAAGGAGCGCATCACGACGCTGGTGCAGCCGGCGTGCACGTTGCAGGTCGCTGGGGTCAGGGCGCCGACGTGGAAGAGCGGCAGGGAGACCAGGAAGCGGTCGCCGTAACGAAAGTCGGTGGTTGCCATGATCGTCAGGGACGCCCACAGCGCCGACGCGTGGGTGTGGACGGCGCCCTTGGGCAGACCGGTCGTCCCCGACGTATACATGATGTAGAGCAGGTCGCTGTCCGCGGCCGCGATCTCGGGCTCGCCGTCGCTCGCCGCCGTCGTCGCGTCGAGGTACGAGAGGCAACCGTCGGGCCGCTGCTCGTCCGGGCCGACGTGGACCCACCTCGTGACGTTCGTGCCGTTCTCGCCGCCGCCGCGCGCGATCAGGTCCAGCACCTGGGCCTGGAACTCGTCGCCGAAGATCAGCGTCCCGGCGCCGGCGTCGCGGATGATGAAGGAGAGTTCCTCGGGCGTCAGCCGCCAGTTCAGCGGAACGCAGACGGCACCGATCTTGGCGATCGCGAAGAAGGTCTCCATGTACTCGACGCTGTTCATCAGCAGCAGCGCGACGCGGTCGCCCTTGCCCACGCCGAGTTCCCGGAGCGCGTTGGCGGTCCGGTTCGAGCGAAGGTTCCACTCGGTGAACGTGAAGCGGCGCTCGCTCTCGACGTCGACGAAGCCCTCCATGTCCGGCGACAGGGAGGCGCGCTTGGTCAGGATGAGTCCGGCGTTGTCTCGCATGGATTCCTTCTCCTCAGGCGTTCAGCAACGCGCCGGATGGTAGCGCGGCCGGTCTAGTCGCTGGCGGCGGCCACTGCATCGTCGAGACCGTAGCCCTCGAGCGTCCCGTGCAGGGCGACGATGTCGAGCCCCATGACGAGCAGGTCGTGCTTCTCGCCGGAGAGGTCGCGGACGTGATTCCGCATCAGCCCCTCGGGGCGGAAGCCGAGTCCCTCGAAGGCGGCGACGGCGCCCTTCTGGTCCGGCGTCATCCGTGCCACGACCTTCTCGATGCCGGCCGCTACGGCCGCCTGGAACGCCTGCTCGACTAGCAACCGGCCGAGGCCCTTTGCGCGCGCCGTCTCGGAGATCACGACCCGGATCTCGGCGACGTGAGAGGACCATTGCAACTGGCTGCGGTCGATCGAGGCGTAGCCGATCAGTTCGGCGTCCGCCAGGGCGAGCAGCGTCGTCATCTGGCCCGATTCGATCTCGCCGATCCACTGGTCGACCACCTCGGCATCGCGGATGTCGCGGCGCAGGAACAGGAGATCGTGGACCGGAAGATCCTCGGCGAAGGCTAGAACGGCCGACCGGTCGTCCGCGTCCATGGGCCGCACCGTCAACTCGCGGGCCTTCAGCCGCCGCGCCACCCGGTCGACGGGCGCTATCGATACGGGCTCGTTGTCTTCGACCCGGTTCTTCTCGTCTGCCATCCTGTACTTCCCCTTAGACCGAGCGCTCGGCCAGCCACTCCTCGAGCCGCGGCCACAGACGGCGCACCGCGTTCGCCCCGGCGACCAGGCTGACGTGGCCGCCCTTCAGATTGAGTTCCTGCCTGTCCTCGGAGCCGACCATTCCGACCAGGTCGCGGGCCGCCTCGTACGGCACGATGTGGTCGTGCTCCGCGACGACATGGATGAAGGGCACCCGGATGTTCGAGAGGTCGACGAGCCTGCCGCCCAGCCGGAACTCGCCCTTCATCAGCAGGTTTTGCTGCTGGAGCTCCTTCGTCGTCTGCCGGAAGCACTCGCCCGGAAAGGGGATCTGGTCGGCGGCCCAGCGCTGGAGCCGCCGGTACGACGTGACAAACTCGTCGTTCCACATGTTGTCCCAGAGCCGCACGCGGCCCGCGACCTGGGACGCCGGCCGCAGAGCGTTGAAGGAGGCGTAGAGCATCTGCGGCGGGACGTTGCCCAGCCGGTCGACGATCCGGTCGACATCGAAGTGGGCCGGGTCGGTCCAGGTCCTGAACAGCCCCATCCCGTCGTAGTTGACCGGTGTCGTGAAGCAGGCCAGATTGCGCAGCCGCCCGCCCGACGAGACGTCGGGATGCAGGGCCGCGTACAGCGCGGCCAGGAGACCGCCCATGCAGTAGCCGACGATCGAGACGTCGGGCTCGCCGCTCCGTTCGTGAACGACCTCCACGCACTCGGGAATGAAGTCGAGCACGTAGTCCTCAAGCCGTAGCCGGCTGTCCTCGGGCCGGGGCGTACCCCAGTCGATCATGTAGACGTCGAAGCCGCGGTCGAGCAGGAACTCGATCAGGCTGTGGCCGGGCGCCAGGTCAAGGATGTAGGGCTTGCTGATCAGCGACATGACCAGCAGGATCGGTGTCCGGTAAACCTCGTCCACGCGCGCCCGGTAGTGGTACAGCCGGAGCGTGCCCCGGCTGTGGACCGTGTCCTTCGGCGTCAGGCCTACCCCCGGGTCGCCTGTCGCGATGTACTCGAGGCCCTTGACGCTCCGGCGGAACGTGCGCTCCATTTCGCGCCGCACGCTGTCCGCGACCCCGGCGGTCGCGTCCAGCACGGGCGTTGCGCTGCGGGCGGAAGCGCCGCCGGACGGCGTCGTCATTCCGCCTTCTGCTCCGACGGCGGACGGCGGGTGCGAGCCGGCCGGGGCGCCGGCTTCGCGTCGCCTTTCCGGCCGATCGCCTGAGCCAGCAGCCCCTCGATCCGCAACAACCTCTCCTCGACCGCGGTCAAGCGCTCCGCGAGTTCGCTGAGATCGTTGCGGGTCGGCAGGTTCACCGCCTGGAAGTAGCGTTGCGCACCCTCGTTCATCGTCTGCTGGAACATGGTCATCGCCTCGATCCAGCCGCCCGAAGCGCGGGCGAACTGCTCGGTGCCCATCATGTCGTTGAACACCTTGTTCATCTGGTGTTCGGACTGGGTAACCCACTCGCGCCAGGCGGCGAAGGGGTCGGGGGGCGGATTCTGGGACGGGCGATCGTCGGTCATGGCGTCGAGACTACGACGACTCCTCCGCCTGCGCGGTGAGCGAGTCGAGGTAGCTGTTCGCCAGACCGAAGCTCGCGTCGATCGCGGAGCGGTAGGAGTTGCGGCCGTCCTGGAACAGGCGGATCCACTCCTGGACCAGGCTCTTGGCCTCGGCCGGGAGCCGCTCGGAGTTCTCGGTCCACTTGCTGATCGCCTCTTCGCGGCGCTCCTGCATCGAAGCCACCATGTCGAAGCTCGTGTCGAAGACGCGCTTCTGGAAGTCGAGCGCCCGCCGGTTGGCGTCGATCATCGCTCCGCGCATAGGCAGGCTCGGGCCGGTCGTCGCCGTGGTTGTGCTGGTCGTCATCTGAGGTCTCCTGAGTGGTACGATCCGTTGCCCGGATGGCCCACATTGTTTCGGCTCGCAAGCCTGTTTCGAAGATTGCACCGGTGACGGTCGATTCGGTTGACGGCGCCCGTCTTGTGCAGTGCAGCAAGAATGCTGCACATTATGCTGCGCTGTGTCAACCCCCCTCCGCCTGACCGACTCCTCGCGACTCGACCTACGCACTCGTGACATGACCACCTCGCGCCAGTCGCTCGCGCCGATCGTCATCAAGAAGTACGAGAACCGCCGGCTGTACGACACCCACAGCAGCCGATACGTCAACCTCGACGGCGTCGCTGAGCTCGTCCGCGGCGGCCGGGACATTCAGGTCGTCGACTCGAAGACCGGCGAGGACGTTACTCGCCACGTTCTGACCCAGATCATCGTCGACGGCGCGAAGGACCCGGAGCACGGACCGCCGCTCGAGTTCCTCCGCGACCTGGTGCGGGCCCGGGATCAGGCGGGACGGGACTTCTTCCAGTGGTACCTGAAGAGCGCTGGCGAGGTCTACGAACGGATGCGAGAGACGATGCGGCGAAGTCCGTTCGCTCCTGATCCGTCCTGGATGCGCCTCTGGGACCCTCGCGCCATGGCGGAGGAGATGCACGCGCAGATGACGCGCCAGATGGAAGGAGTGTTCGGCAGAGGCGGCGGTGCCAACGCTCAGGAGGCGCCTCCCCCTTCTCCCACTGACCCGCCCGGGCCGGACGAAGGCGGAGCAACCCGCGCCGAGCTCAATGAACTGCGGAGTCGGCTTCAGGATCTCGAACGCCGCCTCACCGACACCGACTGACCCCGCCGGCGCGGAGAGCCATGCCCCTGTCGACCGCCGCCGCCGGCAGCGAACTCACGTCCTCGACGATCGACGTCACGGTCCGCGACGTGCTCGCGTACGCGGCCGGAATCGGCGACACCTGCGACGCCGTGTTCGACGACGCCCGGAACGGGGGCGTCGCGGCGCCGCCCCCGTACTGCGTGTCCCTCGAGTGGCCCGTCGTCAGCCGCGGCCGGGGATCGGACCTCCTCGGCGGCGAGCCGCACGAGTTGCGGCGCGGCGTCCACGCCAGCCAGGACTCCCACTTCCACCGTCCGATCCGCCCCGGCGACTCGCTGACCACGCGCGGCCGCTACGTCGGCATCCGGAGCACGCGGGCCGGGGTGCTGCTCACCACTCGCCTCGACACGGTCGACCAGGGGGGCCGGCCGGTTACCACCTCCTGGTCGCGTTCGATCTTCCGCGGTGTCGACACCACCGGTCCCAACGCCGAAACGGAACCTTGCCCCGAGCCGCCCAGGTTGAGGGTCGGCGGCAACAACGGCGGCCGGTGCGAGATCTTCGTGCCGCGGGAGATGCCCCACGTCTACACGGAATGCGCCCGGATCTGGAATCCGATCCACACGGAACGCGAGGTGGCACTGGGCGCGGGTCTTCCAGACATCATCCTCCACGGCACGGCGACCTGGGCTCTCGCCGGCCGCGAGGTGCTGCGCGCCTACGGCGGCGGCGACCCCCGTCGGCTCAGGCGCCTCTATGGCCGATTCAGTGCGATGGTCATCCCCGGCACCTCGATCGCGGTCGAGCACGCGCCCGCCGGCGAGGCCGAGGACGGCGGGCTCCAGGTCGGCTTCCGGGTCCTCAACGCAGAGGGTCAGGAGGCCGTGAGCCAGGGCGTGGCCGTCGTCGCGTAGAGTACCGGCCCGCCAACCACTGGAACTACCGACGGAGACAGGAAGAGATGGGAATCCTCGACGGCAAGACGGCGATCGTCACCGGCGCCGGCCGCGGCATCGGCAAGGGAATCGCGCTCAAGTTCGCGGAAGAGGGCGCCAGCGTCGTGGTCAACGACCTGGGCGGTGCGACCGACGGCACCGGCGGTTCACGGATCGCCGACGACGTCGCCTCCGAGATCCGGAGCGCCGGCGGCTCGGCTGTTCCGAACTACGACTCGGTGGCCACCGTCGAAGGCGGCCAGAACATCTTCCAGACGGCGATCGACTCGTTCGGCGGTCTGGACATCCTGGTCAACAACGCAGGCATCCTGCGCGACCGGACGATCTTCAACCTGGACGAGGCGGACTGGGACGCGGTGCTGGACGTCCACCTGAAGGGCCACTACTGCTGCAGCCGGCCGTTCGCCCGCTACATCCGGGAAACGAACCGCCCCGGCTGCCGGATCATCAACTTCTCCTCGGTCTCCGGCCTCTACGGCAACTTCGGCCAGTCGAACTACGCGGCCGCCAAGGCAGGGATCGCCGGCCTGTCGCGCGTGCTGGCGCTGGAACTCGCCAAGTACGGCTGCACGGTCAACACGATCTCGCCGGGCGCCACGACCCGGATGACGGCGGAACTCCGCGCCTCCCGCGGCATGCAGATCGACGAGGACGCGCCGGAACAGAGCCCGAATCAGATCGCCCCGGTCTGCGCCTGGCTGGCATCCGATGCGGGCCAGGACATGACGGCCCAGATCATCGACGTCATGCGGGGCTGGGTCGGCATCATGCAGCAGCCCAAGGTGATCCGGAAGTTCAGCAAGGACGGCATGTGGGACAACCGCGACATCGACCTGATCATGCCGCAGCTGCTCAAGGCGAAGCAGGACCACGACGCGGCGGTCGACGCGAAGGCGGAACCGACGCCGGTCTAGCGCGCTTCCTGGCGCCGGATCAGGTCAGCCAGCGGACGTACCAGGGGGTCCCGTCCGCCTTCTGCTGCTCCTTGTAGCGCTGGCGCTCCAGCTTCCGCAGGAACGCCTCGCCCTTGTCGAAGCAGCAGTCCTTGTACTTCCTGCCGCTGCCGCAGGGGCAGGGTTCGTTGCGCTGCACCTTGCTGAAGCGCCGCGGCGCGGTAACCACCGACTTGCGGGTCGCGATCGCGTTGCTCAGCCGTCGCCCGCGTTTCATCGACTCACCGTCTCTCGTCTTTCTTTCTTCCGCATGTCCCCGCTCCGAGCCCTGTAACATAGCAGCCGTACCGTCCCCGGGCGAGGCTGGCAATGGCCCGCCGCACCGCGCCCCCGGACGACCCGCAGCCCGGACGATATGACCGCCATCCGCAAGCCGAGGCTGACGTGAGAGTCTGTGTCGTCGGTTCCGGCTACGTCGGTCTGGTCACAGGCGCCTGTTTGGCCGACTTCGGCACGGATGTCGTCTGCGTCGACCAGGACCAGACGAAGATCGCCCAGTTGCAAGCGGGCCGGATTCCGATCTACGAGCCAGGCCTGGCGACCCTGGTTGCCAAGAACGAGGAGGCCGGCCGCCTGAGTTTCACGACCGCCCTGGGGCCGGCTCTTGAGGCCGCAACGGCGGTCTTCATCGCCGTCGGCACGCCGCCCCGCGAAGACGGCTCTTCGGATCTGCGCTACGTGCGCGAAGTTGCACAGGCAATCGGTGGACGGCTCAACAACTACAAGGCCATCGTCACCAAGAGCACCGTGCCGGTCGGCACCGGCCGAATGATCGAGGAGATCATCGGCCGCGGCCACAGCTTCTCCGTGGTCAGCAACCCCGAGTTCCTGCGCGAGGGTTCGGCCATCGAGGACTTCATGCGCCCCGACCGCCTGGTCATCGGCAGCCGCGACCAGCGCGCCACCGACATCATGCTGGAGATCTACTCGCCGCTCCGCGCGCGTGGCGTGCCGATCGTGGTCACCGACGTCGAGACCGCGGAGATGATCAAGTACGCCTCCAACAGCTTCCTGGCCACCCGCATCTCCTTCATCAACGAAGTCGCGGAGCTGTGCGAGCGAACCGGGGCCGATGTCCAGGTCGTGGCCCACGGCATGGGCCTGGATCGCCGGATCGGACCGCTGTTCCTGCGCCCGGGACCGGGTTTCGGCGGCTCGTGCTTTCCCAAGGACACGCGGGCCATGGTGTCCATGGCCCGCGACGCCGGCGCCCGGGCAGAGATCGTCGAGGCGACGCTTCAGGTCAACCATCGAATTCAGGAACGGATGCTCGCCAGAATCGAGTCCGTGCTCGGCGATCCCGCGGGCCGGAACGTGGCGTTGCTGGGACTGTCCTTCAAGCCCAACACGGACGACATCCGTGAGTCTCCCGCAATGTTCGTGCTCGAGAACCTCCTGGCGCGGGGCGCCACGGTCCGGGTCTACGATCCGGCGGCGATGGACAACGCCCGCCGCATCCGCCCGGAGGCCGTCTACTGTAGTGATCCGTACGAGGTGGCCGAGGACGCCGACCTGCTGGTCATCCTCACCGAGTGGAACCAGTTCCGGGCGCTCGAGTTCCAGCGGTTGAGACAGTTGCTGCGCGAGCCACAGATTCTCGATCTGCGCAATCTCTACGAGCCCGGGCGGGTGGCTGACGCCGGCCTCAGATACTCCTCGCTCGGGCGCGCCGACGCCGTTCCGGTAGCCACAGTTCCCGGAGTGAAGGCATCGTGAGCCAGCCCCTCTCCGTCGTCACCGGCGGCGCCGGCTTCATCGGCTCCCATCTCTGCGAACGGTTGCTCGCAGAGGGTCACCGCGTCTACTGCGTCGACAACTTCATCACCGGCAGTCCGGCGAACATCGAACACCTGCGCGACAACGAGCGCTTCACCCTGATCGAGCACGACGTCAGCAAGCCGGTCTACGTCGGGCCCGACGTAGACAACGTCCTCCACTTCGCCTCCCCCGCCAGCCCGGTCGACTACCTGGAGCTCCCGATCCAGACGCTCAAGGTGGGATCGCTCGGAACCCACAACTCGCTCGGCCTGGCCAAGCACCACGGCGCCCGCTACCTGCTGGCCTCGACGTCGGAGGTCTACGGCGACCCGCTCGTGCACCCGCAGTCCGAGTCCTACTGGGGCAACGTGAACCCGGTCGGTCCGCGCGGCGTCTACGACGAGGCGAAGCGCTTCGCGGAAGCGATGGTCATGGCGTACCACCGGATCCACGGCCTGGACACGCGGATCGTCCGCATCTTCAACACCTACGGACCGCGCATGCGGCTCCGCGACGGCCGTGTCGTCCCGAACTTCATCCGCCAGGCCCTCTCCGGCAGGCCGCTGACCGTCTATGGCGACGGCAATCAGACCCGCTCCTTCTGCTACATCGACGACCTCGTCGAGGGAGTCTGGCGGCTCCTCAACTCCTCGGAGACCGACCCGGTCAACCTGGGCAACCCGCACGAGATGACCGTGCTCGAGTTCGCCCGGGTGATCCAGGGCCTGACCGGGAGCCGCAGCGAGATCGAGTTCCAGTCCCTGCCGGTCGATGATCCCAAAACGCGCCAGCCCGACATCGGCCGGGCCACCAACCTGCTCGGCTGGGAGCCCCGGATCGACCTGGAGAAGGGCCTGGAGAAGACGATCCGCTACTTCGCGGACCTCCTAGGCGACTAGCGAGGCCGGGCCTGTAGGATCAGGCGATCCACCGAGCCTCCCAATGGACAGAACCAGCCATGAGGAGATGTCCATGAACCCGATTGCTCCAAGCCGCAGAGGCCTACTCACCACTATCCTCGGCGCCGCGCTCGCCGTCGTCTGGTTCGCCGGCGCGCCGGCAGCCGCCCAGGACGAACGCTTCGTCGGCATCTGGCAGAAGGACATCTCACGCAGCGACGCGCCCTGGCCCGGGCGTCACGATCGACCGCAACCGAACGCGGCCGACATCGAGATCGAGTTCCGCCTGGTCGGCGACGACGTCGAGTTGACCCAGACCAGCCGACGGCGGGACTGGCCCACTCCGCAGCACGTCAACGTGACCTACGTCACGGACAACAAGCGCCACGCAGCGCCCGACCTGGGCAGCGGCAGGATGCAGGAAGTGCGGGCCCGGTGGCGGAAGAAGAAACTCACCGTCTCGTTCACGGTCAGCCTGCCGGGCTTCGAGGCGGACGTACAGCAGATCTGGGAGATAACCAAGCAGGGCGACCTGTTGCAGACCATCGCCGGACGGGGCGCCGAGGGCCGTCCCGACATCCGCAAGAACTACTTCGTCCGCGCCTCCGCCGTCCAGTAGCCGGATCTCGCCCACGCCAACCAACGAGTAACGAAGCGGTCCGGTGTCGAGCTCGCCGGCGCGGGCCGCGAGGTAGGAGTAACCAGAAATGCGCACAGCGATCGGCATAGGGAGCGCGTACGCCTCCGGAACGAACTGGGATGCCCTGGCGGAGTACGTCGTCGAGGCGGACCGCATGGGAATCGACGACGTCTGGTCGGCCGAGGCCTGGGGCACCGACGCGGTGACGCCGCTCGCGTTCCTCGCCGGGCGGACCGAGCGGGTCCGCCTGGGCACCGGCATCATGCAGATCTCGGCGCGAGCGCCATCGATGACCGCCATGACCGCGATGTCGCTGGCGTCGATCTCGAAAGACCGCTTCGTGCTCGGTCTCGGCGTCAGCGGCCCTCAGGTGGTCGAGGGTCTTCACGGCGTGCCCTTCGCCATGCCGCTGGGCCGCCTGCGCGAGTACGTCGACATCCTGAAGATCGCCCTCTCGGGCGAGAAGATCGCCTACGACGGCAGGCACTACACCCTGCCCAGGCCGGGAGGCGAGGGCAAGGCGATCCGCATGTCGCAACCTCCGCGACCCGAGATGCCGATCTATCTTGCGACCCTCGGTCCGAAATCCCTGGAATACACCGGCGAGGTTGCCGATGGCTGGCTCGGCACGTCCTTCATCCCGGAGCACACCGACGCCTTCTTTCCTGCGATGCGCGCCGGCGCCGAACGCGCCGGCAGGTCGTTCGAAGACATCGACATCCAGGTCGGCGGCGACGTCGAGTTCGGTGACGACCTGGAGCGAATGGCCGCCCGCCGCAAGCCGCCGATGGCCTTCACCCTTGGCGCGATGGGCTCAGCGCAGACCAACTTCTACAACGACGCCTACCGCCGTGCCGGCTTCATCGAAACCGCCCGTGAGGTGCAGGCTCTCTGGATCTCCGGCAAGCGGGAAGAGGCCGCGGCGCGGGTGCCGGACGAGATGGTGCTCGGCAACACCCTGATCGGCGACGAAGCTCGCGTCCGGGAACGCATTCGCGCCTACCGCGACGCCGGCGTGACGACCCTGCGCCTCAACCCGGCCGGCGCCACGGTCCGCGAGCGGCTCGACACCCTGGGCCGGTTCCTGGAGCTGGTCCGCGAGGAGGCTCCCGCCGGGGGATGAGCTTTCCGGCACAGCACGGGACGGAACTTCTCGCGCACGCCGAGCGGAACCTGGGACGCTTCGAGCAACGCGCGCTCGACCCGGAAGCCGCCGCGGCGCGGGCAGCGGAGGCTTCCGGCCACACCGGCGCGACGCCGGCGAACGCGCACGCCGCGGTCGCCGTAACGTTGCTGCCCGACAAGAGCGGCCGCGGCTGCTTCCTGCTCACGCGGCGGTCGCTCCGGCTGCGACGGCATCGCGGCCAGTGGGCTCTCCCGGGCGGCCGGATCGACGAGGCGGAGACGCCCGAGCAGGCGGCGCTCCGCGAGCTCCACGAAGAGGTTGGCCTGGACCTCAACTCGTCCGCCGTCCTCGGGCGACTCGACGACTTCGGCACCAGATCCGGCTTCGTCATCACGCCGGTCGTCTTCTGGTGCGACGACTACCGCGAATTGGAGCCGAATCCGGCCGAGGTCTACAGGGCCTACCGCATCCCGCTGATCGACCTGGACCGCCCGGATGTGCCCGTGCTTCGCGAGATACCGGAGAGCGAGAACCCCGTGCTCTCCATGCCGATCCGCGGCGGCCTCGTCCATTCGCCGACGGCAGCGATCGTGTACCAGATGCTTGAGGTCGTGCTTCGCGGCAACGATGTCCGCGTGGCCCACTACGAACAACCCGTGTTCGCCTGGCGCTGACGCCGATGACCGCAGGCCGGCCCCTCGACGGCGTCCTCGTGGTGGCCATCGAGCAAGCGGTCGCGGCGCCGCTGGCTACCTGCCGGCTCGCCGACGCCGGGGCCCGGGTGATCAAGGTCGAGCGCGAAGGCGGCGACTTCGCCCGCGGCTACGACGGCAGCGGCGGCGTCTCGGCCTACTTCGCCTGGCTGAACCGCGGCAAGGAGTCCATCGTTCTCGACATCAAGGACGCAGAGGACCGGACTCTGCTCGAACGGATGGTCGAGCGCGCGGACGTGTTCATCCAGAACCTCGCTCCGGGCGCCGCCGCGCGCGCGGGCTTCGGGTCGAAGGACCTCGGCAAGCGTCATCCGCGGCTGATCACATGCGACATCTCGGGCTACGGCGAGGAGGGGCCTTACCGGTCGATGCGGGCCTACGACCTCCTGGTCCAGGCCGAGAGCGGCGTCGCATCGATCACCGGTTCGCCGGCGGAGCCCGGTCGGGTCGGCGTGTCGATCTGCGACTTCGCGACCGGCATCTACGCCTACTCCGCCATCCTCGAAGCCCTGATCGAGCGCGAGAGCACGGGCGCCGGCCGCAACGTCGAGGCCACCCTCTTCCACACGATGGCGGACTGGATGGCCGTGCCCCTGCTGAGCTTCGAACAGCAGGGCCTCGACTGGCCGCGCGTCGGCCTCGGCCATCCGACGATCGTGCCCTACGGCCTGTTCCAGCTCGGTGACGGCGACTCCGTCCTGATGGGCGTCCAGAACGACCGCGAGTTCGTGCGGCTGTGCCACGAGGTTCTCGACCAGCCGGAGCTGGCCGAGGCCTACCCGCGGAACGTGGACCGCGCCAACGCCCGCGACACCGTGGAAAGCGCGATCGCCGCTGTCTTCCTGCGCCACGACCGGGCCTCGATCCAGACCGCCCTGAACCAGGCGCGCATCGCCTACGGCTTCCTGAACGACGTCGCCGCCCTGTCACGGCATCCACAACTCCGCCGGGCCAGACAGCCTCTCCCCGACGGTACCGAGATCGAGATCGCGGCGCCCGCCGCGACGCGGCACGAACCCGGACGGAGCTTGCCGCCCGTGCCTGAACTTGACCAGCACGGCGCAGCGATCCGGGCCGAGTTCGGGACCGCTCCCGGAACCGCATAGCGCGGTGGTGCATGCCGCCTGCGGCGGTCCGGGGGGAAGGGTGCCAGCGGACGCTCACGCTTTCTTGGTGGATGGGAGGTGAGCGCTCGCTTCGGTCGGCTGCGCTCCGTCAGGTCGGAGGTAAGCGTGCGGGCATCGGGCGTCGCTTGTCCCTTACATTCGCCACTAGCCTTCGGGCTCTGGGGATGTGG
>VYDI01000029.1:90664-99673 GCA_009843505.1 Holophagales bacterium | reverse complement strand
CCACCCCACCGAACTCACATTCGACAACCCCCGCGACACCCGCAAGCTCCTCGTTACCGGCATCCTCGAAACCGGCGAACGCATCGACCTCACCGGCGAAGCCGAAATCGACACCACCGGCGCCCCCGCTAAACGCGGCGACGACGGCTACTTCACGCCTACCACCACCGGCAGCGGCTCCCTCACCATCCGCGCCGGCGGCCTGACCACCACCGTGCCGGTCACGGTTGGCGGCGCCGAGACTGCCGCCGGCCCAGTGACTTTCGTCCGCGACGTCCTCCCGGCGATGAACAAGGTCGGCTGCTCCAACGGCACCTGCCACGGCGCGGCCAAGGGCAAGAACGGGTTCAAGCTATCGCTTCGCGGCTACGACCCGGAGTTCGACTACCAGTCACTTCTCTACGACATGTCCGGACGGCGGTTCAACCGCGCCGAACCGGCACGCTCCCTGATGCTCGCCAAGCCGACGATGCAGGTCGCCCACGAGGGCGGGCTGCGCCTGGACCACGGCTCGCGCTACTACAACCAGATCCTCGACTGGATCAAGGCGGGCGTTCCCTACGGTGACCCCAAGCTCGACCGGGTGGAGCGGCTCGAGATCCATCCCGGCGAGGTCTTCATGCACCGGCCCGGGATGCGGCAGCAGACGATCGTCATCGCGCACTACGGCGACGGCCGCAGCCGCGATGTCACTCGCGAGGCGCATGTAACGAGCAGCAACACGGAGACGATGGCGGTCGAGGACAGTCCCGCCGGCCCGGTCGCCACCGGGCTGCGCCGGGGCGAAAGCACCCTGCTCGTGCGCTACGAGGGCCAGTTCACCACCGCGCCCGCCACCGTGCTCAGCGGCCGCGAGGGCTTCGAGTGGACCGCCCTGCCCCAGGCGAGTTACATCGACGAGCTGATCGACGAGAAGCTCCAGCGGATCGAGGTTCTGCCCTCGGCGCCGGTCGACGACTCGGCCTTCCTCCGCCGCGCCTCGCTCGACCTGACCGGCCAGATCCCGACCCCGAACCGGGTGCGCGCGTTCCTCGCCGACGACACGCCCACACAAGAGAAGCGGAACCGCCTGGTCGACGAACTGATCGCAAGCGACGCCTACGTCGATCACTGGACGCTCAAGTGGGGCGACCTGCTGCGCAGCAACCGGAAGTTCATGAGCTACAAGGGCATGCTGACCTTCCGCGGCTGGCTGCGCGAGGCGATCGAGGAGAACCGGCCCTACGACCAGCTCGTCCGCGAACTGGTCACGGCCTCCGGCAGCACGCTCGATCAGCCGGCCGCCAGCTACTTCCGCGCCGCCCGCGATCCGAAGGAGGCGATGGAGACGACGACCCAGCTCTTCATGGGGGTGCGGATGGTCTGCGCCCAGTGCCACGACCACCCGTTCGAGCGCTGGACCCAGAACCAGTACTTCGAAATGACGGCCTTCTTCGCCGGCCTGGGCGTCCGTCCGGGCTTCCGCACCGGCGAGGAGATCGTTTTCGACAAGCGACGCGACAACGAGCAGCTGCACCCGAAGACGAACGCGGTGGTGCCGCCCAGGTACCTGGTGCCGGTCGAGGGCGCGCCGGAACCGGGTAACGGCGCCGGCCGCCGGGCCGCGCTGGCCGACTGGCTGACGTCGCCGAACAACCCCTACTTCGCCCCGGCGATCGCGAACCGCGTCTGGAGCTACTTCATGGGCCGCGGGATCATCGACCCGGTCGACGACATCCGCGCTTCGAACCAGCCGGTCAACGCGGCCCTCCTGAACGCGCTGACCGCCGACCTGATCGAGAACGACTTCGACCTCCGCCACCTGATGCGGACGATCGCCACCTCACGGGCCTACCAGTCGTCCTTCCAGACGAACGAGTGGAACCAGGACGACCGGATCAACTTCTCCCGCCACGAACCGCGACGCCTGAGCGCCGAGCAACTGGCGGACGCCGTCGCCCGCGCCACCGACTCCCGGTTCGAGATCGACACCCTTCCCGAGGACTTCGACGCCACGGCGCTCCCGGATCCGCACGTGATGACGGCGAGCATGGGCATCGAGGGCTTCCTCGACCTGTTCGGCAAACCCGACCGCGAGACCGCCTGCGAGTGCGAGCGGAAGACGGAGATGAGCCTGCCGCAGGCGCTGAGCCTGCTGAACGGCTCCGTCATCGCCGACGCGATCGCCGACCCCGAGGGGCGGGTGGCCAACCTCGTCCTCGGAGGCCTGGACAACGAAGAGCTGATCTCCGAGCTCTACCTCGCCGCGCTCGGCCGTCTGCCGACCGGCAACGAAGCCGAGCTCGCGGAGGGCCACTTCGAGTCCTCCGCCAGCCGCACCGCGGCGGCCCAGGACCTGATGTGGGCACTCCTCAACTCCAACGCCTTCCTCTTCAACTCGTAAGCTCTAGCCGCAGCCGCAAAGGAGTCCCGACATGCTCGTCATCCCAGGACAGTCCGGCCACACCTGCGACGGCCCGACCCGGCGCGAGTTCCTCCGCGTCGGCTCGCTCGGCATCTTCGGCATCTCGCTCAGCCAGACCCTGGCGCTCCGCGACGCACACGCCGCGACCGTCACCGCCGACGCGCTCGCGGGCGGCAAGGGCTTCGGCAGCGCCAGGTCGGTCATCCTGCTGTTCCTCCAGGGCGGACCCAGCCACATCGACATCTGGGATCCCAAGCCCGACGCGCCGTCCAACATCCGCGGCGAGTTCGGCGCCATCGACACGAAGATCCCGGGCATCCGGCTCTCCGAGACGATGCCGCTGCTGGCCGACCACGTCGACAAGTGCACCCTGATCCGGTCGATGAGCTACACGCCGAAGGGGCTCTTCAACCACACCGCCGCGATCTACCAGATGCTGACCGGCTACCCGCCGGACCGCGTGTCACCCTCCGGCCAGCTCGAGCCGCCGACACCGGCCGACTTCCCGACCGCCGGCTCCCACATCTCCAGGCTCAAGCCGCTCGACGACGCGATGCTCCCCTTCGTCGAGATGCCGCGGCCGCTCCAGGAATCGAACGTGATCGGCAAGGGCGGCGCCGCCGGCTTCCTCGGCAAGGCCTACGACCCCTACCGGCTCTACCAGGACCCGAACCAGCCGATCGAACTCAGCGACCTGCAGCTCCGCGAAGAGACTTCGCCCGAACGCCTCGCCCGCCGCTTCGCACTCCGCAAGGGCCTGAACGCCTCGCTCCCCGAGCTCGAGAAGGCGGTCGCCGACTCCGCCCTCGACGAGTACTACGAGAAGGCCTACGACCTCGTCCTTTCCGGCAAGGCGCGTCAGGCGTTCGACCTCTCGAACGAGAGCGACGAGATGCGGGAGCGCTACGGCAAGAACACCTTCGGCCAGGGCGCGCTGATGGCCCGGCGGCTGATCGAAGCCGGCACCCGCTTCGTCCAGCTCAACTGGCCCGCGGTCGCCAACGGCAACCCCGAAGTCGACTCCTGGGACACGCACGCCGCCAACTTCGGGCCGCTCAAGAACCTGCACTGCCCCGTCCTCGACCGGGCGCTCTCGGCACTGCTGTCCGACATGGACGACCGTGGCCTGCTCGACGAGACCCTCGTCGTCGCCGTCGGCGAGTTCGGCCGCTCACCGCGCCTCGGCGTCAGCACCTCCGGCAACAGCAACTCCCCGGACGGCCGCGACCACTGGCCCTACTGCTACACGGCCATGGTCGCCGGCGCCGGCGTCTCCCGCGGCCAGCTCTACGGCGAGTCCGACGAGACCGGCTCCGCCCCCCGCGAGAAGCCGGTCCACCCGAACGACCTGCTGGCCACCGTGTACTACACGTTGGGAATCGATCCCGCGATGGAGATCCTGAATCACCTGGACCAGCCGAGAGAGCTGGTGAAGGGCGAGGTGATTCGGGGTTTGTGGGCGTAGCGGCCCGGAGAACTCCCGTATCCTCCCCTCCGCTTGCAGCGAGAACGAAACGCACGCACCGACCCACCCCCAGCCAACAGGAGCCCCTAAGCCCATGCGCACGAACCGGCACTCGAGCACGACCGTTCTTCTCGCCGCCTTCGCCCTCCTCTCGCTTGCCGGCGCCGCGGCGAGCTCCGCCCAAGGCTTTGGAGCAGAAGGCCCTGAAGAGGACTTCGCCGCCGCCATGGCTGCCGGGCCCGCCGCGGGACGGGCAGTCCTCTACAGTTGCGACATTCCGACGAACCGCGTGGGCTTCGGCTACCTGCAGGAACGCCCCTCCGAAGAGGGCGTCAAGGCGGTCGACATCTATCTCCGCTTGTACGCCAACAACGGCATCACGCGCGGCAAGCACGCGGTCCACATCCACGAAACCGCGTCCTGCAACCCATGCGGCACGGCTGGCGGGCACTTCGACCCGGGCCCGAACTCGAACACCAGCCCGGACGGCAACCACCCCTTCCACGCCGGCGATCTCACGAACATGACGCTTGACCGCCAGGGCCGCGGCTACCACATGATGACGACGACGCGGGTCACCCTTTCTCCGGGTCCTCTCTCCGTGTTCGACGAAGACGGCAGCGCCTTCATCATCCACACGAACCCCGACACCTACTGCCCCGAGGGCGAAGCCGCCGGCTGCGCCGGCGGTTCCAGGGCCGCATGCGGCGTGATTGCTCCCTACCCGTAGGGACGATCAAGCCCGAACGTCATCCGGTTGCATCTCGTCAGAGGGGAAGCCTTCGCAGCATGAGGCTGCCTCGCAGCCGCTCCGGCAGCGCAGCACAGCGCCGCCGGCCCCCTCGGCTACCGCATGACTCGAACAACCCAAGAGCTTGCAATGTAGACGCGTCGGGGCTACATTGTGCGAATGGCGACCGTCGGCATCCGCGTACTGAAGAACCGTCTCAGCGAGTACCTGCGCATCGCCCAGTCCGGCGAGCGGGTGACTGTCACCAGCCGTGGCGCGCCGGTCGCCGACTTGGTGCCTCACGCACCGCGCGGCCTGGACCCGGACGACGAGCTCTTGAGGCAGGCGCGGGCAGGAGAGGTCCGTCTGGGAAGGCCCAACGCCGAGGCGGTCTACACGCGACCGCCCAAAGAGGAGCAATGGCCGCACGATGAAGTGATGGCCCTCCTCGACGCGGTTCGCGGCGAGAGGTGATCCTCTACGCCGAGAGCAGCGCGGTCCTTTCCTGGTTGTTCGGTGAGCCGCCTGGAGACGAAGTACTGCAGCTTCTTGCGTCCGCGACCAGGATGTTCGCCTCGGAGTTGACGCTCCTTGAGTGCCAACGCGCGATTCATCAGGCGGAAGCGGCCGGCCGGCTGAGCGCCCGGCGCGCCGAAGCGGCGCGCTCGCGCCTTGAAGCGGCGACCAGATCGTGGAACGTGTATCGGTTCGGTGCCGTCATCGTGGACCGTGCGAGCCGTCCCTTTCCAAGAGAACCGCTTCGAACGCTCGACGCACTCCACCTCGCCACCGCTCTTCACGTCGCTGAGTTCGAACCAGATCTGACGGTCCTGAGCTTCGACCGTCGCATTCGCTCGAACGCCGCCGCTCTCGGGCTGCACGTAGCGCCAGTAGAAGGGGAAACCTGAAGTGGACCTCGCGCCCCTGGAACGCCAGCAACCTTCGTGAACACACGCGCCATTCTCATCGGGCTGGCGCTCGGCCTGGGGCTCGGGATCGCTGCCTCGGCGACGGGTTCGCCCGCGTTGCTCTGGGCCGCCGAGGCCGTCGAGCCGCTCGGCCGGGTCTTCCTGCGCGCGATCCAGATGGTCGTCATTCCGCTGGTCGCGGCGGTCGTCTTCGTCGGGGTGGGGCGGATCGGCGACCTGCGGAAGCTCGGTCGGCTGGGGGGATTGGCGGTGGGTTTCTTCTGGGCGACGACCCTGCCGGCGATCCTGATCGGGATGGGGGTGATGGGCTTCGCCCTCACCTTCACGGCGCCCGTGGCGCCGCCTACGCCCACGACGGAGCTGGAACCCGCGGGTGTGGGCATCGTCGACTTTCTGGTCAACCTGGTGCCCCGGAATCCGGTCCAGGTCGCCGCCGACGGCGCCCTGCTCTCCCTGCTCATCTTCATCGTCCTCCTGGCGGCGGCGACGACCGCTCTGCCAAGCGAGAAGCAGCGGACGCTGACGTCCTTCGCGGAGGCCCTCGGCGACGCTCTGACGAAGCTGATGAGCTGGATCCTGTGGACCGCGCCGGTGTGTTGAGGCGCGCGAGAAACCGCCCACCCAGTGATGCGAGAAACCCTGCGCAGGCGTGTTGACCACGCCAACACTCTGTTGACGGCTGCCCGTGCTACGCTGGCTCGCCATGACCTTGGGCCGCATCGACACCGACCCTGGCGCCGAGTTGCGCCGCGACCTCAACGACCACCTCGAGGCCGTGGGCCGCCGCTTCGACGTGCTGGACGCACGCCTTGACGCCGTCGACAGCCGGTTCAACCAGATCAACTCACGCCTCGACGCCCACGATCGGCAACTGGCGGAACTCACCGAGATGCTCCGCTTCGTCGCCCAGCAGCACGGCTGGACAGACCCCGACGACGGCAGCGACGGCGAACCGCCACCGATCGTGTGGTGAGGAGATCCCCCGATGAGCCACGCCGCACCAGGAGTCGTCCACGTCGACGGCCGCTCGAACGCTGACGTCGAGATCCAGCTCACCATGAGCGACGCCACCGCGGCACGGCTTCTTCACACGGTCAGGGCCAGGCTCCCCGAGGCGGCGCCTACCCCCACGATCGAGTCGGCCGTCCTGATGGTCCTTACCTGGGCGGCGCAAGGTAAACCCCCAGAGTAGGAGGCACCGAAATGCCCAACGCCCAAGAGATCTACGATGCCCTGCACGCGATGCCGTCGATCAGGTTGCTCGTCTGGTTTGTCGCCCCGGTACTCAACATCGTCGGCGTCCTCGTCGCGTTCTGGAGCATACGCCGAACCGTCAAGCAACAGCGCGCCCAACGCTTCCAAGACCACCTGCAGCAGGCGGTCGCGGTCGCTTTAGCGCAACAGCAAGGCCGCCCAGTAGCCGGCGGCGGGGCTTCCTAGCCGACCGCGATCGGCTACAGCTCCGGCCAGCCGATCACCGCAATCGACGGGTCCAGGGCGTCCAGGTCGGCCAGCCCGTCGTCGGCCTCGGTGCCGTACCCGACCAGCGTCCGCACGACCCCGCTGAGCCCGCAGGCGACCATCCACGCAAGCACGTCCTCGAGATCCAGATACGCATTCTCGGAGACAGACGCGAGGACAACGACCTCCGACGTCACCATGGCCGCGGCCTCGGCCGAGCGCACGCACCTGGCCTCGGCGGCGTCCGCGAACGCCCCCTGATAGTCAATGTCGTGGTCGGCCACAATCTGCGCCGAGATCCCGGCGATGCTGGCGTCGTACGACAGCAGTCCGCCTCCGGTCCAGCCGCCGAGGGCAGGACGTTCGGGGTCGTCGGGCCAACGGTCGAACAGGTGGCACACCTGGCGCTCGTCGCCGGGCGCGGCCCGGTACCAGCGCACCGGATCCGTTACGTCGAGCCGCTTGGAAAGAAAGGCGATCATGAAATCGTCCGGTTCGCGCTCGTGGGGCTGCTCCCTGTCGCGTTCGACAGCACCGCGCGCAGCGTGGCCGTGGACGCCTCGTGGTTGTTTATCCGGTAGGTGAGCGACCACACGCGGTTCGATCCCCTCGAGGCCGCGGACGTGACCGTGATCGTGATGTTCCCGGTGACGACGGTGCCGGTGGCGATGTTGTACCAGCCGAGGCCGGAGCCGCCGTAGCCCTGAAGGGACAGGGCGGTTGCGGCGTCGCCGGAGGTGCTCTCCGTGACCCTGACCGTGACCACGGTGTTGCCGTTGCCGTCGTGGGTCAGCGTGCCACCGCTGATCGTGGGACGCCCGGGAGCCTGCGGTGCAGGTTCCGTGACAGTGGCCGAGTCCGAGGTTCCGCGGCCGCTGGAGCCGTCATCGTCCTGGGCCTCGGCCGCGAACTGATGCGTGCCCGTTGGCGCGTTGGACTGGGTGTACGACCGCGACGTGTTCCAGGTCGTCAGCAACACCCACGATCCGGAGCTGTTCTGCCGCCACCAGAAGCGATAGCGAACCGTGCCGTCGCCGGTCACCCGCGACGCAGTCAGCGTGTAGGTGCGCTCGCCGCCGACCGCAGTCGTCGAAGGGGCAGAAGGCGGCTGGCCGTCGGTTCCGCCGCCGCCGCCGTCCTCGTCGATGGTGATCGAGCTCGAGGTCGCGCCTGTGGTCGAGCCCGCCGAGTTCACGGCGACGAACCGGTAGTAGTAGGTGCCGTCCGGCCGGTTACGGTCGTTCTGGGTGAGGTTGGTCGTCGAGTTGACGATGGTGGTCCAGGAGCCGCTGGGCCCGGTGCGGCGCTGCAACCGGTAGCTCGTGGCCCTAGCCGCGGCCGTTCCCCTGATCGTGACGTTGCGGCCCGACGCTGAGACAGTCGGCGCCAAGGGCGCGGCCGGTCTCGTCACGGTGGTGCCGGGTTCGCCCGAAACAACCCTGCCAACGGGGCCCGATGCGTATTCGACGCCGTCGACCAGGTGAAACGTGACGACTGACGACACCCACTCGCGGGCATAGTAGGAAGCTGCGACGCCGCCGTTGGTGTTGAACCCGAGAATCGAGCCCTCGAGCACGCCGCCGGCCGGGTTCGGCGAGTTCATCCGGCGGATCGAGCGCTGGGGCTCTCGCCCGGACGCTTCGTCGTAGTAAACCGTGTTGAGGTTTTCGATCTTGGAGAGGCCTGGCGGGTAGGTGCCGACCAGCTGCCCGCGGCTTGTGTATGCGCCTGCGGAGCCGCCGAACGTAATCGACCCTCCGGTGATGCTGACTGGCCTCGGCGCATTGTCACCCGGGTCGCCGCGGTCCGCGAGCAGGTCCCAGAACGTACCGCCGTTGTTCGCTTCGGTCGGCGCGTTGCCGGCAGTCGACTCATGGTCGCTGGTGCAGATCCACGAGCGCCCGTCATTCGCCACGCACTCCTGAGCGGAGTACTCCCGCCCCGACACCCACGCGCCGCGCCACATGAACGAGTCCCCGTCCACGCCCGGATCGCCGTGGTTCGCGAGCAGCTCCCACCA
>VYDI01000029.1:0-90564 GCA_009843505.1 Holophagales bacterium | reverse complement strand
TGAACGAGTCCCCGTCCACGCCCGGATCGCCGTGGTTCGCGAGCAGCTCCCACCACGTGTTGCTCGTCGCGTCGGAGTCCGTCCCGGGCGGAGCCCTGTTCGCCGCCGCCTCGTGCGTTGACCGGCAGATCCACGTCCGCCCCTCGTGGCTCACCACGTCCCGCACCATGTTGTCGTCGTCGACTGTCCGGTAGGTGCCGTGCGAGGCCGACCAGCCTCCCTGCCACTCGAACCCCACGCCGTCGTTCGCCTCCGGGCCGATGTCGCCGCGGTCGGCGAGCAGGTCCCAGTGGCGGGTGCCGTTGATGATCCCGCCGTTGTCCTCGGTCGGCTGGTTCGCCGAGCTCGAGGTGTGCCCCAGCACGCAGATCCAGCTCCGGTGGTCGCTCGACACGCAGTCCCGCAGCTCGTACTCCACGCCCGACGTCCAGGCGCCTCGCCACATGAACGAGTCCCCGTCCTCTCCGGGATCGCCGTGGTTCGCGAGCAGCTCCCACCAGGTGTTGCTCGTCGCGTCGGAATCGCCCGCCGGCGGAGCCTTGTCCGCCGCCGAGGCGTGCGTCTGCACGCAGATCCACGTCCGCCCGTCGTAAGCGACCACGTCCCGAACCGCGTGATCATCGTCGACCGTCCGGTAGGTGCCATGCGAGGCCGACCAGGTTCCCTGCCACTCGAAGCCGACGCCGTCGTTCGCCGCCAGCGTCGCCGGCGTGACGCCCACCTCGCGCGCCACCGTCCGCAGACGCGACGTGTCCACGTGGCGCACCGCGACGCGCAGGTTGTCCGTCGTCGTGGTGCCGACCCGCCGGAAGGCCGTCCCCGAGATCCGCCCGCGAAACGTCCAGCCGGCCTCCGACAGATCCACGTCCGCCTCCGCCGGCCCGGGATCGCCCTCCCGATCGTAGATCTCGGTGTACCAGTAGTCTGGCTCCGTCACCGCCGTCCACTTCACCCAATAGCCGCCCGCGGCGGCAGCTGCTTCAAGCCCCGCCGGCGCCGCCAAGGGATCGGTCTTGCCGTCGGCCACGAGCTCCGCGCTCATCGTCCAGTCTGATCGACGGCGCCGGCCAATGAACCGAGCTCGCAGCCGGTAGCCGCCGAGCGCGACGTTCTTCTCCACGATGCTGCGGGCGTCCGTGATCCGCAGCGGCTCCCACGGACCTCGAGGCAGCGCCGACGGGTCACCCGCCGCGATCTCCTCCGGCGTCGCCGACCGCGTCGGGCGCTGGATCCAGTACTCCACGCGGTCGATCCGCGTGTCGTCGCCGCCGCGGACCGCGATCTCGAGCTGGCTCCGGACCTGGTTCCCGTCCATGTACGTCGTCTCACGCACCGTCACGGCCGTCGGCGCCAGGATCGCCGCGTACGGGTCGACCAAGGGCGGCGCCAGCTCCCGCCGCTCCTCCACGGCCGTGTACTTCTGCGCGTCGTGCCGCCGGGCCTCGACGTTCACCTCGAGCTCGTCGCGCTCCGACAGCCGCGTCACGATCCAGTCGATGACGCTGGCCTTGTTCACCACCAGGTCGCCCGGCATCAGCCCGGTCGGCACGTCCGTCGTGCGCAGCAGGTCGTCCCGGCCCACCTGGGCCCGGACCACCGCCGCCTCGCCGTTCTCGCCCCACACGATCCGGCCGCCGCCAATCAGCCGTGGAGCGTCATCGTCCAGCGTGATCGTCTCCTGGCCCGCCGTCGACGTGTCCACGCTCTTCACCCGGAAGGCCGCCCGCACCCCGAAACGGTGCCGGTCCGCGATCCGGATGCGATCCCCGGGCCGCAGGTCCATCCCCTCGAGCGCCATCCCGAAACGCGCCGTCTCCGACTCGTTCTCCTGCTCGTTCAGGATCAGCAGACCCACCCGGTGCGCCTGACCTCGGGACGTGCAACCGATCGCGGCGACGTTCTTCTGCCGGAATCCGTACTTCGCCACCAGGCCGTGGTCCACCACGAGCTCCACACCGGACTGGTAGCCGTCGACGGGGTCCTGCCACGTCACCGCGACCGCCGAGTAACGCTCCTGCGACCGCAGGCCCTGATAGTCGAACTCCCCGTCGATCACGTTCGCGTTGCCGATCGACGCGGCGACGTCGCTCTCGCCGTCGATCGTCAGGTCGATGGCGCCCTCGCTCCACAGCGCGCCGGCACGGCAGGCCGACAGCACCCAGTCGACCACCTTCCGGGCCTGCTCGCGCTTCTGGATCACGCCGTTGAACCGCCACCGCGGCTCCATCTCCGTCGCGCTGTTCGGCGCCGGCACCAGCTCGTCGCATCGCCTCGACAGCGCCAGGAAGTACGCCCGCGCCTGGCGCGCGGCCGCGACCATCCCCGGCACGTCGCCGAGGCCGGCCCGTGGGTCCGTCAGCAGGTCGTAGGCGATCCACGCCGGGTTGTCGGTGAAGCGCCGCACCATCCCCGAACCGTCCCAGAGGCCGCCGCCGTACGCCGCAGCGTGCGTCGACGTCGCCCGGTTCGGGTTCCACACGGAGTTCGGAGGCGTCAGCACCTTCCGGCCGCGCACCTCGTACTGCCGCCGCGTGGGGTTGACCTCCACCCGGTCCGCCTCGATCGTGACGCCGACCAGCGCGCTGTGCGGGTACGTCTGCTTCACGTCCCGCAGTCCGGACACCCGCTGGAGATGGACGTCGTTGTGCACCTTCGTCGACGTGGCCGCCGGCGACAGCCGCTCCACCCGCACCTGCCAGGTGCCCGACGCGCCGACCGAGTCCGGCCGCTCGACCCGCCACGAGGCTTCCTGATCGTCGAGCGAGCGGTCCCGCATCGTCTGGGTCAGCACGGTGGTCCAGTTCCCGCTCGCGCCGGGCCGGGACTGGATCCGGAACCGCACCTCCGTGGCGATCTCGTTGCCGTTCTCGTCGTACTCGAGCAGCCGAGGGAAGTACAGCGTCACGCGCACCGCGTCGTAGCCCTGCGGCACGTTCTGGTCGACCGGCGTGTTCGCCACCAGCTCCGTGCGCCGCCGGCCGAGGTCCGTCGACGTCGCATCGAACCCCGTCAGCGCCGCCTGGCCGGCGGCGCCGTGCGGCAGCCCCTTCCGCTCCTGGATCGACACGCCCTCGAGGTTCGTGTCGCCGTCCTCGTCCTGCACCGCGATGTCGTCGATGTACACCGACTTCAGACCGTCCACCAGGCCCTCGATCTCGCCCTCGCCCAGCAGGTCGATCACCCGCATGACGGAACGCTCCTCCGAAGCGTCGCCGGCGTCGGTGGAGATGTTCGGCCGCAGGGCGTCGCGGCCACGGTCGAGCCGCGCGCGGTCGAATCCCGGAGGACGATCGCCGCCGAGGCGCATCGCCGGCGGATCGGCGTAGTCGCCGCCCGTCGGACGCTCCTGGGTGATGCCTCCGGACACCACCACCGAGCCCACCCGCGTGCGGCCGTAGATCAGCGGCACCGCGCCGCCCTGGGCGTTGCTGTTCACCGGACCCGAGAACAGCGTCCGCCGCTCGCCGTGCTCGAGGTGGTCCAGGTCCGGGATCGACGGAATCTGGCTGGCGATGTACTCGCCCACCGCCACGGCGCCGGCGATGTAGAGCAGCACCTTTCCCCAGACCGGAATCGCCGGACCGGAGCCGGCCAGCGCCGGAGCCACCGACACGTAGGTCCGGTCGGGCAGGCTCACGTCCAGCTCCTCGGCCGACATCGGCTTGCCGTCGGCCGTTATCCGGAACGAGCCCATCTTCAGCGTCCACTCGAGGTTCGGGACCTGAGGCGCCAGAAGCCGCAACGCCTCGATCACCGAACGCGCGTCGAGATCGAGAACCGCCTCGCCCTCGCTCGACCGGCGAAGGTCGGCATCCGACAGGCGCGGCCGCACGCAGGCCGCCAGCGAGCCCTGCAGACGGAGAGTGATCACCGCGGCCTTACCACGCCGGTCACCAGCCGCGACAGCCGGGCCGCCGGCGTGCGCCTGGACAGGCACGTCGGATCGTAAGGCTTCGCCCCCGGATGGTGGAGCACCTGCCCATCCTCGAGCAGCACACCGCAATGCGTCGCGCGGCCGCGACCCAGCAGCACGACGTCGCCGGCGACGGCAGCAGTCGGATCGACGCGCTCCCAGCCAAGATCCCGGATGCCGTCACTGAACAGGTCGGCCTCCTCCTGCCAGCCGTAGGCGAACGGCGGCACCTCGATCCCGCGCTCGCGCCTCAGCCAGTCTCGGAGCAGCTGCAGGCAGTCCGTCACACCGTGGCGGTACGGCCGGCCGAGGTACGGACGGCCGGTGTCCGGCCAGAAGAACGGGAGCGCGGCGCCGACGTCCGTCACCGGGACGATGCCGTGAGGCAGACCGAGCGCGATCTGGGACTCCATGTCGGCCCGTGACGGGAACTCGCAGCCGTCCGGGTGCGAGTGAATCACCGCCTCGACGCTGTCGATGTCCTCGGTCTCGAACTCCCAGTGCCGCTCCGGATCGGGATGCAGGTTCTCGAGCGGGAAAAAGCCGCCGCACCGGATGACGCCGCCCGCCTCGCGCGGCCACTCCCGTTCGAGGTGCTCGTTCAGCGCCGCCAGCGCCCGCGGGTGGAGCCGCATCACCGCCTGTACCTGGCCACGCCGGCGAAGCCGCCGAACGGCAGTTCCCCGTTCTCTCCGAACCGCAGCTGGCAGCCCGACAGCCGCAGGCTGCACTTGTCCTTCGCCGGATCGTTGGTCGACTCGTCCTCCGCGTCCCAGAACGGCCCGCCGTCCGGCCTGGTGCCGCGGTACGGGCAGCCCGTCTCGGCCGGCGGGTTCACCCACTGGCCGCCCACGCGCCGGCGGTACGCCCAGCCGCAGACGTCGCGCAAGACCTGGCGCCCCGGAATCATCGCGATCTCGAGGTCCAGCGGCGACGACAGCTGCCAGACCACCTCGTCGCGGCGCTGCGACGCCAGACGGTCCACCACCCACGACTCCACCGCGAAGTGGCGATCGCTGTCCGCCTCCGCGGCGCCGTCCAGATAGCGGGCCAGCGTCCGCGTCCGCTCGATCGTCGCCCCGTGCCAGTCCCTCGGCTCCGTCGCCGTCCCCAGGTTCGAGACCCGCAGCGTCGGACGGCCTGCAGCGCCGGTGGAAACGAAGCGCGCACCGTCGAGCGTGATCGGCAAAGGAGCGTACGTCTGGCCGCCGTAACGCACCGAGCCGCCGTCGACCGGACCCGTCGTGTACCGCTCCACGCTTCCGTCCTCGAGCGTCACCTTGAACAGGTCCACGATCGCACCGGCATCCGCTGCGCTGGCCAACGACCTGGGCGCCTGGACCGTGACCGTCACCCGATCGCCGGCGGAGGAGACGCCGTTGTTCGTGGCCACCAGCTCGAAAACGATCGCGCGGTTCGCGCCGCCAGCTTCGAGCGCCGGCGCCGTGAATGTCGGCCGCTGGGCCGTCGAGTCGTCCAGAGAACCGCCACTGCCGCTCACCCGCCGCCAGGCCCACGTCGTCGCGCCCTGCGCGTTCTGCACCGTCGCCGAACCGTCCAGCCGGACCGTGCCGCGGCTTCCCACCGTCTTGTCCGCGCCGGCGTCGGCCACCACCGTCGTCGGCGGAGGAGGCGCCGTCACCGTGATCGTGACGCGGTCGCCGGCCGAAGTCACGCCGTTGTTCGTGGCCTTGAGCTCGTAGACAATCGTCAGGTCGTCCGAGCCCGGCTGGAGTGTCGGTGCGTGGTACGTCGGCCTTTGCGGGTCCGTCTCGTTGAGCACGCCGCCTGACCCGCTCACACGGCGCCAGGCGTAGGTCGTCGCGCCCTCGCCGTTCGCTACCGTCGCCGAACCGTCCAGCCGGACCGTGCCGCCTGAGGCCACCGTCTTGTCCGACCCGGCGTCGGCTACGACCGTCGTCGGGGGCGGAGCCGTTGCCACAGCGGCGTCGCTGGCGACGGAGTAGCCGGAATTCCCGCCGCCGTTGCCGGCGCGAATCCTGTAGTAGTACGTTCCCGGCGGGCGATTGCGGTCGACGTAGCTCGAGCCGTCCACGTCGGAGGCGATGGTCGCCCACGCGCCGCTCGCCCCCGTCCGCCTCTGGATGTCGTACCCGCCGCTGTCTCTCGCCACCTCCGTCCACGAGACCGTGACGTCGTCGTAAACGACGTCCACGTCGGGCGCTGCGGGCGTGTCCGGGACAGCCTCCTCCGGCGTGAGCGTCAACGTGTTTGACGGCGGCCCCTGCTGCGCCGCCGATGTCGCCCGCACCTGGAAGTCGTAGGAGACACCATTCACCAGCGAGCCGTACGTCTGGACGCGATTGCTCCCCGCCGAGGCCCACGAACCCCAGCTCGACGATGACGTCCGCTTGTGCCGCCGCTGGTAGCCCGTGGCGCCCGTCACAGCCGTCCAGGTCAGCCTCGCGCTGGCGTCGCCCGACGTGCCGCTCAGTACCGGCGCCGCCAGCGCCGGCGCCGTCACCGTGATGGTGACCTGGTCGCCGGCCGACGAGACATCGTTGTTCGTGGCCACCAGCTCGAAGACGATCGGCCGGTCCGCAGCGCCTCGCGCGAGCGCCGGAGCCGTGAACGTCGGCCGCTGAGCCGTCGCGTCGTCCAGAGAGCCGCCGCTGCCGCTCACACGGCGCCAGGCGTAGGTCGTAGCGCCCTCGGCGTTCTGCACCGTCGCCGAACCGTCCAGCCGAACCGTGCCGCCCGACGCCACCGACTTGTCGGCGCCGGCGTTCGCCGTCACCGTCGTGCCGGTAACGCCGTCGTCGAGCGTGATCGTGAACGTGTGCGTGCCGGCGCCCGCGGCGATCACCAGCGCGATCACCGCGGAGCTCGAGCCATGAAGCCACAGATAGGGCGCGGAGTCGTCCCGGAACGAGCCCGGGTGGTTCGGGCCGAAAACGGTCGCGCTGTGCTCGCCCAACGCGAGCGTGATCGCCACCGCGCTTCTCTCCCAAGCCGCGGTCAGGTCCGCGTCGTCTGCTGTCTCCACTTCCCCGGTCGTGCTGGCGATCCTCAACAGCTCGAGAACCGCGGCACCGCCGCCCTGCACCAGGCCAGACGCCAAGTTGATCCGAAGCCCGTTGAACGTGATGATCCGGAGGCCGACGTCGACGGTGCCCTCAGCGGTGAACGTCTGGGACGTCATGGCGTGAAGTCCTCGATCAGTTCAGCCTCCATGTCTCGGTGCGTCGCGGACACCCACGACGGCCCCGAGAACCGCTCGCAGCGCCACTGGATGTCCGCCGTCTCCTCGGGCGGCCGGAACAGGAACGGCTCGTGGCCGCTCCGCGCCCTGATGAACGTCAGCAGGCTGTTAGCCTCCGCCACCGTGATCGCCCGCCACACGCACCGGTAGCGGCGCTTGTGGTTGTTGAGCCCGGCGGCCGCCACCTGCTCGTAACCGTCCCCGAACTGGGCCTTGCGCAGGTCGAAGTCCGTCACCATCCCGGAGCCCCGCGACAGCCCGACGTCGGGCAAACGAATCGTGGCCGGCATCTACGTCACCGTCGTGGTCGGGTTGGAGACGCCGCCAGGGCGCTGCTGTTCGCGCATGATGTCGAGCACCATCGGCTCGAGCTGACGGCGGGCTTCGTAGGCCGCGATCCGCCCGAACCCCTCCGGATCCTCGGTGCCCTCCGGCGCCTGCACCGTGATCGACAGTCCGCCGACGTCCACCACGAGCGTCGTGCCGCCGGCGCCCGTGTTGTCGACGCCCAGACGGCCACCCGCACCGCGACGCAGCGGCAGGATCGCCTCCGGGCCGGCCTCGCCGGCGAAGCCGCGGCGGCCGCCGCCGTAGCTGAAGTCCACACGGCGGTCGATGACGCCGCCGTAACGGAAGCCCTGAGGCTCGGGCGCCGACCGGATCGCCGCGATCTGGGCGGCGCCGATCGCCGCCACGATTCCGGCGAAGACCAGGTTGGCGGGAGGCGTGAACTCGCCCAAAGCCCGCGTGACGCCCGAGGCCGTGTTGACGATCGCGCTGCCGTAGGCCGCCGCCTGACGCAGACGAAACAGCTTCCGGCTTCGGTCTCCCTCGCCGGAAGCGAACCTCGAGAGAGTGCTCTCGAGGTCGCCAACCACCGCGGCGTAGTCCTGGAGCGTCGCCTTCCGGGTCTCCGTCTCTTCGCCCCCCGGCAGATCCGGCAGGGGCCGCAGGCCCTGCACCGCCAGTGCGAGAATGCGCGACGACACCGCCGCTTGCAGCTCCATGACCTCTGTCAACTCCTCGCGCGCCAGCCTCTCCGCGACGAGGTCCGCCACGACGTCCGGCGCTACCTCGGCGTGCTCCTGGATCACCTCGAGGATCAGCTCCCGCTGCTCGCGCTCGCGTTCGATCTGTGCAAGCGCAACGGCGCCGCCGGCGGCGATCCGGTCGTTCTCGTTCCGCAGGCGCGCCAGCTCGGTTGCCGCCGCGGCAGCGGCAGCCGCACGGTCTCGATCAGCCGCGGCGGCCTTCGCCTGCTCCTCACGCTCCCGCCTCGTGATCTCCGCCAGGTCCTCGTCTCGCAGCTCGGCCGCCCGGGCCAGGCGCCGCGATGCCGCATCGCCGCTGAACTGCTCCTGGATGTCCTTCACGCGCTGCTGGTAGTCGAGCTCCACCCGCTCGCGCTCCGTGGCCAGCGCCCGATCGATGCTCAGTCGCCGACGCGCCAGCTGCTCCTGGGCCCTCTCGAAGGCCTCGCGATCCTCGTCGTTCAGCGTGGCGATGTAGCGCGAGATCGGGTCGACTGCCGCATCGGCGGCCCGGGCAACGTCAGCCAAAGCGCCGGCCACGTTGCCCGCCCGGTCCTGCAGCTCCTCGAGTTCCCGCTCCAGCGTGTCGACGTTCGCCTGCGCACGGGTGATCGCCTCGTCGTCGGCCTCCAGCCGGACGAAGCGCTCCCGGCCGAGCGGCGCGATCCGGCCGGCCTCCTCCCGCGCCAGCGCCCGGCGAGCCTCGGCCAGGCGGCTCTGCGCCCGGTCGATCTCCTCCTCCAGGTCCAGCCGCACGACGTCGCGCTGGGCCTCGGTCAGCTTCTCGAGCTCCTCGCGCGTGCGCCCGATCTCGTCGCCCCACCGGTTGAACGCCGGCGCCAGCGTCACGACGCTGTCCTCGAGATCGCGCTGTCCCCTCGTCAGCTCGTAGACCGCGTAGACCCCCAGAGCGATCAGGCCCACCGGGCCGAAGAGGACGTTGGAAGCTATCGCCAGGCCGCGCAGAGCCGTGCCGTACGCGACGGCAGCCCTGGCGCCGTGGCTTAGGCCCACCGTCAACACGGACGCCCGCGCATGGGCCGCCAGGGCCGTGCTGGAGAACGTCTGGTTGGCGAGCGCCGCCGCGAGCTGCCGCCGCGTGTACAGCACCAGCCCGACGGCGAGACGACCGCCGTAAAGCACGGCGAGAAGCTGCCCCACCGTCAGGATCCGCTCGAGCGACTTAGGGTCGACCCGGTCGATCGCGTCCGACACGCCTTCGATCCCGCGGGCGATGCTCTCGAAGTTGCCCGTGTCCTCCTCGAAGTCGGCGACCAGCAGCTGCACCGAGTTGCGGACCTGGACCAGCGCGCTGCCGATGCCGTGGGACACGTCCTGCCACTTCCGCTCCGTGTCGTCGGCGGACGCCAGGATCGCGTCGAGCAGGAGCTCCGACGACAGCACGCCCTGGGAAGCCAGGTCCCGGATGTTCGCCCGGGTCACCTCGAAGTCGATCTCGCCCCGGCGCCGCAGCTCCGCGAACCCGACGATCAGGCCCTGCTGGACGCCGAGCAGGTTCTCCATCACCGAGCGGAGCTCGTCGCCCTGCAGCCGGCCCGAGGCGATGCCCTGGGCGAACTGGATCAGGCCCTGCGCGCCCTCCCGCGCGTTGCTGCCGCCGATCTTCAACTGCTTGTTCAGCAGGTCCGTGACCCGCAGCAGCTCCTCCTCGTCGCGGCCCAGGCTGTCGGCGGCCAGACTCAGACGACTGTAGAGCGCGGCGTTCGCCGACAGCTCCGTGCGCGTGTCCTGGGAGATGTCGACCAGGCGCTCGCGGACCCGCGCGGACTCCTCCTCGCTGTCCGACACCAGCCGCAACCGGTTCCCGAGCTCGACGTTTGCGTCCGACAGCTCCACCGTCTGCTGGATGCCGCGGCGGATCAGATCGCCGCCGGCGAACAGGCCCAGGTAACGTCCGAGCCGCCCGTGCGCCTCAAGCGCCGACCGGCCGACCTCCCGCGTGGCCCCCGCCGCCTGGCGCTGCCTGCGGCTGTAAGTCCGGGCCGCCGCGGCGCCACGCTCCTCCGAGCGCGTGAACCGGTCGAGCTCGCGGCGCGACAGGCGAACCTCGCCGCGAAGCCCCTTGCCGTCCGCCGTCAGCCGGATGCCGAGGCGCAGGTCGCGGTCAGGCATGTGCTAGCTTGCTCCCCGTGACCACGGCACAGCAGGACGTACCGCGCTGGGTGGCGTGGCTCGGCGGCGCGATCGGCGCCGCGCTGCCCGCCGGCCTTCTCTGGCTGCTGTATCTGGCGGTCGATTGGGTGGCCGAGACGCCTGGCGGCATGCTCCTCCTCGCCGCCACGGTGGCCCTCACCGTCCTGGCCGGGATGATCTGGGCTCTGGCCGGCCTGCTCGTCACACTCGCGGGTCGCTGACCGGCGGCGACGGGCTCGCTGCCCTGACCTGCTTGAGCACCTCCGCCTCCATCGTCCGCAGACCGTCGAAGACGCGGCGCCAGCGCAAACGGCGGCCACGTTTCTCGAGGCCCAAACCGTCCGCCGAGATCGCCCGGACCGCCGCCCGAGCGGCCAGGTAGTCGAGACCGGCTAAACGACCCGAAGGAGCGAAACGCCACTGCGTGTCCGACGCCAGAAAGGCCCTCACCGCGTCCCAGTTGCAGGCCAGCACGGCGCAATGCTCGTTCTCCTCCGGAAGCGATCCTTCGATCCGGATCCCTAGCGCTTCCGCCGCCTCTTCGACTTCGTCCCGCCCCGACGACCCGCGCCACCAGTGGCGGGCGACTGCCTCGAGATTTTTCCCGGCAGCACCAGCATGAAGCGGCGGTACTCGCGCTGGACCGACACGACGAAGTAGGGGATGCCCGCGAGCATCTCCAGCGTTTCGTCGCTGAACTCGAGCGGCGCGCCGTCGTGACCGCAGACGCTCTCGTCCCAGCCGCCGACGACCCCTTTCAGGTACTCGAGGTCGCCCTTCGTGATCAGGTCGGCCTCCTCCTCGGTCGACAGGAGACGAAACATCAGCCGGCAGGTCTGGGGCTCGAAGCCCTCCTGCGACGGCACGTCGATCGTGACGTCGAACGGATACAGCTTCTCCGGATCGGCGAGCCTGAACGTCACTGCCTGGCCCTCCACGCCGCGTTCGCGCGGTGCAGGTCCTGAATCTCCTCCCGGTTGCCGCCGTCGTACGGGACCGCCAGGCGCTCGAGCAGCAGGTCGACCGTGAGCCGGTCGTCGCCGCACAGCAGGTCGCCGACCGAGCGGCCGTACTTGTCCTCGTCGAGGATCAGCGCCGCGGGCTGCAAGCACTGCTCCAGCCAGTCGCCGGCGTATTGCTTCGCGGCCCGGCCGTGGGCCTTCAGGACCTCGCCGCCGCCCCGGGTCTCGGCCGTGTCCACGCCGGCCAGCCGGATGCTGACGGCACGGTCCAGCCCGAAGCCGAGACGCACCCTGGCGCGGATCGTGTCCCCGTCGACGGCCGAGGCTTCGTCCACCGGGTAGAGCCACGTCTCGCCGTCCGCCGAGCCGTACGTCTGGGCGAAGCCCGCGGCGGCGACCAGAACCAGCAGCAGAAACGTCCGAGCGATCCTCACGACCGGACCACCCGCAAGGCCGGGAAGTCCACGCGCAGGTCGTCGAACGCCTCCCCGCTCGTGCCGTAGCGCCGCGTCGAGATCGCGCAGACCTTGCCGTCCGCGCCGCGGAGCTCGTAGCCCCACTCGCCGTCCTTGCCGCGGTCGACCGCGCCCCTGGCGATCGTCAGGTCGCCGAACCAGCGGCGCCTCACCAGGCGAAACTCCAGACTGTGTCGCATCTACAGCACCTCCACCGTGATCTCGTCGTTTCCGGCCGCCGCGTTCGGCAGCGCGACGAACGGCAGGTTGATCTGCCGTACGCCGTCGGCCTCGCCGTAGGTCGGCTCGCCCAACTGGCACTTCGGACACTTGATCCGGACCTGACCGCCCGACTTCGAGCCGTCCGCCGGACCCGCCTTGCCCTGCACCACCTCGAGGGCGCCGGTCGTCCCGGCCAGCGCCGCCGCAAACGGGTTCCAGGTCGAGAGCGCGATCGCGTCCATGACGATCGTCCCCGACACCGCCCGATCGGTGATCACCACCGCGCTGTCGGCGCCGATGATCTCCCGGTGCAGCACCTCGATGCCCATGTCGATCTCGATCGACGAGACCCGAATGGCGTCCTCGCCGAAGAAACTGACCTCCGGCGTGTTGACGTTGCTCGCCGGCAGCGGAGGCTGCCAGGCAGAGTAGTTCGGTTCAATAGCCAATACGGAACCCGGCTCTGCCCAGCGGCCCAGAAACCGCCACTGCATCCGGGGAATCTCGCCCGAGGCGATCCGGAACACTACGTTCCCCTTCGCCCCGGCCAGCGTGTGCTGCTGGCCCGCGAGGTTGGCGCGGATCGTCAGCGACTTCTCGCTGCCTGAAATCGGCTTGTACGTGAGCAGGTTGTTCTGCGACGGCGCCTGGTCCCCGGTGGAGCCGATGTCGTACTTGCTGAACGTGCCGGTGTCGAAACCGACGCACTGGAGCAGCTTTCCCCACTCCGGCGCGATGATCGGGGCGCTGGAAACGTCCTTCAGGGCCGCGCCCGCGATCTCGGTCTGGAACTCCACCTGCTGGTGGGTGTTGATCGGGATCTGCGGCGAGTTGCCGTAGTACGGCTGCACCAGCTCACGGTCGGCCGTGCCGCCCGTGATCGGAGTCAGCGTCAGGTTCGACACCAGCACCGCGTCGACCGCGGCGGTCGCGATCGCGGTCCCCTCCGTCGTCTCCAGCTTCGCGAGGACCAGCGATCGCCGCGCACTCAGAATCGTCATCTCATGCCTCCGTGATCAGATAGCGGGTGGCGTAAACGTCCTGCCACCACTGGACGCCCTTCGGGTCGACGGCGATCGCCTGGCCCCGCCGGAACTCGACCTCCTCCGCGTGCAGCTCCTCGCCGCCGTCCGTGTACGTCGGCTGCCAGCCCACCAGGGCGGCGCGGACCGCGCGGCGCACCCGCGCCAGCTCCACCAGGCCCTGCTCCGGGCCGTGCAGGCTGGACACGCGCAGCAGCACCGAAACCTCGGTCGCCACGAACTGCCGCACGAGGCCGATCACCTCGCTCTCGCCGCCGGCGTCCGACAGCCAGCTCAGAAACGCCGCGTCCCCGGTCCGCTGGGCGACCTTTCGGGCGAGGTCCTCCGTCAGGGCACCGTAGACCCTGAGCTTCGTTTCCCGCTTGAGACGGTCGCGCCATGACGTGAGCTCCATCACCGCCCGACGAACCCGGACAGCGAACTGCGCGAGAAGGTCGCGGCCGGCGCCTCGAACAGGATCTCTCCGTCGACGTGATCGTCCTCGCCGTCACCGTCGATGTCTCCGGGCAGCTCGATGTCGCCCGCAGCAAGCGCCTTCAACTGGGACCTCACGTTCTGGCCCCGGAGATTCCATTCGTCGCCCTCGCCGCGGCCCAACAGACGCTCGAGCGCCAGATCGACCGTCCACACCGTCACCGGCGTCGGCGACTCCGAGCCGCGAGCCGGCTGCTCGTAGGACGGATACCGCCGCAGGAGGTAGCTGTCGACCAGCGCGCAGGCGTCGTCGAGCGCACGCTCCAAACGAGCGATCGCCCCGGCCATCGCCGTGCCGTCGGTCGGAGGCGTTTCGCTGTTGACCGCGGCCCGCAAGGCTGCTCCGTCGATCACCTCGTCGGCGTCGTCACCGACCAGCAGATCGTCCTTGCCGGCTGCTCCCGCCAACATCTCCCAGGACGCCTGAGCGGCCAGGTCGGCGATGACGGCGTAGCGCGCCATTGAAGGTGGACCTGCTCGACGCCGGCCTCAGTCGGGCAGCGTCTCGAGGTATTCCGTCATCAGGGCGATCACGGCCTCGCCAGCATCGCGAGTCGTACCGTGCAAACCACCCAGGCTGTCCGTTGCCGTTTGGGTCGCCTGCTGGGCCGTGGCGAGCTCACCCTCGAGCCGGTCCACCTCGGCCTGCGCATCCTCGACGTCGTCCTCACCGCGCTCGGCCGCCTGGACCGCCTTCGAGAACTCCGTGACCGCCTCGGCCAAGCGTACGCCGATCGGCTTCTCCTCCTCCGCGGGAGCGACGTCCTGCGGCTGAGCCGGCGGAGCAACCTGCTGCGGCGCCGGGTCCGAAACGGGATCGGGTGCGGGCTGCTGCTGGGCCGACGCCATCGCGACGAGACCGAGCAGCAGGGTGGCGAACAGGATCAGCTTGCGGGTCATCAGGAACTCCTCTTCGAGCGCGTCTTCGTCTTGCGGCGCGCCCTGGGCTTCGGTTTGGGTGGTGTGGGTTCCGGCTCGGGCTCCGGGGCAGGCGGAGGCTCGGTACCGGTTTCCGGCTCCGGCTCGACGACCTCGACGGCGCCGACCTCGACCAGGCTCTCGACCTGGTCCGCCGGCACCTCGATCACGTCACCGGGCTGATGCAGAGCGTCGTCCGTCACCTGCATCAGGCAACGGACCGTGACCATCTCCACCTTCTCCGGATCGGCCATCAGTCGACCGCCGTCAGCCAGAGGTAGCCGGCGTTATCCGTGATCGTCACCGGCGTGTCGTAGGTCTCCATCGGGTGGACCCAGCAGGTGTGATCGTTGTCGTACCAGGACTCCAGAGCTCGCGGGTAGCCCATGAGCCGCAGGCCCGCGCCCCAGGTCACCCGGTGCAGTACCGTGTCCGACTCCGCCGACAGCTCGGACCGGGCCAGGATCGCCACCTTGCCCCAGACCTCGTCGAAATCGTCGTCGTCCTCGGTCTGGACCTTGAGGGCCTGACACTGCGCCACGTGGTCGACGCCGAAGTAACGCGCCAGGCGCATCAGCTTGTCGGCGTCCGACATCGTCCGCTCGAGCCGCGGCATGTCGCCGTAGATCTCCTCCTTGATGTCCTCGCGGAGAAGCAGCTTGCGGCAGACCTCGTAACCGAGCACCAGGACGTTCGGCTCGCGGCCGCACTTGCGGCGGACCAGCGCCTTCGCGTCGGAAACGGCGACCTGCGGATCGGCGCCGGTCTTGTCCCACCGCGCGCCGCTGGCCAGCGACGTGCTGTGGCCGGACGCGAAGCTGTCCGTGTCCTGGGCGACCCGGGCGGCCTCGATCTCGATCTGCAGGCTGACCTGGTCCATCGTGAGCGTCATCTCGCGCTGCTGAAGAGCGATGCCCGCGCCAGGGATGTTGGCCGCCTGCTCGGCGTCCGACTGCGCGACCTCGCCCGCCATCGAACGACGCTCGAGAGACACGCTCTCGTCCGTCCAGCCGCGCCGGACGCGCTGGATCGCGCCAGTCTTCGCCCGGCGGATGTCGACCTCGACGAACCCCGACTTGCTGTGACGGATGTACTTGCCCTCGAGCAGGTTGACCGACGCGATCGGGAACAGGATCGGCCACACGTGCATGCTCGTGTCGGGCCGGTAGTCCTGGATGAGAGGCGTGAGGATCGGGTCGACGACCTGAGCCTGCCTGGAAGTCAGCGGAGCCATTACGACGTCTCCCCTCGTGAAAAGACCTTGACGCGGATCTTGTCGCCGTCGGCGGCCGCCGCCTCAAGGGCGATGCCGGCGGCGATCTGACCGCTCGTCCAGTGGATGGCCTTGCCCTCGTCGTCAGACATGACCTCGCGGCCCTTGCTGACGGCGGCCGCGACCTCGACCGTGGCGGTGCCGTCGGTCACAACCGCGACCGCCTCGTCCTCCTTCGCGGCGTAGTCCGTAACCCCGAAGGAGGCGTCGCCGTCGTTCGCCGGGTACTCCGCGTCGACGTTGACGAAACGGTGCTCCTTGACGTCCTCGCCGGCGAAGAGCGTCTCGCGGTGGATCGCGCGCGCCAGCGTGCTCATGACGCCGGCCCCGCGAGCTCGACCGCCGCCTGGACCTGCGCGTCGGCCAGACTGAGGTCCTTGTTCTCACGCATCAGCGCCTGAGCGCGGTCCGCGACCTTCTGGCGGGCCAGGATCGCTTCGCTCGGAGGCGCCGCGAGCGTCGGCGAGGAAACCTCGCCGGGCGCCCTGCCGGAGATCTCGCCCTGCGGCACGTTGACCGCCAGGCGGCCCAACAGGTCGCCGAGGTACTCGGCGCCGGACAGCGTGCGGTCCTCGCCGTCGTCGCCGGCCGCAGCCAACTCGACGGTGAACGGCTCGCCGTCGACCTCGACGTCGGCCAACGCGGCGAGCAACGCCGTCATCGGCTCCTCGTCGCGCGGCAGCAGGCGGCCGGCCTTGACCGCCGCCTTCACCGCGCCCGAAGCCTTCGACCGCTTACGCGCCAGCTTCAGCTCGTCGACCTCCTTCTGGAGAGCCTCCCGCGCCTCGCGCTCCGCGGCCAGCTGAGCCTTCAAGTCGTCCCCCTGCCGGCCGGCAGAGGTACCAGTGTCGGTCATCCTGGAGCCTCCAGTCTCGTCTGGTGGTTCGGCAACGCCGCGACCCGAGAGCACGTCCCGGGCAAGATTCAGGGCGCGAGACGCCAAAGCCAGCGCCCCGCCATTGCCATTGTTCTCGTCGTCATCGTCTGTTTCGTGCTTGCCGGCGGAAAGAGCCGCGAGCTCAACCTCACCAAAGATCACGTCGCCGGGCTCGTCGCCCGCGGCCAGCTCGACCGGATCGAGCCCGGACACCGCAGGCTGCCGGGCGCCCAGCATCCCGATGTGGGCCACGCCCCAGCCGCCGGCCTTGCGCAGCAGCTTCGCCGACACCTTGCGGTAGCGGCCCTCGCTGATCCACTCCCGCATCTGCTTCGTCAGGCGCGGCACCTCGGCCCAAAGGCCGCGGGCGTCCGCCGAGAGCGAAGCCGCCCAGCCGTGGGCCGGGTCCTCGGGATCGTCCTTGTGGCCCACGATCACCGGCGCCGAGTTGCGCTCGTAGCCGGCCGCCATCCGCTCCATGTCCTGCTGGGTCAGGTTCACCTCGCGGCCCTTCAGGTCGCGGAACTTCCCCGGACGGAGGATGTGGATGCGCGCCATTGCAGAGGAATCCTGCGACGGCGCCCGTGACAGGCGTTATCGGCGGAGCGTCACTCGATGTAGCCCATCGCCTTCAGCTGCCGGCGGGTTTCCTCGTCGAGTTCGGTCTCGACCGAGACCGCGTCGGCCTGTTCGATCCGCTGTCGGAGGTCGTGAAGCATCCCCGAAGCGATTGCGGGATGGTCCTCCGCCAGGTTGACCGCCTCGCCCTCCTTGCTCCTCCAGGAGAACAACTCGACCGTTTCGCGATCAGGGGTCCAGACCAGCTTCCAGCCCCGGTTCACGAGCGAGTACTCCGGCACCACCTCTCCCCGCCGCAGCATGCTCACCGAGAGGATCGGCCGCCCGGACGACAGCCCGCCCGCCGGCCGATCTCCCAACGCCGGCACGAGGCTCACGCCGTCGTCATCAAGCGCTTGGGCACCGCCAGCCAGCTCCACCAGAGTCGGTGCAAGATCGACTTGGGAAACGGGCACGCCGGAGCGCCGTCCCTTCGTCTGGCCCGGCAGGCGGATCAGCAGGGGGACGCGCATCACTTCCGCTTGCAGATCGATATGCCCGAAGCGACCGTGCTCCCCGAACGCCTCGCCGTGATCCGCCACGACGATGATCGCCGGATCGAGCCCGCGCTCCGTCAGTTCACGCCGGAAGTCGCCGAACTGCTGGTCGTTCCAAGCGACTTCCCCATCGTAGAGAGCCAGCAGGTCCTTCACCAGTTCGGAGTCGGCCGCTCTGGCCTTGCTTTCGCCCCACCTCAGGTCGTCCATGAACGACTCGGTGCCGACGTCCGGGTCGGCAACCTCGGCAGCGAACCGCTCCCGGAACGGCGCCGCGGGTTCATAGCCGTCGTGCGGCTCGACGGACAGGATCATGAGGAAGAAGGGCTGCCCCCTTCCGAGCTCGTCCAGCCAGGCCAGCGCCCTCTCGGCCATCGTTCCGGCGGTGACGCGGTTGCTGAACCAGAACTCGTCGAACCCCTGGGCGAACCCCAGCTCGCGCTTGACGTTGCCGTTCGCCGAGAAGCCGGCCGTCGCGTAGCCGAGCTCGCTCAGGCGCTCCGGCAAGGTGGTCCAGGTCTCGGCAAGACTGTGGTTCATGGAGTGCACGGCGTGCCGGGCGGGTCCGACCCCGGTCAGTATCGAGGCGACCGTGGGGCGAGTCCAACTCGACTGCGCGAACGCCGCGTCGAACACCGTCGACTCCGCAGCAAGAGCATCGTAGTGCGGAGATACCGGACGGTCGAAGCCGTAGACGCCAAGACGATCCTGGCGCAGCGTGTCGACGATCCACAGCACCATCGACGGCGGTTCCGGTGGCGCGCATCCCGTGACAGCAACCAAGCCCAACACGAGAGACCACCTGACGGCACTCCTTGTCGGCACCTCAGCCGCCCTCCCGACAACCGTTTTCGACTATCAGAAGCGCTTCAGCGTACTGGACCGTCTCCAGAATCGAAAGAGCCATGTCTCGCCTAGGCGCGCTGGCACTACGTTCAAGCTCACGGATGGCGGGGTCGCTACGGGCCACAACCTGCAGCACAGTGACGCAGTCCGGCCTTCCGCGCTCTCGAATCTGCGACGCCATCGCCCTGTTCGATTCCATCCAACGGGCAACTGCCGGCAAGTGACGAGCGCTCGGCCCATCCTTGTTCGTTCCCGAGCCATCAACGCACCCGGCAACCAAAGCCGTCAGGATGACGAAGGCGGTACACCACCACGCCGCCTTGCGAATGGACTGCAGCAGAAACTCGACCCGCTCGAACTGTTCCTCCTCCATCAGTCCTCCCGAGGCTCCGCCCTGACCGCTGCAGCGATCTGCCGGGCCAGCGCCAGGGCGGCTCGCTCCTTCTCGATCCCAACCCGCATGAGCGCCGCCGCGTAGTTGCTCCGTTCGTTCTTCGCGCTGTTCGCTCTGACGTGCCGCGCCACATCGGCGTTCTCAGGCTGGTCAAGGTAGACGGTGAGCACTCCGGCTTCCATGAGCTCCTTGTCCGATCGTCGGGACACCCGACACCTCCTGTCTTGCAACGTAGAGCGACCGTCGCCGACCAGGCGGCGGCCGCCAGTACTTCGGAGTCGTCGTCCTCGTCTTCGTCTTCGTCTTCCTCCTCGGCTTTCTGAAGCAGTGGGAGGTTTCGCTTCGGGACAGCTGCCAAGCCCTTGAACTCAAGCGCCTGGTAGACGAAGTGGGAGAACGCAAGGCAGTACGGACACTCGTGGAGGCCGAGGCTCAGCTTGTCCGGCGGCGGCTGCCCGTTTGGCGGCGAAGCCGGAGCAGCCTGCTCAAGGCTCCCTAGCGCGCCGATCAGCATCGCAGAACTGGACCTGACTCGGTGTATCTCGGCGACGATCACGGAGTTCTCGGGCAGGGAACTCCGTGATTCGGCCAGCGCGAAGACCCCGGCATCGCCGAGGCGGAAGTCGATGCCCAGGCTGGCGCAGATCCGGGAGGCTTTGTCTAGCGACGGCGCCTGAGGCTGCTTCTTGTCCAGTAGGCCGCGCATTTCCGAGTACTTGAGGCCGCACGACCGCGCGAATGCAGCATCCGATTCGGCCGCACTCGCGGCTCTCGCCTTTTGGACGAGTCGACTCAGAGCAGCTGAGGCCGGGCCGAGCAAGGTGCACCATTCTGCACTATTGCGCGATCGTGGACAAGTGGTGCATGATCGTGCATACTCGTGAGCATGATGGTGCAGACCGACCGATGGGTTCGAGACCTTGTCCAGCGCTACGCGGCGGGTCGCCGGATCTCCGAGTCCTACTCGTCCCGCTTGCTCACTGGCTCCGGGGACACGCTGGATCGCATGGCACGCGGCACGAGCCTCACCGGGCGCCGCGTCGAGCGCATCCTTCAGCGCGCCTCCGACCACTGGCCCCCCGACCTTGCCTGGCCCTCCGACATCCCGCGTCCGGCGCCGACTCCCGGCAGTCCCGCCGCCGAGGCGGCGTCCACGCCATCGGAGCAGGACGAGCGCCTGGCCGCGGCCCGCGAACTCGGCCCGTCCGGCCGGGTCCGCCGTCCCGCCGCTCTGCTCGAGGCGATCGGCCTGCCCGCCGAGGCCGCCCGCGCCACCTACGACGACGTGTGCAAGCGCTACCGCGACGACGGCCCGGCCGGCCCGACGGAGCCCCGGCGCACCGACCCGCCGTCCTGGACGGCCCGGATTCTCGATGCGCTGGTCGACGCCGGCGACGTCCGGTTCAAGGCCCGCCGCGATCGCCGGGAGCGGAACGCCGAGCTGGCGGGGCGGTTCGGGTTCGAGGGGGCTGCGTGACCGTCACGATCCTCACCGCCGACTGCCTGGACGTGCTGCCGACCCTGGAGCCGGACCTGTTTCACACGGTCGTCACCTCGCCGCCGTACTGGGGCCTGCGTGACTACGGAGTGCCGGACGGCGTTGGCCTCGAGCCCACGCTCGAGCAGCACATCGAGAACCTAGTTGCGGTCTTCCGGGAAGTCCGTCGAGTGCTGCGCCCGGACGGCACGCTCTGGCTCAACTACGGCGACGCCTACGCGAACGACGGCAAGTGGGGCGGCCGCACCGGAGGCAAGCACGCCGCCGCACTTCATGGTCGGACGGGCATCGGGCGTCGCAAGGTGAAGACCGGCCTCAAACCGAAGGACCTCATGCTGCTGCCCGCGCGTGTGGCGCTGGCGCTGCAGGCCGATGGCTGGTGGCTACGGTCGGAGATCGTCTGGGCGAAACCAAACCCGCGCCCAGAGAGCGTCCGCGACCGGCCATCGAACGCCCACGAGAAGGTCTTTCTGTTCGCCAGGAGCGAGCGCTACTTCTACGACGCAGCCGCGGTGCGCAGACCGTACACGTTCGAGGGTGCGCGTCACCGCACGAAGAAGCGTTACCCGGACCGCCGAGGGGTGCCTCCGCTCAGCTCGCCGGGCAACCTGAGCGACTGGAAGCCAGGCAACGGTGCGAACCTGCGGAACGTCTGGTCGATCGCGACCAGGCCGTTCCCGGGCAATCACTTCGCCACGTTCCCGACCGCCCTCGTGGAGCCGTGCATCAGGGCGGGCTCGCCTGCCGGAGGGCAGGTGCTCGACCCGTTCGGCGGTGTCGGCACGGTCGGCCTGGTCGCTCAAGCTCTCGGCCGCGACGCGACCCTGATCGAACTCAACGAGGACTACGCGGAGATGGCTCGGCAGCGTGTTGCGGAGGCCGCCTCGTGAGCCGCGGCCAGGTCCGCGGCGCCCACCGCGACAACCGCGCCGGCGCCATGCACCACGCCGCCCTCGAGAACTCCCCGCGCCTGCAGCGCGTCCACGACCTGCTGAAGGACGGCCAGGAGCGCTCGACGCTGGACATCGGCCTGAACGCCGCCGTGTGCGCCGTCTCCGCGATCGTCTCGGAGCTGCGCGCGAACGGCGCGGAGATCGACTGCCGCCGGGAGGAGACGCCGACCGGCCCCGTCTGGTTCTACCGGATGACGAAACCCGTGCAGCCGCAGCGCCGGCTGCCACTGACCAACTGAGGAGGAACGCGACCCCATGAACCCCTACCGACAATCCCCTGACTGGCCCGCGATCCAGCGCGAAATGCGCCGCGCGGACCGCCGCGCCCGCTTCGTGGGCTGGTGGCGCCGCTGGGGCGACGGCCTTCTGACCGGCGTGCTGCTCGGCCTGGCCTTCTGGATGATCGCCTCGAGCGATCCGGAGTCGCCGCACCCGCGCGGCGCCGTTCACGCGGAGGTGTCGAAGTGAAGCCGCTGCGCCGCCGGACCGCCGTCGGCATCGGCGTGATGCTGTCCCTGATCCTGATCGCGGTGTTCGAGATGCTCGAGCGCGCCGTCGTCAAGGTGCTCGGGCTGTGACTTCCCACGAGGTGATCGCGGCGCTTGCGCGCGACCTGGCGAACGCCCAGCGCCGCCTGAACGACTACGTGGAGCCGATCCGCCAGGAGCAGCGGGCGATGGTCCGCCGCCGGCGGCGCGGCATCGAGAACCGGATCGCCGAGGTCGCGGTGGCGCGGGACGCGCTGCATCAGGCGATCGACCAGAACCGGCCGCTGTTCAGGAAGCCCCGCACCCGCGCCCAGGAGGGCGTCAAGTACGGGCTCCGCAAGCAGCCCGGGAAGCTGGTCGGCGACGCCGACGCGATCGTCGCGGCGGTCCGCGAGAGGATGCCGGACAAGGCCACCGAGCTGCTCAAGACGACGACAGCGCCGGTGAAGGCCGCGCTGGCCAAGCTGCCGGGGAAGGAGCTGGCGTCGATCGGCGTGACGCTCGAGGACACCGGCGACAAGGTCACGATCACGATGGTCGACGCCGACGACCTCGAGGCGTTCGTGAAGCTGATGCTCGACGACCTGGGCGAGGAGGCGGCGTGAGCGCCCAGGCCCGCATCGACCAGCTGCTGGCGCACTGCGGCGACGATCCGAAGCGGCTCGAGTCCGAGCTGATCCACGCCAAGCTGAACCTGAACCGGGCGCGGACCAAGGAGTCCCGCTTGTACTGGAACCGGCTCTACAACGCCCTGTCGAACCGCATCGCGCGTCTCGAGCAGGAGGGCCGGGCGTGAGCAGGGTGCGCGCGGTCGGCCGCCGCATCCGCGCCGCCCGTCGCCGTGCCGGCCTGTCGCTGGCCGACGTCGGCGAGCTGGCGGCCAAGTTGGCCGGCGTCGACATCGACCTGGACGGCCTGCGCGCGATCGAGCAGGGCCGTGCCGAGCTACCGGACTCGAAGGTGCTCCAGGCCCTGGGCCGGGCGCTCGACATCGACCCGGACGAGCTGAGCGCCGGGAACCGGTACATCAACGAGACGTCGCAGGCGCTGCTGGAGGTGGTCGAGGCGCTGTCGGTCCTGCCCCTCGATCCCAAGTCGGTGACGGCGCTGGCGGAGAAACTCGGCGAGTCGCGGGACCAGGTTTACCGGGCGCTGGTCAACCTGGACGCCGCGGGCTGGGCGGAGCAGACGCCGGGCGGCGGGTGGCGGCTGGCGCCGCACGTGTCGCAGCTCTCGCGGCGTCTGGGTCTGGCGCTCGACGACGCTTACAGGAGGCATCTGACTTGAGCGACCTTGTGAAGGCGGACGGGGCGCTTCCGGCGCCGCAGGCGGCGCTGGACGCGGCCGCCGAGATCCGCACGCTGTGGGCCGCGGGCCAGGCGCTGGTGCGGCTCGGGCAGGAGATCGAGGCGAAGGTGATGGAGGGCCTGTGGACGATCCGCCGCGAGGTGGGCGACGAGGGCTTCGACGACTTCGTCGGACGGCACACGCCGGTGGAGGCCGAGCAGGCGCGCCGGATGGTCGACGGCTGGGAGGTGGCCCGCAAAAACCGCGCGCTGCGCGAGCTGGCTCAGAGCCGGCCGACCGACGCCCTGCACCTGCTGGGCGAGGCGGTCGACGCGGGCGTGGATCTGTCCGACGCGACGGACCAGCAGGTGGCCGACATCATGGTGAAGCCGCCGCGGCGGCGGCACGGTGCGATCCGCGCGCTGATCGAGAGCGCGGAGACCGGCGAGACGCCGGCGACGCGCGAGAAGATCAGGGCGCTCGAGGAGGAGCGCGACGAGGCGCTCGAGCAGCTCAACTTCGAGCGCGTGACCCGCGGCCACCCGTCGTCGCGGGCGACGGAGCTGATCCGGTCGCTCGAGGAACTGGAGCGCCGGGCCGGCGACCTGGCGATGGACGCGGTGCTCTCGCTGCAGGGAGCGCCCGAGACGACGCGCGAGCGGGCGACGGCGCTGGCCGGCGCGCTGGCCGACTCGGCCGAGCGGATCGGCTCGCTGGCCTTCGGAGAAGGAGACGGTCAATGAGTTCACCCCCCCCCCGATGATGACGTTCCAGGACCTCGTGGAAGCCGAACAGCACCTCCGGTCTGAGGCGGAGCGGATGCGCCGGCAGCTCGACCAGGCCGAGGAGCTCCTGCTCGACGTGCGCGTGAACCTCGAGCTGCTGGGCCTGATCCAGCCGGAGGACGATCCGCAGCCGAAGGCCGAGCCGGACCTGAGCGACCTGATCCTGGACGAGCAGCACCGCCAGGCGAAGAAGAAGCCCCAGCGCCGCCGCACCCACGCCCAGATCGCCGAGTGCAAGCAGGCGATTCTGGCCGAGATCGAGGCGGGGGCGAACGCCAAGCTGGCCGCCCGGCGCTGCAACGTCGCGTACTCGATGGTCCACAAGTGGAAGAAGACCGACCCGGAGTTCAAGGCCGGGTACGAGAGGGCCTGCAAGGCCAGGAGCGCCGCCTGAGACGATGCTCTCCGACGACGCCGTCCGCCTGATCCGGGAGACCCTCGCCGCCGCGCCTCGCGGCGAGCGCTCGCGGGTCGCCGAGGACCTGGCGCGGCGTTTCGGGTGCTCGCCGGCGACGGTGTGGCGCAAGGCCCGCGTCGGCGGTCCTCGGCGCCGTCGGGAGCCGCAGCGGCCGGAGTACCGGCAGTGGACGCGGGTGGCGGTCGCCATCGCGCACCGGTCCCCGAAGCCGGTGCCGCTCGACCTGGCGATCGAGGCGGGGATCGGGAGCGGCGCGCTGCCGCCCGAGGCCGCGATGATGCCGGTTGGCACGGCTCACCGGATCGCCCGCGAGGAGCTGGGTTTCCGACGTCGGAAGATGCACCGGCGCATGGGCGCCGAGTGGCCGATGCAGGCGGTCCAGGTCGACGCCTCGACGTCGGAGCGCCTGTACCCCGTGGAGCGCCGCGGCGACGACTGGCTGCTCCGGGTGTACGACCGCCCGTGGAAGGCGTCGGGCTACAAGAACAAGCCGCTCGGCCCGGAGCGCCAGCGCGTCCTCAACTACGCGCTGTGGGACATGTGCACGGGCCTGGTCGTGTCGCGCTACGTCGTCGCCCTGGGCGAGACGGCCGTCGACGCGATGGACGTCTTGTGCTGGGCGTTCGCCGGCGGCAGGCCGCCGATGGAGGGCGTGCCGGAGAACCTCTGGTCCGACCTCGGTCCGCTGGCCAAGTCGTCGGCGTCGGTCGACCTGCTGGGCCGGATCGGGATCGCGGTGGTGACCGGGAAGCCGTACCAGTCGTCGCGGATGGGCGGCGTGGAGCGGTCGCACCGGACGCGCTGGAGCCGCTTCGAGCGGGCGCTTCACCTGCGCGAGGAGAAGCACATCCTGCTGTCCGAGCTGAACGACCGCCTCGGCGAGTACGAGCGCCGCGAGAACGACAGCCGCCCCAGCCGGACGCTGGTGGCCAACCGCGTCGCGAGCCGGTCGGACGCCTTCCGGGCGCTGCTGCGCGGCCGGCCGGAGCCGATCAGGGCGCTGCCCGAGAACCCGATGGAGACGATGGCCCACGAGGTCCGGCGCAACGTCGACGTCGCCGGCATCGTCAAGTGGCTCGGCGAGCAGTGGGAGGTCGAGGCCGGCGCCGCCGCGGAGTTCGCGGGCCAGCGGGTGATCGCCCGCCGGCCGTCGACGGACGACGACCCGGACTCGATCGTGCTCGAAGCCGACGACGGCACGCGGGCGGCCGCGCACCGGTGGCGCCCGCCGCGGTACGGAGAGGTCCGCGGCCAGAAGCCGACTCCCCTCGAGGCTCTCGTGGTCGACGAGGTGGGAGTAGCCGGAGGTGTCGACGTCTTCCGGCCGCGGACGGCCCAGCCTAGCAACGTGATCGCCATGAAGGCGCCGGTGGCGGAGGCGGAGCCGCTCGAGAACCCGATGGCCGTCGACGCCTACGCCGATCTGGACAGCGCGATGCGCGCGCTGACCGCACTGTGCCCACCGCTTTCGCCTGGTCAGCGGGCGAAGGTGGCGGCCTACCTCGAGCGCGAGGGCCTGTCCCGTCGCGCCGTTCAGGAACTTGCCGGCCGGCTGACCCGGGCGGTTGGAGGAACCGGATGAGCATCAAGACACAGACCGAGAGAGGTGAAGTCGCCCTCTCGCTCGAGGAGCTTTACGCGATCATGCGCGCCGAGGGCAAGGTGGCCGACGAGGAGGAGTTCCTGGAACTCGTCGAGTCGGCCGTCGCCTACGGCCTGGTGGAGGTGCAGCAGGCGGAGGACCAGTCGTGAAAGTCCTCATGCGGAAGCGGGTCGGCCTGCCGGCCGATCCCTGGTCCCGCCTCCACCTCGAGACTGCGGACGACCGCCGGGTCGCCGGCACGGTCGCGGCCGCGGTCGAGGCGCGGCTGATGGTGTCCATCGTCGGCCCGCGCGGCGCCGGCAAGACGCACTCGGCGCGGATGGCGCTGAACACCGCGGGCGCGCGGGTGGTGGAGCCGCTGCGGCTCACCCGCGAGCGCCTGCACATGGGCGACATCGAGTGGGCGATCGTCCGGGGCCTCATGCCCGACGAGCGGCCGCGGAGGTCCGGCGAGGCGCGCAGCCACCAGGTCCGCCGCGTGCTCGGCCGCGCCCAGCAGAGCGCGCCCATCGTGCTCCTGATCGACGACGCCCACACGCTGCACCACCAGACGCTGCGAGCGCTGAAGCGGCTGCGCGAGCTGGACTGGCTCGGCGTGTCGCCGCTGCTCGGGATCGTCCTGCTGGGCCAGGCGGACAGGGTCGGCGCGATCCCGGAGGTGGGCCTGCGGTCCGATCGCGTGCGCCTGGCCGGCCTGACGGTCGACGAGGCGGCCGACGCGCTCGAGGACGTGCTGGGCACGCGGATCGCGCCGGGCGCCGTGAACCAGCTGCCGCACTCGGACCGCGCGCGCAACTGGCTCGACCTGATCGCCCTGGTCGACGACTGCCTGGCCGAGGCTTCGGCGCGCGGCGAGGACCGCATCGAGCCGGAGTGCGCCCACGCGGTGCTTCACCCCGGCAGCCAGCCCGCGCCGGACTTCGAGACGAAGCCCGCGGACGGGGCGATCGACGGCGTGCTGGACGGCCTGGACGAGGCGCCGGCGATCCGGCGCGCGGTGTGAAGAATCGGGGTAAGCGGTGAGTGCTCCTCAGAGGTCGGTCCCACTCATTCCTACCGACCAACCGCCGCAGCCGGCGGCTGCTGTTGACTCCGGCAGCGCTCCGGCGCCCGGCGGGCTCCAGGTTCCCGGCCGCGAACCACGGCGGCCTTCGATCGTCGCGCCTGACGGTGCGTGTGGGAACCGCCCGCCGGGCAGTCTTCTGCCGGAGCTCCGGCGCGAGAGCCGCGAGCTCGCGCGCTGGATGCGGCTGCTCGACTGGAACCCGAAGATCTCGGTCGTGTCGTTCGGGAGGCTGGACGGTGGCTGAGGCCGCCCGCAAGCGGCCGCGGCCGATCACGCGGCAGCAGCAGATCGCGATCCACACGTTGAAGGGACAGCGCGGCCTGGACGACGACGCCTACCGCGACCTGCTCGAGGGGGAGACGGGGCACCGGTCCTCGGTCCACCTGAACGTCCGCGAGGCGAACAGGGTGCTGCGCGCCCTCGGCATCGACCGGAAGCCCGGCAAGCGGGCCACGCCCGGACCGAAGAAGAAGCCGGAGCCGCTGCCGCCCGGCGTCGTGCGGATGGCGACCGCCGACCAGCTGCGGCTGATCGCTGAGCTGCGGTCCGAGATCGAGTGGCGGCACGAGGACGGGTACGAGCGCTGGCTCCGCAAGAACCTCGGCTTCGACCGGGTGACGGCGAGCCACCACGCGGTGCGGGTGATCAACGGGCTCATGGCGATGCGGAGGCGGCAGCGATGAACGTCGCCACCTACGTCATGGCCGTCGAGGATCACGTCGTCGGGCGAATCGTCCGCGGCATGATCCTCAGTCCGCGCGACCGGGAGCTCGCGCGCTCCTGGCACGAAGCCGGCATCCCCCTCCACTGCGTGCGGGAAGTGATCGACGAGGTGATGCAGCGCCGGGAGGACCACACTCCGGGCCGCGTCGGCGTCGAGCGGGTGGGCAGCCTGAGCTACTTCCGCTCCCCGGTCGAGAAGGCATGGCGCGACCGCCAGCATCTGCAGGTCGGAGCGTCGGCTCGGCCGGCGCCTGAGGAGAAGAAGCGGGCCGACGACGGAAACCGCCGGAAGTGGGCCAGTTGGTGCCGGGGCAACCCGGGCATCGGCGACCGGGTGTGGGCGGCTCTGACGCCGCGCCTGTTGCGCTGGACCAGGCCGGCCGGGCTGGACGAGGGCCGTTTGGTTGTCGAACTCGAGGACGGCGCGTCGTCCGAGGAGCTGGCGGCCGACCTGGCGATGCTCGAGAACTACGCGGCCGCGGTGGTGGTGGCGCGATGACGCCGGTGTCCCGGATGCTCGCCGCGATCTGGCGGGCCGTGAACGACACCGCCTGGGCCGTGGCGATGGACGACCCCTACGAGCGGGCCCTCCTGATCGCGACGGAGCTCACGGAGGCGATGGGCGGCGATCCGATGCCGACCGCGGAGGCGCTGCGGCGCGAGGTCGACCGTGCGAAGCGCGACCAGCTGATCCGGCGGCAGTTCCAGGACGGCCTCTCCTACGACCAGCTGGCGAAGCGTCACGGACTGAGCACGCGGCAGGTGCGGCGGATCGTCAAGGCCGGCGATGACGCGGACATCGCCACTCGGGTCCGTGACCGGGACTGAGAATCGGCAGCCATGAAGGATCGCCTCAGTGCGCACTTCACGCTGGCGGAGATGCTGGAGTCGCCCCGGGGCCGCGGCTTCCCGGAGATCTGGAAGCAGCAGTGCAACCCGCCGGAGACGGTGACGACGCACCTCGGGATTCTGTGCCACCAAGTGCTCGAGCCCCTGCGCGAGCGTCTCGGCTGGCCGATCCTGGTCAACAGCGGCTACCGCTGCGGAGCCCTGAACGAGCTGGTCGGCGGCAGCGCGACGTCGCAGCACGTGCGCGGCCAGGCGGCCGACATCCGGCTCAAGGCCGGCTTCCGGCGGTCGGAGGCGGGCCAGGAGGCCATCGCCTCGATCGTCCAGGAGTGGGACGGCCGCGACCTGCCCGGTCCGATTCTTGCCGGCGCCGGCGGGACGGTCCACGGCTCGCCGTCGCGCGACGGCTGGCTCTGGATGGCCGCGGCGCTGATGGCCGCCGACCTCGGCGTGCACCAGTTGATCCACGAGTACGGCAACCCGTTCGCGCCGAACTGGGTGCACATCGCCTGGCGTGACGAACCGCGCGGGCGCCTGACGGCGATCGGCCGCTGGACGGGCAGGAGCTACCGGCACTGGAACAGCCTCGGCCGGATGGCCGAAGCGATGAGGAGGGCGGCGTGACGGAACCCCTGGTGCAGATCGAGTTGTTCATCGCCGCCGCCGCGGCGATGGTGTCCGCGGTGGGCATCGTGTGGACCTGGATCACGAAGCGCGGCCAGATCAACAGGCACGACATCGACGACCTGGAGACGCGGGTGACCACGCTCGAGACGAAGATGGAGGCGCTGCCGACGCACCAGGACCTGACGGAGATTCAGGGCCGGATCACCCGGGTCGGCGACAAGGTGAGCCGCGAGGTGGGCGACGTCCGGTCCGAGGTCGGCGAGGTCAAGGGCGCGATCACGGCCGGCAACCGGGTCCTCGACAACATCCTCCAGGCGCTGCTTTCGGAGCGGAACCAGCAGTGACGCTGCGCGCCAACCTCAAGGCCCAGGTCGAGAAGGACCTGCGGCTCGCGGTGCTGCAGGTGCTCGAGGCCGGCGGCAACGAGGCGAACAGCCGCATCCTGCGCAGCTCGCTCGAGATGCTCGGCCACCGGCCGACGTCGGACCAGCAGCGCTCGGCGCTGGCCTGGCTCGAGGAGCAGGGCCTGATCCGGTCGACGCAGCTCGCCGAGTCGGTGTACCGGCTCCAGTTGACGGAGCGCGGCCTGGACGTCGCCGAGGGCCGTGCGAGCGTGCCGGGCGTGGCGAGGCCGGCTCCCGATGGCTGATCCGGGCTGGGGCGAGGGCCGCCGCACCCGCGGCCGCATGAGCCGGATCGACCGGCTCGAGCCGGAGCTCAAGCGCGAGCTGGACGGTCTGCTGCGGTCGGGCGTGCCGCAGACGGAGATCATCGAGCGCCTCCGCGCGCCGCTGGCTGCCGCCGGCGAGGCGCCGCTGTCGAAGGCCGGGTTGAACCGGTACTCGACGCGCATGGAGGCGGTGGGCGCCCGGGTGAAGGAGACGCGGGCGATCGCCGAGGCGTGGGTGGCCCGACTGGGCGACGAGCCGACTGGCGAGGTGGGTCAGCTGGCGATCGAGGTCCTGCGGTCGATCGCGTTCGACTACGCGATCAACGTCGCGGAGCGGAGCGGCGGCGACGACCCGGACGCGCCGCCGGCGCTGGACGCCAAGGGCATCGGCGAGCTGGCGCTGGCGATCCAGCGGATCGAGCGCGCCGGCGAGATCGGCCGCAAGACCGAGGCGATGCTGCAGGGTGCGCGGGAGGTCGTCGACGAAGGCCAGAAGGAGGGCGGGATCTCCGACGAGTTCGCGGACTTCCTCCGGGAGCGGCTGAAGGCATGAGGCGCAGCCTGCTGCCGTACCAGTCCGAGTGGATGGCCCTCGACGAGAAGCGGGTGCCGGTGGCCGCGTGGGACAAGTCGCGGCGGATCGGCGCGTCCTGGTCCGACGCCGCCTCCTCGGTGATTCACGCCTCGAAGCGCAGCGGCGGCCCGGTCTACTACCAGAGCTACTCCCAGGACATGACCGAGGAGTACATCAACGACGCGGCCGACTGGGCGAAGTACTACGAGCTGGAGGCGTCGGAGATCCGGTCGGAGACGGTGATCTCCGACGACGACCGGCAGGTGCTCAAGTTCCGGATCGACCTCGACTCCGGCTACTCGGTCGTGGCGCTGCCGTCGTCGCCCCGGGTGCTGCGCTCGCGCGGGCGGCCGGGCACGAAGTACGTCCTCGACGAGGCGGCGTTCGTCGACGACCTGGCGGCGGTGCAGAAGGCGGCGATGGCGATGGTGATGTGGGGCGGGATGGTCCGGTTCCTGTCGACCCAGAACGGCATCGAGAACCCCTGGAACGACTTTCTCGCCGACATCAAGGCCGGCAAGCGCAACGCCGTCCTGTTCAAGACGGACCTCGACGACGCGATCAACGCCGGCCTGGTCCGCAAGATCTGCGAGATGACCGGCCGCCAGTGGACGCCGGAGTACGAGCAGCAGTGGCGGGCCGAGGTGATCGAGTCCTACGGCGACGACGCCGACGAGGAGCTGTTCTGCATCCCGGCCCGGTCCGCCGGCGCCTACTTCAGCCGCGCCCAGGTCGAAGCCTGCATGAGCGACGACGCCCCGGTGATCCGGCTCAAGCCGCCGGCGTCGTGGGACAACACGGCCGAGGAGGTCCGCCGCGAGAAGACGGCGGAGTGGATCGCGGAGCAACTCGACCCGCTGCTCGACGCCCTGGTGCTTGAGCGCCTGCACGTCTTCGGCTTCGATTTCGCGCGCAGGATCGCGCTCAGCGTCGCGGCGCCGCTCGAGATCGGCCCCAACGTCCTGCGCTGCCCGTTCCTGATCGAGATGCACGTCGTGCCCCACGCCCAGCAGCTGCAGGTCCTGGACCACCTGGCCAGGCGCCTGCCGCGGTTCGGCGGCGCCGCGATGGACGCCACCGGCGCCGGCTCGGCCGTCGCCGAGATGATGGCGGACCGCTGGGGCTCCACGATCGAGCAGGTCGTGATCACCGAGCCGTGGTGGCGGGAGTGGATGCCGCGCTACCACGGCCGGGTCGAGGACGGCGAGATCGAGTTTCCGCGGTCCGCCGACGTCCTGTCCGACCACCGGGCGGTGAAGCTGGTCAACGGCACGCCGAAGCTGCCGGCCGGCCAGACGGCTCGCGGCGGTCGCCACGGCGACAGCGTCGTCGCGCTGGCGCTGGGTTGCCAGGCCGCGGCGCAGGCGGGCGGTCCGTTCGACTTCCGGACCGCCGGCCGTGCGGTCGGCGCCGGCGACTGGCGTGACGAGTTTGTCGGCGGTCCGCGGCGGCCCGGTGTGTCGACCGGGCTTCGCGGCTTCGCCGGCTCCGCCGATCTGAGGGGCTTCGTCTGATGGCCGCCCGGACGCCACGAGGCGACGTCGCCCGCGTCACCGGCACCCGCGACGTCACCCGCGGATGGGTCGACGGCCTCTGGTACCTGCAGCCGCAGGACGGCGTGCTCACCAGCCGCGGCGGCGGCGACTACGAGCTCTACGAGGAGCTGCTGCGCGACGACCGGGTCAAGTCGTCCTTCCAGCAGCGGTTCTCGGCGCTGATCGACCGCGAGATCGAGGTGCTGCCCGGACGTCGGCCAGGCCAGAAGCGTGCGGATGGCTCGAATGTGCCGGCAGACGACCAGGCCGCCGCCGATCACCTCGAGGACGTGCTCCATTCCCTGGACTGGGACACGCTGACCGAGCAGATGCTCTACGGCGTCCACTACGGCTACTCGGTCGCCGAGGTGATCTGGGGCCGCGACGGCCAGTACGTCGTGCCGGAGAAGATCCTGCCGCGCAACCGGCGCCGGTTCCGGTGGCGGGTCTCCAAGACCATGCGGCGCCGCTACGAGCTGCTCCTGATCACCCAGGAGCAGCCGCAGGGCGAGATGATGCCGGACCGGAAGTTCTGGACGTTCCGGACCGGCGCCGACAACGCCGACGAGCCCTACGGCCGCGGCCTCGCCCACCAGCTCTACTGGCCCGTCTTCCTCAAGCGCAACCAGGCGCAGTTCTGGCTGATCGCGCTCGAGAAGTTCGGCATGCCGATCGCCGTCGGCAAGCACCTGCCCGGTGCGTCGGAGCAGGACAAGGCGAAGCTCCTCGAAGCGTGCCTGGCGCTGCGGACCGAGACCGCCGTCGTCATCCCGGACGGCAACCTGATCGAGCTGCTCGAGCGCAAGGCCACCGGCACGATGAGCTACGAGGAGTTCTACGCGCGGATGGACCGCGCGATCGCCGAGGTCATCCTGTCTGAGACCATGACGCTCGAGGACGGCTCCTCGCTGTCGCAGGCGCAGGTCCACCACGAGGTCAAGAAGGAGGTCATCGGCGCCGACGCCTGGGTGATCAGCGAGTCGTTCACGCGGACGGTCGCCACCTGGCTCACCGAGTGGAACTTCCCCGGTGCCGCGGTCCCGCGCGTGAACCGCGTGATGGAGGACCCGCCCGACCTCGAGGCGCTGGCCAAGCGCGACAAGCTGATCGTGGAGTTCACCGGGCGGCGGCTCACCGAGGAGTACGTCAAGGAGACCTACGGCGTGGAGCTCGGCGAGGAGACGATGCCCCAGATGATGCCGCAGGGCGGCCCTGGCGGCCGTTTCGGCGGGGAGGACGAAGGGACGAGGCGAACATGGCCGGCTGGCAGAACCGCGCCCTGTCGCGCCCTGGTGCGCCCAGGGCGGCCGTTCTGGCGGAAGGCCGGCCACGTCCCGACCAGATCGAGCAGGTGCTGGCCGCCGTCGACGACGGCGCGTGGGACCTGCTCGCCGAGGACCTCATCCGGCCCGTGCTCGACCTGGCGCAGAGCGACCCGGCCGGGATGATCCGCGACCTTGCCGCCGTCTACCCCGGCATGGAGACGCGCCAGCTCACCGAGCGCCTGGCGCGGCTGCTGTTCGCGGCCGACGCCCTGGGCCGCCTCGAGATTCAGGAGAAGGAGCCATGACCGCCACCTGTCCACGCTGCGGCCGCACCCACGACGGCGCCGGGTTCTGCTCGACCGTGTGCGAGCAGATGGCCGCGGCGTACACCGAGACCCCGACGCACTACAGCTCCCGGTCCGGCGACCGCTGTTTGGGGGACCGGGCCGTCGTACGGCGAAAGCGCAAGGTGCTTCTCGACAACGGCCCGACGCCGACCAGGTCGCACTGAAACGGAGGAAGACGATGAAGCCCGAGGAGATCCGAGAGACGTTCCGCTATCACTCGCCGGGACCGGAAGCGGTCAGGACGCACGAGCGCATCCGCGCCAGGATGACGGACACCGCCGTCGACGTCGCCGGCATGATCCCGCCCAGCCGGGAGCGGTCGACGTTCATCACCCTGATGCAGCAGGCCCAGATGATGGCCAACGCCGCCGTCGCGATCCACGGCCTGCCGGCAAGAGCCGGCGAGGCTCAGCCGGCAGCCGACAAGAGCCCGCTGCCGGCGTTCGCGGGCCCGGATGCGGAAACCGCCGAGCGCCCGAACGCGGCGGCGCCAGGTCGGCGCGTCGTTCACGTGCCCGGGCGGGTCCACAAGGCCACCGGGCAGCAGCCGGACTTCCGGCGTCAGTTCCGGTGGCCGCGCCACGAGCGGACCGCCGAGCTCTCGGTCACGGTGATCCCCGCCGAGATCAACCCGGACGGCGCCCAGCTGCTCTGGTGGTGCATGCCGAAGCACCGGAACCTCTTGGCGCTGGCCCTGGTCCGCCGCGGGAAGCTGATCCTGCGGACCGACTGCGGAGTCCCTCACGGCGAGAAGCAGAAGTTCGAGCGGTCCTGCCGGCTCCGGCCGGGCGGCGCGTACCGCGTCCACTGCCGGTACGAGGCGCGCAAGGGCGGCCGGTTGCGGTTCAGCCTGGTCGACGGCGCCGGCATCGACGTCCAGATCGACGCCCCGGTCAACGTCGGGGACTGGCCGCGGCTTCCGATGGTGCTGGGCCTCGGCTATCCGCGCTTCGACGACCCGGAGGTGCAGCGGCACCATCCGCTCCAGCCCGGCTGGGAGTGGCGCGATCTGGAGATCGCCCCGGCCTGATGCGCAACCTGGTTCTTTGCCTCGACGGCACCTGGAACCGCGCGGACGCTGCGCACCCCACGAACGTCGTCAGGACGTACCGGGCCGCCGCCGCCACCGCCGCCACTGCAGGCGAGGAGCGCCAGCTCGTCTACTACGACGCCGGCGTCGGCACCGGGCGCTGGGACCGGGTGCGCGGCGGCGTCTTCGGCGTCGGCCTGGCCGAGAACGTCGACCAGGCGTACCGCTGGCTGGCGCAGCACTACCGCCCGGGCGACCGCATCTTCCTGTTCGGCTACAGCCGCGGCGCCTACACCGCCCGCAGCGTCGCCGGGATGCTCGGCGGCGTCGGCCTGCCGCCGGAGCCGGATCCGGAGTGGACCGAGAGCAGGATCAGGGCTTACCGCAGCCAGTACTGCGGCGGCAGCTCCCCCGTGCCGGTCCACTTCCTCGGCGTCTGGGACACGGTGGGTTCTCTGGGCGTGCCGATCGACGGCCTGCGCTGGGTCGGAGCCCGGCGCCACCGCTGGCACGACGTCACCCTCGGCCCTCACATCCGGACCGCCTGCCACCTGGTGGCGATCGACGAGAAGCGGCGGCCGTTCGCGCCCTCGCTGTGGACGGCGCAGCCGACCGACGACCAGCAGGTCGAACAGGTCTGGTTCCCCGGCGTGCACAGCGACGTCGGCGGAGGCGGAGCAGACAACGGCCTGTCCGATCACGCGCTCGGGTTCATGTGGCGCCGTGCGCTGGCCGCGGGCTTGCGGTTCGCAGGCGGTCTGACCACGCGGCGCTGGAGCGACTGCCGGCCGGCCGACTCAATGACGGCGGCGTACCGGCTTCTCGGGCCGTATCACCGGCCGATCGGCACGGGCGTGCCGGGCGAGTCGATTCACCAGGCGGCCGTCGAACTGGCGCAGTGCTCGCCCAGCTATCTCAGCAGTCCGTCGGGGCGGGCTGTTGTGGCGGCGATCGCGAACGGCGTGGAGGTAGCAGCATGACGGCTCGAATCACCGGCAGACGACGTGGCGCACCGCGCCGAGCGCGGAATCCTGCACGAAAGCCGACCATGCGCGGCCTCTGCTGGCCAGGCGGCAAGTCTCCCTACCGGCTCGGTCGCTGGGTGGCCTCGCTTCTGCCGGACGCCGTTGCCGAGCGGCAGGCTTACATCGAGCCCTACGCCGGAATGCTCGGCGTGCTTCTGAGCCGGCCGCCGGCGTTTCTCGAGATGGTCAACGACAGCGACCAGCGGGTCGTCAACTGGTGGAAGGTCGTGCGCGACCACCACGACGAGCTGAAGCGGCTGCTGCGGCGGCAGCCCTACAGCAGCAAGGTGCTCCACGACGAGGCCCTGCACGACGCCGACCACCATCCCGATCCGATCCGGCGCGCGCTGGCGCTCACCGTCGTCATGACGACCGCCAATCGGCCGGATTCAGGCTGGCGGGGCGCCTACACGCCGACCGCGCGGCCGAACCGAGTCACCGAAGAGATCTTCGACCTGCTGGCCGACAGGATGCGCATGGTGCAGCTTTACTGCGGCGACGCGGTGGCACTGCTCGAGCGGGCCGAGAAGGTCGCCCAGGCGGTGCTGTTCGTCGATCCGCCGTACCCCAGCACGAGTAAGGCGACGCGGCCCTACGCCGAGAACGACGTCGACGTGCCGCGCCTGGCCGCGACGCTCCGGCGTCAGAAGGGACGGGTGGCGCTCAGCGGCTACAACACCGACCCGTGGAGCCGCCTGCTGCCCGGCTGGCGCCGGGAGCAGAAGCCGGTCCGCGCCACGTTGGGCGGCGGCGCCGGCGTCACCCGCACGGCCTGCCTGTGGATGAACTACGGCCTCGACGGCCAGAGGCTCTGATCCGTGATGACGTCCGACGCTGCGCTTTTGAAGCCGCCGTTCAGCTACTTCGGCGGCAAGACTCGACTGGCCAAGTGGATCTCCTCGTTGCTGCCTTTGGGAAGCCACTACGTCGAGCCATTTGCAGGAATGGCGTCGGTCCTCCTGGCCCGTGACCGGGCCCGACTCGAGTCGATCTCCGACACGGACGTCGACCTGGTCAACTGGTGGTTGTCCGCTCAGCGCGAGACCGACCGGCTGGCGCTGGCAGCGAGTGCGGACTTTCCGCCTCGATCGGCCAAGCTTCTCCGAGACATGGTCGCCTGGCTCGGAGAAGCAACACCGCCAGCGTGGCCGCACCACGACGCGAAACGCGCGATCGTCTGGATGCAGGCACGAATGCTCGCCCGCGACGCCCTGCATCCGTCTGCCGCACCGTCCCTGTCCAAGCGCTACGGACCATCCGGGGCAGTCTCCCTCAAGACCAGCGCCAAGAGGATCTGCGCGATCGCGGACCGCATTCGTAGCGTCCAGATCCTGACGGACCCCGCCGAAGTGCTTCTGCGGCGATGCGGTGCGACCGCGACGTCGGTTCTCTACCTGGACCCACCGTACCGAGGACACGAGAAGGACTACATCGGCACCTTCGACCGAACAAGACTTCTTGAAGGACTGCTTGCAGCTCGTGCCGTCGTAGGGATCAGCGGTTACCCCAACGACTGGCCGGAACTCGATGAAGCTGGCTGGCTGCGCGACGAGCACGCCGCGCACACCCAGCCCCGGCACGGCGGCAAGGCGACTCCGCGCACCGAGGTTCTCTGGCGGAATCGGGCGGAGGTCTGAATGCCCGACGTCGCGGACTTCCGGGTCGCGGCCGACCTGCCTCCGCGCCGGGCAATCGAGTACCTCGAGGCGAAGGGCTACCTGATCTCCTGGGACTGGCGGGAGGTCGAGCAGCGGCTGCACGCGGTGGCGTTCACCGTGGCCAAGGCGACGGAGGCCTCGGTACTCGAGACGATCCGCGGCGCCGTCGACCGCGCCCTGACGGAAGGCTGGACGGAGCGGCAGTTCCGGCAGGAGCTCGAGCCGGCGCTCCGGAGAGCCGGCTGGTGGGGCAAGCAGACGCGGATCGCGCCCGACGGCAGCCAGCAGGTGGTCCAGCTCGGCAGCGCCAGGCGGCTGCGGACGATCTACCGGACCAACATGCGCACCGCCCGCGCGGCGGCCCGGTTCCAGAGCCAGTCGGCCAACCTGGCCGCGCGGCCCTACTGGATGTACGTCGGCATCGAGGACAGCCGCATCAGGCCGAGCCACCTGGCGCTGTCAGGGCGCGTGTTTCGCGCGGACGATCCGATCTGGCGCTACATCTACCCCCCGAACGGCTGGGGCTGCCGCTGCCGCGTCAGGGCGCTCACGGAGGCCCAGGTGCGCATGATGGGACTGCAGGTCTACAGCTCCGCCGGCCGGCTGCGCGAGGTCGACCAGCTCGTCGACGAGCGGACCGGCTTGTACCGGCCCGGCATCGAGTACGTCTTCGAGGACCCGCCGCACGGAGCGCAGATGGTGTTCCGGCCGGACCCGGGCTGGAGCGAGGCCCCCGTCGCCGGCGCCGCCGCGGCCGACCTGCTGGCCCAGGTGCGGGCCAGGAACCCGCAGCTGTTCGCGCGGATCGGAGGCCGATGAACCCCTACCTGCTCCCCGCGACCGACGCTTTCGGCAAGCCGCGCCGCTACGTCCTGAACGTCAGCGGCGGCCGCACCAGCGGCTTCCTGCTCCGCCAGGTCCTGGACGCCAACGACGGACGGCTGCCTCCGCACGTCGTTCCGGTCTTCGCCAACACGGGCAAGGAGCGCGAGGAGACGCTCGTGTTCCTGAATCGCATGGACCGGGAGTGGAACGTCGGTCTGCGCTGGCTCGAGTACCGCCACCGGCCGTGGGCCGCGGGCGGAGCCAAGGACCCGAAGCACGTCCACGGCGTCGTCGACTTCGCCACGGCCGCCCGGAAGGGCGAGCCCTTCGAGGCGATGATCCGGGCCAAGAAGATGCTGCCGCACGTGGTCGCCCGGATGTGCACCGACCAACTCAAGGTGAGCACGATTCAGCGGTACGTCGTGCGCTCGCTGGGCTGGCCGCGCAAGGGGTGGACGAGCGTGCTGGGCATCCGGGCCGACGAGCCCCGGCGGATTCGGGCGGCCCTGATGGAGAACTGCACGGTGACCTACCCGCTGGCGCTCGCCGGCGTGACGCTGGAGGACGTCGACCGCTACTGGCGTCAGGCGCCTTTCGACCTCGGCATCCGGAGCGACCAGGGAAACTGCGACCTCTGCTTCCTCAAGGGCAAAGGGAAACTGCTGGCGCTGATCGCGGAGGAGCCGGAACTGGCGGACTGGTGGATCAAGCAGGAGGAGTATCGAGACGCTCACGGCCGCGACCTTCGCAAGGCCGAGATCGCCTGGTTCAGGAAGCGGGAGAGCTACCGGGAGCTGCGGCGCCTGGCCCTGAGCCAGTCGCGCCTCGCCTTTGCGGACGGCCCCGACGACGCCGGGGCCTCTTGCTTCTGCGGGGACGGCTGATGACGACGATCGACATCCAGTTCAATGAAGCAGAGCACCGCCGGGTGATCGCCAGCCTGAACCAGTTGATCCGGGACGGCGAGGACCTGTCGCCGGCGATGCTCGAGGTCTCCGAGCTGCTCGCCGACATCGCCGCCGAGGCCTTCGACCGGGAAACGTCGCCGGACGGCGTGCCCTGGAAGGCACTGCAGGCGGCGACGCTGCGCGCGAAGCGCCGGCTGGGCTACTCCGAGAAGATCCTGTTGCGCGAGGGCGACCTGAGCGGCTCGATCCTGTCGGACCACGACCGGACGTCGGCCGTGGCCGGCACCAATCTCATCTACGCGGCCACCCACCAGCTCGGTCGGACCGAAGCGGGCATCCCGGCGCGGCCGTTCCTCGGCATCGGCCCGGGCAACGCCGAGGAGATCGTGGACATCGTGGCCCGTCATCTCGCCGAGGGCTGGGGCGTCGGTGTAGGATGACCGGAGAAGTGGCCGGCGCCGCGATGACACCGCGACGCCGGCCGACATCGAAACCTAAGCGGGAGGCTCCGATGCCATGAAGACGGCGAGTCTACAAAGCCTCCGGCGTTCCGTGCCGGGGCGTCTTTGACCCGGCTTCCGGTCCTGGCGCTGCTCAAGTGGTGGCTGCGGATGGTGCTGCTCGTGCCGGTGGTCGTGGCGCTGTCCTGCCTGCGGATGGCGGCGGACCGGTTTCGGCGTTTCTGACGCGACTCGACTGGATCGTGTCCCGCCTCTGTGGTGAGGATTGCGGTCGGTCATGGCCACCGCTTCCCACGCCGTAGACGAGGCGCCGACGGCGCTCACGGGCCTCGCCAACGGCACCCGCTACGCGATCCAGAACGTGGGCAACCGGAACGTCCAGATCGCGGAGGCCGCGTCTGCGCCCGACGCCGGCGACCACGCGCTGTTCCTGGAACCGGGAGAGCACTGGAACCGCGACCTGCTGCCGGAGGCCGGTCTGGGCATCTGGGTCTGGTGCCTCAACGGCGAGTCGGTGGTGGTCACCAGCGAGGCGGAGTAGATGCCGTTTCCGCTACGGGGCGGCGCCGCGGCGTCCAGCGGCAACGGCGGCGACAGCGGCGACAGCAACTCGGACTATGTGCTGCCGCAGGCCACCGAAGGCGCGCTCGGCGGCGTCCGGGGCGCGACGCAGGCGCAGGCTGGTGCGACGGGCGCGACCATTCTCGGCTGGAGCGCCGCCCGCATCCGACAGTTGATCGTCGCGGCCCTGCCCACGGTGTCCGCATCCGACGCGGCCGCCGGCTCGTCCGCCGCGCGCCGCGTGTGGACCGCGCAGCGTGTCCGGTCGGCGATCCGGGCCGTGTTCACGACCTCGATCGAGACATTGATCAGGGGCGCTCTCCAGCGGAGTGGCGGCACCCTGACGGGCGCTCTCACCCTGAGCGGAGCGCCGTCCGCCGACCTGGAGGCGGCGACGAAAAAGTACGTGGACGACAACGCGGGCTTGCCGCTGACCGGCGGCACCCTGACGGGCGCTCTCACCCTGAGCGGAGCGCCGTCCGCCGACCTGCACGCCGCCACGAAGAAGTACGTGGACGACAACGCAGGCGGGGACGGCACCGCAACCGGCACTATCGAGGCCCGCGTCGAGCGCGTGAACTTCGACGACCTCGCCAACGGCCAAACCGAAGTAGAGCTGACCCCGAACGCTCTCTCCGTCGTCAACGGCGCTGGGGGCAACGAGTTCCTGTCCAACATCTCGGGCAACGACTTCACGCTCGGGGCCGGTGTCTACCTCGTCAACATCCACGCGGTCTTCACCTTCGCCAACACGCAGAGCAGCGCATGGTTCGAGCTACGGCGGGCCTCCGACAATGCGGCACTGGACCAGTCCAACCCGATCTACGCCCGGTTTACAGACGCAACGCCCTGGTCGGGCCGCATGCTGGTCATCCTGGCGGCCGATACCGCCGTCAACTTGTTCGCTCACCGGTCGTCCAATTCGGCAATGACCGCATTCCACGCGGAGATCGTCAAGCTGAGCTCAGGAGGAGCCGTGCACAGCGCCCACAATCGCTATGTCGGATGGGCGGCCCAGCAGACGCCGATGTCCTCCGAGATCACGGCCGGCGACACGTTCACGACCGACGTGCTGACGATCCCGGCCGAGGCGGATGACGGTGACGGCTGGCTGTGGTTCGCCGTTCCCGATTCCGCCGGGGCGCCGTCGGCCGCGTACTTCGACGGCAACACGCACGACATCCTGGGCGGCTTCACCCGGCTGGCGTCCGGGACGTTCGCCGGGCACATCGTCTACGCCTCGAACGTCGAGCAGGACCCGGCGATTCTCGGGACGGGCAGCCGGACGATCACCCTGGAGTACGACTGATGCCCATCGACTTCCCCGACAAGCTGCGGTCGACGCGGCGCGACCACAAGCTCGTCGACGCGGCTGCCATCGACGGGCTGACCCAGTTGGCGCAGCGAACCGGCTTCCGCTTGGTCGCCGATCTCCAGCTTGCCGGGGGAACGCAGCAGGTCGTCTCGGACTACGCCATCGTCGACGGAGACCTGCTGCGCGAGGTGGTGTTCGAGGCGGTCGGCCATCCCGACACCGCGTGGACGTTCGAGGATCACGACGGCCTCTACGCCCGCACGAGCTCGAACAAGGGTGCCTTTCACTCCGGCGCGGTCAACTACTGGCGGGACTCCTCGGATCAACTGGTCGTTCGCGCCATCAGCACGGCGCAGCGCGTCAGGGTTTGGGAGTTCACGCAGCGTGAAGTCCTGGCCGACTTCGTTGAGCGGTACGGACCGTTCACGTCCGAGCTGCGGGCCAAGCTCAACGGTATCGAGGAGGGAGCCACGGCGGGCGGCGATGGCGCCGATCCTCTGATCGAGAACGTCTTCGACGGCACGACCGGCTCCGGCAGAGGCGAGGCGCAGGTCAGCGAGGTCGCGGTCGAGAACAGCGCCAACGTGCTCTACCTGATCCGGGTGCGGGCGACGACCGAGTACGTCACCGGTGCCGCGCTCTATCAGCAGCGCAGTGGCAGTCCGTTGGAGGTCGGCATCGCCAACTTCTACTCGAAGGGCGGCACGGACGCCGGCAAGCTCTACCGCACCCTGGACGAGGCGACGGACGACGCCCTGGAGATCTGGAAGGTCAACGATCTGGCGGCCATCCGCACCGCCATCGCTGCCGGCGGGAAGACGGACGAACAGATCGGCGACGCCGCGTTCAAGCATCCTCCGACGCTCAACAACTCGCAGCGGATCGCCGTGCGCAACGCGATTGACGCGGCCCGCGGCATCGAGGGCGAGGTGTTCGCCGATGACTCGCTCCGTTGGGTGGTGCTGGCCGAGACGCAAGACTTGAACGGCGTCGCGACGAATGCGATTCGCTTCACCGCATCGGCGGAGGGTTCGGCACTTGGGATGGTCGCGGCGAGCGATGACCAGTCGATTACGATTCCGGCTGCGTTGCCGGATGGCGCCATCGGCTGGCACGTGACGCTGCTCAACGGCTCCGACATCCTCGCCAACACGCCAATCCTGGACGGGCTCGGCACCTACCTGGTGCGCTCCGCCGATGGCGGAACCGACCGCGGGCTGAGTGTCGCGCTCGAAGACCAGAGCGGCCTGCAATTCCGAGTGCAGGGGCGCGTCAACGCACTCACGTCCGGCGACAAGCTGCAAATCCGGGTCGCTTACTTTGATGCGGCCGTCGACACCCCCGCCATTGCCGAACAATACCGGGGGACCCTCGGCAGTGTCGCCACTGAGGTCGAGCTTTCCGGCGTCACCGTCATCAACGACGCAAACGTGATCTACGTCGTCAGGGTAGGAGACGACGTGCTGCACATTCCCGGCGACGACCTGTACGGCACCGTGGCCGGACAGCCCTGGGTCCTCGGGCCAGTCAACTTCTACAGCAAGGGCGACGGCAAGCTCTACCAGGACATCTTCACCGCATGGGACGCCAGCACGGTGCTGACCGTGTGGCAACTCGTGGACGTGCAGGGCCTGAAGCAAATCCTTGACGAGATCGAGCCTAACCACGTTGACGAGCTCCGGGCTGATCTCGCCAAGCTCCACACCTACATCGCCGAGCACGTCACGGATATTTCGGAGGAGACGCTCGACCCAGCAGCGGCGGACGCCCCGGAGCACTACTACCTGACGGCGAAAGCGAGACACACGGCGGGCGGGCACAGCATCCCCTACGAGTCGGGTCTGTATGAGCTGACGACAGGCGTCGCGAACAAGACCAAGATCAAGCTGGAGAAAGTCGGCAACAACTTCTGGGGCTACGTGACTCGCGGATTCGGCGGGCATGCGGACGCGGGCGAGATGCTGCACAACCCGCTGAGCGCCGTGGCCGCGTTCTACGTGGAACTCACCGACGACGGTGACTATTTCGCCCACGCCTACATCAAGAAGAACGTCTACGACTACCTCGATGGCCAGGTGAATCTGGCGAACACCGCCGTCTTCTTCAAGGTCACGGATGGGACGACAGCGAGGCAGTTGGAGATGGGGCCGTATCTCCAAGTCGTCGTGGGCGGGATCAATTACATGCACATGAGGTCCCATCTGCTCACCACGTCCAGCCAGATGGCGACACCCACGCAGTGGCTGGCCTACTTCACCGACGCGAACAGCCACGCGCCGACTGTGGACATCGGCTACAACCCGAGCTTCCCTGATGCGGGTCGGGCGGATTACCACCTGCGCTACGGCGGCGTCAACACGACAAAGGCGTACACACTGCGCCGCAGCGGTTTCGCCCGGCTCACAGGGTTGCACGACGACTTCATCGAGTCTGCGACCGTGCGCCACATCGTCGCCATCGGCGAGGCCGCCTACAACGCGCTCGCCATCAAAGACCCGAACACGTTCTACCTGCGGACAGGGGCCTAGATGGCGCACCAGACCATCCCGCTGTCGGCAGGTTGGCTCACACGGTCGGCGAGTCAACTGGTGTGGCGTCCGCCCGCGGGCTCGCGCCCGCAAGTGGACGCCGCGCTCTTGGTATCGGGGATCAGCATCACGAGGTACTGGTCCAATCTGGCAATGCGCGTGCTCGACGGCAGCGCGGATTCTCCGCATCAAGTCCGTATGGACTTCACCGACAGCAACTCGGCGCCGGGCTTCGGCGGCGGCCCGAGTCAGGACTTGTCCCCCAGTTTCAACACGGGCGGCAAGATCGGAGTCACCTACAAGACCCACTCCTGGGTGCTTGACGACGACTACGTTGGAGACGACGATGTGGAGCCGTACCTGTGGGAGGTCCTTGGCCTGTCCGCAGGGACTCCGGGCGGGATACTGAATGCCTTCGTCGGTGCAGTCAACGACGGCGAGTCTGCCGTCGACGCCGAGTTGACTATCTGGGATGGGCTGGGCACGTCCCCCTTCGCAGCTCCGCCAGCCGAGGACGTGATCGGCTGGCTTGGGAGCACGCCGGTCACGAAGATGTGGAGCGGCGCGACCGAGACCGGAAAACACTGGCTGGGGGCCAGCGAGCTGTAGCCTCGGCCACTCTGACGGAAGGATAGACATGAGCAACCGATTTCTCAGCGTCCGGGCAAGTTCCGGTCCTACTAGGGATTCGACGATTGAGCTCTCCAGCTTCCTCGACACGTACTTGTGCGTGAACATGATCGAGAGGGTGGCACTGGACCGCCGGAAAGTTTCAGACGGCAAGAACACGACTGAGCGAGATCTGGTGCGACTCGAGTTCGCGCACACGGGGGTCTGGCTGTACGTGATCGACATGACGCCCGCGGAGGTCATTCACGCGATCGAGGAGCGCATTCACTGCGAGATGGACTACGCCCGCACGGGCACTGCCCATCTTGGCCCGCCTCCTCCGGTGCGCCTGGGTTCGGGCGGCTCGGAAAACAATCAGGCCGTGGTGGAGATCAAGGTGGCCGACATCGACCTGTATCCCGTCCTGCGTTTCACCGGGCGGTCAGGCGCGGACGCGGCGAAAGCCCTGGTGTCCGAGCAGTTCTCTGTTGAGGTGCCAGTCTCCTCGCTCGGCGTTGCCAGCACACCGCTGCCGTCGAAGTCCGCGCATCTGACCGGACCGGCGGGGACGGTCCTTGCTTCCCGTTCGGGTGACGGAACAGTCCTCTACTTGCTTGGCGAAGACAGCGCAGCAGCGTTCGGCTTCACCGTTGAAGGAGTCCCATCCTGATGGCCTGGACGAACGACCCGAAGGCGACGGACGCGCTGGGCTTCGACGAGGCCCACTACGACGGGATGGACAAACTCCGCCTCGAGGCTTACATGCACGTCGCCCTGAAGTTCGACAAGGACGGCATCGAGGGCGCGCCGCTCGCCAAGCACCGCATCCGGGTCCGGCTCGACGCGATCCGTGACAAGGAACGCGCCCTCGCCGAAGCGAAGGCAGCCGCCCGGGCGAAGCTGCTCGCCGACGACTCCTGGAAGGAGCGGGACACCTGGCATCGCGGCCGGAGCAACCTGCTCTACGTCCAGGAGGGCGGCTACAAGCAGTACACCGACGCGCTGCTGAACGAGAAGGAGCGCGACGGGAACCGGGGATCGCCGATCAAGGGGCCGATTCAGGAAACGCTGATCGGCGAGATCTACTACATGAGCGGTCGGCGCGTTCGCGGCAACTACAGGGGCGACGAGGCGATCGCCACGATCAAGGAGCGCTACGGCCTGCCGTGTTGGGGCGCGCTCGAAGCGAAGGGCCGCATGGAGTTCCGCCGGGTGCTGAGCGGCATCCGCGGCGACGAGCACTCGGCGGTGAAGCACCGGTTCCAGACGCTGCACCCGGAGGCCGCCGCCGCCGAGGAGTGGTGGAAGACACCCGAATGGAAGGCGGTCTCGCACTACCCGTTCAACACGCTGATGAACTCGTGGACATCGAGAACGCTCGGCGACCGCGACTGGTTCGAGTACTGGATGGACGAGGGGCAGACAGCGGCGTTGCTGGCAACCGAGGCTGGCGGCCACGACTCGCTCAAGGAGGGGTGGCACACCGCCATCAAGGGGCTGTGGGATGCCATCCCGCAGCGGGTCATCGACGCGCGCAAGGCCGCCCAGCAGGCGCTCGACGAGGCTGCCGCAGCCGGACCGGAAGAGGAACAGCCGCTGCCGGCCGCCGAAGCCGACCAGGTCGACGACGAGATCGACGTCCAGCAGGCCGCTGAGGCTGCGGCCGCCGTCGAAGCCGAGGAGGCCGGCGAAGCCCAGCCCGAGACGCCCGACGTGGACGATGCGGACGCCAAGCTGCTCGCCATGATCGACACGGCGATCAAGTTCCACGAGGTCAAGACGAAGTCCCAGCGCCACATCGACCAGTGGAACCTGATCCGCGAGGCGATCGTCGCCGGCGAGTCGTCGCCAGCACTCAAGCGCAGGGTCGCGCGGGCCGCGGGCGGAGCGCGACCGGGCGGCAAGTTCTACGAGCTGTGGGTCGGCGTCCGAAACCGCATCAGCGAGCTCCCCGACCCGGCACCGTGAGGTACGGCACGCATCGCGGCTCCGGCTGGCACGGCCTCGTGATCGCCGTCGCGATCTGCGTCGCCGTTGCCATCGGCGCGGGCATCTCGCACTGCCAGTTTGTGCCGTAGGACCGCCCGGAGCGTTCCACGAGGTTCCGCCTAGTTCCGCTTGATTCCGCCAACAGAGTGTTGACGGCGGCACGACGGCGGACGGGCTGCACACCGTTTCTCGCAGCACGGGCGCGGATCTTTCTCGCAACACTCAACAGTGGGCGTCTTCGGCCTCGCGGCGCCGGTCATCGCGAAGACCGGCACGGCGATGCTGCAGAACCTCGCCGTCTTCATCATCGCCGTCGTGGTGGGCCTCTTCATCCTGAAGGGCCTCGTTCTCCTGCCCCTGGTCTGGTTCCTGGGCCGCGTACCGCCCTGGCGCTTCATCCCGGCAACCGTGGGTACGTACACCGTGGGCTTCACCACGACAACGTCGGTGGGGACGCTGCCGATGATGCTGCAGGAGGCGAAGAAGCTCGGCCTGTCCGAGCGCAAGTACACGCTGATCCTGCCGCTGGCGGCGTCGATCAACCGTCCCGGCAGCGCGCTGTTCCAGAGCGCGTCGCTCGTCTTCCTGGCCGCCATGTACGGGGTGCCGCTCGACGCGGCAATGATCGCCGCGGCGGTGCTGGCGATCTTCCTCGCCGCGATGACGGTCGCGCCGGTGCCGAGCGCCAGCATCGTGTCGCTGGCGCCGGCCCTGGACGTGGTGGGCGTGCCCCTGGCGGGACTCGCGATCCTGCTGGGGATCGACCGCGTGCCCGACGTCTTCCGCTCCGCGGCCAACGTCGTCTGCCACATGGGCGCCGCGACCACGGTCGACACGATGACGCGCGGCGACGGCGAGAACTGACGCGACTCCCCCGTTCAGGGCCCGGGTTCAGAAGCCCGAACCGGACGACTCTCCGACCGCCGCCTCCAGGCGTTCCAGGTACGGCATGGCCGAGTCCAGGTTCCCGACGAACGGATCCCGGCCGGCGTCCTCATTCCACTCGTACTCGGTGGCCTGAGCCAGCATCCGCGCGGCGTCCTGACCGAAGAAGCGGGCGACGACGGCCAGGCTCATGTCGATGCCGGCGGAAACGCCGGAGGAGGTCATCACGTGGCCGGCGTCGACCCAGCGCGCTTCCTCCACCCACTCGGTCTCGGGACCGAAACCGGCGATGTAGCTGAAGAAGGCCTTGTTCCCCGTCGCAGGCAGACCGTCGAGGACGCCGGCCTTGGCGAGGATCGCGGAGCCGGTGCAGACGGACGTGGTGAGCTGGACCTCGGCGGCGCGCTCAGCGACGAAGTCCAGCAGTTGCTGGTTCTCGACTTCCCGGAGCGTGCCGATACCGCCCGGCACCATGATCACGTCGAGCGGCGGAGCGTCGTCGTAGCCGTACTGGGCCTGGACCTTCGGAGCCATCTCGGCCGGATAGGTCGTCGTCGTCAGAGCGACCGGACGGGCGGAGTCCGCGATCAGGTGGACACGGATCAGGCCCGGCCCCGCGTTCAGCCACATCTCGATCGGTCCGAAGACGTCGAGCGGTTCGGCGCCGTCGTACAGGACGACCCCGATGTCGAGCGGCGGATCGTAGGAAGGGACATCGGACTGCCCCGCGGCCGGGATGGCGAACACGGTCGCGAGGACGACAACGGTCGCGAACGCTGAAGCAAGTTTCGTCATGCGGATCTCCCAGGAATCTCGGCCCGCTATGGTACTGGGGAGAGTCCCGCCAATCTGAGAGACCGGCAGCCAAACCGCGAGGGTTCGCCATGTTGAATCGACGCCGCTTCGCAACCCGCTCCGCACTCCTCGCTCCGCTCGCCCTGGCCCTGGTCGCCCTGGCCCTGCTCGCCCAAGGCTGCACCACCGGCGACTCAGGCGATTACCTGACCGCGGACCTCCGCCAGCGCGTCGAAGCTCTCAAGCTCGAGGCTCCGGAAAGCACCGAAGACATCGCCATCCTGAGCAACCGCCTCGACACCCTCTGGCAGTGGGCGAACGCCTACTCACTCACCGGCGGTCCGGTACCCGACGTCTTCCCTCAGCTCCTCGCCAACGCGAACCGTTCGCTCCGGGGACTCGGAGGCGGAGCGGTGATTCCGGTCCCGCGCGTCTCGGAGTTCATCCGGCTCTACACCCGGGAGTTCCAGATCAAGGACGAGCATCCGGGAGCCCTCGGCTCGCTGACGCTCGACCCGCCCGGTCCTTTCCGCGCCGGCGACCAGGTCACGATCCGGCAGACCTACACCGTGGGCTCGCTGGGCATGGCGGAGGGCGGCGGCATCCTGGTGCGGGCTGCACGGAGGGGAGGGATTCAGGCCGAGGATCCAGCGGGCCCGAACTACGTCACGGTCGAGAGTTCGAATCCGGACGCGGCGCTGACCTCCGGCGAACCCTGGGGCGAATGGTTCGGCATGCACTTCAGCAGCGGACGCGGCCAGGTTCGCCCCGGCGTGCCCCGGACCGTGCTGCAGTTTCGCCTCGGCGGCACGGCTCTCGCAGCAGGCGACACGATCACCATCACCTATGGCGACACCTCTGGCGGCGGGCCCGGCTTCACGCTGCAGGAGACCTCCAACGACCAGGTGATCCTGCACGTCTACGCCGACATCGAGGGAACGGGCGACCTGTTCCGGCCGGCCTGGCCTTCCTTCGAGGTCCTGGGCCGCGAGGAGGTCCGCTACGTCAACGCCGTCGCCCCGTCCATCGTGGCGCCCGGCGAGCCCTTCACCCTCGCGCTCCGGGCCGAGGACCGGATGAAGAACCTGTCGTCCGGCGTCATGCCCGCGCTCGACGTGCTGCTGGACGGGGAGCCCTTCCGAACGATCGCCGCCGGCAGCCCGGCGATCTCGCTGCTCGAGGACGTGACTCTCGCCGACCCCGGCGTCTACCGCTTCTCTGTCCGGAACGAGGACGGCTCCATCCGGGCGACCAGCAATCCCGTCCGGGTCGAGGACGATCCCGAAGCCCGCGTCTACTGGGGCGAGACGCACGGCCACACCGCCTTTGCCGAAGGCCAGGGCTCGCCGGATGGCTACTACCGCTTCGGCCGCGACGTGGCCCGGCTGGACTTCCTGAGCCTCTCCGAGCACGACATCTGGATGGACGACAGCGAGTGGCGGAAGCTGCAGGAACTGGTCGAGGAGTACCGGATCGAAGGCGAGTTCACGACGATCCTCGGCTTCGAGTGGACCTCGCGCTCGCCGCTCGGCGGCCACCACAACGTGTTCTTCCGCGACACACCCGGTCGCAGCCGCGTGCCGAACCAGGAGGCTCCCCTGCTGGACGAGCTCTACGCCGGCCTGCGCGATCAGAACAGCGCCGACGACGTGCTGGTCATCCCCCACGCCCACCAGCCCGGCGACTGGACGAACAGCGACCCCGACCTGGGGCGGCTGGTCGAGATCCAGTCCGGCCATGGCACCTTCGACTGGTTCGGCAACAAGTACCTGCAGAACGGCTTCGAGGTCGGCTTCATCGGCGCCTCCGACAACCACAACGGCCATCCCGGTTACTCCGGGGCCGGGAACCGGCAACTGGGCGGTCTGGCGGCCGTGTACGCGCCCGAGAACAACGCGGACGCGATCTTCAGCGCGCTCCGCGACCGGGCGGCCTACTCGACGACCGGCGAGCGCATCATCCTCGAAGCGACCCTCAACGGCGCCCGCATGGGGACCCGCCAGGAGGACGCTACGGTCCGACGGATCGACTGCCGGGTCCACGGCACGGCGCCGATCGACGCGATCGACGTGATCAAGAACGGCACGATCGCGTACACACGGAGGTACCTGGAGAGCGCACTGTCCGGGGAAGCGCGGGTCCAGATCACCTTCGAGTCGTCGACCGAGATCCATGGCGAACGCACGCCTCCCCGCGGCGGGCGACCCTGGAAGGGAGCGATCCACGTCTCCGGAGCGACACTGGTTGACTACGAGGATCCGTGGTTCACGCAGCCCGCGACCTATCAGACGAGCCGCAACGCGGAAGACCGCGACCGGATCGACTTCGACTTCCCCACCCGCGGCCGCCCGAAGTCGCTGCTTCTGGAGTTGCGAGGCGCCGGCCCGGAGACCGTGATCATCGTCGAGACGGAGACCACGACCGAGTCCCGCGGCTCGGGCGGCTATGTCCGCGTGCCCCAGGAACTGCCCGCGAACACGGTCCGCTTCCGCCTGGGCGACCTGAAGGGTCAGGTCGAGCGCCGCGAGGTCCATGTGCTTGAGCACACCGACGCCCTCTCCGCGCAGATCGTGACCGAGGGACGGTCCCTCGACCAGGAGTTCACGTTCACCGACCAGGGCGAGGTCCAGTCCGGCGACTACTACTACCTGCGGGTGCGTCAGATCGACGGCAGCATGGCCTGGTCGAGCCCGTTCTGGGTGGGCGAGGCGTCGGATTAGGGCGGTAGGCTCAGGGAAACGAACAAGGAGAACGGAGATGCGGAAGACCCTCGCTCTCATCTGTGCACTGCTCATGTGGGGAGCTGGTGCCGCCACCGCGGCGGCCGACGACATTCCCCGTACCTCAAGCGGCAAGCCCGACTTCACCGGCCGCTACGACATCCGCTCGCTGACGCCCTTCGAGCGCCGGCCCGAGCGCGGCGAGGAGCTCGTCCTTAGCCCCGACGAGGCGGCCGAGGTCGAAGCGAACCAGCGCCAGCGCGTTCTGGCCGGCGACGCCGCCAGTGCGCCGGATCGGCCGCCGCCGGAGAAGGGAGCCTTCATCGACCGGCAGAGCTACAACTATGCCTGGTTCGATCCGGGCCACACGATGTTCATGATCGACGGCAAGTACCGCACGTCTATCCTGACGAACCCCCCGAACGGACGGATGCCGCCGCTGACAGAAGCAGCCCAGAAGAGCCGCGGCGCCCTGCCGCGGTTCATCTGGATGAACGACGACGGCACGGCCTGGTGGCTGGAATCGGGCGATACGCCCTTCGACAGCCCGGAGACGATGGTCCTCGGCGTGCGTTGCATCTACCAGCCCGGCGCCTCGATCCCCATCCGCACGATCTCCTACAACAACCTGAAGACCCTGGTGCAGACGGACGACTATCTGATGATCCACATCGAGTGGATGCACTGGACGCGGGTCGTGAGGATCGACGCGGAGCATTCTCGCGCGCCGTACCAGTCCTACTCCGGCGACTCGATCGGAAGGTGGGAGGGCGACACCCTGGTCGTCGAGACGACGAACTTCCGTCGCGAAGCGGCGCCCCAGATGCTGCACGGCAGAGAGTCGGCCGGTGTGCCGCGCGGCGCGATGAAGGTGACGGAGCGTTTCAGCCCGATCGACGGCAAGTCGCTGCTCTACCAGTTCGAGGTCGAGGATGAGGAGCACACGGCGCCCTTCGGCGGCGAGATGCCCTGGCCGAAGACCGACCAGTACAACTACGAGTACGCCTGCCACGAAGGCAACTACTCGATGCTGGGCCAGCTCAGGGGAGCGCGCCAGCTCGAGAAGGAGTGGATCGCCGCCGGCAAGCCGGTGAAAGACGCGGAGTAACGCCGGTCAAACTGGGTGCGCCGACGTCCTCGTCGGCTTTCTGAACGAAACGCGCGAGGCCAAGGGCCTCGCTCCACCAGTCAGATCATGCTGTAGCCGGAGCCCTGTCGCTCCGTGCCCAATCCTCGCCCCTTCTCGATCCAGCCGAACTCCTCCAGGATCGCCTGGCTGTAGGTGACCCGGCCGGTGACCCGGTCGAGCGGCTCGGTGGCGAGCAGCAGGGCCGCCTGGGCCATGATCTCGACGGTTTCCGCCTCGTTCGGGTCGCGTCCTTCCATCAGCCGGTGGTGGACGACCCCAGGCGTGGGGACGATCTGGGACGGGCTGTAGCAGGTCACCGAGACACCGTGCTCGTACACCTCGGAGGCGAGGCCCTGGGTGAAGCGCTCCAGGGCCGCCTTCTCGGCGCCGTACAGCGAGCCGCCCGCGAACTGCGGGCCCTTGTAAGGGCCGCGGCCGGGGCCGATCGCCGCGCCCGAGGAGACGTTGACGATGCTGCCCGCGCCACACTCGATCATCCCGGGCAGCACGAGCTTCGAGAGATAGAACGGCGCGTGGAAGTTGACCGCCGTCGAGCGGTGCCACTTGTTGATCGGGAAATCGACGACCGGGATGAAGTAGGTCAGGGCGGCGTTGTTGATCAGCACGTCGATGGGTCCGAGGGCGTCGCGCACCTCGTTCACCAGGCGCTCGCAGTTCTCGTACTCGGAGACGTCACAGGCGAACGCGGTGGCGTCGCCGGCGGCGGCCCGGATCTCCTCGATCGTCGTCTCGAGCGAGCCGCCCAGGTAGTGTCCGCCCTCGGACAGCGTCCGCGCCGTGCAGGCGACCCGGGCGCCGTGCTCGGCGAACAGCTCGGCGATTGCCTTGCCGATGCCGCGGCTCGCTCCGGTGACCAGGGCGACTTTGCCTTCGAGCTTCCTGTCAGTCTGCGTCATTGAGCCCCTCCTTCATCCGTCGTATGCGTCGCGGTACCGCTCTCGCAGGATGTTCTTCTGCACTTTTCCCATCGCGTTGCGCGGCAGTTCGTCGACCCAGAAGAACCGGCGGGGATGCTTGTAGCGTGCGAGCCCCGCACCGAGCGCGGCGCGCAGCGTATCGTTTTCGACCCGCGCCCCTTCGGCGACGAGCACGGCAACCACGCCTTCGCCCAGGTCGGCGTGCGGCGCGCCGATCACGGCCGACTCCGCTACGCCCGCTATCTCGTCGAGCCGGTCCTCGACCTCCTTGGGATAGACGTTGAAGCCCCCGGCGATGATCAGGTCCTTGTCGCGGCCAACCAGGGTCACCCGCCCCTCGCCGTCGACACTCGCGAGGTCGCCGGTGACGAAGAAGCCATCGCCGCGCATCTCCGCTGCCGTCTTGTCCGGCAAGCCCCAGTAGCCGGCGAACAGGTTCGGACCGCGGATCTCCAGGGTGCCGACCTCGCCTGCCGGTACTTCGGCGCCGTCCTCACCCACGGCCCGGACCTCGACATCAGGCAGCGGAAAACCGACCGTCCCGGCCACGCGCTCTCCATCGAGCGGGTTCGAGGTGATCATGCCAGCCTCCGTCATGCCGTAGCGCTCCAGAATCCGGTGGCCGGTGCGGGCCTGGAAGTCACCAAAGACGGCTTCCGTCAAAGGCGCCGAGCCGGAGACGAACAGCCGGATGGTCTCGCAGTCCGCACTGCCGAAACCAGGCTCCGCCAGCAGCCGCGAGTAGAACGTCGGCACGCCCATCAGCACCGTCGCCTCCGGCAGCAGCCGGCGCACCTCCGAGGCGTCGAACCGCGGCAGGAAGAGCACCTTCGAGGTGTTCAGAAACGCCGTGTGGAGCGCCACGAACAGCCCGTGGACATGGAAGATCGGCAGTGCGTGCAGCAGTACGTCACCAGGCTCGAAGCCCCAGATCCGGTGCAGCGCCAGCGCGTTCGAGGTCAGGTTGTGGTGCGTCATCGTCGCGCCCTTGGAACGTCCGGTCGTGCCGGACGTGTAGCAGATGGCCGCCAGGTCGTCGTCGTCGCGGGGTTCGATCGCCGGATCGGGATCGAAGGAGCTGGCCTCTCCCCACAACACGTCGATGCCGATAGCGCGCGGTCCTTTCTCGACGTCCGGCTCGCCGACACCGCCCGCGCCGCGGACGACGACGCGCGGTGACGCGTCTGCCACGAAGAAGGCCACCTCCCGCTCGGTGTAGGCGGTGTTCAGCGGCACGTAGACCCCGCCGCAGCGGAGTACGCCCAAGTAGAGAGCCACCGCCTCGGCCGACTTCGGGATCTGGACGAGCACCCGGTCGCCAGGCTCAACGCCGCGCCGACGGAGCGCCCCGGCCAATCGGGCCGAAGCGACATCCAGATCCCGATACGTCCACACCGAGTCTCCCGTTCCGTCCAAGGCGCCGTGCGGCACCAGACTCGGACAATCGAGGGCCCCCTCGAATCGCTCGTGGAGCAGGGCGTACAGGTTCATCGGTTCGATGCGAGTCCGCGGGAAGACGGTCGATCCTACGCGTGTTGCAAACTAGGACCATGGTCGCCAGCCGCCCGTCCCTCGCGCCTGGAGCAGCGATCCGTCGCGCCCTCCCTGGAGCGATCACGGCGGTGCTCGCTATCGCGCTGGCCGGCTGCACCGACGACCCGGTCGCGGAGACCCTGCACCTCGAGTTCTTCCCGCCGTCGGCGGACGATCTGGAGCCCTCCGGGGACGATGTGGTCGAGCCGCCCGATACCGGCGGCTACGTGAAGCTGGAGGCTGAGGTTTCGATCCACCGCCACAAGGTCCCCGAGGGAAACGCACTGATCGAGCGCCGGTTGAACGACCGGACGGAGGCGTTGATGAACGGCTACGACGCCTGGCATCTGCGGTTCGACCGCCTGTACGAGCCACTGGCCGACGGCGCCGAGTGGGAGCGGGCAGGCAGAGAGCTGACCAGCTACCGCCGCTGGGCGCTGGTCGGGAACCCGGATGCCGAACTCCAGGAGTTCTTCGCCAACACGCCGATCCGTCCATCGCTCGCCGTCTGGGACAACGAGCGGCGCATGCCCGACCAGCAGCGGCCGCCGCCGCAAACCGTCTCGCTGGAGTTCGTGTCCGACGGCGGAACGCAGGCCACGGCCGGCGAGTCCGACGCGGTGGAGCGGGGCCTGCGCGGTTTCGCCGCTGATGCCGCCCGGTACCAGCGACGGGTGGCGGCGCTGTGGCGCTACGTGGACGAGAACCCCGGCCGCCGCTTCGAGTGCCTGCGGGCTCTGTTCGGCGCCGCCGACGGCGATGAACTGCCCGAATCGAGGCTTGCTGCGCCGCCCCGGGAGCTGGCTCCGTCCACGGCGCCGCCCACGCCCCCGGAGCAACCGGCGGCGGGCCAGCCTGTTCTCCGCGACCTCGAGATCGAGCTCATCGAGCGGATCGTAGACGCCGGCGCGCCGCTGTTGGAGATCTTCGAGGTCCCCGACGACGACGCCTTCACGCTGCAGGAACTCTCGCGCCGGGTCTTCGATCCGTTCCCGGCCGTCATCACCGCCGTGCCGGACGGTCCCGTCGTCGAGACGGTCGGCTTCGCGGAATCCGGAGACGGCTGGACGATCCCCTCCCTCGATCTCTGGCGCGCGTACCGCAGCCTCGACGGCAGGTTCGTGTCGCCGGATCCGCTCCTCTTCCTGCTTGACACGGACGGCAACGACTTCGGCTGCGACGAGCAGGACGACGCCTGCAAGGATCGCGAACGCGTCTTCGCCTTCCTCGAGCGCGGCGCCTTCGTCGCCCGTCCGGGTTCCTCGAACCTGATCCGGCAGGTCCTGGAAGCCGAACTCCGGCCACTCGACGTGTATCGCCTGGTCTGGGTCCGCGGCGAAACGGACGAGAGCGTCGACGACGGGGAGGCTACGGTAGGCGTCCGCGAAACGGCCCGCTAGCGGAAGTAGACTCCGGTGGTTCTCTTCCCGAGAGGTGCCGGTGACCCGTTCGAAACTCATCCATCCCAACCGATGCTTGCCTGGCGTCGCCACCGCCGGCGAGTTCGGATGATCCGTCGTTCGAAGGCGTTCCTTCTGGGCGCCGCGCTGGCGGCTACGGGTGTCGCCGGCGCCCACGGTCAGGCCGCCGCATCTCCGCGACCGGCTTCCGGCAACGGGGCAGGAGCTCAGCCAGCCGGCGAATGGCACAACTACGCCGCGGACAGCCGGAGCAGCAAGTACTCGCCACTGGACCAGATCGACCGCGACAACGTGCACCAGCTCGAGGTCGCCTGGCGCTGGAAGTCGATCGACTACGGGATCGCCGCCCGCCACGATGGCGTCACTCCGCCCTTCGTCTTCCAGAACACTCCGATGATGCGCGACGGCAGGGTGCTGGTCGCGACCGGCCTGGGCGCGGCCGCGCTCGATCCCGCCAGTGGCGAGATCCTGTGGACCTACGATCCATTTGAGGACGAAGAGCCACGGAACATGGGCCGCGGCTCCGTCCGCGGTGGCGTGACCTGGAACGACGGAGAGAAGCGCCGGCTCTTCTTCACCGGAAACGGCCGTCTGACCGCCCTCGACGCGGACACCGGCGCCCTCGACCCCGACTTCGGCGATGGCGGCCGCGCCGACATGCTCGACGTCGGGAGCGGCGTTACGCGCCGCCAGTACTTCTGGACCTCGGCGCCCGTCGTGTGCGGCGATGTGATCGTCCTCGGCGAATCGACGGCCGATGCCTGGTCGCGAAGGAGGAACCCGCCGGGGATGATCCGCGGCTACGACTCGCGCTCCGGAGCCCTGCGCTGGCGGTTCAACATCATCCCGGAGCCGGGCGAGTTCGGATTCGACTCCTGGGACAGCCTCGAGGCGGCCGAGGCCGGCGCCGCCAACGTCTGGACCTGGATCAGTTGCGACCAGGAACTCGGCATCGCCTACGCGGCAACGAGCACGCCGAGCAACGACTGGTACGGCGGGCACCGCCCGGGCAAGGGCCTGTTCGCCGAGTCGATCCTCGCTCTCGACGCCGAGACCGGCGAGCGGCGCTGGCACTTCCAGGCCGTGCATCACGGTCTCTGGGACTACGACTTCCCCGCGGCGCCCGTGCTCGCGGACATCGTCGTCGACGGCAAGCCCATCAAGGCGCTCGCCCAACCTTCCAAGCAGGCGTTCCTCTATGTCTTCGATCGGGAGACCGGCGAGCCGGTCTGGCCGATCGTCGAGCTACCAGTGCCGGCTTCCGACGTGCCGGGCGAGCGCGCCTGGCCGACCCAGCCGCACCCGACCTGGCCTCTCCCCTACGACCTCCAGGGACTGGCCATCGACGATCTGATCGACTTCACGCCGGAACTGCGCGCCATGGCAATCGAGTACGTCTCGCAGTACCGGATCGGCCCGATCTTCCAGCCGCCCACCCTGATGGACGACTCCGACGCCCTGCCCACCATCCAGGTGCCCGGGGCAGTCGGCGGCACCAACTGGAACGGCGCCGCACTCGATCCGGAGACCAACGTGCTCTATCTGCCGTCGGTCACCGTGCCGGCGATCCTGGGCCTGCGTCCGCCCCCCGACCCCGCGCGCTCCAACCTGCGTTACCGGGTCGACCTGAGCGAGGCCGACGGCTACGAGTGGGCGACCCTGCCCAACGGCCTGCCGATCACGAAGCCGCCCTATGGCCGGCTGACCGCGATCGACCTCGACACGGGCGAACACCTGTGGATGGTCCCGAACGGGGATGGACCGCGCGATCACCCCGCGCTCGCCCACCTCGACCTGCCACCGCTGGGGCAACAGGGCCGCGTGTCGGCGCTGGTCACCAAGACCCTGGTGTTCCTGGCCGACGGCTCGGATGCCATGATCGTCCAGCCCGAGGGCGCGGGCAGCCGCAAGTTCAGGGCCTACGACAAGAGAACCGGCGAGGTCGTCTGGGAAACGGAGCTGCCGGCCGGCGTCAGCGGCGCACCGATGACCTACCTGCACGAAGGACGCCAGTACATCGTGATGGCGCTCAGCGGCATGGACTTCGAGGGCGAACTCCTGGCGCTGGCGTTGCCGGAAGCGCCGGCGGCCGCCGCGGCCCCCTGACTCGGCAACAGCCCAAGAACACCGGATGAACCTGCGCGCCGTCTCCGGTCTCGTCGGGCGGCTCCTCCTGCTGCTGGCTGGCGCGCAGTTGATCCCCTTCCTGTTCGCACTCTGGCATGGCGAGGAACGGCCCGCGGCGGCCCTCGGAGGTTCACTGATCGTCTGCGCGGCCGCCGGTGCGGCCGCCCACTGGTGGGGCAAGCCGCACGAGAAGATCTACCGGCGCGAGGCGACCCTGGTGGTCGTCGGCGCCTACATCCTTGCCTCCTTCTTCGGCGCCCTCCCGTACCTGTTGAGCGGCGAGATCGCGGACCCGGCCTCCGCCCTGTTCGAGTCCGCCTCCGGGTTCACGACCACGGGCGCCTCGATCCTGACCGACATCGAGCTGCTGAGCCCCAGCATCCTGCTCTGGCGCGGCCTCACCCAGTGGCTGGGCGGCATGGGCATCCTGCTCCTGTTCGTCGCCCTTTTCCCAAGCCTGGGACCGGGCGCCCGCCTGCTCTACCGCCTGGAGGTGCCGGGGCCCACCCAGGACATGTTCCAGCCCCAGGTGCAGAAGACCGCGACCGTGCTGTGGCGCATCTACGTCGGCCTGACCATCGTCCTCATCCTGCTGCTGCTCGCCGGCGGCGCCACCCAGTACGAGGCCTTCTGCTACGCCTTCACGACCGTCTCGATCGGCGGCTTCGCCCCTTACAACGCGAGCGTCGCCGCCTTCGACTCCGCCTTCATCGAGTGGACGATCATCGTCTTCATGCTGATCGCGGGCATCAACTTCTCCCTGATCTTTGCGGTCCGGTCACGACCCAGCCAGCTCTACAAGGACGTCGAGTTTCGCGCCTATGCCTCAATCGCCGCCGTGCTGGTGGCGCTGGTCACCCTGGACCGCTGGCGCAGCACGGACCTGCCGCTGCTGGAGGCGCTCCGGGAGGCCGCGTTCAACTCCGTTTCCCTGATGACGACGACCGGCTACACCACCAGGGACTACGACTCGTGGAGCGACACGTCGCGCACCCTGCTGCTGCTGGCCATGTTCGTCGGGGGCTGCGCCGGTTCGACCGCGGGCGGCATCAAGGTCGGCCGGCTCGTCATGACGCTGAAGATGGCGCTGCGCGAGGTCCATCTCATGTTCAACCCGCGCCGGGTCCTGGCCCTCTGGGTCGGCAAGCGGACGATCAGCGACCAGGTGGCGCGCAGCCTCGGCGGCTTCATGACGCTCTTCGCCTTCCTGTGGCTGGGCGTCGCCGCCACCCTCGCCATCGCGGGCAACGACATGGTGACCTCCCTGTCGACTTCACTCGCCTGCCTGTCGAACGTGGGCCCGGCGATGGGAGCCGCCGGTCCGTCACTCGACTACGCCTTCTTCGCCGGCTGGGAGAAGCTGCTGCTGATCGTCCTGATGTGGCTCGGCCGCCTGGAGATCGTCGCCGTGACCGCGCTTCTCCTGCCCGCCTTCTGGCGCCGCTGATCAGCTACTCCACGCGGCACACGTCCTCGAACTCCGGCCGTGGCAAGCGCCCGAACAGGCCCTCGGAATCGCCGTAGCCGATTGAGCAGAGGAAGTTCGAGCGCACCGTCGTGCCGGCGAAGAAGAGCTCGTCGCACTTCGCGTTGTCGAACCCCGACATCGGGCCGCAGTCGAGGCCGAGCGAGCGGGCGGCCAGCATGAAGTAGGCCCCCTGCAGGGTCGCATTCCGGAACGCCGTCACCTCGGCGAGCTCCGCGTTGTTGCGGAACATCTCGGCCATGCCCGGGTTGTGGGCGAAGAGCACGTCCATCCTGTCGAAGAACGCCAGGTCGTAGCCCAGTATCGCGGTCGCGGGGGCCTGCCGGATCTTGTCCTGATTGCCCGGCATGGCGATCGAAGCCAGCCGCTCCTTCGCTTCCTCGCTCACGGCAAAGACGACCCGCTGCGGCCAGCAGTTCGCGCTCGTCGGCCCCCACTTCATCAGGTCGTGGAGTTCTTGCAGCGTGTCCCGCGGCACCTCACGCGGCAACCACCTGTTCTGGCTGCGGGCGTCCCGGAACAGGACGTCCATCGCGTCCTCTGGAATCCTCGGCATGGCCTAGTCCGTCGCCTCGACGCGCCGGAAGAGAGACCCCACATGAGCCTCCGGTAGCGGCTTCGTCGCCAACGACACGGCCGCCGTGCAACCCATTGCGAACAGTCCGGCCAGCGCCGCGCAGGAGGTCGGGTTCGGCGCTTCCCCGTGCAGCCAGGAGAACACCGGGTGCAGGAAAGAGCCCTCGAACCACGCCGGATCGATGACCCCGGTATGCAGGATCAGGAAGGAGCTCAAACCCACGATCAGCCCCGTGTATGCACCGGTGCGCGTCACGCCGCTCCAGAGCGCGCCGAGCACGAGCGGACCCGCGAACGCCGCCATCATGCCGCCGTTCCCCGTCCAGACCAGGATGGCGATGTTCATGTCCATCAGCATCCAGGCCATCGTCACGCAGACGACCATGACGCCCACCGTCGCCCAGCGGCTGATGACCAGCACCCGGCGGTCAAGCTGCTCGTCGCTGAGGTGGGAGTGGAATCGCGGCGCGATCGTCCGCCGGTAGAGGTCGTTCGCCACGATCTGGGACGAGGACACGACCAGCCCGTCCGCCGTCGACATGACCGCCGACAGGACTCCGACGCCGATCAGCGCCGCCAGCCAGGCCGGGAAGAGCTCGATGAACAATGCCGGAAGCGCCTCGTTCGGGGTGGAGCCCTCTTCGTACAGGCGTCCACCGAGCACCGCCCGCGCCAGGGCGCCACCGAGGCCGAGCATGCCCAGCGTGACGCCGAACACGGAAGCGAAGCGAAGGAACGTGAAACGCGACTTGCCGGTCTTGAGCGCCCAGATCTTGTTGCCGATGTGCGGGAGCAGCCCGAGCGGAATGTGGGCGAGCAGCACCGCCATCTGCGACCACCAGGAGTGGTAGAGGGGCGTAGAGCGGTTGATCCAGCCAACCTGGTTCGGATCCTGTCCCCGAATGCTCGAGATGACCGAGCCGAAGCCGCCGTCGAGGCCGGCGCCGAAGACGAACAGGATGATGACGAGAACACCGATCAGCAGCATGAGAAAACCCTGCACGCCGTCGGTGAGGATGTCCGCGTGGGCACCGCCCAGGGACACGTAGATCATCAGCACGACGGCCGTGATCCCGAGCGCCCAGGCCGGCGACAGCCCGAGCATCGTCTCGAACATGACCAGGCCCGACAGGAGCTGGCCGGCAAGGTAGAAGAACAGCAGGAGGGACGCAACGGTGACGATCACGCGGATGCCGTCCGACTGGTACCGGTCGCCCAGGAACTCCGGGATCGAACGCGACCCGAACCGGTCGCCTACGTTCGCCACCAGCCGCATGCAGATCAGCACGCCCAGGTACACGCCCGCCGGGTAGAGGACCGCCGACAGCAGCGCCGCCGTCCCGTGCTCGTAGGCAAGGCCCGGGAAACCGAGGAATGTCGCCCCGCTCGCGGTCGTTGCCGCGAATGCGAGCGCGAGGAAGAAGGGCCCGTAGGCCGCCCGGGCGGTGGCGAAGTCGTCCGCGCCCTGCACCCGGTTCCGGCCGATGACGCCGAACGCCAGCATGCCGCCCAGATAGACGGCGAGGAACAGCCAGGACCAGACGATCAAGCTCATGCGCGAAGGCGTCACGGTATCACCCGCCGCACGGCGAAACCGAAGGACGCTTGTCGCCGTACTGGTACTACGAAGACCACAACCCAGAGGGCCTCTTCATGCGTTACGCCACCACGTTCCGGGCCGCCGTCGTCGGTCTGCTGTTCCTCACCCTGCCGACCGCCTTGATGGCCGAAAGGGTCCGCATTCCAGCCGGAACGACCGTCTACTGCGTCCTCGACGAGAGCCTCTCGACGAAGAGGAAATCAAGCAGCTTCGTCCGGCTCGGAGACCGCGTCCGCGCCAGGGTCGCCGAGGACGTCGTGGTCGACGGCCGCGTCGTCATCGAGGCGGGCACCGTGGTCTGGTCCGAGGTCAGTAAGGCCCGGCGGGCCAAGATAGCCGGCATCCGGGGCAGGCTAGAGGTAGACGCGAACACGGTCGCCGCGGTGGACGACACGTCGATCCGACTCACCGGCGGCTATGACCGCTCCGGCAGGGGCCGCTTCGTGACCGCCGCGGTCCTGGCCAAGGTCATCGCCTGGCCGTTCATCCTCATCAAGGGCAAGCAGGCGCACCTGAGCCGCGGCGTCGTCTTCGACGCGCAGACCGCCACCCCAGCGGAGGTAGAAGTCGTCGCGCACCGGGATCTACCGGTTCTCCGCGCCGACATCCCCGGATTCGAAGTCAGCATCCCGTACGACAGCATCGACCCCGAAGTCCGGCTGGCAAGCCTGCCGCTCCTGTTCACCGGACTGGCGGCGGATACCGACGAGGCCCACGTCACCGCGGTCAACGGCCAGGAGATCCGGCGGATCGAGATCACCATCGTCGAGGGAATGGGCGAGATCGACTTCCAGCAACTGGCCGAGCACTTCCGTCTCGGCATGAACCGCTTCACCGTCACGACGGAAGGCCAGAGCGTGGACGTGCTGCTGGAGTTCGAGTTCTAGCGGTCGCGCCAACGCATCGGACCCGCGGGTAGCCGCCCGCCGGCAGGCGATCCTCCGCTACTGTTCGGCCATGCAGACGATCAGCCGACGACTCGCACGCGCCTGTCTTCCCGCGGCCATTCTGGCCGCAACCGCCCTCCAGCCGGCAACGGCGCAGCAGGAGCCCCTGGAGCTTCAGCACATCTACGGGCCGGACGCGCTCGACTTCTCGCCCGACCTGCCGCGGATCCGCTGGCTACCCGGCGGCCAGGACTATCTGCAGGCAAAGGACAACGAGGACGGCGACGGCACGAGCTGGATGTTCGTCGACGCGGCGACCGGAGACGCGGAGCCGTTCTATGATCCGCGGCCTTTGGCTGAGGCCCTGGAGGGGCAGCTTCGGCTGGACGCTGAGGACGCCGCCGCCAGGGCGCGGCCCGGCTCCCTGCACCTCGCGCCGGACACCGACCGGCTCCTGCTTCGACTTGCCTCCGACCTGTTCGTCTGGGATTTCTCCGCCGAGACGCTGACACGCCTCACCCACGGCCCCGAGGACGAGGAACTCGCCCGCTTCTCGCCCGACAGCCGCAGCGTCGCCTTCGTGCGCGACGCGGACCTGTTCGTTGTCGACCTCGCGGGCGACGAAGTGCGGTTGACCGCCGACGGCGGCGAGAACACCCTGAACGGCAAGCTCGACTGGGTCTACCAGGAGGAGATCTACGGCCGCGGCAACTACCTGGCCCACTGGTGGAGCCCCGACAGCCGCCGCATCGCCTTCCTGCAGAGCGACGAGCGCGACGTGCCCCGCTTCACGGTGGTCGACCACGTCCCGTTCCGGCCGCCGCTCGAGATCTACCCCTACCCCAAGGCCGGCGATCCGAACCCGCGCGTCCGGCTGGGAGTCGCCAAGGCCAGCGGCGGGGGCATCACCTGGATCGATCCGGGCCTCTACGGACACGACGAGATCCTGATCGTCAACGTCACCTTCTCGCCCGCCGGCGACGTCTGGTACCAGGTCCAGGATCGCCGGCAGACCTTCCTCGATCTGCACCGGGCCGACCCGGACACCGGCGAATCGGAGCGCATCCTGCGGGAGGAGTCCCACGCCTGGGTCAACGTGCTCGGTCCGCCGCGTTTCCTCGAGGGCGGCGGCTTCCTCTGGCTCAGCGAACGGACCGGCTTCCAGCACGTCTACCGCTACGACAAGGACGGAGAGCTGGTCAAACCGCTCACCGAAGGACGCTGGGAAGTGCGCTCACTGAACGCGGCGGACGAAGAGGCTGGATCCGCCTACGTCTCGGGTACCTACCGCTCGGCAATCGGTGCCGATGTCGTGCGGGTCGCTCTCGACGGCTCGGGACCGACCCTGCTCACCCAGGCGCCCGGCAGCCACCGCGCGAGCTTCCCGGAGGACGGGCCGATCGAGCACTGGATCGCCACCTCGAGCGACCTCCACACGCCGACGACGATGACTCTGCGGCGTGCCAACGACGGCGAGACGGTCCGCGAGCTCGGCGGCGGCGAGGTTCCGGACATCGAACGGTTCCAAGTGTCGCCACCGGAACTCCTGACCATCGCAACCAGCGACGGCGTCGACCTGGCGGCGATGCTGATCCGGCCGCACGGATTCGATCCCGAACGCGTCTACCCGGCCTGGGTTCACGTCTATGGCGGTCCCCACGCCCAGCAGGTACGCGACGGCTGGCAGGGTTCACGCGGCATGTGGTTCCAGTACCTGGCGCAGCAGGGGATCGTCATCCTCGTCGTCGACAACCGGATCGCCTCGGGCAAGGGCGTCGAATCGACCTGGCCGGTGTACAGAAACTTCGGCGAGCAGGAGCTGATCGACCTGGTCGAAGCCGTCGACTGGCTCGGCGCGAAGCCGTGGGTCGACGCGGAGCGAATCGGCCTCGACGGCTGGAGCTTCGGCGGCTACATGACCCTCTACGCGCTGACTCGCTCCGACCGGTTCCGCGCCGGCATCGCCGGCGGCAGCGTCGTCGACTGGCGCGCCTACGACTCGATCTACACCGAACGGTACATGTCGACTCCGGACGACAACCCCGACGGCTACGAGCGGACCTCGGTGCTCGAGACGGCCGGAGATCTCCACGGCGACCTGCTGATCATCCACGGCACGATGGACGACAACGTCCACATGCAGAACACCCTGCAGATGGCCTGGAAGCTACAGAAGGCCGGCAAGCCCTTCGAGATGATGCTCTACCCGAAGTCACGCCACGGCGTGACCGATTCCGACCTCTCGCTGCACCTCCGCGAGACGATGGCTCGCTTCATCCTGAAGACGATCGAGCCCTAGGCGATCCCGGCCGCCCAAGCGGAGCCGGCCTTGCGGCCGGCGCATGTTCCTGGCCGCCTACGGCGGCAGCCGGCGGGGACGCCGGCGCACCCAGTGGCGGCCAGAACCGCCTAGCTCCGCCAGGCGCGCACGCTCAGGGCCAGCGTCGCAATCGTCCCCCAGGACAGCCCTACGACCACACCCGCGTCCAGGATGCCTCGCCAGGGCTGGTCCAGCCGGTGCACGAGCACGATCAGCACCAGGATGCCGACGGTTCCCAACCAGACGCCGAGACGCTCGCGCCTCGTCCCCTCGAAGTAGCCGGCCGCGTAGAGGGGCGCCAACACGACCCGCAGGAACGTCGGCTGGCTGCGTACCGTCATCGCCCGCTCCGCCACCCGCGGCGAGAACCGCAACTGAAAGCCGCGCAGCCCTTCCGACCAGGCCATGAAGGGGATGATCGCCAGCAGAGAAGCCCAGTGATACCAGGCGAACGGATGGTCGAACGCGGCGATCGAAATCCGGGCCAGCCGGTAGACCGCCCACACGAGCAGACCCACGATCCCGCCGACCGCCCACAGCGCTCCGGCCGTGGCCACGGCGCGGCCGATAGCGGGTGCCTCGTAGTCGGCGGTTCCTGCTTCACTCATCCGAGGCGAGATCCCGCCGGCCCTGTTCGCTCGCCAGCGCTGCGTGGTTCAGGATGTTGCGCGCCATGGAGGACACCTGCGTGCCGGCGTTGGCCCGGTAGATGACGGCCCGGGCCTCGTGGACTTCAGCGTTCCCGGGAGCCGCGTGCCGAACGGCTTCGATCAGGTGGCAGGCCACGCCGTGGTCGCCTTCCGACGAAGCGGCCAGCGCTCGTTCGACTACGCGATCCACACCGCCCGCCAGGGCGACCCAGGCTTCGGCCAGGTCTTTCCTCGTCGCCGGCACGACGTTGTCGAACTCGCCGTCCCACCAGCCGCCGTAGCGCCGCCAGACCATCCGCACCAGGAAGCTCGGATCGTCGTAGACCGGCTGCAGGTAGGGCTCGTCGGCGAGGTCGGCGGGAGGCTCCACCGCCTGGAGCACCTGGTCGAGACTCAAGCCCCGGTTCATCGCCGCCACGCTCTGTTCCTCGATCGACCGCATGTAGCGCGCCGTGCCGTCCAGTGCGCGGCGCACCCGGTCGGCGCCGAGAATCGGCAGGCCGTGCCCAGGCAGCAGGATCTCGGCCCCAAGGGGCAGCATCCGCTCCAGGCTGTCCGCCCAGTCGCCGACGTAACGCTGCACCTTCTGCGGGTTGCCGGCGTTCGGCACCGCCCAGATGAAGAGATCGCCGGTGTGGAGGATGCGGCGCTCCGGGATCCAGGTCCAGGTGATGTCATCCGTCTCGCCGCGGCCGTGGGTCAGCTCGAAGGTCAGCTCGCCGCGCCGGAAGGTCAGGTTCCGCCGGTAGAGGACATCCGGGTATCGGTAGCTGTCGGGCCAGCGATAGCGAGGCGCGTCGATCGCGAACTGGCGGCGGTTGATCGCCGTGTTCCAGCCCAAGGTCGCACGGTAGCGGTCGAAGTGGCCCGGCACCCGCTCGTGGGCGTACACGGTGGGTCGCGGCCAGCCCCGCTCGTCCGCCTCGGCGTCGAACGCGGTGACCGAGAACACGTGATCCACATGGTGGTGCGAATAGATCGCGGCGACGACCGGTGTGTCGGGCCATTCCCTCCTCGTCTCCTCGAAGCAGCGCTTCACGTCGAGCAGGTGGCCGGCGTCGAGCATCACCAGACCGTCGCCACTGTCGACGACGTAGAAGCCGGCGATGCCCTTGAACCCGAGCACACCGTCCATGAGCCGGCAGGAGCCCGGGTAGTAGCGATGCACCGGGTGGTGCTCGAACTGAAGGTCGAGTTCTCCGCGCCAGGCCCGCTCGGCCAGTTCCAGGAGGTCCAGGTGTTCGTCAGGCATTGGGGGCGGACGTTACCGCAGCGCGGGCGGCGGCCGGACGAAGAACGCTGCTGTTAGCCTCCGTTCCGTGAAACGGAGCCTGCCCGCGACCGTGGGCCTGTTGGGTTTCCTCGCGGGCGCCCCCGTCGCCGGTCAGGAGCAGCCGGAAGCCGGCGCCGAGCGCCCGAGCATGGCCGCGACCCGCGTGGAGCGAGGGCCGAACGTCGACGGCGACCTGAGCGACGCTGTCTGGGCCGACTCGGAGGTCGGCACGAACTTCATCCAGCACGAACCGCTCGACGGCGTGCCGGCCACCGAGCAGACGGAAGTCCGTGTCGTGTTCACCGACAGCACGATCTACTTCGGCATCACGGCCTTCGACGCGAACCCCGACGCGATCATCGCGAGGGAGATGGAGCGCGACAGCCGCATCTTCCAGGACGACTCGATCATCCTGTTGCTCGACACCTTCTACGATCGGCGCAACGCCTACGCTTTCGAGACGAACCTGAACGGCGCCCGCACCGACACCCTGGTCACCGACGAAGGTCGCGACCTGAATCTGGAGTGGGACGGCATCTGGCAATCATCGGCGCGGCGAACCGGCTTCGGCTGGGTGGCGGAGATCGCGCTTCCGATCTCCACCCTTCGCTTTGATCCGGCCGCTCCGGCCTGGGGGTTCAACGTCCAGCGCTACATCGCCCACAAGCGCGAGATGACCCACTGGTCGGGCCTGCCACGCGAAGTAGGCACCCTTGGACAGGTCGGCTCCCAGGTCCTGCCCGTACATCGCGTATCGATGGCGGGCGAACTCACCGGGCTGACCGGACTCAGCCAGTCGGCGCAGCTTCAGGTCAAGCCCTTCGTCATCGGCGACGTCAGCGAGGACCCGCGCCTCGACGTCGACCCGGTCTCCGACGGCGACTACGGTCTCGACCTGAAGTGGGGTGTCACCCGCTCTCTGGCGCTCGATCTGACCTACAACACGGACTTCGCGGAAGTCGAGGTCGACGAGTTGCAGACGAACCTGACCCGGTTCTCGCTGTACTTTCCGGAGAAGCGCGACTTCTTCCTGGAGAACGCCGGCATCTTCGACTTCGGTCCTCCCCACCGACTCTTCTACGAGCCTCCCGTGCTCAAGACCTTCTTCTCGCGCCGGGTCGGCCTCGACGCGGGGAAACAGGTCCCGATCGACTGGGGCGCCCGCCTGACCGGACGGGTCGGAGGCTGGAACCTCGGGGTTCTTCGGGTCGCGACGGCCGGCATCGCAAAGGAAGACGGCCAGCCTCCGGCCAACGCGTTCACCGTCGCGCGCCTCAAGCGCAACGTCGGCCGGCGCTCATCGGTCGGCGCGATGATCACCGAAACGGCGCCCGACGGCGCGGCGGCGAACCGGGTCGTCGGCGTCGACTTCGACTACAAGCCCACGTCCACGCTCGGCTTTGGCGGCTTCTGGACGAGTAGCGGCGCCAGCGAGGAACCGGCCGGCGCCGGCGGATCCAGCGACTCCGGAGAGGCCGCCTACGGCTTCAATCTCGACTACCAGGGCCGCGAACTGACGGTCTACCTCGACGCCCAGGACATCGAAGAGGACTACCACCCCGCGGCGGGGTTCCTGCTGCGAAACAACGTCCGTCACCTGAACCCGATGATCCAGTGGTTGCCACGGATCGAACGGGGCTTCGTCCGCACCTGGTTCACGGAGATCAGGGCCGACTACTACGAGACCCTGGACGGCGGTGAACTGGAATCCCGCCAGATCGAGATATCGCCGATCGGCATGCGAACAACGAGCGAGGACCGCTGGCGTCTGGGCTATCTCCACGAGACCGAGAACCTGGTGGAACCCTTCGAAGTCTCGCCGGGAGTCGTGATTCCACCCGGCCACTACGAGTTCGACGCTGCGCGGTTCTCCGTCTACAGCAACCAGAGCCGCTTCTTCGGCCTGCGCTCCCGTATCGCCGTCGGCGACTTCTACACGGGTACCCAGGTGTCCGGCCGCACCACGATCAACTTCAAGTTCTCGAAGCACATTCAGACCGAGACTCGATGGGTCTTCAACAACATTGAACTACCCCAGGGCGCCTTCGACATCGGCCTCTACAGCCAACTCGTGAACTTCACCTTCACTCCGAACCTGCGGCTGAACACGATCCTTCAGTACAACGACCTCTCCGGCGACCTCGGGACGAACATCCGACTGCACTGGATCTACAAGCCCGGCTCCGACCTCTTCGTCGTTTACAACGAGAACTGGATGGCCGAAGATCTGCGCTACCGGCAGAGCACCCACCGCCAGATCGCGGTGAAGTTCACCTACCTGTTCCAGCCCTAGAGTATGCAGAGACCCACGCGAATCGCTCCGGCACTGGCCCTCATTCTCATCGCAGCCGGGCCGGCAACCGGCATCCAGGAAGCAGCGTCCGGCGTCGAGCGTCCCACGATGTCAGCCACCCGGGTCGACCAAGCCCCTACCATCGACGGCGACCTGAGCGACCGGGCCTGGCAGGCCTCCGAGGTCGGCACGGACTTCATGCAGCACGAGCCGCTCGACGGCGTACCGGCGACTGAGCAGACGGAAGTGCGGGTCGTGTTCACGGACAGCACGATCTTCTTCGGTATCACCGCTTTCGACGCGAGTCCGGACGCGATCATCGCGAAGGAGATGGAGCGGGACAGCCGCATCTTCCAGGACGACTCGATCATGCTGCTGCTCGACACCTTCTACGATCGGCGGAACGCCTACGCCTTTGAAACGAACCTGAACGGCGCCAGGACCGACACTCTGGTCACGGACGAGGGGCGCGACCTGAACCTGGAATGGGACGGCATCTGGTCCGTCGCGTCCCGGAAGACCGCTGCAGGCTGGACCGCCGAGATCGCCATTCCCATCTCGACGCTCCGTTTCGATCCGGCAGCTCCCGCCTGGGGCTTCAACGTCCAGCGCTACATCGCGCACAAGCGCGAGATGACCCACTGGTCCGGTCTGCCGCGCGAAGTCGGCGTCCTCGGCCAGGTCGGCTCCGAGGTCCAGCCCGTGCACCGGGTGTCCATGGCGGGAGAACTGACCGGGCTGACCGGACTCAGCCAGTCGGCGCAGCTTCAGATCAAGCCCTACGTCATCGGCGACGTCAGCGAGGACCCCCGCCTCGAGCTCGACCCGGCCACCGACGGCGACTACGGCCTGGACCTGAAGTGGGGCGTCACCCGTTCCCTGGCCCTCGACCTGACCTACAACACGGACTTCGCCGAGGTCGAAGTCGACGAGCTGCAAACGAACCTCACCCGGTTCTCGCTCTACTTCCCGGAGAAGCGCGACTTCTTCCTCGAGAACGCCGGAATCTTCGACTTCGGCCCTCCTCACCGCCGCTTCTACGAACCGCCGGTGCTCAAGGCGTTCTTCTCGCGGCGAGTCGGTCTGGACGCGGGGCGGCAGGTACCGATCGACTGGGGGGCTCGCCTTACCGGGCGCGTGGGCGGCTGGGACATCGGCATCCTGCGGGTCGCGACGGCCGGCCTCGAGGGAGAGGGTGAAACACCGCCTCCGAACGCGTTCACGGTCGCCCGCCTGAAGCGCAACGTCGGCGAGCGGTCGTCGATCGGCGCGATGCTCACCGAAGCGGCGCCCGACGGCGAACTGGCGAACCGGGTCGCGGGCGTCGACTTCGTCTACAAGCCAGGCCCGAAGGTGATCTTTGGCGGCTTCTGGTCCAGCAGCGGCATCAGCGAGGAGCCGTCCGCCAGTTCCGGGAGCGCCACATCAGACGATTCCGCCGACGCCGGCGAATCGGCCTACGGACTCAACTTCGACTACCAGGGCCGCGCGCTGACCGTGTTCCTGGACGCCCAGGAGATCGAGAAGGACTACGACACCAAGGCTGGCTTCCTCCTGCGGCGGAACGTCCGGCACCTGAACCCGCAGATCCAGTGGTTGCCCAGAATCGAACGGGGTCCGGTCCGCTCCTGGTTCACGGAGCTGTACGTCGACTACTACGAGACCCTCGACGACGGCGAGCTGGAAACCCAGCGGATCCAGTTCTCGCCCATCGGCATGCGAATGACCACCGAGGACCGGTGGCGGCTGGGCTACGTTCACGAAACGGAGAACCTGGTCGCGCCCTTCGAGGTGTCGCCCGGGATCGTGATCCCACCGGGACGCTACGAGTTCGACACGATCGAGGCAGCCAGCTTTACCAACCAGAGCCGGCTGCTCGGCTTCCGCGGGGTCATCGGCGCCGGCGACTTCTACAACGGCACCCAAACCTCCGGCCGCGTCACCTTCACTCTCCGCCTCTCGAAGAACCTGCAGACGGAAACCCGCTGGGTCTTCAACGACGTCGAACTCCCCCAGGGCGCCTTCGACGTCGGCCTCTACAGCCAGATCGTCAACTTCACGTTCACGCCGAACCTGCGGCTCAACACGATCCTCCAGTACAACGACCTCTCCGGCGACCTCGGAACGAACATCCGCCTGCACTGGATCTACAAGCCGGGCTCCGACCTGTTCGTCGTCTACAACGAGAATTGGATGGCCGAGGACCTCCGGTACCGGCAGAGCACGCACCGCCAGATCGCGGTGAAGTTCACCTACCTGATCCAGCCGTAGGAGCTGCGCTAGGTCTTCGCCCAGTTGAAGGTGCGGACGAGATGCGTGTAGTCCGCGTGCCCGCGCTCGATCGTCGTGCTGCCGAGGAAGTCCTCCCGGCCCAACATCACGCGCAGCGGGTGCGGCTTGCCTTCGAGCCACTCCTCGTCAAGATGGCCATAGTCCTCGACCGGCCGCAGGGCCAGACGGGAGAACGTGATGTGCAGCACCACACGCTCGCCCGGAATGACGCGCGGGTAGTTGCCGTGCCAGATCGAACCGTCCCAGACGACGACGGAACCCGCCGGGCACTCGGTCGGAATCGCGCCGGGTTCGGTCGCGACTTCCTCCTCGTTCGGGTGGCGGCGCAGGCGGTGGGTTCCCGGAATGACCTTGGTGCAGCCGCCGGCCTCGGTGAACTCGTCGCATGCCCAGCACAGGGTCAGGAGCTGGTTGTGCACCGGGAACGGCGCCGGCAGCCAGTTCTGGTCCGCGTGGAGCGGCAGCTTCGCGGCGCCGAGCGGCCGGATGCTGCAGATCAATTGCGACAGCAAAGCGCCCTTCCCGCACATGATCTCGACCAGGGCCTGGATCTTCGGCCGCAGGACGACATCCTCGAAGATCGGGTCGCGGCCGAGCAGGAGCGCGGCGGACCGACCCTTGGCTCGGCCCTCCGTCTCCTCCGCCAGGCGCAGACAGGTTGCCCGCAACTGCTCAGTGCACTCGAGCGGCGCCACGTCGCGCAGAATCGTGTAACCCCGTTCCTGCATGTCGTGGACGTTCTGCGCCATGCCGAGCCGCCCGACGGTCGCCGCGGTCTCGTCGGAAAGGTCGAACGGCTGCCGCGTCTCCGTCAGCCGTTCCGCTGCCGGCCGCACCTCACTCCTGGCTGCCGGCCTTTCGAGTTCCGCGGTCGCGGTCTGCGCCATCGTCGAACTCCTCACACGATCCGGGTCGGTTCTCGTCGGAGCGCATGATCGTAGCAGGCCACTTGGCGTCATCCTTGGTTTGGGCTACAATCGCGGAGCTTTCACGGCGCCGCGAGGCAGGGGGCCCGCCACCCCGGCTGTCGCCACCAGATGCCTCAAAGCGGCCGCGCCTCAGCTTCCCGAGACGTCAACCACGTCGCTCCGTCCTCCGGGGAGCACCGAACTGCCAGCCGGCGGCGCCAGTGAACTCAACGGGTCGATACCCCACCGGAATGCCAGAAGCGCAAGGCGAAAACCCCACCGGGACAGCTGCCGTCCCCAAACGGCGGCCGAGCCGCCGTAAGCGACGTCCCCGTCAGCGCGGGGGCGGAGGCAAGACGCGCACGGTCGCGCTCCATCAGCGCAGCGCGTCTCACTTCCGCCCCGAGGACCGCGAACAGGGCAAGTCGGTCTTCTCGGCGGGCAACGTGAAACTGGAAGTCGATGGAACGAGCGCCCGGGCCATCGTTGAACCGCTGACTCCCGGCGACGGCACCGCTGCAACTGATCACTCAGCGAGCGACGCCGCCACCGTCGAGATCGACTGGTCGAGAGTGCCCAACGAACGCATCCTTCACGCGGTGTGCGGCTGCCAGCAGTTCGCCGGCGGCACGGCCTGCGGACACGTCTGGGCATCGCTGCTGGAACTCGCCGCGAACGCATCGAACAGCCAACCGGCCGGATCAGGCCGTGTTTCGCTGCGGAAGACACGGCCTCCACAGGTGTCGATACCAGGATCGGCCCTGGACGCGATGGAACCCGCGGCCGCCGCTGCGAACGACCCCCCCCGCCCTTCCCGGCGCACCCGCAGGAGCCGCAGCCGGCGCCGGCGGAGAACACCGGCAACGACGAGCTGGCGGTCGGTCGTCGACGCCGTTCGGGAGGACATCGAGAGGCAGGGCCTTCCTGAGAAGTCCTCGTCGGCAAGGCACGGAGAGCCCGAGATCCGGTTCCTGATCAACGCGGCGACGAGCCGCAATGCCGGCGGCCTGATGATCGACATCTTCGGCCGCAAGTGCAATCCGCAAGGCGAGTTCGGCAAACTGAAGCGGCTCAACATCGACCACGCCAAAGTTGAGGAACTGCTCGGCCTGAACTCGCTCGACTGCAACGCCTCCTCGACGAACGGCGCGTCCCCGACCACGGAACCGGCGATGGTCACGGCACTACCGCCCGAGGCGCCGCAGCGCCAGGGGCGCAAGCGCAAAGCCGGCCGGGGTCGCCCCCCGGGTCGCCCCCTGATCCAGCGCGTCTTCGTACCCCTGAACTGGGTCGATCACCTGCTGCCGCGCCTCAGCGCGGACGACCAGCTCTTCTGGTGGGACGGCCGCTCCCTCGCCAACCTGCACCCGGTGAGCTTCGACGACGGCGAGCCCTGGCGCCTCACCCTGCAACTGGAGATCGCCGCCGCCAGCCGGATCCGGCTCCGCGGACTGCTCAAGCGCGGCGACGAGACGACGCCGCTCAGCCGCGCGGCCCTGGTGCTGCCGTTTCCCAACGGCAACGGCGTCGCGTCCGGCACCGAAGCGGCAGAAGCCGGCAACACGCTGCTGCTGCTCGACAACTCGATCGGCCGCCTGCACCTCGAACCGCAGCGCGACCAGCCCTGGTACTCGCTGCTCGGCGCGAGCGGCGATCTGGTCATCCCGGACGAAGACCTGGAAGCTGCCGTTACCAGTCTCCTGGAGCTGCCCGCCCTGCCCCCTCTGGAGCTTCCGGAAGAGGTCTACCTCTCGGAAGAATCACCGGTTCCCCAGCCGCGACTGGCACTCGAGCCGGAGGACGCGCCGGAGTGGATGAACCCCCAGCTCGAGGCCCGGCTCTCCTTCGGCTACGGCAGCCTGACCGTCGACGCCGGCGATCCGAGGTCGGCGGTGGTCGACTGGGAGGAACACCGCTTCGTCCGGCGCGACCTGAAAGTCGAACAGGACGCGCTCGTCCGTCTTCTTGAGCTCGACCTGAAGCCGGTGGCGTCCAAGGCCGGCCACAGCCTGGAACTCGAGCCGCGCGACCTGCCCGCGGTCGCGGAGCCGCTGCTCGCGGAGGGATGGGAGGTCGAAGCCCACGGCGCCTCGATCCGGCCGCCAAGCCCGCCGGCGTTACGTATCGAGAGCGGTGTCGACTGGTTCGAGCTCAGCGGCCAGATCGACTTCGGCGGGGACCAGATCGAGTTCTCGGAGATCCTGTCGGCGATCTCGGAGGGCCGGCGATCGGTTGAGCTGGACGACGGCTCGAAGGGACTGCTGCCGGCAGCCTGGGTCGAGAACTACGGCTCGCTCAGCCAGCTTGCGCAGGCCTCGAGCGACGAGGGACTGCGCTTCCTGCCCTCGCAGGCCTTGCTGGTCGACGCGCTCCTGGCCGTGACGCCGCCGGTGAACGTCAGCAAGACCTTCGCCGAACTGCGCGAGAAGCTGAGCACTTTCTCGTCGATCAAGCCGAAGAAGGAGCCGCGCAGCTTCGTCGGCACGCTCCGCACCTACCAGCGCCTCGGCCTGGGCTGGCTGTGCTTCCTGCGCGAGTTCGGCCTCGGCGGCGTGCTCGCGGACGACATGGGGCTGGGCAAGACGATCCAGGCGCTGGCGCTGCTCCGCATGTACCGCACCGCCTCGCGGACGACGAAACTGCCCTACCTGGTCGTCGCGCCGCGCAGCCTGGTGTACAACTGGATCGACGAGGCCGCCCGCTTCACACCGGATCTCAAGGTGCTGGAGTACGCCGGTCGCGACCGCGAGGACCTGCGGGACGAGGTCGACTCCGCCGACCTCGTCGTCACGACCTACGGCACCGTCCGCCGCGACATCGGCTACCTCGCAACCGTCGACTTCGACACGGTGATCCTCGATGAAGCCCAGGCGATCAAGAACGCGACCTCGCAGACCGCCAAGGCCTGCCGCCTGCTGAACGGCCAGCACCGCCTGGCGCTGACCGGCACTCCGATCGAGAACCACCTGGGCGAACTCGGCTCGATCTTCGAGTTCCTCAATCCGGGTTTGCTCGGCCGGCTGCCGGCCCTGGACGTGCTTGCCGGCGGGCGGGCGCCGAGCGAACAGGAACTCGCCCTCGTTGCCAAGGGTCTGCGGCCCTTCATCCTCCGCCGCAGCAAGCGAGAAGTGCTGCCCGACCTGCCGGAGAAGACCGAGCAGATCCTGCAGTGCACCCTGAACCCGAAGCAGCAGGAGATCTACGATCAGCTCCGGGCCGGCTACCGCGACAGCCTGCTGAAGCAGGTCGAGGACAAGGGAGTCGGCGGATCGGCGATGCAGGTGCTCGAGGCGCTGCTCCGCCTGCGCCAGGTCGCCTGCCACCCGGGGCTCATCGACGAGTCCTGGAACGACGCCGGCAGCGCCAAGCTCGAGTCGCTGTTCGAGCAGGTGTCCGAGGTGCTCGACGAGGGCCACAAATGCCTCGTGTTCTCCCAGTTCACGTCGCTGCTGGCCTACGTCCGAAGTCACCTTGAGGAGCAGGGCGTCCCCTACGCCTACCTCGACGGCCAGACCCGGAACCGCGGCGAGGTGGTCGACCACTTCCAGAACGACCCGGACACGAATATCTTCCTGATCAGCCTGAAGGCGGGCGGCGTCGGCCTGAACCTGACCGCCGCCGGCTACGTCTTCCTGCTCGATCCGTGGTGGAACCCGGCCGTCGAAGCGCAGGCCATCGACCGGACCCACCGCATCGGTCAGACCCAGCCTGTGTTCGCCTATCGCCTGATCGCGCGCGACACCGTGGAAGAGAAGATGCTGGAACTCCAGCGCTCCAAGCGGCAGATCGCCGACGCGATCCTCGAAGGCGGCGGATCGTCCCTGCGGGATCTCACCGCCGACGATCTCCGGCTCCTGCTGAGCTAGGGCCGGGCGCCGCGTAGGCCGGTACTACCGGCTGCCTCGAAGGGCCTTCGGAACCGCTACGGGTTCCGAAGGCCCTTTTGCGTCTTAGTCGATACACGCGGCCGCTGAACGACGGCCCTCGACCTGAACGACAACGCGACAACGGCCATTCGGCCGTCACGAACGGAACGACTGGAGCTGGACGATGACGTCCCCGAACCTTCCTCCGAACCTCCGCCAGCCGCCAACCGCTCCGCGCGCGCGTCGTCAGCTGCGCGAATGGAGTCCCCGCCTCTCCCATCCTCCGGCCAGCGCCCTCGAAGCCGCTCTGGCACGTGCGTTCCACATGCTCGGCGAGCGGTCCGGGCCACTGGTCTCCATGCTGCACAGCCGGACGAGACCGGCCGCCCGCCGCCGGGCAACCGCCTTCGCGGGAGGGCGACGATGAACCGCCGCCACCTGGCCCTCGCCACCGTCATCGTGGCCGTTCTCGCTCCCCTCGGAGGTCTGCTCTGGTTCGAATCCGGGATCCGCGCGCGGCAGGCCCAGCGCCCCGAAGTCGGCGCGCTGTTCCCCGCGCTGCCGGGCCTCGCGGATGGTGAAACCCTGCCGGGCTCTCCCGGCCGGCCAAGGGTCGTGACCTTCGCCAGGGCCGGCTGCGGGAACTGCGACCGCACCATCACCGCCCTGCGGCGACTGGCCCGGAGCGAGGGTCCGACCTTCGACCTGATCGCGGTCGTCGCCGGCTCGGATTCGCCCGAACTCGACGGCGACGGCATCCACGCGGCCATCGCCGATCCGGACGGCGCCGTCTCCAGGCGCTTCGGCGTCGTCCACGTACCGCTGGTGTTCCTGGTCGACGGGCAGTCCCGGATCCTCGCGGTCACCACCGGAGAACGTCCAGAGACCGCCTGGCGCTCCTTTCTGGAATCCGGACCCGATGCGCTCTGAGCGGTTCCGGGTTCGCCCACCGCACGCGGCAGCCGCCGGTCTGCTGCTCGCGGCCGGTCTCGTGACCGTCGCCGCCCGGGCGCTGGGGCCGACCATGGACCGGCTTGCCTGGGCCGCCACCCTCGACCCGTCGGCACCGGCCCCAGGCGAGATCGTTCGCCAGCAGAGGCGCTCCGACTGCGGCCCGGCGGCCCTGAAGATGGTCCTCGATCACTGGGGCATCCAGGACACGACCCTCGCCGAGCTCGAGCTCGCCACCGGAACCGGCCCGGACGGCACCAGCCTGCTCGCGCTCAAGAGGGCCGCGGAGGAGCGAGGCGTGACGAGCCAGGGCCTTCGGCTACCGGTCCAGCGGCTCCACGACATCCCGCTGCCCGCGATCGCGCACGTGCACGGCGATCACTTCGTCGTCATTCGCAGCGCCGGCGACGAACTTGTCATAGACGACCCGTCCCTCGGGCGGTTGCGCATGAGTTCCAGAACCTTCGAACGTTCCTGGGACGGCGTCGTTCTGGCCTTCACCGGCGGCCCGCCACCGATTTCCCGGACGGCCACGATGCCGTCCGTTTCACCCGCAACCCACAACCCTTGAAGGAGATATCCCTCGATGAAACCCCGCATTGCTTTCCTTTCCCTCTTCTTCCTGTTTCTCACCGGCGCCGTGATGGCGACGCCGACCACCGGCGAGGCGCCAGGCCCGGACGGCATCTCGCTGGTGACCGCCTGGGACCTCGAGCCGGCTGCCGCCCCCGACGGCTACGTCCTTCAGACGGAGGCGCCGATACGGACGGCTGTGTACCTCCCCTGGCCCTGCGACGGCTTTCCCTTTCCTCCCTCGCCCCGCCCCTTCCCGGTTCCCTGGCCGTTCCCGAGCCCGTGGCCCGGTCCCGACAAGTGCCTTCCCCCCATTCTCTTCTAGCCCCGCGCCCCGACCTCCAAGAGCCTCAAGGAGAAGCGAAATGAAGGCCACATCAACTCTGATCGCGAACCTGCCCGAGGGAGGCCTAGCGACCGTCACCGGCGGTACCGACTTTGTCGTCTCCTGGCCTTGCATGGTGCTAGCGGCACTGGTCGACACCATCGCTCCCGGCCTGGGCGCCCTGATCGCCCTTAGCTGCTACTTCCCAGTCTGAGCCAAAGCGAACCACCCGTCCGTCTCACCCACAACCCACAACCTTCAAAGGAGAAATCCCTAGATGAGATATCGCATCGCCTTCGTTTCCGTCCTCTCTCTACTCTTCGCCGGAGCCGCTATGGCGACACCAACCGCGGGCGAGGTGCCCGACCCAGGCGACACCACGCTGGTCACTGCCTGGGGTCTCGGACCGGTCGCAACATCGGCCCAACGGCTGGACGAACCGCAACTCGCAGCGTACAGAGGCACCGGCTGGGTCGAAGCGGCCTGTGCCTTCGGCACTGGAGCCGGGGTTCCGCTCGCCATCGGGGGCTTGGTCGCCTCTAGCCTGCTACTCGGCATACCGGGCGCCGCACTAGCGATCGGCGGCGCCGTATGCATGGTGGTTCTCTAGCTCAAGCAGACAGTTCCACCAGACTGACCAATGCATCGATCCACAAACAACAGCTTCAGATCACTGGAGGAAACCGCACCATGGTCCTATCTCGATTAGCACTCGTCTCAACTCTCTCTCTTCTGTCGGTCTCGTTCGGACTGACGCCATCAAAGCCACCGCAAGGCTCAGCGCAAGCCCAGACGTTGCAGGGCGTCACGCTCGCTGAAGTCGAGGCGGCGCAGACCGTAGGAGGCGAGTTCACTCTGACCGAGTGCGTCTTCGGAGGGCTCGGCGCGAGCATCGGCGCACTTCATGGAGGCGCCATCGTGCTCGCGGTTGGAGGCCCTGCTGCCTGGGGGGCCGGTCTCATCGTGGCCGGCGTTCTCGTGGGAGGCGCGCTAGCAGCCTGTTGAGTATCTACGACATCGACGACCAACTATGGAAACGAACAGCAGGCCGCTCGCGCACGACCCTTCCTGGCCTCTGTTTGCCCCGATGACAAGCACGTTTGACGGACGCTACAGGCGCGGGGTAGCGTCCGTCTGTTGGTCGTCAGAGGCGCAGTGGGCCTGCGAGCCGGACCCCCTGCCAGACCTAGCCGTCGCCCCTGGGCCCAGGGTCGCTCCCTGCGTCGGGCAAGTCGGCGGGGGGTCTCGTTTCTCCTGCGCAGAGCGGCCGATTCGGCCCGCCACCAGTCCAGGTGCCGGCCCACCTTTCCTCAGAGCCGGCTAGAGCGACACCCAGGACTCGATGGCGACGTTCACGCACCCGGGTAGCCGGGCCGATCTGCTGCTGACCCTCGCGCGGCTGGCACTCCCGGATGCCGTGCGACGAGCCAAGCAGCCGCTGGCGGTGGCGATCCCGGTTGCCGTCCTGTTCCTCGTGTTCGCGACGGTCGCGACCCTGGGGCTGCTTCCGGCGATCTTCGCCATCGAGAGCGACGTCCTGCGGGGGAATCTCCTCAGCCTGATCGCCTGCTCCATGACGGCGATCGCGTTGCTCGCCCAGGTGCTGCTTCGTGCGCCAGTGACCTGGCTGCTCGACCTGGAGGACCTGCTGCGGCTTCCCGTTGGCTTCCGGGACCTATACGTACTCCGTTTCGCTCTCAGCACGATCGGGTACTGGCTCCCCGTCCTCGGTCCCGCCGGCGTCTACCTCGCCGTCATGAGATCGGGAGGCGTCAGCGGAGCGCCGATCACACTGCTCGCCATTCTGAGCCTGGTCTGGATCTTCGGCCGCACCGCGGCGATCCTGTCGCTTCTCGTCAACCGCTCAGTCGAAGGCGGACTCGGCACACTGGCCATGGTGGTGATCATGGCTGCCTGCCAAGGCGCGATTCTCTTCGGCTCGCTGGCGCTCGGCGGCGAACTCGATTCCGAAGGGATCACTCGGGCTATCGAGGAATCCGCTGTTCTCGACGGCCTCGGCTACACGCCGCCGGGCCTTGTCGCCGGCATCGTCCACGAACCGGGGCCTTCGCTGCCGAATCTGGCGAGACTCGGCGGCCTGATGGCCGTTCTCGGCGCCCTGGCCGTGGTGGAGTACCGGCTCCTTCTTCGTAGCTACCTGGAGCGCCCCGGCGGCGACCGGCGAGTCGCTTCCGGGGTGCTTCCGCTGACCCGAGTACTCCGAAACTCGCGCCGTCTCACTCCCATTGCGACTCTCTCGGCGCTCGAAGTGGAATGCCTGTTGCGCCTCAAACCGGCAAGGCTGCTTCTGGCAATCGCGGCCGCCTTCGCCCTGGTGTGGATACCGGCCCAAGCCGGTCTCACGGTCGGTCTCGCTGGGATCATCGGTCTTGCCCTTCACGGTTTCCGAGTCGAGAAGCAGCCGCCGACCTGCTACGTATGGAGGGAATCGCTCGGCCTGCCCCTCACAGTCCCCCAGATCTTCCGCGCAACCGGCCGCGCGCCCGGCGTGATCAGCGTCTTCGTTCTTGCGTTCATCCTGGGTCTGACGCCGCTCGACTGGTTCGGCTGGGGCTTCTTCGTCGTTGCGTCCTGCCTGATGCTCGCCGGCCTCCTCCTGGCAGACGCCGCACACGGCCTGATTCAGGTCTACTGGCCCCAACGCAGTGCCGGCCCGAGCCACGAGACGAATGCCACCAAGTTCGCGGCGTCTCTCCTTGTACCGCAGGTCGCCTTTGCTCCAGCACTCCTCTCCTTCGCCCTGTACATTCTCTACGCTCGGGAGCGTCTCAGCGCTCTCGCCGCCGGGTTCATCGCAACGACAGTCCTCCTCCTCGCCGCCGCGGCCGCATACGCCTCTCGGAGACGGCAGGTTCGGGTGCTCAACGCGCGCGGGACTGAACTCCTGCTGGCGGATCCGCCAGAAACCGCACCGGCAACGTCCGACCAGGCGCCCGACAGAGCGACTGACGGCACGGTGCGGAGGCCAGGCACGACCTGAGGTCTCCATGGCACCGATTGGCAAACCCGGTAGCCGAGCCGATCTGCTGCTGACCCTCGCGCGGATGGTCCTGCCTGACGCCGTCCGGCGGAGCAAGCAGCCGCTGGCGGTGGCGATCTTCGTTGCCATCCTGTTCCTCGTGTTCGCGACTGTCGCGACCCTGGGGCTGCTTCCGGCGATCTTCGCCATCGAGAGCGACGCCCTGCGGAGGAATCTCCTCAGCCTGATCGCCTGCTCCGTGACGGCGATCGCGTTGCTCTCCCAGGTGCTGCTTCGTGCGCCCGTGACCTGGCTGCTCGACCTGGAGGACTTGCTGCGGCTGCCAGTCGGCTTCCGGGACCTGTACGGACTCCGTTTCGCTCTCAGCACGATCGGCTACTGGCTCCCCGTTCTCGGTCCAGCCGGCGTCTACCTCACCGTCGCGAGATCGGGAGGCGTCAGCGGAGCGCCGATCACCCTGCTCGCCATCGTGAGCCTGGTCTGGGTCTTCGGCCGCACCGCGGCGATCCTGTCGCTTCTCGTCAACCGGCCGGTCGAAGGCAAGCTCGGCGCCCTGGCCATCGTGGCGATCGTTGCCGCGTGCCAGGGCGCGATCATGCTCGGGGTGCTGGCCTTCGGCGGAGAGATCGCTTCCGAAGGGCTCACTCAGGCGATCGAGGAGTCGGCCGTTCTCGGCGGCCTCGGCTACACGCCGCCCGGCCTTGTCGCCGGCATCGTCCACCAACCGGGGCCTTCGGCGTCGAATCTGGCGAGACTCGGCGGCCTGATGGCCGTTCTCGGCGTGTTGGCCGTGCTCGAGAATCGGCTCCTGCTTCGCGGCTACCTGGAACGTCCCGGTGGCGACCGGCGCACGGCTTCCGGAAGCCTGCCGCTTGCCAGGCTGCTCCGCAAGGCGAAGCGTCTCACTCCAACGGGCGTCCTCACGCTGGTCGAGATCGAGTGCCTCCTGCGTCTGAAGCCGGCACGTCTGGTTCTCGCGTTGGTCCTGGGTACCTCCCTCGTCGTCGTGCCTACCGCAGGGGGCTTCGCGGTGGGGCCGGCGGCGCTCTTCGCCATCTTTCTGAACGACTTTCGCATCGGAAAGCAGCCCCCGACCTGCCATGTATGGCGGGAGTCGCTCGCGCTGCCGTTCCCGGTCCGGAGGATCTTCAACGCGCCCGGCCGTGCGATGAACGTGGTCATCGTCTTCGCCATCGCGTTCATTCTGGGTCTGACGCCGCTTGAGTGGTTCGGGTGGCAGTTCTTCTTCGTCGCCGTCTTTCTGATGCTCGCGGGCTTCCTCATGGCCGCCGCAACGTACGGCCTGGTTCAGCTTCGCTGGCCCCAACGCAACGAAGGGTTCCTGCACGACCCCGACGGCCCCAGGCTCGGCGCCGCCGTGGTGGCCGCACACCTCGTCGGCCTGCCAGGCGCCCTCTCCTTTCTGCTCTGGGTGCTTCTGGAACGCCAGCGCGTGACGCCGCTGACCGCCGGAATCATCGCGGTCGCAGTCCTCCTCCTCGCCGTCGCGGCCGCCTACGCCTCACGACGAAGGCAGAGACGGCTGCTGGCAACCCGCGGCCGCGAACTCCTGCTCAAGGACCCGTCCCACTAGACCCCTGCCCCTACCTCTCCCGCCCCTGCAACCACAAGGAAGAACTCACGGATGGAAGTAATCAAGGCAGAGAACCTGACCCGGTCGTACGGAGGCAACGTCGTCGTCGACGGCGTCGACCTGGATGTCCGGGAGGGCCAGATCCTGGGCTTCGTCGGACCCAACGGGGCCGGTAAGACAACGACCTGGTCGATGCTAACCGGGGTACTCAATCCCACGAGCGGCACGGTCCACCTGCTCGGCAGGCCGATCGACATCAACGACACGGAGCTCAAGCAACAACTCGGCATCGTCCCCGACCACAGCGTGATGTTCGAGAGCCTGACCGGCGAGGAGCTGCTCCTGTCGTATGCCCGCATCTACGGCCTGAGCCGCGAGGACGCCGGGCAGCGAACCGACGAGGCGCTCTCGGTCTTCGACCTCGAAGACGCCGCCAGGCGACCGATCACGACGTACTCGCACGGCATGAGGAAGAAGATCCGCCTCGCGGCAGCGACGCTTCACGCGCCGCGGGTCCTCTTCCTCGACGAGCCGTTCGAGGGAATGGACGCCTTGAGCGCCCGGATCGTCATGTCGATCCTGCAGCAAATGGCCGAGCAGGGAGCAGCCATCTTCCTCACTTCCCACATGCTCGACTACGTCGAGCGCGTGTCGACCCACATCGCCGTCATCAGGGACGGCAAGGTCCTCCTGTCGTGTTCGCGGGAAGAGTTCCGCGACTTGCCCGCCGCCGACGGAGAAGACGGCGCCGGGCGCCTCGAGAACCTCATCCTCAGTATCTCCAGGCGTGAGAGGTTCTCCCGCCTCTCCTGGATCGGCAACAGGAGCGCGACATGACCGAGCACCCGGACACCCCCCACGACGAACGCAACGGCGAAACCAGCGGCGACCACTCACAGGGGCGAAACGCCTGGCTCGAGGCACTGCTGGGGATCTTCGCGTCGCCGCCGCGAAGCTTCGAGATCATCCGGAGCCGCAAACCGTGGCTCGCGCCGCTGCTTCTACTGGTAGCCGGAAGCGCCGCCCTGGCGATGGCCTCGGCGCCACTGGGTCTCCAGGCAATGCGGAACCAGTTGACGGAACGGATGCCGGGCAACCCGGAACAGGTCGACGCCATGATGGCGCAGTTCGAGCAGGCAGCGTCGGCAACGCGCTGGCTGGCGATGGCGACCGGCCCCCTGCAACTGGCCATCGCACTCGCGGTCCAGACGGTCTTCGTCTGGCTGCTGGCGATCGCGCTCCAGGGACGGCCTCGTTTCGCCCAGTCCCTCTCCCTTGTGGCCCACCTGGCCGTGATCGTTCACCTCAAGAGCTGGGCCAACTTCCTTCTCCTCCACGTCCGCGGCACCGACGCGATCCGATCGCAACTCGACCTCCAGGCACCGATGGGACTCGACCTTCTGCTGGCCGGCGACAACGCGACGCTCAACGTCGTCTACGCGAGCATCAACCCGTTCACGGTCTGGTTTCTCGCGTTGCTCGGCATGGGCGCCGCCGCGGTGTTCGAGATCCCGGAGCGCAAGGCCTGGCTGCTGGCCGCTATCTACTGGGCAACGACGACGGCCTTCACGGCCGCGACGACCGGTCTGGCGGCCCGTCTCATGCCGACCTGACGCGGCCGTCGCGCGGGTCGATCCCGGGTCGATACAGTCCTCTCATGGGCGAGCAACCAGAGGCGACCGGTCTCCTCTGGTTCAAGGCTCTGATCTGGATCTTCACCGCTCCACGGAAGAGCTTCGTCATTATCCGCGAGCACCATCCGTGGGTCGCCGGCCTCGTACTTGGCATCTCCCTGATGCTCCTCGCCGGTCTGCTGACTGCATGGTGGTTCGGCGACGCCATGGGCAGCGTCGGTGACTCCTTCGACTTCCCCTACGAGATGGTCTCGTTCTTCTTCGCGGCCATACCGCTCGCGCTGGTGTTCGAAGCAGCCGTGCTTCGCCTCCTGGCGGCGGCCATGAAGGGCCGAGCGCGGTTCGAACAGTGCCTGTCGCTGGCACTGCATGTCGGCCTGATCAGCGCCGTGGGGATCGTAGTCCGCTCGCTGTTGAGAACCACGCAGGTCGACGGCATCGTCGATCTGCAACGGACTGTTTTCGACAGGGAACGCGGGTCCAGGCTCGACGTGATGGGGCTCGTTACGGACATGGCGCCCGGCGCGATGCTCGACGTGATGATCCACTCCTTCACCTTCGTCTGGACCTTTCTCCTGCTCGGCCTGGGCGCCGCCGAGGTCTTCAGGCTGTCCAAACCAGCGGGGTTCGCCATCGCTGCGATCAACTGGGCGGCAGGAAAGGTCCTGGAGACCGGTCTCGCGGGCCTGCTGGTCGCGGCGGTGGCGGCGTTCCTCCGCTGACCGGTTCGGTTTGACGGACAACCGACCGCGCGGTAGCTTCTCGCCGTTGGTTGTCGTCGCGCCGTGGGCCAGCGAGCCGGGTCTCCTGCCGAATACAACAGTCGACACCAGGCGCCGGGTCGCTCCCGGCGCTCGGCGAATAGGCGGGGCGTTTCGTGCCCACTGTGCATGGCGACCAACAAGGCCCGGCGCCAACCCTCTCGATGAGGAGAGCCACCATGCAGAGCAGAGCCTCTCTCGCTGCCGCCACGGCCGCCGCGATCGCCTTCCTCGCTGTACCGGCCGCGCCTGCCGCCGACGACGACGCGATCCCGCGCACGGCCTCCGGCCGCCCCGACCTCACGGGCGACTACGAGATCGCCACGCTGACGCCGTTGCAGCGTCCGCGGGAGTTCGGCGACAACCTGTACCTGACGTCCGAGCAGGCGGAAGAGATCGTCGAACAGGAACGCGAGCGCGTAGCGGCCCGGGCCGCCGTTCGCCGGATCGACGAACCTCCCCCGCCCGGCGGCGCGCCGCCGATCGGCCTGGGCGACGAGTTCCGGGAAACGAGCGGCGCCGGCAACGTCGGCGGCTACAACAACTTCTGGACCGATCGCGGAAGCGACGTGTTCTCGATCGACGGCAAGTTCCGGACCTCGATCATCGTCGATCCCCCGAACGGCCGGATGCCGCAACTGACCGCCGAGACGATGCAGCGGATGTCCGAGCGGAGCGGTCGCCGGCGCGGCAACGACGGCACCGCCTGGTGGCTCGAGGTCGAGGGCCCCGGGCCATACGACGGCCCGGAGAACCTGGGCGTCCCCGAACGCTGCCTGATCGGCTTCGGCTCCACCGGCGGACCGCCCATGCTGCCCGTGCTCTACAACAATGCCAAGCGGATCGTGCAGACCGAGGACCACGTCATGATCCTGGTGGAGATGGTGCACGACGCGCGCATCGTCCGCATCGGCGGCGAGCACGTCCCGGAGGACGAGCGCCGCTGGCTCGGCGACTCGATCGGCTGGTGGGAGGGCGACACGCTCGTCGTCGAGACGACGAACTTCATCGACCGTCCGGCCCTCTTCCTCGCCTCACGGAACCTCAAGGTGACCGAGCGCTTCACCCGGGTCAACGCCGACGACCTGCTCTACGCCTTCACGGTCGAGGATCCGACCGTGTGGAGCGCGCCCTGGAGCGGCGAGTACCTGTGGCCCGGCACGCCGGCCAAGGTCTACGAGTACGCCTGTCACGAGGGGAACTACGCCATGGGCAACATCCTCAGGGGTGCCCGACTGCTCGAGGACGAGACGCGCAGCGCGGCCAGCGGCGGCCAGTAGCTCCCGCGGAAGAGTTGCTTCGGCTACTGCTCGGTCGGATCCCGGCCGTCGCGCGGGGCACCCGTGCCGGAGGAACCCATGAACAGTTTGCGGCCGTCCGGGAAGGTCAGATCGCGGCCGTTCGCCTTGTTCGAGCCGTCCTTCGCCTGGTAACCGTCGACGACGATCTCGGTCCCGGGCAGGAGCGACTTCTTCGTGAAGCCACGCCGGGCGAGCGTGTTCGGCGTACCGCCTTCAACCATCCAGGCGGTCGACGAGCCGTCGTCGTTCATCACTTCCAGGTGAATCCAGGCGTGGGGATTGATCCACTCCATCTTCGTCACCTTGCCGCGAAGCTGGAGCGGCCGATCGGCGTCGAACTCGGCCGAGAAGGCGTGATGAGCGGCGAGCGGGATGGCGAGCACCAGGGCGAGGCCTGCTGCCAGTAAGACGATTCGCTGGAACTTCATCGCTGTTCTCCTCTGCTGGGTGCCGTTCAGGGACCCGAGTCCGCGCCCTTGCGCAGGTGGCCGTACATCAGCTCCTCGGCGAACTCGACGCACTTGAACTCAAGTAGCTGCATGTTCGGATCAACCCGGCGGTAGAGCGGCAGGCTGATCTTCCAGGGCTGGCTGTAGACGTTCTCGTCCGTGATCGTCGCCTCGTACTGGAGGTGATAGGGGCTCATCGCGGTCCAGCGCTCCTCGACGTGGATCGCGTCCGTGTGGTGATTGCCGCTTGAGTCGAGCCAGGTATCGGGCACCTGGCTCGTCACGTCGACCACCAGAGTCTCCCCTTCCCAGCGCCCGATCGAGTGTCCCATCCAGGTATCGAACGGGGCCTCGAAGCCCTCCCGGTCCATGTAGACCACGCGGCTGGCGCTGGCGAACTCGTAGGCGATCAGCACATGTTCGGGCGTCTGGACGATCTGAAACGGGAAGGGCATGTAGTTCGCCCGCGGGATGCCCGGCATGTAGCACTTCACCGCCGGATCGAGCGCCAGCCAGTTCTCGCGGTTCTGATCACGCTTCTCCAGGGCCTCCGGCAGGTACGGGATTCTGCCACCTTCGACGACCCCGAGACCGCCGGGAATCGCGCCCAGCGCCGCCATCTCAACCACCGGGCCGTGACGCGCGGCGTGCGGTTCGATGTCCCAGTGGGCCGCGCCCAGCGCCTGCCAGATCCCGTTGAGATCCGGCTTGTCGTCATGGGTGCGCGGTGCCCTGTAGTCGGTGCCCTGCCCTGCCGCGGGCGCCGCCGCAACCACCAATGCCGCAAGCAGCAACGCCGCGAGCTGCGTCAACACCGCCCGTTCCGTGAGACTCCGCTTCATCACAATCTGCCTCCTCCGATGAGGGCCTGCTCTGGTCGCGAACGGTGAGGATAGCAGCCCGCTCGCCCGGTTCCGCCGTGGCGCGGAAGGGAAAGAACTGGCGCTAACATGAGTGTCCGTTGACGGGCTCCGCACGCCACCGCCGGCCGCCGAGGCTGCTGGTCGCTACCGCCGCCATGGCGCTCACGGCCGCGTCCCACTTCGCGATCCCGGCGGGGACCCAGGCGCAGGACCGTGCACCGCGGCAGGACCGGATTCGAGAGGACATCGTCCTCCGCGAGTCGATCGACGTCCGGCTGATCAGCCTCGACGCCGTCGTCACCGACTCCTCCGACCGGCCGGTGACCGGTCTGACCAAGGACGACTTCGAACTCAAGGTCGAGAACGAACCGGTGGAGATACTGAGCGTCGCCGCGGGCCAGGACCTCCGCACCACCGTCACCGGGCGACTGACGATTCTCCTGTTCATCGACGAACGCCACCTGCAGCGGAAGCACCGCGACGCGGCTCTGGCCGAGATCGCGGAAGCCCTCGACCAGGAGATCGCTGCCAACCCGACCTGGGTGGCGGCCGCCGCATTGGGTGAGCGTCTCGAACCGTTGCTGTCGCCAACCCGCGATCGAGCGGCGGTACGGACGACAATCGAAGCCGCGATGGGCCGGGACATCCCGACGACGGCGCTGCGCTCCCAGCAGCGCTCCGCTTCCCTGGCGATGAGGGAGACCCTGCGGCTGATGGCGGCGAGGGGCAGCCGCTACCGTCTCGGCGAGGCCTCTCTCGCCAGCGTGGAGGCGAACCTCCGTAGCTTCGGGCAGGCCCTGCGGCAGGACACGCTGCTGACCGTCAGCGCGGTGCGCTCCCTGGTCGAAGCGCTGGCCTTCGTTCCCGGCCGCAAGGCGATCCTGTTCGTGAGCGACGGCCTGCCCCGCCACCCACTCGACAGCGCCGCCAAGACGATGTACGACCGTCTGGCGGGCGCTTCCAGGCAGCTCGAAGGCGACGAGATGATCAGCGCGCCCGGCTCGCTGGACCTGAACGACCGCAATCATCGACCCTTCGGCGTCGACCGGGCCGACCGCATGGGCATGGCGACGAACATCGTCCAGGTCGACGACGGCGGCGCCTTCGCCTTCCAGACCATGGCCGCCGAGCTGAGCTGCGCGGACGCCTTCGATCAACTGGCGGCGCTCGCGAACACCCACCGGGTGACGTTCTACCCCCTCAAGCCACCGGTCATCGACCCGGCGATCAGCCAACTCGGCGAAAGCGCCAAGGACCGCGGCTCGATCGTCGAGTTGTCGGACGTGCGTTCCGGTCTGAACAGCCTGGCCGGCCTGACCGGCGGCCTCTCCTTCGTGTCTGACACCGGCGTCGGCGAGTTCCTGCAGTCGACCCGCACCGACATCTCGACCTACTACTCGCTGTCCTTCACGCCGCCCGACTCGATGGGCGACTCCGGCATTCGCGAGATCACGCTCCGGCTGCGGCAGCGGCCTCTCGCCCGGAACGGCTCGCTCCGCTATCGGGCGAGCTACGCGCCGGTGACGATTCAGCAGAACCTCGCCAGCCGGGCCTGGGGGACGCTGCTGTTCGGCTGGGAGGAAAACAACCACGGCATGGAGGTCCAGGTGAGAAGGTCCGCGTCTCGCGAACGGTCGGACCGACCGGGGCACACGCCGCTGGAAGTCAGAGCCAGCCTGCCGATCGGCGACCTCGAACTCGCGCCGACCCGGGCAACCCGCAACCCGGTTGCCAGCGGCTTCTTCCGCGTCGTGGTCCAGGTTCAGCGCGAAGACGGCAGCCGAATGCCTCCCCAGCACTTCGACTTCGAGCTGAACGTACCGGTCGACGAACTCGAGCAGGCCTCGGGCCAGTACATCGCCGTCCGCAGCGAGGTGCTGCTGCCGCCGGGCTCCTACCGGCTGGCGGTCGGCATCTGGGAGGAGAACAGCGGGCGCTCGTCCTTCGTGGTCCGGGAACTGGCGGTTCAGGCGGACCCGAGCGTCGCCTGAGTTACCGCTGCAGCAGGTAGTTCAGCTTGACGATCAACTGCCGGCCCAGTGGCTCGCGGTGGCTGATCGTCTCCGCCGTCCAGTTCTCGTTGTAGACGACAAACAGGTCCGACCCGGGGCGGTAGATCCAGTGGAACCGCGCATTCACGCCAAGGGCCCCGTCGGCGGCGTTGTACTGCGCCAGGACGTTCAGCCGGACGTTCGGCGTCCAGGCAACGTTGACTCGTTGCAGGAACTGGTCGAAGCTGAAACCCCCGGAGGGGAGATCCACCTCCGTGTAGATCCAGCCAGTCTGGGTCTGCAGGCGCCGCGACAGCCGGAAGGTCACACTGTTCTGGGTCGTGAACCAGTCGCCGTCGAAGAAACCGCCGCCGAAGGTCAGGTTGTCGTACCAGAACGCCCGCTTGCCGCTGGTCGAGAAGCCCCCGGCATAGCCCTCGTTCTCGTACAGCCCCACCGGCACCACGATGCCGGGGGCAATCTCGAACGGCTCGAACAACTGCTCCTTGGACCAGCGCCGGCCGGCCCAGAGGAACTCTCCGCTCTCGGTAGCGAAGCCGAGCGGCGAGAAGGCGATCGTCTCGCTCTCCAACCGGCCGTCGCTGCTCCGTTCGAAACGCTCGACCCCAAGATCGGACCACCAGCTGAGCAGGCCCCACCTCTCGATCCGGGGCCGCCACTCCAGGCGGGGGTAGAACATCCGGAAGTCGCGCCGCTGAAGGAAGCCGACGGCAGGGTCGAAGTCCGGCTCCACTTCGACGTAGTCGGCCGATGCCGTGAACTCCGGCCCCTGGTAGGCAAACCCCGCGCCCCGGGTCTCGTTGCCTTCCTCCTCTCCGGCGCCGAGCCCACGATCACTCTCGGCCCAGAACCCGGAAACGTCCGTCCGCTGCGTCGGCTTCAGGTCGAAGTCGAGGCCATGGAG
>VYDI01000004.1 GCA_009843505.1 Holophagales bacterium | reverse complement strand
TCTGAGGAGTGGGCAACCAGAGAACGCGGGAACAGCACTCATCACGCCGCTATTCTTGAAAAGAGAAAAGCGGTTTGTCATATCCCATTTTGGAGGTTCAATAGAGCGGATGGTATTGAGAAATGGCACCTGTTTCTCAAGAAAACCAATCCCACGCAGCACTCCCATTTGAGAGGTTTTCGTAGTTCCGTGCGTGGGAAATCGGACTAGGATCCGACGCCGCGTGACGAAAGTAGATCCGCATGACGTGGCCCGGCGCAGCGGCCGGGTCCTCGAGGCCCTGGCGCCGTGCCTGCTGCCGCGCTCAGGCAACGGGATGCGCGCCGGCGCGAGCATCCGGCGCCGGGCGCTGGACCGCCGGTACGGGCGCCTGGCGGCGACGCTGGCGGCCTCCGCGACGCCGGAGCACCGCGAGGTGGCGGAGGCGCTGCGAGCGGCGGCCGGCGAGGGGGACCATCGGGCGGCGCTGGCACTCGTGCGGACCGCCGGGCGCCGCCCCGACACGCGGGCCGAGAAGATCGTCTCCCGGCGCTACCGCTACCTGTGGATCTGCAACCCCAAGGCGGCCTCGCGCAGCCTGATCGCCGCGCTGCGGGCGGCGGACCCGGGCGCCGAAGTCATCCGGCGGCGCACGCTCGACGAAGTGCTGGAGCGCCGCCCCGAGGCGCGCGGGTACTTCCGCTTCGCGTTCCTCCGCCACCCCGCCGCGCGCGCCCTGTCCGCCTGGGCCGACAAGCACACGCTCGCGCGCACCGAGCGGGACGCCTACCGCTGGTTCATCCGCCCCTGGTACGGGCTCCGCACCGGCATGAGCTTCGAGGAGTTCTGCCGCTGGCTGGGGACGCCGTTCGGCGCGGACGCCTTCGCCGACCGGCACTGGCTGTCGCAGCACCGGCAGATCCGCGACGCCGGCGGACGCCTGCCGGACTTCCTCGGCCGCGTGGAGCGCATCGAGGCGGACTGGCGCGCCGTGTGCGAGCGGCTGGGGATGCCCTGCCGGGCGCTGCCGCGGCTCAACCCCCGGCCGGCGGCGCTGGCTGACGCGGCGCCGGACCCCGACTCCGAGGCCCTGCTCCGCTGGCGCTACGCCGAGGACTACCGGCTCGGCGGCTATGACGATGGCCAGGGCTAGAGCTGCGGCACGGCACGGCCGGAGCGCTGGACGCGGCGTCATGTCCGTTCCGCTCCGGTTCGTCGCCGCAGGGGCCTGCGCCCTGACCGGCGCCTGCGCCGCCAATCCGCCGGTCGAGTCGCCAGGGCGGGCGGACGGACGGCCAGACGGGTCCGGCCGGCCGGAGCGGCCCAACATCGTCCTGCTCGTCGCCGACGACCTCGGCTACGGCGATCTCGGCAGCCACGGCAGCGCAACGATGCGTACGCCGCGGCTCGACCGCCTGGCCGCGGAGGGCGTACGCTTCACCGCCGGCTACGCCGCGGCCGCCGTGTGCAGCCCGTCGCGGGCCGGGCTGATCACCGGGCGCTACCCGCAGCGCCACGGCTACGAGTTCAACCTGGCCGGCCGCGACGCCGAGTTCGGGCTGGCGGAAGAGGAGCGCACGCTCGGCGACCTGATGCGCGGCGCCGGCTACGCGACCGGCTACGTCGGCAAGTGGCACCTGGGCCGGAGCCCGGACCGGCATCCGCTGTCGCGCGGCTTCGACGAGTTCACCGGCGTGCTCGGCGGCGACAGCGGCTACTTCGACGCCGTCGTCGATCGCGGGCGGGAAGCGGCCCGGCTCGACGGCTACCTGACCGACGCGCTCACCCGCGAGGCGACGGAGTTCATCGGCCGGAACGCGGCGTCCCGGCGGCCGTTCTTCCTCGTCCTCTCCTGGACCGCCCCGCACACGCCGCTTCAGGCGACGCCGGAGGACCTGGCGACCGTCGCCCACCTCGAGGACGGCCCCGGCCGGACCTACGCGGCCATGGTGTCGTCGGTGGACCGCGGCGTCGGCGCGGTGCTCGACGCGCTCGCCGGCCACGGCGTCGACGGCGACACCGTCGTCGTCTTCACCAGCGACAACGGCTGCGTCGGCTATCTCGACGTCGGCTGCAGCAACGCGCCGTTCAGCGGCTTCAAGCGCTTCCACCTGGAGGGCGGCATCCGGGTGCCGCTCATCATGCGCTGGCCGAACGGCCTGAGCGGCGGCGCCGTCTACCGCGAGCCGGTGATCAGCCTCGACTTCTTCGCGACCTTCGCGGCACTCGCCGGGGTCTCAACGGGTGGGGGCGGCCCGCCGCGCGACGGCGTCGACCTGATGCCGTACCTGACCGGGCGGGCCCGCGGCGCCCCCCACGATGCCCTGTACTGGCGGGCCGGTCCCAACCGGGCGGTCCGCCGGGGCCGCTTCAAGCTGCTGGAGATCAACCGGGCCGATCCCGCGGCCGCGGACGGGGGCGGCGCGCCGGTCGCGCCGGAGGCGCCGGACGCGGAGCCCGTGCCCTCGCCTCACGGACGCGTCACGCTGCTCTACGACCTCCTGAGCGACCCGGCCGAGAGCACGAACCTCGCCGAGCGCTTCCCCGGCCGCGTGCGCCGCCTGCGCGCCCGTCTCGACCGGTGGGAGGCGTCGCTCGCCGAGCCGGCGTGGCCGTCCGACCTGTCCGCGGTCCGGACGATCGACGGCGAGCTGGTGCGGTTGTTCTTCTGAGTTGGAAACGCCGACGGCGTCATCATCTCCCGCAAGCCGCCCGCGTCCATCGCGTAGCATTCATCCGCCGCCCGGACGTGGGAATCGGACTCGGCGGACCGCAAACGGCAATCCGACAAGGAGGCGAGGGCCTCGCGATGGCAGCCAGGAGAAGAGGCCAGGGTGCCGCGACCGGCGACGAGGACGCGAGCACGATGCAGGGGGCCGCCCAGACGCCTCCCAGCGGCGAGGTCGTCGTCTACGAGGCCCCGGACGGCGACGTGAGGCTGGATGTACGGCTGGAAGAAGAGACGGTCTGGCTGACGAGGCCACAGATGGCGGAGGTGTTCCGGACCAGCACCAGGAACATCGGCATGCACCTGGACAACGTGTTCGGCGACGGCGAGCTCGACCGGACGGCAACCATGAAGGATTTCTTCATGGTTCGATCCGAAGGCACCCGCCAGGTCCGGCGATCGGTGCCGCACTACAACCTGGACGCCGTCATCTCGGTCGGCTACCGGGTCAACTCGAAGCGCGCCGTCCGGTTTCGCCAGTGGGCCACCCAGACGCTCCGGGAGTTCCTCGTTCGCGGCTACGTCGTGAACGAGCGGCGTCTGGCGGAGCGCGGCCTGCGCGAGGCCCACGAGACGCTCGATCTGCTCGCGAAGACCCTGCGCAGCCAATCGCTCGTCACCGGCACCGGCGAGGCCGTGCTGGAGATCGTGACCCGATACGCCCGGACGTGGCGGCTTCTGCTCGAGTACGACGAGGACCGCCTGGAGGCGCCGCCCGGCACGCGGGCCCCCACGTCCGCGCTCGACATGGAGCAAACGATCGCGGCGGTCGCGGACTTCAAGGCAGCGCTGATCGAGCGCGGGGAAGCGTCCGCGCTCTTCGGGGTTCCCCGGGGCGACGCACTGGACGGCATTCTCGGCAACATCGAGCAGACCATGTTCGGAGAACCGCTCTACCGGACCCGGGAGGAAAAAGCGGCGAACCTGCTCTACTTCCTGGTCAAGGACCACCCGTTCACCGACGGAAACAAGCGGATCGGCTCGCTCCTCTTCCTGCTCTATCTTCGCCAGGAGGAACTGGAACACGATCTGAATCCGCAGGCGCTCACGGCGCTGACGCTCCTGATCGCGGAGAGCGTGCCCGCGAACAAGGACTTAATGATCCGGCTGATCGTCAACCTGTTGCACTCGCCGGACTCGTCATCGCGGCAACCGCCGTGATCTTGACCGGCTATCGCTCCTCGCGAGCCGCGGCTTCAGGGAGCGAGCGTCCGGGCCACGCGGAAACCGAGGTAGCCGACTCGGATACCGGAACCGTGGCCGAAGCGGGAAGCGGAGCGGACGAGAGCCCGCCCGGCATCCCAGGAACCGCCGCGCAGCGCGTGGCGGGAACAGTCGTCCGACTGCCGCGCGGCGCCGTCAGGCGCGGCGCCGTCGTAGCTTTCGTGCCAGCAGTCCTCCACCCACTCCCACACGTTCCCGTGCATGTCGTGCAGACCCCAGGAGTTCGGAGGAAACGAGCCCGCCGGCGCCGTCTGGTGGGACCAACCGCCCCGGCAACCGGCGCAGTTCGCGCGGCCCGAACCGATCTCGTCTCCCCAGGCGTAGGCCGTGTTCGAACCGGCGCGGGCCGCGTACTCCCATTCCGACTCGCTCGGCAGGCGGTAGGCGGCGCCGGTCTCTCCCGACAGCCAGCTCACGTACTCCTGCGCGTCCTGCCACGACACGTTGATCACCGGGCGCCGATCACGGCCCCAGCCCCGGTCGTCCGGACGATGCTCGCACCCACCGGCCGAAACGCACGCGTCCCACTCGGCGAACGTCACCTCGTGGCTGCCCACCGCGAACGGCCGCGGAATCGTCACCTCGTGAACCGGCTCCTCCCGCCCGGGGTAGCAGTCCACCCCGGACACGCAACCCATCCGGAAGCTGCCCGCCGGAACGACGACCATCTCCGGACCGTCGCCGCCGGAGGCCAGGGAGTCACGGAAGGTCCGGCCCGGGTGGTCGGCGTCGTCGGCGTCGAGCTCCTGAGCCGCGGCCTGCGGTGCCGCGAGTGCGGCCAGGGCGAGCGCCAGGACCAGGGCCAAGCCTCCCAGACGGCGCGACCTCAGCCTTCTCGATCGCTCCAGCTTGTAGTCGTAGCTCTCGTCCCACTCCAGGGTTCCGAACAGATCGAGAATGCCGGGCTGTTCGTCGCCGTCCTGTTCCGACTGCTTGGCTGACGGCCTGCGGAGGGGGCCACGGCGTTTGTGTCCGCGAGCGTCTTCATGGGCCTCGCCGTCCCGGAGGTGCTTCTCCTCCAGGTGCGCGGCGTAGTCGCCCTCGCCGACCAGGCCGGCGTCCTTCAGCACACCGCGTAACCGAGCCACCGCCGGCGTCTCTGTGCCAGCCGGCTGTTTCCGGTCCGTCATCCGTCACTCCGCAACACCGACACGAAGGCCTCCTGCGGGATGTCGACTGAGCCGACGCGCTTCATCCGCTTCTTGCCCTCGCGCTGCTTCTCGAGAAGCTTCCGCTTGCGGGTGATGTCGCCGCCGTAGCACTTGGCGGTGACGTCCTTGCGGAAGGCGGTGATCGTCGTGCGAGCGATGATCTGGCCGCCGATCGCGCCCTGGATCGCGATCTTGAACTGCTGGCGCGGGATCGTGTCCTTGAGCCGCTCGCAGTAGCGGAGCGCCCGGCGCCGCGCCTTGTCGCGGTGGACGAGCTGGGACAGCGCGTCCACCCGTTCGCCGTTGACCAGGATGTCGACCTTGACGAGGTCGGTCGCCCGCAGCCCGATCAGTTCGTAGTCGAACGAACCGTAGCCCTGCGTCACGGTCTTCAGCTTGTCGTAGAAGTCGAACAGCACCTCGGCCAGCGGCAGTTCGCAGGTCAGCTCGACCCGACCCACGGCCAGGTAGTGGATGTTCGTCTTGCCGCCGCGACGCTCGAGGCAGAGCTCCATGACAGCCCCGAGGTAGCGCTCCGGGAGCATGATGGAGGCCTTGATGTAGGGCTCGGCGACACCCTCGATCTCGGACGGGTCCGGGTAGGCGGCCGGGTTGTCGATGAGCCGCTCGGCGCCGTCCGACATCTCCACCCGATAACGCACCGACGGCGCGGAAAGCACGAGCGACAGCCCGTACTCCCGTTCCAGGCGCTCCTGGACGACATCCAGATGCAGCAGGCCGAGAAACCCGCAGCGGAAGCCGAACCCGAGCGCCGACGACGAGTCCTTCTCGTAGGTCAGCGAGGCGTCGTTCAGGGCCAGCTTCTCGAGCGCGCGCGTCAGATCCTCGTAGTCGTGACTCGAGACGGGATAGATCGAGGAGAAGACGACCGGCTTCGCCTCGCGGTAGCCCGGGATCGGCTCCGCGGCGCCGTCCGGGACGCTCGTGATCGTGTCGCCGATGTCGATCTCGGAGATCTTCCTGATCCCGGCGATGACGTAGCCGACGGCCCCGGCCTCCAGTTCCTCACGTTGTCTTCGCTTGAGCAGCAGGGTCCCGATCTCCTCGACTTCGTGCTCGCTGCCGGTATGCATCAGGCGGATCTTCTGTTTCGGCCGGAGAGTGCCCTGGCGCACCCGGACCAGCATGACGACGCCACGGTACGGGTCGTACTGGGCGTCGAAGACCAGCGCCTTCAGCGCCGCCGAGCCATCGCCCTCCGGCGGCGGCAGCCGCTCCACGATCGCGTCGAGCACATCCTCGACGCCCTCGCCCGTCTTGGCCGAGCACAGCACCGCCTCGAACGGGTCCAGCCCCAAGTCGCTCTCGATCTCCTCGCGCACCCGGTCCACGTCGGCCGAGGGCAGGTCGATCTTGTTGATCACGGGAATGATCGTGAGGTCGTACTCCAGCGCCAGGTAGAGGTTGGCGACGGTCTGCGCCTCCACGCCCTGGGACGCGTCGATCAGGAGCAGCGCACCCTCGCACGACATGAGCGAGCGGCGCACCTCGTGCGAGAAGTCGACATGGCCTGGCGTGTCGATCAGGTTCAGACGGCAGGGCCGGCCCTCCGCATCCTGGTGCCGCAGGGTCACCGTGTTGCTCTTGATCGTGATCCCCCGCTCCCGCTCGATGTCCATCGAGTCGAGGATCTGGTCGCGGAACTCCCGGTCCCCTATCGCCCCGCAGTGCTGGATCAGGCGGTCGGCGAGCGTCGACTTGCCGTGGTCGATGTGCGCGATGATGCAGAAGTTGCGGACAGACATGGGCAGCCCGCATCCTATTGCGCCCGCCACTGGGTGCGCCGGCGTCCCCGCCGGCATCCGCCGAAGGCGGAATCCGGAACGGCCGCCTCGACCCGGAACTTGCTAACTTCCCCGTCATGTCTCCCTCCGCGGCAACAGCCCAGACCACGATTCGGATCGTCGGCGCGCCGCTCGATCTCGGGCAGGCGCGCCGGGGCGTGGACCTGGGTCCCACCGCACTCCGCTACGCCGGTCTCAAGTCGGCCCTCCTGGGCCTCGGCTACCGCGTGGAAGACCGCGGCAACATCGAGACCGTCGAGCGCGACTCCCTGCCGGAGGAGCCCGGCCTGGGCTTCCTGCGGCCGGTCGTCGACGCCTGCGAGCGCATCTACGAGGCAAGCCGCCAAGCCGTGGCCGACGGCGCCCTGCCGCTGGTTCTGGGCGGCGACCACTCGATCGCCGTGGGAACCGTGGGCGGCGTCTCGCACGAGCACCGCGCCGGCGTCCTGTGGATCGACGCCCACGGCGACTTCAATACGCCCGAGACGTCTCCCACCGGCAACCTCCACGGCATGCCGCTGGCGGCGCTCTGCGGCTACGGCGCGCCGGAACTGGTCGACGCCGGTCGGCCCGGCGCCAAGCTCCGACCGGAGGACGTCGTCCTGTTCGGAGTGCGCGACCTCGACCCGGGCGAGCAGGCGCTGATCCACCAGGCCGGCGTCACCGTCTACACGATGCGCCAGATCGACGAGCGGGGTCTGGCTCCCCTCGCCAACGAAGCTCTCGAACGCCTGGGCCACGTGGACCGCCTCCACGTCAGCCTGGACATGGACTCGATCGATCCGCGGGAAGCGCCGGGCGTGGGCACCCAGGCGCCGGGAGGCCTGAGCTACCGCGAGGGCCACCTGCTGATGGAGCTGATCGCCGAACACGGCGGCCTGGGGTCCGTGGACGTCGTCGAAGTCAACCCCATTCTCGACACGCGGAATCAGACCGCGAAGCTCGCCCTCGGTTTGCTGAGTTCCTTGTTCGGACGCAGCATCCTGTAGGCACCTCAAGCTTCCGCAGTTGACTCGGGGTCAGGCAGGGAGCGCCTACTGCAGCGTGACCTCGCCTGAGTCCGGGTCGTACGTCACCGCAACAAGATGCCCCGTTCGGATTCCCGCTGCGACTTCGGGCCCAATGCAGGATTTCCGCTTCAGCCGTCTTCCACGCCAGGGAGCTGTAGAACAAAGCCGACGGACCTTTCTCCGACTGGTGCGGCGTCGGATCTCCCTTAGCACGCCTACCTTCCAGCGACCTCGTCTACATAGTCCCGCACCAGGAGGAGGTCCTCCATCGAACCGCCCAGCAGCAGGGACATCGGCGACCTGCCCTCCAGCAGGTCATGCGGTTCTCGCAACCAATCGTTCTCGACCTTCAGGTCGCGGAAGAGAGAATCGAGAGTCTCTCTTATCCGGAAGACGTGGGTGATTCTGTCGCGGGCGTCTCGGCCTCGCAGTTCCTCCTGTCCTTGAAGCACCGCGGCCACGTGAGGTGTGTCTCCAGCTTCAAAGCCCAGCAGCGGCACAAGATCGGCCTCCCGGAGCTTCCAGTGGTCAGCGAGAATGCGGACGAACTTGACCGGACCCGACAACCGCCTGCGAACCGGCATGCGACGTCCAACACCGGTGCGCGCGACCGTGACGTCGTACTGTGGATACAGCGGTAAGCCCAGCCTTAGCCGGGTCTCGCGGTGGAGTCGCTTGTAGATACCCGTGGGAAGACGAACCGCTCGCCCCCTCCGCCCGATACGACGCCCAGGGATCGTCACTCGACCGAACACCTTCTTCGCGTGCGCTCGTCTTCGTGGCGAGTTGGCTGCCGCCAGGTTGGGTAGTGCTGCCTTCTTGGTGGCCATGTCGTGACCGGAACGATAGCAAGAACGCCGTAGCCCCCGGACACATCGGAACCGACAACCGAAGTGGGTTTCTCGACCTAGGCCCGTCCCGCTCCGTGACAGGCTACGCGACCCAGCAGGCAGGAACCAAGACCTGAGTATGGAGAGACCGCCAATGACCGATGAACCCCGCCAGTACTGGCTGATGAAGAGCGAGCCGGGCGAGTACTCGATCGACGACCTCGAGCGCGACGGCAAGACGTACTGGGATGGCGTGCGCAACTACCAGGCCCGCAACCTGATGCGCGACCGGATGCGGATCGGCGACGGCGTCCTCTACTACCACTCGAACGCCAAGCCGACCGCGGTGGTCGGACAGGCCCGGGTGTGCAGCGAGTCCTACCCCGATCCGACTCAGTTCGACCCGGACGACTCGCACTACGATTCGAAGTCGGACCCCGAGAACCCCCGCTGGTACCTCGTCGACATCGAGTTCGAGTGCAAGTTCGACGAGCCCGTCACGCTGGCCGAACTACGCCAGCGACCCGACCTGGAGGGGATGGCCCTGCTCCGCCGTGGCCAACGGCTCTCCGTCCAGCCGGTCACGGCCCGGGAATGGAGGATCGTCTGCGAGATGGCGGGCGTCTCGGCGAACTAATTCACCCTCGCGACGCGGACGCTGCCCGAGCCCGTGTCGAGGATCACGCTCGCATCGCCGTCGCCGGCGATGAAGCGCATCTCGCCCCGCGACTTGTGCAGCGTCTTCGCGATCGGCACGTCGACGTCGATGCCGCCGCTGCCGATGTCGATGTCGAACCGGGCCGATAGATCGTCCGGAACCAGCATGACGATGCCGCCTGAGCCGGTGTCGATCTCGAACCTGCCGTCGCCCATCCGCTCGAGGGCCAGGTGCACTCTGCCGCTGCCCGTGTCGATCACCGCAGAGTCTGCGCCCGCGGACTCGACTCGCACGCTGCCGCTCCCGGTGTCGATCAGGAAGCGCTCGGCTTCCAGGCCGTCCACCGTGACGCCGCCGCTGCCGGTGTCGATGTCGATCGCCTCGGCGGCCACTTCCGTCACCACTACCGAGCCGCTGCCGGTGTCGATCGAGAGCGCCGAACCCTCAAAGCCGTCGAGACTTGCGCCGCCGCTTCCCGTGTCCATGACCAGTCGGCCGCGCACGTCCCGCACCGCCAGTCCGCCGCTGCCGACGTCGATCTTCACGTCGCCGTCAAGGCCGGCCGCTTCGGCCATGCCGGCCTTCACGTCGACGTCCAGATCCGCGACGACGTCCCGAATCTCCACGTCGCCGGCCCCGTGTTCCAGCGTGAGCGAAGCCCCCTCGGGCACGCGAATCACAAGATCGGCCCAGACCTCCATGCCCCTGCCGCTCCGCTCGACCCGGATCCGACGACCCGAGACGGCCCTCAGGATTTCGCCCAGCAGGCTGCTGGATCGACCCTCGCGGAACCAGAGCTGAGCCCGCCGGCGGCTGAACTCCGGGTACACGAAACGGCGCTCGTCGTCGACCGGGAACACGATGTCCAGCCGGGCACGGGAACCGCGCTCCTGCTCGATGTCGATGTTGCGCCGCCCTCCGTCGGCGCCGCGCACGAAGATGTCGACTTCGAACTCATCGCCGGCTGCCGGTCCGATAGCCACCTTGCCGATCAGGTTGGTCACCTCCAGGGAGCGGGCGTCGAAACTGTGGCTCTCGTCGAACTCGGCGAACGCCGGCGCCGAAAGAAAGGTCGCCGCGACCAGGGAGGCGACAGCCAGGCCGCCACGGGCGAGCGGCCCGCATCGACTGAGCGGAGCGTTGGAGTCCGGAGCGGGGATCGAAGATTGGTTGGTCATCGCGCTCTCCCTGGTTCGGGGCAGGGCTTCCGTCGCGGCCGGAAAGGACCGGGATCTGCCGCCCCTACCGCCTTACAACGCAGGGAGGAGGCGGCGGGTTTCACCGGCCGCCTGCTGCTAGGGTTCGCCGCAACGAGAGGCGTCGACGGAGGGACGTTCGGGATCGATGGCGAGCTACAACATGAACCAGGTCCGCACCGGGCTCAAGGTGCTCGAAAGCGGCGAACCGAACGTGATCATCTCGTGCGACTTCATCAAGCCCGGCAAGGGCCAGGCGTTCACCCGGGTCAAGATGCGCAACCTCCTGAACGGACGGGTCAACGAGAAGACCTACAAGCCGGGCGACCTGCTCGAAGGCGCCGACGTCATCGAGACCTCGATGCAGTACCTCTATACCGACGGCGAGCACTGGTTCTTCATGAACCCCGACACCTACGACCAGGTCGAGGCCGACGCCTCGGCCCTGGGTGGAGCCGAGCAGTGGATCAAGGAAGAGGACATCTGCAACGTGACGCTCTGGAACGGCCATCCGATCCTCGTGGCGGCGCCGAACTTCGTGACTCGCGAGGTGGTCGAAACAGACCCCGGACTCAAGGGAGACACCTCCAGCGGCGGCAACAAGCCGGCCAAACTCGAGACCGGCGCGGTCGTCAAGGTGCCGCTCTTCATCCAGACGGGCGAGTCCATCCGGGTGGACACTCGCACCGGCGAGTACGTTTCCCGCGGCAAGACCTAGGCGGGCGGTGAAAGGCGACGCCGCGGAGTGGCGGCCCACCGCCGGGCTGGCCGCCCTGAAACGACGCGCGGCGATGCTCGCCGAGCTGCGCGCCTTCTTCGCCGAGCGGGGCGTACTCGAGGTCGAAACCCCCCTGCTGTCTGCCGAAACGACCCTCGACCTGCACCTGGAACCCCTGAGCTCGCGGGCCGAGGCGCCGGGCGTCGAGCGCGCGCGGATGTACCTCCAGACGTCTCCCGAACTGGCGATGAAACGCCTGCTGGCCGCGGGTTCCGGCTCGATCTACCAGGTGTGCAAGGCGTTCCGCGGCGGCGAGCGCGGCCGCTGGCACAACCCCGAGTTCACGATCCTCGAGTGGTACCGCGAGGGGTGGGACGTCCGCCGGCTGATGAGGGAAGTCGCGGCCCTGATCGAGACCCTTCTCGCCGGTTCGCGCCGCCTGGAGCCGGCGACCTATGTCGCCTACGCCGATCTCATGCGGCAGCACGCCGGGATCGATCCGCACGAAGCCTCGATCGAGGTCTTGAGAAGGGCCGTCGAGGACAGCCCTTCGCCCGTCGACACCAGCGGCCTCGACCGGGACGACCTGCTCTCGCGACTGTTCGGCGAACGGATCGAACCCCGGTTCGCGCCCGACCGCGTCACGGTCGTCTTCGACTACCCCGCCTCCCAGGCCGCGATGGCGCGGTTGAACGCCTCCGATCCCCGCACCGCCGAGCGTTTCGAGGCCTACGTCGGGGAAATCGAACTCGCCAACGGCTACGGCGAGCTCTGCGATCCGGCCGAGCAGCGGCAGCGCATGGAACGCGACCTCGCGAGCCGCCACAGAACCGGCCGACCGCTTCCGCCGACGCCGTCACGGTTCCTGGCGGCGCTGGAGTCGGGGCTCCCGCACTGCGCGGGAGTAGCCCTTGGACTGGACCGGCTGCTGGGTCTCGATCTTCAGGCCGGGAGCATCGACGAGATGATCGCGTTTCCCGTGGAACGAGCCTGAGCGGCCGGGCCGGGCGGCACCACTTCCAGGAGTTCGACCGCGGGGCGCCCGTCGCAGAAGATCGTCGCGAGACGACCATGAACCGGCGACCCGTCGCAGTCCACCCGGTCACCCAGACCGAAGTGGCGCCGCATCTCGCGGTCCGGCTCAATCTCGAGCAGACAGTGGGTGCTGATCCGCCGTAAACGACTGTGGCGAATCAACACGTGGCCGAGTGGAGTCGTTTCGCTGAGGACTTCGCGCCGGGCTGCTACGGTCGTGAACCGGAAGTCGATCAGCACGATGCCGAACATGACGACGGCGGCCGTAGCCCGGCGCAGGAGGATTCTGCGCGCGTAGCGTCCGTCGTACGCGACGCGATCCAGGACGTCGACGTCGACCACGTCGCCGTGGTGGGCCTCCAGGGTCACCGTCATGTGATCCTCGTGATCCAGGAGATCCCGCTGGGGCCGTGGGACCGCAGCCCGCGGCACGACCACGGCCTCCGGCGCCTGGCGGCCGAACAGGCCATACAGATCGCCGATGTCGTGCGCCTGCGCTACTACCTCTTTCACGGCGGCGCACTCTACCGGTAGTCGAGTAGACCGGAACGTTCAACCTCCGGCTCGAGTACCGAGCGACGCCAGCCGTCGACCTCCGCCGGCCAAACCCACCTGCCCCGCTCGAGACTCCGCGCCGCCCAGGCCTCGAGAGTCCTCCTGGGCACGAGGAGCTCGGCCGGAACGTCGAGATCGGCGGCGACGCCCGCAACCAGCTTCCGAAGCCCCTCCGAAAGACCACTCGACGATCGCCGGCCGGAGCGTTCCAGACGGTCGGGGAGCCGATCCTCCGGCAGCGAGCGGGCGCCTCGCACCAGTTCGAGCAGCTTCGGCCCGTACCGGCGTGCCTGGCGCGGCCCCAGGCTCTTCACCGGGGCCAGGTCCTCCGATGTCCGCGGAAGACGTCGCGCCACGTCGACCAGGGTCTCGTCCTTCAGCACGAAGCCCCGCGGCACGTCCCGCCGGCGGGCCCGGCGCTCTCGCCAGTCGCACACAGTCCGGAGCGCCGCCAGTTGACGCCGGGACATGCCCGGTCGCCGCAGCCGGCTGTAGGACCACTCCGGGCCCAGACGCGCCTCGGCGTTCTTCAACAGTCGCCCGAACTCCTCCTCCGCCCAGGCTTCCCGACCGAGCTCATGGAGCCGCGCCTGCAAGCGCTCGTGGGCCGGAGGGAGGTAGGCCACATCGAGACCGGCGTACCGCACCTGCTCCTCGCTGAGCGGACGACGCAACCAGTTCGACCGCTGCACACCCTTGCCCAGCTCGACATCGAAGAGCCGCGAAACGAGGTGGACGTAGCCCAGCGAACCGCCCAGGCCGCAGAGCGTGGCGGCGACCTGACAGTCGAACAGCGGCACCGGAGCGCACCCGAGAGCGTGGTGGAAGATCTCCAGATCCTCGCTCGGCGAATGGAACACCTTCGTCACCTCGGGCGCCCGGACGACGGCAACCAGCGGCTCCCGATCCCCGATCGAGACCATGTCGACCAGGTAGCAGCCCTCCGAATCCGCCACCTGAATCAGGCCAAGCCGGGCAAAGAAGGTCCGCTCCCGCACGAACTCCGTGTCGAGGCCAACGGCCGGCTCGCGCAACCAGCGTTCGGCGAGGCCGGCGAGTCGGTCGTCGCGGTCCACGACCTCGGGGGTCGGCGGCGGAGGGAGGGTCATTGAACAGGCAGGCGGCGACCCAGACGAGGACCGTCGTCGGCCGGATGCTAGCGCCAGATTCAGAGACCCTTGGGAGTGGGCTGATCCCCGGCGTACAATCGGTCCGTCCCGACGAGACAAACCGGACGACGACCGATGGCCTACAAATCCGTACCACTCGTCATCCTGGGAGGCAGTGACCGCAGGCCCGCCTACATGCCCCCGGGAGGACGCTCCAAGCACCCGCTCGCCGGCATCAAGGGCGTCGACGTGAAGATCGGGGACAGGCCGCTGATCGAACTGGTCATCGAGCGGATCCGCCAGGTTGACGCCTTCGACCCGATCTACGTCGCCGGACCCGGTCACGCCTACCGGTCCCTGCCTGACGGGATCTCCGTCGACACCGACGGCGGCTTCGGCCGCAACATCCAGGTCGGCGTCGAGACGGCCCGCCGGCTGCACGGGGACGGCCCGCTGGCGATCGTCACCTGCGACATCGTTCCCGACCCCATCGAGATGAAGACGGTGGTCGGCGACTTCTGGAGCCACAGCCCGCTGGACTTCTTCTTCCCCATGATCAGGGCGCCGCGAGACCCCGAACGGCTCGGCGAGTCAGGGTGGAAGCCGCAGTACCACGTCAAGCCCGAAGGGGCTGCCGAGCCCGTCCCGGTGCTGCCCGGTCACCTGGCCATGTTCGACTCCGCGGCGCTCCGCTGGAAGTTCATCTACCGGCTGATGGACCTCGGCTACCGGACGCGCAACCGGCCGATCCTCTATCGCAACGCCTACATGGCGCGACGCCTGCTCTGGATCATGCTCGTTCAGGACTTCATCCATCTTCTGAACCTCCGGCTGCCAACCTTCACCTGGGACACACTGCTATCGGGCACGCGCGCGGCGCGGCGCCTCAAGGAGAAGGTGATCCAGCAGTCCGAACTTGAACTCGCACTGCGCCGCATGTTCATCAAGCGACGCCACCGGCGCAGGCATCCCGACCGCAAGGTCCGGATGCCGGTCCTCGACGCGATGTCCCTGGCCCGCGATATCGATACGCAGGAGGAGGCAATCGCTTTCGGGGCCGTGTCGGCGTGACCTTGGCCGGACCACGCCGCCTCCTCTTCGCCGCGGCGCTGGCGGCCGCGGTCTGCACGCCGCTGCCCGCGGCCGAGCCGCACCTCGTCCTGCTCTCCGTGGACACCCTGCGCGCCGACGCGCTCGGGGCCTATGGCGGCGAAACCGCCACGACGCCGACGATCGACGCCCTCGCCGCCGAAGGCGTGCTGTTCGAGGACGCGCACACGACGATCGGGAAGACAGGTCCGGCCTTCGCCTCGATCTTCACCTCCCTCTACCCGCCGACCCACGGGGCGCGGCGGAATGCCCAGCAGATGCGAGGCGACATTCCCGTCCTCGCCGAGATTCTGGGCGAGGCCGGCTACGAAGCCGCGGCGTTCATCTCGAACTGGACGCTCCGTTCCGACCTGGTCGGTCTGAACCGCGGCTTCGACCACTACGACGAGGACTTCACCGAAGCGCGGAATGCGGCGGGCGTGATGGAGCGCCATGCCGACGACCTGGCAAGGACGGCGGAGCGTTGGCTGCGAAGGCGGGCCGGTGACGAAGAGCGGAGCGGGCGTCCCCTCTTTCTCTGGGTCCACTTTTCCGATCCACACAGCCCCTACCTGGAACGGACGGGCTTCACGCCGCCGCGGCCGCCCCGCGAGCAGCGCGGCAGTGGCTGGCAACGGCGCTGGCGCTACCAGTCGGAGGTGAACTACGTCGACCACTGGCTCGGCCGGCTGTCCGAGGCGATCGACGAGCTTCTCGCCGGCCCCCGTTTCACCCTGTTCCTGGCCGACCACGGCGAGAGCATGGGCGAGCACGGCTACTGGGGACACGGCAAGAACGTCCACTGGCCCAACGCGCGGATACCGATGATCCTCGCTGGTCCGGGGATTCCCGAAGGCCGGCGCGTGGACGCCGCGGTTGGGGTAGTCGACGTGCTGCCGACCGTTCTCAACCTGCTCGAGCTCGAAGCCCCGGCGGACGTCACGGGAAGGAGCCTGGTTCCCATCGGCGACGAGCCGCCCGGCGAGGCGCGGCCTCGCTACGTCATCGGTGACAAGCACAGCGCCCTGATGGCGAGGTCGCGCCGCAGCGCACCCTACGAGGACCCCCTGCAGATCAGCATGGAGGTCGACGGCGCCAAGGTGCTCCACGACTTCTCGAAACGGGAGACCGTCTACTTCGATCTCACCGCCGACCCCCAGGAGCAGCGGCCGCTGCCCGCGCCGCCGGTCGACCTGGTGCCGCCGCTCGGCCGCCGTCTCGTGAACTGGTACCGGGACCTGCCGAAGTACGAGGCGAGGAGCGGGACCGTCCTCAGCGAGGAAGACGTCCGCCAGTTGAAGAGCCTCGGCTACATCGACTAGCCGCTCGCGCCGCTACTCGCCGGCGCTGACGAGAACGATGCAGTCCGCGAGCAGCCGGGTCGCGGTCTCGATCTCGGGAAGACCCGGCAGCGTCGGCGCGATGCGGATGTTCCGGTCCCGCGGGTCGACGCCGTACGGGAACGTAGCGCCCGCGGGCGTCAGCTTGACCCCCGCCCGGCCCGCCATCTCGACCACGGCCCGCGCGCAGCCGGGCTCCGTGTCCAGGCTCACGAAGTAGCCGCCCCGGGGTCTGCTCCAGGTCGCGACGCCCAGCTCTTCCAGGGAGCCGAGGCCCTCCAGCGATTCGTCGAGAACGCGCAGTACGGTTTCGAACTTCGGCCGGATCAGTTTCGCGTGCCCTCGCATGTGCTCCCGGACACTCGCGAGGCTGCCGTCGAAGAAGCGGGCGTGAGCGAGCTGGTTCAGCTTGTTCGGTCCGATCGTCTGGATCGAACGGAAACTCCGGATCCAGTCGCCGTTCCCGGGGCTCGCGGCCACCGCGGCCAGACCGGCGCCGCCGAAGGTGACCTTCGAGAACGAGGTGACGATGAACGGTCGGTCCTCGTGGCCATGAGCGACGCAACGGTCGTACAGGTTGGCCAGCCGATCCGGCTCCCCCTCGAAGGCGTGCAAGGCATAGGCGTCGTCCCAGATGACGCGGAAGTCGGGCGCCGCGGCCGGCATCGCGGCGATCGCCTCGACCACGTCGTCCGAGTAGGTAACGCCGGTCGGATTGCTGTAGCGGGGCACGCAGAACATCCCCTTGACGTTCCGGTCCTCGCCGGCAAGACGTGCGATCTCGTCGACGTCCGGGCCGTCTTCACCCATCCCGATCGGCAGCATCTCGATGCCGTAGCGCTCCAGCACGGAGAAGTGACGGTCGTAGCCGGGACAGGGGCAGAGGAACTTCACCGGCGTCGAGCGCTTGGGACCGCCCCACGGATCGCCGCCCGGCACGCCGACCAGCATCGCCTGGACAACAAGGTCGTGCATCCACTGCAGGCTCGCGTTGCCGCCGACGAAGACCAGGTCCGGATCGACCTCGAGGATCTCGCCGAAGATCGCCCGTATCTCCGGCAGGCCGCGCGGGTCGCCGCCGTAGTTGCGGCAGTCCGTGCCGTCGGCGGCCGGGTCGTCCTCACGGTCAACGGCCCGCAGGAGCCCATGGGACCGGGCGAGCTGCTCCGGCGACGGCTTGCCGCGGGTCATGTCGAGGCTGAGACCTGCCGCGCGGGCAGCGTCGTACCGCCCACGCGCCGCTTCGACAATCGCCGGATCGATCGCCGGCACGTCCCTACTCTCCGGCGGCAGCCGACGCGGCGCCGTTGTAGACGATGCGGTAGATCACGCCTCGCTGGTCGTCCGACACGAGGAGCGACCCGTCGGCCCGCTCCATCACGTCGACCGGCCGCCCCCACGAGTCTTCGCCCTGGAGCCAGCCGATGGCGAACTCCTCGTACTCCGTGGCCCGGCCGTCCCGGTCGACGTGAACCACCATGACCCGGTAGCCGATCTTGTTGCTGCGGTTCCAGGAACCGTGCTCGGCGATGAAGATCTGCCCGCGGTAGCGCTCGGGAAAGGCATCGCCCTGGTAGAAACGCATGCCAACCGCCGCTACGTGGGGGTCGAGGTCGATAGCCGGCGGCACGAGCTCACCACAGGGACGCTCGTCGCCGAACTCCGGGTCCGGGATGTCCTGGCCGTGACAGTACGGGTAGCCGAAGTGCTGGCCGTCCTCCGTCAGCACGTTCAGCTCGTCGGGCGGAATGTCGTCGCCCATCATGTCGCGGCCGTTGTCGGTGAACCACAGTTCGCTCGTGCCCGGGCGCCAGTCGAACCCGACCGTGTTGCGCACGCCGCGGGCAACGACCTCGTAGTCGCCGGTCTGGTCCAGTCGGAGGATCGTCGCGAAGGGATCCCCTTCGTCGCAGATGTTGCACGGGGCGCCCACCGGCACGTAGAGCTGCCCGTCGGGACCGAAGCGGATGAACTTCCAGCCGTGATGAGTCTCCTCCGGCAGGTCGGCGGTGACCACGACCGGCGCGGGCGGCGAATCGAGCCGGCTCTCGATCTCCTCGAAACGGAGCACCCGGCTGATCTCCGCGACGTAGAGGTCGCCGTCGTGGAAGGCGACGCCGTTCGGCCAGTTCAGGTCGGCGCCGATGCGATAGCCATCGTCGGCCCTGCCGTCGCCGTCCCGGTCGACGACGGCGTGGACGACTCCGCCGCCCCTCCGTCCGGTGCCGACGAAGACGGTGCCGGAGGGGCTCTGGGCCAGCGAGCGTGCGACGTCGATCTCCGCGGCGAAGACATCGATCGAGAAACCGGCCGGCAGCTCGATCGCGTCCAGACGGAGTTCGTCGGCGGCCGCTACCGTCCCGGCCACGAAAGCCGCGGACATGAGGAAGGCGCAGACGCGATGCACGGTGTCACGTGAAGAGAGCCGGGGTCGCGACCCGGACAGCGGGGAACGGAGCATGCTGTAACTCCTGATGTGATTGAACTGCGCGTCCCGTAGCCGAGTACCGGGAGCCTGGAAGCGACGAGAGTATCGCTACGGGCAACTACTGGGAAACGCCCTGGCGTCCGTGATCGCGGCCGCCGACTGCCCGGGCTCGTTCCGGTACTCCCGGACGTCACCCGTCGCCGTATCCCTGACGCGGATCACGTAGCCCAGCGTCGTCGTCGAAGCGCCGTACACCCAGTAGTGACCGTTGGCCTCGCAGCCGTCCAGGACCTTGACCAGGATCTCCCAGTTGTCCGCTTCGAAGAATCGGAACAGGCCGGAGTCGTCCGTCGCTTCCGGCACGACCTGGGCCGAACCGGTCTCACCGTCGCCCGTCCACCACTCGACACGCACCTCATAGCGGTCGCCGTGCAGGCAGAGAGTCTCCACGCTCGCCACGCACGGACCGTCCGGTTGGGGGGGCGGTGGTTCGGGCCCGGGGTCAGGATCCGGCTCGGGGTCTGGCGGCGGTGGTTCGGGCCCGGGATCCCCACTGCTACCGGACTCATGGACGATGCGGTAGACGGCTCCCCGCCGATCGTCGGACACCAGCAGCGAACCATCCTTGCGCACCATCACGTCGACCGGACGGCCCCAGGCCGTCGCGCCCTGAAGCCATCCCGTGGCGAACTCCTCGTACCCGGCCGCCTGGCCGCCGTCGCCCAGACGAACCACCATGACGCGGTAGCCGATCGGATCGGTGCGGTTCCAGGAACCGTGCTCGGCGATGAAGATCTGACCGCGGTAGCGCTCAGGGAACATCTCTCCCGCATAGAAGCGCATGCCCAGCGCCGCCACGTGCGGTCCGAGTTCCTGAACCGGCGGCCGGAACTCGGAGCAGGAACGGAGCGAACCGAACTCCGGATCGGAAACCTCTCGACCGTGGCAGAAGGGGTAACCGAAGTGCTGGCCGTTCGACGTCAGCACGTTCAACTCGTCCGGTGGACTGTTGTCGCCCAGCCAGTCGCGGCCGTTGTCCGTGAACCACAGCCGTCGCGTTACGGGATGCCAGTCGAAGCCGACGGTGTTCCTGACGCCCCGAGCCACGATCTGGTAGCTGCCGTCGGCGGCCATCCGCAGGATCGCGTTGTACGGGTCGGCCTCGTTGCAGATGTTGCACGGCGCGCCCACCGGTACGTAGAGCCGGCCGTCCGGCCCGAAGCGAATGAACTTCCAACCGTGGTGCGTGTCGGTCGGAAGCCGGTCCGTGACCACGACCGGCTGTGGAGGCGACTCCAGCCGGTTCTCGATGTCGTCGTACCGGAGAATCCGGCTGATCTCGGCGACGTAGAGGCTTCCGTTACGGAAGGCCACACCGTTCGGCGAGTTCAGACCCGATGCGATCCGATAGCGCGCGTCAGCGGCGCCGTCGCCGTCCTCGTCGACCAGCGCATGGACAAGGCCCGCCTGCCGCGTGCCGACGAAGACCGTGCCGGCGGGACTCTGGGCGAGCGACCGCGCGCCCGTGACGTTCTCGGCAAAGAAGCCGATCGAGAAGCCGTCGGGCAACTCGATTTCGGACAGGCGCGAGTCCTGGGCGACCGCGCCACCGGACCCGATCGCCAGGAGGCTCAGGGCGAGTGCCAGGCGGGGCCGAAGACCGACCGGGAAACCGCTGGCCATCGACCGTCAACCTACCAGAGCATCACGGCGACGCCCGCCGCAATCACGGCCACCGTCAACACCTTGCGCAGCGTGAGCGGCTCGGCGAAGAAGACGCGACCGAGCACCAGCGCCAGCGAGGAACCGATGCCCCGCTTCACCGTCTCGACAAAACCGACCCAGGCATGCTGAAGCGCCAGCAACTGGAGTCCCTGCGCCGCCGCGCCGAGGACGACGGCGGTCAGCAGCAGAGCCCAGGTGCCGGCGCCCGCGCGAACGTCCCCGCGACCGCGCAGCCCCGGCGCCTCGCGCAGGCCCCGAAGGGCGAGCGTCAGCACGGACAGCCCGACGCCGAGGTGCAGGACCAGGCCGTGGAAGGCCGCGTTCGAGGCTTCGGTCGCCAGCTTGTCGAGCGGCAGCGCCGATGCCCAGAGGAAGGCGACCAGGATCATCCACCACGCACCCGCGCTCAGTCTCCATGGCCGGCGACGCTCTCCGGTCCGCTCGCCCAACTGGAGAGCGAGAGCACCGAACACGACCATCGCGATGCCGAGCCACTCCCGGGCGCCCGGCAACTCGCCAAGCAACGGAATCGCGAGCAGCGACGTGAACACCGGCGTCAGCGAGAGCAACGGAATCACCGCGCTCAGCCCTGAGAGGCGCACGGAGCGCAGGAAGCCATAGTTCGCGCCCAGATTGCACGCGACGGAGGCCAGACCCGGCCACACGTACGCGGCACTCACGGCAACCGGCGGTTGCAGCGCCACCCAGATTCCGTAGAGGGGCACGGCGCCGAGCGCCAGGACCATCACCAGGAAGGCGTCGCTCAGGCGACCGGTGAGCTTCTTGCGCAGCAGGTCGAACAGCGAGAAGCAGAGCGTCGCGCCGACCACGAGCACGATGCCGAGCAGAGAGACCATGCGCCGCGATCAGTCTAGGGGCTTGCGCCGCGGAGCGCTACAATCCCGGCGCCCGTGACTCCGCCCGAATCAACGCCCGGTGATCTCCCGTCCGAGGCGACACCCGACGCCAGGTCGAAGGGACTGCTCGCCGACCGGCGCGGCCTGATCGTCGGCGTCGCGAACAAGCGCTCCCTCGCCTGGGGCATCGCCCGGCGGGCCCACGACGAGGGCGCCGAACTCGCCTTCACGTTCCAGGGCGACGCCCTCGAACGGCGCGTGCGGCCTCTCGCCGAGAACGTGGGCTCTACCATCGTCGAACCGCTCGACGTCACCGACGACGACCAGATCGACGCCGTCTTCGCCGGGCTGCGCGAGCGTTGGGGACGCCTGGACTTCCTGGTCCACTCCGTCGCCTACGCCAACCGAGAGGACCTCCTGGGGCGCACCGTCGACACGTCGCGCAGCGGCTTCGTCACCGCGCTCGACATCAGCTGCTACTCCCTGATCGCGCTCGCCCGGGCCGCCGAACCCTTGATGAGCGCGGGCGGCAGCATCATCGCGATGACCTACTACGGCGCCACGAAGGCGACCCCGAACTACAACGTGATGGGCATCGCCAAGGCGGCGCTCGAGGCCTCGATCCGCTATCTCGCCGTCGATCTGGGCCCGAAGAACATCCGCGTTCACGGCATATCCGCCGGCCCGGTGAGGACGCTCGCCGCTTCCGGCGTCTCGGGGATGCGCGGCATGCTGAAGGTCATGCCGGAACGGGCCCCGCTCGGCCGCAACATCACCGTCGACGACGTCGGCGCCACGGCCGCCTACCTGCTGTCCGACCTGAGCGCCGGAACCACCGGCGGCATTCACTTCGTGGACGCCGGGTTCAACATCACCGCGATGCGGCACCCGGACCGGGACACCACGCGCGGCTAGCGCGCCTCACCCGAAACCCTGTCCGCCCCGGTTGCGTAAACCGGGGACAGGGGCAGAGCGGTCCGCTCCTCCTCGTGTGACGTCGACTGACTACCTCCCCAGTGGACCGATACCGGCCGCTCCGCCCCTGTTTCCATAGCGCAGCGCCGGTCCATAACGCAGCGCCGGCCCGGAACTTGCAACCTCGTCGTTCGCCCCATGGAGGATCGACGACCATGACGCGAGTTCGACGCCTTGAACACCGCAGCCGTCACCTGATCAGGACGCTGGGCCTTGCGGCACTGCCGATCGTGGTCGCGGCAGCGACGTCGTCACCGGCCGCCGCGCAGAGGGAACGCTTCGAGATTTCTCCGTACTACGGACACAGTTTCCTCGGCAGCTTCGAGATCGACGACTACGAGTTCGGAAGACTCGATCTGGAGATCGACGACGCCAGGGTGGACGGCGTCGTCATCGGATTCCCGATCCGGCGGAATCTCCACCTCGAGCTGTTCCTCAACGAGCAGGAGACCGGCTTCGGACTGGACGAGGGCCCCTTCCTCGGCGCAACGCATCTCGGCGGGATCGACGTCAACTACTACCAGGCCGGCGTCTCGTGGACCGCGTCAATGGGTCAGGTACGGCCCTTCGCGTCGTTCAGCGCCGGTCTCACCCGGCTCGCGCCGAACAGCGACTTTCTGCCGGAGTCCGAAAGCCACTTCTCCGTAGGTCTCGGCGGTGGCGTGAAGATCTTCTTCACTGACCACGTCGGCTTTCGGCTGGACGCACGCCTGCTGGTGACCAACACCAGCGACGAGGACGCGTGCTGCCATGGCTGCTGCTACGGAGCCGAACGCGACGACCTGGTCCAGGGCCTGGTCAGCGCCGGCCTGGTCTTCGCGTTCTAGGGGCCGGAACGTTTCAGGGGCCGGAAGCACCCGCGAGCTCCGCCGAAGCGCGACGCGCCGCAGCCGCCAGCAGTGCCCCACCGACGAAGATCGCCTCCTCGGCCGGCGCGAAGTACGGCGTGTGGGCGCCGACCACCGGGTCACCAGGGTGTCGAGCGCCGACCCGGATGAAGCAGCCCGGGATCCGCTCCAGGTAGAAGGCGAAGTCCTCCCCGCCCATGTTGGCGGCTGGCAGCGGCTTGACCGACTCGGCGCCAATCACCGTCGCCGCGGCGTCACTCGCCCAGGCGGCCGCTCGCCTGTCGTTCAGCACCGCCGGCGTTCCCTGGAGCATTCGCACCCGGGCCTCGAGCCGGCAGGCCGCGGCGACGGACTCCGCCACGTGCCGCACCTCGTCCGCCAGCAACTTCCGGATCGCCGGGTCGAGCGACCGCATCGTGCCCTTGAGGACGGCACGGTCGGGAATCACGTTGTGCGCCGTACCCGCCTCGATGGCGCCGACGGTGACAACCGCCGGCTGATCGGGCGGCATCCGCCGGGAGACGACCGTCTGCAGGGCGGATACGACCTGGGCCGCGCCGACGATCGGGTCCAGGCCCTGGTGGGGCCTTGCGCCGTGGGCCCCCTTGCCCCGGAGCTCGACCTCGAAGCGGTCGGCGGCGGCGCCCACGGCGCCGGGCTGGATCATCGCCTGGCCGATTTCGAAGGTGAGGTCGACGTGGGCGCCGAAGATCGCGCCCACCTCGTCCAGGACGCCGGTCGACAGGATGGCCGTCGCTCCTTCGCCGGTCTCTTCCGCAGGCTGCAGCACGATCAGCACGTCGCCCGCCGCCGGCTCGTCGCGAAGCAGGCGGGCGGCGGCGACCGTCCACGAGGCGTGCACGTCATGGCCGCAGGCGTGCATCACGCCGTCGTTGCGCGACGCGAACGGCAGGCCGGTGTCTTCCTGAATCGGCAGCGCGTCGATGTCGCCACGGACCGCGACCGGAGGCGCCTTCCGGTCGCGACCGGGTATGCGCCCCACGACGCCGGTGCCGGCCACCCGCGTCACGTCGTCTACGCCGAGTTCGTCCAGCTTCCGCTCAAGGCGGGCAGACGTACGCTCTTCCTGGAGCGAGAGTTCGGGATCGGCGTGGAGCGCTCGCCGGAGACCTACAAGCTCGGCAACCGCACCGGCGCCGTAGAGCCCGGAAACAGCCTCGGGCAGCCGGAGCGACGCGGACGGATGACCGCTCATCGCGGCAGCGAGAAGGGCGGGAGGTGCGCGCCGCCCATGCCCACGCCGCAGCCGATGTGCGAGCCGATCGGCGAGCCGTCCGGGGCCCGCAGCGGCGCGGGGAGTTCGACCGAGCCCGGGTCTTCCAGGAAACGGTGGATCAACCGTACGGCGTACGTCCGGTGGTCCCACTCCGACGAACCCTGTGCCCCGGGGTTCGCTACCAGCCACTGGTAAAGATCCGTGAGCGACGAAGTCGCCGCGGCGCGCACCTGGAACGATCCCGACCGCGCCGGCACGACCGGCCAGTCGAAGTTCGGCGGCGCGCTGACCGGGACGCCCGCCGCCAGCGCCATCAGCCGCCGCAGGGCAGCGAAGTCGACCGCCCGGCCCACTTCTCCAGCAAGGCCCGGCGACGGGTCGGCACGCCAGGTCACGTCCAGCACCCGATCGATCACGGCGCCGAGAGCCGGCTGTTCCGCCGCCCGGGCATGATGGTCGACCAGACGGGCCGCCCGCTCGCCATCGAACACCATGGCGAAGGTGAGATCGGCCGCCATCTCGGCCGCGCCGACCGGATCGAAGGTCAGACCGGCCCGGGACGGCAGGTGCTCCCGGCCCCGGCTGCGGCCCGGAGGGGGCGGCGGAATCAGGTCGAGTATCCGCTGCGGCAGCGTGAGTTCCGCCGGATCGACCGTCCGTAGCAGCGCGTCGAGTGCGTCGAGTTGCATCGCCGGCGGCAGCAGCGACACCGGCGCCCTGCCGTCGCCCCGCACCGCGTAGCTGTAGTCGACGCCGCCGACGATCTTCGCCGCCGCCTCGACCTGGTAGCGATGCAGCAGGTAGAGGGGCGTCAACACGTCCTCCAGTTCCGACATCGGTGCGCCGAACCGGAGGCTCCGCTCAGAGAATCGCTCGAGCGCGGCCCGCCGCACCGACAGGAGGCGCCGCAGCTCATCCGCCGCCGAACGGCCGTTGTCCCAGAGGTGGGCCAGGGGATGAGCGCCGCCCACCGGCCGCGCGTCCTCGTCGCTGATGTAGTGGAGGCCCGCGTCGATCGTGCCCTGCAGGATGGCGTCGAGCTCGGCCGCCTCGTCCGCACCGTCGGGGAAGTCGGCGTAGCCGTAAAGGACTGTCCGCTTGTCCCATTCGCCGACGCCGATGTCGTAGGCGGCGCTCAGGTCGATCGTGCCGTCATCGCGCAACGTGGCCAGCGGATGCGGGTAGTCCATGACCGACTCGCGGCCGTCCGGTCCGTCGACGCTGGAGGCGAAGTTGTGCATCAGGCCGATCGTGTGGCCGACCTCGTGAGCGGAGAGCTGGCGCAGCCGGGCAAGCGCCATCTCCGTGAGGACGTCGGTGGAGGAGTCCTCGTGCTCATAGGGCGACAGCAGACCCTGGGCGATCAGGAAGTCCTGCCGCACCCGCAGGGAACCGAGCGTCACGTGGCCCTTGATGATCTCGCCGGTGCGCGGATCGGTGACCCCGCCACCGTAGGACCATCCGCGGGTCGACCGGTGAACCCACTGGATCACGTTGTAGCGGACGTCGAGCAGGTCGGCGCCCTCCGGCAGGAGCTCGACCCGGAACGCGTCGATGTAGCCCGCGGCCTCGAACGCCTCGTTCCACCAGCGGGCGCCGTCGAGCAGCGCGGAGCGGATCGGCTCCGGCGCGCCCCGGTCGAGGTAGTAGACGATCGGTTCGACCGGTTCGCTTCGCTCCGCGGTCGGATCGCGCTTCTCGAGCCGGTGCCGGTCGATGAAGACGGCCTCGAGCGGCTGATCGATCGGGGTTGCGTAGTCGAAGTAGCTCGTCGTGTTGAAGCCGGAACGGGGATCGGCGCGCCGGGGCGCGTACCCGGGTTCGGGAAGCGCGACGAAGGAGTGACGGATACGCAACGTCACGGCCTCGGGCGAAGGCGCGACCTGGCTCACCCAACTTCCCGGACCGCGGTCGGACCCACGCAGCACGAAGGTCTGCGTGCCCTCGAGCTCCGAGTTGCGCGGAAAGGCGGCCACGCGGGGACGGTGAATCGCCGACCGCGACGCGTCCAATTGGTAGCTTCCCTGCCCGCGCTGGTGGAGCCGCGCCGCCACGCCGTGCGCATCCCGGAGCACGAAGTCCGTCGCATCGACCAGCACGGAACCGTCCTCGCCCTCGGCCTCCACTTTGAAGCCCCAAAGCACTGAACGGGCGAAGGCATCCGCCACCGCGCGGCGCTCGTCCTCGTTGTCGCTGAGCGCCCGGTAGCGCGTGTTCTGGTGAACCAGCAGCACGTTCGGGCCGACCCGTTCGAAACGGGCCAGGTGGGTGCGCCCGAGCTGACCCCGGTCGAGTCCGATGTCGTTCGATCCCAGGCCCGCCGACAGCGACTGGATGTAGAGCAGGTCGGCGTCGAACGCTTCGACCCGCAGGAAGAGCCTGCCGCCCCGGCTATCCCAATAGAGGTCGAGAAAGCCGGGGAGATGCTCGAAGCTGCGGGTGGTTTCGGAGATGGACGGCAACTCTTCCGCCGGATCCTCCCGCGGACCCTGCGCCTGAAGCGTGTGAATCGAGAGGACCGCCGCCAGCCCCCCGGTCGCGATCGCGACGCGGTTACCGCTGGACGACCAGATCCGGGTCACGAAGCGGCCCGTACCGGCACCGACTCCGTCTTCTCGATCAATGCCGTCAGCGACTCGCGGTCCGGATCCGCCAGTTGGCGGACCCGCTCACGGTTCACCGCCGCCACGATGATCTCGCCGACCTCGGTGTTCGCACTCTCGAAGATCCCCAACTCGATCATGCGCCGGGTCTGGTGCTGGTTGTCGTCCGTCGGACTCACGTAGTGCACCCATACCGCGCCGTACCGATGAATCAGGAACACGTGCATCACGGCCATGAGACGACGTCGCCTCAGGTCGGTGTCGAAGGTGTTCTGATCGCGCACCGAGAGGATCATCCGCTCCCGACGGTCGCGGATGGGCGCGAAGACGACATTCGCGGCCTTCGATTCCTCGCGTCCGTTCTGCGCAAGAACGTTGAGCTCGAGGAGCTCGGAGCCGGCGACGTGGGGCCGGAGTTCCACGCGCAAGCTCTCGTCCACGTCGTACTTGCCGCGCCAGAGTTCGAGCCACTCCTCGAGCAACCGCGGCGGCACTTCGGTCTGCGCCAGGTGCTGGACATGGGTTGACCCCTTGCCCATTGCCTTGGTCGTTGCCGTATGGCCGGTCGCGGCCGAGAGCCCGCCGTCGAGCCGCGCACCGCCGACGAGAGCCTGCGGCGTCCGATAGGGCGACCCGACCAGGCGCAGCTTCCGCTGCAGCCGAGCAAGGGCGAGCATGCCGTCCTCGCGCAGGGCGGTGGCGAAGTCCTCGGCCGCCAGTCCGTCGACCTGGTGGCCGCCGTAGGTGATGAAGTTGAACACGAAGCCGAGCTTCCCGAGCTCCTCGGGGAACTTCTTCATCTGCTCGTCGGACATGCCGGTCGTGTCCCAGTTGAAGGACGGCGACAGGTTGTAAGCCAGCAACTGATCCGGATACACGGCGTGGATCGCCTCGGCGAACCGCCGGGCATCGGCGAGATTCGCGGTCGCCGTCTCCATCCAGATCAGGTCGGCGTAGGGCGCCGCGTGCAGGGAACGGGAAATCGCATACTCGATGCCGCCCTGTATCTGGTAGTAGCCCTCGGGGGTCCGCGCCATCTCGGCGTCCCAGACCAGGTTGATGCCCATCTTGCGCGCCCTGGCCGCCGCCTCTTCGACCGACACGGAGTGGGCGAACTCCAGCCACTCCTCCACCGTGAAGTCGAAGACGGCGCCCTCCTCTTCCCGGAACGCGATCACTTCCGCCACCGCCTGCGGGTAGGTCTTGAGTCTCGCTTCCAGCTGCCAGGCGTCGAGAAACCGGGCCATCGTCTCGTCGAGTACGGCCTCCATGTCCGTTCCACCGCCTTCGACCGCCTTCCGGTAGGCGGACTCGAGTCGCTCATACACGCCGGCCCCGTCCAGCCAGACGTCCGCCCGGTGATAGGCAGCCTCCGAGATGTCGTAGAGCTCGTGGCCGCGGACCTCCTCCGCGCCCAAGGCGTTCAGCCGCCGCAGGATCGCCAGGGTCGCCGTCTTGCAGCTCGGCAGATCGAGGTTCGTCGCCCCCAGAATGAAGGCCTGGTCCCGTTCGTCGCCGTTGCCATCGAGGAAGGTCGCGGCCTCCGAATCCGTACGGCCGACGATGAGTCCCGGCACGCCCATCACATCCAGCTGGAAGCGGGCCGCGTTGAGCCGCTTGTTCTGTTCGTCCTGCGCCACCAGGACCTTGCCCGCCTGATGACCGCACTTCTTGACTCCGGGCTTCTGGTCCTCGATGTGGTAGCCGGGCACTCCCACTTCGACAAACCGGCGGATCAGGTTGCGCACGTGCTGTTCGCCGCCGTGGCCCGTGTCCGCGTCCGCGATGATGAACGGCCGGAAGTCGGTCGCGGGGTTCGCCCGCTGCTCGGCTTCATTCATCCGCGAACGGACGAAAGTCTGGTTCTTGTCGGCGGTGAGCAGCGCGCGTACGACCACGGCCGCCTCGTCCGGCACCTGACTCAACGGATAGCTGGCGAGATCCGGTCCCGGATCCTCGGTGATCGAGCCCTTGGCCGACGTCGCCCAGCCACCAATGTAGATGCCCTCGATCCCCCGCCGCTTCATCGCCACCGCCTGGCCCGGCGAGTACGGGCCGAAGCTCGTGATCGACTTCTTCTGGTCGAACAACTCCCGCAGGCGCGCGTGGAAGGCCACCGCGGCGTCGCGCGCAACCGTGTAGTCCTGCGGAATCGTGCCCTGCTGCGACGCCACCTCGCGCGCGGTGTGGAGCCGCCTGATGCCCTCGAAGCGACCGGCACCCATGAACGCCGCTGCCGCCTCGGTCTGCCGCTCCAGTGCCTCGTTGATTGTCTCGCCGCTCGCCATTGCCGTCATCTCCCTCCCGCTCTCTGTGGAAGCCCAGGAAGGGCCCGGAAGAAGCTAACCGTAACACCGGAACGGGACCTCCGGCCACGTCGACGCGGCCGACGGGGAACCGCCGGTTGCTCCTGCTACCCTCCACGCCCATGAGCCTGCCCGCGATCCGTCCCAAGCACAGTCCTCAACGCGGCGGAGACGTCCTGCTCGACGCACTGACCGAGTACGGCATTCCGTTTCTCTTCGGCAATCCAGGTACGACCGAGAGCCCCCTGATGGACCGGCTCGGGGACCACCCGGATCTGCGCTACGTCCTCGCCCTGCACGAGTCCGTGGCCCTGGGCGCCGCTCACTACTACGCCCAGTCGACCGGGGTCACCGGAGTCGTCAACCTGCACGTGGCGCCGGGACTCGGCAACGCCCTCGGCATGCTCTACAACGCCTGGGAGGCGAACACGCCGATGGTGATCACCGCCGGCCAGCAGGACACGCGCTCGCGGCTCCGCGAGCCTCTGCTCGGACACGACCTGGTGGCGATGGCCGAACCACTGGTCAAGTGGAGCGTCCAGGTCGAACGCGCCGACGAGTTCGCGCCGATCCTCCACCGGGCCTTCAAGGTCGCGCACGATCCACCCGCCGGACCCGTGTTCGTTGCCCTGCCGCTGAACGTGCTGGAGGAAGAGACCGCGGAACCGGTACGGCCGCTCGGGGAGCTCTACCGGGCGCCGCAACCGGAAGCGGCAGCGGTCGCCAGCATGGCCGGCGTGCTGAGCCAGGCGCGCCAGCCGGCGATCGTGATCGGAGACGGCGTGGCCCGGAGCGGCGGCCAGCAGGAACTCGTGGCCCTGGCCGAGTTCCTCGGCGCGGGGGTCTACCCGGAAGGGTTGATGCAACGCCTGAACTTTCCGCAGAGCCACCCCTGTTTCCGGCCGCGCATGCCGCTCAACCACGCCGGCATTCAGCACGCACTCGGCGGCGCCGACGTCGTCCTGCTGGTCGGCGGCTCGTTCTTCGAGGAGGTCTGGTTCGATCCGGACTCGCCGTTCGGTGCCGAGACCACGGTGCTCCAGATCGAGGACGCGCCGGGACGCCTCGCCTTCAACTTCGCGGTCGAGGTGGGGATGCTCGCCGACCCGCGGGCTGGGCTCGCGGTCCTGCGGGCAGCGCTCGAAGAGTCCGCGGACTCCGGCTTCCGGACCGCCGCCGCCGAGCGGATGACCAAGCTGCGGACTGCCAGTGAAGGCGCCCAGGCAGCGCGCCAGAAGCGGCTCGAGGCCCACTTCGACGACGCGCCCATGTCGCCCGCACGGTTAATGTCCGAGGTCGCCAGGGCGGTTCCCGACGACGCCGTGATCGTCAACGAGTCGATCACCGCGGGCGGCGATCTGCTCGGCTTCCTGCCCGTCGACGATCCCGACCGCTACTGCGGCACCCGCGGCGGCGGCATCGGCCAGGGACTGGTCGGCGGCATTGGCGCTTCGCTCGCCCACCCCGAGCGCCCCGTCATCGTCTTCTCGGGCGATGGCTCGGCCATGTACTCGATCCAGGCGCTCTGGACCGCCGCCCACTACGACATGCCGATCGTCTTCCTGATCCTGCACAACCGCGAGTACAAGATCCTGAAGATCAACATGGACATCTACCGGGAACGTTTCGGCATTCCGGCGGACCGGCCCTATCCCCACATGAACCTGACCGAGCCGGAGCTCGACTTCGTCGAGATGGCCGCGGGAATGGGCGTTCCCGGGCGGAAGATCGAGGACCCGGCGGATGTCGAGGAGGCGCTGCGGGAGGCCTTCGCGACCGGCGGCCCCTACGTCCTCGACGTGATCATCGGGGGCCGGATCTGAAGCTCGAGCGCACCGCAACTTCACTGAAAACGATGATGTATGCTCCTGACCGCACAAGCTGACGACAGCCCGCCTCAGGCAACGCACCGGCATGACTCCCCCAACGGAGGTTGGAGACCATGGATGAGTTGAGAGAAGACACCTTCCTGCAGGACGACCTGCTCGAGGAACTTCAGCAGGACCCCCAGGAGCTCGAGGAGGACGGCGACGGCTCCGGCCCCTCGAACGTCACCCGACGGACCTTCATCCAGGGTTCCGTCGCCACCGGCGCCGCCGTCTCGGTGGCGGGCGGCAATCTGCTGCAGCCCGATGTGCTGCGCGCCGCCACGGAACCGGTGGCCCGCACGATCGAGTTGCGGGTGAACGGCGAGACCCACGAACTGGAAGTCGAGCCGATGGACACGCTGGCCATGGTGCTGCGCTACGGGCTGGACCTGACCGGCACCAAGCTCGGTTGCGACCGCGCCGAGTGCGGCGCCTGCACCGTGCTGATCGACGACGTTCCCCACTACGGCTGCTCGATCCTGGTGCACCAGGTCCGCGGTCGCGAAGTGACAACGGTCGAAGGGCTCGAGCAGGACGGTGTTCTCCACCCGGTCCAGCAGGCGGTGCTCGACGAGATGGGCTTCCAGTGCGCGTTCTGCGCGCCGGGCTTCATCATGAGCATGGCGGGCCTGGTCAAGGCCAACCCCAACGCGACCCGCGCGGACGCGCAGAAGTGGCTAGCCGGCCACATCTGCCGTTGCGGGGACTACAACAAGATCCTGAACACGGCCGAACGCGCGCTTGAGAACGCACGCGCCACCCTGAGCTGAGGAGTAAAGCATGGCCAAGACCCTTGTCGGCACCGACTACGCTCCACCCGATCTGATCGAGAAGATCACCGGACGCGCCAAGTACGCCGAAGACTGGCGCGCCGAGGGCATGCTGTTCGCCAAGCAGTTGCTGTCACCGATGCCCCACGCGCGGGTGCGAAACATCGACGCCTCCGCCGCGCTGGCGATGGAGGGCGTCGAGGCGGTTCTCACCGCGGACGACCTCGCCGAGTACATGGGCGAAGCGGGGCCGCTGGATGAGCGCTCCCTGACGAACCATCCGAAGTACGAGGGCGAGCCCGTCCTGGCCGTCGCCGCCGTCACCGAGAAGATCGCCGCCGACGCGATCGAGAAGATCAGGGTGGACTTCGAGCCGCTGCCGTTCGCGCTGGATCCCCTGGATTCGATCGCTCCGGGAGGCGCCAACTCGCTGCCCGACGGCAACAGCATCGTCCGCCAGCGCACCGACACGGGCGTCGAGACCGTCGTCCAGCGCGTGGAGTGGACGGCCGAGGACCTGGCTACCGCGAGGGGCTCGAACGGCGAGAAGGGCAGGATGCCCGAGGGCGTGTTCCAGGACGAGTGGACGAACGGCGACCTTGAGAAGGGCTTCGCCGACGCCGACTACATCATCGACGAGCCGCTCTTCTTCCAGTCGGTCACCCACCATCCGATGGAGCCGCGAAGCTGCATGGCCCACTGGGACGGCGACACCTGCCACCTCTACCCCTCGACCCAGAGTGTCGCCTTCACGCTGCTCGCGGGCCAGGGCACGGTCGGCGTGCCGCCCCAGAACCTGATCGTCCACGCCGAGTACACCGGCGGCGGTTTCGGCAGCAAGATCGTCGGAACCAGCAACATGGCCGTGCCGGTCTACCTGGCGAAGAAGACCGGCAAGCCGGTCATGCATCGGGTCACCCGCTACGAGGAGAACTACATCGGCCGGGCCCGGCCGGGTTTCCAGGGTTGGGCGAAGATCGGCTTCAAGAAGGACGGCCGCATCTCCGCCTTCGACTGGGCGGTGATCCAGGACAACGGTCCGTACGGTCGTCAAAGCGACATGGGCACCTCAGGCAACATGGTGTCCCTCACCTACCAGCCCGAGAGCATGCGCCACCGCGGCCTCTCCATCGCGACGAACACCCCCCCGCGGGCCCCGCAGCGGGCGCCGGGCGGCGTACAGATGTCGGCCATGGTCGAGCCCCTGCTCGACCGCGCCGCCGATCACCTGGGAGTCGACCGCCTGACGATCCGGCAGATCAACATCGCGAAGAACGGCGCCAAGTTCGGCGAGGCCGAAGGTCGCAACGTGACCACCGCCTACGTAGCCGAGGCCTGGGACCGGCTGGCCGAGATGGTCGACTGGGAAGACGCCAGGGCCCGCAGCGGGCAGATGAACGGCTCGAAGATCACCGGCGTCGGCCTCGCGAGTTCGACCTACACCGCCGGTTCGAGCGGCTTCGACGGACTGATGCTGATCACACCGGAAGGCCGGCTCGAGATCCACACGGGGATCGGCAACCTCGGCACCCACTCCTACTCCGACACCGCGCGCGTCGCAGCCGACCTGCTCGACGTGCCGTGGGAGAAGGTGGACATGGTCTGGGGCGACACCGGCAAGGGCGTGCCCCACACCTGCGTACAGGCGGGCAGCCAGACCACCCACGCGATCACCCGCGCCACCCACGCCGCCGCCACCGACATGAAGACGAAGCTCCAGGAGCTCGCGGCCCAGGTCCACGGCGGCTCGGCCTCGCAGTACGTCGTCGCCGGCGAACGCGTCTACCGGCGCGGCAACCGCGCGGCGGGCCTGAGCCTGGCCCAGGCCGCCGAGAAGGCGATCGAGATGGGAGGCCGGTACGACGGCACCGAGCTCAACGAGGGACTCAGTCCGATCACGCTCGGCGGCGCCGCCGTCCTCAAGGGCCGCGGTCTGCTGGCCGCCGCCAAGGACAACTACGGTCGCGCCGGCGACGTCTACTCCTGGGTCGTCGCCTACGCCGAGATCGAGCTCGACAAGGAAACCGGCGTCATCGAGCTGACGGACTACAAGGCGGTCACCGATTGCGGAACCGTCCTCAACCCCCGGAGCCTCGGTGGCCAGCTTCACGGCGGCGCCGTCCAGGGCTTCGGCTGCGCGGTCGGCCAGAAATGGGTCTACGACCCGCAGTGGGGCATCCCGTTCGCGAACCGCTTCTACACCGCCCGGCCGTCGACGATCCTCGACGTGCCGCTCAAGATGGAGTGGGACGCGGTGAACATGCCCGACCCGAACAATCCGGTGGGCTCCAAGGGCATCGGCGAACCGCCGATGGGCGCCGGCTGCGCCTCCCTCCTGTGCGCCATCCAGGACGCGCTGGGGCAGGACACGGTGGCCTATCTGCCGCTCATGACCGACCACATCATCAACCAGCTCGAGGGCCGCGAGCAGGACAGCGAGTTCCTGGCCGCGCACACCTGATCTGTTCGCCAACGCTTAGATCAGATCAGTACGACCTGCTCCGGAAAAGGGAGGAAACCACAACATGGCCGTCATCCACGACATGATCCCCGACTTCGAGCTGTACCAGCCCGAGAGCCTGGACGGCGCCCTCGAAGTCCTCGACCGTCACCGCGAAAGGGCCTGGGTGCTCGCCGGCGGGATGGACACTTTCGACTGGTTCAAGGACCGGGTGAAGCGGCCCGAAGCGGTCGTCGATCTCGGCGCGATCCCGGAACTGTCCGGGATCAGCGAAACGGACGGAGGTATCGAGATCGGCGCCATGACGCCGCTCACCGAGGTGGTGGACAACGAGCTGATCCGTGAGCGCTACAGCATCCTCGCGGAAGCCGCCGAAACCGTCGCTACCCCGCAGATCCGCAACCAGGGAACGCTGGGCGGCAACCTGGTGCAGGACACCCGCTGCTGGTACTACCGCGCCGGCTGGCCCTGCTACCGGGCGGGCGGCAACATCTGCTACGCCGACACGCCGGAGTCGATGAACCGCGAGCACTGCATCTTCGACGCTTCTCGCTGCGTCGCGGTCACGCCCTCGGACACCGCGCCGGCGCTGATCGCGCTCGACGCCGAGATGGTGATCCGCGGCCGCCGCGGCGAGCGGACCGTGGCCGCCGAGGACTTCTTCGTCGGCCCCGCGATCGACATCACGCGCATGACCGTCCTGCAGCCCAACGAGGTCCTGCAGTCCGTCCGCATCCCGGACACCTGGGCCGGCGCCGACTTCTACTTCGAGAAGGTGCGCGACCGGAACGCCTGGGACTTCCCCCTGGTCAACGTCGCCTCCGCGATGCGCATCGAGGACGGGGTCGTCCAGGGCTGCCGCCTCTCCGTCGGCGCCGTCTCGCCGGTGCCGCTGCGCATGGATCGCTGCGAGGAGCTCCTGCGCGGCCAGAAGATCAGCGAGGACATCGCCACCCGGATCGCCGAGCTGGGCGTCATCGGCGCCAAGCCGCTCCGCCACAACGGCTACAAGGTGCCGCTGATGAGAAACCTCATCCGCCGGGCCATCCGCGGACAGGCGCCGGTCTAGAGCTCGATGCAGATCGTCCAACGCGCCACCAACCCCTGGGGACAGGACGTTCTCCTGGGGATCGACTGGAGTCTGTTCTGGATCGCGTTGATCGCCGGCGGCGTCTTCCTGATCCTGCACCTGGCGCTTCGCCGCCGCTGGATCGGCGAAGAGAAGAAGGCGGCCGCCAACGCTCCTGACGATCCGGGTCTGCCGCAGAAGATCCAGAGGCACAGCCTGGCCTCCCGCCTGTTCCACGCGATCATGGGGATCTCGATGATCCTGCTGCTGATCACCGGCTTCCTGCCCAAGGTCGGCCTGCAGTTCGCCTGGCTCGAGATCCACTGGATCACGGGCCTGATCCTGACCGCGTCGATCGTGTTCCACATCATCCACGCCACCTTCTTCCAGAGCCTGAAGAACGTGTGGGTCGGGCTCTCGGACCTCGGCGACATGATGCGCGAGATGCGCAAGGCCGTAACCGGTGGCGAGCCGCCCGCCAAACCCGGTAAGTACCCGGCAGCGCAGAAGATGTTCCATCACGCCGCGACCCTGGCCGGCATGGCCGCGATCGTCACCGGCATCCTGATGATGTGGCGGATCGAGCAGCCGCTCTGGGCCCAGGACGACTACAAGTTCTTCGGCGACGGCGGCTGGGGCTGGGTCTACGTCCTGCACGGGGTCGGCGGCGTCGTCCTGGTCACGCTCACCGTGGCCCACGTCTACTTCGCCATCCTGCCCGAGAAGCGCTGGATGACGTGGTCGATGATCCTCGGCTGGATCGACCGCAAGGACTACCTCCGGCACCATGACCCGGCCAAGTGGCCGGTCAGCGGCGGCAAGTAGGCCACGTACTGGGTGCGCGGGTACACGCCCGCGTCGCTACTCGATCTCGACCTCTGCGGCACGCCGCCGCTCGGTCCAGACGGTCCGTACCTGATTCCCCCAGCGGAGGGTGTACTCGCCCTCCGGCAGGTTGGGAATCGTCTCGCCGACAGAGAAGGTCGTCGCGCCGCTGAACCAGATGCGGAGAGAGCCGAGATCCCAGCCACCGGGGCCGGTGACCCGCACCGCCGCCGATCCTTCGCCGGTCAGGACGATCGAGGACTCGGACTCGAAGGGATCCAGCTCGATGCCACGATCCAGAGCCGGTTCGAGCGGCTGCCAGCCGGTGAGGACCCAGCGTCCATCCGCATGGCAGGCGACGCGGACGCGGTCGGTCAGCGGCGGGGTGAGCTGGGTGCTCGCCACGCCGCGATCGATGCGGACGGTCCGCTGCGCGGCGCCTTCCATCTCGACGAAGCAGAAGCCGCCGGCGGCGCCTGCGAGCCGGATCGTGATCTCGTCGTCGGAGGGATCGTTCCGTAGCTGCAGTTGCACGGACTGAACGTCGCTGTAGTCGCGAAGCTCCACATCCACCAGGTCTGAGCGGGAGTGCTGAAACCTCGCCCGCAACTGGTACGCGCCCGGCGCCAGGTCCCTGATCTCGTATCGGCCGTCCCGACCCGTTACGACCGCCTGGCGCCCCGGGAAGATGTCCACTGTCGCGTGGGTCACGGGCTGCCCTTCGGCATCGACGACGGTCCCCGCAACCGAGACGCCGCCGTAGCGGAAGTCGACGACGATCTCCTCGCCTGGAGCGTCCGGTACCGTGATCTCGCGCCCCTCCTGCATCCCGCCCGTGTCCGACCACAGGGTCACGTTCCACTCGCCGGGGAGCATCGACTCCAGCCGATAGCGACCCTCACCGTCGATGGGCGCCGACAGTTCCAACTTGCTGGAGACGATCCGGGTCCGCTGCATGGGCCCGCCAACCGTGCGCATGATTCCCTCGCCTTGGGGATTCTCCACCTTCGACTGCCAGTTCAACCTCCCGGTTCCTGGCTGCCCACCGATCGTCACAAGACCGGTCACCGTCACCGTGCTCCGGTTGCACCGGATCACCTCGTCGCCAGTTCCAGCCTCCTCGCGACGCTCGCAGACCGGCACGCCCTCCTCCAGCACGCGAACCCGCAAGGACTCCGCGGGCACGTTCTCGAACACGGCCTCGCCGTCGAGCACCTTGCCGGTCATCGGGCCCAGAGGGTCGTGCTCGGAGCCCGGATCGAGGTTCACCATGCCTCCGTCGACGTCCGAGCGCACGGTGATCCGCCGCCCGCGCGAGAGTTCGACGAAACCGGCGTCGACCCACTGGATCGCCGCCGCCTCGACGTCGAACTCCAGCGGTGCGAATCCCTCCGCCTCCACGCGGAGGCTGGACGGGCCAAGTTCCAGGCCGTGCATTTCGAAGTAGCCGTCGGCATCTGCCGTCACCTCGGCTACCCGTCCCATCGCTCGGGCCATCAAGGCGCCGAACTCGGTCGGCCGCAGATAGGAGATCCTGGCGCCCGGCACCGGGGCGTACTCGGGACTCACCACGGTCCCGGACACCCAGGCCGACGCCGGCGCCATGACGATCCCCAGGTCGCGCGTCTCACCCGCCGACCCGGAAACCTCCAGCACCCGCCTTCCGGCATTCCCGGCCGTCAGCTCCAGCGAATAGGCGCCCGGCTCGAGGTCCAGGGAGAAGGAACCGTCCGCGCCAAGCGCTTCGTTGCTCGTCCTGCTTCCGCCGGCCACTGACTGGGAGGCAACCAGGCGGCCGGAGGCGGCCGGCGTCACGCCATCGGCCGTCACGAAAACTCCTTCGACCGTGAAGGCCGGCGCCAGCCGTAGCACCACGGGCGTCTCGGCCGCCGCGCCGGCATCGCCGGTCACGTCGACGGCACGGGCCGCCAAGCCAGGCGGCGGGTTTGCCTCGGCCGCGGCACCGGCGGCGGCGAACCGGAACCGGGCCATCCGGTAACCCTCTGCGTTGACCAGGAGGATCCGGCCGAAACGGGACGACACGCGCGCGAGTCCATCCCGATCAGTCGTCGTTGCCTCTCCACCCTCGAAGAGAGCACGCGCCTCAGGAACCGGCGTTCCGCGACTCGCATCGACGACCTGGATCCAGTAGTGCTCGGGCGCCGTCAGCACGATCGACCCCAAGTCCAGGGGACCCTCCAGGTCGAACGCCTGGGAGTACTCCAGATCGCCGCCATCGGCCTGCAGCGAGGCGGCGCCCTTCGCGAAGCCGGTGAGCAGGAAGCGGCCGTCGGGGCCCGAGAGGCCCACATGCCGCTGCATCACCGCGAGTTCGTCGGCAACCCACGACAGGCCCAGGAGCCGTACGCCCGCAACGGGCAGCCCTTCCGGATCGACGGTACGGCCTGTCAGGTTCAACCCCGGACCAAGCTCGACGAGCGCTGGCGTCTCGTCGAAACGCTCGAACGCCGACGCGTTCCGGGTGACGTGGGAGACGAGGACCGCGGAACGCTCCCGCTCGGACACGGTCAGGCTCACCTTGCCGTCGGCGTCCGAGATCCCGAAGCCCAGAGGCTCGGATACGGAATAGACACCCAAGCCTGACCGCACCAGGTACACCCTGGCACCCGCGAGGGGCGCGCCCCCGGCGGTCGCCTGCACGGTGAACTCCACCGCCTCCCGCAGCGGGAGCTCCACCGAGCCTTCTTCAGGAGTCACGTCCCGCCAGATCGAGGCGACGCCCCCCGCCAGCGCCTGAACGCGCCAGGTTTCGTCATCGCGGAGCAGGGAGAACGACCCCGAAGCGACGCTAGTCGTCGGCAGCAGATTCCAGGGCACCTGCCGCCACATCGCCACCGGCGCCGCCACCACCTCGAACCCGGCCGCGGTCGCGGTCCCGTCCGCGGAAGCCCCGTTCGAGGCCTCGGGGACGAGCATGCGGACGCTCAGCGGACTGGTTGAACCAGCACCGGCGCGGCAAGCGGCGGCCGGGCTCTGTCCGGCCTCGAAGAGCCGGGGTGGACAGGAGTCGCTCCACGCCCAGCAGCCAGCCAGCGCCGCACCGCCTGGCGGGATGTCGTCCAGTCGTTCCCATGTCCTGTCGGCGGGCACGGGAATCCCGTCGAGGAAAGCCGGATCGCTCTGCCTGGGGCATACGAACTGGAACGGGCCGTCCGGCGCAGCTTCCTCCTGAGCCAGGCCGGGGACCGCTACCGCACTGACGACAAGCCACGGAACAAGGATCGAGAACCGCACCGCCCTAGCCCTCGCCGCCCGCTGAAGGGACCAAACGCGCTTCGAACGCCTCCGCGGCCCGTACGTCTGCTCCCCGCAGAGCCCCGCCGCGAAGCAGGATCACCACCCGGTCACCACGCAGGTCGGCGCGTAGCCGGGTATCGGCGAACTCCGACTCGACGACGCACGGCTGCCTCGCCACGGTTCGGAGATCGTCCACGCGAGCGTGGACCAGGTCCCAGCACACCCTGCCGCTCGGCGGGGGCACGGCAGCGACGACCAGGTCCCTGACTGACCCTCCCTGTACGCCCGCCCGTCCGCGTGGCTGAACCGCCGTCTCCTGCGCCCGTTGTCGACTGATTCCCCCGGAAACCGGGCCCTGCCGGTTGAACCCTACGGCCCCTTGACTCGAACGCAGCGCCACGTGGTGAATCGAAGGCCGGCGCCGAGAGCCCTCGGCGCGCCACCGAGACGCCGGCCGCCAGTGGTAGGCGCTCGCGGCGGGCACCAAACCCGGTGTAGCGGGCTCGTAGCAATGCGGCGTAGGGCAGGCAGGATCCGTGTTGGGCAACGTCGCCGCGATGTCGGCCGCGACGGCCCGCCGACCGAGTTTAGGCAGCGAACCGAGCTCCGCAGCGGCCGCTGGCGCGGGCCCATCCGCCCCGTAGCGGACGAAGAAGTACACGTTGCCGGCGCCGTCCGCCACGACCTCGTCGATGATGCGACGCGGGCCCAGCCAGTCGGCCCGAACGTAGGCATCCGAAAGAGGCGAGTTGTCCCCCTCGTCGGCCTCGACATCGCAACCGCTCTCGGCGAAGAAGGTTGCCGCGTCGAGACTGTCGCGGATCACACCGTCGAGGTCGTAGACGAAGACGCCGGCCTCGGCTCCCGGAATCACGAGCAGGCGGTCTGCCGAGATGAAACGGATCACCGAGAGCTCGGCATCCCGACAGAGCTCCAGGCCGCGCCCGCCATCCCGCGTGGGCAGCAGGCCGCGCGGCGATCCACCGCCATCCTCCATCAACCAGGCCGCGTAGGGCGCCCAGCCATCCGTGTCCTTGAGCATGAGGCCCACTGCCGCGGTGAGCACCCCAAGCCGGTCGAGATCGCCCAGGAACTTGACGTCCACCGGACCGTCGAGCCCATCTTCGCTCGCTACGAAGACACCACCAAACAGGTCCGCAAAGGCAAGTCCCTGAGCCGAGACGCCAAGCCGGCCATAGTCCCGTTCGAAGGTGTTTCGATTGACGACGGCTCTACCACCGATCTCGAACACCTCAGGAGTGGGATCCTCCAGCGCCACCCGGAGTTCGGCCCCGCTCTCGCCAAGCCGCCAGGCCTGGATGCCCGAGCCGATGACGCCGAGAACGATCTCCCCGTCCGCCAGCCAGCGCACATCGGACGCCCGGGTGATCTCCCGCGGCAGGTCAAGGCGCTTCAGCCCATCGAGGCTCGGCCCCGTCTCGGCACTCTGGGCCGCCGCAGATCCGGCCATCACGCTCAGCGCGGCGACCAGCATCGAGACCCTGACCGTCGATGGGAAGCTTCTTCCTTCCCGAAGCAGCCTGCGCAGCATGTGAGCTCCCTCCCCGTGCCCGATTGCCTCGGGCGTCACACATGAAGATGGGTATCGGGGAGGAGAACGTCGACTACGAAGGCAACCATTCCGAGATCGCCTGACCGATCTCGTCCGGGGAGTCCTCCTGGATGAAGTGGGAGCCCTTGACCGTCACTTCCGTCTGGTTCGGCCAGGCGCGGCAGATCTCGCGCATGGCGCCGGTGAGGATCGCGCCGGGTCTCGCGTTGACGAACAGCTTCGGTACGTCCGACTCCGCCAGCCAGTCGGCGTACGACTGCACGATGGCGACGACATCCTCCGGCTCCCCGGCGATCGGGATCTGGCGCGGCCAGGTGAGCGTCGGTCGGCGCGACTCGCCCTCGTCCTCGAACGGACGCCGGTAGACCGCCATCTCCTCGTCCGTCATCTTCCGCAGCACGGACCCCGGCAGCACCCGCTCGACGAAAACGTTCTTCGCCAGCACCATGCCCTCGCCCGCCGACGAGCGAAAGCCCTGGAAGATGCCGCGAGCCGCTTCAGGCCAGGCAACCCAGCTCGGGACCGGGCTGACGATCGCCTCCATGTAGGCGAGACCGCGCACCGCATTCCGGTGCCGGTTGGCCCAGTCGAAACCGAGCGCGGACCCCCAGTCGTGGATGACCAGGACGACGTTCTCCGTAACGCCAATCGCCTCGAGCAGGCCGTCGAGGTAGTGCCGGTGCTCGACGAAGCGGTACCGGTCCGGCCCGCTCTCCGGCAGCTTCGCCGAGTCGCCCATCCCGATCAGATCCGGCGCCACCAGTCGACCCTTCCCCTCCAGGTGCGGCATCACGTTGCGCCACAGGTACGACGACGTCGGATTGCCGTGCAGGAAGACGATCGGATCGCCCTCGCCGTGGTCGACGTAGGCCATCTCGTGACCATGGACCTCGATCCGTTTCCTCTCATAGCGGGCGTCAGCGGAGATCATCTGCGGGTTTCCTCCCTGGGTTCGTCGGTACCTTCTGTCAAGAGCCCGCGGAGCCTACACGCCTTCACTCAAGGAGTGAGGCTGACGCCTCGCGCGATCTCAAAGGCCGGCGAGGACGCCGGCGCACCCAGTGTGGAGCACCGTCCATACAGTGCAGCGTCCAGTCCGCGACGGGGTCCGAGGGGAGGTTCCCAGCGGGCTGGAGGCAAGCGTCTCCCGGGATCGTCACCTCAACCGACAGCCCCACGCAGCGCAGCCGACCGAAGCGAGCGCCGGCCCTCCATTCACCAGGAAAGCGCGAGCGTCCGCTGGGAACCTCCCCTCGGACCCCGTCGCGGACGGGTGCAAGCCGCCGCTACGGACCCGCCGATTCGCCGTAGCGGAAGCCGGTGCGGGAGCGGACCTTGTAGTTGCCGTCGCGGACCTTGACCTTGATGTCGCGGTAGCCCCGGGTGCCGGCTTCGTACTCGGAACGGAAGCTCACGAGGTAGTAGCCCTGGTTCTCCTCGGCGACCTGGCGCATCGGCGACATGATGTTCGTGAAGTTCGCGTAGTAATGGCCGCCCGTCTCGTTCGAGATCAGGCTGAGCGAGTCGTTGAGCGACGCCGAAGCGATCGAGCGGCGACGGCTGCCCATCGTGTCGATCGTGTACACGGCGACGTTGCCGGCATTCAGCGCCTCGCGCATCTGCGGGTAGTACCGCGGGTCCGGCGTGTAACTCCCGAACTGCCCGATCTCGCCGAAGCCGAGGCTGAACATCACCATGTTCTTGCGACCGGCGATTCCCGAGGCCGCCTCTCCGAGCAGTTCCAGCGCCTGCTGGAGCTTGCGACTCCGACGCGCCAGTTCCTTGCCAGCCGGGAGGTTCACGATCAACGACGGCGAGTTCGGGTCGAACTCGGGCTCGGAGCGCGTCACCCAGGGCTCGAGGTCCTTCTTGCCGCGGGAAGCGGCATCCACCGCGGCCAGGATCTCGTCGCGGTCGCGGGTGAAGTCGAGATAGACCTTGAGCCGGGCCTGGTACGCGAACACCGCCACCTGGTCGTTGGGCTGGAGCTCCTCCTCGATCCAGCGCTTCAGCCAGCGCGCGTTGTCCATCTGGGGACCCGCCAATCGCGGCGACTGCATCCGCTGGTCGTGGAACATGAGAATGAAGTAGCGGTCGGTCCGCGCCGTTCCGCCATCGCCGGTAGCCGACAGCTCGCTCGGTCCGCCGTAAAAGGAGGCGCTCGTGACCTCCTGCTCCTCGCCGTCGTGGAGAACGACGAAGTCCTCGGCGCCCAGGCCCTTGATCACGTTGCCCTTGCGATCGGTGACCAGAACGTCGAGCAGCACCTCCGCGACCCGAATCCGTTCGTCCAGGCTGATGTCCCGCGCCGGCGCCACCGCGGGCGCGGGCGGCGCGGCGCGCGGCTGCTCCGGCTCGGGAGCCAGGGCCGGGGCGGTCCGAACCGGCTCCGCAACCGCCGCTCTCGCCGGCTCGGTCTTCGGCTCCGCCACGGGCTCCGGAGCCACCTTCGGTGCGGGCGCAGGTTCCGGCGCGGACGCCACCGCAGGTTCCGCTGCCGGCGCGGCGGCCGGTTCCGACCCGGCAGCCGGCTCTGACGGCACGACCACCGCACGCACCGTCCGGCCCCGCTGCCGCCGCTGCCTCTCGAGCCGCTTCTGTTCCTTCGCCGCGCGAGCCGCTGCCTTCTTCTCCGCCTTCCGCTTCTTCTTTTCGTCGTCCTGGGCCGCGGCCTCAACGCCGACCGCATCATCCGCGGCCACAGCCGACCCGTAGCCGGTCGACAACAGGAAGGCACTACCCGCCAACGCGGCCGCAAGCGCCAATCGTCGTCCAACCGTCGCAGTTCTCTTCATCCCCGGACCTCCTGTATTCCTGAGTGCCGGCCGCCCGCACACGGCGACGGCACGGGAAAGCGACGCTTCCGTCATCCTAGCAACCCCGGTCCCGGCCAGGTTCTTCCAGGAAACCGCTGGCGAGTAGCATTCCGCCGCCATGACGCGACCAGCCCCGGATCGTCGAATCGCGGACCTGGCCGGCGCCTTCGTCGAGCTACGGACGGCGCTGGGACGAGTGCTGGTCGGCCAGGACGAGTCGGCCACGGGGCTGACGCTCGCGTTGCTGGCGGAGCAGCACGCCTACCTGGAAGGGCCGCCGGGTTGCGGCAAGTCGGAGCTGGCCGCGGCCCTGGCCGCGCTGTCGGGCGCCCGCACCCACACGCTCGTGTTCCATCGCGACATCCGGGAGACGGACCTGCTCGGCGACGTTCTCCTGAGTCGCCACCGTCACCGGGGCCACGAACGCCTGCGCCGCGAGTTGATCCCCGGCCCTCTTCTCCAGGCCGAAATCGCCTTGCTCGAAGACCTGCCCCGTTCCCCCGGGGAAGCCCTGGGACCCCTGCTGCGAATCCTCGCCGAGCGGAACGCCCTGGGGCAGCCGTTGCCACTCGAGTCGGCGGTGGCGACCGGGCCACTGGAGCAGGTGGAAGCCCCGATCGACCCGCTCGAACCCGGCCAGCTCGATCGCTTCGCCGTGCAGCTTCGGCTGACCGGCCTGCTCACCGGCGGACTCTTCGACGAGGCCGCCGTACTGCTGGAACGAGAGGCGGCTCGAGAGTCGTCACGAACCGCGGTCCAGTCGACCACAGGCAGCGTCTCCGCTCCCGAGGAGGCGACCGCCACACCGCGAGCCGCGGTGATGAGCAGCGCGACCCGCAAGGCCGCGCAACGGGCCGCGGCGGCCCTCCAGGTCGAACCGCGAACCATCGACGCATATCACCGGCTGCTTGACCGGTTGCGCTTGCGCAGCGCCGACGAGTCCGCCTCGGGCGACCGCCTGATGTCCGACCGCTCATTCAGTTCCGCCGCACTGCGGCTCGTGCGCGCTCACGCCTTCCTGCGCGGAGCGCCGGCCGCGGCGCCGCGCGACCTCGGCGCGATCCGGTACATGGTCGCCCACCGGTTGCCGGACGAAGTGCAGGAGGACTTCGACCACATCCTGGAGGAGCTGCTCGGCGACCCGCCCAACGTGACGATGACGGAGACCGGCGCCCAGATGCCCGGCGCGCAGTCCCAGGGCGACGACTCCGACGGCGCGGCGGCGGCCTCTCCAGCCTCCGACTCCTGGATCGACGACCAGGCCGACCTGCCGGCGCCTCCGACCCTGTTCGGGAAGCCACCTCCGCCCGCCCAGGTCGATCCTCTGCTGCGAGCGCTCGTCGGCCGCATCGAGCGCGGGCGCATCGACCCGGACACGGATCCGGGGGGCCAGCCCCGCGGCTACCGCCCGCTGCGCGACCTGGACGAGTTGATCGACGCGGACCTGATCGAGGCCCTGCTGTTCGCCGAGGGTCGCCTGCCCGGCGCGCCACGGACCTTCGAGCGCAAGCGCAAGAGCGCCGGTGGCGCCGTCGCCGTGCTGCGAGACATCTCCGCCTCCATGGCCGGTCGCCTGACGGTGTGGTCCAGCCAGGTCGTCCTCGGCATTCTCCGCGTTGCCGCCAGACGCCGGATGCGTGTTGGCTACGTGGAGTTCCACCACCGGGCCCTGCCCCACCAGGTCGGTGGTCGCCTGCTGCACCGTTCCTACTCGCGCCTTGCCGAACAGGCGGGACAGGCCAAGGCGGTCGGCCAGACGAACTACGAAGCGCCTCTGCGCACGGCTCTTGAGGGCCTGCGCGGCGGCTCGGGCCGCAACCGCCACATCGTGCTGTTGACCGACGGTCTGCCGATCATCGGCGACACGACCGTCCGCCGCGAGCGCCAACTGGCGCGCCGGCTCGGGGTCGCCCTCCACACCGTGTTCCTGGGCAATGGAGACTGTCCGCCGGTTCTCGACGACATCTCGCTGGAAACCGGCGGGCTACGCTTCTACGGCCGCCCCCTGACCGGCGGCGGTCTTCGGCTGGAGGAGCGGTGACCGGAGTGCGGATAGAGTCGCCCCCTTTCCGTGTGACTTGGCCGTGAGCGACCTGACTCCCCTCCGCGATCTGCTCGATCACCACGTCGTCGGCCACGACGAGGTGAAGGCGGCTCTTCTCCTGGCTCTAATCACGCGGGAGCACATCTACGTCGAAGGCCCGCCTGGCACAGCCAAAACCCGGCTTGCCGAGGTCGCCGCCAAGGGGTCCGAACTCGACTTCTTCTTCTACCAGTTGCACCGTGACACACGTCTCGCCGAGCTCGTTGGCGACATCGTCCTGGAGCGCCGGAAGGTGAAGACGGAAGCCACCGCGTCCGGAACTGCCGGCGAAGCCGAGCGGATCCACCAGCGGATCGAACCGGGGGGCCTGTTGACCGCCGAGGTGGCGGTACTCGACGACATCTCACGCGCGCCCGGCGAGGCGCTCAACGTCCTGCTCCGGATCCTGAACGAGCGCCGTTTTGGGGCCGAGCCGATTCCGCTGATGGCGGCGATCGCCACCGGCAACCCGATGGACGACGAGTACTACAACGAACCACTCGACCCTGCGAACCTCGACCGCTTTGCCCTCCAGTTGCGGGTCTCCGGCCTGATTCAGAGCGGCGTCGACGAAGCAAAGACGCTGATCGACCGCTTCGCTTCCGGCTCCGTCGTCGAACAGCCCGACCCGGAGCCGGTGACCGACCGGACCACGCTGGACGCGCTGAACCGGCGGATGTACGAGGTCGAGGTCGGCGCGGCGGTACGCGCTGCCCTGCTCGACGTGCTTCGCACGCTTGTGCTGGAATTCGAGTGCAACGAGACGAACTCCCTGCTCACCGACCGTACGTTCCTGGTCAAGGCGATCAAGATCCTGCGGGGCGCAGCGCTACTGGCGGGCCGTGACGCCGTCAACCTGGAGGATCTCGCAGCCCTGTCCTGGATGACGACCTTCCGCGTACCGCCGGAGGCGCACGAGGCGCTGCCCCGGATCATTGGACGCGTGAGCCGGCAGGTCCGAGCGGTCTAGCTCGACCTACTCCTGTCCGGAGCTGGACTGACCCTTCTCGAACTCCGCTTCGAGCAGACGCGCGCCGCGCAGCGTGTTGCCCATCGCGTAGTTGCCCTCGTGGCAGGCGTACTCGTAGCTCTTCCCGCTCGTCTTCGGCCACGGCAGCTCACCGCTGTACGACGCCTCGTACTCCGGGTTTTCGACCGTGAAGCTGTAGAGCAGGTTGCTCCCGTCGACCGGGCTGAACTTCTCCACGACACGCACGCCTTCGCCGCGGAGATCAGGCATGTCGCGGAAGTTCGTCGTCTCGACGACCAGGGTGTCACCTTCCCACCAGCCGATCGAGTCGCCGCTCAGCGAGGTGTACTCGGCGGGCATGTGCTCGCCGCCGATCCGAACGACCCGAGCCCAGTGCATCCACTCGATCATGATCATGAAGTGGTCTTCGGTCTGCACGATCGTCTTCACGTTGTTGTAGGGCAGCGAACGGATCGCGACCGAGGCCGTCGGCTGGTACATGCAACGGACGCCGACGATGTTCGTCTCCGGACCGTCGTAGGGAACATCCCCGGACTCAAGCCACCAGGCGTAGCCACGGTTCGGCCACGCGAACTTCGGTGCGGCGGCTGAACGCTTCTTGCCCTCTTCCGTCATCGCCGGCATCTGCCCGTTGGGAGGATCGGTCAGCACCGAGGTCCGGTACTTGCCGTCGATCATGAAGTTCTGGCTGCCCCATTCGAACCAGAAGTTGTTGTAGGCGCCGACGTTCCCGCCCTTCTCGGGCGCCGCGCGCTCGCCAGCCGAAGCGCTGGGCCCGTCCTGGGCGGCGTTCGAGTCGGCGCGCCGCTTCGCGTTCGCCTCCGCCTCCTCGGGAGTGAGGGTCAACTTGTCGCCGAACTCCTTGGGCCGGGCGAACGGCGTGATGCTCGAGATGTCGTACACGCCGGTGAAGTCCGGCTTGCCGCTGGCGGTCCTCTTGATGCCGTCTTCGGCGGCGACGACCGCGGACGCGGCGACCACGAGCCCAACCAGCACGGCGGTGGCGATGAGCGACTTCTTCATGTCGGCCTCCCTGCGTTGAAGCGCAATTCTGCTGCTGTAGGCGCTCATCATAGCGCGCTTCCGCTGCGATACTCTTCCCCGCCACGACACCGATTTCTGTCAGGAGGTCCGATGCCACGATCCGTCCCCGTTACCGTCACGGTCAACGGCAGCACGCACGAGCGAGAGGTCGAACCGCGCACGCTGCTGGTCCACTTCCTGCGCGAGGAACTCAACCTCACCGGAGTCCACATCGGCTGCGAGAGCACGCTCTGCGGCGCCTGCACCGTGCACCTGAACGGACGCGCCGTGAAGAGTTGCACCGTGCTGGCGGTCCAGGCCGACGGCCAGGAAGTGACGACGATCGAAGGACTCGCCCCGGACGCGGACAACCTGCATCCGCTTCAGGTCGGGTTCTGGGAGAAGCACGGCCTCCAGTGCGGCTACTGCACTCCCGGGATGATCATGGCGGCGAAACAGTTGCTCGACGACAACCCGAACCCGACCGAAGCCGAGATACGGGAAGCGATCGACGGCAACATCTGCCGCTGCACCGGCTACCAGCAGATCGTCGACGCGGTTCAGCACGCGGCCGACGCCGCGGGAGCGGCCTGATGGTCACGTTCCGTCCGAACTCCGTCGGCAAGGCGATCAAGCGGCGCGAGGACCCCCGCCTGATCCGGGGTCTCGGCACCTACACGGACGACGTCAAGCTCCCCGGCATGACGTACGCCGCCTTCGTGCGCAGCGACTTTCCGGCCGGCGCCATCCGCTCCATCGACACGACCGCCGCGGCCGACCACCCCGGTGTGGTCGCCGTCTACACGTACGCCGACATGGACGGGCAGGTCGGGCCGAGTCCGGTCGGCGCCGAGATGCCGGGCATGGGCAAGGCGGATCACCCGCTGCTGGCGGACGGCCGGGTCCTCCACGTCGGCCAGCCAGTCGCCGTGGTGGTCGCCGAAACGCCGTACGCGGCCCGGGACGCCGCCGGCCTGGTCGAGGTCGACATCGAGCCGCGAGAAGCCGTGGTCGACGTCGAAGCCGCGATGGCGCCGGACGCGCCCAAGGTCTACGAAGAACTCGACAGCAACATCTGCATCCAGATTCCCGTCCCCAACCCGGAAGCGGACAAGCTCTTCGAGCAGGCCGACCAGACCCTCTCGATGCGCCTGCTCAACCAGCGCGTCGCCCCCTTCCCGATGGAGGGCCGCGCCATCTGCGCGCACTGGGAGGAGGGACCCGGCAAGCTGACGATCTGGACCTCGAACCAGGCCCCCCACTTCGTCAAGCAGCAGATCGCGATGTGCCTCCGGATCCCCGAGATCCGCATCCGCGCCATCGCGCCGGAGGTCGGCGGCGGATTCGGCGCGAAGATACCGACCTATCCCGAGGATCCTCTCCTGTGCTGGGTGTCCCGGAAGCTGCGCCGGCCGGTGAAGTGGTCCGAGACCAGGACCGAGAACCTCCTCGGCATGACGCACGGCCGCGGCCACGTCGAGAAGATCGAAGTCGCCTTCCAGAACGACGGCCGTGTGCTGGCGCTCAAGGGACAGACGATCTCCGAGCTGGGTGCCTGGCGGTCCTTCTACGGCCCCTTCATCGCACTCTCGACGCACACGATGTCCTGCGGCTGCTACGACATCAAGGCGGTCGCCTGGGAGACCTTCGCCGTCTACACGAACACGATGGCGACCGAGGCCTACCGCGGCGCCGGCCGCCCCGAAGCCGCCTACATCATCGAGCGGGTGATGGACGAGGTGGCGGCGGCAACCGGCCTAGATCCGGTCGCCGTGCGGCGACGGAACTTCGTCGACAAGGACGCCTTCCCCCACACCACCGCCTCGGGCGCGGTCTACGACAGCGGCGACTACGAGAAGACGCTGGACCGGATGATCGAACTCGTGGGCTACGACGACGCGCGCGAGGCGCAACGGCAGGCGCGCGACGACGGCCGGCTGGTCGGCATCGGGGTCGCCGCCTTCACCGAGGTCTGCGGCATCGGTCCTTCGGGCGGCACCGCGCCTCACCAGCGGATGGGTACCTGGGAGAGCGCGACGGTTCGTGTCGAGCCAAGCGGCAACGTGACCGTCTACACCGGCGTGTCGCCCCACGGCCAGGGCCAGGAGACGGCCTTCGCCCAGATGGCCTCGGACGCCTTCGGCGTCGGTCTCGACGACGTCGTCGTCGTCCACGGCGACACGGACCAGGTCCAGCACGGAGTCGGCACCTTCGGTAGCCGCGGCATCGCCGTCGGCGGCGCGGCGCTTCACATGGCCCTGACCAAGGTCCACGCCAAGGCGACGCGCATCGCGGCCCACCATCTCGACGCGCCGGTCGACCAGATCGACTACGAGGACGGCGAGTTCACGGTCAGCGGGACCGACCGGAAGCTGACCTTCCGCCAGGTCGCCGAAATGGCCCATCTCTGGAACGTCGCCGTCCCGGGCGAAGAGCCCGGCCTCGAGGCGGTCGCCCGCTTCGAACCGCCGGGAACGACCTTCCCCTTCGGCGCCCACCTGTGCCAGGTCGAGGTCGATCCCGAGAGTGGCCAGATCGAGATCCAGCGCTACGTGGCGGTCGACGACTTCGGCGTAGTGATCAATCCGATGCTGGCCGACGGCCAGCGGATCGGCGGCGTCGTCCAGGGCATCGGCCAGGCGATGTGGGAGGAGGTCCAGTACGACGACGGCGGCCAGCTTCTATCCGGCACCCTGATGGACTACGCCGTGCCGCGCGCCAAGCACTTCCCCCGCATGGTGCTGGACAACACCGTCACGCCGACGGACGTCAACCCGCTCGGCGCCAAAGGCATCGGCGAACTGGGCACGATCGGATCGACACCTTGCGTGGTCAACGCGATCGTCGACGCCCTGCGGCCGCTCGGCATCACGAACATCGACATGCCGGCCAAGCCGGAACGCGTCTGGCAGGCGATTCAGGCGGCGGCATCGGCGCAGTAACCTGCTGCCTCGCCTGACCGTCCTCGCGGCAGCGGCGAGCGCGCTCGCGGCTGCGTCTTCCCTCGGCGCCCAGGAACACCGGTTCGGTCCGCTGCCCGTGGCTGAGGCCTGGCTGGGCAGCGGCTCGGGTTTCCTCAGCCTTCCGATCGAGGCGCCGGCCGCCCCGGAGGTCGGCGACGGCCGCTGGCAAGTCACAGCGAGTCTCAGCCTCTCCAGCTTCTGGCTGCGGTCGCCGTCCGTCTCCGAAGTCATCGAGGCGCGCCGCTACCGGGGCCCGGTCACGGTCGAAGAACTCGACGGCATCTCGCCCTGGCCCGGCTTCGAAGGAATCTACTTCGCCGACATGGAGGTCCACCGGCTGACGCTCGACGCGCGCAGGCGCGTCGGACGGCGGCTCGAACTCGGGCTCAAGGCCAGCCTCGTCAACGCCGACGGCGGCGTCATCGACCCGCTGATCGAGGGTTTCCACGACTTCTTCGGCTTCCGCCAGTCCGGGCGACCCCAGACCCTCGAGAACGGCTACGCCCTCTACTTCCGCCGCGACGGCCCCGGCGGCTACGGGGAACAGCTCCGGTTCGTGCGCGTCGAGCAGGCAGGGCTCGGCGTCGGGGAAACGATCGTCTCGCTCAAGTCCGGTCTCGGACCGGAATCAGGCGCCTGGCGGCAGGCCGTCCAGGTCCAGCTCAAGCTCCCCACCGCCGACGACGACCGTTTCCACGGCACCGGCTCGGTCGACGCCGCGATCCAGTACCTGGTATCCCGGCCCTGGCGGCGCTGGACCCTCCACGGCAACGCCGGCTTCACCCGCCTCGGCAGCCACGACCTGCTGACGCTCGAGCCGCAGAACATCATCACCGTCGCCATCGCCGGCGAACGCCCTGTCGGCCCCAGGTCCTCGATCGTCCTTCAACTCCGTCACCAGCAGAGCCCCTTCCGCCAGCTCAACCTCTCCATCCTCGGCGTCACCGCGACCCTCATCGACGTCGGCTGGACCCGAAGACTCGACCCCACCCCCGGCCAGATCAAGCGCTCCGCCTACTTCAGCCTCACCAACAACACCTTCAAGTACGGCTCCGCCGTCGACGTCAGCCTGCAGGCAGGCATCCGGTTCCGCACCGGATCGAGCTAGCGCTCGGGCGCTTTGCGATAGTCGAGCGGCGGCTGCTGACCCTCTTCGAGGGCGGCGCGGTACGGGCGGTCGGCCAGCCGGCGGTCGAGCTCCTCCCTCGCCGCTTCGACGATCGAGGGATCGGCAAGCAGATCCCAGGCCGTCGCGGCCAGAACGCGGGCGGCCATCAGCATGCCCTGCCGGCCGATCGTCGTGCCGCCGGCGGCGACCGCCTGCCAGGAATGGGCCGGCGTGCCTGGTACCCAGCACGCCGTCCGGATGCCCGTCGTCGGGGCCACCCAGGAGACGTCGCCCACATCCGTCGAACCGAGAGTCGTCTTGCCGGTATCGTCGCTGAGTTCGGAGACGGAGGCCAGGGGCCGTGGCTTGAGCAACGACTCCTGAAGCTTCCTGGCCCACGCCTTCTCCCCTTCCGTGTAGCCGATGTCGATGAGGTCCCTGAAGTTGGCGAGCGAGACCCTGGACAGCGTGTCGTTCGGCAGCAGGTTGTGGATGCCGCCCAGGAACTCGATCTCCAGCTCGGTCTCCGTGGCGTGGGCGGCGCCTTCGGCCACGAGCACCAGACGGTCGTAGATCGAGCGCGCCACGTCCATTTCCGGATGGCGCACGTAGTAGTACGCCTCGGCGAACGCCGGCACCACGTTCGGTGCGTCGCCGCCCGCGGTGATCACGTGATGAATGCGGGTCCGGTCCGGCGTGTGCTCCCGGAGAAGCTCCGCACCGTAGTTCAGAATCGCCACCGCGTCGAGCGCCGACCGGCCCGCTTCGGGCGACGCCGCGGCATGGGCGCTCCGCCCGCGGTAGCGGAACTTCGCCGCCACCCGGGCCAGGTTCGTCGGATCGCCAGCCGAGTTCCCGTCACCCGGGTGCCAGTGCAGCACCGCGTCCACGTCGTCGAACAGCCCGGCGCGAGCCATGAAGGCCTTGGCGCCGCCGCCCTCTTCCGCCGGCGTGCCGTAGAGCCGTACGGTGCCCCCGATCGCGCCGCCGCGGATGCCGTCGGCCACCGCCAGCGCGGCACCGAGCGAGCCGGCGCCGAACAGGTGGTGGCCGCAGGCGTGGCCCCAGTCCGTTCCCTCCCGTGGAGAACGGGTGGGAACCGCCTCCTGAGACAGTCCCGGCAGGGCGTCGAACTCGGCCAGAATCGCGATCACGGGGCGACCGGCTCCGAACGAAGCGACGAAGCTGGTCGGGATACCAGCGACCCCGCGCGTGACCTCGAACCCCTCCTCTTCGACCAGGGAGCCCAGCAGCGCCGAGGACTTGGTCTCCTGGTAGCCCGGCTCGGCCCACTCCCAGATCTTTCTCGCGGCGTCCCAGAGCAACTCGGCCCGCTCCGCCACCGCAGCCTCCAGGCCCGCCTTCTCCACCACCCCGCCGCCGGCTGCCGGGGCGAGAGGAAGGAGAACGAGGGCGCAGCAGGCAGCGGCGGCCGCGCGCATCCGCCTATTCATCGAACACGATGACCTGGCGCGCGACCTCGCCGGTCTTCAGGTTCTGCAGGGCCTCGTTGATCTGCGAGAACTCGATCCGGTCCGAGATCAGCTCATCGAGCTTCAGCCGGCCGCCCAGGTAAAACTCAACCAGGCGCGGCATGTCGACGCGGAATCGGTTCGATCCCATCGTGCAGCCCTGCAGACACTTGGACTGCAGCAACTCGTGGCCCGGGATCTCGACCTTCTGGCCCATCGGCACCATGCCGATGACGGTGGCCGTACCGCCCGGCCGCAGCATCGCCCACGCCTGCTCCGCCGTGGCCTTGAGCCCGATCGCCTCGAAGGCGTAGTGGACGCCGCCGCCGGTGAGATCCAGCACCTGCTTCACCGTGTCGCCGTCCGATGCGTCGATCGTGTCGGTGGCGCCGAACGCCCTGGCAAGATCGAGCTTCGACGCCACGCGGTCGATGGCGATGATGCGCGAGGCCCCGGCCAGGTCCGCGCCGTTGATCGTCGACAGGCCGATGCCGCCACAGCCGATGACCGCGACCGTCGACCCGGGCTCCACCGCCGCGGTCCGGAACGCCGCGCCCACGCCGGTGATCACGGCGCAGCCGATGACCGCCGCCCGGTCGAGCGGCATGTCCTTCCTGATCTTCACCACCGCGTTCTCATGCACCAGCATCTGCTCCGCGAACGAGGCCAGATCGGCGAACTGAGAGATAGGGCGCGGACCGCCGCCGTTGCTCGCCGGCAACGCCAGCCGCGGTTCCTCCGTTCTCGGCCGTCGCGTAGCGCGCTTGTCGCAGAGCGCCGGCTCGCCGCTCATGCAGTACTCGCAGTAGCCGCAGAACACGGAGAGACAGGTGATCACATGGTCGCCCGGCTCGACGTAGCGCACCTCGGAACCCACCTCCTCGACGATCCCGGACGCTTCGTGGCCGAGGATCGCCGGTGTGCGAATCGGCCACAGCCCGTCCACGAAGTGCAGGTCGCTGTGGCAGACCCCGACCACCGAACTCCGGACGAGGATCTCGTGCGGTCCCGGCTTGCTGATCGCGACGTCGGTGATCTCGAGCGGTTGCCCGACTTCGTGGAAAACGGCTGCTTTCATGGAGCGGAGTCCTCGTGGCTTCGAGTGAGAAACCGGCAGGCTATCAGCGGCGACGGCTGCCTCCCGACCGCCACGCAGCGGGATCCGGCGCGCGGCGGCGATAAGCTGCCCTGATGACCCCCACGCTGGCCCCTGGTTTCCGCGTTCGTCTCCTGGCGCTCGCCATCGCCGCCGTTTGCGCCGCCGCTCCGGCCCTCGCCCAGCGCACCGTCAAGCCCGTCCTGCACGGCCGGCACTGGGTGGCCGTGACCGGCAAACCGCTGGCCGCCACGGCCGGCGCGCTGATCTTCGCCCGCGGCGGCAACGCCGTGGACGCGACGTGCGCCATGCTCGCGGCCACGTCGACGATGTGGGACACGCTCGGCTGGGGCGGGGAAACCCAGGCCCTGATCTTCGACCCGCGGAACAACGAGGTGGTCGGGATCAACGCGCTCGGCGTCGCGCCGACCGGTGCGACGGTCGAGTTCTACCGTGACCAGGGCCATGTCTACCCACCCGAGTACGGACCGCTCGCGGCGGTGACGCCGGGCACCCCAGGCGGGCTGATCGTCATGCTCGCGCACTACGGGACGATGAGCCTGGCCGAAGTGCTCGAACCGTCCATTCAGATGGCGGACGGCTACCCGATCGAGCGCGCCCAGGCCGACAACATGGAGCGGCGCAGGGAGATGCTCCAGCAGTGGCCGGACTCGGCACGGGTGTTCCTGCCCCACCTGTCGTCCGAGAGCGGCGAGGGGCGCGCGGCGCCGAGGGAGGGCGAGATCTTCCGCCAGCCGGACCTGCTCGACACGCTGCGCAAGCTCGTCGACGCCGAGGCCGCGGCGCTCAAGCAGGGCAGGACCCGGGAGCAGGCCCTGGCCGCCGCCTACGACCGCTTCTACCGCGGCGATATCGCCGAGGAGTTCGTCCGCGGCTCGCGCGAACTGGGCGGTCTCCACACGATGGCCGACCTGGACCGCTGGCAGGTCCACATCGAGGAACCGGTGCGCACGAGCTACCGCGGCGTCGACGTCTACAAGCTGACGTCGTGGGTCCAGGGGCCGGTCATGCTCCAGGCGCTGAACATCCTCGAGAACGCCGACCTGAAAGCGATGGGCTACAACTCGGCCCGCTACATCCACACCCTCTACCAGGCGATGAACCTCGCCTTCGCCGACCGCGACTTCTACTACGGCGACCCCTATTACCCGCCTGAGGAGCCGCTCGAGGGCCTGCTCTCCAAGAACTACGCCCGCGCGCGCTACGAGTCGATCGACTGGAGGCGGAACGACGAGAACGCCCGCCCGGGCGATCCGTACGCCTTCCAGGAGGGCGAGAACCCCTTCCTCGACCTGCTCGAGCAGTGGACGCCGATTCCGCCGGCTGCGGACGCCGAAGGCGAGCAGGGCTTCCAGCAGGCGTCGGCCGGCCGACAGCCCTTGCCGCGAATGACCTACGAGGAGGCCTTCACGGCCGGGACGACCTCGATCCAGGCTGCCGACGCCGAGGGCTGGGTCGTGTCAGTGACCCCCAGCGGCGCCTGGATCCCCGCCGTGATCGCCGGCCGCACCGGCATCGGCATGAGCCAACGGATGCAGAGCTTCGTGCTCGACCCGGGGCTCAACCCGTACAACCTGCCCGAGCCGGGAAAGCGGCCCCGCGCCACTCTTACCCCTGGCATGGCGCTCAAGGATGGCTCGCCCTACCTTTCGTTCGCCGTCCAGGGCGGCGACACCCAGGACCAGAACCTGCTCCAGTTCTTCCTGAACGTCGTCGAGTTCGGCATGAACGTCCAGGAAGCCGTCGAAGCGGCGAACATCACCAGCCACCAGATGCAGAGCTCCTTCGGAGCGCACGAATCGCGGCCGGGAGACCTCGATGTCCGCAGCGACGTCCCGCCCTGGGTGCGGGCTGAACTCCGCCGCATGGGCTACCGCGTGCGCGCGCTGGATCGCACTTCCGGACCGATCACCGCGATCTGGTTCGACCGCGAGAACGGCACCATGTGGGGCGGCGCCAGCGACTACGGCGAGGACTACGGCATCGCCTGGTGACGACGGATTCGACCGCCCCTCTTGACTCAAGGAGACCGCCCGTGAAGCGACTGCTCAGCGCGCCCTCTGCCCTCTGCCTCCTGATCTTCGCCACGGCCTGTGGCGAGTCCGCCGGCACCGGCACTCCGTCGGCCGACGTGGTCGACATCCCCAACACGAAGTACGTGCTCGACAACGGGCTGCGGCTCATCGTCCACGAGGACCACAAGGCGCCGATCGTCGCCGTCAACGTCTGGTACGACGTCGGCGCCGGCGACGAGAAGGTCGGCAAGACCGGCTTCGCGCACCTGTTCGAGCACCTGATGTTCAACGGCAGCGAGCACTTCAACGACGACTACTTCAAGCCCTTCGACCGGGTCGGCGCGACCGGCATGAACGGGACGACGAACCAGGACCGGACGAACTACTTCCAGGTCGTGCCGACGACCGCGCTCGACATGGCGCTGTGGATGGAGTCGGACCGCATGGGCCACATGCGCGCGGCGGTCGACCAGGCCCGGCTCGACGAGCAGCGGGGCGTGGTCCAGAACGAGAAGCGCCAGGGCGAGAACCAGCCCTACGGCAAGGTCTTCCTGACGATCTTCGAGAACACCTACCCCGACGGCCACCCCTACGACCACTCGACGATCGGCTCGATGGAGGACCTGAACGCCGCCTCGCTGGCCGACGTGCACGAGTGGTTCGACACCTGGTACGGCGCCGCCAACGCGGTCCTGGTGGTTGCCGGCGACGTCGAGGCCGAGGACGTGAAGGCGCGGGTCGAGAGGTACTTCGGCCACATCCCCTCCGGACCGCCGCTGATCAAGCCCGACGTTTCCCTTGCCCGCCGGAGCGAGCCGAGCCGGATCGTCCTCCAGGACCGGGTGCCCCAGGCCCGGGTCTACAAGGCCTGGAACGTCGCCACGGTGAGGGACAATTCCGTCGATCACCTCTCCCTGGCCAGCGATGTCCTGGCCGCCGGCAAGAGTTCCCGCCTCTACAAGCGGCTGGTCTACGACGATCAGATCGCCACCGATGTCAGCGCGTTCGTCATGACCCGCCAGTTCGGCAGCCTGTTCCTCATCATCGCGACCGCCACGCCCGGCCAGGACCTCGCCGAGGTCGAGGCCGTCCTCGACGAGGAACTCGAGGCCTTCCTCGCCTCGGGACCGACCGCGGCCGAACTGGCGCGGGCGCAGGCCAGCACGCGGGCCAGCTTCATTCGAGGCGTCGAACGGATCGGCGGCTTCGGCGGCAAGTCCGACGTGCTGGCGGCCAGCGAGGTCTACCTCGGCAGCCCCGATGGCCACAAGACGACGCAGGCGAACCTCCTGAGCGCCACCGTCGCCGACGTCCACGGCGCGGCCGTCGAGTGGCTGAACGACGGTGTTCTGACCGTCGAGGTGAGGCCCTTCGCCACCTACACGACGAGCGACAGCACGGTCGACCGCTCATCCGGTCCGCCGGAGGTCGCCGAGTTCCCTTCCGCTTCGTTCCCGGCGCGCGAAACCGCGGAACTCGACAACGGTCTGAGCCTCATCCTGGCCCGGCGCGACGCGGTGCCGGTCGTCAACCTGACCATGCTGCTCGACGCCGGCTACGCCTCCGATCAGTTCGCCCTGCCGGGCACCGCGCGGATGGCGATGGGGATGCTCGACGAGGGCACGACGTCCCGCGACGCGCTCGGAATCTCGGACACGCTCGACAGCCTCGGCGCCAATCTCGGAGCGGGTTCGAACCTCGACGTGTCGACCGTTTCGATGAGCGCACTCGTGGAGAATCTCGACGAGTCCCTCGACCTGTTCGCCGACGTCATCCTGAACCCCTCCTTCCCGGAGGACGAGTTCGAGCGCCAGCAGCAACAGCAACTGGCTGGCATCGGCCGCGAGAAGGTGCAGCCGGTGTCGATGGCCCAGCGCGTCCTGCCCCGCATCCTCTACGGCAAGGGGCACGCATACAGCAATCCGCTGACCGGCTCGGGAACCGAGGAGTCGGTAGGCGCGCTCGATGTCGACGCCCTGCAAGCGTTCCACGACACCTGGTTCAAGCCGAACAACGCGACCCTGATCGTCGTCGGCGACATCACGATGGATGACCTGCTACCGGCGATCGAGTCCCGCTTTGCGAGCTGGGAAGCGGGCGACCTGCCCGCCAAGAACCTGGCGGACGTCGCGCCCCAACCCGAGACGGTCGTCTACCTGATCGACCGGCCGGACTCCGCGCAGTCGATCATCTTCGCCGGCCAGCTCGCGCCACCGAAGGGCGATCCCCGGAACCTCCAGATTGAGGCGATGAACGACATCATAGGCGGCGGTTTCACGTCGCGGATCAACCTGAACCTGCGCGAGGCCAAGGGCTGGTCGTACGGCGCCCGGGCGATCCTCCTCGACGCCGCCGGCCAGCGGCCGTACTATGCGTTCGCGCCGGTCCAGACCGACCGAACGGCCGAGTCGATGGCCGAGATCGACAAGGAGATTCGCGGCATCCGGAGCGGAGGCAGCAGGCCGCCGACGGCGGACGAGCTGGCCAAGGTGACGGACCAGAACACGCTGACCCTGCCGGGGCGCTGGGAAACGAACGGCGCGGTGATGGCGAGCCTCATCGAGATGACCCGCTTCGACCTGCCGGACGACTACTGGGACACGTTCTCGGACGCTGTACGGGGAGTCGGCCTCTCAGACGTCAGCGCTCAAGCGGACCGCGTACTCCAACCCGACAACCTGGTCTGGATCGTCGTCGGCGACCGGGTACGGATCGAGGAGAAGATCCGGGCTTTGGACCTTGGCGAGATGCGTTTCCTCGACACCGACGGGAACTCGCTGGAGGGCTAGCAAACACTGGGTGCGCCGGCGTCCCCGCCGGCTGCCGCCGGAGGCGGCCGGACCAGCGCCGCCGGCCGCGAGGCCGGCGTCCGATTCAATCGTCGTCGGGCCAGCGGAGCGTTCGCCGGGCTCCGGCGAACTCCACCGTCCGGCAGTCCTCGGACACCGTCCGCAGCAGCGCGAAGCGGGGCGCGTCCGCGATCTCGACCAGCCCGTGGTCAGCGGACGTCGCGAACAGCCGTTCCTGGTCGTCCAGGCGCAATGAATCGGGATCGAGTGTGTCGGTGCCGCCGTTGCTCAGATCGGCGACGACCCGGCCCTCCCCGTCTTCGGTCCCTTCTCCCAGTTGAACCGCTACCAGGGGCGTGGTCGCGCAGTCGAGGTAGCACTTGTCCCACCAGCCGTCGTTGACCCGGTACTCGACGAACCAGACGCCAAGGGCCCGTTCGAAGCCGATGTGCTGGACGAAGAAACGCCGGATGCGCTCCGCCACGGGTTGCCCCTTCCAGAACCAGCGCCGGTCCGCGTCGACCACGACCGGCGGGTAGTGGAACGACATCAGCGCGTCGTCGAAGCCGCGTCCCCCGGCGACCGCTCTGGCCAGCGGCACCGGGAAGTAGGTGCCCCGCTCGAGCCGGTCGAGCCGCTCCGGGAGTTCCTCCGCGACGATGGCCACGACGGCCGGATCCGCCGCCGCGTCCGAATCGGCCAGGGCCTCCCGGTCAACGGGTGACAGCGGATTGCGAAAGCGGGCCTGGTGCGAAAGGAAGACCGAGATTCCCCTTGGCCACAGCGGCTGGCATGCCCGAACCAGGTCGTCCACGGCGCGAGGGACCTCGCCGGCTACCTGCCTCCGGGCTGCGGCGCCGGCTCCGGTTCGGCCGCCTCCGGACTCATCCCAACGAGCCAGCGCAGGCCGTTCTTCAGGTCGTCGACCATCATGTACGTGCAGGGCACCAGAACCAGGGCGATGCCGGTCACGAACAGGACGCCGAAGCCCAGGCTGAGCGCCATCGGGACCAGCCACTGGGCCTGATTCGACCGTTCCAGGATGATCGGCATCAGACCGAAGAAGGTCGTCAGCGAGGTCAGGATGACCGGCCTCACACGCCGGGTGACACCGCCGACCACCGAATCGACCAGGCTCCTGCCCTCGCTCCGCAACTGGTTCACCGCGTCGATCAGGACCAGCGAGTCGTTGACCACGACGCCGGATAGAGCGACCAGGCCGAAGATGCTGAGGAAACTCAGGTCGTAGCCCATGATCAGGTGGCCGACGACCGCCCCGAACATGCCGAAAGGCACCGCCGAGAGAACGACGAGGGGCTGCAGATAGCTGCGGAAGGCGACGGCCATCAGAGCGTACATGGCGAGCATGGCGACGATCAGGCTCCCCGTCAGGGAGGTGACAGCTTCAGCCTGCGCTTCCTGCTCGCCGCTGAAGTTGAAGGTCAGTCCCGGTGTGTCGGCCACCACCTCCGGCAGGATGGTCCGGGCCAGGGCGGCGCGAATGTCGTTGCCCGTGGTAGCCGTCGGGTCGATGTCGGCGGTCACCGTGACGGTGCGTCGTCCGTCGACCCGGAGGATCTCGGTGAACGATCTCCCGGGCCGGACGTACGCCGCCTGGTGGAGCGGAATCTCGCCGCCGCCCGGGGTGCGGATCAGCAGATTCTCGATCGCGTGGACCGAATCCCGCTCCTCGCGCGGCAGGCGGACGTAGACGCGCAGTTCGTCACGGCCCCGCTGCTGGCGGCTGGCCTCGGCGCCGAAGAAGGCCCCACGGACCTGGGCCGCCAGGGCGCGCTCGGTGAGTCCCAGACCCTTGGCAGCGGGCTTGAGCACCAGGTCGAGCTGCGGCTTGCCGACCTTGAAGCCGTCGTCGACATCGAACACGCCGTTGTAGGTCGCCAGCGACGCGGCGACGCGCGCCGCCGCCGCCTCGAGCGGCGGCGTCTGGGTGTGCTCGAGCTGGACCGAGACCTTGGCGCCGGCTGACGGACCGGTGTTGAAGTCGAACGACAACCGGTCCACCCCCGAAACCTCGCCGACCCGCTCGCGCCAGCGCGCGGTGAACTCGGCCGAGCCGAACTCGCGCTCCGCGTCGGGAACGAGGTATGCCGTGACGACGCCGACGTGTCCGCCGGTCGCCGGGAAGCCCTGGCCGGGGCCGAAAGCGCCCGTGTCGGCACTGCCGATCCTCGCCCGGAGTCCCTCCAGGACGGTGTCCGGCATCGAGCCGTCCGCTCGCCGGCGCATCCGCCCCTCCACCACGAACTCGGCGCCGACCTCCTCCGCGGCCCGGGTCATCCGTCGCGCAACCTCGCGGGTGTCCGCGACCGGCGCGCCGAACGGCAGTTCGATCACGCCGTTCGCGAACTCGCCCTCGATCCGCGGGAAGAAGTTGAACTTGATGTGGCCCCCCGCGACGATGCTGACCGCGACGACCAGCCCCGAGAACATGACAGCCACCGTCAGGTAGCGGTCGCGCACCAGCCGCCGGATGATCGGCGGCACCTGCCCCGCGATCACGCGCTCCACCCACTCCGAGAAACGGAGCTGAAGCGCGCCCAGCTTCTTGAACGGATTGAGAGACCGCCTCCGGCCCTTCCGGCCGCGCAGCTTCGTCCGTCCCACGTGCCGCAGGTGCGCCGGCAGGATGAACACGGACTCGATCAGGGACAGCAACAGAACCGGAATGACGATGAACGGGATGTTGCGGAAGAACTTGCCCGTGATGCCGGGGACGATGGCCAGCGGGATGAAGGCGATGATCGTCGTGAGCACCGCGAACGTGACCGGCGTCAGCACCTCGCGGGTGCCGACGATCGCGGCCTCGAGCCGGTTGTCCCCCCGGCGGTGGTAGAAGATCGCCTCGCCGACGACGACCGCGTCGTCCACCGCGATCCCCAGTACGAGGATGAACGCGAAGAGCGAGATCATGTTGAGCGACACGCCGAGGATCGGGATGAGAAAGAACGAGCCGCAGAATGAGATGAAGATGCCCAGGCTGACCCAAAAGGCGACCGCCGGCCGGAGGAAGATGCCCAGCACGGTGACGACCAGCAGCAGTCCGATCAGGCCGTTCTTTCCGAGAATCGACAGCCGGGCCCGGTACTCCTCCGACTCGTCGTTCACGATCGAGAGTCCCACCGAGTCCGGCAACGTGCCCTGCCGGCGCTCGACCAGGTCGTAGACCGCGGACGAGACCTGAAGCGGCACCTCCTCACCGACACGGTAGACCTGCAGGTCGATCGCCGGTTGACCGTTGTAGTACAGCTCCTCGTCCGTCTCCCGGAAGCCGTCGACCACGGTGGCCACGTCGCGCAGCCGGACCCGGGTGCCGTCGGCCCGGGCGATCAGAGTGATGTCCCGGAACTCCTCGCCGTAGTCCCGCCTCTCCGTGGTGCGGACCAGCACCTCACCGCCCTCGGTCTTGACCGAGCCGCCGGGAAGGTCGATCGAGGCCGCGCGCACGGCCGTCGAGATCTGCGGCAGCGTCAGGCCGTAGCGCCGCAGGTTGTCCGCAGGCACTTCGACGCTGATCTCGGGCGGCGGGATGCCAGCCTTCTCCACCAGGGTGATCCGTTCGTCCGAAAGCAGCTCGCTTCTGATCTCCTCGGCGAGCCGGTCGAGCGACTTGAGTTCCACGTCGCCGTGAACCAGCAGCGACAGCACTTGCCTGCGGTTCGTCACCAGCGAGATGACGGGGCGTTCGGCGTCCTGCGGGAAGGACGTGATCCGGTCCACCGTGCTCTTGATGTCGTTGTAGGTCCGGTCCGGGTTCGCGCTGGTGAGAAGCTCGGCCATCACCGTGCCCAGCCCCTCGACCGAGATCGAGTTGATCTTCTTGATGCCGTCGAGCGAACTGATCTCGTCCTCGATCGCCAGGACGACTCCCTCCTCGACCTCCTGGGGCGACGCCCCCGGATAGGCGACCACTACGGTCACCATGTCCATATCGATTTCCGGGAACACCTCCCGCTTGGTTCCGAAGGCGAAGAGGATGCCGCCGATGACCAGAACCCCCATCAGCAGGTTCGCCGCGACCGGATGGGCCGCCATCCAGCCGATCGGTCCCTTCCTGTCGACGGGGCCGTGGTCGTGGGACATCAGGCTCATGGCGCAACTCCCGTCGGCACGGCGCCCCAGCCCGACACGTCCCAGCGGCTGGCGGCGGAGAGGAACTCGGCGGCGATCGACGGTGGTTCATCCGCTCCCAGGCGGAGCCTCATCCCCTCGATCGGCGTGGCGATCCGGCTGGTGACGACGAGTTCCCCGTCAGCCAGGCCGGTATCGATGCACACGCTGTCCTCGAAACGCCACGCCACGTCGACCGGTCGACGCTCGAGCTGCGCGCCGGTGTACATCCAGAGGTGTCCGCCCTCCTGGAGCCACTCCCTGGGCACCTCGAACAGGTCGCGGATCGTACCGCCCTCGAGCAGGAGGTCGACGTAGCTGTCCAGGAGCAGGAGTCCTCGTCCCGCGGGACCGCCCGTTCCGCGCGCAAGTCCGAGCGGATCGTCGACCTCCACCAGCACGCGGGCCATCCGGCCCGCGGTGTCGAGGTCTCCCAGCAAACGGACGATGCGGCCCGGCAGGACGTAGTCGGTCTCGGGATCGAGCCGCACGAGCGCGCGCGAACCCTCGACGTCGCCGTGGAGACCGGGAACGCGGAGCTGTTCGAGTTCGTCGGTTCGGACCGCGGCCCGCACCCAGAAGGCGTCGGTGCCGGCCAGCGTCACGGCCTGACTCTGCGGCGTCACCGTCTGCCCGACCTCGATCGACTCGGAGAGGACGACGGCGTTGAACGGACTGCGCACGACTGTGCGTTCGAGGTCCAGCCGGGCCCGCGCCAGGGCTGCGCGGGCGGTGTGGACGGCTGAGAGCCGGGAGCGCAACTGCGGTTCGCGGAGCGCCAGCGAGGCCTCCATCTGTTCGACGTCCAGCTCATCCTGGAACAGCTCCCACTCCCGCTCGGCGACCCGGCCACGGCCCTGCTCCAGTTCGAGCTGCGCAGCCGCCTCGGCGACCGACGCAGTGGCCCGGGCCACCGCCAGCTTGAAGTCGGCATCCTCGATCGCGAAAACGACGTCGCCCTCCCGCAGCAGCGTCCCCGGGGCGAGCCGCGGCATGACGAACGCGATCCGGCCGCTCACCTGGGGCTGGACGACGACCCTCTGGGCCGGCAGAACGGTCCCCTGGGCCTCGATGTCGATGCGCCGCGGCAGCCGCTTCACCTCGGCAACTTCCACCAGCACGCCGGAATCGTCCGGCGGCCTCTGCACGGCCTCCGGTCTGGCCTGAATGATCGCCCTGGCAGCCGCCAGGCCGACCGCCAGGACCAGCACCACGATGCCGACGCGGATCAGGGTACTCTTCATGTCGTTCCGCCTGTCAGGACGCTCCGCCGGCAGTCGTTGTTTCGGGCGCCGCGGCGAGTCCCGCCGCCAGCCGTTCCACCGACGTGCCCGGCGCGAAGCCCAGCGCCCGGCAAAGTTGCAGGCGGCTCGCGAGCTGCTGCCGCCGGGCGTCGACCAGCGCCTGCTCCAGCCCCTGCTGGGACAGGAGCGCGGTCAGCACGTTCAGGTAGTCCGTGGCGCCCTCACGGTACGACTCACTGGTGAGAAGCAGAACGCGGCGCGCTTCTCCCAACCGCTCCTCCAGGTTCGCGACGAGCTCACGGGTGCTGCGGCCGACCGCAAGCGCGGTCTGCACCTCGCCGACCGCGTTGACCAGGGACTGCGCATAGGCGTACAGGCTCTCCTCCGCCGCCGCATAGGCCTGGTCGATCCGCGCGCGCCGGCCACCGGCGGCGTAGACCGACTGCGCCCCGCTGCCGCCGATCTGCCGCACGAGGTTGCTCAGCACATCGGTGATCTCGAGCGCTCGCCCCGACAACAGGGCGGTCACCGACAGTGACGGAAGCCACTCCTTGACCGCGGCTGCCGCCCGCCGGTCCGCGGCCTCCACGCGGCTGCGCGCGGCCTGCAGATCCGGCCGCCGCTCCAGCAACTGCGCGGGCACGCCCAGATCCGGTCGCGCACTTCTCGCGAGCAGGGGACCGAGACCTGGCGAAACGGCCGGGGTCTCCCGCTCTGCACTGCCCAGAAGCGTGGCGAGCTGGAACTCGAGCGACTCGAGCCGGCCCCGCGCCAGTTCGATCTGGCCCTGCAGGCTCAGCAGTTGCTCCCGCTGGCGGCCGATGTCCTGAGCCGGACCCAGTCCCTGGCCGAATCGGAGCTGGGTCAGTTCCAGGAACCGCTCCGAGGTCGCCTGTTGCCTCTCGAGCAGAGCGATCAGCTCACGCTCGGCCACGATCCCGAACCAGGCCTCCGCCAGCACCGACGACAGGGAGATCGCCAGTGACCGAAGATCCTGGACGCTGGCCTCGGCCTCCAGCAGCGCCGCCACCTCCCGGTTCCTCAGCCGGCCCCAGAGGTCGACCTCGAAGCTCGCCGCGAGACTCGCGTCGTACGCGGCGCCCTGGAACAGGAACGGGTTGACCAGCCCGCTGCTCGGGAAGGTCAGATCGTTCCCGGCGACCGTGGCGTCCAGGCGAGGCATCAGGTAGGCGCCGCTTTCGCGAGCGCGGGCGTCCGCCGCCTCGAAGCGGCTCCAGGCGGCCTGGAGGTCGAAGCTCTGGCCGGCCAGACGGTTCTGGAGACCCTGAAGCGTCTGATCGCCCAGGGCGCCGCAGGCTCCGGGCGCCGCGGCTCCGGGCATCAGGTCGAGTCCCCGGTCGAACTCGGCCGGCGGTTCCGCGACCTCCGGAATGCGCTCCAGCACACTCGTGTGGGTGCATCCCAGGGCGATCGCGGCCAGCCAGCAGGCCGCTAGACAAGTCCCTTGGAACCAGGAGGATGGACCTGCAGCAGGGGCGGCCTTGTAGAACGGGCAACGCATGGGCGACTAACCGGCGGGAACCGACAACTCTACGCCAAGCCCACCGGCGATCGGTTGCGAACGGCCCTAGATACGTTCTTTCGCCCCGGAAGTTTGAGCCCGCCTGAGCAGGAGCCCGCGCGCCTCGTCGACCCGCAGTCTCCAGCCGGGCTCCACCACCGTGATGCTGTGCCGCTCCTGCACGAGGCAGGGGCCGGAGCGTTCGAAACCCGGAGCGAGATCCTCGCGGCGCAGGAGCGCTGCGGTCCGCCAACCGTCGAACCAGGCCCGGTACTCACCGGCTCCGGCATCGCCGCTCGCTGCCGTCCCGGCACGATCGAGCCGCGCGGCAGCGGGAGCGGTCGAAGCCAGGACGCGGACCGATTCGACCTCGATCGGGTGTTCCGGGGGCGGATAGCCATAGACCGCCTGGTAGCGGTCGGCGAAAAGACCCGCGATGAGGTCGGTCGAGGCGGCCTCCGCCGCGGAAGCGGGTTCCACTTCCAGGGCCGTTTCCTGGCCGAGCAACCGGAGCCGGACGATTCGACGCCGCACCGCGGCGCCTTCCAGATTCGCGCCGCGTTCTTCCAGCAGCCGGCTCAACGCTTCGCGTTCCAGGCGCTCGACCACGGATCCGACCCCGCCGTCGAGCGGTTCGAGGACCTGCCGGTGGGCGAAGCGCTCCAGCACGGCGTGGCCGAGGCCGACAGCGCTGAGCAGCGACGTATCGACGGGCACCAGGACCGTCCCCATGCCCAGCTCCGACGCGATCGCACAGGCGTGCTGCCCGCCAGCACCGCCGAAACTCACCAGGGCGTAGTCCGTCGGGTCGTAGCCGCGCGAGATGGAGATACGGCGAATCGCGTCGGCCATCCGTTCGTTGGCGATCGCGAGGAACCCGCCGAGGAGCCGCTCGTCGACACCGCCGAGGTCGGCCAGCGCCTCGGCGGCACGATCTTCGGCGGCGGCGACGTCGATGGGCAGGCCAAAGGCCTTCGGATCGATCCGCCCAAGCAACAGGTTCACATCGGTGATCGTGAGCGGTCCGCCGGCTCCATAGCACGCGGGTCCGGGACGCGCCCCGGCGCTCTCCGGCCCTACCTTGAGTTGACCGTGATCCACCCGGCAGATCGAGCCGCCGCCGGAGGCCACGGTCTCGATCGCCAGCGCCGGCGCGACAACGACCGCGTCGCCGACCCGGAACTCGAAGTTGTACTCGAAGTCGCCGTCGTAGCGCGAGACATCCGTGCTGGTGCCTCCCATGTCGAATCCGATCACCCGTTCGTGGCCACTCGCGCGCCCCGCCGCGGCCGCGCCCACGACGCCACCGGCAGGGCCCGACAAGAGGCTGTCCTTGGGCCGGTAGCTCGAGAAGCCCGCAAGTCCGCCGGCGCTGGTCATGACCCGGGGCGCAACGCCGCCGGCTTCGCCCGCTTCCGACCCGCGGCTTCCCGAGAGCGCGGTGCGGGTCGTCTCCAGGTAGCCACCGACCGCCCGTCCCAGGTAGGCGTCGACCACTGCCGTGTGCGCGCGCGGCACGATCTTGATCAGCGGCGCCAGCTCGGCCGAGCACGACACGGTGGCGAAGCCGGCAGAGCGAAGGATGCGTTCGGCCCGCCGCTCGTGGTCGGGGTTCCGGTAGCTGTGCATCAAGGCCACGGCCGCCGCACCGAAGCCCTCGTCGACGAGGGCGCGGGCGGCGGTTCTCAGGCCGTCTTCGTCGAGGGGCTCAAGCTCCCGGCCCTCGGCGTCGAGCCTTCCGCCGACCTCGACCGACCGTTCGTAGAGGGGAGCCGGGCGCTCGACCTCAAGCGCGAAGATGTCCGGGCGCGCCTGGTCGCCGATAAGCAACAGGTCGGCGAACCCTGCGGTGACGAAGAGCACCGTCCGAGACCCCGCCCGCTCGAGCAGGGCGTTCGTACCGCGGGTCGTGGCGAGCCGGAGATCGCACGGCGGCAGCGATTCGTTCAACGCCCTGCCAGTGGCGATCCGCGCCGCGAGAATCGGCGCGTTCTCCGGCGACAGAAGTTCCAGCACCTGGCCGGACTCGTAAGCGGGAGTTGCGGCGCCGCTCGCCGCCGGCAGGAGACTGCAGGTTCCGTCCGCCGACCACCGATCCACCAGCGCCGGGGCGCCTTCGCCTAGCGGCAGCGCACGGTAGCCGGCGAAGAAGCCCTCAGGCAGATCGAAGCGCGTCTCGAGCCGGGGCCCCCGGGGTCCGTTCGAGAGCACGGTGGCCCTGACCGCTCCCGAACTCAGGACCTTCACGCATCGGGATGAACCCTCCGGATCGATCGCGACACAGTCGGTGAACGTACCGCCGGTATCGACCCAGAGCTGCCAGAGAGGCGGCACAGCAGAAACCCGGGCGCGACCGTTCGGAACCGACTAGGAGGCCGCCAGCAAACGGACCAGGCGGTCGATCCGCCGGTCGCCGTCGGGCTCCAGCCGCTGCGCGCGACGAAGCAGCTTCTCGGCGGCCTTCCGCTCGCCCCGGCGGAGCAGCACCTCGCCCAAGGCCGCCGCCGGCGCCGCCTCGTCGGGTCCGAGCCGCCGGGCCCTGCTGTAGAAGCGTTCCGCCTCGTCCAGACGCCCGTACCGCAGGCTCAGATCGCCGAGGGCGATGTACGTGAAGGGGTTGCGGTTGCGCTTGGCGTCCGCCATCAACAGCAGGTCGTCCGCCTCCTCCGTTCGGCCGTCCAGCCGCAGCAGTACAGCCAGGTTGACCAGGGCTGAACTGAGCCCCGGATCGACCACCAGGGCTTGCCGGTAGCTGTGCTCCGCCAGATCAGTCCGGCCACTCCGACGCTGGGCCACTCCCAGGTTGGCCCAGGCGGAAGCCAGTTGCGGGTCGATCCGGACGGCGTCCGCGAGCCAGGCGACGGCCTCGTCGAGGCGCTCGGCCCGTAGCGCCTCGGCGCCCCGGTTCGAGTAGTAGAGGGCGGTCGCCGTCAGGTCGCTGATCGGCGAGACCCTGAAGCCCCGCTCGTCCTCGCGCTGGCCGAAGTCGATGAGCCGCATCGCGTGCCTGGGCCCGAAGCCGACGGCAACGTGGTCGGAGATGACGATCAGGTCACCCTGGCGCTCGAAGTTCTCGACGTGCGACACCTCGACGAAGTAGGCGGCGAGATCGAGTTCCCTGGCCATGCCGACGAACATCTGGGTAAAGGCCAGGCAGTTCGCGGTCCGGGTCTCGAACACATCCACCGCAGATCCGGTATGCCCGGCCCTGTACTCCACGCCAAGCATGGATGTCTCGGTCACCGCCTCGATCAGGCGATCGAGGCGCTTGTCCCGGTCGGTCGCGCCGGCCGCTTCGTGAACCCAGGCGGCCATCTCGTCGTTCAGCGCGAACGGCACCAGGGCATGCCTGACTTCGCGTCGCTCGAGTTCGCGCAGCAGCGCGTTCTCGCCGGTCTCCCGTACTCCAGTCGAGGCACAACCGAAAGCCAGGCCGGCGAAGACCACCGCCACAGCCGGGCGACACAGCCGGCGGCGCTCGACTCGCGGTTCGATGTTGCCCGAAGTCACAGCGGTTACAACCTCCATCGGCGCCCCGACCATCCTAGCGCCAGTTGATTCCTCAACCCCGCACGGATGCCTCAGGATTCCCGTGGTCCGGCCACCGGAAGATCGATGGACGTCAGGACTCGGCGCGCCGCGCCCTGAGCACTCGCCGCCGCAGGAGTCGGACACTGACCACTGCGACCAGGAGCGCCACCGCGGCCAGGGCGAGCACGGGCATCGTGATGGCCAGGAGCGACAAGCCGGCCGCCGACCCGGCCTCTCCGGTCGACACCACGGGATTGCCGATCCCGGCCGTCGCCATCGTGGAGGCTCCCCTCAGAAGCGTCGTCCCGGTCTGGACCACTGCCGCCGCCGTCCCGCCGGCCACCGCCGCGAGCGCCCAGCCAACGAGTGGCGTCGCGGTCTCGATGTTCGCCGCGGCCACGACGACGCCGGCGGTTACGGCGGCCGGCATCGCCGCCACGTCGAGGACGTTGTCGAGCCAGGGGATGTAGTAGGCGCCCACCTCGCAGATCGCGGCGACCCCCAGAGCAAGCAGGGCCGGGGTTCCCGCCATCCACTCGAAGCCCTCAGCCAGGTCGAGCGCGCCAGCCCTGGCCGCGACGCCCATGACCAGGACGGGCAGAAAGACCCGGAAGCCGCAGGCCGCAGCGAGGCCGATACCAAGACCGACGCTGAGCAGAATCTCCATCTCGCCACTCCTCTTCCTGATCTTGACTACGTCGAGGGCCGGCGCCGGGTTTCGAGCAACCAGCGCCGGAGGGCCCGCGCTTCAGGCACCTTGAGCGCATTCGCGGCGACCAGATAGGTGAGGGCGAAGCCCATGACCGGGAGAACGCCGGCTATCCAGGGCGGACCCGGCATGAGGGTCTGCGTCGCCGCCCAGGGAGCAAGGCAAACCACCGCGAGGGGCAGATGCCGCCCCCATGGCCGCCACGGCCTCACCGGAGCACTCCGGCGACGCAAGCCACGAAGCAGCAGAGCCAGCTCGAACCAACTGCCAACCGCGGAACCCAGAGCCAGCCCGACGGCACCCAGACGCAGGCCATCCGGCGCCTCCGCGACCGCGGGCCCCAGCCAGCCGGGCAACCGCAGGTCCGCCACCGCGACGCGATCGAAGATCGTCATCAGCCCCGCCCCAAGTCCAGCCGCGATCACAAGACGCACCAGGACGATCCGGGCAGGACTCCGGGTGTCGCCGAACGAGAAGAACACGCTTTGCAGCAACCGTGACGTACTCGACGCCAGCAGGCCCAACGAGTACGCGGCCAGCACGAGGAACACGAGCCAGTTGTCGTCCAGATCAAAGGAACCGCGTCGATACACGGCGCCGACGATCCCCAAGCCCAGCGCCAGGTACCCAACCAGCGTCGGCGAGACGAGGAAGGACATCGCCGCCGCGGCCCTTTCAGCACGGTCCGCCGCCACTTTCGACCGCTCCTCCTCGTCCCCGTCGAGCCGCGCCAACTCCGGCAGTTCCGCCGCCGCCACCGAAACGCCGAACAGCGAGATGGGTAACAGGTACAGCCGCTGGCCCCAGCTCAGGACGGCAACCGCTCCCTCGGCCAGGAGGGAGGCCAGAAGGCCGTCGACATAACCCCCGAGCTGACCGGCCCCCCGGCCGGCGATCGCCGGCCAGAGCCGGCTCAGGGTCTTCCGCAGACCCGGCGCCCGCAGGTTGAACGATGGGCGCAGGCCACCGGTCGCTCGCAGCACCGACGGCATCTGCACGGCGAACTGCAGCAGACCGCCGAGGAGCCCGCCCCAACAGGCGGCCAACGCCAGCTCTTCCACACGGTCCGCTTCACCGCCGGTCACCCGCGCGGCGACCAACAGGACCACGGCGATCACGCCGGCGTTCCAGAAGCAGGGCGCGATGTAGGGGAGCAGAAAACGACGGTGGCTGTTGAGGATGCCGAGACACCACGCGGAGAGCGTGATCGCGGCCACCATCGGGAAGCTGATCCGGACCGCGCGCGTGGTCAGCGCCAGGCGGTCGACGACCGCTTCCCCGGCCGCAACCGCCTCGGCATCACCAGCGAAGCCGGCAAAGAACAGCCTGACCAGCCATGGGGCCAGAAGGACGCCGAGAAGGCTGAGGGCCGCCATGACGGCAAACAGCAGTCCGAAGACGGCGCCCGCCAGGGCGCCGGCATCGCGCCGCCGGCCCTCACTCAGCAGCCGGCTGTAGACCGGGATGAAGGACGCCGAGAGCGCCTGGTCTCCGAGCAGGTTCTGGAGCGCGTTGGGCGCGCGGAACGCAGCCGAGACGACGTCCGCCAGAGCGCTGGCTCCGGCGAGACTCGCGATCACGGCCTCCCGGACCAGCCCAAGCACACGGCTGGCCAACATGCCGATCCCGACACGCGCCGCACCGCCTGCGGCCCGCCGCGAGCTGTCTCTTCCGGCGGATTCCGCCAGGGTCAATCCGAGAGGCTGACGACGACCCGGTCGCCGCGCCGCTCGACCGTAGCCACGATGTCGGGCGCCGCGAGATCGAGCACCACGTGCAGGTTCCGGGTCGCTCCCCTGCCATGAACGCCGGTGCGTACGCCACGCAACCGGGGCGCGCTCACCGCGCTCGCGTTGTAGTCGCGCTGCACGCCGATCAGCCGCACGAGGAGCCGCGGCGGCGCTTCGAGCAGCATCACATGGTGGCGCTCGAACGGAGCGTTGCCCGTGATCTCGACCAGCGTCCGGCCATCCTGCACCGAGGCGCTGATGGCGCGAAGCGCGGTCGCGTTGACGGGCGATGCACTCGGCGCCGGACTTGATGGTGCAGGCGCCGGAGGGCGCGGCCGAACGACCGGCTCGGGAGGCGGGGCCGACGGCTCGGGAGATGAGGCGGCCGGCTCGGGTGATGGGGCCGGCTCGGCAGGCGGGGCCGGGGCCGGCGCCGGCCGATCGGGAACTTCAGCGGCGACCGGGTCGGGCGACGACTCGGACGAAGGCAGGGCGGCCGCGGGCGGGTCCGCGGGCCGGGCTGGTTCCTCGACCGGCGCCGCCACCTCGAAGCTCTGTGCGACAGGGGCCGGTTGCTCTTCGGCGCCGTCTCCACCGATGCCGACAAGCCGCATCAGTGGTCTACCCACGAAGATCAGCAGGATACCGACCAGGATGACACCCACAACCGTCGGCCAGACCCAGGAAGGCCTGTCGGACTCCCGACTCATCCAGTCGTCCTGGTCACCCGCGAGGTCGCCGAACAGCTCGGCGCGGGTGTCGCCGACTTCGCCGTCCCCGGTCGCCGGCTCCTCCGGGGCTGCGGCCTCGTCCTCGACCGCGGTCACCTCCGGCTCTTCACTGCCCTCGTCCGGTGAGTCGTCCACCGTCTCGACTTCTTCTGTCTCGGCCTCCACTGTCTCGGCCTCCTCCGGTTCGGCAGGCGCCGGTTCGGCCTCCTCCGCTTCAGCAGGCGCCGGCGGAGGCACTTCCGCGGCGGCGTCCGAGCCAGCGGCCTCGTCCGGCGGCTCGGAGAACAGCATCGCCAGCCGTTCCTCTCCAGGCGGATCGACGCGCGTGAACTGCATGCCCATTCCCGCCGGCTGATCGGCGCCGCCGGGCGCCTCCCGCACCCACACCACCGCGGCCTCACCCTGGACCGTGTCGGGCGCGTCCGCCGACCCCAGCTCGAGAACGAAGGCCGCGCCGGTCCCCACGGGCCGTACGTCGGACGTCGCCACGAACATGCCGCCGATTGCGATGTCGCGGGTGCGGGCGACGAGTTCCCCGTCCTCGCCGGAAACCGACAGGTGCACCGGTACCTCCCGCAGCAGGCGACGGGACTCGCGGAAGCGGAAACTCTGACTAGCCGGGGACATGGATGCTAAGCGTTCCTTCGCGAACGGCGCCGCAATAGTAACCCCTCAGGCCGCCGCAACCCTCAAGAAGTCTGAGCCCCCTTGCGCGCCACCAGCAACGCCATCTCCAGGGCCTGCTCGTAGTTCAGCCGCGGATCGACCTGGGATCGGTAGGCCCGGCGCAGTCCGCGCTCGTCGAGACCGCGGGCGCCGCCGGTGCACTCGGTGACGTCCTCGCCGGTGAGTTCGAAGTGGACGCCGCCCAGAATGGTGCCGTGCCCGGCGTGGAGGTCGAAAGCCTGCTCGAGCTCCGAAAGGATGGCGTTGAAGTCCCTCGTCTTCATCCCGTCGGACGTGCTCTTCGTGTTCCCGTGCATCGGATCGCAGATCCAGAGCACCGGCTTGCCGGTGGCCGAGACCGCGTCGATGATCGGCGGCAGCTCCTGAGCCACTTTCTCGGCGCCGCAGCGGTGGATCAGCGCGAGTCGCCCCTCCTCGCCGCCGGGATTCAGCACGTCGACGAGGTTCGCCACGTCCCTGGGGTCCATGCCGGTCCCCACCTTGACGCCAAGGGGGTTCCGAATGCCGCGTGCGTACTCGATGTGAGCCGAGCCCGGGAACGCCGTCCGCAGCCCGATCCACGGCAGATGGGTCGACAGGTTGTACCAGCCCTCCCGCCGCGGCACGGTCCGGGTCTGCGCCTGCTCGTAGACGAGGTGCAGCGCTTCGTGGCTGGCGTAGAAGTCGACGCGGTCGATCTGGCCGACCTCGACGCCGGAGAGGGTCTCCATGAACTTCAGCGAATCGGCGATCGACTCGACCCGGCGCTGGTACTCGGCCGCGTTCTTCGAGTGGCCTACGAAGTCGAGGTTCCAGTACTCCGGGTGGTGCAGATCGGCGAAACCGCCGTCGATCAAACCCCGGATGAAGTTCAGGGTCAGCGCCGAGCGGTGGTAGCCCCGCAGGAGGTTGAGCGGGTCGGGCTCGCGCGCGGCGGCGTTGAAGTCGAGGGAGTTGACCAGGTCGCCCCGGTAGGACGGCAGGGTCTCGCCACTCCGGGTCTCGATGTCGGACGACCGCGGTTTGGCGTACTGACCCGCGAAGCGGCCGACGCGGATCACCCGCTTCTTCAGACTGTGGGTAAGGACCAGACTCATCTGGAGCAGAATCTTGAGCTTCGCCGTGATCGCGTCGGACGTGCATTCGGCGAAGCTCTCCGCGCAGTCCCCGCCCTGGAGGACGAAGCGCTCGCCGCGCGCCGCTGAGGCCAACTGCCCCTTCAGCGTCTCGACCTCCCAGGAGGTCACGAGCGGCGGCAGCGCGGCAAGCCTGACGGCCGTCGCCTGCAGTGCCTCCTGGTCGGCATAGGTCGGCTGCTGGCGCACGTCGGCGCTCCGCCAGGACGTCGGGTTCCAGTTGTCCGCTGATTTGCTCATCGCTCCACCGCTACCGAAGGCGACGAATCCTACTCTTCCTCTATCTGGAGATACCGGCGCAACCAGCGCGTGCCGAGATAGAAGGGCAGCGTATCGACCGCGGCCGCCGCGAACTTGAACACGTAGGCCGTGGCGATGAAGACCCACAACTGCGGCCAGATCGGTTCCCCGCTCTCTATGGGAATCGCACCCGCGGCGAAGTGGGTGATCGTGATGACGGAGAACGAGTCGACGAACTGGCTGACCACGGTGGACCCGTTGTTGCGCAGCCACAGATGCCGTCCCTTGGTCAGGCGCTTCCAGAAGTGGAACACCCAGACGTCGCAGAGCTGCGCGCTCAGGTAGGCGATCATCGACGCCGCGATCACGCCCAGCGTCATCGTCCGGATCTCGAAGAAGATCGGCAGGCGGCCATCCGGACCGGGCACCGGCGCGTCGAACCCGGGCAGCGCGCCGCCCAGCCACAGGATGACGGCGAGCCAGATGTTGACCAGGAAGCCGACCCAGACCAGGAAGTTTGCCCGCCTGCGGCCGTAGATCTCGGAGATGAAGTCCGTGCAGAGAAAGGTCAGCGGATAGGGAAGCACGCCGATCGCCAGTGGCATCGGTACGCGCAGCCCGAAGATCGTGAAGCTCAGGTCCAGGAACCGCGTCACGCCGAGGATGTTCAGCATCGTCATCGAGCCCAGGAACAGTCCCGCCAGGATGAGGAAGACCCGCTCGCGGCGCGCCTGCAGCGCGCTCGCCTCGATCGGATGCAGGTCGGACGGCTGCCGTGCCGCCGGCGTCGCTCTCGCCGTCACTGCCCGGCACCCCCCTGGAGGCGGCCCCGCGCCCGCTGCCTGGCGGCGATGAAGTCGGCGTGCGGGAGGTGCAGAAGCCTCGCGATCTTCCGGATCAGAAACTCCTCCTGGGCTTCGAGCACACGGTCGGCGAACGCCACCCGCCACAGCTCCTCGATCAGCCGGCCCTTGCGGGTGTTGTCGAACGACTCGTGGATCAGCCGGGTGAACTCGTACAGGCAAACCGAGCCCTCGGTTTCCGATTCGGCAAGCTCCACCAGCTCGCTCGTCTGCCCCTCGGAGAGCCCGAGATGACGTCTGACTCCGGCCAGCACGGCCTCCTTCTCCTCCTCCCCGGCATCGAAGTCGGCGCGCATCACCTCGACCATCAGCGCTGCCGCCGCCAGCCGCAGACGAGCGTCCGGATCGTCCGCCCGCTCGGGGTCGATCCGTTCACCGAAGAAGCTGCGGATGCGGTCGAGCATGGCCGGACTCAGGTCGACGACGCGACGAGCCGTGCCCAGGCCCCCTGCCGCCGGAGTTCCTTGGCGCGCGCGGCCACCCCGCCGCCGGCGGCGGCGCGGCGCCAGGCCGCGGCCGCGGTCTTGTCCACGAGTGCCCAGTGCTCCGCGTGCTCGGCGCGAGTCCGGGCCGTGGCCCGGGACAGCGCGGCGACCCCGAGGTGCGCGGCGGGCTCGTCGAGCGGACCGAAGGCCAGCGCGCCGGCGCCAACCAGCAGGAGCAGCAGGTCCTCCACCGCGGCTTCGGGCCATCCCGACCGCCGGGCCAGCGCCAGGTTGTACGCGGTCGTGGCGGCGCCGATGTACAGGTCCTCGATCGTCCGGAAGGGCTTGATCGCGTCCGTGTAGCCATCGCCGTCCATCACCTCGCCGGCCGCAACCGGAACGGCGGTCAGATCGACGACGGCGTGGCGCACTTCGGGATTGGACGGCTTCCGTTCGCCCAGATCCATGGGGGCGATCCCGATCCCCCGCCGGTCGCTCGGCACGCACACGGCCCGCAGGCGATTGCGGTCGCCGTCACGGCCCAGGGAGGCGATGATCAGCAACGCGGCCGCGGACGGCGCCAGAGTGGCCCATCGTTTCTGGCCGTCGAGGCGGAATCCGCCGTCGGCCGCCTTCCTGAGCGAGGAGTGAACGGCGCGCGGATGCGCTCCGCCCTCCTCGCTGGCACAGAAGGCGACGATGCCGGCGTCAGGGACCAGAGCCTGGCCGCCCCGCTCCCAGGCCAACCGCCTCACCGCCGCCTGATGCCCTGCCACCATCGCCCAGGCCGGACGATCGGCGACGAAACCGCCAAGCAGGCCGTGGGCGAAGTGATCGCGGCCGGAAGGGTCGGCGCCGCCGTTCGCGCGCGCCTGCCACGGCGCCAGCACGTCCTCCCGAAAGGACCGGTACCAGCCGGCCGGATCGTCACCTGCGGCAAGCGGCGCGGGCTCCGCGCCAAGCAGATGATTCAGCACCGGATCGAGAGTCACGAACGCCCCCGGAACCAGACTCCTCGCGACGCCAAACGCACTCGAATAAGCTCGGCCGCCCAACGGCGAAATGGGCTCGATCGGCTACCGGCCGCGGCCCGCTCCACAAAGTACATCGGCCGAAGATGATAGAGGAAGTGACCCCGACCGCCACCGGCACCGTTGCCGACCCCGAGACGCCCGGCTTTCGCCGGGTGCCGCGGACGGGCGTCATCTACGTGATGCACCGCGCGGCGGCCGCCGGCCACGGCAGCGACGGCCGCACCTGGTACAACCTAGGCCAGGGCTCCCCCGAGGTCGGCCCGCTGCCGGGAGCGCCGCCCCGCCGCGACGAACTCCACATCGACCCGCGCCGCCAGACCTACGCGCCGGTCGACGGCATCGACGAGCTGCGCGAGCGGGTCGCCGATCTCTACAACTACCTCTACCGCCGCGACAAGCGCTCGCAGTACACGCGCGAGAACGTGAGCATCGCTCCCGGCGGCCGGCCGGCGATGACCCGAATCGCGGCGGCGATGGGCGAGATGAACCTCGGCCACTTCATCCCCGACTACACCGCCTACGAGGAGCTGCTGACCGCCTTCAAGGGCTTCATTCCGATCCCCATCCTGCTCGACGCGGCCCACGGCTACCGCGCCTCGCGGCGGCTGCTCGAGAAGGAGATCGTCGGGCGCGGCCTCTCCGCGCTCTGGTGCAGCAATCCCTGCAATCCGACGGGTCAACTGGTCGAGGGCGATCTCCTGGCCGAGTGGGTCGGCGTCGCCCGCGACAACGCCTGCACCTTCATCCTCGACGAGTTCTACTCGCACTACATCTACACGCCGGCGCCCGACTCCTGCGCTCAGATCGCCGATACCGCGAGGATGGTCTCGGCAGCCGCACACGTCGAGGACGTGAACCGCGACCCTTTGATCCTGGTCGACGGACTGACGAAGAACTGGCGCTATCCGGGCTGGCGAGTGTCCTGGATCGTCGGGCCGGTCAGCGTGATCGACAGGGTGACCAGCGCCGGCTCCTTCCTGGACGGAGGCGGCAACCACCCCTTCCAGGAAGCGGCCGTGCCGCTGCTCGAGCCGGAACTCGTGCTGCAGGAGACGCAGGCCATCCAGACCGAGTTCGCCAACAAGCGCAGGTTCCTGGTCGACCGGCTGCGCGGTCTGGGCATCGAGGTCGAGCACGAACCCAGCGGCGCTTTCTACGTCTGGGGCAACTTGGCCGACCTGCCGGCGCCGCTGAACGACGGGATCGAGTTCTTCAAGGCGTTGCTCCAGGTCCAGGTCATCACGGTTCCGGGCGTCTTCTTCGACGTGAACCCCGGCCAGCGCCGCCGCAACGCGCGCTACCACAGCTACTGTCGGCTCAGCTTCGGTCCGTCGATGGAGACCCTGGAGCGCGGCATGGAGCGGATCGAGAAGCTGATCCGCTCACACTCGTAGGAGCCGGCGGGGCAGCACTGGGTGCGCCGGCGTCCTCGCCAGCATGTAGCCGCGGGTCTTCTGACCCGCGGAAGTCACGCGCCGCGAAGCGGCGACCACTCTGCCGCGCTGGCTCCTAGGCGAAGCCCACCAACCGGCGAAGCTCTGCCGCCTTCGGCTCCGCGACTCTGCGCGCACGCTCCGCGCCGATGGCGAGCAGCCGGTCGAGTTCTTCCGGCGCGGCCATCAGCTCCTCGTAGCGCCGCCGGATCGGCGCCACCACCTCGATCACCGCTTCGGCGACGCCCATCTTCAGGTCGCCGTAGCCGCGAGCCGCGGCGAAATCGGCGAGGACCTGGTCCTCGCTGCGATCCGTGATCGCCTGGTAGATCAGAAGCAGATTGTTGACCCCCGCCCTCGCCGGGTCGTCACTGAACTCGATCTCGCGCCCCGAGTCGGTGACCGCGCGCTTGAGCGAACGCGTGATCTCGTCGTCCGTGTCCGTGAGGCGAACGGCATGGCCACGCCCGGCGGTTTCGCTCTTCGACATCTTGACGGTCGGATCGTCGAGAGCCATCACGCGCGCGCCCGCAGTGGGAATGACCGCTTCGGGCAGAACGAAGGTCTCCCCGAAGATGTGGTTGAAGCGGCCCGCGATGTCCCTCGCCAACTCCACATGCTGCTTCTGATCCTCCCCGACCGGCACCTCGTCGGCGTCGTAGAGCAGGATGTCGGCCGCCTGCAGGACCGGGTAAGTGAACAGGCCGACGCCGATCCGCTCGCGGCCCCCCTGGCGTTCCGACTTCGCCTTGTACTGCGTCATCCGCTCGAGCCAGCCGATCGGGGTCGTACAGCCCAGGATCCAGGCAGCCTCGGCGTGCGCGCGAACGTGGCTCTGGACGAACAGGGTCGTGCGCTCCGGGTCGATGCCGCAGGCGAACAGCATCGCCGTCAACTCGCGGGTGCCCGAGCGCAGAGACTCCGGATCCTGGCGCACCGTGATCGCGTGCAGGTCCACTACGCAGATGAAGTTCTCGCGGTCGTCCTGGCGCGCGGCCCAGTGCTTCACGGCGCCCAGGTAGTTCCCCAGGTGCAGCACTCCGGACGGTTGAATGCCGGAGAACACCCGGCGCCTGCGCACCGCTCCACTCATGCTGGAGAGATCCTCACGCCGGGACGGTCGCGGGCCTCGGGTCCGGGCGAAGCACGGTCCAGCCGACGCAGATGCCGTAGTTCACGAGCAGGCCCCAGACGCCGGCGCCCACTCCCCACGGGCTGCGCGTCGCCCAGACGTCGAAGGCGGCGCCGCACCAGATGACCAGGGTGAGAAGGGTGCCCAGCACCATGCCGGTGAGAACGGCCGAAGCGGGCATCCGCCGCCAGTAGACGCCGAGCATGAAGACCGGCGAAAGCTGGACCATGAACTCGAGTTTCAGCTCGATCAGCACCCAGATCGAACTCTCCGTCTCCAGCGACACCCAGGCCATCAGGATCAGGATCGCCATGATGCCCCAGGCGAACGTCTTGCCGACGATCAGCATCTCGCGGGCCGACGCCTCGCGGCGGAAGTAACTCTTGTAGATGTCCTTCGTGAACATGGACCCGATCGACAGGAGGGCCGAGTCCGCGGTCGACATGATCGCCGCCACCACCGCCGCGAACACCATCACGATGAGCCAGTACATGACCGGCGAGCGGTCGATCAGACCCCCCAGGACGTAGATCGTGACCTTGTCGCTCTCGAGCTGCGAGAGTCCCGGGAAGCGGCTCAGCGCGATGAAGCCGATGAGGAAGGCGAGCAGGGTCGTGCCCAGCGGCATGAAACCCATCGCGGCCAGCGACCGCCGCAGACTCTTCTCGCCCTTCGCCGCGAAGATGCGCTGGATCGCGTGCGGGTACAGCGCGACGCCGAGGCCGAGCATGAGGAGCGTGCTGACCCAGGTCCGCAGTCCCCGAGCGTCCGGCGCTTCGAGCCTCTCCGGCGCCGAGGCGCGAATCCCCTCCGAAGCCGCGGCAAGCCCGCCGTCCGCCGTCACCAGGGTGTAGAGAATCACGGCGCAGCCGCACAGCAGCAGGGAACCCTGCACCGCATCGGTCCAGGCCACGGCCCGCATGCCGCCGAGCGACTCGTAGATCAGCATGACGCCGACCAGCAGCAGCACGCCCTGCATGAAGCTCATGCGACCGCCGCTGATCGCCTCGACGCCGTGCCCCATCGCCACCAGTTGCTCCAGCACGTAGTTCGCCAGGCCCCAGCAGAGGAGCACGACGCACAGGACGCGCAGCGGATGGGAGCCGAAACGGTGGTACACGAAATCCGTCGGCGTGATGTAGCCGAAGCGCCGGGCCAGCCGGAAAAGACGCGGCGCGTAGATCATGAACACCGTGATGACGAGGATCATGAAGGTCACGCTGACGATGTAGGTCGCCCCCTGGACGTACGACCGCCCGGCGAAGCCGAGCAACGTGTTGCCGCTGTACTGGGTGGCGAACAGGGTCAGGAACAGGACCGCGAATCCGAAGGTCGAGCCGCCGAGATAGAAGTCCCTGAGCGAGCGTTCCCGCTGTTTCAGACGGCCGAGCAAACCGAGGCCGAGCATGACGACGAGGTAGCCGCCGAGAACGGCCAGGGCGCCCGGGCCGAAGGTCACCTCGGGGACGGAGGTGTTCACGGGTTCTCCCGGGACACGGTCGACGAATCCGAGTCGCTCGCGGCGTCGCCGCCTTCATCGGCGCCGTCACGCCACAGGCGCAACGAAGCGAAAGAGGTGATCACCGCCAGGGCCAGGCCGCAGGCGATCGTGATCCAGGTCCAGACGGGCAGGCCGGCCGCCAGCCGGCCGCCCACCGAAGGCGGCAGGTACCACGGCACGCTGACGGCGAGGATCAGAACGACCGCGGGCAGGAACCAGCGATGCCGCAGGGGTTCGTCGGCAGGACGAATCGCCTCCCAGAACGCGTCCTGGTCCCGCTCGTCCTCGTAGTCCGACAGACGTCTCGTGTTGGCCACCGAGCGCGCATTATGCCCCACCGGCACCGGGGGCCGCCGTGCTAACGTCCCCTGTTCCGGTTCCGGCCGGCGCCCCCTTGTTTTCGCCCTGGATCAGGCCGCTCAACGACCAGGGGGCCTGCACATGGTGAACGGATCTCGACTGCGTCCCCCGACTCTCCCGGTGGCGGTCTGCGCGGTTCTCGCCATGGGACTGGCGTCGTGCGGTACGGCGGAACGCAACGAGAACGCGGAAGAGCAACAGGACTTGAACCAGGAAAGCGAAGCCGAAGCACCGCCGGTCCCCGAATGGTCGCTCGCCATTCACGGAGGCGCGGGCAGCGCCCGGCGCGACACGACGGACACCGAGGACTACTACGGGGCCCTGCGCGACGTCCTGTCCCTGGGCAGCGAGCAGTTGGCGGCAGGTGAAGCGAGCCTCCGCGTGGTCGAAGAGGTGGTCGCGGCGCTGGAGGACGATCCCCGATTCAACGCAGGGCGCGGCTCGGTCTTCACCTCCATCGGCACCCACGAGCTGGACGCCGCGATCATGGACGGCCGCACCCTCGCTTGCGGCGCGGTGGCCGGTGTGAAGAACGTCCGCAATCCGGTGCGGCTGGCCCGGCGCGTCATGGAGGACACGCCGCACGTTCTCCTCAGCGGTCAGGGCGCCGACAACTTCGCGGTCAACGCCGGCGTGCGCCGGAACGTCCAGGCCTACTTCACGACCGAGCCCCAGTTGGAGCGGTATCGCGAGATCCGCAGCCGGCGGAGAGGCAGCAGCTCGGAACGCGACGGAGCCCCGAGTCCCGAGGGCGACTACACCGGCAACGCAGGGCCGGAACGTGACCAGGGCGGCGCCTCCCATCTCGGCACCGTCGGCGCGGTGGCCATGGACCGCTACGGCAACCTGGCGGCGGCCACCTCGACCGGCGGCACGATGTACAAGCAAATCGGCCGCGTCGGCGACGTGCCTGTCATCGGCGCGGGCACGTACGCGAACAACGAAACGGCGGCGATCTCCTGCACCGGCCGGGGCGAGGAGTTCATCCGCCACACCGTGGCCTACGACGTCTCGGCGCTCATCGAGTACGCCGGCCTCTCCGTCGAGGAGGCTGTGCGCAAGGTCATCGGCGAGACGTTGAAGCCCGGCGACGGCGGCATCATCGCGATCGGCAGGAACGGCTCCATCGCGATGGAGTTCAACACGAACGCGATGTTCCGCGGTGCGGCCAACTCACTCGGCCGGTTCGACGTCGGGATCTGGGAGGACGTCCGCAGCGGCCGACCGTGAGCACCCGCTACGAACAGACGCTGCACCGGGCCCGAACCGACCCGGAGGGGTTCTGGGCCGAGGCCGCCGAGGCGATCTCCTGGCACCGGCGCTGGGACCGCGTGCTGGACGACGCGAACCCGCCGTTCTACCGCTGGTTCGCCGGCGCCGAGGTCAACACCTGCTACAACGCGGTCGACCGGCACGTCGAGGCCGGGCGAGGCGACCAGCCGGCCCTGATCCACGACAGTCCCGTCACAGGCACGAAGCGCATCCTCTCGTACTCCGATCTGCGGGAGCAGACCGCGCGGCTCGCCGGCGTGCTGCGCAGCCTCGACGTCGAGAGCGGCGACCGGGTGCTGATCTACATGCCGATGGTGCCGGAGGCGGCCGTCGCCATGCTGGCCTGCGCCCGCATCGGCGCCGTCCACTCCGTCGTCTTCGGCGGCTTCGCCTCCAGGGAACTCGCGACCCGGATCGAGGACGCCAGGCCGAAGGTCGTCCTGGCCGCTTCCTGCGGCATCGAGACCGCCCGCGTCGTCGAGTATCAACCTCTCCTCGACGAGGCGATCGCGATGTCCGCCCACAAGCCGGCCGCGACGGTCATGCTCCAGCGCCCCCAGCACACCGCCGAACTCGGCTCGGACGATCTCGACTGGCTGGACGCGATGGCTGCGGCCGAAGCCGTCGACTGCGTTCCGGTCAAGGCCACCGACCCGCTCTACATCCTCTACACCTCCGGCACGACCGGCGTCCCCAAGGGTGTCGTCCGCGACAACGGAGGCCACCTGGTGGCCCTCGACTGGAGCATGGCCAACGTGTACGGCATGTCGCCCGGCGAGGTCTACTGGGCCGCGTCGGACATCGGCTGGGTGGTCGGACACTCCTACATCGTCTACGCGCCGCTGATCCACGGCTGCACCACGGTGCTCTACGAGGGAAAGCCGGTAGGCACCCCCAACGCCAGCGCCTTCTGGCGCGTCATCTCCGAGCACAACGTCTCGGCGCTGTTCACGGCGCCGACGGCGTTTCGCGCGATCAAGAGGGAGGATCCGCGCGGTGAACTGATCGGGAAGTTCGATCTGAGCTGTCTGCGCACCCTGTTTCTGGCCGGGGAACGCGCCGATCCGGACACCGTGCAGTGGGCCGAGGACAAGCTCGGCGTACCGGTGATCGACCACTGGTGGCAGACCGAAACCGGCTGGGCGATCGCCGCCAACTGCGTGGGGCTGGGCGCCCTGCCGGTCAAGCACGGTTCACCGACGAAGGTCGTGCCCGGCTACGACGTGCGGATCCTCGACCACGACGATGCCGGCACCCCCGGCTCGAGCCGGGAAATGCCGCCCGGCGAGAACGGCGCGATCGCGCTGCGCCTGCCGCTGCCGCCCGGCTGCCTGCCCACCCTGTGGCAGAACGACGAGGGCTACATCGAGTCCTACCTCCGCGAGTACGACGGCTACTACCAGACCGGCGACGCGGGCCACCTCGACGACGACGGCTACCTCTACATCATGAGCCGGACGGACGACCTGATCAACGTGGCCGGACACCGCCTGTCCACCGGCGCCATGGAGGAGATCCTGGCTTCGCACCGGGACGTCGCCGAATGCGCCGTCATCGGCGTAGCCGACTCGCTCAAGGGACAGGTGCCCCTGGGACTGGCGGTGCTCTACGCGGGATCGAGCCGGACCGAGGCTGAGATCGTCCCGGAACTCGTGCGGAGCGTGCGCGACCAGCTCGGGCCGGTCGCGTCGTTCAAGGTCGCGGCGATCGTCGAGCGCCTGCCCAAGACGAGGTCAGGCAAGGTGCTCCGGGGCACGATGCGACGCATCGCCGACGGCGAGCCCTGGACGGTGCCGCCGACGATCGACGACCCGGCGATCCTCGACGAGATCGAGCAGGCCCTCACCGAACTGGGATATCCCCGCGCGACGACGCCCTGAGGGTGGTCCCGCGCCGCCCGGAGTCCGCAGAATCTGCGGAAAACTCTGCGGAAAGCAACCATCTTCATACCTTGTAAGCCCTTTGTTATCAGCAACTTACAGCCATTCCGCACCGGATACGGTGCGCGCCGCTGACTCACTGTAAGTCATTCATGAACAAGAGGTTAAGCCGGCCCGGCGACTGACCGGCATTGCCGGATGTTTCGAGTCGGCGGTACAGTGCCCCTCATGGACCCGACGCAGGCGACCCGAGAGGTCTTCTGGAACATCGAGTACACCTGGTTGGTGTACGTGCTGATGGTCCCCACCCTGGCGGTCTTCGGCTGGGGCTTCTGGCTCAAGATCCGACGCTGGCGAGCTGGCCAGCCGGCAATCCGCTTCGACCGGCCGGCCGAGCGCCTGCAGCTCTTCCTCAGAAACGCCGTGGGCCAGGGGCGCACGATCAAGCGCCGCTACGCGGGCGTCTTCCACACGCTCGTGTACACCGGCTTCATCGTGCTGTTCCTGGCCACCACCGTGGTCGCGATCCACCACGACACGCCCCTGCACATCATGAAGGGGCACTTCTACCTCATCTTCCAGTCCCTGATCGTCGACATCTTCGGCCTCTTCGTGCTGGTCGGGGTCGCGCTGGCCGCGATACGACGCTGGATCTCGAAGCCGAAGCTGCTGGTCTACACCGACGAAGCGAGCTGGATTCTGGTCACCATCTTTGTCATGGCGCTCACCGGCTTCATGATCGAGGGCTGGCGGATCGCGGTCACCGACGACCCCTGGGCCGCCTGGTCGCCGATCGGCAACCTGTTCGCTCTCGCTTCGGACCCACTGATGAGCGACGCGGCGATGCAGACCGGTCACGTCGCCATCTGGTGGTTCCACCTGGTCGTGGCGTTCGGCTGGATCGCCTGGGTGCCGTTCAGCAAGATGTCGCACGTCTTCACGGCCCCGCTGAACATCTTCACCGCCAACCTCGACGGCTACGGCGGCTCTCTCAAGACGATCGACTTCGAAGCGGCCGAGCGGTTCGGTATCAATCACCTGGGTGACTTCACCTGGAAGGACCTGCTCGACTTCGACGCCTGCACCGAGTGCGGACGCTGCACCGACGTCTGCCCGGCCAACACGGTGGGCAAGTCGCTGTCGCCGCGCGACATCATCCTCGACCTGCAGGGGCTGATGCACAAGCGGGGCGACGAATTCCTGGGAGCGGTCGACGGCGACGGCGGCAACGGAAGCGGCGAACTCCTGCCGATCATCGACCAGAAGACGGCCGTATCGCCGGAAGCGCTGTTCGCCTGCACCACATGCGCCGCCTGCATGGAGGCCTGCCCGGTCCACATCGAGCAGATGCCGAAGATCGTAGACGCCCGCCGCTACCTCGTCATGGAGGAGGCGGACTTCCCGGAAGGGATGATGGACATGATGAACTCGCTCGAGTCGCGCCAGCATCCGTTCGCGGGCACCCAGTTCAGCCGGGTCGACTGGACCGAGGGTCTCGACATCGACGTGATGGCCGAGATGGACGATCCGCACGAGGCCGAGGTCCTGATGTGGGTCGGCTGCGGCGGCGCCCTGGTCGAGCGCAACCGGAACACCGTCCGCGCCACCGCGAAGCTGCTCCAGAAGGCGGGAGTCAAGTTCGCGATTCTCGGCCGCGAGGAGTCCTGTACCGGCGATCCCGCCCGCCGCGTCGGCAACGAGTTCCTGTTCGAGATGCTGGCCAAGGGCAACGTCGAGACGATGCAGCGCTACGGCGTCCGCAAGGTCGTCACCTCCTGCCCCCACTGCTTCAACTCGTTCAGGAACGAGTACCCGCACTTCGGCGGCCGCTACGAGGTCTACCACCACACGCAGTTCCTGGATCAACTGCTGGAGTCGGGCCGTCTCGACGGGCACGACGCCGCGGATGGCTCGAACGGGAGTTCGACGATCACCTTCCACGATCCCTGCTACCTCGGCCGCCACAACGGCGAGTACGAAGCGCCCCGCAACCTGCTCGCGAAGGTCGGCGGCGCGCGCCAGGTCGAAATGCAGCGCAGCCGCAACACGAGCTTCTGCTGCGGCGGCGGCGGCGGCATGGCCTTCGTCGACGAACCGCCCGATCAGCGAGTCAACCAGGAACGCGCCCAGGAGGCGGTCGACACCGGAGCCGACGTGGTGGCCGTGGGCTGTCCCTTCTGCGCCACCATGCTCGACGACGGCGTGAACGCCCGCCGCGGGGACCGCGAGGTCAAGGTCAAGGACGTGGCGGAGCTGCTCTGGGACGCTGTCGGCGAGCCCGGCCAGGCCGCGCCCTAGCCCCGCTCCTTCCGCCCAGTCCGTTGCCAACCTACCGGGCGGTCGGTAGACTACTCTCAGTGACCTTCCGAGACCCCTCGACCCGATGACTGCCCTGGACAACGCGGCTCTCCGGGCCGTGGCCACCGCGGCCAACGGCGAGCAGGACCGGCGGGCGGAGATCTACCGCAGCGCGGCGCGGATCTTCCACCGCAAGGGCTACCACGCCACTTCGATCAACGACATCGCCGCCGCCGTCGGACTGACCAAGGCCGGCCTCTACTACTACATCAAGGGCAAGCAGGACCTCCTGTTCGCGATCATGGGCTTCGCCATGGACCAGCTCGACGAGCAGGTCATCGAGCCGGCCAGGCGCGTCCAGGATCCGCAGGCCCGCCTGGAGACGATCGTCGCTCGCCACGCCCGGCTGATCACCCAGGACTCCTCGGCGCTGACCATCCTGGTCAACGAGCTGGAGGGGCTGCTCCCTGACGACCGCGCCGACATCATCAGCAGGCAGCGGGACTACGTCGACTTCATCGCCGACACCCTCGCCGCCCTGCGCGATGAAGGCAAGGTCGTCGGCCTCGACCCGACCGTTGGAGCGTTCAGCCTCGTGGGAATGATCCTCTGGATCTCGCGCTGGTACCGGACCGACGGCCGGCTGGACGGCGACGAAGTGGTGGCGGCGGTGACCCGCATGGCGATCTCCGCGGTGTTGAGCCGCGGCGACTACACCAGCGCCGGAAACCCGGAGGAGACCGGGTAGCCGGCGAAGGAGACGCGAGAATGCCCTGCAAGGAGATCCGAGAATGAAACTGCTCGTCTGCCTGAAGCAGATTCTCGATCCGGACGTTCCGGCGCGGGACTTCCAGATCGATCCCGCGGCCAAGGCCGCCAGGCGCGGCGGCGCCAACCTGGTGACGAACATCTTCTGCGAGAACGCGGTGGAGACGGCTCTCCAGTTCCGGGAGGCGGCAACCGGCGAAGTGAAGATCACTGCGCTCTGTTACGGCGAGTCCTCGGCCGAGGACTGCCTGCGCAAGGCGATGGCGATGACGGTCGACGAGGCCTGCCTGGTCGAACGCGACGGCAACACGAACCCGGACGCGGCGGCCGTGGGTCGCGTGCTGGCGGCGGCGATCCGGCGACTCGAGCAGGACGGCGGCCCCTTCGACGCCGTGCTCGTCGGCCGCGAGTCCGGCGACTGGGGCGTGGGACAGACCGGCGGCCTGCTGGCCGAGGAACTCGGCCGGCCGGCGCTCGGTTTCGTCGAGAGCCTCCAGCCCGGAAACGGCGGCGTCACCCTCCGCCGTCAGACCGATGTCGGAATCGAGGTCGCGGAGGCCGAGCCGCCCTTCCTCGTCACCATCACGAACAACGAGGACAACGTGCCCCGCATCCCGAAGACGCGGGACGTGATGATGTCCTACCGCAAACCGCTCCAGAAGCTGAGCCTCGCGGACCTGGAGCTGGACAGCGAGGAGATCCGTACCGGTTCGTCGATCTTCGAGGTCGAGGAGATCTTCATCCCGGCGGACGAAGTCGAGTGCGAACTGGCGGAGGGCGACACGCTCGAGGAACGGGTCGACCAACTGGCGAAGCGCATCCACGAAGTCGTCGCCTCGATCGGCTGATCGCGCAAGAAAGGACGAAAGGAAGACCGATGGCGAACGTTGCAGTCTGTGTCCTGGGCAGTCTCGGCTATGACCGCGCCGCGCAAGGCGCGGCGGGCGCCGGCCGCGCCCTTGCCGAGAGCGTCGGCGGCGAACTCCATGCCCTGGTGATCGGCCCCGCCTCGGACGACGCGGTCGCGGCGCTCGCGGCCGTCGCCGACCGTGTCGTGATCGGCGCCAACGAGGCGCTCGGCGACTACCAGCCCGAGCAGGCGCTGCAGGCGGCCCAGCGACTCCACGCGGCGGGCGGCGGCGACTACGTCGCAGTGCTGCTCAGCAACGACACCTACAGCCAGGAGATCGCGCCCCGGCTGGCTCACCGCCTGGGCGGCAGCTCGATGGCCGACGCCGCCGCGATCCGCGCGGACGGCGACCACCTGCTGGCCCAGCGCACGGCCTACGGCGGCAAGGCGATCTCCATCTACCGGCTGAAGAAGCAGCCGGCGGTCGTCTGGCTGCGGGCCAGGGGCTTTGAACCGGCCCCCGAACAGGCCTCGCCCGGCGACGTCACCACCGTCGACCTCGCCCTCGATCCCCCGCGCATCCGCATCACCGGCCGCGAAGTGGCCGCGCAGGAAGGCGTGCGGCTCGAGGACGCGCCGGTCATCGTCTCCGGCGGCCGCGGACTCGGCGGCCCCGAGCCGTTCCAGGAGCTGAAGAAGCTCGCCGACGCGATCGGCGCCGAGCAGGGCGCCTCACGCGCAGCCTGCGACGCCGGCTGGGTCCCCCCCAACTGGCAGGTCGGCCAGACCGGCAAGAAGGTGGCCCCCGAGCTCTACATCGCCATCGCGATTTCCGGCGCCAGCCAGCACCTGCTCGGCATGGGCGACAGCAAGGTCGTCGCCGCGATCAACACGGACGCCGACGCGCCGATCTTCAAGCACTGCAGTTTCGGAATCGTCGAGGACTACAAGCAGGTCGTACCCCTCCTGACCGAGAAACTCCAGTCGCTGGCCGGATAGCGTGCTTTGAGCAAGGTCGGCGGACTCCCGGTAGATATGCAGAAGGACGCATAGACTCGGACGCCGTGCTACGAACCTCCTGCTGCTTCTGCGCCGTCGCCCTGGTCGCCCCTGCTCTCGGGTGGGCGAATGCAACCGGGGCGGGCGACCTCCCACACCGCGGCGCCACGACACAGGAAGTAGAAGAAGCAGTTCTCGGCGGCTTCGCGCGCGGGATGCTGCTTGGCGCGACGGACACGGTCGGCGGACGGTTCGCGAAAGGGCCGGGCCGAAACCGCTTGAAGCTGAAGTCGCTCGACCGCTGCGAAGCCGGACCTCGACAGCGTGTCGACGTTGAGCGCATCGGCCTGGAGAGGGGCCGGGCAGCGAGCGACGAGGTGTGCGGAACTCCCGACCTGGACTTCGACTTCGCGACCGACAGCTTCGAGTTCGTCCGTCGAGTGGAACCGCTCGACGAAGAGCGCCCCGGCGGAACACTGGCGCTCTGGGGAGCCGGGGCTCGTCGGTCATTCGGCGGACGAACAGGCCAGAACGCGTACGCGGTCAGGCCCGAACTGCCCTTCGTCGGCGTGGACTACACGGCCGGTCGGCTCATGTTCGGGACCGCCGTGTCCTGGCTCGACGCCACCGGACGCTACCGGCTGGCGGAAGCAGGGAGCGGCGCAGTGCGCCTGGACCTCAGCGGGGTCTACCCTTACGCCCGCTACGCGTTGGGTTGCAGCGGGCCGTCCCGGAAGGCGTGCCGGACGGAACTCTGGGCGGTGGGCGCAATGGGCCAGGGCGATCTCGTTCGAGACACCGCTCCGACGGAGGGAGGACCTCCGTCGTCCGACGCGCGCATGCGGCTCGGCCTCGCCGGCTTCCGCCAGCGCGTGGCGAACGCCGGATCGCTCGAGTTCGCCCTGCGGGGCGATATTGGCGGCGCCGTGATCGAGGGAGGCGACCGATCCGGCCGATCAGGTGGAGACGCAGGTCTCGGCGGCGACGCAGGTCGCGGACGAATCGGTCTCGAAGGCTCCCTGACCCGCAAGGTCGGCGCGCTCGTCCTTCGCCCCTTCACCCAGGTGGCCCAGCGCTATGACGCGGGCTCCTCGACGAGCGGAACAGGGACCGAGTTCGTGGGCGGCCTGGAAGTGGTTTCCGCCGATGGCCGCCTGCGCGTCCACGCCACCGGCAGAACTCTGGTGACCCAGGGCAGGGCGCGCTATGAAGAAGAGGGCGTTGGAGCCACGATCGAGTTTCGTCCGGCGACGAAGGACGGCGAGGGACTGTCGTTGCTCGTCGCCCAGCAGTTCGGCAACGCGGCCGCCCGGGCGAACGCCCTGTGGCGCTCCGACTCCCCCCGGTGGATCGGAATGTCGCCGGACGCGCTGGCCGCCGCCTCTGGGGATCCCGGAGCGTCGCGCACCCGGGCGGAAGTCGCATGGGGAGTGGGCATCGGCGCCTCCATGGTGACGCCGTTCGCCCAGGCCGTGGCCACGTCGGCAACCGGGCAGGAACACCTTCGTCTCGGTGTTCGCCACTCGATGCGCGAGAGTTCGCCCCACCGAGTCAACCTGGAGGTGACGGCCGAGCGTCCGCAGGTTGCGCTGACCAGCGACCTGGGGGAGTACCGGCTAGGCGTCGCCGGTCAGGTCCGCGTGCGCCTCACGAGCGCCCGCCGACGATGACCTGGTGGGCCTTGAGGCGTAGCGCGTTGATCCGGATGAAGCCGCGCGCGTCGGTCTGGTCGTAGCCGCCCTCGACGTCCATCGAGGAGAGGTTCTGGTCATAGAGCGAACTCGGCGATTCGCGGCCGAGGATCGTCACCCCGCCCTTGTAGAGACGGACGTGGACGGTGCCGTCGATGATCCGCTCGGCCTGCTGGAAGGCGGCGCGGATGAACTCCATCTCGGGCGAGAACCAGAAACCGTTGTAGATCAGCTCGGCGAACTTCGGCGACAGGCCGTCGCGCAGGCGCTGGACTTCGCGGTCCATCGCCACACCCTCGAGATCGCGCAGGGCGTGGTGGAGGATCGTGCCGCCGGGGGTCTCGTACACGCCGCGGGACTTGATGCCGACGAAGCGGTTCTCGACGATGTCGATGCGGCCGATCCCGTTCCTGCCGCCGACTTCGTTCAGGTACTCGAACAGCGTGAGCGGGTCCGTGTGCTCGACCCCGTTCGTCCGGTCCCGTACACGCACCGGACGCGCGTCCCTGAACTCGATCTCCACGTCGGTCGGCTCGTCCGGTGCGTCGAGCGGGGACACGCTGAGCGAGAACATGTCCTCGGTCGGTGTCTGCATCGGGTCCTCGAGCAGGCCGGCCTCGTAGCTCTTGTGCATCAGGTTCTCGTCCATGCTGTACGGCTTCTCGGACGAGGCCTCGATCGGGATGCCCTGGGCCTCGGCGTAGTTCAGGAGATCGGTGCGACCCTGGAAGCGCTTCAGGAACTCCGCGTCCTTCCAGGGCGCGTAGACCTCGATGTGGGGAGCGAGCGCGGCATAGGCGAACTCGAACCGGACCTGGTCGTTGCCCTTTCCGGTGGCGCCGTGGGAGAGAACGTCGGCGCCTTCGCGAATCGCGATCTCGGCCTGTCGGCGCGCGATCAACGGCCGCGCCAGGGCGGTGCCGAGCAGGTAGCGGTTCTCGTAGACCGCGTTGCCCGCGATCGCCGGGTAGATGAAGTCATTCACGAACTCGCGGCGGACGTCCTCCACGTAGACCTTCGTGGCCCCGATCGCCTCCGCCCGGCGGGCCTGCGCGTCGAAGTCCTCGCGCTGGCCGACGTCGACGATCACGGCAACGACGTCGAACCCCCGTTCCTGCAGGGTGCGCAGGATGACGGACGTGTCGAGACCGCCGCTGTAGGCGAGTACGGCTTTCTTGCTCGGCATGGCTGGCTGGACCTCCCTCGGAACCGGAGACCGCTCCGGGCCCGCGGGAGACTATCCGGGCAACGGTCCGCGGTGAAGCTCCCGTCAGTCGTCCTCGACGACTTCGGCAGGAAGCAGGCCCGCCGTACCGCTCCGCCAGAGCCGCCAGCGAACGCGAAACGCAAGGAAGATCGCCACGAAGACCAGCCCGAAGGTCAGGCCCCACCACACGCCGCTTGGGCCGAACCCTCTCTCGAAGGTCAACCAGGCGCCGGCCGGCATGCCGATGACCCAGTACCCGACGAGCGCGACGGCCGCGGGGAAGCGCGTGTCGGCGGCTCCCCGCAGCACCCCGGCGGCGGCGACCTGCAGACCGTCGGCGACCTGAAACAGGCCCGCGATCGGAATCAGCGCCGCCGCCGCGGAGACCACGGCCGGCACGTCGCTGAAGACGCGCGCCAGTAGCTGCGGAAGCGAGAAGAAGACGAGGCCGAAGGCGACCATCACGCCGGCGCCGAGGCTGAGGCAGACCAGCGCCGAGCGGCGCGCCCCCACCGGGTCCCGGCGGCCGATCGCGTTGCCAACGCGCGTTGTCGCCGCGCCGGCGAAACCCAGGGGCACCATGAAGGAGATCGAGGCGAGGCTGATCGCCACCTGGTGGCCGCTGAGTTGCGCCTCCCCCAGACGACCGATCAGCACGGCCGCGAAACTGAACACGGTGACCTCCAGCGACACCTGAACCGCGATCGGCACACCGACGAACAGGAACGGGCGCAGCGCGGCGGGCCGCAGCCACGACCACTGCCAGCCGCCGACGTAGCGGCGCAGGTAGCGCCATCCGAACGCCGCGACGACGATCAGCATTACCCAGCGGGATCCGGATGTCGCGTAGGCGGAGCCCCGCACGCCGAGCGCCGGGAACCCGAGATGCCCGAAGATCAGCGCCCAGTTCGCGATCGCGTTGAACACGTTGGCGACGCCGATCGCGATCAGGGCCGGCCGGACGATGCTCATCGCCTGGAGCGTCTGTCGCAGGCACATGAAGAGAAGGAACGCGATGACGCCGGGACCGATGCCCCGAAGGTACGCGGCGGCCGGGTCCACGATGGCCTGCGGTTGACCCGTGAGCGGAAGCACTCGATCCAGTCCGAGCACGATCAGAGTTGCCGGCACCGACAGCAGGACCGCCATTCCCACGCCGCGGCAAAGCACCCTGCTGATCTGCCGGTGATCACCGGCGCCGAAGGCCTGCGCCGCCATCGGGTCGATCGCCAGCAGGATGCCGATGAAGGACCAGATCACGGCGATGCTGAGCGCGTTGCCGATCGATCCGGCGGCCAGGTCCGTCTCCGACACGCGGCCCAGCATCATCGTGTCGACGGCGCCCATCAGCACCATCCCCACCTGGACCACGATCACCGGCGCCGCCAGGCGCACCACTGCGCTCAGTTCCGTTCGCGTGTTCGCGGACGAACCCGCGATCCGGGACGCGAGCGACGCGGAACGCGTCGCCTGGGTAGCCCGGCGCACCGGCCGTCCGTCGCCCGCTGTGCTCGCACCCTTCAAGGAGCGGTATTGTAGGCAGCCTCACCCTCATCGAGATCGCCGTTGCTCAGCTACATCCTCCGCCGGCTCGTCACCGGACTGGTCACCCTGTTCGGCATCTCGGTCATCTCGTTCTTCATCATCCAGCTCGTACCGGGCGATCCGGCCCAGATCCAGACCTCCCAGATCGCCGACGCCGCGGTTTCGGAGCGCGTCTACCAGCAGTTGCGGGAGCTCTACGGCCTCGACAAGCCGATCCCCGTGCAGTACGCGAACTGGGTCGGCAAACTGGTCGTGGGCGACTTCGGCTCGTCCTTCCACGACGGCAGGAGGGTGTCGGCGAAGATCGGCGAAGCGCTGTGGCCGACGCTGTCGGTGGCGCTGCTCTCCTTCATGCTGACCCTGATCATCTCGACGCCGATCGGGATCTACAGCGCGCTACGGCAGGGCGGCGGCTTCGATCGCTCGGTCAGCACCGGCCTCTACATGCTCTATTCCGTGCCGAACTACGTCGCCGGCATGCTGCTCATCCTCTACCTCGGCGTGAAGTGGGACCTGTTGCCCTTCCGCGGCATGAGGTCCGACGGCTACGACGAGATGACGACCCTCGGCCAGATGTGGGATCTGGCCCAGCACTACGTCCTGATCACGTTCTGCTTCACCTTCGGCAACCTGGCCTACTACTCCCGCTTCATCCGCCAGAACCTGCTGGAGGTGGTGCGGCAGGACTACATCCGCACCGCCCGCGCCAAGGGCCTCGGCGAGCGGAGCGTGGTGCTCAAGCACGCGTTCACGAACAGCCTGATCCCGCTGATCTCGCTGATCGGCCTCACCCTCCCCTTCGTGCTGGGCGGCAGCGTGATCCTCGAGTACATGTTCAACTGGCCGGGCCTGGGCCGCCTGTACTTCGAGTCCGTCCTCCAGCGCGACTATCCGACGATCATGGCGCTCAACTTCATCACCGCCCTGCTCGTGCTCGGCATCACCTTCATCGCCGACCTGACCTACGGTCTGGTCGACCCCCGCATCAGCTACGAGAAGTGACGATGGCGACCGAAGCGACGACGAACACAACGACCGGAGGGGCGCCCGTGGCGCGCTCCTACTGGCACATCACGTGGCGGCGCTTCCGCGGCCACCGGCTCGGCATGGTCGGCCTGTGCGTGGTGGCCGTGCTGTTCCTCGTGGCCTTCCTGTCGCCGATCCTGGCCAACGAGCAACCCATCCTGTGCCGCTTCGACGGCGGCTTCTACTATCCGGCGGTCGTAGACCTCGTTCACCAGGTCCCGGGCACGAGCCTGATCATCAAGAAGCAGCGGCCCTACCGGCTGGCGACCTTCGACTTCAAGCGGGAGTTCGACCCGGAGCGCGGCGACTGGGCGCTGTGGACGCCGGTGCGATACGGCCCCAGAGAGATCGCGGCCGAGCCCCTGGCCGGGCCTTCCAGCCGTCACTGGCTGGGCACCGACCAGTCGGGCCGCGATGTCCTGTCGCGGATGGTGCACGGCACCGTCGTGTCGATGAAGGTCGGCTTCCTGTCGATGGGCATCGCGGTCATCCTGGGCCTCGTGTTCGGCTGCATCGCGGGCTACGCCGGCGGCATCGCCGACCTCGTCATCTCGCGCTTCATCGAAGTCGTACAGTGCTTCCCGGCCTTCTTCCTGATCCTCGCCGTCCTGGCCTGGTTCCCGCCCAGCATCGAGAACGTGATGATCGTCATCGGCCTGACCCGCTGGGTCGGCATCGCCCGCTTCGCGCGCGGCGAGATCCTGCGCATCCGGGAGACGGACTACGCCCTCGCCGCCCGCTCGCTCGGAGTCAGACCGGCCCAACTCGTCCTCCGCCACCTCCTGCCCAACGCCCTGGCGCCAGTGCTGGTCAGCGTGACCTTCGGCATCGCGGTGTCCATCCTGATCGAAGCGGGACTCTCCTGGCTCGGCTTCGGCGTTCAGCCGCCCGACGCCTCCTGGGGCACGATCCTCCGCTCCGGCTACGAAAACCTGTTCACCGCCGGCCACATGATTCCCCCAGCCTGTGTAGCGATCTTCCTCGCGGTGCTGAGTTTCAACCTCGTCGGCGATACGCTCAGGGATGTAATCGACCCGCGGCTCCAGGCCGAACGGGCCTGACGCCGCCGGGCTCCCATCCAGGAGGTAGGCAGCGATGAGCGAGCAGACCGGGTTGCACAGCCTCTCCCTCGGCTACGTCGAAGCGCTTCTGGCCGACTACCGCCGCGATCCGGCGTCGCTCGACCCGGCCTGGCGCCGGTACTTCGACGCCCTGGCAGCCAGCGGCGAGCTGGGCAACAGCGCGATCGGACCGGAGCTTCAGCCCTCTACCCTGTTCGGCGGCAACGGCGAAACGGCGCGCCCGGTCGCAACTCCGTCGGCAACTCCGCCGGCCACCGAACCGAGGCCTGGCCCGCCGCCCGCCGTATCGGCGCCCGCGAGTGCGTCCCCCGCCCTGACCGGGGACGTCGAACTGCAGCGCCGCGTCGACGACATGATCCGCAACTACCGGATCCGCGGTCACCTGTACGCCGACATCAACCCGCTCCGCAATCCGCCCGTGCTGCCGGAGGAACTCGAGCTCGAGGGTCTCGGCATCCGCGAGAGCGACCTGGACCGTACGGTGTCGACGGCCGGCATCCCCGGCGCCGATACGGCAACGGTGCGCGAACTGCTCGACCGGATGCGCGAAACGTACTGCAAGTACATCAGCGCCGAGTTCATGCACATCGACGACCTGGAGGTCCGCTCCTGGCTCCAGGAGCGGATGGAGGTCAGCCGCAACCGGGTCCAGCTCAGCCGCGACGAGCAGGTGCGCATCCTGAAGAAGCTGATCGACGCCGCGGTGTTCGAGGAGTTCATCCAGAAGAAGTACCTGGGGGCCAAGAGCTTCTCGCTCGAGGGCGCCGAAAGCCTGATCCCACTCCTCGACCTGGCGATCGAGAAGGTGGCCGCGCAGGGCGCGATAGAGATCGTCTTCGGGATGTCCCACCGCGGCCGCCTGAACGTGCTGGCCAACATCATCGGCAAGCCCACCCGGGACATCTTCCGCGAGTTCGAGGACCTCGACGCGGAGCAGTACACGGGCGGAGGTGACGTCAAGTACCACATGGGGCACTCGAGCGACTGGACCACGGACAACGGCCGCAGGATCCACCTCTCCCTGTCGTTCAACCCGAGCCACCTCGAGTTCATCAACCCGGTGGCGATGGGCCGCGTACGCGCCAAGCAGGACCGGATCGGCAACGAACTGCGCGACCGGGCGGTGCTGTTCCTCATCCACGGCGACGCCTCCTTTGCCGGCGAGGGAATCGTCCAGGAGTCGCTGAACCTGTCGCAGCTTCCCCCCTACCACATCGGGGGCGCGTTCCACGTCGTCGTCAACAACCAGATCGGCTTCACCACGCCGCCCGAGAGCTCGCGCTCCAACACCTACTGCACCGACGTCGCGAAGATGCTCCAGGCGCCGATCTTCCACGTCAACGGCGAGCAGCCCGAGGCGGTGGCCCAGGTCGTCAACGTCGCCCTCGACTTCCGCGAGCGCTACCGCCGCGACGTCATCATCGACCTCTACTGCTACCGGCGGCGGGGCCACAACGAGGGCGACGAACCGGCCTTCACCCAGCCCATCCTCTACGACGGCATCCGGGCCCGGGATCCGGTCCGGGTCCACTACCTCGAGCACCTGCTCGAACTCGGCGAGATCAAGCCCGAAGAAGCGGATGTCCACATCCAGCGTGAGGAGAAGCGGCTCGAGGGGGCTCTCGCCACCGCCCGCCGGATGAACGAGAAGACGAGTCCGCAGGCCTACGACGGCGTCTGGAACGCGTTCGTCGGCGGGCGCATGGAGGACACCCCGGAACCGGAGACCGGAGTCGATCAGGGCAAGCTGACCGACTACCTGAGGCGGATGGTCGTGCTGCCCGAGGGATTCAACCTGCACCGCAACCTGCGGCGCTTCCTCGCCGCCCGTGCCGACATGGCGGACGGCAAGCGGCCCGTCGACTGGGCCGCCGCGGAGGCGCTCGCCTTCGCCGCCACCGCCGATTCGGGCAACCGCGTGCGGCTGAGCGGCCAGGACTGCGAGCGCGGGACCTTCAGCCAGCGTCACGCCGTGCTGCACGACCGGGTGACCGACTACAACCACCGGCCGCTGATGAACATCGCCGAGAACCAGGAGCCGATCGAGATCTTCAACAGCCCGCTGTCGGAGGCCGGCGTGCTCGGCTTCGAGTACGGCTTCAGCCTGGACTACCCGGACGGCCTCGTGCTCTGGGAAGCCCAGTTCGGCGACTTCGTCAACGCGGCCCAGGTGATCATCGACCAGTTCATCACCAGCGCCGAGGACAAGTGGAACCGGCTGAGCGGCCTCGTCATCCTGCTGCCACACGGCTTCGAGGGCCAGGGTCCCGAGCACTCGAGCGCGCGCGTCGAGCGCTGGCTGCTGCTCGCCGCCGAAGAGAACATGCAGATCGTCTACCCGTCGACGCCGGCGCAGTACTTCCACCTGCTGCGGCGCCAGGTCGAACGCGCCCAGCGCAAGCCGCTCGTCGTCTTCACCCCGAAGAGCCTGCTGCGTCGCCGGGAGGTCGGATCGTCCCTGGCCGAGCTCGCCGGCGGCCGGTACCAACAAGTCCTGCCCGACCCTTCCGTTGCCAGCGACGCGGATCGGGCCAAGGTGCGACGGGTCCTCCTCTGCGCCGGCAAGGTGTTCTACGACCTCGACGCCCACCGCCAGGAAACAGGAGCGCACGATCACGCGATCCTGCGGATGGAGCAGTTCTACCCCGCCCCGAAACGGGAACTCGACGCGGCGCTGGCCGCGTTCCCGGCCGACGCCGAGGTCCGCTGGGTGCAGGAGGAACCGCGGAACATGGGCGCCTGGTCCTACCTGCGGCTCAACTTCGGCTTCCTGATGGGCGGCAGGCCCCTGTCCGGGGTCTACCGCCCGCAGTCGGCGAGTCCGGCGACCGGCTCTCCGAGCAGCCACAAGCAGGAGCAACAGCAACTGATGGAAGCGGCGTTCGCCGAGTCGGCCGAGTCGGCCGAGTCGGCGTGAGAATCCCTCAAAGGCACCACGAATGACGTACGAAGTCAGAATCCCCGAGATCGGCGAGTCCGTCACGGAAGCGCTGATCATCCGCTGGATCAAACAGCCCGGTGAGGCCATCGGCAGGGACGATCCCCTCGTGGAGCTCGAGACGGACAAGGTGACCGTCGAGATGCCGTGTCCGGTAGCCGGCGTCCTGTCCGAGATCGTCTGCGCGGAGGGCGAGACGGTGCCGATCGGGGCGGTGATCGCACGGATCGAGGAAGGCGCAGTCGCCGCGAGCGCGGCCGCTGCTCAGGTCGCCGCTCCGAGCACCGCGTCCGCGTCGACCGAAGCGACGGCTGCAACGGGAGGCGCCCAGGGCGACCTGCTCGCCAGCGCCGAACCGTCGGCACCGCCAGCCCCGCCGGCCC
>VYDI01000045.1 GCA_009843505.1 Holophagales bacterium | reverse complement strand
CAGGCGATCAATCCATCCCACAGCGGCGCACCCACCTGCACGCACAACCGCGCTGAACTTGGTAGCAGCTTTCGGTAGGTCCAGTCCACGTCGATATTGGCCGAGCGCAGCTCTGGCGGGTAGATGCCCGTCAACTTGAGCGCGACAAAGGCCAGTGCCGAAAAGAACAAAAGCTGAAGTTGTAGGACGATGTGGGTCGCATCGTACGGCTCGTAGGCAACTGGGTAGGGCAGGAGCCGGTACAGATAGTGCGGGAACGAACCGATACCAATGCACAGCGCCGCCCCAATCCCCATCGCCAAGAGCATGTTGCGTGGTGCTTCGCGGCAGCGGATTCCCGCGTCGTGGGCGAAGAAGGCAAAGAAGGGAATTTTGATGCCGGCGTGATGAAAGACGCCAGCCGAAGCAAACAGCAACAGCAGCCATACTACGAGGTGTCCTTCGTTGGCCGCGGCCTGCATGACCATGGACTTGCTGACAAAGCCGCTAAAGAGCGGGAAAGCCGAAATCGACGCGGCTCCGACCATGCAGAAGCCGCAAGTCAAAGGCATGGATTTGTATAGCCCCCCGAGATCCGAGCCGTTGATCCTACCGGTGCGATAGAGCACAGCGCCCATCGACATAAAGAGCAAGCCCTTGAAGAGCACGTCGTTGAAGGCGTGAGCAACCGCGCCGTTGACACCCATGCCCGGCCCCAAGCCAACGCCTACTACCATAAAGCCGATCTGGTTGATCATGCTGTAGCCCAACACGCGGCGCAGATCGTTTTCAATAACCGCATAGAAGATGGGGAACATCGCCATAGCTGCGCCGATGTAGAGCAGGAATTCGGTGCCGGCAAAACTGCGCGCCAACACATAGACCGCAGTCTTGGTGGTAAAGGAGCTCAAAAAAACCGCGCCGGTGGGCGTGGACTCTGGGTAGGCATCCACCAACCACGAGTGCAACAACGGGAAGGCGCATTTAATGCCAACGCCGAGGAAGATCAGCCGCGTGGCCCAGCTATCGATGCCCAGATGCCCCAGCGCTAGCGAGCCGGTCTGCTGGTAGTGCCACGCCGTGCCGACCAAGAGCAGTAAGCCAGAGCTGATGTGGATCAACAGGTAGCGCGTACCTGCGGCAATGGCCCTTGCGCTTTGGGTGGCCCAGATCTGAAAGACCGAAGAAATCGCCAACAGCTCCCAAAAGATGAAGAGCACAATGAGATCGCCGGCAAAAACCGCGCCCACGGCCGCGCCCGCGTACAGGAAGCCAGTCGCCTGTTGCAAGCGGTCGCGCAGGTGCAGCGAAAAGAGTGCGGCGAGGAAGGCAGCCACGTGAAAGAGATAGCCAAAGAGCAGGCTGAGTTGGTCAACGCGCACCCAGTGCAGCTCGTACCCGGCTAGGGAGCCGACTTGGCCGTCGCCTATCTGGTAGCCGAGGAGATTGTAAAATCCGGCCAACGGCAGAAGAAGCAACGCCACCCGCCGCGCGGCCAGCGGCAAAAGAGGCAGCAACAGCCCACCTAACAGCAAGAAGGCCGCTGGGTGCAGGCTAGTCATAGTAATCCTCGCGACGCATCAGCACCTTGCGCATCTGAGTGGCCACCAAAACCAACAGCACGCAGGCGACAAACCCGTATATCGCGTAAAAGCCGAACCAGCCCTCAACCGGGAAGACACCTTCGGCAAAATTCAAGTGCCGATGGAAGAGCAGATCCGCGCCCAAAAGCAAGGCGCAGAGGACGAAGAAAATCCGTATCAAGCGGTGGACGTTCCGCGGCTGGTCGAATAGGTGTCTTTTTTCTGAGGTCATGGCTTTATCCTCCGATCTGGCGGCAGAGGTCGAGAAGCGGGTCGGGATAGAAGAAGAGCACTAGGCCGCCCAGCGCCGTGCAAATCAGCGGCAGGACGCAGGCCAGTGGAGCTTCCTGTAGGCCGTCTTCTCCATTGGGTGCTGCGTAGAAGAAGGCGTTGACGGCCACTGGCAATAGATAGGCGATGTTGAGCAGCGAGCTTATCAAGAGTACGCCAATGGCCACGTACTGTTCTGCGTCCAGCCCGGCGATAATGAGATACCACTTGCTCCAGGCTCCTCCCAGCGGCGGCAAGCCGATGATGCTCAGCGAGCCGATGAGAAAAGCCCCCATCGTCCACGGCATTTGCCGGCCAATTCCTTTCATTTCGCTGATCTCGGTTTTGTGCAGGGCGACCGCGATGGCCCCGGCGCAGAAGAAGAGCGTGATCTTGCCGAAGGCGTGCATCGCAATGTGCAGGCTGCCGCCGAGTACGCCCCAACTATTGGCTAGAGCCGCACCGAGCACGATGTAGGAGAGCTGACTGACAGTGGAATAGGCCAATCGGGCCTTGAGATTGTCCTTGGTCATGGCCACCAGCGAGCCAACGAGAATCGTGGCGCAGGCCGCGTAGGCCAAATAAGTGCCCAAGCCCGTATCGGCGAGCAGGTCAATGCCAAAGATATAGACAACCACTTTGAGGATGGTGAAGACGCCCGCCTTGACCACGGCGACTGCGTGCAGGAGAGCGCTGACCGGGGCCGGAGCCACCATAGCGGCGGGGAGCCAGCGGTGGAAGGGCATCAGCGCGGCCTTGCCAGTGCCGAAGGCATAAAGAAAAAGCAGGACACCGATGGTCCACGTCGGGGCCTTACCGGTGAGGATACCGCCGGAAACGAAATCAAGAGTCCCGGCGATGTAGTAAGTGGCGACCACGCCTGCGAGCAGGAAACCGATCGAGGTCGAAAGCAGAATGCCCAGATAGATGCGCCCCCCCGCTTTGGCCTCCGAACTGCGGTGGTGCGTAACCAGCGGATAGGTCGAAAGCGTCAGTGCCTCATAGCAGAAAAACAGTGTCAACATGTTACCGGCAAATGCCGCGCCCAAGGCAGCGGCGATCGCCAAGGCGAAGAAGGCGAAGAAGCGGGTCTGATTTTCCTCGTGGTGGCCCCGCATGTAGCCAATGGAGTACACCGAGGTCGCCATCCACAACCCAGCGGCGATCAGCGCAAAGAGCGCGCCGAGCGGCTCGACTTCAAAGGCTAGAGACAGACCTGGGAAAACCTCCACCAGATGAACCGACGGCCGGGCACCTGCGGCGACTTTGGGCACCAAGGTGCAGACCGCAGCAAACGTACCTAAAGCGGCGAGCAAAGTCGCAGTCTCGCGCAAATTGGGGCGGCGGCCCAAAAGGGCGATCAATGGTGCGACACCCAAAGGCAGGAGCACCGCCACGGCAATAGCAGTGGAGGCACTCACGGGGCAACTCCCAAGAGCCAGTGCGCTGCCTTGCGGGAGACCCCAGCCGTCAACGAGGTCTGCATCCCAAAGCCAATGGTAAGCGCGATGAGCAGCCATACGGGGATCTGCATCGAGAGGGGGGCTTCGGCGACAGGCTCGGCATCTTCGGGAACCGGGCGGAAATAGGCGATCTCGACAAAGCGCCAGATATAGACC
>VYDI01000023.1:35287-104167 GCA_009843505.1 Holophagales bacterium | reverse complement strand
CCTGGGGGCCGTGGGGCGGCGGGGAGCACTCTTCCCGACCACGCAGGCGGACCGGCTCGTCGGCGCTCTGGGTTCCGGTCTGACGAACAGTCTGAGGCTGAGCGAGTTCGCCGGCGATGTGGCCGCTTCCTCGATGCTGTTCTACGACCTGCAGTTCTCGATTCAGGCCGTGGTTTCGACGATGCGGGCACTGGATCCGCCGCGGGGCAGGAAGGTGCTCCTCCTGCTGGCCGGCAACTGGCCGACCGGGGACTTCCGGCCCGATGGCCAGGGGGCCGGCTACGCCGCCGACCGCGACCTGCTGGATGGGCTGATCGACACGGCCAATCTGCTCGGCTACACCGTCTATCCGATGGACCAGCAGAGCAGCCACCCCCACATGCGGCTGTGGCAGAACCTGCGTTACGTCGCCCGGGATACCGGCGGCAGGGCGTTCATGGCCGGGAGCAACGTCGCCGCTCTGGACATCGTCGCCGCCGACACGTCGGACTACTACTGGCTGGGCTTCGTACCGGCATACCGGCGAGATGATCGTGCTCACGACATCCGGGTCGAGGTGCTGAACCCGGGATTGCGGGTGCGCTCGCGGCGCGGTTACCTCGACCTGTCTCGCCGCGCGGAGGCGGACATGGAGGCTCAGCGGGCGCTGCTCTTCCCGGGAGAGGCCGTTTCAGAGGCCGGGCCGTTGCTGGTGGAAGTCGGTGCGGTGGAGAAGGTCAATCGCCGGTCGATGAGTGTTGCTGTCACCGTGCACCTGCCGGTGGGGAGGTTCCCGGCCCTCCCGTACCGGGGCAGATTCCTGCAGGAATTGCAGTTGCGTTTCGCCACGATCGACAGGCTTGGCCGCCAGGCCAGGATTCCGATGATTCCGCTGTCCCTCGGCGGCGGCTCCGAGCCGGCTTCGGACGAGGTCGTTCTCTACCGGATCTTCCTGTCCATGAAGCGGCAGCCGCACGACCTCGTGGTTACCGTGCATGATCCTCTTTCCCGCCTGACGGCCAGCGGGCGCGTAGCGGTGGCACCCTGAGCGGGGTTGTTCGTCTCCGGGGATGTCAGGGTGGTGGCACGCGCCTTGCTGCTGTTTGGCGCCATGAACATGCACCATGCAATCGCCGCCCCGACCGTCGCTCTCGTCATTGCATGGGGACTGCCATTGTCCGCGCAGGAGGACGACCGGCAGCCAGCCAGCACCTTGCCGGACGATCTGTTGTTTGGCGAGGAGATAGACGTCCGCGTCGTCAACCTGGAAGTCGTGGTCGAGGACCACAACGGAGATCGGGTACGAGACCTGGGCCGAGAGGACTTCCGGGTGTTCGTCGACGGCGAGGAGTTGGGTGTCGACTACTTCACTGAGGTCGCGCAGGGCCAGGCGAGAGACGGCAACGGCGAGACGCCGCCCGCCGTCGGAGGGGGCGGGGCGGTGGCCACGAACTACGTCCTCTTCGTGGACGACGATCACAGTCTGGCTGCCTTCAGGCGGCCTGTGCTGCATGGGTTCCGGGATGGTCTCGCGAAGCTGCCCCAGCAGGATCAGATCGCTGTCGTCGTGCAGAGCAACAACCGCCTCGAGCTCCTGAGTCCGTTCACCAGGGACCGGGAAGCGACCCGAATCGCGCTTGCGGAACTCGACCGGGATGAGCGCTTCGGCGGTGTGCTCAGGTCTCGCCGGTTCCATCAGGACTCAGTAGGCGGTGAGTCGGCTCGGGTCACCGGGATCTCGGCGCGGAGAGTCGCCGGCGCGAGGGGTGGGCCTGTGCCGGCCTTGTCGCGGCAAGCCTCGGACGCCTGGCGGGACAGGCCGGCGAGCGTTGCCAGGGCCGACGCGCCGGGCGCGACCTCTGACAGTGCGGGAAGCGGAGGAGGTTGGGAACAGGCGGATGCCGGGGCTGGAGCGGACGGCACTGCCGCGGACCGGCTGTCTGCTGCCGGCTTCATTCTCGCCGAGATGAACCCCCAGTCCCTCGTGGACGAGGCCAGTGGGTCGATTCTGGAGCGGGACCTGACCCTGTCGGTCAACGCGGTGATCTCCGCCATGCGCGCGCTCGAACGGCCGGAGGGGCGCAACGTGCTCCTGCTCGTGGCGGGTCGCTGGCCCTCGGGTGAGTTCCGGCCAGGCGGTCGAGGACGCGAACTGCGGTCTGACCTCGACTTGCTGGACCGTCTGGTCGATACCGCGAACCTGCTTGGCTACACGGTGTACCCGATCGATCAGCAGGCCAGCGCGCCCGCCATGCGGTGGTGGCAGAACCTGCGCTACGTGGCCCGCGACACCGGCGGTCTGGCGCTCATGGGCGGACACAACCTGGACCCCCTGGGCAGGGTGAGCGACGACACCTCGAGCTACTACTGGCTCGGCTTCGTGCCTGAGTACCGGCGAGACGACCAGGTGCATGACATAGAGGTCGAGATCCTGCGCCCGGACCTGCAGGTCCGCTCCCGCCGCGGCTACGTGGACCTCTCCCGCAGTGCGGAAGCGGACATGGAGGCTCAGCGCTTGCTGCTCTTCCCGCGAGGGGCGGCGCCGGGCGCCGTGTCGTTGCGTGTGTGGGCCGGCACCCCCCGGAGCCTCAGTCGACGGAGGATGGCGGTCCCGATCGACATTGAAGTGCCGCTGGGGATGTTCCCCGCACTGCCCTATGGGAACGAGTATCTTCAGCGGTTGGAGGTCCGCTTCGCGACGATCGACGGCGCCGGCTGGCGGGCGGAGCAGCCGGCGATTCCACTGGAAGTGCGCAGCCACTCCGCGCCGGAGCCGGACGCCGTGTTCGACTACTACGCCGAGGTGACGATGCGTCACCTGCCTCACACGGTCGTCGTTACGGTCCACGATCCGGTTTCGCGTCAGACCGCGAGCGCCCGGGTGGAAGTCGTGCCGTGAGACAATGACCGCTGCATGGCGCTGCGTGAACAGAGGCTGACCTCGAACGGGATCGCGGGTGAACGCTGGGCGCTGGGGGCCCTGGGCCTCGTTCTTTGCATGGGTTGGTCGCTGGCTGCCGCAGGCCAGACGCCGGGGCAGGTTCCTCCCGCGGATCTCCTGTTCGGCGAAGAGATCGATGTCCGCGTAGTCAATGTAGAGGTCGTGGTCGAGGACGGCGGCGGCAACCGCGTGAACGGTCTGACGCCAGACGACTTCCGGATCTACGTGGACGGTGTCGCCGTCGGAATCGACTACTTCACTGAAGTCCTGGAGAACCGCGCCGTGGAGACCCGGGACGGGGAAGCCCCGCCCGCGATCGGTGACGGCGAGTCGGTGCCGACGAACTACGTGCTCTTCGTCGACGACGACCACACGATGGCGTCGTCGCGAAAGCCGGTGCTCAGGGGCTTCGCGGACCAGTTGGCGAGCCTGGGCCTGAACGACCAGGTCGCGGTGGTCGTGCAGAGCCAGCGGCGCCTGGAGCTGCTCAGCCCGTTCACAACGGATCGCGAGCAGACCCGCTCGGCTCTGCGCGAACTCCAGCGCGGACGTCGGTTCGGCGGCAGCCTGCGCTCGCCACGGCTCATCGACCAGCGACTGATGAGGGACGTTCGGCTGGAGGCGCCGCCGGGCGCTCGCGTGGAGGAGGACCTGACCTCCGTGGCCGGAGACCTGCCTTCCATCATCCGGCCCCTGCCTTCGCCCTTGAATGAACGGAGGGCGGAAACCCTCGCACGGGACCTGGAGTTCTCGATCAGCGCGGTCACCTCGACCCTGCGTGGCCTCGATGCCCCGGTGGGACGCAAGGTGCTCTTGCTCCTGGCCGGCCAATGGCCAGTCGGGCTCTTCCGGCCGGGCGGGCAGGGGATCGGCGTGCGCACGGACCGGGAGATGCTGGCGGCCTTGAGCGATGCGGCGAATCTGCTGGGATACACCGTCTACCCGGTGGATCAGGTGGCCGCGCCCAATCCGGCCCTGTGGCGGAACCTGAGGCAGGTGGCCCGGGACACCGGCGGCAGGGCCTACCTGGCGGGTTCGAACCGGACGGCGCTGGGACAGATCAGCTCGGACGTCTCGAACTACTACTGGCTCGGTTTCGTGCCCGACTACCGGCGTGACGACCTTCCCCATGAAGTACGAGTCGAAGTGCAGCGTCCTGGCCTGCGGGTGCGCTCTCGCAGCGGCTACGTCGATCTCTCGCGGCGCGCGGAAGCCGACATGGAGGCGCAGGGCCGGCTCTTCTTTCCCGAAACGGAACCGGCGCCCGGTGAACCCGTGCTGCGGGTCGAGTTCGGGATGCCCGAATCCAGCGGTCTGCGGAAGATGCGGGTGCCGGTGACCGTGCACGTACCGGTCGGCCACTTCCCGGTGATTCCCTTCGAGGGCCAGTTCCTGGCCAGGCTGGAACTGCGGTTCGCGGTCGTCGACAGCAACGGGCAGCAGGCCGGAATGCCGCTGATACCGATCCACTTCCGGGGGCGGTCGAAGCCGCCGCCGGACGCCGTCATGCCGTACCAGGCGACTCTCACGCTGCGGCGAAAGCCGCATGATCTGGTCGTGTCGATTCACGATCCCCTCAGCCGCCAGACCGTCAGCACACGGATGCAGGTCAGCTTCAGGATGGGGCTGAACACGACGGGAGGGTCGCCTTGAGCCTGATCGACGGCGTCGGCGGCCCCTTGATGGGGCCGAATCCGGACGGCGGCTCGCCATGAGCCTGATCGATGGCGTTGGCGGCGCCTTCGTTTTCAGCGAGGACCCGAAACGGCTCGCCGACTGGTACGCGGAGTACCTCGGCATCCAGTTCGAGGGCAGCGAGGAGTTCGGTGCCTTCTACGTTCGCTACGTGGCCGCGGACCCGGACGATCCCGCCTGGATCATGGACACGACGTTCGCGATCATGAAGGCGAAGCGTCCGGTGCCGCGGATGGCGCCCAACGAGGGAGCGGAACAGGGTGACATGTACGGCGATCAGCCGTTCATGATCAACCTGCGGGTACGGGACCTCGACAAGCTGCTGGCGCACCTCGCCGAGCGAGGCGTCGAGCCGCTGCGCAGGGACGACGAGGGCTACGCCCTGTTCGCCTGGATCCTGGATGGAGACGGGAACCGGGTCGAGCTCTACCAGCCCCGCGTGGAAGCGGCCCTCAGCGCCGCGCAGGCCTGAACGCCGCTACCTGAACGCCGCTACTCGAGACCCAGACAGGCGTCCTTCGCGCCTGCCGGGTTCATCGCCTCGGCGCCTTCGCCGATGTAGGCGATCCTGCCGTCCTTGCCGACCACATAGGTGACGCGGTTGGCGGCCGTGGGGAATCTCTCCATCATGCCGCCGTACTGCTTGGCGACTTCGCCGCCGGCGTCGCTCAGGAGCGCGAAGTCGAGCTCGAGTTCCTCCGCGAACCTCTTGTTCTCGTCCAGTTCGTCGGTGCTGATGCCGAAGACGATGGAATCACTGCCCGTGAAGTCTGAGATACCAGCCTGGTATCCCTTCATTTCCATCGTTCAGCCGGCGGTGAAGGCCTTGGGGAAGAAGGCCAGGACTACGTTCTTCTGGCCGGCGAAGGAGGACAGGGTCACCTGACTGCCGTCGGTGCTGGGCAGGGTGAAGTTCGGCGCGGCATCGCCGACGGCGAGGTCCGCGGCGCCCGCATTCGCCGGGGCGAGCGTCACGGCGCTAACGAGCATTGCGGCTGGCACGAGGCTTCTCATCGGTTCTCCGTTTCGGGTTACGCCGTTCCTTCATGGTTCGGGCGGCGTTGCGCTTGGTTGTCGTTGCGGCGGGAGTGTAGCCTAGACTGGCACACGGTCGCAGCCGACCTTCCAGGAGGACTGGAGCAGATGATGAAGACGATTGGACACCGCATCGTTGCCCCTGCGGGCGCGGCCGCGCTGTTGAGTGCGGCGCTGCTCCTGCCCTCTGCTCTGCCCGCCGCCGACGGCGACGGCGACATTCCGCGGACGGCGAGCGGACGACCGGATCTCACCGGCGTCTACGACATCGCGACGCTGACGCCGCTCGAGCGCGATCCCAAGTTCGAGGACAATCTGTACCTGTCGCCGGAAGAGGCAGAGGAGATCGCACGGACCGTCGCCGACCGCCGGGCCGCCGACCTCAAGGCCAGCGACCCGACTCGGGAGGCGCCGCCGCCGGGTGGCGACGGCTCCCCGGGCGCCGCCGGCAACGTCGGCGGCTACAACGATTTCTGGCTCGACTATGGCAGCCGCTCGATCTCGATCGACGGCCGGTTCCGCACCTCGCTCGTCTTCGATCCGCCCAACGGCCGCCTGCCGGAGATGACGCCGGCTGCACAGCGGAAGCGGATGGCGTTCTTCACCCTTTTCCGCGAGAACACGGGCACCGCCTGGTGGCTGGAGAACGACGGCCCGGGCCCGTACGACGACATCGAACAGCGTCCCCTCGGCGAGCGCTGCATCCTTGGATTCGGCTCGACGTCCGGTCCGCCGATGCTGCCGACTGCCTACAACAACCTGAAGCGGGTCGTGCAGACCGAGGACTACGTGATGATCCTCGCCGAGATGATCCACGACGCCCGGATCATCCGGATCGGCGGCGAGCACCTGCCGGAAGGCATGACGGCCTACATGGGCGACTCGGTCGGTCATTGGGACGGGGACACCCTCGTCGTCGAGACGAGGAACTTCGGCGGCAAGCCCGGCATGTACACCTACGGCGCCGGCGAGGAGCTGAAGGTCACGGAGCGCTTCAGCCGCATCGACGGGAACACGCTGAACTACAGGTTCACGGTCGAGGATCCGACGACGTGGGAGACGGCCTGGAGCGGTGAGTTCCCGTGGCCGGCCGCGGATGGCAGGGTCTACGAGTACGCCTGCCACGAAGGCAACTATGCGATGGGCAACATCATGCGCGGCGCCCGGCTGCTGGAAGCCGATGCGGCCGCCGCTACGGGCGGCGGCGAGTAGCGCCCCGAGTCGCCGGCCCCACGCAGCGGCGGTTTCGGCGCTGGCGGTCGGCGTGCAGGCGATCGCCGGTTGCGCTGGGCCAGTGCTCGACGGGCCGGAACTCGATGGAGTGCCGGCCGGGTTCGAACTGCACCCCGCGTTCACGCTCGAGCTCGCGGCCGCCGAGCCGGTCACGGTCGATCCGATCGACCTTGCGTTCGACGAGAGAGGGCGGGCCTTCGTCCTCGAGTTGCCGGGCTACCCCGACATGGAGCGGCCAGCCCGGATCGTCGAACTCGCTGACCGCGACGGCGACGGAAGGTGGGATCAGCGCGGGTTGTTCGCGGACGATCTCGGCATGGCGGACTCGATCCTGCCATGGCGGCGGGGACTGCTGGTGGCGGCGCCGCCGCACATCGTGTACCTCGAGGACACGGACGGAGACGGCAGGGCTGACCGGCGGGACGTGCTGCTGAGCGGCTTTGCCGAGGGCAACCCCCAGCACAACGTGAACGCGCTTCGCTACGGCCTGGACAACTGGGTCTACGGCGTCAACGGCGGCAACGGCGCCCGCGTCTTCTGGCCGGAAGCACCGGACCAGGTCAGGGACATCGGTCAGGACGACTTCCGGGTCGACTTCGGCGCGCGGCGCTTCGAGCGCACCGGCCGCGGCGCCGGCGGCTTCGGCATGACCTTCGGTCCCTGGGGCCGCGCCTTCGGCACCCACAACCTGGACCACCTGAGCCAGGTCGTCGTTCCTCGCCGCTACCTCGAACCGCTGCCGGCGGCCTGGCAGAACGGGCGGCTGCGACTGGCGGCGCCTCCGGAGGGCGGACCGGCCGAGCTGTTTCCGATCGGCGTCCGGCAGACGCGCCCGAACCACCCGGAGCAGTCCAGGAGCTTCTCGGCCGCGTGTTCGGTCACCGCGTACGCCGGCGGTGCGTTCGACGGCGTCGGCCTGGAGGAACGGGGAATTCAGGTGTTCGTCGCCGACCCGTCCGCGAACGTGGTTCATCGCACGGTTGTCGACACGGCCGGTGCGGCGGCGCAAGCGGGCAGGGGTCGGCCGGGAGTCGAGTTCCTGGCCTCGACCGATCCGCTGTTCCGGCCGGTCAACCTGACGGTGGGGCCTGACGGTGCGCTCTACGTCCTCGACATGCACCGCGGCGTCGTCGAGCACCCGGAGTGGATCCCGGACCCGATGGAGGCGGAGCTCGACCTGTACGAAGGCGACGACCGGGGCCGCATCTACCGGATCGTGCCCGCCGGCGGCCTGCCGCCGGAGCTGGAGGAGTTCGCGGGGTTCGACCGCGCGCGCCCCGAGGAGTTGCTCGATGCCCTGGTCGGCCCGAACCGGTGGCGGCGACTGACCGCGCAGCGGCTTCTGGTCGAGGAACTGGCGGCCGACCCGCCGGATACCGTGGTCCGGGCTCTCCGGGAACGCCTGGTCGACTCGCGGCGGCCGCTCGGGCGGCTGCACGCGCTCTGGACCCTGAGCGGCTTCGGCAAACTCGACCGGGAGTCGCTCGGGGCCGCGCTCGACGACCCCGACCCGGAGCTGCGGCGCAACGCCGTGCTGGCGTTCGAGGAGGCGCTTCGGGCCGACGCGCCCGCTGGTCCGCCGTTAACGCTCGCGCCCGACGTCGTGACCTTGACCGGCGATCCCGATCCGGGTGTGCGGCTCCAGGCGATGCTGACCTCCGGGCTTCTCTTCCGGTCGGGGGTCGGAGGCGAGGCGGTCACTCGTGACGCGGTGATGTCGGCGGTCGTGACCGGGTTGAACCCTCTGGCAGGTGCGGCACCGGCATCGGCGGAGTCGACGACCGGGCAGCGTTGGCTCCGGCTCGCCGCGGTCTCCGTCCTGGCGGGAGATCCGGTCCAGTCGCTCGAGCTGCTGCTGAGGTCGGGCATCGCCGCCGGCGAGGTCGTCGAACGGATCGCCACCCTGCTGCCCACGGAACGGTTAGGCGAGGTGATGGCCGGCGATCTGGTGCTCCGGGCGCTAGCCGACTCCGCCGCCGGCCCTTCTGGAAGAGAACCCGCCGGGATCGGCCACGCCCTGCTCGCCGGTCTGACGGCCGCTGCCACCGGCGACGCGGACCGAACAGTCGAGGACTCGGCTCTGGCCCGACCGTTGTGGCGCCTACGGCAATCCGGCGACGATGTCCTCGCGGCGGCGGCCTGGCGACTGAGTGCCGCTGTTGGCGTGGAGGCGTCGGCGGAAGAAGTAGGCCTTCTCGACTGTGCCGGTGTCCGGGCCGCGGACCCTGCCGGCCTTCTGGAGGAGAGGCTTCAGGCGCTGGCTCTCTTCGGTCTTCGCCGGCACTGGCCGCCGGCTTCGGAAGACGTCGCCCCGCGCTGCCCGGGAGCCGCCAACTCCGCCGGAGATCGTGCGGCCGAAACGGCGTCGGCTCCGGAAACCTGGCTGGAACGAATGGGTGCTCTGCTCGGGGCGGAGCAGCCCGGACCGGTGCAGCGAGCGGCGATGGCGGAGCTGGCGTCGGCAGACGAGGAGACGGTCACGGCCTACCTGGTTGAACGCTGGCCGTACCTGGGACCGGACGCGCGGCGCGATGCGGGCAGCTACCTGATTCGAAGCCGGAGCCGGCACGGGGCCCTTCTCGACGCACTCGAGAGCGGACGCATCGGGCTTGGGGAGATGAACTTCATCCTGGAGCGGCGGCGCTTCCTGTTGCGTTCGCCCGACCCGGAGATCCGCCGGCGGGCGCAAGGCCTGTTCGACGACGCCGGCGTCGTCACCCGGGCCGACGCGCTCGAGGCGATGCGGCCGGCGCTCGAACTGGAAGGCGATCCAGAGCGGGGAGAAACCCTGTTCCTCGAACTCTGCGCCCGATGCCACCAGCGCGGCGGTTTCGGCAGCGGACCGGGCCCGGACCTGTCCGGCATCGGCCGCAAGAGCGCCGAGACCCTTCTGCACGACATCCTGGATCCGAACGCGGCGGTCGACGCGGCCTACGTGAACTACATCGTCGAGACGACGGACGGCGAGGTCCACTCGGGCCTGCTGGCCGAGAGCATTGGTGGCGGGATCGTCCTGCGGGCGGCCGAGGATCTCCTGATCGACGTGCCCGCCGAACGCGTCCGGGAAGTCCGCAGCGACAGTCTGTCCATGATGCCGGAGGAGCTCGAGGCGGGGCTCGAGCCCGCCGACATGGCGGACCTGCTGGCGTTTCTGGCTCGCTAGCGCTGGTGCGCCGCCTCGATCTCGAGGAATCGCTCCTTCAGCCGGACCGCCTGCTCCCGGTCCAGGACGAGGTAGATCTCATTCGGCCTCGGTCCGCGGCGGAGGTAGTCGTAGAGATAGCCGGGGAGCTTGTCGTGACGGCCGAGGATGCGCCAGAACGCTTCGGTCGCGAGGTCGCGGGCGCGCTCCGGGAACGGCGTCCCGACCCGGTGCTCGAACGGCCGGAGATCATGCATCGCCTCGAGCGCCAGGTAGTTCAGCCGGCGGGTCGTTTCGTCCACCGGATAGGACAGGACGGAACCGAAGGGCATCGGATCGCCGAACCACGGCGGCAGCGACTCGAGCGCCGTGTTCGGCCCCAGGGGATAGGGCTCGGCGCGGGTCGCGTGGTTCGTGTAGAAGAGGAGGCGACCGTCCCAGCCGTTCTGTTCGATCGCCTCGATCAGGGCCACGGTCGCGTACTGGTGGTCCGGATGGCTGTCGAGCAGCGGGTTCGCCGTCGCGATCAGTTCTGCGCCCGTCCAGTCCACCTCCCGGCGCAGGTCGGCGACGAGTTCGGGCCAGCTCGACGTGAACGGCCGCGTGGCCAATTGCGGTTCCGTGTTCAACCGGCGGAAGTGGCCCGGTTCCTCGAGGTCGGCGAGGATCGAGTCGACGGTCTCGGGCCGCTGCTCGTAGAGGCGGCGGAGGGTGCCGTCGAAGTAGCCCAGGTTGCGAGCCCGATTGAACGGAACGTCGCCCAGGAAAGGCACCGTCAGGCTGTCCCAGGTTCGCATCCAGCCCTTGATCCGGTAGTGCTCGCCGATGTCCGGGAACAGGCCGCCGTAGTTCATGCCGCCGTAGTCGCCCGCCGTGACGGTGACGACGTCGGAGTGGGTCGTCGCATAGAGGCCGAAGGCGGCGATCTCGGCGTCGTCCGGGTGGGGCGCGACGACGAGCACTCGGGTCGCCTCGTCGATGGGCGGGTTCTCGAACACGACCAGGCGCGTCGGTCCGAGCTGCCAGCCGATCTGCCTGCCGACCATTTCGATGCGGCCGGGGCCCGCTGCCGGCGAGACGTTCAGGTAGCGGCGGCCGGTCGAGCGCGGCGCGAAGGACTGGGTGAAACTCCGGCCGTCCGCGCGGAACTCGATCCTGGGCGAGAGCGAGGGCAGCAGAGGTCTGGTCCTGGCCCGGAACTCGAGCAGGGCGGTGACGTTCCGGTGCGGCGCTTCGTCCGGCCAGTCGAAGCCGTCGCGCCCGAGGCGGACCTCCCAGGTCGTGCCTTCGCGCCGGTCGAGAGCGTAGTCGTGGCCCTCGCGGGGATCGTGGCGGAAGAAGTTCCGGTAGCCGCTGCCCCGGCAGTGTCCGAACAACCCGACCGCCAGGATCGCGGTCAGGATCAGGGCGATGCGTCGCCGCTCGCGGGTCATCGACGGCGTGTTCAAGGCCGGGAAGGCGGCGGCGCGCCGATGTACCGGCAATGGCCGCGGGCGCCGAGGAGGTCGTCGATCTCGGAAACCACGGCGTCGTCGACGGGCGCACGGGAGCCGTTGGCGCCGGCGAGAACCGTGTGGTCCCTGAGTTCCAGTTCGAACTCGACCTCGACGCCGCCGTTCCGGCCCCGGCTGCGGCGCTTGTCGAGCAGGTCGCGGAGTCTCTCCAGGTGATCGTTCAGGCCGTCGTCAGAGGCGCCGGCCCCGTCCCGGAGGTCGAGGTGGATACGCAGGCGGCGAGCAAGCTTCAACGGGGCGTCTTCGACCGGTACGACCTTGCTGACCACCAGGTTCGGCTCTTCGCGCCGCCGGTCGACGCGGCCGGTGAAGAACAGCACGGCGCCGCGCTCCAGCCGTTCTTCGTACTCGGCGTAGGCGTCGGCGAACAGTACCCCCTCCACGCGCGCGCTCTTGTCCTCGAGCTGGATCATCGCCATCTTCTGGCCCGGGTTGCGTCCCTTCCTGGTGCGGGTCGTGCGGAGCGAGCCGAGCAGCGCCCCGAGGACGACCTCCGTGTCGGCCGGCAGCGCCTTCAACTGTTCGACGTTCACGTTGCCGAACCGTTCGAGGAGTTCCCGGTGGTCGTCGAGTGGATGGCTGGAGGCGAAGAAACCGAGGGCTTCCTTCTCGTGGGTCAGTAGCTCGCTGGCGCTCCATGGCGGCACCGACGGCAGTTTCTGGCCGGAATCGTCGGGCTCGCGCGTGTCCTTCGAGCCGCCGGCGAACAGGAGGCTCGACTGGCCGCTCTCTCGGTCGGCGGCCGCTCGCTGCCCGGCCTTGATCGCCGCGCCCAGCGCCTCGACCATCGCTGCCCGCTGGTCCTTGCCGTGGATACGGTCGAAGGCGCCCGACTTGATCAGCGCTTCGATCGTCGAGCGGTTGACGGTCTGGAGCGGCACCCGCCGGCAGAAGTCCCACAGGCTGCGGAAGCGTCCGCCTTCCTCGCGGACCTCGAGGATCGCGCGGACCGCTTTCTCGCCGACACCCTTGACCGCCGACAGGCCGAAGCGGATGTGTCCGCTGCCGCTCGCCTGCTCCTCGCCGGGATCGAACACGACATGGAAGCGGACGCCGGAGCGGTCGATGTCGGGCGCTCCGACCTCGATGCCGGCGCGGCCGCCGGGGAGCTTCGCGCGCGCGCACTCGTCGACGTAGTGGACCAGCTTGTCCGTGCTGTCGGCGGCATAGGTGAGGACGGCCGCCATGTACTGGACCGGGAAGTAGGTCTTGAGGTAGGCCGTCTGGTACGCGAGCAGGGTGTAGCCGACCGAGTGGGACTTGTTGAAGCCGTAGCCCGCGAACTCCTCGATCAGTCCGAACAACTGGGTTGCCTGCTGCTTCGCGAGCCCCTTGTCCCGGGCGCCGGCGACGAAGCGCTGGCGGGCCGCGTTGATCGTCTTCCTGCTCTTCTTGCTGATCGCCTTGATCAGCGTGTAGGCCTCGCGGAGCGGCACGTCGCCCAACTCGTGGACGATCTGCATGACCTGTTCCTGGTAGACCATGATGCCGTGGGTGTCGGCGGTGTGCCGGTCGACGATCTCGTGGACCTGCGGCGTCTCCTCGCGGCCGTGCTTGCGGTCGCAGTACCTGGGGATGAGCGCCATCGGTCCGGGGCGGAAGAGGGCGTTGGCGGCCACCAGGTCCTCCAGCCGGTCGGGCTTCATCTGCAGCAGCAGGTTGCGCATGCCCTCCGACTCGAACTGGAACGTGCCGGCGGTGTCCGCGCTGGCGAAGACGTCCAGCACCCTGGGGTCGGCGAGGTCGATGTGGTCGAGATCGAGCGGATCCAGGCCTTCGGGGCTAGCCGGAACCGCCGCGGCGATCGCCTCGGGCGGCAGGGTTTCGCGCACGAGCTGGCGGCAGCGCTCGATGATGGACAGGGTCGTCAGGCCCAGGAAGTCCATCTTGAGCAGGCCCATCTTCTCGACGGTGGGCCCGTCCCACTGGGTCACCAGCACGTCCTTCGAGCCCTGGGTGCGGCTGGTGGCGAGCGGCACCAGGTTCTCAAGTGGTTGGGTCGCAATGACCAGCCCGGCGGCGTGGACGCCGCTGTGCCGGGTGATCCCTTCGAGCTCCTGCGCCGTGTCGATCACCTCGCGGACCTGTTCGTCGCTCTCGTACAGCTCCTTCAGTTCCTTCTCGCGGCCCAGGGCCTGTTCGATCGTCACGCCGAGTTCGGAGCCGATCAACTTGGAGATGCGGTCGACCTGGGCGAGCGGGAGCTCGTGCACGCGCCCGACGTCCCGGATCGCGGCGCGGGCCTTCATCGTTCCGAAGGTGATGATCTGCGCGACGTAGCCGTACTTCTGCCGGACGTACTCGAGGATCTCGGCCCGGCCGTCCTGGCAGAGGTCGATGTCGATGTCGGGGTACTCGCTGCGGTCCGGGTCGGTGAAGCGCTCGAACAGCAGGCCGTAGCGCACGGGGCAGGCGTGCGAAAGCCCGAGCGTGTAGCCGACCATCGTGCCGACGCCCGAACCGCGTGCCGTGGCCGGGATGTCGCGCTTTCTGGCCTCGTTCACGAAGTCCCAGACGATCAGGAAGTAGGCGCTGATCCGCTTGCCGGCGAGGACCGAGAGCTCATGGTCGAGACGGTGGCGGTGGGCGTCCTCGACCCGGTCGCCGTAGCGCCAGGCGAGGCCGGCTTCGCTGAGTTCGCGCAGCGCCCGGTCGCAGTCGGCATGGAGCGCGTCCAGCTCCTCTTCGCCTGGCTGCTCGGCCAGCGGCTCCACGCGGTAGCCGGCGCAGAAACGATCGAACCAGGCTCCGCTTCCCGGCACGGGTTCCGACGCTCCCGCCGGCAGTGGAGGCGCCTCGACCCGTTCGACCCGCACCAGCGGCGCGTGGTTGGCGGAGAAGTCGAGTTCGACGTTGCAGCGATCGGCGATGCGCCTAGTGTTCGCCAGGGCGTCCGCCGTCTCCGGCGCGCCGAAGAGCTCGGCCATCTGCTCGGGACTCTTTACGTAGAGGTCCTTCGGGTAGTGGAGGCGGTCCTCCGACTGCTTCGGTTTGTTCGTCGAGACGCAGATCAGCGTGTCGTGGCTGTCCCAGTCTTCGGCAGTGAGGAAGTGCGAGTCGTTGTCGCAGACGATGGGCAGATCGAGATCGGAGGCGAGGCGCAGTATCTGCTCGTTGACCTCCTCCTGCTCGGGCGTTTCGTGGCTCTGGAGTTCCAGGTAGAAGCAGGGCTCCCCGTTCTCGTCGGCGGGGAAGGTCCGGCGGTGCCACTCGGCCTCCTGCCGGGCCCGCTCGTAGTGCTCCTCGCCACCGGTCTTGACGTTTCGCAGGTGGTAGGCGAGGGAGGAGCCGAGGTGGCCGTTGATCGCGATCAGGCCCTCGTTCCATTGCTCGAGCGTGCCCTTGTCCATCCGCGGCTTGTAGTAGAAGCCCTCGATGTAGCTGTCGGACGAGAGCTTGACCAGGTTGCGCCAGCCCGCCTCGTTGCGAGCCAGCAGCACCAGGTGGAAACCGCCGTCGGCGACGCCCTGGGTCTCCTTGAACCGGCGGTCCGACGTCTCGGTCTTGACGTCGGGCGCCACGTACGCCTCGATCCCCAGGATGGGCTTGACCTCCTTCTTCCGGCAGGCCTCGTAGAAGGCGACGGCGCCGAACAGGTTGCCGTGGTCGGTAAGCGCCACCGCGTCCATTCCGAGATCTGCGATCCGGTCGACCAGGGGACCCATCCGGTTGCCTCCATCGAGCAGCGAGTACTCGGAGTGGAGGTGGAGGTGGACGAAGTCGGGCGGCATTCTCGGGTGCGGAGAGTCTACGTCCTGACCGGCAGCCTCGACGCGCTTCAGGACGGACGTTGACGGGACCTAGCTTCGCACCGGGCGCGGGCCAGCGCAAGCGCCCGAACCGGGTTCGGGTCGGTCCCTTCCGTCATGGTCCTTGTGGCTGCTGGGCCGGTCGACTGGACCACGGCGCTTCGCCGGACGCCGCTGCTGCCTTTGGCTGCGGCGTTGTCGTTGCTTCTTCTCGCCGAAGGCCCGGGGAGTTCGCGACTCCCGGCTCTCGATCCCGACCGTCCGGCCACGGTCGAGGTGGCGGTGCCGGTGCTCGGGGCCGCGGCCTGGGAGCGTGCCGACCACGGGTGGACGGCGAGGGCGCGGGTGCGCGCGATCAAGCAGGCGGGGAGGCGGGTCGCAGGCCCCGGGCGGGTCTGGCTGCGGCTGGGCGGCGAGGGGACGCCGCCGCCTGAGACGCGGCTCCGTGTGCGCGGGTACTTTTCACGGCGGCCCGCGTACCGGAATCTGCACGTTTCCCGACCGGGCGAGTGGGGCCTCAACGTGAAAAGCCGCGCGTTGATGGTCGCGGTCGGCAGCGCGCCAGGCCGAGGCCTTCGGCTACTGGCCGGGCTGCGGCAGTGGCTGTTGCGGCCCGTCGATCAGGCGGAGGGGCCCGGAGCACTACTGGCCCGGGCGCTGGTGTTCGGCGACGCGCGCCGGGTGCCGCCGGAGTGGCGCACGGGGTTGCGCCGGGCAGGGCTCTCCCACGTGCTCGCCGTGTCGGGGTTGCATGTAGGCCTGCTCCTGGGCGGTTTCTGGTGGATCTTCGGGGCATTGCCCGGGCGCCTCGCCTGGGTCGGGGCCATCTCGATCCTGCTGCTCTACGGCTGTCTCGTCGGCCCGCGGCCTTCCTTTCTCCGGGCGGCGGTGATGGCGCTGCTGGTCATTCTGTCCATGGCGCTCGAGCGGCCGCCGCAGGCGCTCAACTCGCTCTGCGCCGCGTTGGTCCTGATCCTCGTGTTCGATCCGGACGCGGGGGACGATCTGGGCTTTCGGCTCAGCTTTCTGGCCACGGCGGGAATCCTGGTCCTGGCGCCGCGGCTATTGCACTGGTGGTGGCAAACCGGGCCTGCCGGGTTGACGCGGCCGGCGGCGATCGCCCTGGCTGCGACGGTGGCCGCGCAACTTGCGACGCTTCCTCTCACGGCGGTCGAGATCGGTCTGGTAACTCCACTGTCTCCCGTTCTCAACCTGGCGTTCGTGCCGTTGACCGCTCTGACCCTTGGCTTCTCCCTGGTCTGGGTGGTGGTGGCGGCGTTGGCCTCGGTACCCGCACTGACGGTTGTCGCCGAGCCCGGCGCCCGCGTTCTCGGCGCGGTTCTCGACCTGCTGAGCCTCCCGTTCGCCCTGCTCGCGCACCTGCCGCCAGGCTCGTGGCTGGCCCTGCCGGTGAGCGTCGACCCGGGTGCCGCACTGGCGCTGGCGATCTGGCTCGGCGTTCTGGTGTCCGGATTCCGTCGGGCCTTGTGGGGCCTGACGCTTGTGCTCGTCTGTAGTCCGGCGTTGCCGGGGCAGGAGCCGAGTCTCGCGATGCTGGACGTCGGTCAGGGGGAGGCGGTTCTGTTCCGGAGCGGCGAGCGGGGACCGGTGATCCTGGTCGACGGTGGCGGCTTCCGGCGCGGCAACTTCGCCGAGGCGGCCCTGCTTCAGGCCCTCGCGGCGGAGGGCGTTCATCGCATCGACCTGGCGATCCTCTCGCATGGCGACTCCGATCACTGTCAGGGTCTGGTCGACCTGAGCCGGTACCTGCGCATCGAGCGTTTGTGGGCGGCGCCGGTCGAAGTGCGGGACGGATGCGGTCGCGCTCTGGCCGACCGGCTCCGTGGGCGGGTTCGGAGAGTTGAACGAGGCTTCGTGGACCGGGTGGGGGCATGGCACCTGGACATCCTCCATCCCGCGCCGCAGCGGGCGAACGGCGGCAACTCGGCCTCCCTGGTCGTGCGCGGTTGCGTGGACGGGTCGTGCGTGCTGCTGACCGGCGACCTCGACATCGCGGGCGAGCGGGAACTGCTGGCCCGTACCCGTCGCGAGGGCGCCTCGGTAAGAAGCGAGATCCTGAAGGTGGGCCATCACGGCAGCCGCACCTCGACCGGACCCGCTCTGCTCGCTTCAGTGGCGCCGCGCCTGGCGCTGGTGTCGGCCGGCCGACGAAACCCGTACGGCCACCCCTCGGCGGAGGTCGTGGCAAGGATGGAACGCCAGGGTGTCCGGGTTCTGCGCACCGACCTTCACGGCCGGATCGAGGTTCGTTTCCGGCGCGACGGTTCCGGCGGCCGGCGCCTCGTGCTCCGGGTGGCGGCCTGGCCGCGGCGCGAGGCGGGCTAGCACTGGCGCCTCGGGGCTATCCTGCACCCATGGCCTCCCTTCCCTGGCAGGTGATCGTCGTGCTCGGCCCGACCGCCACCGGCAAGAGCGCGTTTGCGATGGAACTGGCGGCCGATCTAGCCGGACGGGGGATCGCCGTCGAGTTGATCAGCGCCGACGCTCTTCAGGCCTACCGGGGGCTCAGCGTCGGCACGGCGAAGCCCGGACCGAGAGAGAGAACCCGGCTTCGGCACCACCTGATCGACGTGATCGAGCCGCATCAGGCGTTCTCGGCCGGGGAGTTCGCGCGACGCGCGGCCGTGGCGGTTGCGGAGATCGAAGCGCGCGGCGCGCTGCCGATCCTTGTGGGCGGCAGCGGCTTCTACCTGCGCGCCCTGTTCGAAGGGCTGGCGCCCGTGCCGCCGGTCGGCGCCGACGTGCGCGAGGCGTTGCGGGCCGATCTGCGCGCCCATGGCCTCTGTGGGCTCGTCCGGGAGCTGCGAGGCGTCGATCCGGAGAGCGCCGAGACACTCGCCCCGGGCGACACCCAGCGCGTCCTGCGCGCGCTCGAGGTGGTGCGAGCAACCGGCCGGCCGCTGTCCGAATGGCAGCGTCTGGGGACGGAAGGCCGGCTCGAGCGACGGCTGCTGAAGGTTGGATTGACCGTGCCGAGAGCCGTTCTGTACGATGCTGTGGAGAAGCGGGCCAGACGCATGCTGGAGCGCGGCTGGCTGGCCGAGGTCGAGCGCCTGCGGGACAGTTATCTCCCGGAACATGCACGCGGGCGTGGCGGTTGCTCCCTCGGGGAGTTGCCGGCATTCCAGGCCATCGGCTACCGGCAGCTTGCCGATCACCTGGATGGGAACTTGACGCTGGAGCAGGCCTTGGAGGAAACGGTCCGGGCGACGCGCCGCTACGCCAAGCGGCAGGAGACGTGGTTCCGGAAGGAGCCGCGCGTGCGCTGGATCGACCCATCGAAGCCCGGCGAAACGGAGCGGGCGCGGAAGCGGATCGTCGAGGCGCTGGTCGGCGGTCGCCCGTCCGAGGTGGCGCCGTGAACGCCGTCCGCCGCCTCGCGGCCGCGCTGGTCACCGTCCTGGCGGGCGGCGCCTGCATGACGACCGCCATCGTCGAACCGCCGCCGCAGGTCGCTGAACTCGAGGCCGGCATCCGCTCCTTCCTCCGTGAACCGCTTCTCGGCTACGAGGGCAACATTCCGGAGCAGAGCCGCGACGAGCTGGCCGGGGCATCCGAGGCGCTGGCGCGCGGCGAGGTGAAGGTCGCCCGCGGTAGCGCGGAGACGCTCCTCGACATCGATCCGACATTGCTGCCGGCCGCCGTGCTGCTTGCCCAGACCCACCTTGCCGCCGGTGAGGTCGAGCAGGCCGTCGATTCCCTGGCGACGTTGCTGGCCGCTCACCCCGGTTACACGGCGGGTCAGCTCGTCTATGCGCGGGCGGCGGAGCGGACCGGTGACGCGGTCGCCGCCTACCGGGCCTATCGGGGCATCGCGGCGCTCGACGACGTCGCGGCGGAGCGCGCCGCGGCTCTCGAGGACGAGGCCATCCGGGAACTTGGGGGCCGGATCGCCGCGGCGCTCGACGCCGGCGGTGTTTCGGATGCCGCCGCGGCGCTCGAGGTCCTGCGGGAGTGGGCGCCGGGCGAAACGGCGGCCGTGGACCTGGGACGGCGTCTGGCGCGAACCCGCGGGGACACCGGGGCCGAGTTGGCGGCGATCCGCGAACTCGTTGCCGCCGGCGACGCCCCCCTGGAAGTGCTCCATAGGCAGGCGGCGCTGGAGCTCGAGGCGGGCGACGCCCGGCGGGGGCTGGAACTCTACGAACAGCTCGCCCAACGGCATCCCGGGAACAGCGAGATCGCGGCGGGCCTGACTGCGGCTCGCTTCACCTGGCGAACCAGGTTGCTGCCTGAGAACGTGCGCGAGCTGTTCGAGGCGTCGAGCCTCCTGCGCGGCGACTTCGCGGCGCTCACGGCCTGGCTCGTGCCTGGAGTGAGGACCGGGCCTGCGGGCGGCACGGTGATCGTCAGCGACATCCTGGAGCATCCCCATCGTCGGGAGATCGCCTGGCTCCTGAACCTGGGGCTGATGGAACCGGTGGACGCGGCGGTCCGCCGTTTCGCCCCGGACAACTACATGCGCCGCGGTCCGGCACTGGCAACGCTGCTCCGCATGCCGGGTCGGATCGGCGGCGGCGCCGCCTGCGTCGGCGAGGCGGGCGGACCGGCCGCGGAGGACCTGGACGCTGTCTGCGAGGCGGCCCTGCGCTGCCGACTCATCCCGGAGCCGGAGGCGTGCCGCCCGGAACGGGCGATCACGGGGCCTGAAGCGGTGGAGGCGTTGCGCCGGACGCTGCATCTGATTCAGTAACGTTCCTTCTGATGACCGCAGCCTCCACCTCCGCCCGCGACACGGCCGCCCGCGACACGGCCGCCGTTGCCACTCTCGACCGGGAGCGTGCCATCGTTCTGGTCATCGATCTCCAGGGTCGGCTTGTGGACCTGATGGACCGGTCCCGGATGCTGCTCGACGGCACCGGGAGGCTGCTGCGGCTGGCTCAGTTGTTCGACCTGCCGGTGATCGTCACCGAGCAGTATCCGCAGGGTCTGGGTGCGACCCGCGAGGAAGTGGAGGCGGCGATTCTGGAGACCGACCCGGACGGCAGCCGGACGTGGCGAGTGGAGAAGGACTCGTTCGGCTGCTGCGGCGTGCCGGCGTTCGAGGAGGCGCTGGATGCCGCCAGACCGGGACTGCGGGCGTCCGACCGCCAGATCGTCGTGGCGGGGATCGAGGCGCACATCTGCGTGGTGCAGACCGTGCTCGACCTGATGGCTCGGGGGACCGACGTCCACGTCTGCTGGGACTGCGTCAGCTCGCGCGGCGAGGAGTACCGGCACCACGCGCTCGAGCGGATGGGGAACGCCGGCGCCCAGATCACGAACCACGAGTCGGTCGCCTTCGAGCTCGCCAGAGACAAGAATCACCCGCAGTTCAAGGGTGTGAACCGCCTGCTGCGGGAGGGACAGATCGCTTGAAGGCCGCCGGCCCGCGGCTCGCCCGGGCCGTCCTGCCGGCGTTGCTGTGCCTGCCGGCTGCCGCGCAGACACCCGCCGCGACGAGCGACGCCGAGGCGGCTGTGCGCGCGACCTTCGAGGCGTACCGCCAGGCGTTGATGGCCGGCGACGGCGAGGTGGCGGCTTCCCTCGTCGATCGTGCGACCGGGGTGTACTACCGGCAGCTCAAGCGGCTGGTGCTCGAAGGAAGCGAGGAGGAGGTCCGTCAGCGCTCGTTCGTCGACCGGTTCCTGGTCGTCGCGTTCCGTCACCAGTTCTCCGGCGACGAGTTGGCGGCGATGGAACTCGCGGACGTGATCGTGCGCGCCATGGAGATCGGCTGGATCAACTCGACGGCGATCGAGCAGCTCTCGGTCGGTCCAATCCGGATCGAGGGAAACGAAGCGATAGCCGCGGCCCGAACCCGGGCGTCGCTCGAGGACCCCTCCCTCGCGGGCGGCATGGACGAACTGGAGTACCGCTTCGTGAACGAGGACGGTCGGTGGAAGTTCCGCTTCAGCGCCCTCGTCATGTCGATCGACGAGGTGATGCGGAATCTGGCGGCGCAGCTCGGCGCGGACGAGGACGACCTCATCTTCACGCTCGTCGAGTCCCTGACCGGCGTCGAGGTGCTGCCCGAGGTCTGGGAATCGCAGGAGCGCTGACGCGGAGCGGCGGCGGTCGGAGACCCCGGGTTCGCCGACCGTCCGGCCGTTCGGTGCGGTACGATCCCGCCGTGCCGAGCAGGCGAACAGCGTTCCTGATCCTGGCTGCCGCCCTCCTGGCAGGTGGGGCGGCGGCGCTGGTGGGGAGGGGCGCGGCGCCGGCGGCAACTCCCCAGGTCGGTGCCTCCGATGACCGGCGGGCTTTTCGCGGCCGCCACCGGGGCCCGCTGCCGCCCCAGGCGATGCGCACCTTCGAGAGGTACCTGTCCCGGCCCGTCGACCCGTACGAAGTCCAGCGGGAGTTCTACTTCACGCGTCTGGCCTATAGCGGCCACATGTACCGGGGGTTCGCCGGCAGTTGGTCGATCGATTATCCGAAGGCCGACCGCCAGTTCATGATCGGACTGAAGCGGCTGCTCGACCAGCTGGACGCCTACGACTACGACCACGCCTTGCCGGCGACGGACCCGGAACTCTACCGGTTCCCCTTCCTGTACTCGGTGGAGGTCGGCTACATGGCGCTCAGTCCAGCGGAGCGCGAGGCGCTGCGCAGGTACCTGCTCGCCGGCGGGTTCTGGGTCATCGACGACTTCTGGGGCTCCTGGGAATGGGCGAACCTGGAGCGCGAGCTGTCCCTGTTGCTGCCGGAGTACCCGATCGTCGAGCTTCCCCTCGACCATCCGATCTTCCACTGCTTTTATGACGTGGAGGAGATTCTCCAGGTGCCGAACGTGGGTCAGGGGCGGTACGGCGGCCCGACCTGGGAGCAGGACGGCTTCACCCCTCACGTTCGCGGCATCTTCGACGAGCAGGGCCGCCTGATGGTCGTGATCAACTGGAACACGGACCTCGGCGATGCTTGGGAGTGGGCGGAAGACGAGTGGTATCCGGTGCGGTTCTCCCACTACGCGTACCAGATGGGAGTCAACTTCGTCGTCTACGCGATGTCGCACTGACGCGCGGCGTCGTTTCCCGGCCCCAGCGTTCTTCCGGTTTCCGTTTCCATGGTTGGCCTGTTCGAGTTCCTGTTCAAGTATCGGCCGGCGCTGTTCGAGGAGGGCCGGTTCACCTTCGTCAGCCCTGGCTGGATGCAGCTCGCGGCGCTTCTCGCCGGCGCGCTGCTGGTGATCGCCGCCTTCACCTACCGGCGGATGGGAAGCGGTGCGTCCGACCGCACCGCCGGCGCCGAACGCCTGCGCTGGCTGCCGCCGGTGTTCCGGTCGCTGGCGATCGCGGTCATCGTCTTCTGCCTGCTGCAACCGGCCCTGGTCCTGTCGACGGTGGTGCCGCAGGAGACGTTCGTCGGCGTCGTGGTCGACGATTCGCGCAGCATGGCCATGCCGGATGAAGCGTCGGCCGCCGACGGTACGCGCGCCGGAGCCGTGCTGGAGGCCCTGTCCATCGAGTCCGGCTCGATGCTGGATCGCCTCGCCGAGCGCTTCCAGGTAAGGCTCCTTGCCTTCGGCCGCAGCGCCGAACGGATCGAGTCCACGGAACAGCTCCGCTTTGCGCGCGCCGACAGCCGGATCGGCGAGGCGCTGGTTGCCGCGAAGGACGAACTGGCCGGACTGCCGCTCTCCGGCCTGGTTCTGTTCTCGGACGGCGCCGACTCCGCGCCGGCCGAACTCGGTGACGCCCTGCTCACCCTGAAGGCCGCCGGCACTCCCGTGTACACGGTCGGCGTCGGCCGGCCGCGACTTCGCAAGGACATCGAGGTCTCCCGGGTGGTGGCGCCCAGGCGGGTCCTCGAGGGTTCCACGGTCGAGGTCGAGGTCACGCTGTCCCAGACCGGGTTCGGCGGTCGCACCGTCGACCTGGAGGTCGAGGACGATGGCCGGATCGTCAACGTGGAACAGGTGACCTTCCCACGCGGCGGCTCGGCAGTCACCGCCCGCGTCATGTTCGCGGCGAACGACGAGGGGGCCAGAGAGTTCCGCTTCCAGGTCGCCGGCCAACCGGGCGAGGATCTGCTGCTGAACAACGAGCGGACGGCCCTGGTGGAAGTGCTGAAGCGACGGGAGAAGATCTTCTTCTTCGAGGGCGAGCCGCGCGACGAGTCGAAGTTCCTGCGGCGGGCGGTCAGTCAGGACGAGAACCTGCACGTCGTGTCGATGACGAGGCAGGCGGCCAACAAGTTCTACGGCATGAACTTCGACGAGGACACGCGGCGCTTCGAGGGGTTTCCGACCCGGCGCGAGGAGCTGTTCGAGTACAGCGGCGTCATTCTGGGCAGCATGGAGGCGAGCTTCTTCACCCACGACCAGATGCAGATGCTGGTCGACTTCGCCGCCCAGCGCGGCGGCGGCGTGCTGCTCCTGGGGGGCCGGCGGGCTTTCTCCGAGGGCGGCTTCGCCGGGACTCCGCTCGCCGAGTTGTCGCCGGTCGTGCTCTATGACCTGCCGGGGGATCAGGGGCGCCCGGAACTGATGACGGACCTTCGGCTGGAGTTGACGCCGCAGGGGCGGGCCCACCCGGCAACGCTGCTGCGCGACGACCGGGAGGAGGCGAACGAGCTCTGGCCGACGCTCCCGTCGCTTTCGGCCTACCAGCGGGCGACGGAACTCAAGGCGGGCGGGACCGCGCTGCTTCAGGCGGAGAGTCCGATGGTCAGCGATCCGATGATCGTCCTGGCGCATCACCGGATCGGCCGGGGCCGGGCGATCGCGTTCACGCCTCACGACTCCTGGCACTGGCAGATGAGCGCCGAGATCCCGCTGGAGGACCAGACTCACGAGCGCCTCTGGCGGCAGATGCTGCGTTGGCTGGTGTCCTACGTTCCCGATCGGATCGAGATAGAGGCGGACCGGGACCGTTTCGAGCCGGGGAGCATCGTCACACTCCGCGCGACGGTGCGGGACGAGGCGTTCCAGGAAGTGAACCGGGCCCAGGTCGTGGCGGCGATCGAACAGCCGTCCGGCGAGGAGGTCGAGGTACCGCTGGACTGGTCGGTGGAACGCGACGGGGAGTTCGTCGGCACGTTCACGGCGAGCGAGTCCGGCCTCTACCGGGTCGAGGTCGACGCAAGGACGGAAGGCCAGTTGCTGGGCGTGGCGACCTCGCGCTTCGCCGTGGACGAGTTGAACGAGGAGCTGTTCGGCGCCGCTCGCCGGGATTCCGTGCTCAAGCGCATCGCGAGCGAGACAGGCGGACGCCAGGTCGAACTCGGCCAGGCGGACCGCCTGGTCGAGGACCTCTCGGTGAGCCGCGAGGGAACTCTGGTGCGGGAGGCCAGGGACCTCTGGGACATGCCCATCCTGTTCCTTGTGCTGGTAGCGCTGCTGGGCGGTGAGTGGGCCGTCCGGCGCCGCCTGGGGATGGCGTGAAGCGCCGTGGCGCCGCCCGGGCCCTCCGCCTGACCGTGGCGGGCCTGCTCTCGGTGGCGCCGCTTTGCGCCGATACTCACCTGCTGGTCGTGGCCGGTGTCGGCGGCGAGGAGGCCTACACGGGACGCTTCCACCTCTGGTCAACGCGGGTCGTGGACGCAGCGATCGCCGGCGGGCTGGCGCCCGAGAACGTCGTCTACCTGGGCGAGCGCGAGGACTTCGATCCCGAGCGGATCAACGGGCGCTCGATCGGCGAGAACGTGCTGGCGGAGATCGCGGCGCTAGCGGAGCGGTCGAGCGCCGGGGACGACGTGTGGATCATCCTCTTCGGCCATGGCAGCGGCGCCGCCGGACCGCCGCGGTTCAATCTGCCCGGTCGCGACCTGGTCGCCGACGAGTACGCCGCGGCGCTGGAACAGCTTGCCGGTCGCCGCGTCGTGTTCATCAACGCGAGTTCCGCGTCCGGCGGCTTCATCGGACCGTTGTCGAAGGAGGGCCGGGTCGTCATCACGGCGACCAAGTCGGGAGGCCAGAGCAACGAGTCGCTGTTCGGTGGCTTCCTGGCGGAGGCCTTTGACGGCGACGCCGGAGACGCGAACAAGGACGGCCGGACATCCGCGCTCGAGGCATTCGCCTTCGCTCAGCGCGAGATCGAGCGCTACTACCGGCAGAACGGCCTCTTGCGCACCGAGAACGCGCTGCTCGACGACGACGGCGACGGCATGGGCAGCCCCGAGCCGGTCGGCGTGGAGGCGTCAGAAGCAACCGACGGCCGGCTCGCGAGTCTTCTGTACCTGGGTCAGGAGGCACAGCCTTCGACGCTCACCGCGGAGGCGCGGGAGCTGGCGGATCGGCGCGCCGGGATTCAACGGCGAATCGATGAGCTGCGCCTGCAACGGGAAACGCTGGACGAGGAGGTCTACCTGAGTGAACTCCAGGAACTCATGGTCGAACTGGCACTTGTCGATCGCGAGCTGGAGGAGATGGCTGCCGGCGACGAGGAGCCCGAACCATGATCCGCCACGCGCGGCATGGCGCTCCACACTGGGTGCGCCGGCGCCCCCGCCGGCTTTGTGGCCGCGGGTCTTCTGACCCGCGGAGAACAAGGCGCCGCAAAGCGGCGACCCTGGCGGCCAGAGCCGCGGCGGGCGCCCTGGCGATGGCCCTTGCCTGGCCGGCCGGGGCACAGGAGCCGGCGTCGCTCGACGAGATCGAGTCGATGCTCCGGACCGGCCGGTACGAGGACGTCATCTCCCGATTGGAGGTACGTTCGGACGCTGGCGAGACGGCGGAGCCGCGCGCGCTGAGGTTGTTGGTGGAGGCGCTGATCGCTACCGGGCGTTACGACGAAGCCGTCGCGGCGTTCGAGGGCGTCGATGCCGCGGAAACAGGCCTGGGAGTTCTGCGCGGCCGGGTGGCGCTGCTCGCCGGTGACCGCGCTGGGGCTCGGCAGGCATTCGAGTCGGCCCGCGTTGCTCGGGGCGGCGACGCCCTGGTGGCCTCGTTCGAACTCGCGCGGCTGGCCTGGGACGAGGGCGCGATCGGGGGAGCCACGACGGGCTTTTACGCGATGATCGACGCCTACAACCGGGGCGCGGCAGACACCGCCGAAGAACTCGTGGCGGTCGCCCACGCCTGCCAGTTGCTGGGGCGCGACGATCCGGAGCTGTTCAAGGACGCACTGAGGGCGTACGACGAGGCCGTGGCCCTCGATCCCTCATGGCCCGTGCCAAGGATTCGTCTCGGGGAGCTGTTCCTCGAAAAGTACGACAGCTCCCAGGCCCGCACCTCGATCGCGGACGTGCTGCGGTCGAACCCGCGGCACCCCGAAGCTCTGCTGGCGATGGCGCGGACGATGGCGTTCGACGGCGATCCGCGGTCGGTGGAGACTCTCGACGCGGCCCTGGAGGTGAATCCGAATCTGACTCCGGCCCGGGTGTTCAGGGCCCGGCTCCACCTGGCGTCGGAGCGGTTCGGAGAGGCCCGCGAAGAGGTGGAGAAGGCGATCCAGGCCGATCCTGAGTCGCTCACCGCCCGGACGGTGCTGGCGGCGGTCGAGTTCCTCGAGGGGCGGGACGAGGAGTTTGCGAGCGTGCGCGACGGCATCCTGGCGGACAACCCGCGCTACGCCGACCTGTTCAACGAACTCGGCGACGCCAGTGTCGAGAACCGGCTCTACCCGCAGGCGCGCGACTTCGCGGCCGAGGCGGTGCGGCTGGATCCGAAGTCCTGGCGCGGCTACGGGCTGCTCGGCCTCAACCAGCTTCGCCTCGGGGAGATCGAGGATGGGAAGGCCAACCTGGAGCGGGCCTTCGCGGGCGACCCGTACAACGTCTGGATCAAGAACACGCTCGATCTAGTCGACACGTTCGTCCAGTACCGGACGATCGAGAGCGAGCACTTCGAGTTCCATATCCACGAGAGCGAGGTCGAACTGCTGGCGCCCTACATGGTCGAACTGGCGGAGGAGGCCTGGACCGTGCTGGTCGAGCGCTACCGGTTCGAGCCGCCGACGCCGGTCCGCGTCGAGGTCTATCCGTCTCATGCCGACTTCTCGGTCCGCACGGTCGGGCTCGCCGGACTCGGCGCCCTCGGTGTGTGCTTCGGTCCAGTGCTGGCTCTCGATTCGCCCTCGGCGCGTCAGGTCGGACACTTCAACTGGGGCGCCACGCTCTGGCACGAGCTTGCCCACACCTTCACCCTCCTTGTCACCGACGCCAAGATCCCTCGCTGGTTCACCGAGGGTCTCTCGGTGTTCGAGGAGCGTCGGGCGCGCCCCGGGTGGGGCGACGACGTCCAGATCCCCTTCATCACATCGTTGCGCGACGGGGAGCTGCTGGGAATCGCCGAGCTCAACGACGGGTTCATGCGGCCGAAGTTCCCCAACCAGATCGGTCTCTCCTACTACCAGGCCTCGCTGATCTGCGACTGGATCGAGGAGAACTACGGCTTCGACGCGATCCTCGTCATGCTCGCCGGCTACCGGGAAGGCAAGAACACGGAAGAAGTGTTCCAGGAGGCGATGGGCTTGTCCCTCGAGAGCTTCGACGAGCGCTTCTTCGGGTATCTGCACGAGCGTTTCGGCACCGCCATGGCGGCTCTGGGCGACGCTCCCGGTCCGAGCGGCCAAACGGCGGAGGACGAGGACGGATCGGGCGAGGGCGGACCGTCCAGGGCGCCGAGGCGCAACCTGTTCGCGGGCCAGACCCCCGATCTCTCGGCGCTCGAGAAGGCGGCAACGGAAAACCCGGACGACTTCCGGATTCAGATGACCTACGGTAATGCCCTCTTCGCCGAGGAGCGCTACGCCGAGGCGGAAGCTCCTTTGCTGCGGGGCCGCGACCTCTTCCCCGAGTTCGTCGGACCCGGCAATGCCTACACGCTGCTGGCCGAGATCTACCGGGAGCTGGAACGGGAAGAGGAGGCGATCGCGGCGCTGGAGAGTCTGCTCCAGCACAACGAGACGGCGTGGGACGAGCACCTGGCGCTGGCCGATCTCCTGGCGGGGGCCGGTCGGAGCGAGGCCGAAGCCGCCATCCTGGAACGTACGCTCTACATTTCGCCCTTCGACGCCGACGTCCACCGTCGGCTCGCCGAGTCCGCCTCCGCCGGCGGCCGGTTCGATGTCGCGATGCGCGAGCGGGCGGCTCTGGTCGCTCTGGACCCACCCGACCGTGCGGACGCGCTGTACCGGCTGGCGCTCTCGCAGCGGGACGCGGGTCGGAACGAGCAGGCCCGACGCACGGTCCTCCGAGCCCTGGAGGTGGCGCCGGGGTACGATCCGGCGCAGGAACTGCTGCTCGACCTGGTCGGGAAGGGACCCGCGAGGAGGGGACGGCAGCCGGGAGTGGAGGGACCGTGACCGGAGCGCGCAGCAAACGTCGGACGCGTTGTGCCTTGGCGGGTGTTCTGGCGCTCGCCCTGCTGGCGGGCGGTCTGTCCGCGCGCGACGAGAACTGGCGCCCTGCCGCGCCCAGGGTAGAGACCCAGTCGTTCCCCTACTCGGGAGGCTTCACGTTCGCCCGGATCCGTTTCGAGCCGACGATCTGGGGCGGCGGTCCCTTCATGTGGGGCCTCGACCTGAAGTGGAACCACGACTACCCGTTCGCCGAGGAGAACTTCACGCGCATCGTCGACGAGATCACCGACATCGAGGTGCAGACGGAGGGCGGCAACGTCCTCGAGTTGACCGATCCGCGGCTGTTCGAGCATCCCTGGGCCTATCTCTGCGAGCCGGGTTTCTGGAACCCGACGGAGGAGGAGCTCGAGAACCTTCGCTCCTACCTGTTCAAGGGAGGCTTCCTGGTCTTCGACGATTTCTTCGACGTGCGCGGCTATCCCGTGCAGTGGGAGAACTTCGAGCGGCAGATGGGGCGGCTGCTGCCCGGCTACGAACTCGTGCCGCTTACCGTCGATCATCCGGTCTTCCGCTCCTTCTTCGTGCTCGAGGACATCAACTTCGACATTGAGGATGTCCGCTTCTATCCCGTGCGGGGCCGCATCTACGGCGTCTTCGAGGACAACGATCCGAGCCGGCGGCTGATGGCCGTCATCAACTACAACATGGACATCGGCGATTTCTGGGAGTGGTCGGAGACCACCTTCTACCCGGTGGACGTGACCCAGAAGGGCTTCAAGCTCGGGGTCAACTACCTGATCTACGGGATGACCCACTGAGCCGTTCCCGAACGGGCGCGGCCCCGATCCCCCAAGGATGGAGAACTCGATGAACGACACCCCGACAGCCACCTCGGAAGGCCTCGCCCGAACGACCGTCCTTGAAGGCGGCGGCGAGGGTCTGACCAGCGAAACGGATATCGAGCTGGCCGCGAGACTGGCGACGGGCCGGGAGCAGGTTCTCGCCCAGCTCGCCAAGCAGATCGTCGGCCAGGAAGAGGTCCTGGGGCAGGTGCTGATGACGCTGTTCGTGGGCGGCAACAGCATCCTGACCGGCGTGCCGGGTCTTGCCAAGACCCTGATCGTCCAGACCGTCGCCGAGATTCTGGACCTCAAGTTCAGCCGCATCCAGTTCACGCCCGACCTGATGCCGAGCGACATCACCGGCACCGACATCATTCAGGAAGACCACGACACGGGCAGGCGGGAGATGACCTTCATGCCCGGACCGATCTTCGCCCAGATCGTCCTCGCCGACGAGATCAACCGGACGCCGCCGAAGACCCAGGCGGCGCTGCTCGAGGCGATGCAGGAGCATCGCGTGACGGTCCAGGGCCGGACCTACGACCTGGAGCAACCGTTCTTCGTCTTCGCGACCCAGAACCCGATCGAGCTGGAAGGCACCTACCCGTTGCCGGAGGCCCAGCTCGACCGCTTCATGTTCAACATCATCATCGATCATCTCCCCGAGGACGAGGAGATGGAGATCGTCGACGCGACGACCACCCTCCGCGAGTTCACCCTGGAGACGCGCGTCACGGGCGAGGACCTGCGCGCGTTCCACCGCCTGGTGCGGCGGGTGCCGATCGCGGAGCCGATCCTTCGCTACGCCGTCCACCTGGTGCGGATGACCCGTCCCGACACTCCGGAGGCGCCCGACTTCGTGAATCAGTGGGTGCAGTACGGCGCCAGCGTTCGCGCTGCCCAGTTCATGGTCCTCGGCGCCAAGGCCAAGGCGTTGATGGACGGGCGCTACCACGTCGCGCACGAAGACGTCCGGGCCCTTGCCAAGCCCGTCATGCGGCATCGCATCCTGACCAACTTCCACGCCGAGTCGGAGCGGGTGACCACCGACGAGATCGTTGGCCGGCTGCTGGAGCTGGCGCCCGTCACCCCGAGTGGCATGAAGTGAAGAGGGCGGGCCAGTGCCGCCAGCGTCGGATCGCGGGTCAGAGGACCCGCGTCACGCTGGCGCCGGTAACCCCCAGTGGAATGAGCTGACGGAAGAGGACGGGCCATGAAGTACGGCAGGTTCGTCGACACCGGGACGCTCGCGCGCATCAGCAGTCTCGACCTGCTCGCGAAGACTGTCGTCGAGGGCTTCGTCAGTGGCCTGCACCGGTCGCCGTTCCTCGGCCGGTCGATGGACTTCGCGGAGTACCGGGCCTACCAGCCGGGCGACGACATCCGGCGCGTCGACTGGAAGCTCTTCTGCCGCACGGACCGCTTCTACGTAAAGGAGTTCGAAGCGGACACGAACACCAACCTGACGATCGCGCTCGACGTCTCCCGGTCGATGGACTTCGGAACGGGAGCCTTGACCAAGCTCGATTATGGGCGCTATCTCGCCGCGTGCCTGGGCTACTTCGCGTCGAAACAGAAGGACCGTATCGGCCTGGTCACTTTCGACAGCGGGATCGTCGACTACGTGCCGCCGGCGGCCAAGCACCTTCAGGTCGTGCTCCACACGATCGACCGGATCGAGCCGGGGGGAGGCGGCAGCCTGCGCGAACCGCTGCTCGAGGTGGTCGACGCAGTGCGGCGCCGGAGCATGGTCGTGCTGATCTCGGATTTCTACGAGGAACCTGAGACGGTGATCCGGACCGCGGCCGGCTTCCGGCACAAGGGAAACGACGTGATCCTCTTCCATCTGCTGGACCCGGCGGAGCTGCGCTTCGACTTCGACGGAGAGCTCGACCTGAGGGACCTCGAGACCGGGGCGCGCGAAGCGGTCATGCCGGATGTGCTGCGGGACCAGTACCTCGAGCTGATCCGGGAACACACGCGGACGCTGGACCGGTCCCTGGTCGAGGCGGGCATCGACTACACGCTGGTCGACATCTCCCAGCCTCTGGACGCGGCGCTCTACAGCTATCTGTCCGCCCGGCTGTACGCGATGAAGGCCAGGTAACGCCGTCGTGGGTCTGCTGGCGCCTTTCTTCCTGCTCGGTCTCGCGGCCATTGCGGTGCCGGTGCTCATCCACCTCCGTTTGCGGCACCGAACCCGCGTGATCCGGTTCCCGTCGCTGATGTTCATCTCCAGGGCGCCCTACCGTTCGATGCGCCGGCGGCGGCTGCGGGACGTGCTGCTGCTCCTGATGCGCTGTCTCGCGGTGGCGTTGCTTGCCCTGGCCTTCGCCCGGCCGCTGTGGCAGGGCGACGCGGCTGCCGGCGCGACCTCCACCAGCCGGCTGGTCGTCGTCCTGCTGGACAATTCGTTCAGCATGGGCTTCGGCGATCGCTGGCAGCGGGCGGCCACGGCGGCCGAGTCGGCCTTCGGCGAGCTCGACGCCGCTGATCGGGGCGCCCTGGTCGTCTACTCGGACGAGGCGGAACTTCAGAGCGCGCCGACGTCGGACGGAGCCCTGCTGGCCGCGATGGTCCGGGAGGTCGACGTGGCGCCGCGGTCCACTTCGCTCCTGCCGGCGATTCAGATGGCCCGTGGAGTGCTTGCAGAGGCCGGGGAGCTCGGGCGCCGCGAACTCCTCATCGTGAGCGACTTCCAGCGTTCGTCCTGGACGGCGGAGAACGTCGCGGCGCTGCCTGCCGGCGTGGATCTGCGGCTCGTCGACGTCGGTGAGGAGGACGAAGAGGTGGGCAACGCTGCCCTCACCGACGTCGCCTTCGACCATTCGCGCAGCGGTGACCGCGAACAGGTGGGGATAGCGGCCCGGGTGAGCTACCTGGTCGCCCGCGAGTCTTCGGCCGCCCCGGCCGGAACGCCGTTGCGGGCGGAAGTCGACCTGCTGCTTGATCGCGAGGTGGTCCAGACCAGGGCGGTCGAGCTCGGCGTCGACTCGTCGACGATGGTCAACTTCGCGCCCGAGGTGCTCGAACGGCAGCGCACCACCCGCGGCACGGTGCGTCTGCGGGATGACTCCCTCGCCGCGGACAACGAGTTCCGCTTCGTGTTGTCGCCTGCGCACGAGGTCGGCGTGCTCGTGATCGAGCCGGACGGTGACCGTCGGCGTGGCAGGTATCTCGAAGAGGCCCTGGCTCTGGGCCGCCGGCCGTTCTTCCGGGTGAGCCGGGTGCAGGCGTCCGGTTTCCAGCGCTCGATGCTCGACGGCAAGTCGGTCGTCGTCATCAACGACGCGGCCCAGCAGCTTTCGGCTTCGGCGGGCGACGCGGTCGCCGGCTTCGTGCGCGACGGCGGTGGCCTTCTGCTCTCGGTCGAGCGCGGCCTGACCTCGACCGCCGGGCTGCTGAGGCAGTTCGGCGTGACGAGCGAACAGCAGGCGGACCGGCTGTCCGGCAGCGCCGGCTCCCTGGCCTGGTTCGACACCGGCCATCCGGTCTTCGACGTGTTCGCCACGGCCAGGAGCGGCGATTTCTCTTCCGCGTCCTTCTTCCGCTATCACCGGCTCGTCCCTCCGGAAGGCTCGGCTGTGATCGCGCGCTTCGACGACGGCGCGCCGGCGTTGCTCGACCTGCTGCCGGTGGCCACCGAGGACGGCAGAGGGCCGGAAGCTGCTTCCGGCCGAGTCCTGGTGCTGCCGACTTCGTTTGACACCTTCTGGAACACGCTGCCGCTTCAGGCTGTCTTCCTCCCCTTCGTCCATCGCTCGGTGGAGTACCTGGCGGGCTACTCGCTGCCTCGCTCCTGGTATCGAGTGGGCGAGGTCGCCCAGGTGGAACTGCCGGGCGGGCCGCCGGGAAGCGGGGGAGACGGCTACGTCTCGGTCGCGCCGTCGGGCCGTGAGAACCGCATCGATGAGGACGGCGGAGGTCTGCTGCTGGACGTGGAGGAGCCCGGCTTCTACGAGTTCCGGGAGGTGCGGGCCGACATCTCCGCCGAGCCCTTGACCCTGGCGAGCAACGTGCCCGTCGTGGAGTCCGACCTCAGCCGACTCGATCTGGACGAGTTCATGTCCCGCATTCGACCGAGGGAGGAGGAGGACGGTCCGGCGGTGGAGGCGGCGGCCCAGACTCCGGAAGAACGCGAGCGGCGCCAGCGACTCTGGTGGTTCCTGATCGCTGCCGCCGCTGTGGTCCTGGCTGCCGAGACCCTGTTCGGCAACCGGCGTCGCGAGGCCGCGGCGCCGGTCGTGACAGCATGGAGCCCCACCGGCGAGCAGAGCTGACTGAGGAGACCCGATGGCTTCCGGTTTCGATCCGATCTACGACCCGACCTACGGCGAACTGATGAGCGTGATCCGTCGCGTTCGCCTGCGCTGGCGGATGAAGGTGGCGTTGCGCGGGCTGGTCACGCTGATCGTGACCGGTTTCGCGGCGTTCGCCGTCTCGGTCTGGGGCATGGACTACTTCCTCTACAGCGAGCGTGCCGTCGATGTGTTCCGCTGGCTCGCCTACCTGACGCTGATCGCACTCGGCGTACGGCTGCTCGCGGTTCCTCTTGCTCGACGGGTGTCCAAGCGCCAGGTGGCGCTCTATGTGGAGGAGCACGAGCCGACGCTCAAGGCCTCCGTGCTGAGCGCGGTGGAACTGGGTCCCGTGCAGCAGGGTTCGCCCGCGGACGCGGAGCGGGTGTCGCCGGAACTCCAGCGTCGGGTTCTGGAAGACGCGATCGAACGCTGTGAGCAGAGCGGTTTCGCGACGCGGATCGAGCGCGGCGCCTTGCAGCGTTTCTCGGCGGCCCTGGCCGGCGTGGCGAGCGCTGGCATGGTGGCCGTGCTGCTCAGCCCGGCCTTCCTCCAGCACGGCGCGATGCTGTTGTTCACGCCCTGGCGGGCGGCCGCCGTCGACAACCCGTACCGTCTGGTCGTGGCGCCGGGCAACGTCACGGTGGCGCGCGGCTCCGACCAGTTGATCAGCGCGGCGGTGCTGGGCTTCGACCCGGACCGTGTCGAAGTCGGTCTGAGGCCGCTCGACGCCGCCGGCAACCCGGACGGGGAGTGGCAGCAGTGGCCAATGAACCGCGTCGGCGACGGGTTCGAGTTCGCGGAACCTGGGGAGGACGGGGACCTGATGATCGGCGGCGAACCCGCCACTCACGACTTCATCGCCCTGAACCTGCGCGCCGACACGGACTACTACGTCGACGCCTCCGGCGTGCGCTCGCCGATCTACCGCGTCCGGGTCAAGGACCTGCCCTACGTCGACCGGATCGATCTCCTGTACCGCTTCCCCGGCTACAGCGGCCTCTCGGACCAGACGGTCGAGGACGGCGGCGACATCGCGGTTCTCAAGGGTACGCAGGTGCGGTTCAGCATTCTGCCGATCTTCGAGGTCGACGCAGGGCGGCTGCTGGTCGAAGGCGACGAACCCAGGGACCTGAACGTCGAAGGCGACCGGCTGGTCGCGGCGTACACGGTGGACGAGAGCACCTACTACCGGATCGAGCTGATGGACGACGAGGGCAGGTGGCACCGTGCGTCGGCCGAGTACATGGTCACGGCTCTCGAGGATCAGCCCACCATCGTGCGTTTCCTGGCGCCCGGCCGCGACGTCAAGGTTTCGATGATCGACGAGGTGTTCGCCGAAGTCGAGGCGGAGGACGACTACGGCGTGCGCCGCCTCAACATCCGCTACGCGGTCAACGGCGGCGAGGAGACGGACGTTTCCCTGTTCGACAGCGCGTCGTCCTCGATGAAGAAGGTGAGCGTGGGACACACGCTCTTCCTCGAGGAGATGGACCTCCAGGTCGGCGACTCCATCTCCTACTTCGCCGAGGCCTGGGACCGCAGCCACGCCGAGCCGACGATCAGCGACATCTACTTCCTGGAGATCCGCCCCTTCGACCGGAACTACCGCCAGGCCGAGCAGGGCGGCGGAGGCGGCATGGGCGGCGCGGGCGGCCTGGATCAGACCCTCTCGGTGCAGCAGAAGATGATCATCTCGGCGACGTTCCGGTTGGTGCGTGACGAGGACGAGTACACGGCGCGCGAGTTGTCCGAGAACCTGAAGACGGTCTCCCTCATGCAGGGACGGCTCCGCGACCAGGTGGGGTCGCTGGTGACGCGGATGGGCAACCGGGGCCAGCAACTGCTCCAGGACGACGACTTCTCGAAGATCATCCGGTTCCTCGAGCAGGCCGGCGTCGAGATGGCGGCGGCGCAGAAAGAGCTCGAGGCGGAGCGGGCCGAAGAGGCGATGACCGAGGAGAAGAAGGCACTGGCCTCGCTGCAACGCGCGGAGTCCGTGTTCCGCGAGATGCGGGTGTCCTTCGATCAGAGCGGCGGAGGGGGCGGTGGCAACCAGCAGTTGTCCGAGGATCTCGCCGACCTGTTCGAGCTGGAACTGGACAAGCTGCGCAACCAGTACGAGACGGTACAGCGCGGCGCCGCCGAGCAGGCGCAGGCGGAAGTCGACGAACTCATGCAGAAGCTGCGCGAGCTGGCCCGGCGCCAGCAGCGCGAGAACGAGCGCCAGAACCGGTTGCGGAGCCGCTCCCAGCAAGGCGGCGGTGGCGGCGGCCGACAGCAGGACCTCATCGAGGAAACGGAGGAGTTGGCGCGGCGCCTGGAGCGGCTGGCGCGCGAGCAGCAGCGTCCGGAACTGCGGGAGACGACGCAGGCGCTACGCCAGGCAGCGGAACAGATGAGGCGTTCCCAGGCCGGCTCGTCCAGGTCGCAGTCGAACGCCGGCGCGGAAGGGATCGCGGCTCTCGACAGGCTGCGTGAGGCCCGGCGGCTGCTGGACCGCAACCAGCGGCAGCAACTCGGCCGGGAGATGGAGGAGCTGCAGGAGCGCGCCGGCCGCGTGTCCCAGATGCAGAGCCGGATCGAGGAGCAGGTAGGTGAACTGGCCGGTCGGGAAGGCGAGGACGGTCAGCGGCGAAACGAGCTTTCGGCGCGGGAACGTTCCGAGCTCATCGAACGGATCATGGAGCGCAAGGACCGACTGACCGACGAGGTGGCGGGCCTGGAGGCGCAGCTCAACCGGATGAGCCAGGGCGCCCGCAACGATCAGCCGGAGACGGCGCGGAAGCTGCGCGAGTCGGCGACGATCATCCGCGACGAGCAGCTGAAGGAGAAGATCCGTTACTCCAAGGGTGTGCTGGCCGGCCGGGATCCGGAGTTCGCACGGTTGTTCGAGAACCAGATCCGGCAGGACATCGACGACGTGACGGAGCGGATCGCCGAGGCGCGTGAGAGCGTCGGTGAGGGCGGCGGCGAGCGTCATGACCGGATGCTCGAGCGGACGCGGGACCTCGTCGAGAATCTGGCCTCGATGGAGGCCCGTTTGCGCGATCGTGTCGAGGCGGGCAGCCGGCTCGGCCAGCGTCGGGGGCAGCAGGGTGAACGGGATGGCCAGCAACAGGATGGCGGGGAACAGGGCGGCGAGCAGCAGGGCGGCGAGCAGCAGGGCGGTGAGCAGCAAGGGAGCCAGCAGCAGGGCGGGCGGCCGGGCGACACGTCTTCGGAAGCTGGAGGCGACGCGGCCAACCCGGAGGGCGGCCAGAACCGGGGCCGCTTCAGCCAGTACGGCTCGAGTTCCGGCGGCTACTACCAGCCCGGCATCTTCCAGTCCGAGGACCTTCGGCAGATCGACCGGGAGTTCGACCAGCGACGCGCCGACCTGGAGAGTCTGAGGAACGACCTGCGGCGGGAGCGGATGGACACGGCCGACCTCGACCAGCTACTCCAGCAGATGGGCGATCTGAGCCTGCTCGGCCTCAACCGCGACCCGCGGGCGCTCGAGCGACTCCGCAACGAGATCGTCGAGGGCCTGCGGCAGTTCGAGTACCGCCTGTGGCGCGAGCTACGCGGCGGCGAGACCGAACGCGTTTACCTCGGCAACTCCGACCAGGTGCCGCCCGGCTATCGGGAACTCGTCGACGAGTACTTCCGCAAGCTGGCCAGCGAGAGCTAGCGCGCCGCCCTGGTGCGCGGGTCTCCTGACCCGCTGCCGCCGCAGGCGGCCGGAAAGACGGGCCGGCCGTCAGGCCGGCTCCGCACTCAGTTTCCGGTCGGGATGTCGCTGTACGGGACGTCGCGGTCGACGCGGATCTCGCCGGGGAGGCCGAGGACGCGTTCGGCGATGATGTTGCGGAGGATCTCGTCCGTGCCGCCGGCGATGCGGAGGCCGGGGCTGTAGAGGAAGGACTGCTGGAACAGGGCGTCGGAAGGCATCAGGGAGGGGTCCGTGATGACGCCGCCCATGTCCATCAGGTCCGCGCCGAAGGAGGACACGTTCTGCAGCTTCGAGGCGGAGACGACCTTGCCGATCGAGTTCTCGGGTCCGGGGACCTTGCCCTGGGAGAGGGCCGTCATGGTGCGCGCCTTCGTGTGCTTCATGCCCATCGCCTCAACGTACCAGTCGGCGATCTTCTCGCGAACGGAGGAGTCCTCGAGGGCGGACCGGCCGTCGAGTTCGCAGGCGGCGGCGAGCTTCATCACCTCGCGGAAGTCCGGCGGCGGCGCGTCGCCGACGGCAAGGCGCTCGTTCATCAGCGTCGTGATCGCCACCTGCCAGCCTTCGCCGATCGCGCCGAGGCGTTGACTGTCCGGCACGCGGACGTTCGTGAAGAACACCTCGTTGAAGTTGGAGCCGCCGTTGATCTGCTTGATCGGCTTGATGTCGATTCCGGGCGACTTCATGTCGATGAAGAAGAAGGTCAGGCCCTTGTGCTTGGGGAGCGACGAATCGTGGCGGGCGACCAGGATGCCCCAGTCGGAGTAGTGGGCCCCTGAGGTCCAGACCTTCTGGCCGTTGACCACCCAGTCGTCGCCGTCACGGTGGCAGCGGGTGCGGAGACCGGCGACGTCGGACCCCGCCGCGGGCTCGGAGAACAACTGGCACCAGACCTCTTCGCCGCGCATCAGCGGCGGAATGAAGCGGGCCTGTTGCTCCTGGGTCGCGTACTGCGCCATGACCGGGCCGCACATGCCGAGACCGATGCTGAAGAAGCCGGTCGGCACATCGAAGTTCGCCTCTTCCTGGTCGTAGATGATCGTCTCGATCATCGGCCTGCCCTGGCCGCCATGCGCGACCGGCCAGTGGCGGCACGCGTAGCCGGCGTCCGCCTTCCTGGCTTGCCACGCCTTGGCGAGCAGCAGGCCCTCCTCGGCGTCGAGCCGGCGGCTGACGCTTGGGCGATCCTTGCGCGGCTCCGCGTTGGCGGCGAGCCAGGTGCGGACCTCGGCGCGATATGCGGCCTGTTCGGGAGTGTCGTTGAAGTCCATCAGGCGGCCTCCTGCTGTTCCAGACCGGAGATCAACCGGTCCTTCCACACCCTTTCGCTGCCGATGCCGAGCGCGAGCAGCTTGGAGCGGCGGTAGTAGAGGTGGCAATCGGATTCCCAGGTAAAGCCGATGCCGCCGTGAGTCTGGATGTTCTCCTTCGAGGCGAAGTGGAAGGCCTGGGTCGCGGCAACACGGGCCGCGGCCGCCGCGACCGGCAGCTCGGGCGCGTCGGTCGACAGCGCCCAGGCTCCGTAGTAGCAGTTTGCCCGGGCGAGCTCGTTCTTGATGTACATGTCGGCGAGCTTGTGCTTGATCGCCTGGAAGGAGCCGATCGGTCGGCCGAAGGCGTAGCGGCCCTTGGCGTAGCCGATCGCCATCTGCAGGCAGGCGTCGGCGCCGCCGAGTTGTTCCATGGCGAACAGCACCGCGGCGCGGTCGAACACGGCGTCCTTGATCGCCCAGCCCTGGCCGGCTTCGCCAAGCACCTCCGCTTCAACGCCGTCGAAGGTGATTCGGGCGTGGGAACGGGAAGGGTCGAGAGTGTCGACCGGCTCGCGGGAGACCCCTTCGGAGGCCAGGTCTACGACCGCCAGTGAGGCGCCGTCTCCGTCTTTGGCGACGACGACACAGAGGTCCGCTACGTCGCCGTCGGGCACCGGCATCTTCGTGCCGGACAGTCGGCCGTCACTGAGCGTCGTCTGGAGGTTCGGCACCGTGGCCTGGCCCGGACCTTCGGAGAGGGCGAAGGTGCCGATGCTCTCACCGGAGGCGAGGCTGGGCAGCAGTCTCTTCTTCTGCTCGTCCGAGCCGCCCTGGAGGATTGCTTCGGCGGCGAGGTAGACCGACGACGAGAAGGGGACCGGTGCGATGGCGCGGCCCATCTCTTCGGCCACGACGCAGAGTTCGAGATAGCCGAAACCGATACCGCCGTACTCCTCGGGGATCGCGATTCCGGGAGACTCGTTGGCGCAGACCTGCTGCCACAGATCGCGTGCGAAGGGTTCGTCCGTATCCTCCAGCACCCGCCGGGGCACGGTCGTGTCGCAGGCGGCTCGCAGGAAGTCGCGCGTCTGCTGTTTCAGTGCCTTCTGGGCATCCGAGAAGTCGAAGTTCATTGCTGCTCCTGGGTCTGTTTCGGACGCGGAGTGTAGCAAGGGAGAACGAGGCCGGTCGCCCTCTCGTCGAACGTCGTTCAGACCCGGTAGGTCCGGCCCTCCGCGACGGCCTCGATCTCAAGGTCGGAGCGTTCGAGCATGTCGTCGCCGAGGTGTGTGAGCAGCATCCGGCCGCAGTCCAGACGACGCCTTTGAGCGAGCAGCTCGACGTAGTTCAGGTGGTTCGGCACCGGCCGGTCGTAGAAGTTGCACTCGCAGATGAAGAGGTCCGCGCCCGCGGCCGCGTCGATCAGAGCTTCGGTCCACTCGGTGTCGCCGGAGAACACGAGCGTTCGGCCGCCGTACTCGACACGGAGGGCATAGCTCGGCGCGCCGGACGGGTGGACGACCTCGAACGGCATCACCCGCAGCCCGTTGATCGAGACGGACTCGCGCTCGTGAAGTTCGACGATCTCGAGTTCGAACGCCAGCTCGCGCCTCGAGGATCCGGGGTAGAGAGCCTCCGCCGCCTGGCGGAGTCTCTCCCGCAACCCCGGGGGCCCCGCCAGGGTCAGCGGCGTCGCGCGGCGGGCCCGGTAGTGGGCGTCGCTCAACAGGAAGGGCAGACCGCCGAAGTGGTCTCCGTGGAGGTGAGTGATGAGGATCGTGCGGATCGTCGCGGGTTCGATGCCTCGAGCCTTCATCGCGGCGAGAGACGTTGCGCCGCAGTCGAGCAGAGTCGGAGAGAGCGCGCCGTCGTTCGTTTCACCGCTCAGGAGAAAGCAGGTGTGCAGGCGGCCGCCGCTGCTGAAGGCGTCGCCGCAGCCGAGGACCTGGACTTGGAACGTCATCCGGGGGGAGGGGTGAAGATGTTCGGAGGGACGGCGTCGCGGCCATCGCCGTGCCCGCGGCCGGACGGCATGATAGAGCACCCGGCGGGGAACAGGATGGCCCGTTGGGGTAGCGGCCCGAACAGCGCTTCGTCGAAACAGGAAGGAGAGGTACATGGGAGGCCATACGAACTTCGAGACGATCCGGGTGGAGAAGGACGGCAACCTGGGATTTCTGACTCTGGCGAAGCCGGAGCGCCTGAACGCCGTCGACGGGACGATGCTGCGCGAACTGGCTCTTGCCGCTGCCTGGTTCGACGATCAGAGCGAGATCGATGTGGTCGTGCTGCGTGGGGAGGGGCGTGCGTTCTGCGCCGGGGCCGACCTGAAGGCGATGGGCGGCACTTCGGAACTGAACTGGCGCCAGCGCCGGGAGGCGGGCCAGCTCGGCCGCCGGGCGATGGACGCGCTGGAGCAGATGCGAGCGCTCACCGTGTCCCAGGTCCAGGGCTATGCGGTCGGCGGCGGCTTCCTGCTCATGGTGGCCTGCGACCTGCGGGTCGCTGCCGAGGATGCCGTGTTCTTCATTCCCGAAGTTGAACTGGGGCTTCCCCTGGCCTGGGGCGGTGTACCGCGGATGGTGCGCGAGCTCGGACCCGCCCTGACCAAGGAGCTGATCATCACCTGCCGCCGCTTCGGTCCGTCGGAGGTGGCGCGGATGCTCAACCGGATCGTGCCGCCCGCCCGGCTCGAGGAGGAGACCCTGGACCTCGCCCAGTCCCTGGCCGCGATGCCCACGGTGCCTGCGGCGATCACGAAGGATCACGTGAACGCCGTCTGCCGTGCCATCGCGGGCGCCACCGACTTCGCCGACGGTGACACCCTGCAGTGGGTGAGGGCCGATGCCGAGTCGGAGGCGGCCCGTTCGCGCTACACGGAGCGCACGCTCGGCGGCGGACGGAGTTAGGAGCCTGTGCGGCGAAACTGGGTGCGCCGGCGTCCCGGCTGATCCCGGCTCAGCTAGCGGGTGACTTGTGGACGCGGCCGACCCGCATGACGAACCGCACGTCCTGCAACTTCGTGACGTCGGCGATCGGGTCGCCTTCGACCGCGACCAGGTCCGCCGACTTGCCGGCCGTGATGGAACCGGTCTCCTCCCAGATGTCGAGCAGCTTCGCGGTGACGACCGTGGCCGACTGGATCGCCGTCATCGGCGCCATGCCGCCCTCGACCATGTAGAGAAACTCCTGGGCGTTACTGCCATGAGGGCAGACGCCGCAGTCCGTGCCGAAGGCGATCGACACGCCCGCTCGATGGGCCTTGGCGAAGGTCTCCTGGATCACCGGCCCGATGGCGGCAGCCTTGGGCCGGATGATCTCCGGGAAGTAGCCCGGCACCGCCGCCTTCTCGGCCACGAAGTTGCCCGCCGAGATGGTGGGCACGAAGTAGGTGCCGTGCGCCTTCATCAGCTCGAAGGCCTCCTCGTCCATGTAGGTGCCGTGCTCGATCGTCGTGACGCCGGCCCGGATCGCCCGCTTCATGCCCTCGGCCCCGTGGGCGTGGGCGGCGACCATGAAGCCGTAGTCCTTCGCCGTGTCGACGATGGCCCGGATCTCCTCCTCCGTGAACTGCGGGTTCTGGCCGCTCTTGGCCAGGCTGAGCACGCCGCCGGTGGCCGTGATCTTGATCAGGTCGGCGCCCTCCTTGTAGCGCTGCCGGACCGCCTTGCGGGCGTCTTCGACGCTGTTGACGATGCCCTGCCTGGGGCCGGGGTCGCCTTGCAGGTCGGGCCGCATGCCGTTCGTCCGGTCGCCGTGACCACCGGTGGTGGCGAGCGACACGGTGGCGGCGAAGATCCGGGGCCCGGGCATGTCGCCGCGGTTGATCGCATTTCGCACCGCCAGGATCGCGGTCGTTTCGCCGCCCACGTCGCGGACGGTCGTGAAGCCGGCGAGCAGCGTCCGCTTCGCGTACATCAGCCCCTTGACCGTCATGTCGGCCGGGGTCTCCTGGAAGCGCTCGAGGTAGGAGGCGGCGCCGGCCTGCTGCGACGTCAGGTGGACGTGCATGTCCATCAGGCCGGGCAGGACGGTGTGGCCGGAAAGGTCGATCAGAGTGTCGCCGTCTTCCGGATTGGCAAGCCCGTCCTCGACGGCCGTGATCGTCTCGCCTTCCACCACGATCGTGTGCCGTCCGAGAACCTCGCCGGCTTCGACGTCGACCAGGGAGCCGGCGTGGATGACGGTGCGACCGTCGGCGGCGAGGACGGAGGTGGTTGCGAACGGGACGAGCGTGGCCACGGCGAGGAAGGCGGCGACAGGAGATGGGGCGAAGTGGTTCGTCATCATCGGGTTACTCCGTTGACTTTGAAGCGGGAAGGGGCCGCGACTGTAGCGCAGCAGGGGGCAGCTACTGGCGCCCGGACGGGTCCCTGCGTGGCGTGCCGAACCGGCTGATCGACCAGGTCAGGACGAAGCCGGCGCCGGCGATGGCCAGGGACGATACGGCCTGTAGCGGCGCGGGAAAGGCCAGGTTCTCGAAGGGCCACAGACCGACGACGGCGCCGAGCAGAAGGCCCATCAGCACTCCCAGCGTTGCCTGGCGAAAACGTCGCAGGGCGAACCGCACGGCATTGCTGATCAGGGTTGCGCCGGCCGCGATACCCACGAGAACCGGCAGCAGGACGCCTGCCGCCTCCATGACGGCTGGCGAGTCCAGGCCGCTGAGTCCTTCGAGCAGCCGGTCGATGGCGCCGAGGATCGGTTCGTACTGGCCGAGGGCCAGGAGCAGGTAGGCGCCGCTCACACCCGGCAGAATCATCGCGGCGGCGCCAGCCGCTCCAGCGACCGCGAGCAGGAACGGTCCGCTGCTGGTCAATCCCGTCGCGGTGGGGCCGCCCTGGAGCAGGGCGAGCCCGGCCATGGCGGCGACGCCTCCGGCCGTGCCGCCCCAGAATGTTCGAGTGGCAGGCCGGCCGAGACGCCAGACCAGCGGCACGCCTCCCAGGGTCAGGCCGATGAAGGCGCTGTACATGATCGATCGTTGGTGAACCACCAGGTCCCGCAGGACGCCGGCCAGAAGGAGGATCGCCAGGCCGCCGGACGCGGCGACTACTGCGAGCAGCAGCAGCGGCTGAAGCCGCAGACGCAGCCGTGTCGTGTCCGCCACGGCCTCGACGAACCGGGGATAGATGCCGACCGCGAGCAGCATCGTGCCGCCGCTGATGCCGGGCACCAGATTGGCGAGGCCCATCAGGACACCACCCGCGACCGCGCGCGACGCCCAGGAAGGGGCGGAGTTGCTCTCACTGCCGGCCATTCGGTTGGAGTCTAAGGGCGCTTGGCGATCTGGTGCCCGATCGGTCTGGGAGCTTGCGCCGCGGAACGCTACGGGTAAGGTTCCGGGGCGCAAGCTCCCAGGCGAGGACGGGCTGGGCCGAAACACCGAGCTTGCGAGGGGGTTCGGGGCGCTAGCGTTGCGGTCATGACGGACTATGACTACGACCTGTTCGTGATCGGCGCGGGCTCCGGCGGGGTGCGCGCAAGCCGAATGGCTGCGGGCTACGGCGCCCGGGTGGCGGTGGCCGAGGAGCGCTACCTCGGCGGTACCTGCGTCAATGTGGGCTGCGTTCCGAAGAAGCTGCTTGTCTGTGCTTCGACCTTCGCGGACCACTACCGGGAGGCTTCGGGGTTCGGATGGTCGGCCGCCCGGCCCGCGTTCGACTGGGGCCAGCTCATCGCGAACAAGAACCGTGAGATCGAACGGCTCAACGGGATCTACCGCGGCCTGCTCGATTCAGCCGGCGTCGAGCTGTTCGAGGGCCGGGCGCGGCTGCTCGATCCGCACACCGTCGAGATCGATGCAGGCGGGTCGAGCCGGAGCCGGGTCACGGCGGATCAGATCCTGATCGCCGTGGGCAGTTGGCCGGACATGCCGCCGATTCCGGGCATCGAGTACGCGATCAACTCGAACGAGGCCTTCTACCTCGAGCGCCTGCCGGAACACGTGGCGGTCGTCGGCGGCGGCTACATCGGTGTCGAGTTCGCGGGCATCTTTGCCGGTCTTGGCAGTCGGGTGACGCTGATCTACCGCGGTCCGCTGTTCCTGCGGGGATTCGACGAGGAGATCCGCACCCATCTGGCCGAGGAGATGCGGTCGCGGGGGATCGACCTCCGGTTCGACTGCCAGGTGGAGTCGATTGAAGCGTCGCCGGGAAGCGGGGACGATCTTCTGCGACTTCACCTCGACGATGGCGACACGGTGGACTGCGGGGAGGTCCTCTACGCCACCGGTCGGAGGCCCCTGGTCGCCGACCTGGGACTGGAGAAGTGTGGCGTGGCGCTCGGTGAGTTGGGCGAGATCGTCGTCGACGAGTTCTCGCGCAGCAACGTGCCGAACATCTGGGCCATCGGCGACGTGACGGACCGGCTCAACCTGACTCCGGTGGCGATCCACGAGGCGATGTGCCTGGCGCGGACCCTGTTCGCCGGGGAGCCGACCCCGGTCGACCACGAAGCCGTGGCCACCGCCGTCTTCAGCCAGCCGCCGCTGGCCGCGGTCGGCCTGACCGAGGAGGAGGCGAGAGCCCGCTACGGTGAAATCGACGTCTACCGGAGCCGGTTCCGGCCGCTCAAGCTGACGTTGACCGACAACCAGGAGCGCACCCTGGTCAAGCTGATCGTCGAGCGTTCCAGCGGTCGCGTCCTCGGCGCCCACATGCTGGGCCCGGACTCGCCGGAGATCATCCAGGGCCTCGCGGTGGCGGTGAAGATGGGCGCCACGAAGGACGACTTCGACGCCGCGATGGCGATCCACCCGACCTCGGCCGAGGAGTTCGTGACGCTTCGCTGACGGATCAGCCGGCGTTGCGGCGGGCTTCCACCGCGTCAAGCACGTCGACTTCGAGGCGCGGTCCGCCCAGGTCGGCGATCTCGCGCAGGCCGGTGGGGCTGGTCACGTTGACCTCGGTCAGCCAGCCGCCGATCACGTCGATGCCGGCGAAGACGATCCCAAGGCGCACGAGTTCCGGCCCGATCGCCGCGGCGATCTCGTGGTCGCGGTCGTCGACCTCCGTGGCCGCCGGCTGGCCGCCGACATGGAAGTTCGCCCGCGATTCGCCCTCGGCGGGCACCCTGAGCACCGCGCCGAGCGCCTCGCCCTCGACCAGGATCACCCGCTTGTCGCCCTGCCGGATCTCCGGCAGGTAACGCTGCGCCATGATGTAGCGGCTCTCGTGGCCGGTCGCGGCCTCCAGGATCGCGCTGGTGTTCCGGTCGCCGGCCTTCAGGTGGAAGATGCCCTCGCCGCCGGCGCCGTCGAGCGGTTTGACGATCATCTCGCCGCCCATCTCCTCCTGGAAGGCCAGCAACTCCGCGATGCGCCGGGACACGCGCGCCGGCGGGCAGACGGCCGGGAACCGGAGCGCGAACAGCTTCTCGTTCGCGTCGCGAAGCGACAGCGGATCGTTCACCACGAGGGTGCTCTGCGCCACCATGGAGAGCAGGTGGGTGGCGTAGAAGAACGCCATGTCGAATGGCGGATCCTTCCGCATCCAGACCACGTCGAACTCATCGAGAAAGGCGGCTCGGCCGGTCCCGATCTCGTGCCAGGGTCCGCCGGGGACCGGGTCGACTGTGCGGGCGGGAATCGCCTTCGCCCGCGGCCGGCCGTCCGGGCCGAGTTCCAGCGTGTCGATCGTGCAGACGGCGAGCTCGTGACCGCGGCGATCCGCCTCGCGCAGGAACGCGATCGTCGTGTCCTTCTCGGGATCGAGACGCTCGATCGGATCGATGACGAAGAGGTGGCGCATGGGTGGTCAGGCGGGGAGAAAACGGGCCGCGCAAGCTATCACGCGGTATCGCGGCGGAATCGACGGCGCGGCCCGTACAATCCGGCGCCGTGGCCCCAACCGATCCATGCTGGCTCTTCGGCTACGGCTCGCTGATCTTCCGCCCGGCGATCCCCTTCGTGGAGCGCCGGCCCGCCCGCGTCCGAGGCTGGACCCGGCGTTTCTGGCAGTGGTCGACCGACCACCGCGGCGAACCCTGGCGTCCCGGCCGGGTGGTCACCCTGGTGCCCGCGCCGGAGGATTGCTGCTGGGGGATGGTGTACCGCCTCGCCGAAGCGGACGCCGACGCCATCCTCGCCGATCTGGACGTGCGCGAGCGCGGCGGCTACGTCCGCATGGAGATCGAAGTCGAACTGCATACGCCCGTCGAGCAAGCGCTGGCCCCCTCGCCGGCATCGCCGCAGGTCGTCGCAAGCCTCACCTATCAGGGCTGGCCCGGCAACCGAAACTACGCGGGTCCAGCGCCAATCGACGAGATTGCGTCCCAGGTCATACTGGCCACAGGCCCGAGCGGTACCAACGCCGACTACGTCCGCGATCTGGATGCCGCACTAAACGCGCTGGGTGTGGACGACACCCACGTAGTCGCCCTGGCCGCCAGGTTGGGGGAGTAGGTCACCCCAAGCCGCCGACCCCCTCCAGCCCGTCCAGGGTCTGCGGGGAGGGTCCCAGCGGGCTCTGAACGAGCGACTTCCACCGAACCCCACATCGTCCAACGCCCACCCGTAGCGAGCGGAGTGAAGCGAACGCCAACCTCCCTTCATCCTCCTGAGCGTGCACCCATGTGGCGCGTCCCCGCGCCCCATGCGTCGCAGTCCGTGCGTCCGCTGGCGGACGCGCGGATGCCACGGCCGATGGGACCCTCCCCGCGGACCCTGGACGGGCGGGTGCAGCGCTACGGCGCCATCGCGCCGGTGACGCCGACGTCCCGGCCCTGCGGATCGATCAGGACGCCGGGGTTCATCAGGCCGTCCGGATCAACCGCCGCCTTGGCGCCGGCGAGGGCCCGGGCGAAGACGTCGGGGCGCTGGCGGTCGTAGCCGGCCGGTCGGTGGTCGCGGCCGACCGCGTGGTGGTGGGTCACCGTGCCGCCGGCGTCGACGACCGCTTCGTTGGCGGCCAGCTTGATCTCGCGCCACTGCTCCGCGAGCCGCTCCCAGTCGCCAAGCGCCGAGAAGGTGAAGTAGGGCGCGGGTCCGTCGGGGTAGACGTGGGTGAAGCGGCAGGTGACGCTGCCGGGTCTGCCGGTCGCCCGTTCGAGGATCTCGGCGGTCCGGGCCATGATCCGGGCGTGGAAGTCGGCGAAGCGGTCCCAGGTGATCGCGGTCTCGAAGGTGTCGCCGATCACTCCCAGGGGCACGCCGACCTCCCGGAAGTAGGGTCCCTTGATGAAGGCGTCGCGCCAGGCCCCGGCGGCGCCCTCGCGATGGGACCGCCCGGCCGAGGCGCTGTGGTCGCCGCCGCAGTCCGCGGTCAGTTCGAGCGCCCGCTTCATCCACGCGTCGACCGGGTGGTCGGCGGACTCGAAGCCGAGGACGAGCAGAGAGGTCGAGCCGTCGCCGGCGCCAGCGGTGGCGGTCTCCTGGGCGTCGATCAGGCGGCAGTTCGAGGGATAGAGGCCGCTCTGGGCCAGCATCCGCACGGCCTCGGCCGCACTCGCGTAGTCGGCGAAGTGGACCGCCGCCGAACCTCGGTACGCCGGCCGATCCTGGAGCCGCATCCAGGCCTCCGTGATCACGCCGAGAATGCCCTCTGAGCCGACGACCATCCGGTCCGGCGACGGCCCGGCGCCGGAGCCGGGCAACCGCCGGGTTTCCATGATGCCACCGGGCGTCACGGTCGTCGTCGCCTCGACGAAGTCGTCGATGTGGGTGTAGAGGCTGGCGAAGTGGCCGCCCGAACGGGTCGCGATCCAGCCTCCCAGGGTGGAGTGTTCGAAGCTCTGCGGGAAGTGACGCAGCGTCAGGCCGTGCTCACGGAGCTGCGCCTCGATGTGTGGGCCACGCGCACCGCCCTGGATGCGCGCCGCCCGGCTCGCGCGGTCGACCTCGAGTACCCGGTTGAGCTTCAACAGATCGATCGTCACAGCGCCGGCATAGCTGTCGCCGACCGCCGGTTCGACGCCGCCGACGACGCTCGAACCGCCGCCGAAGGGGATCGCCGCCGCGCCGGCGTCGCCGGCCCAGTCGAGGATGCGGACGACGTCGTCCGTGGTTTCAGGGTAGGCGACGAGATCGGGAGGTTCCGGCACCTCGCGCCGGAACATCCGCACCGCGTCCGGGAAGGACTTGCCGTAGGCGTGGAGGAGTCGCTCGTACGGGTCGTTCCGGAACAGGGCCTCAAGCGATGCCGGCGGCGCCAGACGCGGCGGGCGGAGGTCGAAGTCGGCGACCTGGGGCGCGGTCGCCCGAGGTTCCAGAGGGACGCCGAAGCGTTCCCCGGTGCGGGCGCGGAAAGTGTCCGCCTCCGCCTGCGTGAGCCCCTGCCCTTCGTATCCCCAACCACAGAGTTTGCGTCTTGCTTCCGTCACGTGAACCTCCCGGACGGCGCAGGATAGCGGAGCATCTACAATCCCCTCCAATGTCCTGGCAGCCCGAAGTCGACGAGATCGAACGCCGCCGGCGCCTGGCGCTGGAGATGGGCGGCGAGGAGGCGATAGGGAAGCAGCACGAGCGCGGCCGGCTGACGGTGCGCGAGCGGATCGAGCGGGTCGCCGACCCGGGATCCTTCGTCGAGGAGGGGCGCCAGGCCGGCGCCGCCGAGGTCGACGAAGCGGGTCGCGTCGTTTCGTTCACGCCGGCGAACTACGTCGTCGGCTTCGCTGATGTCGATGGGGCTCCGGTGATCGTCGCCGGGGAGGACTTCACCCAGGCCGGGGGCTCGCCGTCACCGGCCGGGCTGCGCAAGAGCGTCTACTCCGAGGAGCTCGCCCTCAAGTACCGGTTGCCCCTGGTGCGCTTTCTCGAAGGCGGTGGCGGCAGCGTGCGCGGCAGTGCGGGCCGCCAGAAAGGAGCGCCGAAGACGCCGCCCCGGCCGATGGGGGAGCCGGTGTACTCCCGGGCCCGCTTCTGGTCGATCGCCGAGATCCTGCGGACCGTGCCGGTGGCCTCGATCGGGGTCGGTGCCGTTGCGGGGTTCCCCGCGGCACGCCTGGTCGCATCCCACTTCTCGGTGATGACGCGCCACACGGCCCAGATCCTGATCGGCGGCCCGGCGCTCGTCGAGCGCGCCCTGGGCGAGAAGAAAACGAAGGACGAACTCGGGGGCTGGCAGGTCCACAGTCGCAGCGGCGTCGTCGACAACGTGGCCGAGGACGAGGACGACGCGATGGCCCAGGTCCGTCGCTTCCTGAGCTACCTGCCCTCGAACGTCGACACCCTACCGCCGCGGCGGAAGTCGGGTGATCCGGCCGACCGCCGCGAAGAACGACTGCTCGAGATCGTGCCGCGTGACCGTCGCTTCCTCTACGACATGCGCGAGTTGGTTTCGCTCGTCGTCGACCGGGACAGCTTCTTCGAGATGACGGCGGGCTACGGCCCGTCCCAGATCACAGGTCTGGCCCGGGTCGACGGCCACACGGTGGGAGTCGTCGCGAACGACTGCAAGCACATCGGCGGCGCGATGGACGCCGCCGGTGCGCAGAAGTTCCGGCGCTTCGTCGAGTTCTGCGAGACCTTCCACCTGCCCATCCTCAGCCTGGTCGACGAGCCGGGCTTCATGATCGGCTCGGAGTCGGAAGCGTCCGGCACGATTCGCTACGGCATGGAGGCGATCGCGGCGACCGTGCGGACGACCGTGCCCTGGTGCGCCGTGCAGATCCGCAAGTCCTACGGCGTCGCCGCGGCGGCGCACTACGGCCCCGGCGGCCGGGTACTGATCTGGCCCTCGGCCGAGAGCGGCGCGCTGCCGATCGAGGGCGGCGTGGCGGTCGCCTTCCGGCGAGAGATCGCCGCGGCGCCCGACCCGGACAAGAAGCGGGCCGAACTGGAGGCCGAGTTCGCCAAGCGGCGAACGCCTTTCCCGCGGGCCGAGGGTTTCTCGGTCCATGACCTGATCGACCCCCGCGGCACGCGCGCCGAGGTGGTCAAGTGGCTGAAGCTGTCGGAGCCGCTGCTCGCGTCGCGGGTGCGGTGAGGATTCTCAAGGAGGCCGGAATGCCTGTGAACCGAAAGAAGAGAACGTCGTGTGCCACCCTGGCGACGGGCCTGCTGCTGACCGCGGCCGCCGCCGCCCAGCAACAGCCGATCGGCTACGAGGACACCCCGAAGCTGCCGGGGTTGCCCTGGAAGGTGCACGACCCGAACCGGCCGGTGCCACCGGTGGTCGCTCCGGGCGCCGCGTTCAGCGACATGGCGGCAGCGCCCGCCGACGCGGTCGTGCTGTTCGACGGGACGGACCTCTCGAAGTGGCAGAAGCCGAACGGCGACGAACCCGAGTGGAGGGTCGAGAACGGCTACATGGAGGTCACCTCGACCGGGTCGATCCGCACCCGGGACGAGTTCGGCGACTTCCAGCTCCACCTGGAGTTCGCGACGCCGGCCAAGGTCGAAAGCAACAGCCAGGGCCGCGGCAACAGCGGCGTGATGATCTACGGCGACTACGAAGTCCAGATCCTCGATTCGTACGAGAACCGGTCCTACGCCGACGGGCAGGCGGGCGCGCTCTATGGCCAGACGCCGCCGATGGTCAACTCGTCGAGGGCCCCGGGCGCCTGGCAGACCTACGACATCATCTTCGAGGCGCCGCGCTGGAAGGACGGCGAACTCGTCAAGAAGGCGAACGTCACCGTGCTCCACAACGGTGTGGTCATCCATCACAAGAAGGAGTACATCGGTCGGACGATCCACCGCCGGGTCGGCGTCTACGACCGCCCGCACGAGCCGCGCGGCTGGATCGGTCTCCAGGACCACCGGAACCCGACCCGATTCCGCAACGTCTGGATCCGCGAGCTTCCGGGCTACGACAGCGGCGGCTGAGGCTGCGGTAGTCCTACTCTCTTGAAGATCTCCCTTTTCTACCTGCCCTCGATCGGCTCCCGGGCCGACATCAAGCGGGGCATGGCCGGCCTGCGCGGCGATCTCTACGACCGGATGCTGGCCGAGATCTCGGAGCAGGCCCGGCTAGCCGACGACCTCGGCTACGACTCGATCAGCTTCACCGAGCACCACTTCCACATCGAGGGGTTCGAGCTCTCGAACAACCCGGTGCTGCTCGACCTGTTCATCGGCATGCAGACGAAGAACATCCGGGTCGGCCAGTTGGGCATCGTGCTGCCGGCGAGGAACCCGATCCGGGTCGCCGAGGACATCGCGATGCTCGACCGGATGACCGGAGGACGCGCGAACGCCGGTTTCGCCCGCGGCTACCAGCGGCGCTGGGTCGACGTGATGGCGCAGCAGACGCACGGCATCTCCGGCGCCCTGCCACACCGGCACGACGAGATCGACGCGACGAACCGTGCCGCCTTCGAGGAGTGCTTCCGGATCGTCAAGAAGGCCTGGACCGAGCCGATGCTCGACTACGACGGCCGGTTCTGGAAGGTCCCCGCGGGCGGTCCCGAGGGCGGCACGCCGTGGACGCTCGAGGCGACGGAGCAGTGGGGCGCCGGAGTGGAGGACGGGGTGCTGCGCCAGGTGGGGGTGGTGCCGAAGCCGGTGCAGAAGCCCCATCCGCCGATCTTCCAGCCCTTCGCGTCGTCGGAGGCGAGCATCCGGTGGTGCGCTCGGGAGGGCGTGACGGCGATCCTGCCGCCGCTTCACCCGAAGCGGGAGCGGGCACTCTTTGAGCTGTTCGCGGAGGAATCCGGACGGCCACTGGGAGAAGGGATCGGCGTTCTGCGGGATGTCGTGATCGCCGACACGGACACCGAGGCTGAGCGTCTGTGGAAGGCCAGCGGCGCCTTCTGCGGCTCCGCCTGGTTCGAGCCGTTCGGCTTCAGCCGGGGCATGGCGGACCCGGACACGGGAGAACAGTTCGACGACCTGATGAGCGCCGGCATGGCGCTGGTCGGCACCGTCGACACGGTGACGCGGCAGCTCGAGACGCTGCGCGAGCGCCTGCCGGTGACCTGGCTCTACTTCTGGGCCTACAACGGGCTGCTGCCGCACGCGCGGCTGATGTCGACGATCGAACGGTTCAAGAGCGAGGTGCTGCCGCGGATAGAAGACGCGTAAGGTCGCCGCTTCGCGGCGCGTCTTTTGGCCGCCTGCGGCGGCAGCCGGCGGGGACGCCGGCGCACCCAGTGTGTTCAGTTCGGCTTCTTGCGCTTGGCCCGGCGCTTGCGCCGGGTCCTGAGGAGCAGGCCTTCCTCGAGCGACGCGCCCTCCTTCGCGTCGACGACGATCTTGCCGCCGTCGGCCAGTTTGCCGAAGAGGATCTCGTCCGCCAGCTTGCGCTTGATCTTCTCGTCAATCAGACGACGCATCGGGCGGGCGCCGAAGTCCGGTTCGTAGCCGTGCTCGGCCAGCCAGTTTCGGGCGTCGTCGGTCAACTCGATGGCAATCTTGCGGTCGTCGAGTTGGCCGCCGAGTTCGCCCACGAGCTTGTCGACGATGAGGCGCACGGAGTCCATCTCGAGCGCTTTGAACACGACCCAGGCGTCGATCCGGTTGCGGAACTCGGGCGTGAACAGGCGCTCGACCGCCGGTTTCGAGGCGGCTTCGGCGGAGAGCTTCGAGCGGTCGCCGAAGCCCATCGGCTTCGTCGTCAGCTCCCGGCCGCCGGCGTTCGTCGTCATGATCAGGATGACGTGCCGGAAGTCGGCCTTGCGGCCGTTGTTGTCGGTCAACGTGGCGTGGTCCATGACCTGCAGCAGGATGTTGTAGACGTCCGGGTGAGCCTTCTCGATCTCATCCAGCAGCAGGACGGTATGGGGCGTGCGGCGGATCGCGTCGGTCAGCAGACCGCCCTGGTCGAAGCCGACGTAGCCGGGAGGTGCGCCGATCAGCCGCGACACGGTGTGCTTCTCCATGTACTCGCTCATGTCGAAGCGGGTGAAGGCAATGCCGAGCACCGCTGCGAGCTGGCGGGCGAGTTCCGTCTTGCCGACGCCGGTGGGTCCCGAGAACAGGAAGCTGCCGATCGGCCGTTCCAGGGTGCCCAGACCGGCGCGGCCCAGCTTGACGGCCGACGAGATCGATCGAATCGCCTCGTCCTGGCCGAAGATGACCGCCTTCAGCTCTTCCTCCAGGTTGAGGAGAGCGTCGCGGTCGTCGCTGGAGACGGACTTCTCGGGGATCTTCGCCATCGAGGCGACGACCCGCTCCATGTCGACCGGGTGGAGCACGCTCTTGCGCTCCTTCGCGGCCACCAGGCGGTTCGCGGCGCCGGCCTGGTCCACCAGGTCGATGGCCTTGTCGGGCAGGCGGCGGTCGAGCAGGTAGCGGGCCGAGAGGTCGGCGGCGGCATCCAGCGCGTCGTCCGCGTACTTGACCTCGTGGTGCTCCTCGTAGCGGTCGCGCAGGCCGCGCAGGATCTCCGCCGACTCCTCGATCGACGGCTCGTCGATCTCGATCATCTGGAAGCGACGGGCCAGGGCGCGGTCACGGTCGAACGAGCCCTTGTACTCGGCATGCGTGGTGGAGCCGATGCAGCGCAGCTTGCCCGAGGCGAGGCCGGGCTTCAGGATGTTCGAGGCGTCGAGCGAGCCCGACGACACGGCGCCGGCGCCGACGATCGTGTGGATCTCGTCGATGAAGAGGATGTGTTCGGGCTCCGAGATGATCCGGTCGATCACCGCCTTCAGCCGTTGCTCGAAGTCGCCGCGATAGCGGGTTCCCGCCAGCAGCGCCCCCATGTCCAGCGCGTAGATCGTGACCCTGGAGATCAGCTCGGGCACGTTCCCCTCGTGCACGGCGAGCGCCAGCCCCTCGACGATCGCCGTCTTGCCGACGCCCGGATCGCCGACCAGGACCGGGTTGTTCTTGCGCCGGCGGGCCAGCGTCTCGCATAGCACGCGGACTTCGTCGAGCCGCCCGACCAGCGGATCGATGGAACCTTCGGCGGCACGCTCGTTCAGGTTGGATGCGAACTGCTCGAGTGGATCCTCGACCTCTTCTTCCTCCTCCTCGCCTTCCGCGTCCGGCTCGATGTGCTGTGGGGCTGGAAGGCCGCCGCCCTGCTTGACCGTGCCGTGTGAGAGGTAGCGGATGACGTCGAGGCGGGTTACGTCCTGGCGCTGGAGCAGGTAGACCGCCTGGGATTCCTTCTCCCGCATCAGCGAAGCGATCACCGCGCCGGCGTCCAGTTCACTCTTGCCGGCGCCGTGTGCGTGCATGGCCGCCCGTTCGATGACCCTCCAGAACGCGATCGTCTGCTTGGGAGGCGACTCGTCTTCGTCGCGGGAATCCGGAGCCTGCTCGACGCTGTCGGTCTGCTCGCCCTCCGCCTCGACTGGCGCGGCGCCGGCCGACTCGTCCGACGCCTCGGCCGGGAGCACCGGCGGCAGCGTTTCCAGTTGCTGCTCGAGGAACTCCTCGAGCTCGTGGACCAGTCGGGGCAGGCGAACGCCGACCGACTGCAGCGCCTTCGCCCCCACCGGGTCGGCGCACAGAGCGAGCAGCAGATGCTCGAGCGTCACGTACTCATGCCGGCGTGAAGACGCCTCGAGCATCGCCCGTCGCAGCGATTGCCGCAGGTCCTCGGTCATGTGTACGGAAGCGATGGCTGTACCTCCTTCGCCCGTCAGTTGACGTTGCCGCCGTCGTCCCTGTCATCGCCACCGTCCCCACCTTCGCCGTCGCCGTCTCCCGTGTCGGGCTCGATCGTGCAGAGCAGGGGGACTTCGGCCTGCTGGGCGAGACTGCCGACCTCGGCCACCTTGGTCTCGGCGATCGAGAACGGGTAGAGGCCGACGACGCCGACGCCGTTCTTGTGGACGTAGAGCATGAGCCGCGAGGCGTCCGATTCGGTCATGTGGAAGACGTGCTGCAGTACGACGACGACGAACTCGCGCGGCGTGAAGTCGTCGTTGTGGAGCAGCACCTTGTACAGCCGGGGACGGGCCAGCTTGGTCCTGGTCTTCGTCTTCGTGAGGACCTTGCTGTCGCCCTGCTGGTCGTCTTCGAACTGCGACATGATCCCTCGATTATAGGTCCGGGGTTGGCGGCTCTAGCCGAGTTGGGCCCGGTTGCCGCGCCACGCCTCGATTCCCTCGAGGTGCCGCTTCGCGTCGCGCTGCAGTGCCGCGCCGAGCAGCGAGTTCAGCTTCTCGTCCATGAACAGGTGCGAGCTGTAGACGGGTGCGGGCTCGAAGCCCCGGCTGATCTTGTGTTCTCCGCCGGCGCCGCCTTCGAACACCTGGACGCCCCGCTCGATGCACTCGTCGATCGAGTGGTAGAGGCAGACGTTGAAATGGAGGAAGCGATGGTGCTCGTGGCAGCCCCAGTAGCGGCCGTAGAGGTGGGTGTCGGAGCGCAGGTTGATCGCGCCGGCGACGACCCGGTCTTCGCGCTCGGCGATCACCAGTTCGACCTCGTTGCCGAGGTGCGTGAACAGGTCGGAGAACATCTCGCGGTTCAGGTAGCGGCCGCCCCACATGTAGCGGTCGCAGGTCGTGCAGTAGAGACGGAACGCGGCTTCCGCCCAATGCTCTGGATCGCGGGCGATCTCCCGGCCGCGGACGGTGCGGATGCCGATGCCCTGCCGGGCAGGCTCGCGGCGCTCGCGGCGGCACTGGGTGCGGCGCTTGGAGCGGAGCTTCTGGAGCCAGTCCTCCGGCGTGCGGTAGTCGTAGTTGTGCCAGTGGTACTGGACCATGACTCGCTGGGAGAGGCCAGCCTCGCCGAGGGCCGAGGCTTCCGGGGCGCTGTGGTAGAGGACGTGGACGGAGGCCACGCCGACTTCACGAGCGGTGTGGGCGGCCAGCTGTACCAGGAGCCTGGCGGCAAACGCCGGGTCGAGGTCGGCGGCGGTCAGGATGCGGCGCCCGGTGACCGGAGAGAACGGCACGCCAACCACCAGCTTCGGATAGAAGCGGCCGCCGACCGCCCGTACCGCGTCGCCGAAGGCCCAGTCCCGTGAGAAGTCGCCCATGCCGTCATTCTTGATGTAGGCCGGGGCGGCTGCGATCAGGTCGTCGTTCGCTCCCCAGGCGGTGAGGTGGAAGGGCAGCCAGCCGCGGTCGGGCGCCACGCAGCCCGTCCGTTCTAGGGCTTCCAGGAAGGTCCAGGACAGGAAGGGGCGATCACCGGGCCGGAGCAATCGGTCCCAGGCTTCTTGCGGAATGTCCGCGATCGACTGGACGATCCTGAGTTCGACCTGGCGCTGCTCGGTGCGGTCTCCTGCCTGGGCCGCAGCATCGTCCATCCGGCGAGTCTTGCATGGCGGTCGCGACGCGCGGACCGTCAGTAGCCGAGCGCCGCTCCGTCCTTGCGCGGGTCGGAGGCGCCGTAGAGCGTTCCGTGCCTGTCGACCCTGATCGCCTGGGCGCCGCCGAACTCGGCGCCGCCCGCGCTGCGGACCCGGTGGCCGAGCGCCGCGAGTCCCTCCACGGTTTCGGGCTCCATGCCTCGTTCGCACAGGAGGTCGAGGCCGGCCGTGTGGCGCCACCGGGGCCGGTCGATGGCCGCCTGGAGGGAAAGCCCGTGGTCGTAGTGGTTGGTCAGGAGCTGCACGTGTCCCTGGGGCTGGAACGGACCGCCCATCACGCCGTAGCAGAGCTCGAGCCGACCCCGGTCCAGGACCATGCCGGGAATGATCGTGTGGAAGGGACGCTTGCCGGGACGGTACTCGTTCGGATGGCCGGCCGCCAGGCTGAAGCCGGCGCCCCGGCAGTGGAGCATGATCCCCGTGTGGCCGCCGGCGATCGCCGCTCCGAAGGGCGCGAACAGGGAGTTGATGAAGGAGGCGGCGTTGCCTTCGCCGTCGACGACGGCCAGGTAGACGGTGTCGGAGCCCACCGCGCCGCCGCCGGTCGGGATGCCGCCGGGCGCGGGGCCGTCGGCCGGCCGACCGGGGTCGATCAGGCGGCTGCGCTCGCGGGCGTAGGCCTTATCGAGCAGCTCGGCCAGCGGGACGCCTCCGGAGCCCCGAAGCGGCTCGTTCTCCGGATCGCCGACGTGGGCGTGGAGGTCGGCGTAGGCAAGCTTCTTCGCCTCGACCAGCAGGTGAGTGTGCCGGGGGCCGGCCAGGTCCATGGAGCCGAGGTCGAAGTTCTCCAGTAGGTTCAGCATCAGCAGAACGCCAAGTCCCTGGCCGTTGGGCGGCAACTGGAAGACTCCGCGGCCGCGGTACAGCGTGCCGATCGGATCGACCCAGGTCGAGCGATGCCGCCGGAAGTCCTCGAGCTGGAGGAAACCGCCCGTGTCGCGCGCGTAGCGGACGATCTCCTCAGCGATCGGCCCCTCGTAGAAGGCGTCGCGGCCGTCTTGCGCGATCTGCCGCAGCGATCTTGCGAGGGCGTGAGACTGGAACACCGCGCCCAGTGCGGGCGCTTCGCCGTCGAAGAGGTAGTGCTCCGTCGCCGCGGGATCGCGGCGCAGTCGCTCCGTGCACGCCGTCCACATCGACTGGACGCGCTCGCTGACGGGGAAGCCCGCTTCGGCGGTTTCGATCGCGGGACCGAGCAGATCGGCGAAGCGAAGGCGTCCGAAGCGCTGGTGGGCCGTCTGCCAGAGATCGACCGCGCCGGGGACGGTCACGGCCGGCCAGGAGTCCGGATCGATCGCCGGGCCGGCGATGTGGGTTCGCTCCAGGGCCAGGGATGAGCGGCCGCTGCCGTTGAGCCCCAGGAGCTCGCCGCGCCCGCCGTCGGGATCGGCGAGGTGGTAGAGCAGGAAGGCGTCGCCGCCGATGCCGGTCATCATCGGCTCGACCACCGCCAGCATCGCGGCGGCCGCGACCGCGCCGTCGATCGCCGAACCACCGGCCCGAAGCATGTCGAGCCCGGCCAGGGTGGCGGCGGGGTGGGATGTGGCGACCATGCCCCGGCGCGCCATCACGACGCTGCGTCCGGCGCGATGGGGACTGGCGAGCCGGGGAGACACGGCGCTAACGGAAGACGTCAAAGGTGCGGTTGAACTTGACGGCCAGGCTCCGGTCTGGCGTATCCAGGCCGAGCAGGCCGAACTCCGAGATTTCGTTGTAGACGACGAAGAGCCCCCGATTCGCCTCGTTCAGCCAACTGAAGCGGACGTTCGTGTTCACGCTGTGGGTCAGGTCGTTGTACTGGATCAGCGCCTGGAGGAGCAGACTGGTGCTGAAGGCGTACGTGACGCGCAGGCTGCCGAGGTGGGTCTTGAAAGCGCCCATCGGGAGGTCGATGTCGTTGTAGGACCAGCTCAGCTCGGATGTCAGGTAGTCGCCGAGGCGGATGCTCAGCCAGGGATCCAGTACGAGCTGGTCGCCGCCGAAGAAGCCCCCGCCCTGGACTCTGACGAACAGGCTCACGGCACGTCCCCGGTTCGTGTTGCCGAACAGGAAGAAGCCGTGGTCGTCGTACTCCCCGGCGGGTACGTGCACGATGCCGGCGAGCGTGAAAGGTTCGAGCAGCCCCTCGTAGCGGCCGCCGGCGGAGAGGCTGATCTGCGCGCCGTTCCGGAACTCGACTTCACCGCCGACCGAGTAGCGCTGGGTTTCTTGGTAGCCGTCGAAGTTCCAGAAGCCGTCGTAGAAGGCACGCGGACCGAACTCCTTGACGCGGCCCTCGCCGGCCGGGCGGAAACGGCGCCGGATGTAGCCGTTGAACTGGCGGTAGCCGGAGCGGCTGAGGAAACCGACCTCGGGGTTGAAGTCCTCGCCGACCTCGGCATAGCCGAGACGCCAGCGCCAGAACGGGGAACTGTAGCCGCCGTCGAGGCCGAAACCGTGGTCCCGGCCAGTCAGGCCGGGGGTTTCCGTCCGGGCCGCCCAGCCCGACACGTCCGTGAACTGCCCGATTCCTATCTGGCCATCGACGGCGTAGGTCCGGTTGTAGTCGCCGTCCGGCGCCAGCGAGCCGGTGCCCTCGCGGTTGACGACCAGCACGCCGGCCCGGCTCCGGTTGCGGTATTCGCGGCCGAGTCGCGCGACGGTGAAGTTGTTGCCGTGGAGGTCCCCCAGGTCGTCGGTCTGCATGTTCAGGAAGCCGACGTTGAATCCACCGGCCCTCCCGGACAGGCGGGCGCCGCCGAGGATGGGCACGGGCATGCCGCCGCTCAGGCCGATCCGGCGGCTGAAGAAGAGCTCGGTGCCGCCCCGGAACGAGGACCGGCCGCCGACGCGGAACAGACCGGAGTTCTCCAGGAAGAAGGGTCGCTTCTCGGGGAAGAACAGGCTGAAACGGTCCAGGTTGATCTGCTGATCGTCGGCCTCCACCTGGGCGAAGTCGGTGTTGACGGTCACGTCGAGCGTGAGGCTCGGGGTGACGCTGTACTTCAGGTCCATGCCGACTTCGGTGTCGTCGACGCTGCCGTCCACGTTCTCGCGTCCCGTGCTCAGGACGTAGGGAGTCAACTGCAGATTGCGCTGGCGCGGCGGTTCCACGCCGACCAGGTGCCCGGCTTCCGACACCCGGAACACGTCGTGCTGGCGGCCGAGGTGGGCCCAGAACGCGGTCTCGTTCTTGCGTCGGATGTTGCGCTCGAAGTTCAGGCCCCAGACCGCCCGGTCCGATCCGTACCGGAGACTGCGGAAGGGAATCGCCATCTCCGCGCTCCAGCCGAAGTCGCCGCTCGACGTCCGCACTGTCCAGGAGGTGTCCCAGTCCAGATTGGCGCCGCCGGAACTGCCGCTGCGGGAGGAACCGCCGCCACGTCCCTGGTTCGTGAACTGGCCGTCGTACTGGATGCCCGCGATGTTCGTCCCGAAGACGAAACCGTTCTGCCGGTCGCCGTACGTGTCGAGAACGACCCGGAAGCTGTCCTCGTTCTGGAGCATGGCGTCGCGGCGGCTGTCCGAGATCGCCAGGGAGGAAGCGTCACGGTCGAAACAGATGACTGCGATGTAGAGGTTGGCGCTGTCGAACGCCACCCGCACCTCGGTGCGTTCGCTCGCCGGTTGACCTTCGAACGGCTCTACTTGTTGGAAGCCGGTGCCGTAGTCGACGTTGAGCCAGAGCTCTTCGCCGAGCACGTCGCCGTCGATCATGGGGGCCTCAGCGAGACGCTGGGCGCGCAGCCGGGGGCGATCGCTTCGCGTCTCGACCTGCGCTGCCGCGACGCCGTCGCCGGCCGCAAGGAGGGCGATCAGCGCGATAGCGCCGCGCTGGAGGTGTTGTCGCGGCATCGAACGATTGCGGTGCGGGTTTTCTTCTATCGGCCGGCTGGCGGTTGGACGGCGGGAATCGCCAGCTCCCGGGCTCGCCGGTTCAGTTCTGCAAGCTGTGGTCCGGTCAACTCGGATACGGCCTCGAGGATCGGCAGGAGTTCGGCCTCGAGGTCCTCAAGGCGACGCCGCGCGCCCGCCGTCGGCCGGGCGGTGTTGCCGAAGACGTGAGTGTAGAGGTACGCGTACTGGTTGTCGATCCGGGGCTGGAAGTTCAGCGCGTCCTGGGAGACGCGGCTCCGCGACTGGATCAGTTGCTCGTCGAGTTCTCCGGCCCGCTCGAGGACGGCTTCGACCGCCGGCCTCAGTTCCGGGGCGCCGGCCTCGTCGAGACGTTCCTCGAGGGCTCCGGCCTGTTCCCGAACGCTCCGCAGGCCGGCGATCGCGTCGTGGATCGCCGTCAAGCGTGCCGACAACTGGTCGAGCATGGCGTACTGTTCCTCCAGATCGGCTTGGGAGATGTCCTCGAGCCGCGGGTCGGCGAGCACCTCGAAGGATCGGCTGTCTACCCAGTCGCCCGTCTCGGGCTCGGCGCCGCCTACCGTCAGCATTGCCTGGTAGGTCCCCGGCGGCAGGTAGGGGCCGCCGGTGTACGACAGCGACATGATGGCGCCCTCGACCAGGTGGGGCGCCTGGCCGCGCAGGTTCCAGACGACCCGGTTGAGCCCGACCTTCGCCTCGAAGGACTCGATCCGTGGACGCTCGTCCTCGCCGCCCTCGATCTCTTCGCCTTCCGGTACTGACACGAAGCGCCGCAGAACCCTGTCGCTGCCTTCAGGGGAGATCACCAGTTCGACCCGACTCGCCGGCTCTTCCGGGAGGTCGAACCAGATCGAGGCGCCGTTGACGAAGCCGCCGCCTCCGCCGGGCCGGTCGATGCGAACCACCGGTTCGGGCGAGAAGAGCCGGGGCACATCGCGCTTGGCGCCCGCGGCGACTTCCCCGGCGAGCTCGCGTACGGCGCCGAGATCGTCGAGCACCCAGAAGCTCCGGCCCTGGGTCGCGAGCACCAGGTCCGGGTTGCCGGCGTTGTGGTGAATCAGCAGGTCGGTGATCGGCGTCCGCGGCAGGTTCAACTGGAACGACTGCCAGGAGTCGCCCCCGTCGAAGGAGGCGTAGAGGCCGAACTCGGTGCCGGCGAAGAGCAGGCCGGCGGCTCCCGGGTCCTCGCGGACGACGCGCACGAAATGGTCGGCCGGCAGACCGTCGGTCACGGTCGCCCAGCTACCGCCGCCGTCGTCCGTGCGGAAGATGTACGGCGTGTAGTCGTTCATCCGGTAGCGATACACGCCGACGTAGACGCGCCCCGGATCGTGTTGCGAAACGTCGATCGAGTTGACCGTGCCGTCGGCCGGCATTCCCGCCGGCGTGACGTCGACCCAGGTGGCGCCGTTGTCCCGGCTGACGTGGATGCGGCCGTCGTCGCTGCCCGCCCAGATCTCGCCCGCCGTGTGCGGCGACTCGGCGAGCGCGAACACCGTGTTGTAGACCTCGACGCCCGTGTGGTCGTGCTGGACGGGGCCGCCCGGGACGCCCTGCTTCTCGTCGTCGTCGGTCGTCAGGTCGGGCGAGATCGTCTCCCAGGTCCAGCCGCCGTCGCGGGTGCGATGGACGTAGTTCGAGGTGTGGTAGACGACGTCCGGATCGTGCCGGGAGATCAGGATCGGCGCGTTCCACTGGAAGCGGTAGCGCAGGTCGCGCGGCGCCGTACCGTCCTGCATCTGGGGGTAGAGGATCATGTTGCGGGCGGTGCCGCTCCGATGGTCGTAGCGGTCGATGCGGCCCAGGTAGTTCCCCGAGTAGACGAGGTGGGGCTGCTCAGGATGGACGGCGATGTGCCCGCTCTCGGCGCCGGCCACCGAGTGCCAGTGCTGGGTCGGCGTCAGCTCAGGCATCGGCCGGGACGGCACCGAAATGGTGCTGTTGTCCTGCTGGGCCCCGTAGATGCGGTAGGGGAACTGGTTGTCGACGGTGACCCGGTAGAACTCGGCGGTCGGCTGGTTGTTCTGGGTGGACCAGGACTGGCCCCCGTCCACGCTGACGTTGGCGCCGCCGTCGTTCCCCTGCACCATGATGTGGGGTTGCTCCGGGTTGATCCAGAGGTCGTGGTTGTCGGCGTGCGGTGTGCCCACCCGCTCCCAGGTGGCCCCGGCGTCGACGGAACGGAAGAAGCGGACGTTCGAGCCCCAGACCGTGTTCGGATCAGCCGCGTCGGCGTCGATGTGGCTGTAGTACCAGCCGCGGGTGAGCAGTTCCGGCTCGTCGCTCACTCTCTTCCACGTGTCGCCGTGGTCCTCGGAGCGAAAGATGCCGCCGCGGCCCTCCGCCGCCGTGATGATCGTCCACAGACGCCCGCGCCGCGCCGGCGACGCGGAGACGCCGATCCGGCCGAGGATACCGGTGGGCAGGCCGCCCTCGAGCTGCTCCCAGGTGTCGCCGCCGTCCGTCGAGCGGAACAGGCCGCCCTCGTCGCTGCCGTCGATCAGGGTCCAGGGCTTGCGCTCGACCCGCCAGGCCGCAGCGTAGAGGACGCGGGGGTTGAAGGGGTCGAGCTCCAGGTCGGCGATCCCGGCGTCGTCCGAGATGTAGAGCACCTGCTCCCAGGTTGCCCCGCCATCGGTTGAGCGGTAGACGCCGCGTTCCGGGTTGCTGCCGAAGATCTGGCCGAGCACGCCGACCCAGAGCACGTTCGGGTCGTTCGGATGCACCTCGACCTTGCTGATGGCGCCGGCCCGCGGCAAGCCGATGTGCTGCCAGCTCTCGCCAGCGTCGATGGAGCGGTACACGCCGTCGCCGATGGACACGTTGCCGCGGGGCTGGGCCGATCCCATACCAACGTAGATCACGTTCGGATCGCTCGGCGCCACGGTCACCGCGCCGACGGAGCCGGCCTTGAAGTAGTCATCCGTCAGGTTCTCCCAGGAGAGTCCCGCGTTCGTCGTGCGCCAGACGCCGCCGCCGGTCGAGCCCATGTAGAACGTGTAGGGGTGCGACGTGTGACCAGCGACCGCGGTCACCCGGCCGCCGCGGCTGGGGCCGACGAGCCGGAACTCGATTCCCTCGAAGGGATCGGAGTCCTCCTGGCTCCAGGTCGGACCGGCTGTGGCGGCGGCTACCGCGAGCGCAAGGATGGCTGAGGGGCGGGGGAGCAACATGGCTGCCGAGTCTATGAACTCGCGTCGAGTGACGCAGCGGCGGGGAGTACGGGCGCGGTCCTGCTGCTACATTCCAGGCCGTCGTGACCGCACAGCGCGCCGAGCGGCCGGCGCTCGTCATCTATACCGATGGCGGCGCCAGCCCGAACCCCGGGCCGGGCGGCTGGGCGGCGGTGATTCTCGAGCCGGGCGGCGACCCCCGGGAACTCGCGGGCGGCGCACCCAGCACCACGAACAACCGCATGGAACTCCAGGCGGCGATCTCCGCTCTTGCCAACCTCTCAGAACCGAGCGCGGTCGATCTCTACACGGATTCCCAGTACGTCCGGCAGGGAATCACCTCCTGGCTCGCGCGCTGGCGAGCTCAGGGCTGGCGGCGTCGCGATGGGGGCGCGGTCAAGAACGTCGACCTGTGGCGGCGTCTGGAGGGCCTGAACCGCCGCCATCGCGTCCACTGGCACTGGGTAAAGGGTCATGCCGGCAACGAGTGGAACGAACGGGTGGACGAACTGGCCAGCGCCGAGATCGCGGCTCGGGGCGGCGGCGCTGCCGCCGAGGCAGTTTCCGAGGAAGCGGTCCCGCCGGACAGCGCGCGGATCTTCCTCAAGGTGCGCTGCGTCGGTCACCGCGGAGCGTGGGTCGCAGAGCTGGTGACGCCCGCCGGCAAGGTCGAGCGGTCCGGTGAGTCGGAGGACACGACGCCGAACCGGCTCGAGCTCGAGTGCGTGCTGGAGTTGCTCGGCGGCCTGCCCCCTGGGCAACCGGCTGCTGTCTACACCGCCAATGACTACGTCAGGCGCGGCGCGGCACTCTGGATCCACGCCTGGAAGCGGAACCGGTGGCGGACCAAGAGCGGCGGGCCGGTCAAGAACGCCGAGCTCTGGCACCGGCTCGACCGCCAGCTCGAGGAGCGGCGGGTGCAGTGGCCGGCGCCGACGGGCGACGCGGGGGAGCGACTGAGGGAACTGAAGGAGCGGGTGCGCGGACTCTTCTGAGGCGCGAGCGCCTACACGGCCTGCTCCCTGGTTGCCAGAAAGCGGACCTCCGGCGCGTTTTCCGCGGCACGATCGAGCCAGTAGCGGTTCGCGGCCAGGAACAGGGGCGCGCCGTTGTGATCGTGCGCGATCTTCGCCTCGTTGCGGCGCACGAAGTCGCGCACCGTCCGATCGTCGTCCGCCTCGATCCACCGCGCCAGGGACATCGCCGTCGACTCGAAGCGCACCGGCACCTCGTACTCGGTGCGGATGCGGTCGGCGAGCACGTCGAACTGCAGGGTGCCGGCGACGCCGACGATCCAGTCGTTGCCCTCCCGGGTGCGGAACACCTGCGCCACGCCCTCTTCCGCGAGCTGGAGCAGCGCGCGGCCGAGATGCTTGGCCCGCAGCGGATCCTCGGGCCGGACCCGCCGCAGGAGGTCGGGGGCGAAGCTGGGAACGCCGACGAAGCGGATCGGCTCCCCGGCCGACAGGGCGTCGCCGATGCGCAGGTTGCCGTGGTTCGGGATGCCGATGATGTCGCCGGGCCAGGCTTCCTCGGCGAGTTCCCGGTCCTGGGCCAGGAACAGGACCGGGTTGTGAATGTTCAGGGTGCGTCCACTGCGTGGATGGAACAGGCGGATGCCGCGATGAAAGCGCCCCGAGCAAAGCCGCACGAAGGCGATCCGGTCGCGGTGCTTCGGGTCCATGTTCGCCTGGATCTTGAACACGAAGCCGGTCACCGTCCGCTCGCCGGGAGCGACCGTTCGCTCGGCCGCCTGCTGTGGTTGCGGCGCCGGCGCGTGGCGGGCGAGGCCGTCGAGTAGGGACCCGACGCCGAAGCTGCGCAGTGCGCTGCCGAAGTAGACGGGAGTCCGGTTGCCCGAAAGAAAGGCGTCGGTGTCGAACGGCGGGCAGAGTTCGCGCACCATCTCGACCTCCTCGCGCAGCCTGGCCGCCGGTCCGCTGCCGAGCGCGGCGTCGATGTCGGGGGAGTCGAGGCCGGGTACGACCCGTTCAGCGGCTCGGCGTTCCCTGTCTCCCGGTGCGACCAGGATCAGCCGGTCGCCGACCAGGTCGTAGCTTCCCTGGAAGCTCCGTCCCATGCCGACCGGCCACGTCATCGGAGCGACCTCGAGTTGCAGGGTGTCGGCGATCTCGTCGAGCAGATCGAACGGATCGCGCGCGTCGCGGTCCAGTTTGTTGATGAAGCTCGTGATCGGCATGTCGCGTAGGCGGCAGACCTCGAACAGTTTTCGCGTCTGCGTTTCGATGCCCTTGGCGGCGTCAAGGACCATGACCGCCGAGTCGACCGCGGTCAGGGTCCGGTAGGTGTCTTCGCTGAAGTCCTCGTGGCCGGGCGTGTCCAGCAGGTTGAAGGTGTTGCCCTCGTGCTCGAACGTCATGACGGAAGCGCTGACGGAGATGCCGCGCTCCCGCTCCACCTTCATCCAGTCCGAGCGTGCCCGGCGGGCCTCGCCCCGGGCCTTCACCGCGCCGGCGAGCTGGATCGCGCCGGCGTAGAGCAGGAGCTTCTCCGTCAGCGTCGTCTTGCCCGCGTCCGGGTGGGAGATGATGGCGAACGTGCGGCGTCGGGAGACCGCTTCGGCAAGGGTGGTCATGGCTAGGGTACGGGCGGGCCGGAGTGGGGCAGCGGCGGCGCGGGAGTCTATAGTCGGGCGCCGTGCCACAATGCGCGCCCGTTAGATTTCGTCCGAGGTAACCGCATGAATGATCTGTCCGTGTTTCGAGAGGAGGCCCGCGCCTGGGTCGAGGGCAACGCGCCCGAGTTCCTGCGCGGGAAGGCGGCCGACCCGAACGCCTGGGCCGCGGGCGGCCGCAAGGCGCCCTTCGTCTACCCCGAGAGCCGCGACTGGTTGTTCGCCGCGGCCGATCGGGGCTTCTCGGTGCCGACCTGGCCTGAGGAGTACGGCGGCGCCGGCCTCTCTCGCGACGAAGCGGCGGTCCTGCACGAGGAGATCGGGCGCCTGGCCCTGCCGTTGCCGCTGACCGGCTTCGGCTACAGCATGATCGGACCGACGCTGCTCGATCACGGCACGGAGGGGCAGAAGGCGGAACATCTGCCGAAGATCGCGCGTGGTGAGATTCGCTGGTGCCAGGGCTACTCGGAGCCGAACGCGGGATCCGATCTGGCGTCTCTCGCCACGTCGGCGGTGCGTGACGGCGACTTCTACGTGATCAACGGGCAGAAGATCTGGACCTCCGGCGCCGACCAGGCGGACTGGATCTTCATGCTGGTGCGCACCAACCCGGACGTCAAGAAGCAGCGCGGCATCACCTTCATCCTGGTCGACATGGCGTCGCCTGGCGTCGAGGTGCGGCCGATCCGGCTGATCAGCGGCGCTTCGCCGTTCTGCGAGACGTTCTTCCACGATGTCCGGACGCCGGTCCACCAGGTCATCGGCGAGGTGAACGGCGGCTGGACCGTGGCCAAGGCGCTGCTCGGCCACGAGCGCACGTCGATCGGCGGCATGGGGCGCGGCGGCGCGAGAACTTCGCTGCCGGACCTTGCCCGCGACTACGTCGGCGTCGACGAGCTGGGCCGGATCGACGATCCGGCGATCCGGGAGCGGGTGACCCAGTGCGAGATGGACGCGATGTCCTACGGGCTCACCATCAGACGGCACGGCGACGGCCTGGAGGCGGGGCACAAGCCGGGGCCGGAGAGCTCGATGTTCAAGTACTACGGGACCGAGCTCAACATGCGGCGCGAGGAGTTGATGCTCTCGATCCGGGGCCCCCAGGCGCTGGGTTGGGAGGGTGAGGGCTTCGAGCCGGCCGAACTGACACAGACCCGCAACTGGCTCCGTTCGCGGGCGAACAGCATCGAGGGCGGAACGTCTGAGATCCAATTGAACATCATCGCCAAACGCGTACTGGGACTGCCGGACTGATGGCTCCGCTGGTCCTCACCGCTCCCCAGAACATGCTGGCCCGGACCGCGGGCGAGCTCGTTTCGAAGCATGGCGGCGTCGACCGCCAGCGCCGGCTCCGCGACGAGGGCGCCGACCTCGGCTACAGCCCGGAGGTCTGGGCCGAGATGGCGGATCTCGGCTGGCTGGGCATTCCGTTCGCGGAGGAGCACGGCGGTCTGGGCATGGGCATGGCCGAGACGGTGCTCATCACGGAGGCGATGGGCCGCGGTCTGGCGCCGGAGCCGTTCGTGTCGGCGGTCGTCTTCGGCGGCGGACTGCTTGCGGACGCTGGCAACGCGGAGCAGCAAACCGCCTGGCTGCCACCGCTGATCGACGGAGAAAAGCGCCTGGCGCCGGCCCTGCTGGAGGCGGGAAGCAGGTACGGACTCGACCGGGTCGAGACCATGGCGCGGGTGAACGGCAAGGGTTGGTCACTTTCGGGCGAGAAGGTCCAGGTGGTCGGCGGCGTCGGCGCCGACGGTTTCCTGATCGCGGCCCGAACGGAGGGCGGCGACGACGGCCTGACGCTCTTCCTCGTGCCGGCGACGGCGGACGGCCTCGAGGTGGTGGCTCAGCGCCGCGTCGACTCGCGGAACTCGGCGATCGTCAAGCTGAACGGCGTCTCCGTGGCGGCCGGCGCCGTCCTGGGCGACGTCGGCGGCGGGCTGGAACCGCTCGGCAGGGCGGTGGACCGGGCCACGGTCGCTGTGTGCGGCGAGATGCTCGGGCTGATGACGGAGGCCTTCGAGCGGACGGTCGAGTACCTCAAGTCGCGCAGCCAGTTCGGCGTTCTGATCGGCACCTTCCAGGCGCTCAAGCACCGGGCGGCGAAGATGTTCATCGAGATCGAGCTGTCGCGTTCCGCCGTCATGGCGGCGGCGCGGGCCCTCGACGAGGACAGCGACGACGCGGAACTCCAGGTCTCGAACGCCAAGGCGCGCTGTTCGGACGCCCTGATCCTGGTCACCAACGAGGCCCTGCAGATGCACGGCGGCATCGGCATGACGGACGAGCACGACATCGGCCTGTTCATGAAGCGGGCGCGGGCGCTCGAGTTCGCCTTCGGCGACGCCGCGTTCCATCGGCAGCGCTTCGCCCGCCTGCGCGGCTTCTAGGGAGGTGGGGGCTGGGGCCAAACATGGAG
>VYDI01000023.1:0-35277 GCA_009843505.1 Holophagales bacterium | reverse complement strand
CTGGGAGCTTGCGACCGGTTTGGCGGCGCGGAGGCGTATCGGCCGCCGGCACCAGGCCGGGGAGGTGGGTCCCAGGGGACGCTCACGCCATCTTGGTTGATGAGGGGGTGGGGGTTCGCTTCGGTCGGCTGCGCTCCGTGAGGTTGTCGGCTGCTTGCAAGACATCGGCAGTCGGCGGCCTCTAGCCCCCTGGGACCCTCCTCCCCGGCCTGCTGCCGGCTGGACTTCGGTGGGAGCCGGGCCCAGGGTTCGGAGTGCCGCACACCGGGTGCGCCGGCGTCCCCGCCGGCTCGCCGCCGAAGGCGGCACGAACGCCGGCCGAAGGCCGACCTCGGTTGCGGAGCGGATCCGCATCGGGCTGGAGGGGAGATCGTTGACCTGGACTACAGCTCCAGCCGCAGGCCGATGCTGAGGATCCGGCCCAGGGGGTTGTGGGTCGACGGGTCGTAGTTGATCTGGCGGAAGACGCGGGGTGGGTCCTGGTCGCCGAGGTTGACGATGGACGCGAAGAGCGTCGCCTTGTCCCCGGGGATGGTCCAGGAGACGTGGAGGTCGTGGGTGGCGAAGGCGTCGATGGGGTAGTTGTCGCCCCAGGGGGCGGGGGCGTCGTGGACATAGGAATCGGTGTAGTTCAGGTGCCAGCGGCCGGTAAAGGGGCCGAACGTGTAGCCGGCGAAGAGACGGCCCTTGAACTCCGGCAGGGCGCGGGCGAGGGAGGTGTCGTAGTTCAGCCTTCCCTTCGCGTCGTAGGGGTCGCCGAGTTCCCAGCCGTCGATGTGCCAGGACAGGGTGGTCGTGCCTGACGCGCCCAGGGTCAGACGTCCTGGGCCCGCGCTGGTCTGGAAGTCGGCGCGGAAGTCGATGCCGTCGGTCTCGATGTCCGGACCGTTGACGATCCGTACGGCGAGCGTGTCGAGGTTCTCGAGGCTGGGAACGCCGCCGCTGATGGTCAGCCCGTCGAACCAGGGCGAGGTCTCGTCGCACAGGGGATGGCTCGCGGGCGGGCAGGCGAGGCCGAGAATGGAGTTGAAGGGCTGGATGACGAGCGGGTCGGTGAAGTCGTAGCGCCAGTAGTCGACGGTGGCGAAGAAGCGGCCGCTGCCGCCGCCGAGGCCGCTGCGCTCGAACACCAGGCCCGTGTTGAGCGTCGTGGCCGACTCCGGGTCGAGTGCGGGATCGCCGTGGATGTGGATCGGCTTGAACGTGCCGATGCGACCGATGAAGAAGCGCGAGGTGTCGGCGATTCCGTCGATCGTCTGGTTCAGTGTCGGTCCGCGGAACGTGGTGCCGAAGGAGCCGCGCAGGGCCAGCGCGTCCGTGGCCTGCCAGCGCAGGGCCAACTTGGGGTCGAGACTCGAGCCGACGTCGCCGCCGTAGTCCTCGAAGCGGAGCGAGACCTGGCTTTCGACCGAGGGGGCGAGCGGCAGCGAGAGTTCGCCGAAGACGGAGCCGATCCCGCGATCGTCCTCGAGCGGGAAGGACGGGGGCAGGTAGGCGAACACTCCCTCGCGTTTCTCGCACGATGTGACCTCCGGGCCGCCCGGGCAGGGGTAGATCGCGATGTCGTGCAGGGCGCCGCCCCGCGGTGTCGGCGCGCCGACCGTGTAGGGCCGCAACTCGTAGGCTTCGCCGCGCCACTGGACGCCGGCCGCGTACTCCGCCGCGCCGCCGGGGAGGCTCCAGTCGAGCAGGCCGCTCGCCACCGCTTCCACGACGAGCAGGGACGTCTCACCCCGGTTGCCGAGGATCGTCGTCAGGTAGTCGTGCAGGGGGCCGTTGTCGAACGCCGGGTCGTAGTCGGGGTTCGAGGCGCTCGGTACCAGGGGATGGGGGCTGATCGAGTTGGAGAACGGGATCCAGTAGCGGCAGTCGCCCTGGCCGGCGTGCCGGCGCAGGGTGTCCAGGGAGAAGCTCAGATTGCCGCCCTTGTCGTGCTCGTTCGGCACCTGTTGCTCGCAGGCAAGGCCGCCGAGACCGGACAGCGCGCGCCGGGCGCGGTAATGCAGGGCGTCGCCGTCCTCGAACCTGCGATCGGCGCTCGACCAGGAGGCCCGGAACGCCCAGAGGGTCTCGCCGGTCACCCCTTCGAGGTCGAACGCGAACCGTTCCGTATCGGATTCGCGGATGTGGCTACGGAGGGGGCCCTCCTGGCCGAACATCCGGCCTCGAATCCAGGCCACTTCCTGCCAGGCCGGGTCGATTCCCGCCGCGTCCTGGGCGCCGCCGTCTCCCTGCCAGCCGCACCAGGACGCGTCGCAGAAGGCGTAGGCGCCGTACAGCTCAGGGTAGAGCCGGGCCATGTCGACGAGCCCCGGGTTGTTCGCTCGCACCGACCGCGTGGGATCGACGACCTTGTTCGGCGGATAGCCGGGCGAGGTCTGCCACGAAGGCACGTCTCCCCTGGCGAACAGGACCTCGGCCCCGATGTGCCAGCCACCCTCCGTGTCCCACGAGGCTTCCGTGAACCACTGACCCCGACGCGTGTCCTGCACCAGGTTGTCGAATGGCGTGTACTGGACCCGGCAGAGCGGGCTGCCGGGACTGCTGACCGCGCCGCCGACGCGCTCGCAGTTCGGGTCGCGGACCGCCGGCGCGCCCGAGAGCGGGTAGAACACCGCCGGCCGTCCGGTACCCGACCAGCCGCCCCGCGGATTGTCGGCGTAGGGCCGGACGGCCCAGTCGCGGTCGCGGAGGCGGATCGGACTTCGCCGCGAGAGGCCGACGGAACTCACCACGTGACCACGGCCGGCGCCGAACGGTCCGCCGCCGATGGTGCCGACCTCGCCGTCGCCGTTCGAACCGTCGATCACGCTGTGCTTTCCCTCGAAGGACAGACCGTCGAAGTGGCTCCGGGTGATCACGTTCATCACGCCGGCGATGGCGTCGGAGCCGTACGTCGCGGCGCCTCCGTCACGCAGGAACTCGACCTGCTCGACCGCTACCATGGGCAGGACGCTCGTGTCGACGATGAGTTGCGCCTGGTCCGGGATGGCGCCTGGAGACCAGGTCAGGCGGTCGCCGTTCAGGAGCACCAGGGAGCGGCTCGGGCCAAGACCGCGCAGGTTGAGCGTCGAGCGGTCCTCGTTCGTGCGCGCGCCGAACTGGTCGGATTCCAGGTCCGCGCCGAGACTGAACGAGAGGTTGCGGATGACGCCGAGGATGCCGGGCGAGCCCTCCGCCTCCAGGTCCTCGCGGGACAGCACCGAGACAGGCTGCGCGGCGTCTTCGGGGGTTCCCGGAATCCAGGAGCCGGTGACCGTGACTGTGTGACTGAAGGTCTCGACTTCGTGGGCGTGCTCGGTCTCCTCCGCGCCCGCGTCTTCATGCTCGTCCGCGTGGTCGTGATCGGCCTCCTGGGCCATGGCGCCGGACGCCAGGAGGATGGCGACCGCCGACAGGATGAACGCTTGCCGGGAGGTGGATGCCCGGGGCATGGCTTCAGGCTCCCTCCGTTAGGTGTCCTGGAGCTGGATCGCGTCGGCGGGTCAGCTCACGATCCGGTTCGGGTTCATGCCCGAACAGCCGTCGTGCCTCGCCGCGGTGGAGCAGCGCCCCGTGTAGCAGGAGTCGCCGGCGAAGCCCTGTGGGCGGACGTTCCGGATCCAGCGTTCCACGTTGGCCTGGACCTCGGCAGCGCTCTGACCGTGCTCCGTGATGAGCACTTTCGACAGGCCCCACCAGGCCCGCCCCAGGTTGCACTGGCAGCAGCAAGTGTAGGCCGACCGGTCGCTGCAGCAGGGGGCGGGAATCGGCGTCAGGGCGGCGCGCTTGATCTCTTCCTGGGCCGCGGTCAGCTTGATCTCGGCGTCGTACGCGATCAACCGCTCCATCGGCAGCGCCAGCAGCGCGGCAACGGGATCGTCTGCGGCCACGACCGTGGGCGCCGCCGCCGGCGGTGAGTTGCCGCAGCCCCAGGCGGTGAATACGCCGAGAAGGAGACTGGCCGTGATGGCGCGAAGGCAGAGACGATCGGCGCGGCGATTCATGGCGGGGATTCTACGCTGGTCTCAACCGCAGGCGTCTGCCGACTCTCGATAGATCCGGTAGCCGGCCCAGTAGTACGGATGCGAAGCATCGAACTCCACGGGCTCCCGGCCCTCGCCCTGGTCGAATCGAAGCGCTCCCGCCAGAAGGCCGAGCTGCGCTTGTCGGAGCGCCGCGGCCGTGGGCACACCCCTGGCCACGCTGCCGTAGAACGAGGCGAACAGGTGCGTGGCGGATTCGTCGACGACGGGCCAGAGGGATGCGACGAGGGAACCCGCGCCCGCGGCGCCGAAGGCTTCGACGAACGGGCCGGGGCCGCTGCCGTGGTCTCCCGTGTCCAGGCCGGAAAGGACGACCAGCGCCTCGCGTTCGAGCGCGAGTCCCGACGCCAGTTGGCCGGCGGTCACGGGAATGGCCTGCTCGTCGTACTCCTCGGGGGAGAGCAGCAGGGCTGAACGGTCGGCGTTGCCCGGGTCGATCCGCGCTTCGACGGCCAGGTGAAGGAACCGGACGGCGTAACTCTCGGTCGACTCCCAGAGGAGGGCCGGTGAGGCGGCCTGACCGAATCGCGACACCACCGGCATGCCCAGGGCGCTGATCGTGCTCGCCTGGTTTCGGCGTGCCGCGTGCAGGCGCCAGGAGATGCCGCCGTCGCTCATCGAGGCGCCGAGCGGACGTGCCGGTGGCCGGTAGACAGCGTCGGCGATCGCCAGCGCTACGGGCCTTTGGCCCGCCGGCGGGTTGTCGTCGTTGCCGCCCGCCAGGGCCGGATCGACCCAGCACAGAGTACGGGTCTCGATCAGGAAGCGGCCCAGGGAATCGAGCGATCTGGGTGCTCGAATGGCGCCGAAAGGCAGGTCGCTGAGCGGCCCGTCGGCGGACAGGGCGAGGTGCGGGACGTTCCGGAGCTGTTCAGCGACCGGGCCAAGGAGGACGTCACCGAGCTCGTCGCCGAGGCGGACGATCCGGCCGAGCGAGGCCGGCGGCCGGAGCAGCGAGAGTTCGCGCAGTTCCGCGACGAGAGCATGCACTTCCCCGGCGCTCGCGTTCAGGCTCAGTACGACCGGATCGCCGCCTGACCCTGGGACGAAGGTCAGGGCCACCGGGCGGCCGGGAGAAGCGTTGTACACCAGGGTCGCGACTTCCGGCCTGTTTGGCCGGAAGAAGCTGGGGAGGGAAGTGGCATCTTCACCGGCCTGTGGATGGGCGGGCAGCGCGCCGGAGACCGACAGGCTCAGGATCGCGGCGCCCGTCCAGGCGGCAGCCGACGACCACCTCCCCGGTGTCCTGCCTGTCGTCATCAGAGTTCGAACCGCACGCCGATGCTGAGGATCCGGCCCAGGGCCTCGTGCGTCGAGGCATCGTAGTTCGCCGGGCGGAAGATCAGCGGCGGGTCCTCGTCGGCCAGGTTGAGAATCGAGGTGAAGAGCGTGACGCGGTCGCCGGGTAGGGACCAGGAGACGTGGACGTCGTTGGTGGCGTGGGCGTCGACGGGGTAATCAATGCCCCACGGCGGCGGCGCGTCCTGGAGGAAGGAGTCGGTGTAGTTCAGGTGCCAGCGACCGGTGAACCGACCGCGCGAGTAGCCTGCGAAGACGCGACCCTTGAGCTCCGGGAGCGGTCGGGCGAGGGAGGTGTCGTAGTTCAGCCGGCCCTTCGCGTCGTACGCCTCGCCGAGTTCCCAACCGTCGATCCGCCAGGACAGCGCGTAGGTGGCCGAGGTGCCCACGCGGAGGCGTCCCCGGCCTGCATCGGCCTCGAACTCCGCCCGGAAATCGATGCCGTCGGTCTCGATGTCCGGACCGTTGACGATCCGCACGGAGACGGCGTCGAGATTCTCGATCGTCGGTACGCCGCCGCTGATCGTCAGGGCCTCGAACCAGGAGGACCCCGGATCGCACAGGGGATGGTCGGCGGGGGGGCAGGCCAAACCGATCACGGCGCTGAAGGGCTGGATGACCAGCGGATCGGTGAAGTCGTAGCGCCAGTAGTCGAGCGTGGCGAAGAGCCGGCTCCCGGCGCCGGCCAGACCGCTCCGCTCGGCCACCAGGCCGACATTGAACGTCGTTGCCGACTCCGGGTCGAGCGCGGGATCGCCAACAATGCGGACCGGCTTCGCGGTGCCGATGGGACCGATGTTCTCGCGCGACGTCTCCGCAATGCCGGAGACCGTCTGATTGAGCGTCGGACCGCGGAACGTGGTGCCCAGGGAACCGCGCAGCGCCAGCGCGTCGGTCGCCTGCCATCGCAGAGCGACCTTCGGATCGAGGCTCGAGCCGACGTCCCCGCCGTAGTCCTCGAAGCGCAGCGAAAGCTGGCTGTCGAGGGAGGAGGCCAGCGGCAGCGACAATTCACCGAACACGGACCCGATGCCGCGGGCGTCCTCGGTCGAGAAGCCGGGCGGCAGGTAGACGAACAGGCCCTCCGGCTTGTCGCAGGAGGTGATCTCCGGGCCGCCGGGGCAGGGGTAGATCCCGATGTCGTGAAGCGCGCCACCGCGGGGCGGCGTGACGCCGACCGAGTAGGGCGTCAGTTCGTAGGTCTCGCCACGCCACTGGGCGCCGACCGCGTACTCGGCCGTGCCGCCGGGGAGATTCCACCCGAGGAGGCCGCTGGCCACGGCTTCCAGGACGAACAGGGTCGTTTCGCCGCGCGTCCCCAGGACCGTCGTCAGGTAGTCGAACAGGTGGCCGTTGTCGAAGGCCGGATCGTAGTCGGGGTTCGTGACGCCCGGCACGGCGGGATGGGGACGGATCGAGTTGGAGAAGGGGATCCAGTACCTGCAGTCGCCCTGGCCGGCGTGCCTGCGCAGCGTCTCGAGCGAGAAGCTCAGGTTGCCGCCACCGTCGTGCTCGTTCGGCACATGCTGCTCGCAGGCGAGGCCGCCGAGTCCCGCCAGCGCGCGCCGGAGGCGGTAGTCCAGGACATCGCCGTCCTCGAGTTTCCGCTCCGCGGCCGACCACGACGCGCGAAAGGCCCACAGGGTCTCGCCCGTCACTCCCTCGAGGTCGAAGGCGACGCGCTCGGTCTCGGACTCGCGGACGTAGCTGCGCAAAGGTCCCTCCTGGCCGAACGTCCGGCCGCGAATCCAGGCCACCTCCTGCCAGGCAGGGTCGAGGCCGGCGGCGTCCTGGGCGCCGCCGTCGCCGCGCCACAGGCAGTAGGGCGCGTCGCAGGAGGCATGGGGGCCGTAGAGCCCGGGGTACAGCCTGGCCATGTCGATCAGGCCCGGGTTGTTCGCCCGCACGGAACGGCTGGTGTCCATGACCCTTGTCGGCGGATAGGAAGGCGAGGTGAACCACGACGGCACCTCGCTGCGGGCGACCAGGAACTCGGCGCCCAGGTGCCAGCCGCCCTCGGTGTCCCAGGAGGCTTCGGTGAACCACTGCCCGCGACGCGTGTCCTGCACCAGGTTGTCGAACGCCGTGTACTGGTAGCGGCATAGAGGACTGTCGGGGCTGCTGATCGCGCCGCCGACGCGCTCGCAGTTCGGGTCCCGGATCCCGGGCGCGCCCGAAAGCGGATAGAAAGTCGCCGGTCGGCCGGTCCCCGACCAGCCGCCGCGCGGGTTGTCGGCGTAGGGCGTAAGCGCCCAGTGCCGGTCGAGGAAGCGGATCGGGCCGCGGCGGGACAGACCGAGCGAACTGACCGCATGGCCCCGGCCGCCGGCGAAAGGCCGGCCGCCGATCAGCCCGATCTCGCCGTCGCCGTTCGAACCGTCGATCACGCTGTGCTTTCCTTCGAACGAGAAGCCGTCGAAGTGACTGCGGGTGATCACGTTCATCACGCCGGCGATCGCGTCCGAACCGTAGGTCGCCGCGCCGCCGTCGCGCAAGAGTTCGACCCGCTCGACGGCGACCATCGGCAGGACGTTCGTGTCGACCATGAGTTGCGCCTGGTCGGGAATGGCTCCCGGCGACCAGGTCAAGCGATCGCCGTTCAGGAGAACGAGGGAGCGGCTCGCCCCGAGACCGCGCAGGTTCAGGCTGGAGCGGTCCGCGCCGGCGCGCACACCGAACTGTTCTGAGCCGAGGTTCGCGCCGAGGCTGAACGGGAGATTGCGGATGAGGTCGAGCACGCTGGGCGATCCCTCCGCCTCCAGGTCGTCGCGCGAAAGAACGGAGACTGGCTGCGCCGCGTCCTCCGGTGTGCCGGGGATCCACGACCCGGTGACCGTGACCGTGTGGCTGAAGGTCTCGAACTCGTGGGTGTGGCGCTCGTGCTCGGCCTCGCCCGCCTCGGTGTGTTCGTGCTCGTCGACCGACGCCGGACCGCCCTCCTGAGCCATCCCGGGCGCAGCACAGAGGACGATGAGCGCGGCTGCGAAACGCAACGGGCGGGCGGCCGTCGACATGGCGCGGGAGCCTATCCGGCCGAACCGAGTACCATGCCCGACCGATGTCCAACGTTCGGCTCGAATCCGACGGTCAGGTCGATCGGATTACATTGACGCGGCGGACGAAGGCGAACGCGCTCGACTCCGCGACCACCGCGGCACTGCGCGAAGCGGTCATGGAGTCGGCCGAGGCGAGCCCACGGGTCATGGTCCTCACCGGCGACGGCGTCTTCTGTGGGGGCGCCGATATCCGGGAAATGGAGGATCTCGATGCCGTCGCCGCGGAACACTTCATCCGCGGACTGCACCGCGCCTTCCTGGCGATCCGCGAGCACCCTGCGCCGGTCGTCGCCGAGGTTCGCGGAGCGGCGCTGGGCGCGGGCCTGGAACTCCTCGTCTCCTGTGACCTGTCGGTCGCGGCCGATGACGCGATCTTCGGGATGCCGGAGCCCCATGTCGGCCTGCCTTCGGTCATCGAGGCGGCTCTGTTGCCTCACGTCGTGGGCCTGGTTCGCGCGCGGGAACTGCTGTTCCTGGGCGATCCGATCGACGCCGCCAAGGCGGCGCGGATCGGGCTGGTCGGTGAGGTCGTTCCGCCCGCGGATCTCGAGACGGCTGTGAACGCCAGGGTCGAGCGGCTACTGCGACTTGGCCCCGACGCCCTGGCGCTGCAAAAGCGCCTGATCGGGCGCTGGCTCAACCTGCCGCTGGACCAGGCGGTGGAGGCTGGTGTCTCCGCCTTCCGCGCCGCCTATGGCACGGAGGGCCCGAAGCAGGAGATGAGGAAGTTCTGGCGGCGTAGATCAGGCCGCTAGCCACTGCAGGCAGCCGGTCGATTCCAGCACGCCGTCGATCCCGCCGCGCTCGGGGAGTTCACCGTACTTGCCGCGTAGTGCCGCCAGCGACCTGGCGTGGTACTTCTGCGGCTTCTGGGTCCACTCGCCGCTGCCGAGGCTGACCGAGAACTCCTCTTGGCCGCCGGCGATCGCGGCGGCGTTGGCGACGCTCCAGGGCAGGAAGATCGCGCCCACCTGTTGCTCGAGAATCGGCGTCAGGGTCGGCGCCAGCGCATCCCATCCCTCGAAGTCGCCGTTGGCGGTCGGATCGACCAGGCGCTTCACCCAGGCGACGGTACGGGGCGCCCGCTCCTCGAGCAGCGAGCCCGGGGTGGGATCGGTCCACGCCTGGTGCATCTGGAATCCGATTCCGAAGTCGCCGAATGCCGGCCTGCCGCCGAAGAGATAGTCGCGTCCGTCGAGATGGGCTTCGATCAGGTCCACGGTGTCGAGGAACGACTGCTCGATCTGGGGCGCGGTCTGCTCGTTCGAGCCAACGAACCACACCCGGGGCACCATCCGTTCGCGGACCTGGGCGGTCATCGCCGTGAGCGTCTCCTCGTCGGCGCCGGGGTTCATGCCCTGGGCGATGCGGCGGGCGCCGGACTCCTGGTCCGCCGGCCGGGCCCAGCGATAGTGGAACATCCACTTGTTGCCCCACTCGTCGCCGAACTCCTCGATCAGAACGGAGACGAAGGCCGCGATCGGGTCCGGCGGGTGGATGGAGGGCTCGGGAAACTCGGCCTCCATGGTCTCCAGGATCGGCGTCGAATCCTGCATACCGCGGTCGTCGGGCGTGACGACGAGCGGCACCAGGGGCAGCCTGGCGTAGCGCCGGAACTCGTCCTGGTTCGCGGGACTGCGGGGGATCCACTCGTGGGGGATGCCCTTGTAGCGGAAGTAGGAGCGGACCTTGATGGAGTACGGGGAGAGTTCTCCCCCGAAGATTCGGTAGGGTCGGGCCATTGGCAGATGCCTCCTGGAGGGGAGTCGTTGTCGGACGAAGGAGGCTGATCCTAGGAGGATTCCCGACCTCGTGGCAACGGCTCTCGATCTGAAACAGCGCCTGCGGAGCGTCTTTGGCCACTCCGTTTTCCGGCCGCACCAGGAAGAGGTGTGCCGTCGCACGGCGGAGGGCGCCGACGGCCTTGTCGTCATGCCGACCGGCGCCGGCAAGTCGCTCTGCTATCAGCTTCCCGGGCTGCTGCGGGGCGGTCCGACCCTCGTCTTCTCACCGCTGATCGCCCTGATGGAGGATCAGACGGCGAAGCTCCGCGAGTTGGGCCTGCGCGCCGAACGAATCCACTCGGGACGGCCCCGCAGCGAGTCGCGGCAGGCCTGCCGGCTCTACCGCGACGGCGAACTGGACTTCCTGTTCATCGCTCCGGAGCGGCTCGGCGTGCCCGGCTTCATCGAGTTCCTCGAGCGTTGCCGGCCTGCCCTGATCGCGGTCGACGAAGCGCACTGCATCTCGCAGTGGGGACATGACTTCCGGCCCGACTACCGGCTGCTCGGGCAGCGCCTGCCACGGCTGCGTCCGGCGCCGGTGCTGGCGTTGACCGCGACGGCGACGCCGCGCAGCCAGGACGACATCGCCGCTCAACTCAACCTCGAAGGCGACCAGCGCTACATCTACGGTTTCCGGCGCGAGAACCTGGCGGTGGAGGTGATCCAGAAGCGGACCGGAGCGCGGGCGGCAATCGTTTCGGAGGTGCTGGGGGACACGGAGCGGCGGCCCGCGATCGTCTACGCGCCGACGCGCAAGGAGACGGAAGCACTCGCCGGTCGGCTGGCCGACCAGTTTCCTGCCGCGGCGTACCACGCCGGGCTGCCCACGGCGGAGCGGGACGAGGTGCAGGCTGCCTTTCTCGGCGGCGCGATCGAGGTCGTGGTGGCCACGACGGCCTTTGGCATGGGAATCGACAAGGCGAACATCCGCACGGTGATCCACACGGCGATGCCGGCGACGGTGGAGGGCTACTACCAGGAAATCGGTCGTGCCGGGCGCGACGGCAAGCCGGCCCGGGCGTTGCTTCTGTACTCGTGGGCGGATCGGCGGACCCAGGAGTTTCTGCACGGCCTGACGTATCCGGAGCTCACCTACCTGAAGCGGCTGCACGGCGCCCTTGGCGACGAGCCGGTCGAAGCGGACGAACTCGCGGCGCGCCTGCGTTTCCCCGAGCGCATCTTCGAGGCGGCGCTGGATCAGTTGCGGATCCACGGCGCAGCGCGAATCGTGGGCGGCGACCGGGTCCGTCGGGAACCACCCCCCACGGCCGGCGGGTCGGCGGCGGATCCCGTCGCAAAGGGACGCCAGGCCGGCAGCAACGGGAACTGGCAGCGAACCTACCGCGCTCAGCGGCAGCACCGCCTCGACCAGATCGACGAGATGACCCGCTTCGCCGACCATCGGGGCTGCCGCATGCTGCGCCTGGTGCGGCACTTCGGCGACCGTGCGGACAGCGGCGAACGCTGCGGCCTCTGCGACGTCTGCGCTCCCGAGGCGTGTCTGGTACGGCGGTTCCGGACGCCCCTGTCGGAGGAGGTACAGGCGATGAGCACGGTCGTCTCGCTGCTCCGGCGGCGCGACGGTCTCGGCACGGGCCGGCTGTTTCAGGAGTTCCGGGCCGTTCATGGTTCCTACGACCGGGGGGCGTTCGAGGACCTGCTCGGAGCGCTCGGCCAGGCCCGCGTGGTGTTCGTCGAGGAGGACTCGTTCGTGAAGGACGGCGAGACGATCCGCTACCAGCGCGCGGGTCTGACGCCGGGCGGGCGGCGGCGGGGGATCGACCTGGCCGGGCAGGTGCTGTTGCCGGACGATCCGCCGGACGAGCCCGCCAAACGTCAGCGTCGGCGAGCCGCTCCGGCCCCCGAGATCAGCGAGGCCGACGCGGATCCGGAGCTGGTCGAGGCGCTCCGGGAGTGGCGCCTGGAGGAGGCGCGCAAACGGCGCTGGCCCGCCTACACCGTGCTCTCGAACAGAGCGCTGGTTGCCGTCGCAGTCGTGAAGCCCGGGGACCGCGATGAACTGCTCGGGATTCCGGGGATCGGTCCGAAGACCGTGAAGCGCTACGGCGGCGCGCTGCTGCGGATCGTGGCGGCGCCGGGGAAGGCGGATCCGAAGTGACAGAATCCCGTTCATGACGACAACGACGGCACAGTGGTTCGGTCACCCGCGGGGACTCTCGACGCTGTTCTTCACGGAGCTCTGGGAGCGCTTCAGCTACTACGGCATGCGCGCGCTGCTGCTCCTGTACATGACCGACGTCGCCACCGGCGGCCTCGACCTGGGCACCGAGAGGAGTTCGGCGATCTACGGCCTCTACACCTTCGGTGTGTACGCGCTGGCGCTGCCGGGTGGCTGGGTAGCCGACCGCATCCTGGGCCAGAAGAAGGCGGTGCTCTGGGGCGGAGTGATCATCGCGCTGGGGCACTACGCCCTCGCCGTGCCGAGCCTCGCGACGTTCTTCCTCGGCCTGTTCCTGGTCGTGGTCGGCACCGGGCTGCTCAAGCCGAACGTCTCGGCGGTGGTCGGCGACCTCTATGGGAGCGACACCGCCGCCCGGCGCGACGCCGGTTTCTCGATCTTCTACTCGGGGATCAACATCGGCGCCCTCGCCGGGCCGCTCGTCTGTTCCTACCTGGGCGAGAACATCAACTGGCACCTGGGCTTCGGCGCGGCCGGCGTCGGCATGACCGCGGCGATCGTCGCCTACGTCCGCGGACAGAGGCACCTGGAAGGCGCCGGTGATCCGCGCGGGCCGGCCGCCGATCCCGTTCAGCTCGCGAACGCCAAGCGGAGCCTGATCGCTGGTACCACCTGCATCGTCGTGCTGGCGGGCATCCTGTGGTGGCTCGGAGCCAGCGAAGTCGCGCCGATCACCCTGGTCGGTTTCGCTGACGCGACCGGCGTCATCGTTGTCGTCCTGGCGGCTGTCTACTTCGCCTACGTGATCGGCTTCGTCTGCAACGACGCCACGGAGAGGCGAAGGGTGGGCGCCTGCGCGGTGCTGTTCGTCGGTGCCGCGCTCTTCTGGTCGGGCTTCGAACAGGCCGGCTCGTCCCTCAACCTGTTCACGAGGGACTACGTGAACCGTGACCTTTGGGGACTGATGGAGGTTCCGATCGGTTCACTGCAGTCCGTGAACCCGTTCTTCATCATCGTCCTGGCGCCGGTCATGGGCGCTCTCTGGGTCAAGCTCGGGGACCGCAACCCGTCGATTCCGGTCAAGTTCGGCCTTGGTCTCGTGTTGCTCGGCGTCGGTTTCGGCGTGCTCTCCTGGGGCGCCTCGATGGCCGAAGCGGGCGGCGAGCAGGCGGCGATGGCCTGGCTGGTCGTGACCTACTTCTTCCACACGGTCGGCGAGCTTTGCCTGAGTCCGGTGGGACTGTCGAGCATGACGAAGCTGGCGCCGGACCGCCTGGTGTCCCAGATGATGGGCACCTGGTTCATGGGCGCCGCCCTCGGCAACCTGATCGCCGGCCGGGTGGCCGGCTACATAGAGGCGCTGCCGCCGGCCGAGCTGTTCCGCACCGTGGCGCTGATCGTGGCCGTCGGCGGCGCCGTGTTCCTGGTCCTGTTCAAGCCGATCAAGTGGCTCTGCGCGGGTGTGAAGTAGCGCGTAGCGCTCGCCGCTTCGCGGCATCGCAAATGCCGGCGGGGACGCCGGCGCACCCAGTGGGGCAGGGCTACAGCGGGCGGCTCAGTTGATGCCGCGCTCCTTGCCCTCCCAGTAAGGGGCGCGAAGCTCGCGCTTCAGCACCTTCATCGCGCCGGAGAGGGGCAGCGGTTCGACCCGGAACTCGACGGACTTGGGCACCTTGTAGCCGGCGATCGATTCGCGGGCGTGGCTGATGATCGAGGCTTCGGTGCCCTCGTCGACTTCGGCGCCCTCCTTCGGCACGACGATGGCGTGGACCTGCTCGCCCCAGACTTCGTGAGGGATGCCGATCACGGCCACCTGGCCGACGACCGGATGGGTCGAGATCGCGCTCTCGACCTCGGCCGAGTAAACGTTCTCGCCGCCCGAGACGATCATGTCCTTGACCCGGTCGACCAGGAACAGGTAGCCCTCTTCGTCCAGATAGCCGGCGTCGCCGGTGTGGTACCAGCCGCCCTGGAACGCTTCCTCCGTGGCCTCCGGCTTGTTCCAGTACTCGGTCATGTAGTTGCCGCCCTTGGCGCAGACCTCGCCGACCTCGCCCGAGGGCAGGACGTTGCCGTCCTCGTCCTGGATCGACAGCACGACGCCGGGCACAGCCCGTCCGACCGAACGCAGGCGGTCGCCGCCGACCTTGTGGTCCTCAGCGTCGAGAACGGTAAGTAACGACGAACTCTCGGTCATGCCGTAGCCCTGACCGATCTCCATCTCCGGGAAGAGGCTGAGCAGCCGGTCGAGCAGGGCCGCAGGCATCGGCGACGCGCCATAACCCAGGTTGCGCAGCGAGGCGAGCTTCTCCGGCGTGAAGTCCGGGTGGCTCATCATCATGTGGATCATGGTCGGCACCATGGTGGTCGTCGTCACCTGGTACTTCTCGATCAGCGCGATCGCCGCGCCCGGGTCGAACATCGGCATCAGGACGAACTTGCCGCCGAAGGTCTGGGTCGCGATGACCCCCACCATCGACGCCGCGTGGAAGATCGGCGTCTGCAGCAGGGCAACGCCGTCGGAGAGCTGCGGGAAACGCATGATCCCGTGGTAGGTGTTGAGGATCTCGGCGCGCTGGTTGCAGAGGACGCCCTTCGGCAGCCCCGTAGTACCGCCGGTGTACATGAGGACGACCGCGTCGGTTTCCTCGGGCTCGTCCGGAAGCACCGGGTCGCTGCCGGCGATCAGGTCCTCGTAACGCAGGTCGTAAGGAGTGTTCGTGTCGTCGTCGGGCCCGCCGATCAGCACCGTGCGCCGGACCGTGCAGTCGTCCCCGGCGAGCGCCATCGCCTGGGCGAACAGCGGCGCGAAGGTCTTGTCGACGAAGGCGACTTCCGTTCCCGAATCTCGCACGATGTAGTCGAGCTCCTTGCCGGCCAGGCGCAGGTTCAGGGGATTGATGACACCTGCGCCGAGGTAGGCGGCGTGGTACAGCTCGACGTACTCGTGGCAGGTGAGCGCCATGACCGCGAAGCGATCGCTGCGGCCGACACCCAACTCGCCGCTCAACGCCGTGCACAGGCGCATCGTGCGGTCGGCATGCTCGCCAAACGTGGCGCTGTAAGCGCCGTCGATGATCGACTCCTTGTTCGCCAGATAGTTCATGGCCGGAACGAATAGCCGGTGGAAGATCAACTCCTTCATCGCGTGGACTCCTGTTGAGCGTCGTTGGGTTGCTCAGTTCGCGGACAGGGAGGCGATCACGTCCCGCTGCGTTGCCTCGTCGAGAAAGCGAAGGTTGGGGCTCATCCGGTCGACGACCTGGCCGTAGCGGTCGAGGACGCCCCGGGCCAGATCGCCCGGCTCGCCGACGACCGCGAAGGCGTCGAGCATCTCGTCGGTGATGAGAAGGCCCATCTCGTCCCACTGGCCCTGCTTGGACATGCGGTTCAGCTCGAGCTGGAGATCGCCCCAGCCTTCGGATTCGAGCACCGGCCGGTAGGCGGGCGTCGAGCCGTAGAAGGAGATCTGTTTCTTGACCGCCCGCTTCGTTTCTTCGAACGTCTTCTCATCCTGCCCGGAAACGATGAAGCCGGGGTAGGCGATCTCGAAGTCCGAGCGGTCGCGGCCGGCGGCGGCCAGACCGCGCTCGATGGCCGGGAGGGTGGTGTCGCGCATGTAGGACCGGGTAGTGAACGGGTGGACGATCAGACCGTCCGCCACTTCGCCGGCGACCTCCGTCATCAGCGGTCCAACAGCGGCAAGGAACACCCTGGGCGGGCCGTGGTCCGTGTTCGTCGGCGTGAACATCGGCGTCATCAGGGTGTGGGAGTAGAACTCGCCCTGGAAGCGCAGCCGCTCGCCCTCGTACCAGTTCGACCAGATCGCCCGCATCGCCAGGATGAACTCCCTCATGCGCCGGGCCGGGTGGGACCACGGCATGCTGAAGCGTTTCGTGATGTGCGGCCGGATCTGGGAGCCCAGGCCGAGAATCAGGCGGCCCCGCGAGTAGGCGTTCAGGTCGTGGCCGACGTTCGCCAGGTTCATCGGCGTGCGGGCGAAGGCGACCGCGATCGACGTCATCAGCTCAATCCGCTCGCTGTGCTCCGCGGCGAGGAGCAACGGGAAGAACGGATCGTGCGCCGTTTCGGCGGTCATCGCGGCCGCGAAACCGGCGTCTTCGAGTTCCCGGATACGGGCCGGAACCTCTCGCAGATCGGTGGGTAGTCCGCCGTCAACCTTCATGTCGTTCTCCTGGCCTGGTGCTTCTGAAGTCTGAGAGTGGCGGGCGAGTATAGAGGAGCATTCGGCTTGCTACGATCCCCGCTTTCGCGCTCGAGACAACCCCGTTTCGTCCCAGGGAGCCTCCATGCATCAGGTGCTCGCCGGTGTCCGTGTCCTGGACTTCGGCCGCTACATCGCCGGACCGTTCTGCGCCGCCCTGCTCGGCGATCTCGGCGCAGAAGTGATCCGCGTCGAGAAGGTTCGCGGCAGCGAGGACCGGTTCATCGCACCGGTGGCGCCGAGTGGCGAAGGCGGGATGTTCCTGCAGATGAACCGGAACAAGCGCTCGCTGACGCTGAACCCAACGAAGCCGGCGGGCCGCGAGATCGTGAAGCGCCTGGTGGCGACCGCCGACGTCGTCGTGGCGAACCTGCCGCCGAAGACCCTTGAGGCGATGGGGCTCGACCTGGACAGCTTGCGTGAGGTGAAGGAAGACATCATCCTGACGACGGTGTCGGCCTACGGGCGGGGCGGCCGCTACAGCGACCGGGTCGGCTTCGACGGCATCGGCCAGGTCATGTCCGGCATCGCCTACATGACCGGCGACGCCGACAAGCCTCGCCGTGCTGCCGCGCCCTTCGTCGACTTCGGCACCGCGCTCTCCTGCGCCTACGGCACTCTGGCCGCCCTGATGGCGCGTCAGCAGACCGGCAAGGGGCAGATGGTCGAGGGCGCACTGCTCAAGACCGCCTTGATGATGGGCAACGCGAACCTGATCGAGCAGGCGGTGATCGAGCGCAACCGGCTGCCGACCGGCAACATGTCGCAGACCTCCGGTCCGGGAGACATCTTCCGCACTGCCGATGGCTGGATCCTGTGCTCGGTGATCGGCGAACCGCTGTTCAGGCGCTGGGTCGACCTGATGGCCGAGGACAACGGCGCCGCAAGCGCGGGCGAAGAGATCGACTGGCTGAACGATCCACGCTTCGCCGACGATCTCTCGCGGGGCGACCACGGCGAGGTGATCGGCGAGCGGATGGCGGCCTGGTGCGCCTCCCGGTCTACCGGGGAAGCGGTGGAGACCCTGAACGCGGCAATGATCCCCTCGGGGCCGGTGTACTCGATGCAGCAGACGCTGGACGACCCGCACATCGCGGAGGTCGGTTCCTTCGTCCCGCTCGAGTATCCGGACATGACGCGGCCGGCGCCGGTGGCGCAGCCTTCCGTGCGCCTGACGGAGACACCGGCCACGATCCGTCACCGTGCGCCGACCCTGGGCGAGCACACCGACGAGATTCTGGGCGGTCTCGGCTACACCGCCGACGAGATAGCCGCATTCAGGACTGAACGGGTCGTGTAGGTGCCGTTCTCAGTTGAGCTCGGCAGCCTCGCGCGTTTCTCTCGGAAAGCCGGCGAGGACGCCGGCGCACCCAGTGGCCTGCAACTCCGCCTTTCGTTCGGGGACTGGGTGCGCCGGCGTCCCCGCCGGCATCCGGCGCAAAGCGCCGGTCTTCCGGTGTTGACGCTCCTACTGCTCTCGGGCACGACATCCGCCACGGTCGCGCAACCGCCCGCCGACCTGCCGCCGCCGAACATCCTCTGGGTCTCGAGCGAGGACAACGGTCCGCATCTCGGCGCCTACGGCGACGACTACGCGACCACGCCGAACCTCGACCGCCTTGCCGCTCGCGGGCTCGTCTACCGCAATGCCTGGTCGACCGTCCCGGTCTGTGCGCCGGCGCGCACGACGATCATCAGCGGCCTCTACCCGGCGTCGACCGGCACCCAGCACATGCGCAGCCGGTCCAGGCTGCCCGACGGCTTCCGGTTCTTCCCCCAGTTCCTGCGCGAGGCGGGCTACTACGTGACGAACAACTCGAAGGAGGACTACAACCTCGAGAAGCCCGGCGGCCAGGGCGCCGTGTGGCACGAGTCTTCCCGCGAGGCGCACTGGCGGAACGGCCCTGAGGGGATGCCCTTCTTCTCCGTGTTCAACTTCACCGTGACCCACGAGAGCCAGATCCGGCGCCGTCCCCACACTCCAGTCCACGACCCTGCCGGCGTTCGCGTGCCGGCGTACCACCCGGACACGCCCGAGGTGCGCCAGGACTGGGCGCAGTACTACGACAAGCTGACCGAGATGGACGTGCTCGTCGGGGAGCGGCTGGCGGAGCTCGAGGTGGCAGGCCTCGCGGACGACACGATCGTCTTCTACTGGGCAGACCACGGTCCCGGCCTGCCGCGCGGCAAGCGCACGGCGCTTCAGACCGGTCTCCATGTGCCGCTCATCGTCTCGGTGCCGGAGAAGTACCGGCACCTGGCGCCGGCGGACTACGAGGCGGGCGGCAGCACGGACCGGCTGGTCGGCTTCATCGACTTCGCGCCCACCATGCTGAGCCTTGCAGGGATCGAACCGCCGCCGCACCTCCAGGGCCGTGCCTTCCTGGGCGCCCACGAGGCGGAGCCGAAGGACTTCCTGTTCGGCTTCGCCGACCGCATGGACGAGCGCTACGACCTGGTGCGGAGCGTCCGTGACAAGCGCTATCTCTACGCGCGCAACTTCCTGGTCGACCGGCCCTACGGCCAGCGTCTCTCCTACCAGATGGAGACGCCGACGACCCGGGTCTGGCTGCGGCTGTTCCAGGAGGGCGAACTCAACGAGGCCCAGTCGGCTTTCTGGCGGGAGAAGCCGAGCGAGGAGCTGTACGACCTGGCGAATGATCCGGATCTCGTGAACAACCTCGCCGGTTCAGCCGAACACGAAGCCGAGCGGGAACGGCTGGCCGCGGCGTTGCGGCGGCAGCTCCTGACGATTCGCGATCTCAGTTTCCTGCCTGAAGGCGAGATGCACCGCCGGGCGGCGGACATGGGCGGCGTGCCCTGGACCTACGGCCAGGGCGGCTACCAGATCGAGCGGGTCTTGCCCGCGGCCGAACTCGCTACCGATCGGTCGAGGTGGGGGAGAGAGGACATCGAGCGGTTGACCCGCATGCTCGGAGACCCGGACTCCGCAGTGCGTGCCTGGGCCGCAATCGGGCTGCGGACTCGCGGCGAGGAGGCGGTGCGCTCGGCCGCCGCCGCGCTGAGGGGGGCGCTCGACGACCCGTCGCCACCGGTGCGTATCTTCGCTGCCGAGGCTCTGGGCCGTTTTGGCGAGGACACGGACCTTGGGCCTGCGGTGGAACTACTCCTGGCCTCAGCCTCGATCACGGAGAACGGCTTCTTCGACGCCCTGCTGGCCCTGAACGCTCTCGACTATCTGCCGCCGGGAGTCTTCGGGGGGCCAGACGCGCAAACCTGGCGCAACCGGCTGACTGGCCTGCCGAATGAACTGGAGGGTCTCGACCGCCGCTTCCGCAACTACGTACCGCGGCTGCTTGAGGCGATCTGGCTCGACCTGGACCAGGCGCCCTGATCAGCCCTCGCTCGGCGTCTCCGGTGGCCAGCCGAACGGCAGATCCTCTGGCACGACCTTGATCTCGGTCGAGAACTGGAACGGCGCCTCGCCGGGGCCGGGGAACTCGAACTCGAGGTAGAAGCCGGTCCAGCCGCGTTCCGGCGCGGGAACGGCGCCGACCCACCTGCCGTCCTCGCCCGGTTCGACGGCGGTGCTGGTCCACGACCGGCCGATCGTGTCGACCCGGAGATCGCGCGTTTCCGGGTTCGAGGCCTGCCACAGGAGAACCTGGCTCGGCTTCATGTCGTTCGCCACCCAGGCAGTGATGGCGGCGGCGCCCGAATCGTCGGTCTCGATCGACCAGTCGACGTCCGGGCGCTCCACGCCGTCCAGAATGGCCTGGTAGAAGGCGAGGAAACCGACCGCCGCGTCGCTGCCGCCCAGGGAGTGTTCGGTGTTCGGCACGTAGCGCAGGTGCTTCTCGCCGAGCAGGTCGTCGAAGTAGAACTGGGCCGAGTCGGGCAGGAAGAACTGGTCGCCGGTCGCGTTGATCAGGTACTTCGGCATCGTGAGCTTGTCGAGGTGGTTGTAGGGCTCGACGATCTTCTGGAGTTCCAGGTACTCGGGAGTACCGAACCAGTCCGTGATCCCCTCGTACACGTAGTCGCCGATGGCCGGCGCCCAGAAGCCGTAGGCCTTCCAGTGGTGCTCGAAGGACGGTTCCAGGTTCAGGAGGTCGATCACGATCGGCGCGATCGCGACCACCCGGTCGTCGACCATCGCCGTCGTCCAGGTGGTCCATCCGCGCTTGGAACCGCCGGCGACGACGAACCGGTTCACGTCGCTCCCGCCGCCGTCCTCGGAGGCCGCGAAAGCGGTCATCGTGTCCATCGCCCGCACCGCGGCCTTGGTCATCGGCAGCCGGGCGAGCCAGATCGCGTCCGCGCCCCGCAGGAACTTGTCCCAGCCGTAGGCGATCAACTCGTCCTCGACGCGCTCGCCGTAGTCGTCGCCGACGAAGTTGAGCGGCTGGTTCGGAACCATCCGCAGTTCGGCCGTGAACGAACCGGTCGCGAGGGCCGGCTGGAGGGTGAGCGGATTGGCCTGTTCCGGCGGGTCGCCGCCGTTGCGGCCGCCCGAGATGTAGAGGAAAGCGTGGTCGCTCCGCACCTCATCGGGCTCGACCACCATCAGCCAGTGGGTCCACAGCGGCCGGTCGACCTCGGCCTCGGTGAGCCAGGTCTGGCTCGTCATCTCGATCGTGTGCAGCGTGTAGCCGTTGCCGGGCTCGCTGTTCACCAGGGTCCAGCCGTAGGCCGGGTCGGGTGTCTCCACGTAGTTCTGGAGGATGTCGCCGGGCCGGGGCTCAGCGGAGACGTCGGGATCGGTGGCCGCGGAATCCCCGCCGGCGGCGCAGCCGAGAAGCAGCAATCCAGGGGCCAGCAGTGTCAGCAGGTCACGCGCTCTCTTCATGCTCTCAATCCTCCTTTGCGTCCAGGTCGGCCTGGCCGACTTCACATCGTCGAACGGCTTCAGATCGCCCCCGCCGCCCGCATCGCGTCGATCTTCTCGCTGCCGAACCCCCAGTCAGCGAGGACGGCGTCGCTGTGCTCCCCGGCCTTGGGCGGGGGACCCTGCACGGCGACCGGCGTGCGGCTGAAGCGGGGCGCCGGCGCCGGTTGGGCCACGCCGTCGACTTCGACGAAGGTCTGCCGGGACCGGTTGTGCGGGTGCTCGATCGCTTCGCCGATGCGGAGCACCGGGGCGAAGCAGATGTCGCTGCCTTCCATGATCCCGCACCACTCGTCGCGCGTCTTCGTGCGGAACACCTCGGCCAGCCTGGCCTTGAGCTCCGGCCAGCGGTCCCGGTTCTGGAGGTGCCCTTCCCACTCCGCGCCGTCGAGGCCCGTCTTCTCGAGCAGCAGGGCGTAGAACTGCGGCTCGATCGAGCCGATGGAGACGTACTCGCCGTCCGCGCACTCGTACGTGTCGTAGAAGTGGGAGCCGCTGTCCAGCATGTTCGAGCCGCGGTCGTCCTTCCATACGCCGGCGCTGTGCATGCCGACGACGGCGGCCAGCAGCAGGGCGGAGCCGTCGGTCATCGCTGCGTCGACCACCTGCCCCTTGCCGGACCTCTGCGCCTCCAGCAGGCCGGCCACTACCCCCAGGGCAAGCAGCATGCCGCCGCCGCCGAAGTCACCGACCAGGTTGAGTGGGGGCACCGGCCTGCCGCCGTTGTTGCCGATCGAGTGCAGGACTCCCGACAGGGCGATGTAGTTGATGTCGTGGCCGGCGGCATGGGCGATCGTGCCGTGCTGGCCCCAGCCGGTCATGCGGCCGAAGACGAGCTTCGGATTCCGCTCGAGACACACGTCGGGGCCGAGTCCGAGCCGCTCCATGACCCCCGGCCGAAAGCCCTCGATCAGGCCATCGGCTTTCTGCACCATGTCGAGGACGGCGTCTACCGCCTCGGGCCGCTTGAGGTCCATGCCCAGGGAGCGCCTGCCGCGGTTCAGGACGTCGAACTTCGAGCCTCGGCCCGCATAGGCCTTGCGATCGATGCGCACGACCTCGGCGCCGAGGTCGGACAGCACCATCGCGCAGAACGGGCCGGGTCCGATGCCGGCGATCTCGAGAATGCGGTAGCCGTCGAGTGGTCCCATGGTCGGTATCTCCAGGTGCGGGTTGGCTCGGAGCAGGCCGGTCAGTATAGGAGACGCGGCCGCTCGCACCTGCCGTACAATCCGGTCGCTTCAGACCCGCGGATTCAGCCGGCCGCGCCCCCTGAGGGGGCGCGCCATGGGAGAGCCTCCAACCATGCAGCGATACGGAATGACGATCCCGTTCGGCCTCCCGCTGGCCGAGCAGGAGGATCTGATCAAGGAGATGGTCGACCTCGGCTACACGGACTTCTGGTCGTCCGAGTCGAACGGCAGCGACGGGTTCACGCCTCTCGTCCAGGCCTCGATCTGGGCGCCGACCGCGCGGCTCGGGATCGCGATCATCCCCGCGTACACGCGCGGCCCGGCCCTGATGGCCCAGACCGTCGGCGCGATGGCCGAGGCGGCGCCGGGACGCTTCGTCATGGGAATCGGCACCTCGTCGAACGTGATCGTCGAGCAGTGGAACGACATCCCGTTCGAGCGGCCGTACTACAGGACGCGGGACATGGTGCGTTTCCTCAAGAAGGCGCTGACCGGCGACCGGATCGACGAGGAATTCGAGACCTTCAACGTGCGCGGATTCCGCATGGGTCGGCCGCTGAAGGAGTGCCCGCCGATCCTGGTGGCGGCGCTGCGCCAGGGCATGCTGCGGATGGCCGGCCGCGAAGGCGACGGCGCGATCCTCAACTGGCTGTCGCCCGACGACGTGAAGACGGTCGTCCCCTACGTCCACGAGGCCGGCCCCGGCAAGGAGATCGCGGCCCGGATCTTCGTCATCGCCACTGAGGACAAGGGGGTGATCGACTTCGTCGGGAAGCGCTCGATGGCCGCCTACCTGAACGTCCCCGTCTACGCCGCCTTCCACGAGTGGCTGGGCCGCCGGGACGTCCTCGGCCCGATGTGGGACGCCTGGGCCGCCGGCGACCGCAAGAAGGCGCTCGAGGTCATCCCGGAGGAGGCGCTGCGTGACATCCTGATAATCGGCTCGCCCGGCAAGTGCCGCGAACGGATCCAGGAGTACATCGAGGCAGGGGTGCATACCCCGGCGATCCAGATCATGCATCCGGGGGACGATCTGAGGGAGACGATCCGCGCGCTGGCGCCGGGATAGGTCCACTCACCATCGAGTCTTCCTGGCCTTGACGTAAGCTCGCCGCCGCCCCGCGGCCGGACGGGTGCCCGTCGTTTCCGCGCCGGCCTGACTCAAGGAGAACATCCATGGCACTCAGCACCTACCTGACCTTCGGCGGCAACTGCCGCGAGGCGTTCGACTTCTACCGGTCCGTCTTCGGCGGCGAGTTCTCGGACTTCAACACCTTCGGCGAGGGACCGGAGGGGTTGCCGCTCGCCGAGGGCCAGGAGGACCAGATCATGCATGTGTCCCTGCCGGTCGGCGACAGCGTGCTGATGGGCAGCGACAGCACCACGTTCGGGCCGCCGCTCGAGGTCGGCAACAACTTCTCGATCTCGGTCGAGGCCGAGAGCCGGGAACACGCGGACGAACTGCAGGCGAAGCTGTCGGATGGCGGCGCGGTGACGCTGCCGATGGAGGAACAGTTCTGGGGCGCGTACTTCGGCATGTGCGTCGACCGCTACGGCGTCAACTGGATGCTGGTGTACGCACCGCCGCAGGAGTAGCAGGGAAGCCCTGGCTTCCACTGCCGGGGGGCCAACGAGGAGCCATCACGATGACCGCCATCTCTCCCAACGACAGCCCGGTTGCCGTCACCGGCTGCTCCGGCTTCACCGGCGGCCACATGGTCCGCGAGCTGGTGATTCACGGCTACCGGGTCCGCGCCTGCATCCGGGACGCCACTTCCTGGCGGGGAAGGGACTGCGTGGAGTACCTGAACCGGCTGCCGAACGTGGAGATCGTGGACGGTTGCGACCTGTTCGTGCCGGGCTCGTACGACGAGGCGTTCGCGGGATGCTCGGGCGTGTTCCACGTGGCCGCGGTGCTCGGCAACTCGGCCGACGGGAAGTCGCAGCCGCTCGGCTCCGGTAACGTCTCGACGGACGTCTACGAGGGCGGCATGGCCGGGACGCGGAACGTCGTCGACGCGGTCAACCGGAGCGGCAGCGTGAAGCGCGTCGTCTACACGAGTTCCCTGGCGGCCGTCGCGGGCCTGGGGGCGCCGGCGATGCCTCCGGGCTACGCGTGGACGGAGACGGACTGGGCTTCCGGTAACTTCCCGGAGGAAGTCTGGAACCACCCGCGGATGTCCTATGCCCGGAGCAAGGTGGACACGGAGCATCTGCTGAACCAGGCCGCGGACGACAGCGGCGACAACTGGGACGTGGTTACGATGAACCCGGCGATGATCTGCGGCCCGATCCTGTTCAAGGCCCAGGTCGGCCAGTGGATCGAGCAGATCGGCCGGCTCGCAGCTGGGCTCGAGCCCTCGTGGCCGACGCCGTACGACATGTACTACAACATCATCGACGTGCGCGACCTGGTGAAGGCGGAGCGGCTGGCGGCAGAGTCCGATGTCGACCATCGGGCCACGAACGGCGGCAGCCGCTACATCCTGCACGGCAGCGGCGGCCGGTCGGCGCTGCGGTTCGGCACCGAGGTGGCCGACATCATCCGGCAAGCCTTCCCGTCCTTCGTCGTCGGCGAGGCCCCGCTTCCGGAAGACGGCGGTCCGCCGCCACCCGCGGCGATCAACCACAGCCGCAAGGCGGAGTCGGTGCTGGGTGCCACCCTCCGACCGGTCGAGGACACGATCCGCGCCGTCGTGGAGACATCGGTCGAGCTGGGCATCATCGAGCCGCGGTTGCGGGGGACCTGAGGGCGGTCACGGGGCCAAAGGTCAATGAGGGCTCTCGTCGCGGCGCCCGTCCTCGCCCTGTTGTGGGTCGGTGCGCTTCGGCCCGACGATCCGAATCCTGGGCGCAACCGGGTAGCGACGGCGGAGAACCTGCCCGCGACCTGGGACGTCGCCTCGGGTGAAGGCGTGCGGTGGTCCGCCGAACTCGGTACGGTGACCTACGGCGGCCCGACGATCGCCGGTGACCTGATCGTCGTCGGCACGAACAACGAACGACCCCGGGATCCAGCGGTGACCGGCGACCGCGGCGTCGTCATGGCTTTCGACCGCCGGGACGGCGGTTTCCGCTGGCAGATCACCCACGAGAAGCTCCCGACCGGCGACGCGAACGACTGGCCGCTGCAGGGGGTCTGCTCGACGCCCTCGTTCGATGGCGAACGGCTTTACTACGTCTCGAACCGGGGGGAGCTGGTCGTTGCCGGCCTTGACGGCGTCGTCGACTGGTCGTTCGACATGGTCGGCGAGTGGGGCGTCTTCCCGAAGCACATGGCGGCTTCGACGCCGCTGGTCGCGGGCGATCTCGTCTTCGTGTCGACCAGCAACGGCGTCACCGACGAAGGACCGGTGCCGGCGCCGGACGCGCCCAGCTTCGCGGCCTTCGAGCGGGCGACGGGACGGCCGGTGTGGCACGACGGCAGCCCCGGCGCCGGGTTGATCGACGGCCAGTGGGGGAGCCCGTCGCACGGTCGTGCCGGCGGCAGGGCGCAGATCGTCTTCCCGGCCGGGGACGGCTGGCTCTACGCCTTCGAGCCGGCGACAGGACGCGCGCTCTGGCGGTTCGACGGCAACTCGGCGCTCGCCGCCGACGAACTGGAACGAATCGAGTCGCGACATGTCCTCGTGGCCACGCCGGTGTTCCTTGAGGACACCGTCTACGTCGCGGCCGGTCGGGACCCGGAGGCGTCGCTCCGGGCCGGCGTCCTCTGGGCCGTCGACGCCGGAGGCAGCGATGACGTGACGGCGAGCGGGACGCGCTGGCGGTTCCAGGATCCGGACTTCGGCCGCGCGATCGCCACCGTGGCGGTAGGCGGTGGCGTCGTCTACGCGGCGGACCTGAACGGCTTCCTGTTCGCGCTCGACGCCGAGACGGGCGAGAAGCTCTGGGTCTACGATTCGTTGTCGCCGTTCTGGAGTTCACCCCTGGTCGCCGACGGCAAGGTCTACGCCGCCGACACGGAGGGCGATGTCGCTGTGCTGAGGCATGGCCGAACGCTGGAGGTTCTGGCGGAAATCGCGATGCCGCGACCGGTGTACACTTCGCCGTCCACGGATGGCTCGGTCGTCTACCTGGCGACCAGCGAAACACTCTACGCGCTGGTTGCCCGGACATCGGGCGGCGGCGCGGACGTCTGACAGCGACGGACCCCCCTGACAGCCACGGACCAAGCTCATGAAGACCCGAATCTCCCTTTCCCTCCGACTCGCACTGGCGGCCCTGGTGGCGGCCACCGCGATCGCCGCGGCGAACGAGCCGCCGGCGATGTTCGGCAACACTCCGGCCCGGAACATGGTGTCCGCCGCCAGGAACCTGCCCACCGAATGGGACGTCCGATCCGGCGAGAACATCGTCTGGCGGGCCAAGGTGGGTTCGCAGACCTACGCCGGCCCCGTGATCCACGGCGGTCGGGTGTACGCCGGCACGAACAACGAGGGGCTTCGCCGGCCCGGCATCGAGGGCGACAAGGGCGTCCTCATCGCGCTCGACAAGGAGACGGGCGCCCTTCTCTGGCAGGCCACGCACGACAAGCTGGGGGCCGGGCGAGTCAACGACTGGCCGCTACAGGGCGTCTGTTCGACGCCGTACGTTGAGGACGAACGGGTCTACTACGTGTCCAACCGGGCCACGGTCGTGGCCGTCGACGTGGACGGCTTCCGCGACGGCGTGAACGACGGCATGACGGACGAGCAGTACCGGCAGGAGCTCGACGCCGACATCGTGTGGGAATACGACATGATCGCCGAGCTCGACGTGTTCCCGCACAACCTGGCCGCCGGGTCGCCCCTCGTCATTGGCGACCTCCTGTTCACGGTCACCGGCGCCGGCGTCGACGAGGGGCACATCAACCTGCCTTCGCCGGCTTCGCCGGCCTTCATCGCGCTGGACAAGAACACGGGCGAGCTGGTGTGGGAGAGCCTCGACAGCAGCGACGCGGTTCTTCACGGCTCCTGGTCGAACCCGGGCTACGGAGTGGTCGACGGCCAGCCGCAGATCGCCTTCCCGGGCGGCGACGGTTGGCTCTATACCTACGAGCCGGCGACCGGCAACCTGCTGTGGAAGTTCGATCTGAACCCCAAGGACTCGATCTGGGAACTCGGCGGCGCCGGCACCCGCAACAACATCATCTCGACGCCGGTCTTCTACAACAACCGCTTCTACCTCGGAGTCGGTCAGGATCCAGAGCACGGAGAAGGCCCTGGCCACCTCTACGCCATGGACGCCAACGTCGAGGGAGACGCGACCGACAGCGCTGCCGTCTGGCACTTCGGCAACGAGGACTTCAACCGGACGATCTCGACCGCGGCGATCTCCGACGGCCTGCTCTACATCCCGGACCTGAGCGGCTTCCTCTACGTCCTGGACGTGGAGACCGGTGAGCATCTCTGGACGCACGACACCTTCGCCGCGGTCTGGGGTTCGGCCTTCGTGGCGGACGGCAAGGTCTACCTCGGCGACGAGGACGGCGACATCGTCGTCCTGGAGGCCGGCCGGGAGGAGAAGGTGATTGCCGAGCACAACATGGGCTCGGCCGTTTACACGACCCCGGTCGCGGAGGACGGGAGAATCTACGTGGCGACACGTTCGGACGTGTTCGCCATCGGCTCGAAGTAGACGCTTCGCGCTTCCGGGGCGGTGCCGATCAAGCGAGGCCAGCGACCGCTCGAAACGAGCGATTCCTGGAGCATCGACACGGCCTCGGGCCGGGTCCTCTATGGCGCCGGTGTCATCGACCTGATCGGTGAGGTCGCGCTGGAGTTCGGCGGCAGGCGGGTACTGGTCGTCACCGATCCCGGGGTAGCCGCCGCCGGCCATGTTCACCGGGCGTCCGTCGCCCTCCTGGGCGCCGATCTCCAGGTCGCCGTCTTCTACGATGTCGAGGAAAACCCCGGCGAGCGGAACGTGGCGGCCGCGGCCGGGGCGGCGCGGGCTCACGAAGCGGACTTCCTGATCGGTCTCGGTGGCGGCTCGGCGATGGACTGTGCCAAGGGCGCGAACTTCGTGTTCACGAACGGCGGCCGGATGGAGGACTACTGGGGTTTCGGCAAGGCGGCGAAGCCGATGCTCCCTTCGATCGGCGTGCCCTGCACGGCGGGCACCGGCAGCGAGGCGCAATCCTTCGCCGTCATCTCGCGTGAGGACGACCATCGCAAGATGGCCTGCGGCGACCCGAAGGCACGCTTCGTCGCTACCCTGCTGGACCCGGAACTGGTTCGCACGGCACCTTCCGAAGTGATGGCGGCAACCGGCCTGGATGCCCTGTCGCACGCCCTGGAGAGCTTCGTCTGCACGGCGGCCAACCCGTACTCGCGGATGTTCGCCTCGGAGGGCTTCGCGCGTCTGCTGAAGGGGTTCGATGCGGTGGTCGATGCGCAGGCGCCGAGCGGCGGGAGCGTTGGGCGAGACGGCGGTGAAGCCCAGCAGGTCGAGCTCTGGGGCGAGATGCTGCTGGGCGCCCATCTTGCGGGCGCCGCCATCGAGGCTTCCATGCTGGGGGCCGCCCACGGTCTTGCCAACCCCTTGACCGCGCGCTACGACATCACCCACGGCGTGGCGGTAGCGGTGATGCTGGATCACGTCATGCGGTTCAACGGGGGGGCGGATGGACCCGGATACGGAGGACTGGCTCGGCTCGCCTTCGGTTCCGTCCCCGGGAACGGCGTCGCCAGCGAGCGGCTCGCGAAGCTGTGGGCCGAGCTCCGTGACAGCGCCGGTGTCGCCGCCACACTGCGGGATCTGGGGGTGCTGGAGGCGGACCTCGACCTCCTCTCGTCCCAGGCGGCCGAGCAGTGGACCGCCCAGTTCAACCCGCGGTCGGCCTCCGCCTCCGATATGCTCGCGCTCTACCGGGCGGCGTTCTGAGGCCTTCGCCCTTCCGGAAGCTAACGCCGTGAGACTCCTACTCAGCCTGTCGTTTCTTCTCGGCTCGCCCTTCCTCCTCGGCTCCGTAGCGGCGGCCGGTGACGGCGGAGACCAGGAGTCGGCGTCGGCGACGTCGCTGTTCCGGCCGTCCGCGGATGCGTGGCCGGTGTTTCGGGGCAACTTGCTCGGTACCGGCGTTGCCGGCACGACCCTGCCCGAGAACCCGCAGCTGCTGTGGGCCTTCGACACGGAGAGCGAGATCGAAAGCACCGCGGCGATCGCCGGTGGAGTCGTCTACATCGGCGATTTCGAAGGTCGGGTCTACGCGCTGACACTGGCCGAGGGCAGGGAGCTCTGGCGCTTCGAGGCCGGCACGCCGATCAAGGCGCCCGTGTCCGTGTTCGACGACGTCGTGTACGTCGGGGACGAGTACGGCTTCGTCTACGCGCTGGACGCCGGAACCGGGGAGCAGAAGTGGAAGTTCGAGACGCTGGGGGAGATCTACGCCGGGGTCTCGCTGCACGAGTCGCCGGAGGGAGGGGACCGGCTGCTGATCGGCTCCTATGACAACTCGCTCTACTGCCTGGACCGGACAAGCGGCGAGAAGCTGTGGCAGGTGGAGACGGACGGCTACGTCCACGGCACGCCGGCGGTCGCCGGGGGACTGACGACCGTTTCCGGCTGCGACGGTTTCATGTGGCTGATCGACATCGAGACGGGCGAGACGGTCCACAAGATCGACCTTCGCGGGCAGGCGGCCTCGAGCCCGGCAGTGATCGGCGACATGGCTTACGTCGCCACCTACGAGAACGAAGTGTTGGGAATCGACCTCGCGAAGCGCCAGGTCGTCTGGGCCTACGAGCACGAGATCCGGAAGTTCCCCTTCTACGCCTCCGCGGCGGCCGACGATGAGATCGTCGTCATCGGCGGGCGGGACAAGATCGTCCACGCCCTCGACCCGGCGACCGGCGAACGGAAGTGGGAGTGGAACAGCGGAGCGCGTCTCGATTCCTCGCCGGTGATCGTCGGGGATCGGGTCTTCCTTGGTTCGAAGCGCGGACCCGTTCTCGCTCTGGACAAGGCGACGGGCGAGCCGGTCTGGGAGTTCGACACCGGTTCGGCGATCATGGCGTCGCCCGCCGTGGCCTCGGAGCGCCTGGTCATCGGTAGCCTGGACGGCATTCTGTACTGCTTCGGATAGCGGAGCACTTTCAAGAAATGCACGAGACGGCCTCGCGGCGGATGGTCAGGCCTGAGCCGGCGACCGGTCTGCTCGACCTCGAAGCGACGGATATTGGTTCCGTCTTCGTGTCGAACTACCCGCCATACTCGGCGTGGCACGAGGCCACCGTGCCGGAGGCCTTCGCCGCGCTGGACCGGGCGCCCGCTGCCGACACCTCGCTCGGCCTCTACATCCACATTCCGTTCTGCCGGAAGCGCTGCAAGTTCTGCTACTTCCGCGTGTATGTCGACAAGAACCACGAACAGATCGGCCGCTACCTGGACGCTCTGGGTGTGGAACTGGAGCGCTACGCGGAGCGGGCAGCGATCAAGGGACGTCAGCTCGACTTCGTCTACTTCGGCGGCGGCACGCCGTCCTACATCGCCGCCAAGCAGTTGATTCCGCTGGCCGAGAGGCTCCAGGGCGTAATGTCCTGGGACGGCGCCGAGGAAGTGGCCTTCGAGTGCGAGCCGGGGACGCTGACTCAGTCCAAGCTGGAGGCGATCCGGAGCATCGGCGTCACCCGGCTGAGCCTCGGCGTGGAGAACTTCGATGACGAGATCCTGCAGGAGAACGGCCGCGCCCACGTGTCGAAGGAGATCTACCGCGTACGCGAGTGGATCCGTGCCCAGCAGTTCCGGCAACTGAACGTCGACCTGATCGCCGGCATGGTCGGCGAGAGCTGGGAGAGCTGGAAGCGAACGGTCGACCTGACGATCGAGTACGACCCGGACTCGATCACCCTGTACCAGATGGAACTGCCGTTCAACACCGTGTACTCGAAGGCCAAGCTGCGCGGCGACGAGAGCGTGCCGCCCTTCGCCGACTGGCGCACGAAGCGCGAGTGGCACGCCTACGCCTTCGAGCAGTTCGAGCGCGCCGGCTTCGAGCGCTGGAGCGCCTACACGATGATGAGGCGTGATCGGGGCTGCAAGTTCGTCTACGCGCGCGAGGTGTGGAGTGGCGCCGACATGATCCCGATCGGCGTCTCGTCGTTCGGTCACATGGGCGGCGTCCACATGCAGAACCACGATCGTTGGGACGGCTACCTGGCCGCGATCGACGAAGGCGGTCTTGCCACGCGCCGGGCCCTGGCCACGACGGCGCGCGAGCGGCTGACCCGCGAAATCATCCTGCAGCTCAAGAGAGGGTGGCTGGAGCGCGGAGCCTTCGAGCGGAAGTTCGGAGTCGACGTCGTGGAGGACTACGCCGAAGCCTTCGGCAGCCTGACCGAGCAAGGACTGGCCACGGTCGGTCCGGAACGGGTGGATCTCAGCGAGGGCGGCCTGTTGCGAGTGGATCAGCTCCTGCCGCGGTTCTACGACGAGCAGTACCGAGGCGCCCGCTACACGTAGCGGTAGACGCGGCCGCTACCTGGCGCCTAGCGCCCCGAAACGCCTCGCAGGCTCGGTGTTTCGGCCCATCCCGTCCCCACGGCGGAGCCTGCGCCGCGAACTTGCTTCGCTGCGTTCTGCGACGGAGGCTCCTAGAAGTCGAAGCCCAGCTGCAGGCCGACCTCAGTCGGCGGCGCCCAGACCGCGAGCGACCCCGTGTAGTTCACGAAGAACTGGCTGAGCCGGTACTCCTCGTCGCCGAGATTCCGTCCGTAGGCCGCCAGGAACATCCGGCCCTGCGCCGAGGTCCAGCGCAACTGGGCGTGGAAGAGGCCGTAGGAGGGCTGGATGAAGCGCTCGAAGGCGTCGAAGGCCACGTCGTCGGTGTGCTGGTACTCGCCGCGCGCGGTCAGCGAACCGCTGCTGCCGAGGTCGAACGTGTAGCGCAATGAGGCGGTGGCGGAGAAATCGGGCGCCCGCGGCAGCCCGTTACCGGAGAGGTCGCTAGGCTCGATCGGAAGCGCGCCGCCGCCGCCCAGAAGCACCTGGCTCGGATCGATCAGGCCCGCGGCCAGCAACTGCTCCACGAACTGGGCCTGGAGAAAGGGATCGAGCGTCGTGAACCGGGTGAACTCGTCGTCGAGGAGTTCCAGCGAGAGATCGAAGGCGAAGCGCGGGTTCGGCCGTGCCGAGAGTTCGAAGTCGAGACCCCGGATACGAGCCTTGGCCGCGTTCTCGACCACCGAGCGATCAGGGTAGAGCACCGCCACCTGCAGATCGTCGTAGTCGTAGTTGAAGGCGGCGGCGCTGATCCTCACCTTGCGGTCGGCGAGGGAGGACTTGATGCCGATCTCGAAACTCGTCACCGTCTCCTCGTCGAAGGCCGGTTGCAGCGAGACCGAGTTGTAGCCGCCGCTCTTGTAGCCGGCGGTCACCGCGCCGTAGAGCATCACGTTCTCCCGGGGGCGGACCTCGAGCCCCAGCTTTGGCGTCAACGCGCTCCAGCTGTCGCTGAGTTGCTGGAGTTCCGGCATGAATGTCTGGAAGTTGAGGGCGGCCTGTCTGTGGTCCTTCTCGTCCGCCGTGTAGCGGGCTCCGGTGGTCAGGCTGACCCGGTCGCCAAGATGCCAGTCGACTTGGCCGTAGGCCGCGTAGAGCGACGAGTCGACGTTGCTCTCGAACGGCAGTGGCGTCGGGGTTCCCGGAAGGGGAAGGCCGATAAACGGTGCGATGGCGTTGTAGTAGGCCGGGCCGCACAGGAACGGCGGCGCCAGGAAGCCAAGCGAACAGTAGTTCGTCGGGTCGAAGAGGAAGGTCTGGGGACTGTTCGCGAACAGCCAGACGCCGAGCAGTGCCGTGTCGGTGATGTTGTTGACGTGCGTCCCGCTCTCCTCGTCGAAGGCATAGGCGCCGGCCACCCAGTTGGCGCGCTCGCTGGCGCCGCTGAGCTGTAGCTCCTGCGACCACCACTGGGAGTTGAGGGTTGCGGCGTTGGTGACGAAGACGTGTGGTGAGCCGTCGATGTCCGCGTCTCGCCGTGAATCGAACTCGCGCCAGCTGCTGATCGAGGTCAGGCTCGTGCCGCTCGCCATCGCCTTGTTCACCGTCAACGAGAAGCCGGACTCCTCGTAGAGGGACAGCGCCGGGGTCTCGGTCGAGATGCGATGGACGTCGGCCGGCTCGGAGTACCCGTAGAACCGGTTCAGTGTTCCCACCGTGCTGTAGGGGGACACCTCGAACGGCTTGAAGGGGAAGTTCGCGTGTGCGTCGTCGTCCGTGCTGTCGGCGCGAATCGTGAAGGTCAGGGAGTCGGAGGGCAGGAAGGTGAGCGAACCCCGCAGCGTGACGCCGTCGAAGTTGTCGGCGCTTGCGCCCAGAAAGTCGTTGTAGGTCGGATCCTCGACCTGGGCCGTGGCGCCCGTGAAACGGCCCCAGACCTTGGCCGATACCGGGCCGGTCAGCGACATGCCGTAGCGGCGCCCGTCGGCCGGTTCGCTCGAGTCGTACTCGGAGAACGACGTGAAGAGACGTCCATGGAACTGTCCCTCCGGCGCCCGGGTGACGACGTTGACGGCGCCGGCGGTCGAATTGCGTCCCCATAGCGTCCCCTGGGGTCCACGCAGGATCTCGATCCGTTCCAGGTCGAGGAAGGGGTTCACCGCAGCCTGGGGCCGCGGCATGTAGACGCCGTCCACGTAGTAGCCGACCGTCGGCTCGGTGCCGATGCCGAGCGTGCTCGAGCCGATGCCGCGAATGTAGATGGCCACTTCGCCCGTGGTCGGGCTCTGGCCGGAGATCACGACGCCGGGTGATGCCTCAGCCAGAGCCTGAACGTCGCCGATCGCCTGCTGCTCGAGTTCTTCGCCCGAGCGGGTGATGATCGAGATCGGCACGTCCTGGATGGCCTCCTCGACCCGCTGCGCGGTGACGGTGATCTCGTCGGTGACGGTGGAGTCCGGGTCATCGGGATCCTGGGCCACCGCGGCGCCGGCGATGAGCGCCAGCGGGAGAGTGACGGTCAGAAACGGGGCAGGAGTGAAGTGCATCGGCAGGTACCTCTCGAGGCTGCGGACAGGCGGACGAGACGAATCGGGTCCGACAGGAGCCAGTAAGTGGGCGCAGGCTACAACATGGGCACTACGTGGGGATGCCCTCCAGGTTGCCGGTGGTCGGCGTCGATTCCCTGCCGTAGACTCGCCGCGATGTTCGCCGCACCTTCCTACGACGTGATCGTGATCGGCGCCGGGCCGGGCGGCTCGGCGGCGGCGGCGATCGCCGCGCGTGGCGGTTTGCGCACGCTGCTGCTCGAACGCGAGTCCGGGCCGGTCTTCAAGATCGGCGAATCGCTGATGCCGGATACCCACGGAGTGTTCGAGAAGATGGGCGCCCTTCGGGCCATGCAGGAGAGCCACTTCGTCGAGAAGCACTCGGTTCAGTTCTTCACGAGGACCGGCAAGGCGTCCATGCCGTTCTACTTCGAGAACGAACGGCCGGGGGACGACAGCGCCCGCACCTGGCAGGTGCGCCGTTCCGAGTTCGATCAACTGCTGATGGACACGGCGGCCGGGCAGGGCGCGGAAGTTCACCGCGGCGTCAACGTTCGCGATGTGCTGTTCGAGGACGGCCACGCGGTCGGCGTACGCGCCGCGGCGGATGGCAACGGAGGGGCGGTGGAACTCGCCGGCCGGATCATGATCGACGCCACCGGCCAGAGCGCCATGCTCTCGCGCCGCCTCGACCTCGGCCGGGTCGACTACGGCCTGCGCCACGCTTCGATCTACAC
>VYDI01000028.1:330523-355065 GCA_009843505.1 Holophagales bacterium | reverse complement strand
CCGGATCCGCCTCGATGTCCAGGCGCCGGTACTCGATCGGCGCGCCGGTCGCGGCGAAGCGTTCTTCGGCCTGCGAGAAGAAGCCCGCCGAGATGTCGGTGAAGGTGTAGTCGACCCGGTCGGCAGGCAGGCGCGGGAGAACCGCCTCGGTGGCGGATCCGGTACCCGCTCCGACTTCCAGTACCCGCAGCCGGCGATCCTCCGGCAGGCCGGAGATGGCCGCGTCGACCGCGTCTCCGAGCATCCGGTTCGCGGAGCGGTTGGCCGGCGCCTGGAGGTACACGCCCGCCGCGCCGGGCCCTTCGTCGCTGAACATCAGCGTCATCGGATCCGTGCTTCCCAGGAGCACCTCGGCGAGAGCCGGGCCGCAGCGGCTGAGCAGGCCGAGCTCGTTGGAGCCGTGGGGGTGCTTGTCCCGAAGCTCGTCGGCGAGCCGTTCGGGGTCCGCCAGGGCTTCGTCCGGGAGCGCTTCTCCGGCTCCCGCCGCTACGACGTAGCCCCCGCCGGCAGGACGCAGGATGTCCGCCTCGAACAGGATGGCCAGGAGCCGGTGAAACAGGCGCCGGTGCTCATCGACGACGTTCAGTTCGCGGCGAAGATCCTCGGGGGAGACCTCCGCCTCCGCCCGGCGCTGCCATCCCAATCCCTCGAGCGCCGAGAGGACGTAGGCCTGGGACAGCCGCTCGAGGTCCCGGAGCAGGGTGACCCGGTCCGCCGCTTCGACATCGCGATCCGCCAGGTGCTCGGCGAGGGTGCGCGACTGGTCGGCGACCATCGCCGGGCTGCTCAGGAAGTCCGCGGCCGGCAGGCTTCCGTCCAGCGGCTGCTCCCGCCAGGCGACCTCGTACAGCAGGTCCTTCATCCCGGCCCTGGCCGAGAGAAGGGCGCCGCGGGTGGCTCGCTTGACGGTGAAGCCGAACAGTCCGCCGAGCGGCGCCCCTTCGGTGGAGTAGAACCGAACGTCCCCCGTCACGACTTCGGGCGGCTCGGAAGATGCGGTGTCCTCTCCGTTACGCGCGGCGGATGTCCTCACGGTTGCGTGGCAGAGGAGCCTGGTCGGCATCGGTCCCGCCACCCACAGCCTCTGCCAGCCGAACGGCATGTACACCGCCCCCTGCTCGGAAACGGTGTGGTGGCGGGCCAGCGACAGGACCTGGAAGCAGCCGTCCAGCAGCAGGGGATGCAGTTCCATCCCCGTCGCGTCGACCGAATCGTTGAGCGCGAGCGTGGCCAGGGACTCTCCTTCCGTTGCCCAGGCGGATTCGATCGTGTGGTACGACGGGCCGAGGTAGATGCCCGTCGCGGACCGCATCGCGTAGAACTCCACCGGATCCTGGGGCGTCAGCTCGGCCTTGAGCGCCTCCACGTCGAGCGGGGGAAGCGGTTCGACGTCCGACCTCCCCGAGGAGAGTCGACCGCCCGCGTGAAGGGTCCAGCCCTCCTCGCCCTCCCCCTTCGTGAAGATCTCGAAGGGGCGTTCCGCGAGGTCGTCCGAGCCGTCCAGAACGAACTGCAGGGTGCGGCCCCCGCCGCCCACTCCGCTTTCGGGATCCTCCTCGTCGAGCATGAGCGGGCTGTAGATCTGCAGTTCGTCGACGACCGCCGGCCCGTCGGCATGGCTCAGCGCCACCGAGACCGCCATGCCGCCGTGGAGCCCGCCGGGGACGACCACCTGCTCGTAGACCAGGTGATCCAGCAGCCACGCGGGATCCGAGGCGAACACTTCCGTCTCGAACATGACCTCGCCGCGGGGCGACTCGTGGCGGACGCCGAGCAGCGGATGTCCGTCGGCCTTGTGTCGGCGCTTCGATGTCCGGACCCAGTGCTGGACGCGCTGGAAGGGATAGCCGGGCAGGGTGATCCGGCGTCGCTCCTCGCCGGCGAACAGACCCTCGAACTCGATGTCGAGGCCCGCCTCCCAGGCGCCGGCAACGGCCTCGGTGAAGCCGCCGCTGGTGTCGATGGGCGGCTCCTCGGCGTCGCGGGGTGGACGCCGCAGACTGGCGAGAACCGGCGGTGATCCCGCCGGCGCGGACGCGGGCCAGATCATCGAGACCACGGGGCCCAGTACAGCGTGGGGGCCGATCTCCACGACCGCGTCCACTCCCATCCCCGCCAGGGTCTCGACGCTGGCCCGAAACGCCACCGACTCGCGGGCGTGGCGACGCCAGTACGCGGCGTCCATCCGGTCGTCCGGGTCGAGCAGGCGGCCCGTGATGTTGCTGACCAGGGGGACGGAGGGAGCCGGAGGCGAGGGCGCGATCTCCCGGACGGCTGTTTCCAGCTCGTCCAGGGCCGGCTCGATCAGGGCGCTGTGGTAGGCGGGGCTCCGCCGCAGCCGGTGCGTCTTGACGCCCTCGGTTTCGAAGCGGGCGAGGACCGCGTCGAGTTCGGTGGCCGGCCCGCTCACGACCTGCTGCGCTCCGTTGTCGACGGCGACCGAGAGGTCCGCGTCGTCCGAGCCGGCGTTGTGCTCGGCCACCGCTTCGGCGACGCGGGAGGCGGGGGCGAAGACGGCGGCCATCGCGCCGTCGGCCCGCGTGGCGCCCATCAGAGTGCCGCGGGCTGAGGCGTATTGAAGACCCTGCTCGAGGGTGAAGCCGCCCGCCGCTTGCGCCGCCGCGATCTCGCCCAGGCTGTGGCCGACGACGACGCTCGGCCGGACGCCCAGGCTGTCCCAGAGTGCGACCAGAGCGCACTCCAGGGAGTAGATGGCGGGCTGGGTCCAGGTCGGTTCGTCGAGCAGGCCGTCGGTCCCGTTCTCTCCGAACATGACGTCCAGCAGCGAGACCTCGCGATCCTCGGCGAGCAGCCGGTCACAGCGGTCGAGCACGGAGCGGAACACGGGCTCCCGTTCGTACAGGGCCCTGCCCATTCCGGGCCATTGACTGGCCTGGCCGGTGAAGACGAAGGCCACCTTCTGCGCTGCTCGGGGCGCTTCGCCGCCTTCTCCGGCGGCAAGGCCCTCCAGTTGCTGCCGGAGCTGGGCGAGCGCGGCAGAAACTGGGTAGGCCGGGCGCGAATCGCCGGCTTCCGGACCTTCTGCCGCGCTGGTTCCCAGGTCGCTGAACACGAGGCCGGCCCGGTGCGCGAAGTGGCTCCTGCCGGTCGCGGCCGTCCAGGCCAGGTCGGAGAGTTCCGGGTCCGTCTGTTCGGCGAGCCAGGACAGGTAGCGACCGGCCACGTCGCGCAGGGCCCCGGGCGACCGGGCCGAGAGCGGCAGGAAGCGGGTTTCGCGTGTACCCGGTTCCCCGAGCGGTTCCTCGCCCGGCACCGTCCGGACCTTGACGGGCAGGCGGACGCTGGCGGGGAAGGATGCGCGAGCGGCGCCAGCTTCGGCCTCCAGCTCGTCGTAGCCCTGCACCAGCACGTGGCCGTTGGTTCCCGACCAGCCGAACGAGTTGACGCCGGCCAGCCGTGGCCGGTCGGAGTGGAGGGGCCAGTCCGTCATTCCGTCGGTGACCCGAACGGGCAGGCGGTCCCAGTCGATGTTGGGATTCGGATCGCTGAAGTTCAGGTGACGGGGGATGACCCCGTGCCTCATCGCCAGGACCGCCTTGATCAGGCCTGCGACGCCGGCAGCGGGTCCGAGATGTCCGATGTTCGTCTTGACGGAACCCACCAGAAGGGGGTGTTCCTCGTCGCGCTCGCGTCCGTAGACGGCTGCCGCCGCGTTCAGCTCGATGGGATCGCCGACGATCGTGCCGGTGCCGTGGGCCTCCAGGTAGTCGACGTCGGAGGGGGAGGCGCCGGCACGCTTCAGGGCCTCCTCCATCGCCTTCTCCTGGGAGGGAGCGCTGGGCACGGTCAAGCCCTGGCTGGCGCCGTCCTGGTTGACCGCCGAGCCGGGAATGACGGCCCAGATCCGGTCACCGTCCGCCTTAGCGTCGCTGAGGCGCTTGAGGACGATCAGGCCGCAGCCCTCGCCGGAGACGAAACCGTCGGCGGCCGCGTCGAAGGTCCAGCACTGGCCCGTGGGCGACAGCATTCCCGCGTTGGCGCGCAGCTCGAGCGGCCGTCCGGCGAACTGGGCGTGGACGCCGCCGGCCAGAACCAGGTCCGCCTCGCCACGCTGGAGCCCGGCCACGGCCTGGTGGATGGCGACCAGCGAGGATGAGCAGGCGGTGTCGATCGCCATCGACGGCCCTTCCAGGCCGAGAACGAAGGAGACCCGGCCGATCGCCGTGTTCAGCGCGTTGCCGGTGGCGGCGTAGAGCCCGGCCGCGGCTTCGCTCGTGCCGGGATCCGAGATCGCCATGTCCCGGTAGTCCATGATGCTGATGCCGGCATAGACGCCGGTGCGGCTGCCCTTGAGGCTCCCGGGGTCGATGGCCGCGTCCTCGAGGGCCCACCAGCTCACCTCCAGCATCATGCGCTGCTGGGGGTCGAGCATCTGCGCCTCGATCGGAGAGATGCGGAAGAACTCCGCGTCGAACAGGTCGAGATCCTCGACGTACGCCCCGAAACGGATGGCCTCGTTGCTGGCGGCGAACTGGGGGAACTGCCGCCCCGGGCGCCCGATGACGGAGCCGGGCGGGCCTTCCACGACCGCGTTCTCGCCGCCCAGGAGCTGTCTCCAGTAGCCGGCGAGGTCCTTGCTGCCGGGGAAGCGGCAGGCCATGCCGATGATCGCTACCGGCTCTTCGCGGGGCGGGCCGTCCGGAGAACCCGGTTGGTGGGTGTTCGACATTGAGCGGCCTCCAGTCGCCTGGAGGACACTCTATTCACCTGGAGGGTCGCAAGCTAGGAGCTTGCGTCGCGCGCTCCGGTTGCGGCCAGCGATTCAGTCGGCCGTTCGCGCGCCGGAGCTCAGCAGGTAGCGATACAGCCTCGCTGTGAGCTTCGGGTCGCTCTCCTCGAGCAGCCGCAGGGCGGAAGCGGTCAGTGTCGCCGTCGTGCAGGGCTCGTCGGCGACGACCTCGGCTGCCGCTGTCGGGGCGGCGACGGGCGCCCGGGGGTCGACCGCGTCTCCGGGGCCCAGTTGGCGGTGGCGCGCGCCGTCGGCGTCGAACACGGAGGCTCGTCCGGCGGTGATCAACTGAAGCGTGTCGCTGGACTCGCCGGCGGCGAGGAGAGCGTCGCCCTCGGCGTGCTCGCGGGTGTCCAGCCAGTCCCGGAGATCGCCGACGAGCTCCTCGAAGAGGACCTGCCGGTCGAGGTGACGCTCCAGGTCGGCGCCCACGGCCTCCAGCAGGGAAGGCTCTCCGCCTTCCGCGTCGTCGGGTGGCTCGTAGGAGGAGATCAGCACGTCCTCGCAGTGTTCCAGCGCCTGATCGTTATCGGGAGCGAACACGACGCCGCCGAAGACCGGCGGCGGCAGATTCCGCTGCAGCTCCTTCTCGAGCGTGGCGGGCGCCTTGCTCATGACCACCTGCGTGCCGGCGCGGCGAGCGGCCAGGATGAAGCGGCACATGGCGCTGACGGTCGAGAAGTCGAGGCCGGATACGGCCTTGAAGTCGAGCACGATGCACGCAGGCCCGGGCTCTTCGCCGAGTGACCCCTGGAGCCGGTCCGCCAGCGGATAGCCGGCGCCGAAGAAGATGTAGCCCCGAAGCCTGTAGCCCCGCACCCGCGATCCCTCGGCCCGCAGGATCGCCCGGTCCGGTATCGGGCGTACGCGGTGGCTCCGCTCCTCCCGCAGGGAGAAGGTGGCATCGACGACATCGACCCGACTCAGGCGCACGACGAAGAAGAGGATCGTGATCAGCATGCCGATGGCGACGCCTTCGAGGAATCCCAGGGCCAGGATCGTCACGAAGATCACGAGGATGATCGCGTAGTCGCTCGGCGGCAGGCGCTTGCGGACCTTGAGCAGCCACTGGTCGAGCAATGCCACGCCCGTGAACAGCAGGACCCCGCCCATGAGCGGCACGGGCACGAGCGTGAGCAGGACATCGCCGAAGATCAGCGGCGAGGCCGTCACCACCGCCACCGCGATGCTGGTCGACTTGAGGCCGGCGCCGAGCATCAGGTTGCGGAGAGAGGTCGGAACGACGTACGTGCCGGGCGGCGCGCCGCCGAGACCGGCCGCCAGGCTTCCAAGTCCCACGGCGCCGAACTCCCGGTTCCAGTCCAGCTCTTGACCGGACGCCAGCTCGATGCCGCCGATGTACAGGGCGGTGCAGAGCAGGGTCACCAGGATCAGGACGAGGATGTTCGGAATCTGAGGGCCGACCGCGCTCCAGTCGATGCGCGCCGCATCGTCGAGTGCCATGGGCGGCCACAGGTCCGATCCCGAGATGCCCGCGAACAGGAGGCCCCTGTCCTGCGCCTCCTGGGTCGAGACACCGAAACGCGCCATGCCGAAGTGCAGGAGGCCCGTGCCGGCGATGAAGCTCCCCGGCATCAGCAGGGGGCTGGGCCAGCGGCGGCTGGCGAAGTACAGGCCGAGGCCGTAGGCGACGCCGACGCCCCAGTTCGTGACGACGAGCGGATCGAACAGCGACGCGAGTGCTTCGGCGTCGAGTCGCACGCCCATGAGCCTCAGAGCCACGACGCAGGCAAGTCCGCCCGTGCCGGCGACGAAGCCGGACGAAACGGGGTAGGGAAAGAAGCGCACCAGGTTGGCGAGGCGAAAGCGCTCGATGAGGAGGGCGCAGGCCGCCGTCGCGACCGAACCCAGAACGATGATCGCGACCATCGTTGGCAGCAGCTCGTCGCCGGTAGCGGTGAGCGAACCGCCGATCACCCCGAGGGCGATCATCGTCGCCATCGTGGGCCCGGCGGCGGCGCCCGCAAAGCCGCTTCTGAGCCCGGTCACCACGCAGGCGGCGGCGGTGCCGAACAGGATCAGCCCGATGCCCTGGGACAGGTAAGGGGCGAGCTGTCCCGAGAAGGCCAGGCTGACAAGGGCCACCTCGCCGATGATCAGACTGATGCCGGAGACGAATCCGACCGTCAGCACGGTAAACGCTCTTCGGACTGCCGCGTTCGACGCGAGGCCGGCCGGCCCTCTCCGGGGGAGTTCTCCAGTCATCTCGCGCGCCCTTTCCGGGAGACTACTGCGTCCGCAGACTACCCAAGCGGAGCGGCCGGTTCGCGCGAAGCGATCGTCTCTCCCTCTCCCTGAACGAGCGTCCCGTACGCGCCCGGCCGCACGTCCGTCCAGCGCTCGACCGTGCCGTCCGACCACCGGACCTCGACCTGGGTGACCGCGGCGCCGTCTTCGCTGCCGAGGCCGGCCAACACGCGGGGGTCCCGGGCGGAGACGTAGCTGCCGTCGGTGTGGACGTGGCGCCATATCGGCGGTGCGTCTTGCCGGTGAATCAGGACCTGGGCGCCCAGCGCGTCGCGGTCGTGGGCCACGAGCCTCAGGCCCAGCCACCGCTCGTCCTGGCCGACCTGGTTGAGCAGCAGGCGGATCGGCGCGTTGCTGTTGACGACGACGGCGTCCAGGTCGCCGTCGTTGTCGAGGTCGCCGAAGGCGGCGGCGCGGCTGACTTCGGACGACTCGAAGACCGCGCCGGCCTCGGCCGTGACTTCCGCGAAGCTGCCGTCGCCGAGGTTGCGGAAGAGCTGGTCGGTCTGTCGCAGCGGATAGGGGTCGCCCGCCCGGATCAGCGCGTCCATGCCGATCACGGCGCCGTTGACGACGAGTACGTCGAGCCAGGAGTCGTTGTCGTAGTCGATCCAGCCGATGCCGAAGGCGGTGAACGGCAGGCTCGGCGGCCCGAGTTGACTCGACGCCGACTGGTCCCGGAACAGTCCGGCGCCGCCGTTGACGTAGAGGGTGTTCGTCTCCTGTTCCAGGTGGCTGACGACGATGTCCGGGTCGCCGTCGCCGTCGAAGTCCGCGACGTCGACGCCCATGCCGGCCTCGGGCTGGCCTTCGCGGTTGACGGCGACTCCGGCCAGGAGGGCGTTGTCGGCAAAGGTGCCGTCGCCCCGGTTGATCCAGAGCCGGTTCCACATCAGGTCGTTCGCCACGTAGAGATCGATCCAGCGGTCGCCGTTGAAGTCGGCGGCAACGGCCCCCAGCCCCGAACCGGGCTCGGTGCCGATTCCCGAGGTCGTCGACACGTCCTCGAAGGTGCCGTCGCCCCGGTTGCGGAACAGGCTGTCCGCCGCGGGCCGGTAGGCGCCGGGGGCGCAGTAGGTCAACACACCGCTCGGAAGCGGGCACGGCGTGTTGTCAGCCAGCGAGTAGTCGACGTAGTTGCCGACATAGAGGTCCAGCCAGCCGTCGCGGTCGAAGTCGAAGAACGTGGCGGCGACGGACCAGCGGGGATCGTCGGCGCCCGAGGCGACCGTGACGTCGTCGAAGGTGCCGTCGCCGCGGTTTCGCAGCAACTGGTTGGAGCCGAAGTTCGTGACGTACAGGTCCGTCCAGCCATCGTTGTCGAAGTCGCCGGTCGCGATGCCCATGCCGTAGCCGCCGGCTTCGATGCGGCTTGCGTCGGTGACGTCGGTGAAACGGAGGTCGGCGCCGGTGGCTCCCGGCTCCAGGTCGTTGCGGTAGAGGCGATCGGTGAGCGGCGTTCCGGGAGGCGGCGGGAAGGTCAGGTCCGGGCCGAGCATCCGGCCCTGGACGAGGTAGACGTCCAGGTCGCCGTCGTTGTCGAAGTCGAACAGTGCGGCGCCGCCGCCCATGATCTCGTTGAAGTAGTGCTCGCCGGACATGCCGTTGAAGTAGACGAAGTCGAGGTTCGCGGCGGGGGCGGCGTCGATGAAGATCGGCGCCTGGGACGTCGAGGTGGCGGGGTCGGGGTTTGGAGAGCAGGCGATGAGGAGGAGAATGAGGGCGAGGCGATAGCACGGGCTCGCCGCTCCGCGGCATCGCGCTTGATGCCGGCGAGGACGCCGGCGCACCCAGTGGTCAGTCAACCCCGGCGTTCCAGGGCGCGCGCCGAGGCGAGTTCCCGCCGCGCTTCTTCCGGCTGGCCGAGCCGGGTGTAGATGTCGGCGAGCAGGTAGTGGCCCATGGGCGCCATGTCGGATCCCGGGTCGAGTTCCAGGCCGGTACGTGCCAGTTCGATCGCCCGGTCCAGTTGTTCGTTGCGGTCGACGAGGGACTTGGCCAGGAAGAAGTGGCCGACGGCGAACTGCGGGTTGATCTCGATCGATTGCTCCAGGGCTTCGGCCGCGCCGTAGCGGTCGCCGAGGCTGTCCAGCAGCCGGCCGAGGTTGAACTGGACCCGGTAGCTCTGCGGGTGGACGTCGAGTTCCCGGCGGTAGAAGTCGGCGGCGGCACGTGGGTCGCCGCGCTGTTCGGCGAGCAGGGCGAGGTTGAAGTGGGCGAGCCGCACGTCCGGCTGAATCGTCAGCGCCTCCTCGAACAACTGCGCCGCGGTTGCGAGATCGGACCGGAGGAGCGCCACGGCGCCCTGACTGACCACCGCGGCGCCCATCTCCGGTGACAGGGCCGCTGCCTCCCTGAGGTGCTCCTCGGCGCCCTCGAGGTCGCCGTGGTCCACGAGCATGCGCGCGAGTTCGTAGTGGATGATCGCGTTGCGGGGATCGAGCCGCAGGAACTCCTCGTAGCCGAGGATCGCCTCCTCCGCCGCGCCGGTCCGGCGGTAGGCGTTGGCGAGGTTGATCACGGCGTGGGCGTAGTCGGGCTTTAGTTCGATGGCTCTCCGGTAGCTCTCGATCGCGGCGCCGGTGTCGTCGCCGCGCATCTGCTCGTCGCCCAGCCGGACCCAGGCGTCGATTACCGACGGGTCCTCGAGCAGCACCCGTTCGAGGGCTTCGACGGCCGCCGGCCGGTTTCCCTTGAGCGAAGCCTCGCGCGCGTCGCGCATCAGGTTGAAGAGATGGATCCGGTCCTTCGGGTCGGCGAGCAGGGCCCGGTCCACGCTCTCGTCGGTACTGCCGCCGAAACTGGCCAGATAGCCGAGGGCGGCGAGCCGCGCCCGGGTCTCCGGGTCGATCTCCTCGATCGCCGCCGGCCGTGCCACGTCGGCCCATCGCGACTCGAGGGACTGGAGCATCGAGGCCATCCGGTCCGCCTCGTCGGGCCGCGCCGAGTACAGGTTGTTCTGCTCGTCCGGGTCGACGGCCAGGTCGTACAACTCGGGCCGGGGCGCGGCGACGTACTTCATGTTGTCGACCCGCAGCGCGGCGAGGTCGCTCCAGCCGTAGTGGTAGCGCGGATAGACGGCTTCCGCGTAAGCCGGCAGCCGTGGCCCGGAGGCGCCGGTCAGGAGCCGGACGATGCTTGCGCCTTCGAAGGAGGAATCCCGCTCCGCCTGGCCCGCGTCGACCGCCAGCAGGTCGAGGACGGTCGGGAAGACATCGACCGCCCTGACCACATCGCCGATCCTGCGGCCCCGCATCGTGTCGTAGGGCGCGCGAAGGATGAAGGGAACCCGCGTCGCCCCCTCGTAGACGAAGAAGCCGTGGCCGGATTCGCCGTGCTCGCCGAGACTCTCACCGTGGTCTCCGATCACGATGACGACGGTGTCGTCGGCGCGCCCGTTCTGGTCGAGCCAGTCCAGCAACCGGCCGACCTGCGAGTCGACGTAGGCGATCTCGCCGATGTATGGACGGTTCCGGTAGCGCTCGGCGAACGGTTCCGGCGGTTCGTAGGGCGAGTGCGGATCGTAGAAGTGGACCCAGGAGAAGAAGCGCGCCTCCGGGGCCTCGTCGAGCCACGTCAACGCGGCGTCCGTGACCTCCCCCGCCGGCCGCTCGATCTCGTTCAGCGCCAGCCGCACGGTGTCGCTCAGGTCGAAGTCGTCGAAGTAGTGGTCGAAGCCCTGGGCGATCCCCCACTTCGCGTCGAGCACGAACGCCGCCACGAAACCGCCGGTACGCAGCCCCTCGTCCCTCAGGATCTCGGCCAGAACGACGTGCTCGTCGCCCAGGTAGAAGGCGCCGTTGTCCCTGACCCCGTGAGCCGGCGGGAACTGTCCGGTGAAGATCGACGAATGCGCCGGCAAGGTCAGCGGCGCCACCGCCTCCGCCTGCTCGAACAGCACCCCCTCCGCCGCCAGCCGGTCCATGTGCGGCGTCTCGATATCAGCGAACCCGTAAGCCCCGATGCGATCCGCCCGGGTCGTGTCCAGCGTGATGAGCAGGAGACTCAGGTCACCGGGCCCGACCCCGGCCGGAAGCCGACCCAGCGGGTGCCCCGACGGCGCCGTGATCTCCCCACCGGACAACAGCCGAATCCCCACACCGACCACCACAACACCGGCAACGGCCAGGGCCACCACAAGCCCGATCCACCGCCCCGCGCGCTTCACTCGCGAGGCGCGCTCCTGGCCAAGCGCATCATCGCGACGAGTTTGTCCGCGCCCCATGACGAGGAAAAAGCCTAACAGCGCCTAACTCTACTCACGTGCCGTCCGTGCGTATGCCACCCTCTGGATCCCCTACGAGAAAGCGGGGCCATGCAGCCGGCAGTCGTCGCCGGTTCGCCCCCCGACCACGTCCCGCCTGCAAGGGGGGGGGGAGGGGGTCCCAGCGCGGCTGTCCGCAAGCGACGCCCGGCGCCCTCTCAGCGTCCGACGACCAACCGGAGCGCAGCCGACCGCAGCGAGCACCCACCTCTCATCCATCCGGTAAGTGCGAGCGACCGCTGGGACCCCCTCCCGCGCCCCTGGCAGGCGGGTGTCACCGATGCCCAGCCGACGCGGTCGCGCTAGAAGTGGAAGCGCGCCCCGATTCGCCAGACCCGACCGCGTATCAGCCGCCTCGGGGCACCGAAGGGCCTGTCGCTGTTCAGGGTCTGTTCGGCTTCGATGACCGTGTCGGCGTTGCCGACGTTGAAGACATCGATGCCGACGCCGAGCCTGCGGTTACTGCCGATGTTGAAGTCCTTCTCCACCCTCAGATCGAGGTTGATGCCGTCGTCGAGACGGAAGGAGCCCGCCGGGTAGCCGTAGATGTCCGAAGTCTGATCGACGTCTTCCACCCTGATGAGCTGGTTATAGGTGTTGCCCGAGAAGTAGGAGAGGTAGCCGCCGACGACGACCCCGCCCGGGAGTCGGGCGTTGCCCAGAACCTTGATCAGGTGCGTTGGATCGATCGTCAGGTTGCCGTAGGCGTTGATCTGGTCGTTCGGGTCGCGGAAGAAGGTCGAACTGCCGAGCTGGGAGCCTCTTCCTTCCAGGAACTCGTACCAGCCGTTGTTGTCGCTGCCTCTTGCCTCGCCGTAGGTCCACGAAGCCTGCATCTGCCAGTTGTTGCGCCACCGCCTGGCGAGGCTTGCCGTGATCCCGGCGTACTTGCGGACCTTCCTGAAGCAGGTGAGCTCCTTGTAGGCCTGTCCGTAGTCCTGGCAGTGGTTGACGTTCGTGAAGTAGTACCGGTTTTCGCCTTCGTTCGTCTGGTTGAAGACGTTGAAGGTCCGTCCACTGTCGGGATCCGTGTACCGCGTGGGCTCGAACTCGCCGGTGAGGTTCACGCCGTCCAGGAAGTTGTCGTTCGTGCGATAGGTCGCCGTGATGTCGAGCGAGACGGTACGCGAGAGCACCTTCTCCCAGCCGACGTCCAGGGCGTCCATGTGGGGCACGTTGAGACTGTCGTCGATCGTCCACTGGCCGGGACCTCGCCCTTCGGTGAAGTCGTGCTCCCAGACCTCGTCGTCGGCGTTCCAGATGTAGCCCGTCACGTCGCTCTCCGGCGCCAGCCGGCTGTAGAACAGCGAGATGACCTGGTGGTAGTAGCGCCCCCAGTGGGCCTTCAGCACGGACTCGTTGTTGTCGCCCAGGTTGATGTTCAGCCCAATGCGCGGCGCGATCCCGACGCCGGGCGTGAACACGCTGCCCTGATCGAAGCGGACGCCGTTCACGTCCGACTCGACGGCCCCGCGCCAGTAGTTGGCCCGGAGGCCGAGGTTCAGCCTCACCCGGTCGTTGATTCCCCAGGAGTCCTGCACGTAGCCGACGATCTTGTCGGTGTCGGCATAGGTGTCGTAGCCGGTGCTCTCGAAGAGGATGTAGTTCTCGCCGGCGTAGTCCTCGTAGAACTTGCCGCCCGCGTACTGGTTGAGCGTGTTGACCAGCGTGTTCTGCAGCTCGACGCCGAACTTGAAGTCGTGCTCGCCGCGGATGAAGTCATCCGTGAAGTGGCTGACCGAGGCAAGGAGCTGGTAGCGCTCCCGGTTGGCATTGAAGGGCCCCCACCAGTTCTCGGTAAGGCGGTCTTCATAGATGTCGTAGCGGGCGGGCGTATCGCCGCCGTCGGGCGTCTCGGACTGACGTTGGCGATAGCCGCCGAACTTCAGATCGAGCAGCGTGTTTTGGGACAGCATGTCCGTGTAGTTGAAGTTGAACAGGTACTGGGTCCCCTCCAGGCTGACGGTGGCCCCAGGGGCGATGAAGTCACCCTCGTCCGCGCCCTGGTAGGCCTGGTCGCGGGTGCTGTACTCGAGCATGCCGCTGAAGATCTTTTCCTGTGTCGGCGTCCAGTTGATCTTGCCGAGGATGCGGGGCCTCTCGTTGGTCGGGGCGTTGACATGGTCGCCGCTGGCCTTCGAGTCCTGCTGGTAGTACTTGAACGAGGTGAAGAACCACGCCTTGTCGCGCTGCACCGGTCCGCCGATGTCGAAGTGGACTTCCGTATCCGTGCGGTCGCTGCCGCTGCGTTGCAGATCGGGGTCGTTCGTGTTCTGGGACTGCCAGTCGTTGTCGGCGAGTTGCAGGTCGACCAGACCGTTCAGGTCGTTCGAGCCCTGCTTCGTCGTCACGTTGACGATCACGCCGGTGTAGCCGCCGTACTCGGCCGAGGCGCCGGCGCCGAGGACGGTGACGTCCTCGACTGAGAAGAAGCCGAGAGGCACTTCGCTCTCGCCCGCCTCCGGGCTGTTGATGACGACTCCATCGACCGAGAACTGGACGCCCATGCCGGGCGAACCGAAGGCTGAAGGTTGCCTGCCGTCCGCGTTCTGGGAGTGGACGCCGGGCGCCAACTGCACGACACCCCGGATGCTGCGTTGGGTCGGCACCTCCATCAGGATCTCGTTGTTGAGTTCCGTCGTCTGGAGCGTCGAGCTGCGGACGTCGATGAGCGGTGAGCCCTCGACGATGATGATGTCCTCGATGCTTCCCAACTGCATCGTCAGGTCGACGCTCAGGGTCTGGTTGACGGTGAGGACGATGTCCTCCTGCTGCGCGGTCGAGAAGCCCTCGATCGAGGCCGCGACGGTGTAGGTGGACGGCAGCAGCGCGACGAAGCGGTAGCGGCCGTTCGCGTCCGTCATCGTCTCGCTCGTGGCGCCGAGTTCCGCCGACGTGAGCGTGACGTTGACGCCCGGCATGCGGTCGTCGTTGGGGTCCGTGATGGTGCCGGTGATCGAGCCGCGCTCGATCGACTGGCCCCATGCGGCCGCGCAGATGAAGACGATGAGTACCCCCGAGCCGATGATGCGTGCGACTCCTGCCTTGAGGGCAAGGGAGCGGGAACAGGTGGTTCCGCCGTGTCTCATGTCCGCCTTCCTTCCTGACCGGGTTCCGTCTCCTCCTGGTGCTATGCGCAAGCCGGCCTACGCGACGGTGGCCAGCCGAATTTCCCCTTGTGGAGTTTCAAACTACGTTAGCGCCCGGGGGAGGGCGCGTCAAATCAATTCAGGGCTTTGGACCGGGACGGGTCGCCAGGCTTTCCCGGATCAACGCCAGCGCCTCGCGGCGGTCAGCCTCGGGCAGGGCTTGCCGGGGCGGCCGAACGGTTTCGGACCCCATCCCGACCTCGGCCTGCACCAGCTTGATCAACTGGACGAACTCCGGCACGGTGTCCATGCGCAGGAGCGGAAGGAACCAGGCGTAGAGTTCGAACGCCTCCTGGCGCCGGCCCGCCACGGCCAGGTCGAACAGGCGAACGGACTCGGCCGGCAGCGCGTTGACCAGGCCCGCGATCCAGCCCGTCGCGCCTGACCACGCGGCTTCGTAGGGCATGTCGTCGAGGCCGGCGAAGACCTCGAGGCGGTCTCCCAGCAGGGCCTTGACCGCGGTGATCCGCCGGATGTCGCCGCTCGACTCCTTGATCGCGCGCAGGCTGGGGTGCTCGGCGGCCAGTTCGCCGATGATCCCGGGCAGGATGTCGACACCGTAGGCGAACGGGTTGTTGTAGAGCATGCACGGCAGGTCCGTGGCCTCGAAGATGGCCGCGAAGTGACCCCGGGTCTCGTGCATCGCGCCGTTGTGGACGTAGGGGGGAAGCACCATGAGCGCCTCGGCGCCGCGTTCGGCCGAGCCCCGGGCGATGCGGACGGCCTCGGCGGTGCTGAGCGCGGAGATGCCGGGCATCACGGGCGCCCGGCCGTCGAGAGCGGCGACGCAGGTCTCGACGATCGCCAGCTTCTCGTCGAACTGGAGCGTGTTGCCCTCGCCCAGCGAGCCGAGGGGCACGATGCCGGTACAGCCCTGGTCGACGAGCCAGTTGGCGTGCTTTGCGAGGAAGTCGTGATCGACCGTCAGATCGTCGTTGAACGGCGTGGTGATCGCCGTCATGACACCGCGGAATTCCATTGTCCTGCTCCTGTTCTGACTCCGTGAGTCCGTTACTTCAGTGCGCTACTGCCGGGCGACCTCCTCGATCGCCGTCATTCCGCCGACTCTCTCTGCGTTGTCGACGTAGACCTGCCGCACCCTGTCCTCGAACAGCGTGCGGTCGATCTCGTTGAACTCGATCCCCAGTTTCTCCAGTTCGGCGAGGGCTTCGGCGGTCATCGACGCCATCGCCTCCCGCTCGACCTGGACCGACGCTTTGCCGGCGTCGAGCACCGCCTCTTGGAGATCCGGGGGCAGCTCGTCGTAGAGCTTGCGGCTGAAGATCAGCGCCACGGCCAGGTAGAGGTGCCGCGTGTACGACACGTACTTCGTGACCTCGTAGAAACGCTCTCCGTAGAGATCGACGTGGTCCGTTTCCGCGCCGTCGACGACGCCCTGTTCGAGCGCCGAGTAGAGCTCGCCGAACGACATCGGCGTCGCCTGCGCGCCGAGGGCGTTGAAGGTGTCGACCAGGATCGGGGTCGGGATGACCCGGATCTTGAGGCCCTCGAAGTCGTCGGGGGTGACGATCGGCCGTTCCGCGTTCCAGGCGTTCCGGCGGCCGGCGAACCAGTAGCCGAGCACGAGGACGTCGAGCTCCTCCTCGATCCGGGCGGCGACGCGCTCGCCGATCGGTCCGTCGACCACCCGGTAGAAGTGGTCGAGGTCGCGGAAGATGAAGGGGAAGTTGAAGATCTCCGCCTCCGGGACGAAGGCGGAGATGCCGCCGCCGGCGCTCGCGGCCGAGGCGGCCAGCGCGCCCAGCTTGACCATCAGGGTCGCCTCCTCCTCGGTGCCGAGCTGCTCGTTCTCGAAGATCTGCACCGTCACGGCGCCGTCGGACCGTTCCTCGAGAATCCGGCTGAACTCCTCGAAGCCGGCCTGGAACGGGTGCCCGGCCGGCCCGTTGTGGGCGACCTTGAGCACGGTGACGCCGTCGCTGCCGCCGCAGCCGCCAAGGAGGGAGATGGCGCAGAGCGCGAGGAACGCGGTGGCGCCGCCGGAATGGAGCCGGCCTGACGGCCGGCGCGTTCTCCTGGCCACCTTCGGCGGCAGCGGGTCAGAAGACCCGCGCACCGGCAGGCGGCGACGAGGGCTACTCATAACCGAGCGTCTCCGGCAGCCAGAGGGTGACCCCGGGCACGAAGGTGATCACCAGCAGCATGATGAGCAGCAGCGCGAGGAAGGGCAACAGCTTGGGCGTCACCTTCTCGATCGGCGTCTTCGAGATGCCGCAGGCGACGTACAGGCAGATGCCGACCGGTGGCGAGATCATGCCGATGCCGACGTTGGCAGCGACCAGGATGCCGAAGTGGAGCGGGTCCATGCCGAGTGCGATCGCCGCCGGCAGGAGAATGGGCATCAGGATGATGATCGGTGGCAGGGCGTCCATCACCATTCCGAGGAACAGGAAGATCAGGTGGACGAAGAGGATGAAGACGATCCAGTTGGGCGCGTGGGTCGAGATCCCCTCCGCCAGCAGGTGCGGCAGCCGCTCGAAGGTGAGGACGAAGGAGAACATGGACGCCGTCCCCAGCACGAACAGGACGACACCGGAGAGCGACGCGGTCTGGAGCAGGATCTTCGGGACGTCCTCGAGCTTCAGCTCCCGGTAGACGAAGAAGGACACGAGAGCGCCGTAGACGACGGCGACGGCGGACGCTTCGGTCGGCGTGAACACGCCGCCGTAGATGCCGCCGAGGATGATGACGATCATGAACAGTGGCAGGATGCCGTCGCGGATCACGCGGAGCCTCTGCGCCCAGGATGCCTTCGCCTCGAGCGGCAGATTCAGGTCGAGGGCGCGAATGTAGGTCATCCCCATCAGAGCCAGGCCCAGCACGATCGCCGGCGTGACGCCGGCGGCGAACAGGGCGCCGATCGACATCCCCGAGACGACGCCGATGATGATCAGGTCGATCGCTGGCGGCACCAGGGTCGAGACGCCGCCGGCCGAGGCGAAGACGGCGGTCGCGAAGGCCGGCGGATACTGCCGCTGGCGCATGGCCGGCAGGGCGACCGAGCCGATGGCGGCCGTGTTCGCGCTCGGCGAGCCGGAGATGCCGGAGAACAGCATCGTCGACAGGATGACGACCAGTCCGAGGCCTCCGGGCAGGCGGCCGACGAACTGCATCGCCAGGTCGACGATCCGGCGCGCCATGCCGCCGTGCGAGATCAGCGCTCCGGCGAGCACGAACAGCGGCACCGCCAGCAGCGGGAAGGAGTCCAGGCCGGCGAGGAATTTCTGCGGCATCACGATCAGGAACTCCGGCGAGCTGTAGAGCAGTCCGACCATGGCCGCGAGCGCCAGCGCGATGGCCACCGGCACGCCGAGCAGCAGCGCCGCGACCAGGGTCAGGATGACGAGGATGCCCATCTACCTCGAGCCCTGGCGCCGCAGTATGGTCGCCGCTTCGCGGCGCGCTTTGCCCGGAAGCCGGCGGGGGCGCCGGCGCACCCAGTTCTTGCGGCGTACACACCTAGTCACGGTCATGTCTCTGGAACTCGCGGCGCCAGTTCACGAGCACGTAGTAAAGAGTCAGCGTGCTGCCCACGAAGGCCGAGGAGTACGGGACCGCCATCGACATGCGGGTCGCCGGCGCCAGCATGTCGTGCACCTCGATCGCGAAGCGGAGCGACTGGTAGGCGAAGACCGCCAGGAACGCGGCCGCGGAAAGCGCGACCGCTGAACCGATGAGCCGCCGCATGGCCGGCGGCGTTCGGTCGACGACGAAGTGAAGCGCGAAGTGCGCGCCCGTCTTCATCGCGTAGGCGGTGGAGAGGGCGGCGAGCCACATCAGGAGGAAGCGGGCAAGCTCCTCCGACCAGGAGAGCGACGCCTGCAGCACGTACCTGAAGACGACCTGGGAGAAGGTGACCGCGACCAGCGCGACCAGGATCGTGGACACCGCCACCTCGAGCGGGTGGCGGAGCAATGCCCGGAACATGGCGCCGAGGCGCTTCAATGCATGTACTGGCCGCCGTTGGCGTAGAAGGTGGCGCCGGTCGTGAACTCGGAGCCGATCATGCAGTCGACCATCCGGGTGATGTCCTCGAACTCGCCCAGCCGTCCCATCGGCAGGGTGGCCAGCTCCTTGGCCAGGCCGTCCTCGGTCTCCAGGTGGTAGCGGTCGATGACCTCGCGCGTCCTGACGGATCCCGGCACGAGGCAGTTGACGCGGACCCTGGGCGAAAGCTCCTGGGCCATGCACTTGGTCAGAGCGATCACGCCGCCCTTCGCGCTGCAGAAGTTCGCTCCGTTCTTGCGCCCGATCTGGCCGCAGGCGGCGCCCAGGTTGATGATCACGCCGGGCCGGTCGGGGTTGTGGAACAGGAACTCCTGGCCGCAGACGAAGTGGCCGCGGAGATGCGCGGAGACGACCGAGTCCCACATGTCGTCGGTCAATTCCGTGAAGGGTGCGTCCCGGTTGATGCCGGCGAAGTTGATCAGGATGTCGACCTGGCCGAAGCGCTCGATCACGGCGTCGAACATCGCGCGCACCTGTTCCCGGTTGGCGACGTCCGCCTGGACCTTCATCAGCCGGTCGGCGTCGACCTTGGCCGCGATGCGGTCGTAGGTCGCCTGCGCCTCCGGTTCGATCAGGTAGTTCATCACCACCCGGTAGCCCTTCAGGGCGAAGTGCTCGCAGACCTCTGCGCCGAGGCCGCTCGACGCGCCGGTGACCACCATGACTCTGTCTTCGCTCATCGCACTCACTCCTGCTAGTGGCCGCCCCAGATGTCGCCGACGGTGAATCCGTTGGGGAAGGGATCCTCTGGATCGACGACGTACTGGGCGAAGCCCGTTATCCACGCGGTGCCCGCCAGGGCCGGCACCGCGGCGTCGACGTCGCCGACCTTCGTTTCCCGCACCATGCGGCCCGTGAAGGTGGTGCCGAGCACGCCCTCGTGCACGAAGTCCTGGCCGAGCGGCAATTCGCCCTTGGCCCACATCGCCGCCATCTTGGCGCAGGTGCCGGTGCCGCAGGGTGAGCGGTCGAGGGCGCCGGTCCAGGTCAGCGGCTTGTTCCAGTCGAGCTTGCCGGTGGACACGATCACCGTGTTCCGCCGGTGGGCGTCGGGTGTCAGCGGCGGCGCGGAGAGCTGGCCGATCGTCACGCCGCGGATCTCCGGGTTCAGCGGGTGGACCGGCGGAGGCAACTGCTCCTGGCAGGCCGCCTTGATCATCTCGCCGACGCGGGTCGCTTCGGCGGCCTCATCCGGCGCCAGGGTGAGACCGACCTGCTCGGCGTCGGCGATGACGTAGAACATGCCGCCGTAGGCGACGTCGACGGTGACCTTGCCGAGTTCCGGAACGTCGAGCTCGACGTCGAGGTCGACGGCGAAGGCGGGCACGTTCTCGAACTCGACCCGCTTCACCTTGCCGCCCTCGACGTCAGCGCGCACCCGGATCAGGCCGGCCGGCGATTCCAGCGTGAGTTCGGTGACGGGTTCGGTGTGCGGCACCATTCCGGTCTCGATCAGCACGGTGACGACGGCGATCGTGTTCGTCCCCGACATGCCCGGGTACTCGACCTGCTCCATGATCACGTAGCCGGCCACGGCGTCGGGGTGGGTCGCCGGCAGGATCAGGTTGCAGTTCGCCGCCGGATAGCCGCGCGGCTCGCGCAGCATCCGCAGGCGCAGCTCGTCCGCTTCCGTTTCGAGGTAGCGCATCTTCTCGAACATCGTCGAGCCGGGGACGTCGAGAACGCCGCCGACGATGACCCGTCCCGGCTCGCCGCCGACGTGGGTGTCGACGGCGTGGATCACGTTGGAGACGCGCATCTGCTCAGGAGTTCCCGGCGGGCGGAATGACCGTCATCTTCATCCAGCCCGCCGTGTTGTGGAAGTCGGCGACGACGCTGCCGGGCGGCACCAGCGCGTCGCAGGCGGCGCGCTGCTCGTCGGTCAAGGTCATGTCGAGCACCGGCAGCAGGTCCTCCATGTGCCTGAGCGTGCGCGGCCCGATGAGAGGCGCCGTGATGCCGGGCTGGTCCTTGGTCCAGAGGATCGCGAACTGGGCCGGCGTGAGGCCGGAGTCGGCTGCGATCTCGGCGAACTTGCGGCCGACGTCGATGCCGGCTCGCGTGACGCGGTCGGCGTAGAAGCCGCCGCGCAGCGCGGCCCGCGAGTTCTCGGGGTAGTCCGAATCGCTCAGGTAGCGACCGGCGAGCACCCCCATCGCCATCGGCGCCCAGGTGATGATGCCGAGGCCGAGGCGCTCGCACATCGGGATCAGTTCGTTCTCGATCCGGCGGTCCAGCAGGTTGTAGGGCGGCTGCTCGCTGGCGAAGCGGGCGTAACCCTTCAGTTCGCTCGTCATCACGGCCTCGGCGACCATCCAGGCCGGGTGAGTCGAGCAGCCGATGTAACGGATCTTCCCGGCCCGCACCAGGTCGTCCAGTGCCCTCAGTGTCTCGTCGAACGGCATCTCGGGCGAGGGCCGATGCAGTTGATACAGGTCGATGTAGTCGGTCTGCAGCCTCCGGAGCGAGCCCTCGCAGGCACGGATCAGGTTGATCCGCGAGTGGCCGTACTCGTTGGGGCCGATGCTGCCGGTGTAGTCCACGACGCTCTGGCCGACGACCCTGCGGCCGTGGTCGACCTTGGTTGCGATCAGCAGCTCGTGGCGCCGGCCGTTCGCTTTCAGCGCCCGGCCGATGATCCGCTCGCCCTCGCCCTCGGCGTAGACCTCGCCGGTGTCGATCAGGTTGATGCCCGCGTCCATCGCCGTCTCCAGCATGCGCACGCACTCCGGCTCCGGCGTCGGATCGGCGAAGTTGTCGCTGCCGAAACAGAGGGGCGCGACCTTGACGCCGGTCCGTCCCAGGGTGCGGTACTCCATCGCGTACTCCCGTTGCCCGATCGACCCGGTGGTTACTTGTGCCAGCGACGGCCGTTGCTGAGGCCGTCGGCGCGCGGAAAGAGCTCGTCGCGCATCGCGGCATGGTAGGCGAAGCTGGCCAGGACGACGGACGCCTGCCTCAGGTCGTCGGCGATCAGGCGGTCGTAGACGTCCATGTTCGTGTGGAACGTGGCGTTGAAGAACTCGAGGTCGTCCTGGATGAACTGGTAGCCCTGCAGGCCCGCTTCGAGAAAGGCCATGTGGTCCGTGCCGCCGGTATTGCCGGGCACGATCCAGGACATGCCCACGTCGTGGAAGGGTTGCATCCAGGCCTCGAAGATCGGCCGGGACGCGTCGTTGCCTTGCAGGTACATACCGCGGAAGCGGCCGTACCAGTCGACGTTGAAGTAGACGGAGAGGTTCGCGTGGGCGGCTGGCTTCTCGGGTGACTCCGGGTCGCCGAAGTGCTCGCGGACGTAGGCCCGGGAGCCGAGCAGGCCGCTCTCCTCGGCGCCCCAGAGAGCCGCCCGGATCGTGCGGCGGGGTTCGAGGCCGGCCGCCCGCAGCAGGCGCATCGCTTCCATCACGATCGCGCTTCCGGAGGCGTTGTCGGTGGCGCCGGTGCCGGCCGGCTCCGCGTCCAGGTGGCCGCCGATCATCACGACCTCGTGGGCCAGGTCGCCGCCCGGGAGGTCGGCGATCACGTTGTAGTCGAGCGGATCGTCGGCGCTGAGGACGTTGCGGACCTCGATCTCCATCTCGACCGGCGTTCCGGCGGCCAGCAGGCGCATCATCCGGTTGTAATGCTCGGGCGCGACCACGACGCGGGGCATCGGCACGGGTTCGTCCAGCGGCAGGGGGCCGTCGCCCGAGACGTGGACGATTCCCTTGTCCATCGGTCCGACGTTGGTGGAGCCGATCTCGACCAGGACGGCAACGCCCTGCCGCTCCAGGAACGTCTCGATGTCGTGGCGGGAGAGTTCCGGGTCGGCCTCGTCGTCGTCCGTGGACTGGCTGGGGTTGTTCCGTGGGTCGATCTCGAGGCGGGTCATGGCGCTGAGTTCCTCGTCGGACAGGCGAACTGCCTGCGGCGAGAAGTTGGGGACCAGCTCCCGTTCGAGCGAGATGAGCAGGATCGACGTCTCGACGCGTGCCCCCAGGGCTTCCAGGTCGTCACGTGTTTCGACGCCGCTGAGGTCGACCGCTGCGACCGGACCGGCTACCTTGCCGTCCGTGCTCCGGGTTCCCGGCTGCGCGTAGCCGATGACCGGCTGGTACTGCGGCGCCGTGATGTGGACCGAGGTGTGGCGGTTCTCCCAGGCGTAGCCGAATTCGCCCCAAGGCTCGAGCGTGGCGTCGAGGCCGAACTCCTCCAACGTGTCGCGGGCCCAGTTGGCGGCGCCGTCGTAGGAAGGAGAGTTCGCGAACCGGGGGCCGTACCGGTCCGTCAGGACGTGCGCGAACTCCATGACCCGGGAGCGGTTGAAGCCCTCGTCGCGGAGTTGGGCGACGACCTCGAGGTCGACGGTCTCCGCCGGACCGGCGCCGCCGGTGCCCTCTTCGCCGGCCGGCACCCCGCACGCCGCGAGCGTCGCTGCGAGCGCGACGAGTGCGGGCATCCGGTTGACGCCGCGTGCGATCACCGAGTCTTCGAACCTCCGCGGTTTGTTGACCGTTCGGCACTATACAGGCGGCACCGGGATCAGTGCGCCACTACACTGCCGTCGTGTCCGCGATCGGCATCGCCGTTCTCCTCTTCGTCGCTCTCACGCTGTTCATAGGCGTGCGCACCTACGCGAAGATCCGCGGCCGGGCGACGAACTACTACGTCGCCGGCAACGCGATGCCGGTTGGCGTCGTCGGCATCACCCTCTGCGCCCAGGCGTTCGACGCGAACGGCTCGGTGGGCAACGCGTCGCTCGTCCACTCGGGTGGCTTCTGGGCCGGCGCGGTGATCCCGGTCGGGCTCGCCCTGTGCCTGTTCATCGCCGGCACCTGGTTCGCCGAGCCGCTGCACCGGATGCGGCTGATGACCCTCGCCGACTTCTACCGGCGTCGCTACAGCGTCCCGACCGAGACCCTCGCCGCCGGGCTCATGTTGCTGAGCAACGTCGTCCTGGTCGCGGGCAACCTGGCGGGCCTGGGCCTGCTGTTCGAACTCGTCTTCGGAGCGCCCTACCTCGCCATGTTGGTGGCCGTCGCGCTCTGCATCCTCGCCTACGCGGTATCGGGCGGTCTCTACGCCACCATCGCGACCAGCGTGCTCCAGGTTTCGATCTTCATCGTCAGCATTGTCGTCGCCTTCGTCTGGCTCGGCGGCAGCCACGGCTGGGGCACGCTGCTGAGCTCCGCTCCCGAAGGCGCGATGAGCTTCGCGGGCCTCTTCTCGCGGGAGAGCGGCGCGCTCGTCAACTGGGCGGCGCTGGGGTCGCTGGCCCTGGGCGACATCGTCGCCATCGACTTCATCCAGCGGATGATCTCGGCCGATTCCGGCCGCTCGGCGAAGCGCGGCTGCTACCTCGCCGGCGGGCTGACCCTCGTGGTCGGCCTCACGGTCTCCCTGATCGGGCTCTCCGCCCACTACTTCGGCCGTGACGCGGGTTCCTCCCTGCTCGTCGACCTGGCGCTGACCGACCTGCCGCTGCTGATCGGAGGCGCGGTGCTGCTGGGCATCATCGCGGCCAGCATGTCGACCGCGAGCGGCGTCGTTCTCGACCTGGCGAACGTGATCACCCGCAACCTGGTTCAGCGTCACAGCCGCTCGACCTGGGACGACGAACGGATGCTCCGCTTCTCCCGCTGGATCGCCCTGCCGACGATGGCCGGCGCCGTCGTCTTCGCCTACGTCCGGCCGGAGCCCGGCATCCTGCTCATCCTCGCCTTCGACATCGTCCTCGCCGGTTGCTTCGTGCCCCTGCTGCTCGGCCTGTTCTGGCGCAAGGCGAACACGACCGGGGCGCTCGCCGGTGTGATCGCCGGCAGCGCTGCGCGGCTAGTGCTTCACTTCGCCGTCACCGATGCCTATCGCGGCCTGGACACGCTACTGGCCCCGGTGTTCAGCCTGATCGCGATGGTCGTGGTGTCGTTGATGACCCGGAAGACGCACCCGCCCCGGCACGACGAACTCAGGCGCGTCCCATCCGAACGCGACCTCGTGGCAGGTCTCGACGGCTGATGGGCGGACGCCAGGCTTCGCCAAGACCAACGCAGACACCGTGTTTGGATCCAGGCACCGACGTCCAGCCCAGTCGGGTCAGGAGGGG
>VYDI01000028.1:0-330423 GCA_009843505.1 Holophagales bacterium | reverse complement strand
GGGCGGGTAAGTCCGACGCCGCTGCGGCGCAGGCCCGCTACTCTCTCAATGCTTGCCAGACCGCCTTTGCGATCTGAATGTCCTGGACCGCGACACCGGTCAGATCCGCGATGGTGATCTCGTCCTCGTCCGAGCGCCCCCTGGCCCTGCCGGCGATGATGTCGCCCAGTTCGACGAGGTCGGTCTCGGCCACATGGCCGCCTGCTACCGCGTAGTGCGACTCACCGTGGTCGATGCACTGCGACCGTGAATCGACGGCACAGACACCGGCTCTTGCGAACAACGCCGGGTCCAGTTCCTGTTTTCCCGGGCTATCGCTTCCCATCGCGGTGAGGTGAGTTCCCGGCCGGATCCACTCGGCGCGGACGAGAGCAGTCCTCGCCGCCGTGGCAGTGACGATCAGGTTGCTGTCTTCGCAGAGGTCCTGAAGGGTCTCGGCTATCCGAACATCGAAGCCGGAATCCGACAGCTCGCTCCGGTACGCCGCGGACTGTTCGCGGCGTCGCGCCCAGACCCGGACCCGGTTGCAATCGCGCGCATGACGCAGGTACTCCAGCTGCATGCGAGCCTGCATGCCCGCACCGACAATGCCGATGCACTCGACCACGTCGGGCGCGAGATAGCGGGCCGCGATGCAGCCCGCAATGGCGGTTCGCACATCGGTCAGGTAGCCCGAGTCGTCCAGCAGGGCCAGCGTCTCGCCGGTCTCCGCCGACATGACGATCATCATTCCGTGGCCCGTGGGAAGACCGCGCGAAGCGTTCTCATAGAAGCCGGTGGCGACCTTGACGACGAAGACCTCATCGCCGTGGATCTGACCGTACTTGATGTGGCACTCGCCCGGCGGCGTGTCGAATCCCAGATAACCGACGGCAGGAACCGTCGCCGCGCCGCTCGACAGAGCCACGAATCCGGCTTCAATCAACTCGATGGCGGCGGGTATGTCGAGAACGGATCTGATCTCGTCAAGGCCTGCCGATCGCATTCCGAAAATACTATGTCGGGAACGACGCCATGACCGACCACCCGACCCTCGGTGACATCGTCCGGGCGCAGCAGCGCCTGGGAAGGCATCTGCGGCCGACACCGCTCGAAGATGCTGCCGATCTCGGCGCCGGGACGTTTCTCAAACTGGAGAACGCCAACCGGACGCATTCGTTCAAGATACGGGGAGCGCTGAACGCCATGCTGTCGCTGAGCGAGGAGGCCCTGGCCCGGGGCATCGTCGCCGCGTCTTCGGGCAACTTCGCGATGGCGGTCGCTTACGCCGCGCGTCTGTGCGGTGCATCGGCACAGATTCTGATGCCCGTCGCAACGCCGAAGAAGAAGGTGAGCGGAGTACGCCGCTACGGCGCCGGTGCCGCCGAAGCGGTGCTCTTCGGTGACAACTTCGATCAGGCCGAGGCCGAAGCCCTGCGCCGCGCCCGGGGCGGCCTGACCTGGTTGTCGCCCTACAACGACAGGCGGGTGATCGCCGGGGCCGGCACCATCGGTGTCGAGATCGTCTCCGAGTTGCCCCGGGTCGAGAGGGCGCTGGTTCCCGTGGGCGGCGGCGGCCTGATCTCCGGCGTTGCCACCGCGCTCAAGGAACTCAACCCCGCGGTCGAGGTGATCGGCGTGAGTGCCGAATCGACGCCGGCGATGTTCAACGTCTTCCACGACAGCGACAGGCCACAGGTCTGGGACACCCTTGCCGAGGCGCTCTCGGGCGACATCGAGCCGGGCTCGATGACAGTGCCGATCTGCAGGCACTACCTGGACGATGTGGTGCTCGTTGCCGAGGAACAGATCGCGTCGGCGATGCGTTTCCTGGTCGATGCGCAGGGCTGGGTGGTCGAAGGCGGCGGCGCGGTCGGTGTGGCGGCCCTTCTGCAGGGAGCGATACCGCGCGACGGCAAGATCACCGCGGTGGTCGTCAGCGGCGGCAATGTCGACGCGGAGACGTTGCGGCGTGTTCTCCAGGTTCCTGAGAGCGCGTAGCCGTGTCGGGTGACGTTCTCCAGCGCCTGGGAGATCTGCTCCGGCGTGAACTCGAGGCGGAGGGCCTTCGGGTGGAGACCACCACCGAAGACGGCGAGCCGGTCCTGATCGTCGGCGAGATGAAGGTCTACCCTCGTCGCCTGCTCGAAGGGCAGCTGGCCGAGGTCGGCGATGTCGATGCCGTTGACCTCGACTGGTTGGCCAAGTCACACCGTACCTACTTCCGCAACCTCCGGCGCTTCCATCCGAGTCTGGTCACGCCGGCGACCGGTTGAGAAGGAGCGAGGCTGGCGCCTCGTGCGATCTTCACCTGGCCGGCGAGGACGCCGGCGCACCCAGTGTGGGGCGACGTACACTTGGCGGCTGATGCCGAACGCCCTGGGCCGTCTATCAGTCCTCCTCTGTCTCGTGGCGGCCGCGGCCGTGGCGAGCTGCGGGGGCGATGGGAGGACACCGCTGGTGGTCTACTCGCCGCACGGCCGGGATCTGCTGACGGTCGTCGAGCAGGCGTACGAACAGACTCGGCCCGATGTCGACGTGCGCTGGCTCGACATGGGCTCGCAGGAGGTCTACGACCGGATCCGGTCGGAACGGGCCAACCCGCAGGCGGACGTGTGGTTCGGCGGCCCGGCGACGATCCTGGCGCGGGGCGCCGCCGAGGGCCTGCTGGCGCCGTCCGAACCGTCCTGGGCCGCGGCCCTCGATCCGGCCGACCGGCACCAGGAGGGCCTCTACTACACGCTGTACCAGACGCCGACGATCATCGTCTACAACCGCGATGCGATCGGTGAGGACGAAGCGCCCGCCGACTGGGACGATCTGCTCGACGAGCGCTGGCACGACGAGGTCGTGATCCGCGATCCGCTGGCCAGCGGCACGATGCGGACCATCTTCGGGAAGATCCTGGCCGACTCGGTGATCGAGACCGGCAGCACCGAGGCCGGCTTCGACTGGCTGAGGCGCCTGGACGGCCAGACCCGGGAGTACGTCCACAGCCCTGCGGTCCTCCACGAGAAGCTGACTCGCCAGGAGGGCGTGCTCACGCTCTGGGAGATGACCGACACGCTCTCCCTGATCGATCGGGGCGCGCCGATCGCGTACCGCTTTCCGGCGAGCGGCACCGCGGTGATCCAGGATTCGGTCGGCGTGGTCGCGGGCTCGGACAATGAGGACGAGGCGGAGGCGTTCCTCGACTGGTTGGGATCTGCCGAAGCGCTCGGGCTGGCGGTGCGGGAAGCGTTCCGGTTGCCGGCACGAGGCGACCTGGACGCGGAGGTGCTCGCCCCGTGGGTCGCCGACGTGCAGTCGCGACTGCGCCGTGCCGAAGTCGACTGGCGGATGATCGAGGAGAACGGCGCCGCGTGGATGGCGGAGTGGGACCGGGCCGTTCGCGGCCAGGGCGGAGGATGACCGGGCGCGTCCCGCGGTGACTGCGTCCGGGGTTTCCGTCCGCTTCGACGACGTCTTCAAGGCGTTCGACGAGACGGTCGTTCTCGCCGGCGTTTCGCTGACCGTCGACCCGGGGGAGATCTTCGCTCTGCTGGGGCCGAGCGGAAGCGGCAAGACGACGATGCTCCGTCTGCTGGCGGGCTTCGAGCAACTCGACCGGGGACGTCTGCTGATCGCGGACGAGGCCGTCGAACACCTGCCGCCGGCGCGCCGTGGTGTCGGCATGCTGTTCCAGAGCTACGCGCTCTTCCCGCACCTGAGCGTGGCCGAGAACGTCGCCTTCGGGCTGAAGGTCCGTGGCGGGGCGCAGGGCGAGACGGAGGTCCGGGTCGCCGAGATGCTCGAACTCGTACGCCTCTCCGGCTTCGAGCAGCGGCGGATCGCGGAGCTTTCGGGCGGCCAGCAGCAGCGGGTGGCTCTCGCCCGGGCGCTGGCGCCGCGGCCGCGAGTGCTGTTGCTCGATGAGCCGCTCTCCAATCTCGACCCGGCGTTGCGCGAGGAAACCCGGGCCGACCTGCGGCGGACCGTCAAGCAGACGGGCATCACGACCGTGCTGGTGACTCACGAGCAGGAGGAGGCGTTCGAGCTCGGCGAGCGGATCGGCCTGCTGAACGAGGGAGGTCTGGAGCAGGTCGGAGGACCGGCCGAGCTCTACCGGGATCCCGCTTCGCGTTTCGTGGCCACGTTCGTCGGTCGCTGCTCCGTGCTGGCGGGGGTCGTGAAGGAGCGGCATGGCGGCGACGAACTGACGGTGCGCCTCGAGTCGCAGCCCGAGGCCCCGGCCTGGCGTTGCCGGAGTAGCGGCGAGCTCGCCGTGAACGACCGGGTCGACGTCTGTGTTCGTCCGGAGTCCGTGAGTCTCGAGACGGGCGAGGGACCGGGCCTCTCCGGTGAGATCGAGACTGAGCGCTTCACCGGCAGCAACAGCTTCTACACGGTGCGGCTGGCGGCGGGACCCACCGTCGAGGTGGCGATGCCGGGAGCCGCGGCGGGCTTGAAAGGCGCCTGCGTCGTCCGGCAGCTTGCCGGAGAGTTGCCCTCCGCGTTTGCCGCGGCGGGGGAGTCCGGTCGTTGAGCGCCGCCGGAGCGGGCGGGAAGGCGCCACAGCTCCAGTCGCTCATGCCGTGGCTTGTGCTGGCGTTCCTGGTCTGGCTCGTCGGCTACCCGCTGCTCGTGGTCGCGGCGGAGGCCTTCGGCATCGGCAGCCCGGGCGGGGGCGGCCCGACGACGGAGGCGTTCCAGTCCTTCTTCACCCGTGCCGACGAGTGGAACGCGATGTGGCGGACGCTCTGGATCTCCGTCCTGTCCACCCTGGCCGCGGCCGCGATCGGTGTGCCGCTCGGTTTCCTCTTCGAGCGCAACGAGATTCCGGGCCGGCGCCTGCTCGGCGCCCTGGTCGCGCTGCCGGTGGCGCTGCCGCCGCTGGTGGGCGTCATCGCGTTTCTCTTCCTCTATGGCGAGAGCGGTCTGGCGGCTCGCGGGCTGCAGAGCCTGGGGCTCGACGTGTCCTGGCGCCTGACCGGAGCGTGGGCGATCCTCCTGGTCCACGCGTACTCGATGTACGTCTACTTCTACCTGTTCACGCGAGCCGGGCTGTCCGGGCAGGACGGGGCGGCCATCGAGGCGGCGCAGAGCCTGGGCGCCAGCCGGTCGCAGATCCTCTTCCGGGTCACCCTGCCGCGGCTCCGGCCGGCTCTCGCCGGGGCGACGCTGCTTACCTTCATGACCTCGCTCGGATCGTTCTCCGCTCCTTACATCTTCGGCGGCGGCTTCCGGGTGATGACGACCCAGATCGTCGCCTCGAAACTGAACGGCGAACTGCGCATGGCGTACGTCGAAACGACGATGCTGGCGCTCCTCGCCTTCGCCTCGTTGCTTCTGCTACGCAAGATCGATCCGGGCCTGGACCTGGCGTCGGGAGCGCGGGGCACGCCGCCGGCGCGTCGGCGTTTACACAGCCGGGGCGCCAGGGTCGCGGCTGCGTGTGGCGGCTGGATCCTGGCCGGAGTGCTCCTGCTGCCGCACGCGACGCTGATCCTGATGTCGCTCGTGCCGCCGAATACGTGGACCGTCGAGGCGTTCCCGCCGGTGCTCGGGCTCGTCAACTACGGCGACCTCCTGTCATCCGCCGAACGGCTGCGGCCGGCGCTGAACTCGCTCTGGATGGCCGCCGTTGCAACGCTGGCGGCAGTCGTGGTCGGGGTGATGGCGGCCCGGCTGTCGCTCCGGCGTGGCGGCGTGCCGGGACGGGCGCTCGAGGCGATGATGACCCTGCCCTGGGCGATACCCGGCACCGTGTTCGCTCTGGCCCTGGCGGCCGCGATGAGCGTCAACGCGCCGTGGGTCGGCCGCTTCGTGCTGGTGGGCACGCTCTGGATCCTGCCGCTGGCGTACCTGGTTCGCTCCCTGCCGCTGACCGGACGTTCCATCTTCGCCGGCTTGCGCCAGCTCGACCCGCGCCTGGAGGAAGCCGCGGCGAGTCTCGGCGCGGGAGCGCTGAGGACGGTGTTGCAGATCGTGCTGCCCCTGCTGCGGCCGGCGGTCATCGCGGGTGCGGGCCTCGCCTTCATCACGATGCTCGGCGACTTCGTGACCTCGATCGTGCTCTACACCTACGACACCCGTCCGATCTCGATCGAGATCCAGTCCAGCCTGCGGATTCAGGAAACGGGAATCGCCGCCGCCTACGGTGTGCTGCTGATGGTGTTGAGCGCGGCCGCCTTCATCGCCTGGGACGACCGGGCCGGCGGCCGGCTCTGACGTGTCGAAGACCTCCGTGTCGCGCTTGGCCTGCCGCGACCTGTCACGCTTGACCGCTGCGAGCTGTCGCATGTGGACTGTCGAGAAGTGTCGGGCCTGGAAGACCGCCAAGTGTCGCGCTTGATCGACCATCGCCTGGCGGCGCTCATGGTCGTCGCCTTCGTCAGCACGCTGGGCGAGTTCCTGGTCGTGGCGCTCCTGCCGTTCTACGCCGAGCGCTACGGCGCGACGCCCCTGGAAGTGGGCGCCCTGGTGTCCGCCTTCGCCCTGGCGTCGATGGCGACCGCGCCGCTCTGGGGCCGGCTCGCCGATCGCAGAGGCCGCAGGCCGGCGCTGCTCCTCGGCCTCGTCGTCTCGGCCGCGGGCTACCTGCTCTTCGGCCTGGCCCAGTCGCTCGAACTGCTGCTCCTGGCCCGCCTGGTGCACGGAGTCGGCGGCGGCACGGTGCCGGTGGTGTTCGCCTACATCGCCGACTCGGTCACCGGAGAGCGCCGCGCCGAGGGCATCGGCTGGGTCACCGCCGTCACCAGCTCAGCGGCAATGATCGGCCCGGCCGTGGGCGGTCTGGCGGGCCAGCTTCATCCGGCCGGGGCCGGCGCCGTGGCCGCGGCGTTCAGTCTGGCGGCGGCGGTGTTCGCGCGCTTCTGGCTGCCGGAGTCGCGACCGAGAAGGGAAGGGGAACAGGCGGAGGAGACGCGCTACTCGATCCTCGCCGCAGTCGGTCGCGTGGCCGTGCAGCCGCTGCGTCCGCTCAACCTGCTGATCTGGATCTACGCCGCCGGACAGATCGGCATGGCCGGAATGATCGCGATCATCGGCCTCTACCTCGGGCGCCGGTTTGGCGTAGACGAGTCGAGCATCGGCCTGTTCTTCTTCTACCTGGGCGGCCTGTCCATCGCCTTCCGGGTGTTCGCTTTGGGGCCCGCCGTTCGGCGTTTCGGCGAGGTCAGGGTTCTGCGCGCCGGTGCCGTGAGCTTCGGCGTCGGATTGATCGCCATTCCGTTCGCCACGGGTCTCTGGACGCTCGGAGCGGCAATCTTCCTGGTCCCGCTCGGAACGTCGCTGCTCTTCCCCTGCACGACATCCCAGGTCTCGAAGCGCGCCCCCGGAAGCGGCGTCGTCGGGCAGGTGCTCGGTGTGCAGCAGGCGTACGGCAACGGCAGCAAGATCGCGGCGCCGCTGGTCGCGGCCTACATGTTCCAGGCCTTGTCGCCTGAGGCTCCGTTCGTTGCCATCGGGGCGATTCTGATCGTCGCCGCGGCGATGTCCGCGCGCTTGCCGGCGGACCCTGCCGGGTAACCTCGCTGGAAAGGGAGGTACAGGCATGCCGCAGTTCTCGTTGTCCGCGCTGTCGGCCGGCACCCTGCTCGAGGCGGCGGGGATGCTGCTGCTGTTCGTCAGCTTTCTCTTCGTGGGTTCGATGGTCCTGCCGGGCCGCCGGGTCGCCGGGCCCGAGCTCGAGGGGGAGACACGCGTCTACAAGCTGAACGGTCTTCCCCTCTTCCTGGTCACCGTGACCCTGGGGGTCGTCGCACAGGGCTTCGGCTGGTTCTCCTTCTCCGTGCTGCACACGCACTTCGCCGCGTTGTTCGTCGTCGCGAATGTCTTCGCCCTGGCCGCGTCCGGCTGGCTCTATCTCCGGGGAGCGCGAGCCCGGGCCACCTCCCCGGACGCCGGGAGAGGGTTCCTGATGGGTTCGGAGCTCAACCCGACCTGCTGCGGCGTGGACCTGAAGATGTTCAGCTACCGCCCGTCGCTCATCGGCCTGGCGGTGTTCAACCTGTCCTTCGCCGCCGTCCAGTTCGAAACCGACGGCCGGCTGACCTTGGCGATGGCGATCTACCAGGCCATCACCTTCGTCTACGTGTTCAACTACTTCCAGTTCGAGTACGGAATGGTCCACACGTGGGACATCATCGCCGAGCGGTTCGGGTTGGGCCTCGTCTGGGGCGACTACGTCCTGGTGCCGTTCTTCTACTGCCTGTCCGGGTGGTGGCTGGTCGACGCGCCGGACACTTTGCCGCCGGTCGCGGCGGTCGGGATCGTCCTGCTCGCCGCCTTCGGCTTCTGGATGTTCCGCGGCGCCAACGAGCAGAAACACCGCTTCAAGCAGGACCCGAACGTCAGGATCTGGGGCCGGCCCGCCGAGACCCTGGACGGGCGTTTGCTGGTGTCCGGCTTCTGGGGAATCGGCCGGCACCTCAACTACACCGGCGAGATCTGCGTCTACCTCGCGTTCACGCTGACCACCGGCTTTGTGTCCTGGGTGCCCTTCCTGCTTCCGGCGTGGCTTACGGGGCTGCTCCTGCACCGCTCGAGGCGCGACGACCGCCGCTGCCGCGCGAAGTACGGAGAACTTTGGGAGCGCTACACGAAGCGGGTGCGTTACTCGGTGTTGCCGTTCATCCGGTAGGGGATTCCAGTGCGGACGGCGCTGCGCGCCGGCAGTGTTCCCTGAGGCGGGTCAGAAGACCCGCGCACCCAGCGAAAAGGGCGCGGCCAACGGCCGCGCCCTGTATCGACTTGGTAGCGGGGGCAGGATTTGAACCTGCGACCTTTGGGTTATGAGCCCAATGAGCTACCAGACTGCTCCACCCCGCGTCAGGACCGAAAATCGTGGCACAGGCGGGAGGAGGTGTCAACCACTCGGACGCTCCGGACGCGGGACCGCGGCTCGTGTAGGCTTTCCCCGTGTCGGCGACGCCTCCAGACGGGCGCGAACGGCTGCGGGAGCGCGTGGATCGTTGGCGCGAGAGGGCTCAGCGTTCGCTGCCGACGTTGATCGGCGTGGGGCTGATCCTGGCTCTTCTGTTTCTCGCGAGGGCGGGCTCCGAGAGCTACGCGGGACTGGCTGAGCTCGCGGAGCGGGAGGCGGAACTCGAGATCGACCTGGAGGAGACCCGGCTGCGCGTGGAGCGACTCAGGCGCACGGTGGAGTTACTGCAGGACGATCCCGTCGTGCTCGAGCGGCTGGCGCGCGAGGAGCTCGGTCTCGTGAGGCCGGGCGACACGGTTGTCGTCCTGCCGCAGACGGACGACTGACTCCGACCCCCGACCGGTGTCCGCGTGGCGTGAACTGGGCCGCCGCATTCGTCGCGGCCGGGACTACCGCGAGTTGGCGGATGCCGACAGGGCCGCCGTCGCAGGTCTGCCGGTGCGGGCGGCCGCGGTCGTGTTCGAGTTGCTGGCGGAGGACCGGGACGGGGCGCAGCTCGTCGTCGTGCCGAGCGAGAACGAGGTTCTGGCATGGACCGAGGCGGCGGGGCTGCTGCGTGGACGGGGCCGCTCCCGTCTCATCCCCTTCCCGTCGCCGGCTCTGACGCCTTACCAGCAGGCCGAGGCTTCCCTGCTGGTGCGCGCCCAGGAAAGCACGGCCTACGATGCCCTGCTTGGGGCTTCGAGAGTCACCGTCGTCTGTACGCCGCGGGCCCTGTTCCACCGCCTGGCGCGGCCGGACGCGTACCTCGGGTCGGTGGTCGAGCTCGAGGTCGGCGGCGAGGTTTCGCCCGAGGATCTGCTGCCGCGGCTGCTCGCCCACGGCTACCGGCGGAGCGACCTCGTGGCGGCGGTCGGCGCGGTGGCGCAGCGCGGCGGCGTCTTCGATCTCTTCGCGCCCGGAGAACCCCGACCGGCGCGTCTCGACCTGTTCGGCGACACGGTCGAGAGCATTCATCGCTTCGACCCGTCCACGCAGCGTTCCGAAGAGCCGATCGAGTCTCTGCGGATTCGGCCGCTGACGCCCTTCGTCGCCGGGCCGGAGCGTGCGGCGGGCCTGTCGGCGCTGCTGCTGGAAGAACGGGGCGGCGACCTGTCGGACCAGGCCCGGGCCCAGTTGGAGGAGATGGCGGCGGGAGAACCCTTCGACGGCTGGGAGAAGTACCTGCCCCTGCTCGAACCGAGCACCAGCCTCGGCGAGGTGATGGCCGATGCTCCGGTGGTCGTGGTCGATCCTGAACGGGTCAGCGGCGAGGTCGAGCAGCATGCCGGGCTGCTGTGGGAGGAGTACGCGCGGCGTTGCGACGAGGGCGAGATCGCGGCCGAGCCGGAGCGGTTGACGGTGCCGGCGGACCAGGTGTTGGCACTGGTCGAGCGAGCGGCGTTCCGGGTCGGCGGAACGTTCGATCGGGTTCCTGGCGATTCGACAGGGCGGCGCGACCGGGTCGACTTCGGCGCGGTCGAGACCGACGTGTTGATCGATCAGCTGCCCCGTTTCCCGCGCGAAGTGGAGACGGCCGCCGCGCGCGGCGACGACCTCTGGCTGGTGGCGCGCTCCGAACGGCACGAGGCGCTCCGCCAGACGCTGGGCGGCCGGGAGATCGACTGGGACGGCGGCGCGGTGCGTCTGGTCGACGGCGAACTGGCGCGGGGTTTCCGGCTGCCGCACGCGGGTCTGGTGCTCTACGGCGAGGGTCAGCTCTTCCGCCGGAGGCTCTCCACGAGCCGCCGCCGCCGGCGCATGGGTCCCTTCGTCTCCGGCCTGCGCGACCTGCGCGTCGGTGAGTTCGTGGTTCACGAAGATCACGGCATCGGCCAGTTCCTGGGGCTCAAGACCCTCGACGGTCCGTCCGGCGAAGGGCCCGCCGTTGACGGCGACCCGCTCAGGCGGCAGCAGGCGCGCGCGGTCGAGGTAATGGAGCTTCTCTACTCTTCGGGGCGGACGCTGCTCCTGCCGCTGACCCGCCTGGACGAGATCGAGCGCTACAGCGGCATCGACGGCATCGCGCCCCGGCTCGACCAGTTGGGCGGCAGCAGCTGGGCGAAGAAGAAGGGCCGGATCCGGCGCAGTCTCAAGGCGATCGCCACCGACCTCCTGAAGCTCTACGCCGAGCGCCGGCTGGCGCAGGCCGTGCCCATGGACGCGGACAGCGACCGGCAGCTCCAGTTCGAGAGCGCCTTTCCTTACGAGGAAACGCCCGATCAACTGGAGGCGGTGCGGACGATCAAGGAGGATCTGGCCCGGGACCAGCCGATGGACCGCCTGCTGTGCGGCGACGTCGGCTTCGGCAAGACGGAAGTGGCGATGCGGGCGGCGTTCAAGGCGGTCGACAACGGGTTGCAGGTCGCGGTCCTGGCGCCGACGACGATCCTTGCCGACCAGCATCTGCGGACGTTCCGTCGTCGTTTCCAGGGCTTCGACGTCGAGATCGAGATGGTGTCCCGGTTCCGGTCCGCGGCCGAGATTCGGGCGATCCGGGCCCGGCTAGCCGAAGGAAGGATTCACGTCCTGATCGGCACCCACCGGTTGCTCAGCCGCGACATCGACATGCCGTGCCTGGGTCTCGTCGTGATCGACGAGGAGCAGCGCTTCGGCGTGGCCCAGAAGGAACGGCTGCGCGAACTCCGGCGCAACGTCCACGTGCTGGCGATGTCGGCGACGCCGGTGCCGCGCACCCTGCAGCTATCCCTCGCCGGCGTGAGGGACCTGTCTCTCATCGAGTCGCCGCCGCGCGACCGGATGGCGGTAGAGACCCGGATCCTGCCGTTTTCGGGCGATCTCGTGCGCGAGGCGATCGAGTTCGAGGTGGAGCGCGGTGGACAGGTGTTCTACGTCTACAACCGGGTCGAGGACATCGAGGGGATCCTCCGCTATCTGCGCGAGCTGGTCCCGGGGCTCAGGATCACCGTCGGTCACGGGCAGATGGAGGAGGCGGAGCTGGGCCGGCGCATGCGGGCCTTCACGGCCGGTGAGTACGACCTGCTGCTGGCTACGACGATCATCGAGAACGGAATCGACATTCCGAACGTGAACACGATGCTCGTGCACCGCGCCGACCGGTTCGGCCTGGCACAGCTCTACCAGTTGCGGGGCCGGGTGGGTCGCAGCGATCAGCTTGGCTACTGCTACCTGCTGGCGCCGCCGGATACCGTGCTGTCGGAAGAGGCGCGCAGGCGGCTCGTGGCGATCCGTGAGTTCACGGAACTCGGGGCGGGTTTCCGCATCGCTGCCCGCGACCTGGAGATCCGCGGCGCGGGTAACCTGCTCGGCGCCGAGCAGAGCGGTCACATCGCGGAGGTCGGGATCGAGACCTACATGAAGATGCTGGAACACGCGATCGCGGAGCTGCGTGGCGAGGCGCCGTCGGAGGCGCCGTCCGCGACGATCAGCCTGCCCGCGGCCATGTCGATTCCGGAGGACTACATCGGCGAGATCTCGCTACGACTGGAGATCTACCGTCGCCTGGCGGACGCCGCGGAGGATCCGGCGCTGCTGCTCGCCGAACTGCGCGACCGCTTCGGTCCGCCGCCCGAACCCGTCCACACCTTGATCCAGGGGGCCGAACTGAAGCGGATCGCGGAGGGTGTCGGCGTCCAGGCGATCGCCCACCGCAACGACCGGTTGACGATCCGGCTGCGCCGCGACGCGAGGATCGATGTCGAGCGGTTGATCCGCTTCGTCTCCGAACGGGAGGGCGCCGCCTTCGCGCCGGACGGCGTGCTGACGCTGCGGGACGTCCCGGGACGGGAGTCGATGGAGATCTCGCTGCAACTGCTGGAGCTGCTGTCGGGCGAAGCGCATCGGCGTCTGGGCGCCGTGGAGACGGTCCATTGAGCGTGGTGCGCGGGTGGCGCTGCTCCGTCTGGCTGCTGGTGCTTCTGTTCCTGGCCTGTGCGGGCAACCTCCCGGAAGGAGTCGTCGTGCGGATCGGCGGCGAGGAAAAGAGCTACGAGGACTTCGACCGCTACGTCATGAGAGTCCTCGACGTCGACGCCTCGCGGTCGAGCAGCGACGTGCTCTCGCGGCTGTTCGAACGGTTCGTCGACGATGAGCTCCTGTTGCGATGGGCTCGGGATCGGGGATTCGCGGACGAGGCGGCGACCTCGCACGAGGCTGCCGCGTCGCTGCTCGAGGCTTCGCGGCCGGAGATCTCCTCGTCGGAGATCGAGCGCTACTACGCGGAGAACCGAGGCGACTACCAGCGGCCCGTCCGGGCGCGCCTGCGCCAGATCCTGGTCGAGGATCGCGCCAGCGCGGAGTTGGCGCTGGCCGAACTCGAGGCCGGAGTCGAGTTCGCCGAGGTGGCGCGGATTCGTTCGATCGGGCCGAGCGCTCCCGACGGCGGCCTCCAGGGCGAACTGTCGCGGGAGGACCTGCCCGGAGCCCTTGCCGACGTCGTCTTCGCGCTCGATGAAGGAGAGTGGAGCGAACTGCTGGAGGCGGACTTCGGTTTTCGCATCTTCCAGGTCGAAGGCTTCCTGCCCGACGAGACGTTGTCGCTTCAGGCCGCGGCGCCTTCGATCCGCTCGCGGCTGGTTGCTGAACGGAGCGAAGCGGTGATCCGGCAGGCGATAGAGGAGGCGAGGCGGGAATACAATCTGCGGGTTGCGGTTTCACGATTACCGTTCGAGTACAGCGGTCCCTACAGCGAACCGGCAGCCGAATGAGGAAGACCACATGAGCCGAGAAGCCCGCCGCCGTCGCGGCGCCGACCTGAAACTGGCAGCCTTGGCGACGTTGGTCGCGGCGCTGGTTGCGCTCCCGGTGGCCGGGCAGTCGGAGCCGGGTGGGGAGAACCGCGTCGTCCTGCGCGTCAACGACCGCATCGTGACCTTTTACGACTACCAGAGGGCACTTGCCGAGCAGATTCGCCTGATCCGCAATGCGCCCGGTCTCACGGAACCGCAACGGCAGGATCAACTGGGCGAGGTCGGCCGCTTGGTCATGAAGAGACAGTTCGAGGAGCAGTTGATCCTCTCCCGGGCGGACCAGCTCGCCGTGGTCATTGACGAGAGCGATGTCGAGCAACAGATTCGGGCGACGTGGGAGCGGTTCGGCATCGAGAACGAGGAGCAGTTCCGGGACGCCCTCGCTCAGTCGGGCATGCGCGAGGAGGACTTTCGCGAGCGTACGCGTGTCGAACTGCGAGCCAACATCGTCCGTGGCCGGGAAGTCGCACCCCGGATCGACCTCGCTGACGAGGACCTGCGCCGGTTCTACCGCGACAACCAGGAGCGTTTCGCCATCTCGGAGCGGGCCCGGTTCGAAGAGGTCGTGATCCTCGAAGGCGTCGTTCCAGCAGACCGGATGGCGCCGCTGGCGTCGCTGGCGCGGACCCGGCTGACCTCCGGTGAAGCGGCTACGGACGTGGCCGAGGGTCTTGGCGAAGGAGCGACCCCCGTCGATGTCGGCTGGGTCACGCCGGGCGACCTGGCGCCGTCGTTGGATGCCGTCGCCTGGGACCTGCAAACCGGCGACGTGGCGGAACCCGTCTCCGCGCGAGGCGGTCTCCACGTGCTGAAGATGCTCGAGCGCGAGCCCGCTTCGGTTCAGCCGTTCGAGGAGGTGCGCGACGCGATCGAGCGGCAGGAGCGCGGCCGTCTCTTCGACGAGGAGTACGTTCTCTACATGGAGGAACTCGCGGAGGCCGCCTACATCGTCGAGCGCCTGCCGGAGGAGGCGGTGGGATACCGGCCGGTCGCGTCGCCGTCGCTCGATGCCGACGCCCTCGGGCTGCTCAGTCGCTTCGGGCCCGATGCGAGCGTTCAGCCCGACGCGAGCGCTCAGGACGCGGACGAACCCGCGGCCGAAGAGAGCGGCGATTCCGACTCCTGACCCTGCTCTGGCGTTGCTCCGACGGCAGCCGGATGCTTCGATCCTACGGTGGAGCAGAGTGGTCTGAAGTAGACAATAGTGGCCTAACGGTGCTAGTGTTCCGCCTCTGAGCGTCAGTTTGTGGGCAATTCGGCCCGCCTGACTCTCGGAGCGTGAGCGATGTTTCGAGGGCATGCAGAGGCCAAGATCGACGCCAAGGGCCGGCTCAAGGTGCCGAGCGTCTTTCTCCGCCCGCTCCAGGAGCGGTACGGCCCGGACATCTTCACGACATCGCTGCGCGGCGACTGCGCGTGGATCTACCCGCTGCGGATCTGGGAACAGGCGGAGCAACGACTGGCCCGGTTGCCGTCCACCCACCGGATGCGCCGGAAGTACGAGGCCCGGGTCAGCTACTTCGGCCAGCAGAGTCGCCTCGATGCTCAAGGTCGGCTGATCGTTCCGAGTCGGCTACGGGAGCGTGCGGGAATCGACGGCGAGGTCGTCATCTTCGGCAGGCCCGACCGCCTGGAGGTCTGGAACCTCGGACGGATGGAGAGCGAGCTCGAGGCCAACCCGTTCACGGACGAGGACCAGGACGAACTCACCCGGGACCTCGAGTCGCTCGACGACAACGGAGACAGGGACGGCTAGCGATGTGGGCGAACGAACCGTTTCGCACCTGCCCGTCCTGGTTGACGAGGTGCTGCGGCTCCTCGCGCCCGAACGGGGCGGCTGGTTCGTCGACTGCACGGTCGGGTTGGGCGGCCACGCGGCCGAGCTGCTACGGCGCCATCCCACGGCCTCGGTCCTTGGCATCGACCGCGACACGGAGGCGCTGGAACACGCCTCGAGCCGGCTGCGCGAGTTCGGCCCGAGGGTCCACCTCGTCCACGGCGACTTCGGGTCGATCCGGGAGCTCGCGGCCGCGGCGGGTATCGGGAAGCCGGCGGGAATCCTGGTCGACCTTGGCGTTTCGTCGCTCCAACTGGATCGGCCGGAACGCGGCTTCAGTTTCATGCGGTCCGGTCCGCTCGACATGCGGATGGACCAATCGCCCGGATCGGCAACGAGGACAGCGAGGGACGTCGTGAATCTGGAATCCCAAAGCGTGTTGGAGACCGTGCTGCGCGACTACGGCGAGGAACGGCAGGCTCGCAGGATCGCGCGCGCGATCGTCGAGCGCCGCCGTCGTGAGCCGATCGAAACCACGGACGACCTGCGCGATCTGGTTCACGAGGCGATCGGCGCGTCCAGAGTGCGGCGCGGCCGCGCCTTGCGGGCCGGCGCCCGGTCGATCGACGCGGCGACGAGGACCTTCCAGGCGCTCCGCATCGCGGTGAACGAGGAGCTGTCCGGGCTCGGAGCGACACTCGAACAGGCTATGAAGCTGCTCGACCGGGACGGGCGGCTGGTGGTCATCTCGTACCACAGTCTGGAAGACCGGATCGTCAAGCACCGCCTCCGCGCGAGCGCGTTGGGCGAAGTGGATCCGATCACCGGCCGGCCTCGCACCGAGACCCGCCTGATCGAGCTGATGACCCGGAAGCCGATCCGGCCCGAGCCGAGCGAGGTCCAGTACAACCCGAGGTCGCGGTCCGCCCGGTTGCGGGCGGCGAGGCGCCTCTAGCGCCTGGGTCCGGGAACCGGGACGGTGAAGACCGGCTACAGCATCAGCAAGGAGGTCGCGAATCCCTTCCTGGTGCGCCAGCGGGATCCCGGTCGCCTGCGCGGTCTCTGGCCGGTGTTCGCGATCCTGCTTCCGTTCGCGGCGGCCGTGTTCGCGTACACCTGGGTTCACGAACAGGGACTCGAGGCCGGCTACCGCATCGAGGAACTCGAACGGAGCCTGGAGGAGCTGCGGCAGCAGGAGCTTCGGCTCGAGCTGGAGGCTACCCGGCTCAGCCGGCCGGAGCGGCTCTCCGCCCTGGCTCTGGAAGAACTCGGTATGGCGCCGCCGACCCTGGACCAGATGGTCTTCCTGAGTTCTGAGAGCGTGTCCCTCGTCGAGGCCGGCACGGCCGCGGAGGCGTCGAAGTGAACGCGCTGGGACCCCGGGCGCGGAGCGCCAGACGCCGATACGCCGGAAGGTTGGTCGTGCTGCTGGCGTTTGCCGGTCTGTGGATGGGCGCGATCGCGGTGCGACTGTTCGACCTGCAGATTCGCGGGGCCGACGAGTACCGCGAACGGGCCGCGCGCCAGCAGCGAAGCGAAGTCGTCCTGAACCCCAAGCGGGGCACGATCTACGACGCTCGCCGTCGACCACTCGCGGTCTCCGTGGAGACGAGCACTCTCTATGCCGAGACAGCGAAGGTAGGGGATCCGTCGGCCGTTGCCGCAGAGATCGCTCCTTTGGTGGGCCGGTCCAGAGAACGGATCGAGGCGCTGCTCAACAAACCGGGCCACGTGCCCCTGGCGCGCAAGCTCGACCGCGAGGTGGCGGATCGGATCGACCTGTCCGCGTTCCCCGGCCTCTACTTTCTCGGTGAGAGCAAGCGTCAGTACCCGATGGGCCCCCTGATGGCTCACGTGCTCGGCTTCGTCGGCACGGACCGCAGCCTCGCCGGCCTCGAGTACCGCTACGACCGGGAGGTCGCGGGCGAGTCGGTTCGGAGGCATGTCCTCCGTGATGGCCAGCAGCGACTCGTGGTGGTTCCCGGTTCCCTGGGCGAACCGAAACCGGGAGCGGACGTTCATCTGACGATCGACGCGACGATCCAGCACCTCGCGGAGCGCGCCCTCCGCGAGACGATCGAGTCGTCGGGCGCCAGCGCCGGCAGCGTCGTCATCCTGGCTCCGGAGGACTCGGCGGTGCTGGCGATGGCCTCCTACCCGACCTTCGATCCGAACCGCTTCGGCGACTTCGGCCCGAACGAGCGGCGAAACCGCGCGTTGCAGGATTCGTACGAACCGGGCTCGACGTTCAAGATGATCACGGCGGCCGGCGCGTTCGAGAGGGGAGTGGTCCATCCCGACCAGATCATGGATTGCGGCAACGGCCGGATCCGGGTCGGCAAGGCGCTGATCAAGGATCACAAGCCGTTTCCCGAACTGACCTTTCGCACGGCGATCGCCAAGTCGAGCAACGTCTGCGCGATCAAGGCGGGTGGCCTGGCCGGGTCGGAGACGATGCAGGAGCTCGTGACGGCGTTCGGCTTCGGCGAGGTCACCGGCATCGACCTCGACGGTGAACACCCTGGCATCGTTCCTCTGCGGGTCTGGGACAGGGAGACGACGGCGTACGCCTCGATGGGCCACGGTCTGGCGGTGACGCCGCTCCAACTCGCGAATGCCTACGCGGCGATTGCCAACGGCGGGGTCTGGAACCGGCCTTACCTGGTGCGCGCTCTGGAGCGCGAAGGGGAGGTCGTCGACATGCGGCCCCGGAACCGGGGCCATCGGGTGATCTCCAGGGCGACGGCGTACCGGGTGATCCGGCTGCTCGAGGAGGTCGTCGTCAGCGGCACGGGCCGCCAGGCGGCGATCGCCGGCTACCGGGTGGCGGGCAAGACGGGCACGGCCGAGAAGTCGGACGCTTCCGGCTACTCGGACACGGGCCGCGTCGCCGGTTTCGTCGGTATCGCACCGGCCCGGGCGCCCCGCCTCGTCTGCCTGGTGATGATCGATGAGCCGACCGTCTCCACCTCGGGCGGCGAGGTGGCGGCGCCGGCCTTTCAGCGCATCATCAGCGAAGCACTGTTCTATCTCGGCGCCACGCCGTCGCGGCAGCCGATGGGCTGGAGCCAGCCCGTCTGGCTGCAGCCGGCGCCTGCGCCGCTCGAAGGACCGCCGCAGATCCGGGTCGCGGCTGCGGCCGGCCAGACTGAAGCCGGCCAGACTGCGGCCGATCAGGACATCGCGCCGACGGAGGGCGAGCTGTGGACGGCGGCGGGATCGAGCTGATGAGACTCGGCGACGCGGTCGCCGACCTGCCTCTGCGCTCAGAGCTGAGCCGTCCCGCGGCCGATACCGAAGTCACGGGGATCCAGCACGACTCCCGGCGCATAGGAAGCGGCGATCTCTTCGTGGCCTGGCGGGGTGAGGTTCACGATGGCCGGGCCTTCGCGACCGATGCCATAGCGCGCGGCGCCGCCGCTGTGCTTGCCTTCGGGCCGCCGCCTGACGCGCCCTCCGTCCCCTGGCTGGAGGTCGACGATCCACGGGGCCGGATGGGGCCGGTGGCCGCCAGGTTGTACGACCACCCCGAGCGGGAGCTCCTGAGCGTCGGCATCACCGGCACCAACGGCAAGAGCACGACCGCCCAGTTGATCGGCTCCTGCCTGACTCATGCCGGTCGACCGGCGGCGGTTATCGGAACCCTGGGCAGGAGCGTCCAACTGCCGGGCGCCGGGCTCTCGGACACGAGCCCGCTGAGTTCCACCGTCTCCGGCCGGACGACGCCGGAGAGCAGCGATCTGTTCCGGATGCTCAGAAGGGCCGTCGACCTGGGAGCGCGGTCCGCGGCGGTCGAGGTTTCGTCCCATGCGCTCCATCAGGGGCGGCTGAACGGGATGACGTTCGACGCCGCCGTGTTCACGAACCTCACGCGCGACCATCTCGACTACCACCCTTCGATGGAGGACTACTACGAGGCCAAGCGCCGGCTCTTCTCCCTGCTCCGCCCGGGCGGTTGCGCTGTGATCAACGTCGACGACGAGTACGGCCGCCGGCTGGCGGCGGACGTCGGGGGTGTGGCTCGAGTCTGGCGGTGCAGCAGCGCCGGCCGGAGTGATGCCGACGTGCGCGTCGTCCGGTCTGAGCTCGACCTCGCGGGTATCCGGGCCGAGATCGAGACGCCCGCGGGCGGTCTCTCGCTCGTCAGCCGGCTGCTCGGCCGGTTCAACCTCGAGAACCTGACGGCGGCAGTGGCCGCCGCCAGCGCTCTGGGAGTGCCGCCCGACGCGATCCGCGACGCGGTTGCCGCGGAGCAGCCCCCGGACGGCCGGCTGGAACCGGTGGACCGCGGCCAGGAGTTTCCGGTGCTCATCGACTACGCCCACACCGACGGCGGTCTGCGAGCCGCGATCGGGGCGATCCGCGAACTGAGCGACCGGCGCATCCTGGTCGTGTTCGGCTGCGGCGGCGACCGGGATCGCGGCAAGCGGGAGTTGATGGGGCGCGCGGTGGGCGAACTCGCGGATCTCGCCATCGTCACCGACGACAATCCCAGGAGCGAAGACCCGGCCCTGATTCACCGGGCGATCGTGGCCGGACTCGGCGCGGCCGGGGGCTGTGGCTACGAGGTCGTACCGGACCGGCGGTCCGCGATTCGTCGATCCGTGGCGGTGGCCGCCGCCGAATCCGGGTGGGCGGTGCTCATCGCGGGCAAGGGCCATGAGGCGACGCAGACGATCGGGAAACGGAAGTTGCCCTTTCGCGACCGGGACGAGGCCGAGCAGGCCCTGATTGCGCTGGGAGGGGAGCTGGAGGTTGAGACGGTCCCTTGCTGATGCGGCCGAGGCCATGAACGGCACACTGATCGGAGACGCGGAACCGGGTGCGTGCTACCGCGGCGCCGCGATCGATTCGCGGCAAGTCGAGGGTGGCGAACTCTTCTTCGCCTTGCCCGGAGAACGGACCGACGGTCACCGGTTCGTGGCGGCGGCCCTGGCCGCGGGCGCGGCGGCGGCGGTGGTCAGAACGCCGGTCGAGGACACCGACGGTCCCCAGATCCGCGTCGACGAGGTGATGGAGGCGCTCCACGACCTGACCCGCGAGCACCGGCGACTGCTCGACATCCGGGTGGCCGCCGTGACCGGTTCGGCGGGCAAGACGACGACGAAGGACCTCCTGGCCCTGCTGCTCGGCGAGCGCTGGCGGGTGCGCAAGAGCCTGGGCAACCTGAACAACCTGCTCGGCTTCCCACTAACCCTGCTGGCCATCGACACGGACTGCGAGTGGCTGGTCGCCGAGATGGGGATGTCGGTGCCCGGTGAACTGGCGGCGGTGAGCCGGCTCGGGCGGCCGAACGTGGCGATCTTCACGAACGTCCGGCCGGCGCATCTCGCCGGCTTCGAGGAGCCGGATGGCGCGCCGGCGGACGTCGGGGCGATCGCCCGAGCCAAGGCGGAACTCCTGGAGGGCCTCTCCGACGGCGGTCTGATCGTCGCCAACGCCGGCGACGCGCGGGTCGTCGACCTGGTCGAGACGTACCTGGCTGCGCGCCGCGGCGAAGCGGCCCCGGCCCCTGGGAAACACATGGAGCGCGTGGTCTGGTTCGAGGTGGAACCGGCGGCGGACAAGGTTCCGCGGGCAGAGGTCACGGCTCACGGGGTCGAGCCCCTGGCCGGAGAGCCGGGAATGCGATTCAGGCTGGAGTACCGCGGCGCTCAGGGTCGCGATGTGGCGGCGAAGGTCGAGCTGCCGCTCCACGGCAGGGTGAACGTCGAGAACTTCCTGGCCGCGGCGGCCTGCGCGCTGCGGCTCGGCGTGCCGATCGAGACGGTCGCGTCGGCGGCGCGCCGGCCCCGTCCCGGAGCCGGCCGCGGCGAGGTCATCTCGCTGCCGTCAGGCGCCACCCTCGTGAACGACTCCTACAACTCGAACCCCGAGGCGGCACGTCTGGCGCTAGAGGCTGCGCGTCTGCTCGACGGCCGCCGCCATGTCGCGATCCTGGGCGACATGCTCGAGTTGGGCAGCGCCGAACGCCGTTACCACCGCCAGTTGGGCCGCGACGCGGCGGAGCTCGGCTTCGGCCTGGTCGTCGGCGTCGGCGAGCTGGCGTCGGAGACGGTCGCGGCCGCCGGAGACGCGGGCGTCGAGACCGCCTGGTTTGCGGACACGCGGGCCGCGAGCGCCGGAGCTCCGGCGCTGATCAGGGAGGGCGACGTCGTCCTGGTCAAGGGCTCGCGCGGTGCGGCGCTGGAGCACCTGGTCGCTGAACTGGCCCCGGAGCAGGCGCTGGTCCAGGAGAGGCCGAACTGATGCTCCTGGACCTGCTGTTGCCGCTCGGTGACCGGATCGCGCCCTTCAACGTCATCCAGTACATCACCTTCCGTTGCGCCTGCGCGGCTCTCACCGGCGTCCTGCTCAGCCTTCTCCTGGGCCCCAGCTTCATTCGCGCGGCGCGGCGGCTCTCGATCGGCCAGACGATCCGTCAGGAAGGGCCGGAGCGGCACCAGAGCAAGGCCGGCACGCCGACGATGGGCGGGTTGCTGATCCTGACCGCCGTCATCGTGCCGACGCTGCTCTGGTCGGACCTTTCGAACGTCTACGTCTGGCTCGCCATCGGTACGACGATCGGGCTGGGCGCCGTCGGCTTCGTGGACGACCTGCTCAAGGTGAGGCGGCGCCACAACGGGGGCCTGAGCATGAGGGCGAAGTTCGCCCTTCAGTTGGTCGTGGGCGCGGCGCTCGGCGCCGCCCTCGTCAACTTCACGGAACTCGACGCGAATCTGAGCTTCCCTTTCTTCAAGACGCTGGTGCTCGAACTCGGGGTCTTCTACATCCCGTTCGTCGCGCTCCTGATCGCTGGATCCTCGAACGCAGTCAACCTGACGGACGGTCTCGACGGGCTGGCGATCGGCGCCACGCTGGTCGCGGCCGCCACCTACGCCATCTTCGCCTACATCGCCGGCAACTCGATCGCCGCGCGCTACCTGCAGGTGTCCTACGTACCCGGGGCCGGCGAGGTCGCGATCATCTGTTCCGCCCTGGTTGGCGCCAGTCTGGGTTTCCTCTGGTTCAACGCCCACCCCGCCCAGGTGTTCATGGGCGACGTGGGTTCGCTGGCGATCGGCGGCACGATCGGGGCGGTGGCGGTGCTCTCGAAGCAGGAGCTGCTGCTGGTCCTGGTCGGCGGGCTGTTCGTCCTCGAGGCGCTGTCGGTGATCGTCCAGGTGGCGTCCTTCAAGATGACCGGCCGGCGAGTCCTGCGGATGGCGCCGCTGCATCACCACTTCGAACTCCGCGGGTGGAGCGAGAACCAGGTCATCGTCCGGTTCTGGATCCTCGCCGTCCTGTTCGCCTTCCTGGGTCTGTCGACCCTCAAGCTGAGGTAGCGGATGGCCCTTGAAGTGAGCGGCACCGGGACGACCGCAGCAACGCCGGTTTCCGCATGGCGGAGTGTTCTGGTTTACGGCCTGGGCCTGTCGGGTGTGGCGGCGTCCCGGGCGCTTTCCGACCGGGATGTCCGCGTGGTGGCGGTGGACGGCCGTCCGGCGACGGACCTGGGAACGGCTGCCCGAGAACTCCTCCGAACGGGCCGCGTCGGCCGGCTGCTGGCAGAGGAAGGGGCTTCGTTGCCGGCCAGCGTCGACGCGGTGGTGCTGAGTCCCGGTGTGCCGCCGGACCGTCCGCTCCTGCGGGACGCCCGGTCGGCGGGCGTTCCGGTCCTGGCCGAAGTCGAACTCGCCTGGCGCCTCCTGGAGGCGAAAGCTCCGCCGATTGTGCTCGGCGTGACCGGCAGCAACGGCAAGAGCACGACGACCGCGCTCACCGGGGCGCTCCTCGAGGCGGCGGGCTATCCGGTCGAGGTCTGCGGCAACATCGGCACGCCGCTCTGCGCCCGGGTCGACGGTCCGCCGGACCGCGTCTTCGTGGTCGAGCTCTCGAGCTTCCAGCTCGAGGCCGTGGACCGCTTCCGTCCGCGCGCGGCGGCGCTGCTCAACATCAGCCCCGACCACCTGGACCGCTACGCCAGCGTCGCCGAGTACGCCGGCGCGAAGGCGCGTATCTTCGGCAGGCAGGCCGCCGGCGACGTCGCGGTCGTGAACGCCGACGACAGCGGGGCCCGCTCCTGGAGCGGCGGCCGCCGCGGGGCGCCGGTCGCGGTGAGGCGACGGTTCTTCTCCCGGCTGCGCAAGGTCGAGGACGGCTGCTATCTCGATCGTGACCGCGTGATCGAGGTGGGGCCCGAGTTCCGGCGGGAGCTGTTCCGTCTTGGCGACCTGAGGCTCGACGGGCTGCACAACGTGGAGAACGCGATGGCGGCCGCCCTGCTCGCGACGGCCGTCGGCGCCGACCCGAGCGGATTCGCGCCGGCGTTGCGCGGCTTCGGCGGCCTGCCGCATCGGATGCGCCTCGCCGGCACCGTCGGCGGTGTGCGCTACTACAACGACTCGAAGGCGACGAACCCCGCGGCGGCCCTGAAGGCGCTGGCCGGGTTCAGCGACGGCAGCGTCCACCTGATCCTCGGAGGTCGGGCCAAGGACGAGGCCGCGGCATTTGCCGAGCTGGCGTCGGTGGCGGCCGTCAAGGCGGCGGCGGTGTACCTGATCGGCGAGGCGGCCCCGATCATCGCCTCGGTGCTCGCCGACGCTACCGAGCGCCGCCTCTGCGGGACGCTCGAACGGGCGGTCCGGGCGGCGTCGGCGGCCTCGAACGAGGGCCAGACGGTCCTGCTCTCGCCGGCCTGCGCCAGCTTCGACCAGTTCGAGGACTTCGCGGATCGCGGCCGCCGCTTCGAGGAGCAGGTGCGGACGCTTGCCGCCGCCGGCCCGGAGGGCGGCCATGGCTAGGAAGCTCGCGATCGACAAGGTCCTCTTCACGGTCGTCGTGCTGCTCGTCGTGGGGGGCCTGGTGATGGTGTACTCCGCCAACCCGCCCGACCCCGACGGCGGCTTCAAGCGCCAGTTCGTCACCCAGTTGCTGGCCGCCGTCGTCGGTCTGGCGGCGATGCTGGTGCTCATGAGCATCGACTACCGGAGCTGGGCGAAGCCCTGGCTTGCCTACGCTGGCCTCGGCGCGTCGCTCGTCCTCCTGGTCGCCGTGCTGGCGGCCGCGCCGATCAACGGCAGCAGCCGCTGGCTGTCCGTGGGACCGCTGACCTTCCAGCCCTCCGAGCTGGCCAAGATCGCGGTCGTCGTCTTCATCGCCTACCAGATCCACCGCTGTCCGGAAGGGGTCAGCCAGCCCCGGGTGCTCGTGCCGTGCGGCCTCGCGGTGGGGCTGGTCACCCTGCTCGTCCTGCAGGCGCCGGACTTCGGGAGCGCCGCGCTCATTCTCGGGATCGCCGGCGTCATGCTGTTCCTTGCCGGCCTCTCCTGGCGATGGATCGTCCCCGCGATGGTGGTTCTGCCGGGGCTCTTCGCTCTCTTCATCTGGGCCGAGCCCTATCGCAGGGAGCGTCTTCTCGGCTTTCTCTCACCGGAGAACGATCCCTCCGGGAACGGCTTTCAGGTGCTGCAGTCCCTGATTGCGATCGGATCGGGCGGCGTCACCGGCCAGGGTCTGGGCGAGAGCGCCCAGAAGCTCTACTTCCTGCCGCTCGCGACTTCCGACTTCATCTTCTCGATAGTCAGCGAGGAACTCGGACTGCTGGGCGCCGCCGCGGTGCTGGCGGCCTTCGCCGTGCTTGCCTGGCGCGGCTATGTCGCCGGACACCACGCTCCGGATGCCTTCGGCCGCTTCCTTGCCTGGGGCCTGACGTCGGCAGTCCTGATCCAGGTTCTGGTCAACGTCAGCGTCACCGTTGGACTGGTTCCGGTGACCGGCACGCCACTGCCGTTTCTGTCGCACGGGGGGTCGTCCCTCGTCATGACCCTCGTCGCCTGCGGTCTGCTGTTGAGCGTTTCGGAGCATGGATGAGCTCCGGCACCCACCGCGGCACGGTCGTCTTCTCGGGCGGCGGCACGGGCGGCCACGTGTTCCCCGGCCTGGCGGTGGCCGAGGAGCTCCGGACTCTCGGCTGGAAGGCCGCCTGGATCGGTCGGCGGGGCAGTCTCGAGGAGCGGCTGGTCGTGTCGGCCGGGGTCGACTTCAGGGCCTTGCCTGCGCGCCCGTTCGTCGACCGCGGCGGCGCGCAGCGGGCGGTTGCGCTGGCGGTCCTCCTGCTCTCCACCCTCCGCGCCGCGGCGCTGTTGCGCCGGTTCGGCGCGGCGCTCGTGTTCGCGACCGGCGGCTACGTCTGCGCTCCGGCGGCCCTGGCGTCCCGTCTCCACGGCTGCGATCTCTATCTGCTCGAACCGAACGCGGAGAGCGGCTCCGCGAATCGGAGACTGTCGCGCTTCGCGACCGAGGCGGGCGTGGCGTTCGAGTCCGCGGCCGGGGATCTGGCGTGCGAGGCGCGGCTGGTCGGCGTGCCCGTGCGCCGGGCCTTCCGGGACATCGACGAACTGCGCCTCAGCGGCGATCGCGTTCGGGTTCTGGTGCTTGGCGGCAGTCAGGGTTCCGATGCCCTCAACCGCCTTCTGCCGCGCCTGTTCGCCAGCGCCGCCGGGACGAGCCGGGTCGAGGTCACGCACCAGTCCGGTCCGGCCTGGGTCGACGAAACCCGCGACCGGTACCGGGGCGTGGCGCCGCCGGCGCTTTCCTCGACGGTGACCGGTTTCATCCAGGACACCGCCGGCGCGATGCAGGCGCACGACCTGATCGTCTCGCGGGCTGGAGCGGTGACCGTGGCCGAGATCGCCGCCGCCGGCCGGCCGGCGGTTTACGTTCCGCTGCCGATGGCCGCCGGACACCAGCGCGGGAACGCCCGCGCGATGGTAGAGGCGGGCGCCGCGGTCCTGGTGGAGCAGGAAGAGTTGCAGGGCGAGGCGGCCGCGGAGCGCTGCGCGCGGCTCATTGGGGATCGCGAGCGCCTTCTGGCCATGGCGCGGGCGGCTCGGGGCTTGAGCCGGAGCGACGCGGCGAGCGAGATCGCCGCCCGGGTCTGCGAGATCGCGGAACGTCGAGGGAGAGCCGGCTGATGCTGCTGTTCCTGCGCACCGCGGGGCTCGAGCGCGTCCACTTCGTGGGCATCGGCGGTGCCGGCATGAGCGGGATCGCCGAGATCCTGCTGAACTACCAACTGAAGGTCAGCGGCTCCGACCTGGAAGAAAGCGAAACGACCGAGCGGCTCGCGGCGCTCGGCGCCCGGATCGCCATCGGCCACAGCGCCGGGAACGTCGATCGGGCCGATCTCGTGGTCATCTCGTCCGCGGTGCCGGCCGCCAACGCGGAAGTCGCGGCGGCTCGCCGGCGCGGTGTACCGGTCGTGCGCCGCGCCCAGATGCTCGCCGAACTGATGCGGCTCAAGTACGGCGTCGCCGTGGCCGGTACCCACGGCAAGACGACGACGACATCGCTCATCGGCACGGTGCTGACGGACGCCGGCCTCGATCCCACGGTAATCGTCGGCGGACGCCTGCGGGTTTCGGGCACCGGCGCCCGCTACGGGAGCAGCGACTACCTGGTCGCCGAGGCGGACGAGTTCGACCGGAGTTTCCTCGATCTGGCGCCGGTGATCGCGGTGATCACCAATATCGATCTGGATCATCTCGATACCTACCGCGACCTGGCCGACATCCAGGATGCCTTCGCCCGGTTCGCGGGCCGCGTGCCTTTCTTCGGCCAGGTGATCGCCTGTGCCGACGACGCGAACGTCCGAGACCTGCTGCGGCGCGTCGCCGACCGGCGGATCGTCACCTACGGCTTCGAGCAGGGGGTCGACCTCCGGGCCCTCGAGGTCTCGGCGACCGGCGCGGGTGTCCGGTTCGAGGTCGCCGACGCCCACCTCGGCACGCTCGGTGTTCTGGAACTGCCGATGCCTGGGCGTCACAACGTCCTGAACGCCCTCGCGGCGGTGGCCGCGGCGCGGGCTGTCGGGCTCGACTTCGAGGCGACAGCCAGGGCGCTCTCCCGTTTCCGGGGTGTTCACCGGCGCTTCGAGCGTGTGGGGCAGTGGCGGGGTGCGACGGTGATCGACGACTACGCGCATCATCCGACCGAAGTCGAGGCAACGCTGAGGGCTGCCCGCGAGGTACTCGCTCCCGGCGGCAACGGCGACCGCACGGTCCGGATCCACGCCGTGTTCCAGCCTCACCTGTTCAGTCGCACGCGGGACCTGGCCGACGACTTCGGCCGCGCCCTGCTGCTTGCCGACAACGTGCTCGTCGCCGACATCTATCCGTCCCGCGAGCGACCCATCCCGGGAGTGGACGCGGGCCTCGTGGTAGCCGCCGCTTCTCGTGCCGGTCATCCGAGCATCAGCGGCTGCGGACCGTGGCACGCGGCGGCCGACCGGCTGCGTTCAGAGGTCGGGGACGGCGATCTCGTCCTCACTCTGGGAGCAGGCGACATCTACCGGTTGGCTCATCGACTTGCCGCCGGCGGGGAGGACGTTTCGTGACCCGCCGGGCGACCCGCAGGCGGTCGGGCCCCCGCCGACCCGTGCGGCGCAGACGGCCGCGGCCCGTCGTCTGGCTGGCGCTGGGAGCGGGGAAGGTCCTGCTCGGCATCGCGCCGGTGGTCGGGGCCGGCGTGTGGCTGGCGACGGCGCCGGTGTTCGACCTGGAACTGGACATCCAGATCGAGGAGGCCGAGCGGGTGTCCGAGGAGTGGGTGCGGAGCCGGCTCACTCCGCTGGAGGGACGGAACCTGCCGCTGCTCTCCCTGGAGCCCGCCGCGCGCCGGCTCGATCACGAGTGGATTCGTGAGGCGGAGCTGGTCAAGCGCCTGCCGAACGAGCTCACGGTGCGGGTCGTGGAACATGAACCGGTGGCGCTGTTCGCGGCCGGCGACCGCGCGTGGGTGATCGACCGCGACGGCCGCGCGATCGTTCCGTGTGAGCGGGCGCTCGACCTGTGCGGCGGCGATCTGGTCCGTGTGTCGATCGAGAGCGCGCTGGCAGGAGATCGCCTGGGGGCGGGCCCGGCGCGGAACCCGGGAGCTGGTGAGGTCTCATCCAGGGACGTGCCGGGCGAGGTTCTCGCGCGAACGCTGAAACGGGCCCTCGACGTGGCGACCGAAGTCAGGGCGTTCGAATGGGGGCGGCAGGTCCGGGCGGTGGAGGTCATCAGTTTCGGGATCGTTGACGACGACTACATGCTGGCGCGGACCGGCCGTCCGGCGACGGTGCTCGTTCGCGGCAGCGACCTGACGGCCAAGGCCTCGGTGTTCGAACTGCTGCGCAACGCGATCACGGAACACAACGATCCCGAAGTCGTGGACCTGCGGTTCAGAGATCGGATCGTCTTGTCGATGGAAGCGCCGGGCGTGGGGATCGCTACGGACACGGAGGGCGCCCCGGCCGCCCAGGACGAAGCTCAAGCCCCTTCATAGCCAGAGAGGACGAAGAGGATGCCGAAGACGGATACACGGGTGGTCGCCATCGATGTGGGCTCGGCCAAGGTCGCGGTCTTGATCGCCGAGCGCACGGAGGTCGACGGAGAACCGGCCCTCGAGATCGTCGGCGTCGGGCGTGCGCCCAACCGCGGCACGCTGAGGGGCCACATCGTGCATCTCGACGCGACGGTGAGCGCGCTCAAGCGGGCGACCGAGGAGGCGGAGACCATGGCGGGCGTCGAGATCTCCCGCGCCTTCGTCGGTATAGGCGGATCCGATCTGCGGTCGGCGAACAGCCACGGCACCGCCTACGTCGACTGCGGCGACCGGGGGATCTCCCGCGCCGACATCGACCTCGTCCTGAATGCCGCCCGCGGTGTGCCGCTTCCGCCGGACCGGGAGATCCTGCATGCGATTCCGCAGGAGTTCTCGGTCGACGACCACGGCGGCATCGCGGACCCCCACGGGATGCTGGGCGGCCGGCTGGAAGCCAAGGTTCACCTGGTCATGGGCCATGCGCCGCGAACCAGGACGCTCGTTCGTTGCCTGAACCGCGCCGGCGTGGAGGCCCGGGAGATCGTCTTCGAGCCGCTCGCCACGGCGGAGGCGGTCCTTCTTCCGGACGAACGCGAGCTGGGCGTCCTGTTGCTGGACATCGGGTCCGGCACCTGCGGCTTCGCCTTCTTCCAGCACGCCGAAGTGCAGCACAGCGGAGTCCTTCCGTTCGGCGCCAGTCACTTCACGGCCGATATCGCCTCGGTGCTCCGGACGTCGTTCGCCGGCGCCGAGACGCTCAAGTTGCGGGACGGCTGTTGCCTGATCGGTCTGGTCGACGGCGACGACGGGCTGCTCGTGCCGAGCGTCGGGGGCGGCAGCAGCAAGACGATCGCACGCGGGAACCTCGCCGAGATCCTGCAGGCCCGCGCCGAGGAGATGTTCCACCTGATTCAGGCCGATCTCGAGAAGGCGGGCTGGGCCGATCAGCTTCGCGGCGGACTCGTCCTGAGCGGCGGCGGTTCGAAGCTGGCCGGCCTGCCCGAGCTGGCTCAGCAGGTCTTCTCCTGCGAGGTTCGTTACGGAGTGCCGCTCGGTCTCGTGAGCGAGATCGAGGGGCTCACCGACCCGAGCTGGGCTACGGCCGCGGGTCTTCTTCGCTATGCGGTCGCCTCCGAGGAGGCTCGCCTGCCCATTGCCCGCCGCCGCTCTCTGGGCGGTGTGCGCTCGGTAGTGGGCAATCTGCGCCAGATGTTCAGCGATCTTGTCTGATTTGAGTTGATGAACCAGGGTTCGAAATGGAGGGAGCCATGATTCTGATGGAAGAACAGCAGTCGACCGAGGCCAAGCCGACCATCGAAGGGGAAGTGACGTCCGAGGACAGCTTCGGACCGGCGAAGATTGTCGTGGTCGGGGTAGGAGGCGGCGGCGGCAACGCCGTCAACCGAATGATCGCGGCCAACCTGGGCGGCATCGAGTTCATTGCCGCCAACACCGATCTGCAGGCTCTGCGGCGCTGCGAAGCACCGACGAAGCTGCAGCTCGGGCGCAAGATCACCCGCGGTCTGGGCGCCGGCGCCGACCCGGAGGTCGGTCGCAACTCGGCGCTCGAGGACACGGACAAGATTCTCGACATGCTGAACGGGGCGGACATGGTGTTCCTGGCGGCTGGCCTGGGCGGCGGCACGGGCACCGGCGCGGCGCCCATCATCGGTTCCCTCTCGGCGGAAGTCGGCGCCCTGACGGTCGCCGTGGTCACGAAGCCCTTCGCGTTCGAGGGCCGGCGCCGCATGCTGCTGGCGGAACGCGGGCTCGAGGAGCTCCACAAGGCGGTCGACACGGTGATTGCGATCCCCAACGAGCGGCTGCTGAGCTTCGTGGACCGGGGTACGTCTCTCGCGGACGCCTTCGTGACGGCGGACGACGTTCTGCGGCAGTCGGTTCAGGGCATCAGCGACCTGATCACGATGCCGGGCGAGGTGAACGCCGACTTCGCCGACGTGCGGGCGATCATGTGCGGTCAGGGCATCGCGGTGATGGGCACGGGCGTGGCGTCGGGCGACAGCCGGGCGCTCGAAGCGGCGCAGCGGGCGGTGTCGTCACCCCTGCTCGAGGATGCTTCGATCGAGGGCGCCAAGGGCTGCCTGATCAACATCACCGGTGGCAGCTCGCTGACCCTCCACGAGGTGGCCGAGGCGGCCAGCACGATCTCCGACGCGGTCGACCCCGACGCGACGATCATCTCGGGTCTCGTGGTCGACGGAACGATGGAAGAAGAGGTGAAGGTGACCGTGATCGCCACCGGGTTCTCCGAGGACCGCCAGCCCCGCGACGGCGCGGCAGCCAGGACCGTCGAGGCCGGAGCGGCTGCCCCGGCCGACCCGAATCTGGCCGACGCCACCCCCGGGAACGAGGAGGCAGGCGAGAGGGAAGGCGGCAAGGGTGAGTTCCGCGATCGCATGCTGGCCGAACACCACAAGATCGATCCGGGCGGCTACGGGCCCAATTGGAGGAACGTCGACGACTACGACATCCCGACCGTCCTGCGCAAGCAGATGGACTGAGGCGCCGCCAGGCGGCTACGGCCCGCAGCAATCCGGCAGGAACGTCGACGACTACGACATCCCGACCGTCCTGCGCAAGCAGATGGACTGACCGCCCGCGCTGCCGCGCGGGCTGCTTCTACATCCGCTCGGGCAACGGCACGCCCAGAATCGCGGCGAGCGCCTCGAGTGAGCGCTCGAAGACCTGGGTCACCGCGAGACGGGCGTCCCGGAGGTCCGCGTCCTGTTCGTGCAGGATGGGATGGCGGTGGTAGATCGCGTGGAACTTCTGGGCCATGTCGACTGCGTGCCGGGCGATGAGGGAGAGTTCGAGCGTCGCCGCCGCCCGCTCGACCGTTTCCTGACACTGCGAAGCGAAGAGCACGAGGTCCCAGAGGTCGTCGGACCAGACGCCGTCGGGCAGGCCGCCGACGCGGCTGGCGGGGACCTCCTGAGCCAGCCCCTCTTCGCGCAGGCGACGGCGAATGTTCCTGGCGCGCACGATGGAGTACTGGAGATAGGGGCCTGACTCGCCTTCGAACGAGGTGGCGTCGTCGATGTCGAAGGCGATCACGCGCGTGGTCGTGGCGCGGGCCATGAAGAAGCGCAGCGCCGCGACGGCGATCTGGCGCGCCAGGAGGTCCACGTCTTCGCCGGCCGCCTCGCCGTCGCCGTCGTTGCCATCGTTGCCGCGCCGCTCCAGGATCTCGTCCCTGCTCTTCGCCTCGAGCTGATCGAGCAGGTCGTCGGCCTTGACGCCGATGCCCTTCCGGCCCGACATCTCGAGCCTCGCCTCGCCCGAGAATCCGAGACGCTCGGCGGTCCTGGCCGACAGGGCGACCATCTCGTACGCGAAGTGGATGCTGTCCCGGGCCTCGTCCTGGTGTCCGAGCGCTTCCAGGCCGGCGCGGACGATGCGCTGCAGGTAGGCCTGCCGCGCGTCGATCACGTTGATCACGCGGGAGCCCTCTCCGAACCGCTCGCCGGCAGCGTTGCCGGCTTCCGGCCCTGCCGGCGCCGTTTGCCAGAGCGAGCCGCCGCCGAACCGGGTGTACTCGAAGTCGCGTCCCAGCAGGCCGAACTTCCAGAGCTGGTAGGCGATGTCCTTGCCGACGTAGGTCACCGTTCCGTCGGAGCGGACGATCACCTTGTCCGGGTCCTCCAGGCCCTGGAACTCCTCGCTGTCGGCAAGCGGCATGACCCAGCAGCCGGCGTTCTTGCCGCTCTCTTCGAGCCGGACGGCCCCGGTCTTCTTCAACTGCTCGAAAGCGGCGACGAAGAAATCGAGACGGAGTATCTCGCTCTCGCGGGTCAGCAGGTCGTAGTCGATGTCGATGCGGGCCATCGTGGCCAGATGCCGCACGACGATCCGCCGGGCGACCAGCCGGCCGGCCTCGGCCCGCCGGCCCTCTCCCGCTTCCAGTGCGTGGAGGGTGCGCCGGCGGAGTTCGAGCCGCTGCGGATCGCCTTCGTACCAGCGGCCGACCTCGCTGTAGAGGTCCCAGCAGACGTAGTCGAACGGTTCGGGCAGAGCCTCGATGTCGGCGACTGAGCAGCCGCGCACGTCGAGGAAGCCGACGACGACGTCGGCGACCTGCACGCCGGTGTCGTCGATGTAGTTCTGGACCTCCGTGTTTTGACCGAGGCGGCGGAGGGCGCGCGCCAGGACGTCGCCGAGCACGGCGTTGCGCAGGTGGCCGATGTGCGCCGCCTTGTTCGGGTTGATGTTCGTGTGCTCGACGATCACCTTGGCTTGCGGGTCGACGGCCGCGGATCGCGCCACCGGAACCGCATCGATCATCGCGGCCGCGAACCGGCTCCGGTCGAAGTGGAAGTTCACGTAGCCGGCGCCTTCGACTGTCACCCGCTCGAAACCCTCAGGCAACTCGAGGCACTCGACGAGGCGCGTCGCGATTGCCCGCGGCGCCTGGCGCAGTTCGCGGGCGAGGTGCAGGGCGCAGGGACTCGCGAGGTCGCCCAGGCGGCGCTGCGGCGGCACCTCGACCACCGGGTCGTGATCGAGCCCGAAGGCCCGCGAGAGCGCGCTCCGCAGCGCGCCGGCGACGATGGTCCTTTCGCGCTGCAGCATCGGGGGCGCAGCCTACAGGAGCTTGCGAGGCGGGATGAGCCAGAATACGGACGTGCGAGGATTGCCGGTATGACCAGCCCGCATGTTCTGCCGAGGTCCGCGGCCGCAGCAGGAGACCGGCGACATGCGGGCTGAACGCGAGCGGCCACAGCCGCCGACCGTGCCGGGTTCGGTGGTCGCCCGGCGGGTTCTCGTCCTGGCGCCCCACTACGACGACGAGGTGCTCGGCTGCGGAGGGCTGCTTCTGCAACTCGCCGCGGCCGGCTCGGAGATCGTCTGCGCCTTCCTGAGCGATGGTTCGGGAGGCGGCGAGGGACCTCCGGAAGGGATGAGCGGCGGCGACTACTCGGCGTTGCGGCGGGCGGAGTCCGAGGCCGCCGCGGCTGCGCTCGGCATCGCCCGGGTGGAACACGTGGGCTACCGGCGGGGCTTCCCGGACGGCGGCCTCGTTTCTTCGACGGGGGAACTGACCGGGCAGATCGAGGCGCTGCTCGACGCGGGTCGTCCGGATCTCGTTTTGGTGCCTTCGCCACTCGAAGTCACCACGGACCACCAGGCGACCTTTCGCGCCCTGCACGAGGCCTTGATCGCCCGTCGGGGAGGGGCGGACAGGAGCGAACCTTCGGACGATTCGTCGCCTGGAGACCTGTTGCTTCGCGTCCTCTGCTACGAGGTGAACCATCCCTTCTACCCGGATCTGCTGGTCGACGTCACGGCCGAGATCGACGGGATCGCCGCGGCGATGGCCCACTACCGGAGCCAGCAGGAGCGCCACGACTACCTCGATTCCTGCCTCGGCCTCCGGCGTTTCCGCGCGCACAGCCTGCCGCGCGAATGCGGGTCCGCGGAGGGCTACTGCCAGTTGAAGGCGAGCGACTTCACCACCCGGAGCCCGGCTCAGCTCATCGCCCATCTGGGAGGCGTTCCGGCGCTGGTCGAAGTCGATTCGCCGTGCCGCGTCTCGATCGTGGTGAGAACGTACAACCGGCCGCGCCGCCTGGCCGAGGCGCTGGTGAGTCTGGCCCGGAGCACCTACCGGAACGTCGAGGTCGTGCTGGTCAACGACGGGGGCCGCCGTCCCGAAGTGCCCGAGAGCTTCCCCTTCCCGCTGCTCCGCGTCGAACACGAGTCCAACCGCGGGCGCGCCGCGGCGGCGCAGGCGGGCGTCGAGGCGGCGACGGGTGACCGCATCGGGTTCCTGGACGACGACGACCTGCTCGCACCGGAGCACCTCGAGTCCCTGACGTCGATGCTCCGCGGCGATGTCGAAGTTGTCTACAGCGACGCGGCGGTGGTCACCTACGAGCCGACCGCGGCCGGCTACCGGGAGTCGAGCCGGGGCCTTCCCTACAGCCGCGACTTCGACCGCGGGATCCTGCTGCTGGACAACTACATTCCTTTCCACACGGTGCTGATGACCAGGGATTCCCTCGACAGGGCCGGTCCGTTCGACCTCGGGCTGCCGGCCTTCGAAGACTGGGATCTGCTGATCCGGCTGTCGCGTTCGTCTCCGTTCGTCCACCTGGCGCGGACGACCTGCGAGTACAGGCACTTCCTGGGCGGCGCCGGCGGCAGGTCCTCGGGAGGCCACGCCCTGGGCGGAGCGGCGTCCGAACGACACGACTTCGAGGCTCTGAAGGCGCGGGTGCTGGCCAAGTACGCGGACGAACTCGATGCGGAATCGCTGGCGGGCGCGGTGACTCGAATGCGGCGCGAAGCGGTGCTGGCCGCCGCGGCGGCACGGTCGATGTTGCGGAAGACGCAGGCGGAGATCGAACTCGTCCAGGCATCGAATCGGGCGCGCGGGGCGGAGGTCGAGCGGCTCCACGTCCGCGAGCGCGATTTGATCGCGGAGATCGAGAAGATGAAGGCCACCCGCGCCTGGCGGCTGCACGAAACTCTGCAATCCTGGCGCGGTTCCGGGTGACGGCAACGGCGGGAGGACAAAGGTCCCGCGTCGGTCTGGTGTGCAGCGAAGCGCTAGGGGAGCGCGCGGCCGGCATCGGTATCCGCTACCTGGAAATGGCGCGGCGCTTGCCGGGGTTCGGTTTCGACGTCGCCCTGGTTTCGCCCTGGCGTTCCGGCGAGCCGCCTGAGGTGCCGGCCGGTTCCGTCGAGGCGCGGCGGTTCGACTCGGCGCCGCTGCCGGAGCTGTTGAGGGACTGCGACGCCGCCGTCGCCCAGGGACAGTTGGCGAACGACGTGCTCCACCAGTTGCCCGACCTGCCAACCGTGATCGATCTCTACGACCCCTTCCTGGTCGAGAACCTGACCCATCTGTCGACGCTGGGGCTCGACCCCTACCGGAACGACCACCGGAGCTGGGTCCACCAACTGTCGCTCGGCGACTTCTTCCTCTGTTCCTCCCCCGAGCAGCGCGCCTACTACCTCGGCTTCCTGACCGCCCTCGGACGGGTGAACCCGCATCGCTACCGGGACGACCCCTCTCTCTCGGGGCTGATCGCCGAGGCGCCGCTGGGCGTGCCGGATCCGCTGCCCGAGTACCGGCCCCTGCTGCCGCCACGCGCGGACGGCGAGCGGCGCGTGCTGTTCGGCGGGCTGTACGACTGGTACGACCCGGAGCCCCTGCTCGAGGCGTTCGCCGCCCTGCCCGAGCCGAACGCGAGACTTCTGTTCGTGCGGCAACCGCCTGGCGCTCAGGCGCCTCAGCGCCTGCTGGCGGAGGTGGAGGCGCGCAGCCGGAGGGAGGATCCAAAGCGCATCGGCTTCCTGGACTGGGTGCCCTTCGAGCGCCGCTACGACCTGCTGCGGGACGTCGACGCGCTCGCCGCTTGCCATCGCCCCGGGCTGGAGACCGACCTGTCCCTGCGCACCCGGTTCCTCGATGCGCTCGCGGCCGGCTGCCCGGTGCTTACAACGGAGGGCGGAACCGTCCCGCGGCTACTGAGGGAATGGGACGCCGGGCTCGTCGTTGCCTGTGGCGACGTCGAGGCGCTCCGCGGTGGCCTCGTCGAGCTGGTCGCCGGTGGCGCGAGGGTCGAAGAGCGGGCGCGCCGGGGCCGGGAGCGGATTCTGCTCGACTACTCTTGGGAGCGTACGCTGGCCCCGCTGGTGGCCTTCCTGTCGTCGCCCCGCGTCGATCCGACCAAGTCCGGGTTCGCCTTCCGGCCGGAGACGGCGGCTCCGGTTGACGAACCGGGCTTCCGCCTGCGGCGCTGGGTGCGGACCCGGTTGGCGGGCTCCTTCCCGGCGGGCCGGTCATGAGCATCCCGGTTGACAGTGTCGACATCCTGGTCGTGAGCTGGAATGGCCGCCGGCACCTGGAGACGCTGCTGCCGGCGCTTGAAGCGCAGCGCGATCCCGGCGCCGCGGTGGGGATCAGGCTGTTCGACAACGGGTCGACGGACGGAACGGCGGCCTGGCTGCGTTCCGAACACCCCGGGGTCGATCTCGTCGAGCACCCGAACAACCTCGGCTTCTCCGCCGCCAACAACCGTCTCGCCGAGGCCAGTGCGGCGGACGCGCTCGTGCTGGTCAACAACGACACCCGGCCGCGCCCGGACTGGCTCGGCGAACTTGTCGCGGCAATACGGGCGGCGCCTCCGGATGTGGCGGCGCTGTCCGGCTGCATCGTCGACTGGGAAGGGGAGCGCCTGGACTTCGGACGCGGCGTCATGGCCTTCGACGGCCACGCCTTCCAGCTCGACTACGGCCGCCCCCTGAAGGACGTGGAGACCCCGGCCGAAGGTACGGAGCTGCTCTTTCCCTGCGGCGGCAACATGATCGTGCGACGTGAAGCCTTTCTTTCGGCCGGGGGCTTCGACGAGAGCTACTTCGCCTACCTCGAAGACGTCGATCTCGGGTGGCGGTTCTGGTCGGGGGGCGAACGCGTGCTGTCGGCGCCGCGGGCGGTCGTCCACCATCGCTCGAAGGCGACCAGCAACCTGCTGGGCAACGCCAACCGGGGCCTGCTGTTCGAGCGCAACGCCTACTTCACCGCCTTCAAGAACTACGACGCCGAGCTTTGGCCGCAACTGATGCCGGCGGTCCAGTTGACGCTGCTCGCCCGCACCCAGCACCTGCTCGCCCGCTGCAACCCGAACGGCGACGTGCTGGCGCAAGATCCCTTCCGCGCGGCTGTGGACGGAAGCGAGGCGGCCGCCGGCGCCGGCGCGGCTCCGCGGGGCCTGTGGCAGCGGGCGCGGGACGTCGTTGCCCTGCGGACCCGGCTGAGAAGGCTCGCGCGGCGGTTGGGCGGCTTGCCGGCCGGGGCGCCGGCCGTTGTCGACGACCAGACGGTCGCTCAGGTGCGGGCGCTGTCGGCGATCGTCCGCGGGCTCGACGGCGCCTCGGAACGGCGCCGCCTGGTGCAGACCCGGCGGCGGCGGCCCGACCGCGAGATCCTCGAGCGCTTTCCGCTGTATCTGGTGCCGACCTATCCCGGCGACGAGGAACTGTTCGCGAGCGAAGGCTTTGAGTCCCTGTGGCCGGCGGACCTGGATCCGGTTCGCCTGCGTCTGGACGACGTGATGGAGATGGAGCGGTGACCGGGCCGCCGGAGTGGAGCATCGTCATTCCGACCTTCGACCGGTTGCCGGCGCTGAAGGAAGTACTGGAGGGCGTCCGTGGCCAGGAGGGGCCCGCGTTCGAAGTCGTCGTGGTCAACGACGGCAGCACGGACGGCACCGCGCCCTGGCTCGACGAGCGCGCTTCGGGGGGCAGCGCCGGTGGGCCGGAGCTGCGGGTCCTTCATCAGGAGAACCACGGGCCCGCGGTGGCCCGGAACCGCGGCGTGGCGACGGCCCGGGGTCGCTGGGTGGCCTTCCTTGGGGACGACACTGTCCCCGGTCCGGGATGGTTGGCCGCGCATCGCCGAGCCCAGGAGGAGCCACTGGCGCGGTCGATTCGGGCGGAGGGCGGTTGCGTCGGCGTCATCGGCCGCACCGACTGGCACCAGCGCATGCGGCGCACGCCGTTCCTCGACTACATCAACGAGAACGGACTGCAGTTCGGATTCGCCCTGATCGAGGACGAGGACGACGTGCCGTTCAACTTCTTCTACACGTCGAACCTTTCGATCGACCGCGAGGCGATGGCGGCGGAGCCCTTCGACCCGGCTTTCCCGTTCGCCGCCTGGGAGGACGTGGAAGCCGGATACCGCCTGGCCGGGCGCGGCCTGCGCCTCCTGTACCGGCCCGAGGCCCGCGTCGCCCACGACCATCCGACCGGTCTCCGGCGGTTCGCGAAGCGGCAGTACCGGGCGGGGTACTCCGCGGTCGTCTTCTTCCGGCGGCATGAGCAGCTCGGTCCCTTCCTGGGGTTCCACGACGGCGAGCCGCCTCCGGAGGGCGGTGTTCGCGACCGGACCGTGCAGTGGCTCGAGGAGCGGTTGGCGCGGACGTTGCAAGCTTCTCCGGTGAGACTGCCCCGGCTGTGGGAGAGGACGATGCGGTATCACTATCTGGAAGGTCTGAGGAACGGCTGGTCCGACGGCGTTGGCCTGGATCGGGGAGGTGCATCGTGAGTTCGAATGCAAGTGCGGCCCGGATGGCGCTGCCGTTGGCCGGCCTGCTGGGCCTGGGCCTGGCGGGCGGCGCGGAAGCGGGCGTTGGCGGGCATGGCGGAACGGTTCCGGTCGTTCGAGCCCTCGCGGTTCAGGCGCCGGTGGCGGTCGCGGCCAGCGAACGGGGCCGCGGCGGTGACGGCGACCGCCGCAAGGGCCGCCGTTCCCGCGTCTACGTGCGGCCCTACTACGGGTCCTTCGGCTGGTACGGCGGCTTTGGTTCCTTCTGGCCCTACGCGTACTCGCCGCACTACTACGGTTACGGACCCTACGCCTGGGGTCCCGGCCCCGTCGGCTATGTGGGGGACGCGGGTGCGCTCGACATCAACACCCGGCCCAAGAAGGCCTCCGTCTACATCGACGGCGAGCTGGTCGGTCGGGTCGACGGCTTCGACGGCTTTCCGCGCTACCTCTGGTTGCGCGACGGCAGCTACCGGATCGCAATCTTCATGGAGGGCTACGAGACCCTGGAGCGCCAGATCCGCGTGCAGCCGGGCGTGGTCATCCGGATCGACGAGGATCTCGTCCCAGGGACCGCGGAACGGCCGCTGCCCGCGCCGCCGAGGCCGGCCGCCGCGCCTCCGGCCCCGGAAGGCGAGTCGTGGAGGGTCGAGAACCGCGGCCGTCCGATCGAGCAGGACCAGCGGGGGGAGCCGGCCCGGCTGCAGGTCGAGGTCGAGCCGGCCGACGCTGTCGTCTACCTGGACGGCCGTCTGCTGGGGAGCGGGGCGGAACTGGCGAGCCTCCACTCGGCTCTGATCGTGGATCCGGGCACCCACCGGCTCGAGGTGATTCGTCCCGGCTACGCGGCCGAGATCCGCGCCTTCGAAGCCGAGCAGGGAGAGGACGTTTCCCTGCGCATCGTGCTCCGGGAGGAGTGAGCTTCTTCCCGGGAGAAGCGAACCTCCGGCTCACGTCGACATAGAGAAGTAGCCATGCTACCATGACTCCCGTGGTGCATGAACTCGCGAGCCGTGCCGGGTCGCGCGCAGGTGCGCCCGCCTGGCCAGCGCCGCGCGCCGCCGAACCGCTGCGAGTTCTGGTCGCTTCGCCGCTCGGTTCGCTGGGACTCGAGTTCATCGGTCGGCTGATCACCCGGGTCGTCATCGCGCCGAAGGGCACCGAGAAGGCGCTGTTCACTTCCCTGGGGTCGGTGGAGACGACCGACTTCGTGGACGAGGCCCTGGGCCGCCTGTCGGAGTACTTCGCCGGCGCGCGGCGAAACCTCGATCTGCCCTATGACCTCGATCGGACCGGGATCGATGCCCTGTCCCGGCGCATCTTCGAGGAGACGGCCAGAATTCCGTACGGGAACACGCGCACCTACCGCAATGTGGCCACCTCATCGGGGCAGGCAGGCGCCTACCGCCTGATCCGTTCCCGGCTGATGGCCAACCCGTTGCCGATCCTCGTTCCGTGCCACCGGGTCGTGCCGCGCCGGAGCGGTCCCGGCTCCTACATCGGCGGCGAGAAGCGAAAGGCGCAACTGCTCGCCCTGGAACGCAAGCACGCCGAGGACTAGGCGAGCCTGCGCCGGGCGTCCTCCCAGATCGCCTCCAGGGCCTGATCGAAGCTGCGTTTCGGGTGCCAACCCAGGGCGCCCAGGCGGCTGGCGTCGCCGCACAGCACGGGAACGTCCGCGGGTCTCATGCGGTCGGGGTCCTGCCGGATCTCGACCTCCAGGCCGCTGATCGCGATGAGTTGCCTGAGTGCCGTCTCGAGTTCGATCGCTTCGCCCCGGGCGACGTTGTAGACGCTGCCCGGTTCGCCGCGCTCTACCAGGAGCGCATAGGCGTCGGCGCCGTCGTCGACGTGGACGAAGTCCCGGCGCGGGGTCAGGTCGCCGACGTGAAGCACGGGTTCCTCACGGCCCGCTTCGATCGCGGCGAGTTGGGTTGCGAACGAGGGGAGCGCGAAGTTGGCGCCCTGTCCAGGCCCGATCAGGTTGAAGGAACGGACTACGATGGCGCCCAGGGGAAGGCTGAGCCGTTCGACCGCGGCCTTGGTCAGGGCGTAAGGCGAGCCCGGCCCGAGGCCGCGGGTTTCACACGCCGGCAGTTCCGCTTCCGGCACCGCACCGTAGACCTCGGCGCTCGAGGCGACGACCAGCCGGCACGTTTCGGACAGGGCGCGCGCAGCGGAGGCGACGTGCTCGGAGCCCTCGACGTTGACCCGGTAGTAGTCGTCGATGCGCCGCCAGGAGTCCGCGACGTCGGACAGGCCGGCCAGGTGGACGACCGCATCCGGCGCCGCATCCCGGAAGACGCCCTCGACCGCGTCGCGATCGCGGATGTCGAGGGCGATGGGCTCGAGGGAGGCGTGTGCGCCGGTGGTGTCGTTGCTGGCGGTGACCATCCCCGGCGCGTGGCAAGCGATGACGGTGGCTCCCCGTGCGATCAGTCGCGGCACCAGGCGGCCGCCGACGAACCCCTCGGCGCCGGTGACTAGGACGCGCGTCACGCTTCCGCCTTGCCCTGGCCCAACCGCTCGAAGTAGTCGTCGAGGCCTGAGGTCCACTCCTCGACCTGGCGGTTGGCGAGGGACTCGAAGCGCCCCGTGTCGAGCACCGAGTACGCCGGCCGGACCGCGGGACGGGGCAGGTCGGCGGTCGCGATCGGCTCGACCTCGGCGTGAAGGCCCAGAGCGCCGACGATGGCGACCGCGAAGCCGTGCCAGGAGGTGGCGGGTGCGTTGCAGTAGTGGACGATGCCCGCGGCGCGGGCGGCCTCGAGGTCGACGAGAGCGCGGGCGAGATAGGGCGCGTAGGTCGGGCAGCCGATCTGGTCGGAGACGACGCGGAGCGGCTCACCGCGGCCGAGGCGGGCGGCGATCGCGGAGACGAAGTTTCTGCCCTCCGGCCCGAACACCCAGCTCGTGCGGATCACCAGCCCTCCCGCATCGGCCACGGCCTGCTCGGCGCCGAGCTTCGAGCGTCCGTAGGCAGTGGCGGGCGCCGTCGCGTCGTCTTCGCGGTACGGACGCCGGCCGCGGCCATCGAAGACGTAGTCCGTCGAGACGTGGATCAGGCGGCAAGGGCTCGGCAGGGCGGCCGCCAGCCGCGCGGGCGCACTGCCGTTGATCTCCAGGGCGACCTCCGGCTCGCTCTCGCAGCCGTCGACGTCGGTGTAGGCGGCGCAGTTGTAGACGGCGGCGGCGCCGAACCGGACGACGAGCGCCGCGATCGCCTCGGTGTCGGTGAGGTCCGCGCGGCGGCGATCGGCGGCCAGCACCTCGACACCTCGCCGGCGGAGTTCGTCGGCGACTTCCCGTCCGAGTTGACCCGCCGCGCCGAGCACCACGGCCCTGGCGCCGGCGCCGGGAGCTTCGCCGGTCACAACGCTTCGCTCTGGCCGCCGGTGATGTCGAAGAAGGCGCCGACGCTCTTCAGCGTTACCAGCAGCCGGTACTGGGTGTCGCGGCGGAGCGCGGTGCGGAAGTCGGCGATCTCGAACTGGAGGCCGTAGCAGCAGGCCGTGAAGTTGACGACATGACGCTGGATCTGGAGGATCTTTTGCTCGATGTCGTAGCTCAGCATGCTGTTCACCCGCAGCTTGTTCGGGATCAGGTCGAGACCCGCCGAGACCTGGGCGTGGTGGCGGCGCGTGCGGTCGAGTTCCGGGTTGCGCCGGACCGCCCAGCGCAGGCCGACCGAGCTCGTCCGACTGAGACCGAGGCTTCCCGAGATCGCGGTTGAGGAGACCTGGGAGAACAGGGTGTCGTAGAGCGCATCGAAGCGGACGCCGGTGCGCCGCGACGGATTGAAGCGCAGCAGGGCGCCGACCGGACCGTTCCGGCTGGTCAGCGAACGGTCGAGCGAGCGCAGCAGCGGCCGGTCCGCGTCGAGTGACACGTCGCGGAAGAACTGGACCGAGAGGATCTCGAAGGCTCCGCCGGCGTTCGGGTCGGCCGGTTTGGCCAGGACCCGGTTGAACAGGCTGATGCGGGCGACGTTGCGGCCACGGAGGTTGTCGATCTCGTCGAACAGCGGGATGCGGAGCCGGTCGTCGAAGTCGCGGAAGTAGCCGTAGACGATCCGCGGCTCGATGACGTGCTTGAGCCGGGAGAAGCGGCCCCCCTCCCCCAGTTCGAAGATGCGCGAGAAGCCGGGGCCGACGATTTCGGCGCGGGCGGTCGGGACCACGCGCAGCAGGTCCTCGCCCCGGAAGTCCGACTCGCTGACGGTCATCCTCCGTTCCTCGGCCGTCAGCAGGCTGTCGCCGTACCAGGTCAACTGGCCGCCGGCGGTGAGGGAAAACGAAAGCCAGCTCGTGAGCGGCACCGGGATGCTGATCTCGGGCAGCAGGTTGGCGCGCGCATACTGGCCCTGGCGGCGCGCCGAGCGGCTGACGTCGAGATAGTGCAGGGAACTCCGCAGTTGCAGGTACAGGGGCGAGCGGCCCAGGCGCGTCGAGCGGAGCTTGTACTCGATCTCGGGGAGCTGGCGAAGCTGAACCTCACGGTTGGCCGAGATGAACGTCTTGCGCTGGTCGAGCTGGACGTTGAGGGACTGGTTACCCCAGTTGCGGCTGACGAAGGCGGTCGAGTAGAGCTGGCGCAGTGTGTTGCGGTCGACCCGGCGCTCAAAGTCACGGAAGAAGTCGAAGTCGGAAACGTCCTCGAAGCGGACGACGCCGCGGAATCCCCCGGGCAGATCCCGCGACTGGTGGTTCCAGCGCATGCGCCAGCGCCTCTCGCCGCGCTCCGTGTCATCGATGAGGTAGCCGTCGAACTCGCCACCCGTCCCTTCGGTGGGCCGGTAGCGGAACTCCGTGCCGAGGCCCCAGAAGGGTTCCGTGGAGAAGGCCTGGGTACTGCCGCTCGGGGCGCCGGCGTAGAGGTCCACGTTGAAGGTGGCGTCGTAGCTCCGGTTGATCGCCCAGTAGTAGGCGAGGCCGAGCGAGGGGCCGCGGCGCGTCGAGAAGCCGGGCTTCGGGGTCAGGAAGCCGCTCACCCTCGAGCTCTGGACCGGCCACAGCATGTAGGGCAGGTAGACGAGCGGCACCTTCCTGGCGCGGAAGGAGACGCCGCGGGTCTTCGCGTAGCCGTTGGCGTTCACGTCGACCCGCTTCGCGCGAAAACTCCAGTCCGGCGCCCGGCCGTCGTCCCCGGCTTCGCAGGCGGTGAACTGGGCGTCGAGGATCGTGAAGCGGTCCTCGCTCAGCATGTGGACCGCCGCGCCGGTGAAGAAGTAGTCGGTGCCGACGTTCCCGTCCGCGTCGAAGATCGAGGCCGTCTCGGCCGCCACGTCGACCTCGAGTCGCGAGCCCCGCATCACTTCGTTGCCTCGCGTCAGAACGACCGGCCCGTCCGCCTCGAAGCGTTCGTTCGCGTGGTCGTACACGGCTTCTTCGCCGGAAACCTGGTAGTCACGGAGCCGGATCCAGAACCCGTCCGACAGCGTGTGTTTCTCCTCGAACGTGCCTGCCATGGTGCCGGCCCAGCCTTCCACTTCTCCAGGGCCGGACTCGTCTTCGATCCCAAACCTGAAGGTGTTGGCGTCGGGTGGCGCTGGTGGTCCCGTATCGGCGGGTTGCTCCGCCGCCGCTTCCGCTGAGTCGGGGGCGGGTTCCTCGACCGCTGCCGCGGCGTCTTCCGGGGTCGTCTGGGCGGTTTCGGGCTCCTGGGCCGCGGCGGCGGTCGAGACGATCAGCGCCAGAAAAAGGGCTGCGACCGGCTGGTCAGCGCTGGACATCTCAGTATGACCCACCGTCAGGATCGCGATGACGGCTCTGCCGCCCGGGACGCCCTGTGCATGGTGGTCATGCTAGCAATTGCCAGGCCAACTCGAAGCGCCGGTCCCGGTCGGTTGACAGCCCAGCTGGCCCGTTTCAGAGTGATCGCACTGTGCGCTTTCTTGGCATCGATCTCGGCGAGAAACGCGTCGGGGTGGCGACGGGCGACTCGCTCGTCGGCGTCGCGGTGCCGCACTCGACGATCCGGCGCACCGGGGACCGGCAGGTGATCGCCGAACTCAGGGCGCTGGCGGCCGATTCCGGGGCCGAGGTCCTGGTGGTCGGCGAGCCGCGGCGGCTGGACGGCTCGGTCGGGCCGGCGGCCGAGCGCGCTCGCGCCTTCGCTCAGAAGCTGGGCCAGGCCTGCGATCTGCCGGTACGGACCGTGAACGAGTCCCTGACCTCGGTGGAGGCTGAGCGCCGGCTGCGGGAGGCGGGTGTCGATCCGCGACGGCACCCGGAGCGGGTCGACGCTGTGGCGGCGCAGATCCTCCTCGAGGAGGAGCTCGGCCGGGAGGCCGGATGAAGCGGAGGACACCGCCGCGACGTCGCCGCAGACGGCGTCTGCTGCCATGGCTCGCCGTCGGCGCCGTCGCGATGCTGGGGGCCCTCGTCGCCGCGGCGGCCGGTCTCGTCGCCTGGGCGGAACGGCAACTCGAGCGGCCGCGGGGAACGGAGACCGTCGAGCTCACGATCGAGCGCGGCGCGTCGATGACCGCGATCCTCGACCAGTTGGCCGCCGCGAACGTCGTCGGCGATCCCCTGCTGGCCCGGCTCCACCTCGACTACCGGCGTTCCGGCGAGACGCTGCAGGCCGGCGAGTACCGCTTCGAGCAACCGATGAGTCCGGTGGCGGCGCTCGACCGGGTGATCCGCGGCGAGGTGGTGACGTACCCGGTGACCGTGGTCGAAGGCCTGACTCTGCGGGAAACCGCAGAGAGCCTGGCCAGCGACGGCTTCGGTGAGCTGGATGCGTTCCTTGCGGCGATGTCCTCGCCGCGGCTCGTCGCGGACCTGGATCCTGCCGCCGAGTCCCTGGAGGGCTACCTGTTTCCCGACACCTACGCTTTCCCGCGAGGCACAGGCGAAGGCGACATCGTGGAGGCCATGGTCCGCAACTTCCGCCGTCGCGTCGAGGACCACCTGGACGCCGGGGCCGGCCACGGTCTGGACCTGCGGGGTCTCGTGACGCTGGCGAGCATCGTCGAGAAGGAAGCGGGCGCGATAGAGGAGCGTCCGCTGGTTTCGGCCGTCTTCCACAACCGGCTGGAGCGCGGCATCGGCCTCTACGCCGATCCGACGATCATCTACGCGCTGAAGCTGGCCGGCACCTGGGACGGCAACCTGCGGCGCCGCGACCTCGAACTCGACTCGCCCTACAACACGTACGTCCATCCGGGCCTGCCGCCGGGTCCGATCTGTTCGCCCGGCGAGCACAGCCTGCGTGCCGCGGCGGCGCCCGCGGAAGCGCCCTACCTCTACTTCGTGAGCAGGAACGACGGCACCCACGTCTTCGCGGAGACGCTCGCCGAGCACAACCGGAACGTCACCCGCTGGCAGGTCCGTTACTGGCGGGAGCGTCGAGCTTCGCAACGGTGAGCCGGCACGACCCGTGCATCCACCCGGCTAAGCTCCATGCCCGATGCACCTGCCCACTCTCAACGCGATTCTGAACGCCACGGCGGCCACGCTGCTGGTCATCGGCTACGTGCTGATCCGCCGCGGCCACCGGGAGCGGCACAAGCAGGTCATGCTGTCCGCGTTGGGGTGCTCGGCGGCGTTCCTGATCTCCTATCTCTACTACCACTACCAGGTCGGTTCGGTTCATTTCGAGGGCGAGGGGACCGTGCGGACGGTCTATCTCGGCATCCTGCTGACCCATACGGTGCTGGCGGCCGCGGTGCCGTTTCTGGCCATCATCACCGTCGTCCTGGGCCTTCGGGGCCGGTACGAGCGGCACAGGAAGATCGCCCGCGTCACGCTGCCGATCTGGCTCTACGTGTCGGTGACCGGGGTCGTCGTGTACTGGATGCTCTATCGCATGTCGTGGTGACGTTCGCCGCAAACCGTGTGCGCGCCGTCGGCGTGCTGCTCCTGGCGGCCTTCCTGCTGGCGGCGCTTGCCGTCGCCCAGGAACCCGAGTGGCGGCTCACCGAGTGGACTGCCGGTGAGCGGGAGTTCTTTCTCGACGGGCCCCAGTTTCTGCTCGCGCCGGCCGAACTGGAGCGAGTGCGGAAGCTGGATCCGCTGTCCCGACTGGAGTACATCGACACTTTTCTGAACCGCGGCACGGTAGCCGAGGCGGTCGAGCATCGGCGGCAGCGGGTGCGCATGGCCGGTCTGCCCTTCTTCGACGTCCGCGCACGGTTGCTGTTCCTGCACGGCGAGCCGGACGCGGTCGACCCGGTCGACTGCGATCAGACGTTCCGGCCGATCCAGCTCTGGCGGTATGGACCGGAGGAGGGCGAGCATACGAACCTGGTCCTGTACCAGCCGAAGCCGAACGAGGTCTTCCGGCTGTGGTTGCCGGAGGATACGAAGCGCGCCCTCTACATGCCGGAGATGGAGTACTTTCTCGAACAGTACGAGGAACTCCGGGGCCTGCTGCGGGCCCGCCGCTTCGACCTGCAGGTCTGCGACGAGGCCCGCCGGGTCGACGAGATCACGGGTATTCGCGGCCTGTTCGGCTTCCGCCGCGACCGTCGAACCGACGAGGACTTCCTGGCCTGGCTGGCGCCGCCGCCGGATCTCGAAGTTTGGGCGGAGAAGGCCGCCGCCGACGTGGTGTCCGGTCCGCCGCCGCTGGAGCTGGAGGACCCGATCCTCACCTTCCCGGACCGGCAGGGACAGCGGATCGTGGCCCGGATTCTCCTCTCGCTGCCTCCGGGCTCGCCGATCGAGCCCTTCATCGACGACGCCGGCAGGCAGCAGACGCGGATCAACGTGGAGGGCATGGTCGAGTTGCCGGGTCAGGTCTTCGACACCTTCAAGATGCGGTTCGTCGGGGGCGCGCCGGAACCGGACCGCTCTCTGGCGCTACCGGTGGAGCAGCTCTTCCGGCCGGGTTCGGTCCTCCTGATTCGCCTCTTCGTCCGCGACGAAGTCGGCGGCGCGGCCGCTTTCGCCTCGGTTCCGGTCGAGGTGCCCCCGAGGCCGGAGGCGGTTCCCGTGGAACCGGAAGATCAGCTCCGGCTCGTCATGGCGTCCGAGGATCTGCCGGAAACCGTCCTCGACGCGCGGAACGCGATCATGCTGGTGCCGCCGGAGAGTGAGGTCGTCATCGGTCTCTGGCGTGCCGACACGCTGATCACCGGCGACAACATCGTCGCCGTCCGGTTCCTCGTCGACGACAGGGTGCAGGTGACCCGCCGCCGGCCGCCGTTCACCGCGGAGGTCCGGCTGGCGAAGTACCCGGAGGAGCAGGTGGTCCGGGTCGAGGGCCTGAACGCGGAGCGCGAGGTCGTGGACGCCGACGAGATCGTGCTGAACCAGCAGCGGGGCGAGCTGCGGGTCACGATCAACGAGCCGCGCCGGGGCGCCCGCGTCTCGGGCAGGGTGGAGGCCGTGGCCACGGTCGTCGTGCCCGAGGAACGGGTCGTCCGGGAAGTCGAGTTCAGCGTCGACGGGGAGGTCCAGACGGTGCTGCGCCGGCCGCCCTGGCGGGCCGAAGTCGAAGTGCCGGCCGGCATGGGCGAGCAGGACCTGGTCTACCTGACGATCGCGGCCACGCTCGATGATGGAAGCCGGGCCGAGGATGTCCGCTTCCTGAACGCGCCGGCCTTCACCGAGACGCTCGAGGTCGATCTCGTGGAGCTCTACACGACGGTCGTGGACGGCCAGAACCGGCCGGTGACGAGCCTGGTGGAGGCCGACTTCACCGTCTTCGAGGACCGGCGGCGCCAGGAACTGGCGAAGTTCGAGCTGGTCGAGGACCTGCCGCTGACCCTGGGGGTGGTGATCGACACGTCGGGCTCGATGGAGACCTCGCTGGGCGAGGCGCGCCGGACCGCGTCGCAGTTCCTGACGAACATGATCACGCCGCGCGACCGGTCCTTCGCCGTGGCTTTCGCAACGCGGCCCGAGTTGCTGATCGGACGGACTTCGGACGTCAGCGCGGTGGCCTCGGTGATCGAGAGGTTGCGGGCCGCGGGCGCGACGGCTCTGCACGACGCGCTAATCACCAGCCTCTACTACTTCCGGGGCGTTCGTGGCCGGCGAGCTCTGGTGCTGCTTTCCGACGGCGAGGACACGTCCAGCAGCATCGATTACCGGGACGCCGAGGAGTACGCGCGGCGCTCGGGCGTCGCGATCTACACGATCGGGCTCGGAGTCGGCCGGACCCAGATGATCCTGCGCAACAAGCTGAGCGATCTCGCCAAGGTCACCGGCGGGCGCTCCTTCTTCATCTCCAAAGCCGAGGAACTGGCGCCCGTCTACGGCGACATCGAGCGCGAGCTGCGCTCCCAGTACCTGTTGGCCTACACGTCCGACCGCGGCGGCGAAGGCGAGGAGTACCGTGAGGTCGAGGTACGGGTGAAGGGACGCTACAAGGCGCGCACGATCAGCGGCTACTATCCGTGACCGCGTGCTCCGGCCGCTTGCGGGCAGGACACCTTCTGCTGGCGCTCGCCGCTTCCGCACCGGCCCTGGCCCAGCAAGCCCCTGCTCAGGCAGAAGGGGGCGTGCGGACGGTCTCGTTCGAGCGACTGAACCGGGTCTACGAGGAATTGATCGAGGACCTCTCCCTCATCCGGATCGGCCCGGCCGAGGTGGCCCTGCGTTCTCCCGAGCACTCCCTGACCGTCAGCCGCCACGCTGCGACGCTTGTCGCCGGTGACGACGGCGTCTTCGAGACCGAACTCGAGCTGGAGATCGCCGGTTCGGGACAGATCGCCGCGGACGTCGTCATCGGCAGCCTGGAGAGCCAGTTGACCCAGGAACTCGTCGTGCCTTCCCAGACTCTCCGTCTGGAGGGCGCGATCGCCATCCGGCGCGACGAGGAGGGCTACTGGATCCGCACGGAGCGCATGCCGCCGACGACCCAGGTTCGGATCGAGAGTGAACTCGGCACCCAGCTCTTCACGGTCTGCCGGCAGATGGCCCTGGTCCTGGTCAGCCTGGACTGCGAAGCGATCGAGCGCGCCGTCACGCTGATCAGCGTTCCGCTGCCGGAGGCGGGCGGCGAGTACCTGATCGCCCTGGAGGACACGACGCCGGAAGAAAGAAGGGAACTCGACCGGTTTCTGCTCCTGCACCGGACGCCCTGAACGACACGCCGCCGGCGGGCCCGCGAACCCCCGGCGAAGGCGCTAATCCGGTAGGATTCGCGCCCGCTCGGCCGCTACGGCCGACCAGGAGTTGAACACCCATGGCTACCCGTCGGATGATCTCCCGCCTCTTCTACTTCACGATCGAGGATGAGGGCATCCTCGCCGAGTCGTTCGGGGGCCTGGACTCGGATACGTTCGCGATCGCCTACAAGGTCGAGGACACGGACGACGTCTTCGTCATGACCAGCGAGACGCGGGACGCCCTGGATCGGTCGGACGTGCCGTACAACCTGCTCGCCGAGGAGGACGGTTCGAAGGTCGCCCTCTTCCACTCCCCGCTCTCGCGTGAGGAGCTGTCGGACTTCGAGGAGCCGCTGAAGGCGCTCGCGCTCGCGTACCGGGCGATCGCCATGGCCTGCGTCGGCGTCAACGGCGAATCGGATCTCGGCTTCGACCTGAGCGAGGGGATGCGTAACTACACCTACTTCACCGCGCCGGCCGGCCACACCTTCATCTGGCGGCTGTTCACCCATCGCGACGAGGCGCGCCAGTTCCTGGACAAGCTGACGATCGGCGACAAGAACGCCCTGGAGTGGGCCGAGGCGATTCCGATGGAATCCGTGGCCGAGCTCAAGGGCTTTCATTGAGCCGTCCCAGGCCGCGCGAGTTGAACCGCCTCGATTCCGAACTGCCGGCCGGCACCTACACCGTCTCCGAGTTCGCCTGGGAGATGAAGGGCGTGCTCGCCGATGCCTACCCCGCGGTATGGGTCGCCGGGGAAGTCCAGCGGCTGCGATCGGCGGCCAGGGGCCAGCTCTACTTCGAGCTGATCGAGAAGGGCCGCGGCGACCGGATCCAGGCCAAGCTCGACTGCGTGCTCTGGGCGGATGAGCGCGCCGTCACGGAGGCCGAGCTGCGCGAGGCCGGGGTCGAACTGGCCGAAGGCGTCGTGCTGCGTTGCTGCGGCCGGCCCGAGTTCTGGCCGGGCGGCGGCCGGCTTCAGTTCACGGTGCGCGAGGTCGATCCGCTCTTCTCGCTCGGCGCGCTCGAGAAGCGGCGCCGCGAGACGCTCCGGGCGCTGGAGGCCGATGGTCTGCTCGAGCGCAACAAGAAGCTGGCGTTGCCGCCGGCTCCGCTCGAGATCGGGCTCATCACGTCCGAGGGGAGTGCCGCCTACCACGACTTTCTCGACACCCTGGTCAACTCCGGCCTGGGCTTTCGCGTGTACCTGGTCCATTCGGCGGTTCAGGGAGCGGCGGCGGAGGCGGAGATCGATCGCGCCTTCAATCTGCTCGGCGCCTTCGCGCGCGGCGGCCGTCGGCTCGATGCGATCGCGCTGATTCGAGGCGGTGGATCGCGCTCCGACCTGGCCACGTTCGACAGCCGCCGCGTGGCGCGCGCGGTGGCACGGTCGCCGGTGCCGGTCATCTGCGGCGTCGGCCACCAGATCGACGTGTCGATCGCGGACGTCGTCGCCCACACCTCCTGCAAGACCCCGACGGAAGCGGCCGAGTTCCTGGCCGGCAGGGTCGGAGAGGCGGCGTACCGGGTCGAAGAGGCGGGCCGGGCCCTCGCGCGGCAGGCCACGGACCTCCTGCGCGCCGCGAGGCACCGGGTTTCCTCCCTCCCGCCGCGGCTCGTGTCTCCGAGTCGCGCCCTGCTCAGGAATCGCATCGCCGAGTGCCGGGCCCTCCGGCGCGATCTGGGGCGGGCGGCCGGGAGAGCGCTGTCGTCGCGGACGGTGGAGTGCCGGCTGGCGGCGAACCGGGCGCGGACGGCCGCCGAACGGCGCGTCGCGGCGGCAAGCCGGCAGGAAGAGGTCCGCCGCGATGGTCTGGTCCGGAACGCGCTCAAGCCGGTGGGCCGGGCGGCCGAACGCCTGGAGGCGCACGGCCGATTGTGCGAGCAGCTCTCGCCGGAGCGGACGCTCGCGCGGGGCTTCAGCGTGACCCGGCGCGCCGATGGCGGACTCGTGCGGCGGGCGTCGGAGGTGGCGGCGGGCGCCGAACTTCGTACCCGGCTCGCCGACGGCACGTTGGCGAGCACCGTCGATTCTCGCCCCGCGGCCGGCAAGGAGACGGCATGAGCGACGACCGGGCCGGTGGCGACGTGGCCGAACTGAGCTTCAGCGAAGCGATGGAGGAACTCGAGAGCGTGCTCCGGCGGATCGAGGGCGACGAGATCGACGTCGATCAGCTGGGCCGCGAACTGGGCCGGGCGGCGCAGTTGCTCGAGGTCTGCCGAAAGAAGATCCGCCGGGCCGAGGTCGAGGTCCGGCAGATCGTCGAACAGATCGAGGAAGACGGGGCGGATTCGGAAGCCGCAGCGCCGGAGGCACCGGAGGCCGAGTCTCCCGCCACGCAGCCCGCGTCGGCTGACGACCAGGACGACATCCCGTTCTGATGTTCGAGCGCCAGAAGACAGGCTCCGTCGTCTGCCCCGGCTGCGGCCGGCTCGTCGGCGTGCAGGACGAGCGCTGCTGGAACTGCGGCCGGACCCGGCCCAGCCTGTTCGGGTTCTCGCGCGCCCTGCAGAACCTCGGCAACGAGGCGGTTTTTTCCACCGTCGTGATCGGCATCTGCGTCGTCATCTTCGTGCTGGAACTTCTGATGGCCCCTGGCCGGGTCAACACGCAACTCGGCTTCGGTTTCCTGGCGCCGGACATCGAGGTCGGCGTCCGGCTCGGAGCGAGCGGCGCGCTGATCGTCTTCGACTACGGCCGCTGGTGGACCATCCTGAGCGCCGGCTGGCTGCACGGCGGCCTGCTCCACATCGCCTTCAACATGTACTGGGTCCATCAGCTCGGGCCGGTCATGGCCCGGCTCTTCGGCGTGCCCCGCGCGGCGATCATCTACCTGCTCTCCTCGGCGATGGGCTTCCTGGTGACCAGCGCCATGCCGGTGGTGGCGCCGTGGATGCCGTTCGCCAACCGCAACAGCGTGACCCTGGGCGCTTCGGCGGCCGTGTTCGGCTGGCTGGGAGCGTTGATCTGCTACTCGCGGCAGACCGGCGGGCGGATGTTCATGAGGCAGGTGATGGGGATGGCGATACCGCTGGTTCTGTTCGGCCTGCTGATTCCCGGGATCGACAACTGGGCTCATCTCGGCGGGCTGGCCGGGGGATACCTGCTGGCGAGCCGCTACGGTCCGAACACGGAAGAGCGTCCTGGGCAGGTTCTGACCGCCCTCGTCCTGCTCGTCGTCTCACTGCTGGCGGTACCGCTCTCGTTCCTCTCCTGGTCGTTCTGACCGATTTGTCGCCAGGCGAATAAGTTTTCGCCAAAGTGGTGTACTATTCGCGGCCTTGTGATTCGGGCTGCGATCGCCGGGGCGTCCGGCTACAGTGGAGCAGAACTCGTCCGGTGGTTGCACGGCCACCCGGAAGTGGAGCTTGGTGCGCTCGCGGCGGGTCGCCAGGCGGGCCGCTCCGCCAGTGACGTCTTCCCTCACCTGAGGGCCGCCGTCGCCGCCGACCTGGTGGAGACGGACTGGGATCGCCTGGGAGACGCCACCGACGTCGTGTTCCTGGCCCTGCCGCATGGTGAGGCGCTTGGCGCCGCGGGCCGGTTGCTCGAGACCGGAGCCAGGGTCGTCGACATCGGCGCGGACTTCCGGCTCCGGAGCCCGTCGGCCTACCGGCGCTGGTACGGCAGCGAGCACACGGCAGCGGCCCTGCTCGCGGAGGCGGTCTATGGCTTGACGGAGTGGCACCGCTCAGGGGTGGCCGGAGCGCGCCTCGTCGCCAATCCCGGCTGTTATCCGACCGCCTCGGCCCTGGCGCTCAAGCCGCTCTTCGAGAGGTTCGGCGGCCGGGTGGACGGCGCGGTGGTGATCGACGCGAAGTCCGGCGTCTCGGGCGCGGGCAGGAACGCTCGGGACGGCTACCAGTACTCGGAGTTGAACGAGAACCTGAGACCCTACGGTTCGGGCGCTCATCGCCACCAGCCCGAGATCGAGCAGGAACTGGCCGCCGCAGGCGAGACGCCCCGGGTGTTCTTCTCGCCCCACCTCGTGCCGATGACTCGCGGCATCCTCGCCGCCTGCTACGTGCCGATGACCGCGCCGCCGAGCCGCGATGAGCTCGAAGCGGCGTACCTCGATCGCTATGCCAGCGAGCCCTTCGTGCGGGTGCTGACCGGTTCGGCGCTGCCCCAGACGAAGGCCACCCTGGGCTCCAACTACTGCGACCTCGCCGTCCGCGTCGATGCCGAGCGCGGGCTCGCGGTCGTGTTCGCGGCGCTCGACAACCTCGTCAAGGGAGCCGCCGGTCAGGCGGTGCAAAACATGAATGTGATGTTCGATCTTCCTGAGACCACTGGTCTCTCAGCCATACCGGTGTTTCCATGAATAGCCTGGTTTTGCGCAAAACATGGCCCTGTTGCCTGCTGATGTTCGATCTTCCTGAGACCACTGGTCTCTCAGCCATACCGGTGTTTCCGTGACCTGCGGCGTCACCGCCCCCCGGGGCTTCGTTGCCGCCGGCGTGCATTGCGGCCTGAAGAAGAGGCGGCTGGATCTCTCGATCATCGCTTCGACCGCCGCCGAGCCGTCGACCCTGGCGGCCGTTTTCACCCGCAACCAGATCCAGGCCGCGCCCCTGCTCTACTGCCGCGAGGTCCTGGCGGGCGGCCGGGCGCGAGCGATCGTGGCGAACAGCGGCAACGCGAACGCCTGCACGGGTGAGCCGGGCCTGGCCGACACCCGGGCGATGGCGGAGCGGGCCGGCGCGGCGCTCGACATGGACCCGGGTCATGTCCTGGTGGCCTCGACCGGCGTGATCGGCGTCCCCATGCCGATGCCGACCGTGCTCGCCGGCATCGACCAGGCGGCGACCGAACTCAGCCCGGGGGGCGGCGTGTCGGCGGCGGAGGGGATCCTGACGACGGACACCCGGCCGAAGATCAAGGTCGAGAAGGTAAGCCTCGCCGGAGGCGAGGTGACGATCGGCGGGATTGCGAAGGGGGCCGGGATGATGGCTCCGGACATGGCGACGACCCTGGCCTTCGTCACGACGGACGTGAAGGCGTCGCCGGCGGCGCTCGACCTCGCCCTGCGAACGGCGGTGGAGCCGACCTTCAACAGCATCACGGTCGACGGCGACACGAGCACGAACGACTGCATCCTGCTGCTTGCCAACGGCGCTGCCGGCGTCGAGGCCGAGTCTGCGGACGACCTGGAGGGCTTCACGGCCGGCCTGCAACGTGTGCTCGGCCGGCTCGCGGTCGCCCTGATCGCCGACGCCGAGGGAGCGAACCGGGTGATCGAGATCCGGGTGAAGGGCGCGCGCACCGACGCCGCGGCCCGGCAGGTCGCGAACACGATCGCCAACTCGCCCCTGGTCAAGACGGCCTACCGTTCCGGCCAGCCGAACTGGGGCCGCTTCATGGGAGCGATCGGCCGCGCGGGAGTCGACATCGTCGAGCAGCGGATCGGCATCGCGGTGCTGGCCGACGGCGAGCGGGTCGAGGTCGTGCGGGACGGTCTGGGCGTGAGCGACAACCTCGAGGGCCTGGCCCGGACGATGCTCGCGGACCACACGGTGCTCGAGGTTGATCTCGCGCTCGGCGGGGGTCGCTGGACGGTCTGGACCTGCGACCTCTCCGAGGGCTACATCGAGATCAACGCCAGCTACATCAGTTGAGGACGGACGCGACGATGAAAGCAGAGCGGGATCTGGGCCAGGAGATGGCGTCGGCGCTGCGCTACGCGTCGGCTTGGCGTGGCAAGCGCGTCGTCATCAAGTACGGCGGCCGCGCGATGGCGGGCGAGAAGTTCGGCACCCTGATCGAGGATCTCGTGCTGTTGCGGAGCGCCGGCTTGCGCCCGATGCTGGTCCACGGCGGCGGCGCCGAGATCACAACGATGCTCCAGACGATGGGTATCGAGCCCCGCTTCGTCGACGGCCTCCGGGTCACCGACGAGGACACGATGCGGGTCGTCGAGATGGTACTCGGCGGTTCGGTGAACAAGCGCCTGGTGGGCATGATCCAGCGGGCCGGCGGCCGCGCCGTCGGCCTGACGGGCAAGGACGGCGACCTGCTGCGGGTGCGTCCTCACGCGCGGGCGGACGAACTCGGATTCGTCGGCGAGATCGAGAAGGTCGACACGACGCTGCTCGACCAGCTCACGAACTCCGGCTACGTCCCGGTGATCGGTTCGCTCGGCGTGGGGCCGGGCGGCCAGACCTACAACGTCAACGCCGATACCGCGGCCGCGGCGCTCGCGGCCGAAGTGGGGGCGGAGAAGCTCCTGCTCCTGACCGACGTGCGCGGGATCAACGATAACGGCGCGTTCCGGTCGCGGCTCACCCCCGCCGAAGCCAAGGAGCTGATCGACTCCGGCGTCGTGTCCGCGGGCATGGTGCCGAAGGTGCGCGCCTGCCTCAGCGCCATCGAGGCCGGAGTCGGGAGCGCCCACATCGTCGCCGCCGGCGAACCGCACGGGCTTCTGGTGGAACTCTTCACCGAAGGCGGCATCGGAACGATGATCAAGCCCGCAACCCAGCAGAGCCTGATTCAGGGAGTAGACCTGTCATGACCGAGGACAGCCTGTTCGCAAACTACAAGCGGGCGCCGGTGGCGTTCAGCCACGGCGACGGAGTGCGCCTGTGGGACACCCAGGGCCGCGAGTACCTCGACTTCCTGGCGGGCATCGCGGTTTCGTCCCTGGGCCACAATCACCCGGCCCTGACCGAGGCGATCACCCGCCAGGCCGGGCGCTACCTGCACGTCTCGAACCTGTTCCGTATCCGGGAACAGGAGCGGGCGGGCGAGTTACTGGTGGAGGCCACGAACGGTCTGCTCCAGCGCGCCTTCTTCTGCAACAGCGGCGCCGAGGCGGTCGAAGCCGCGATCAAGCTGGCCCGGCGTTACGCCTACGACCGCGACGGCTCGGGGGACCGGCATCGCATCGTCACCGCGGAGGGCGGCTTCCACGGCCGTACTCTGGGGGCTTTGGCGGCGACCGCCACGCCCGCCTACCAGGTGGGCTTCGGCCCCCTCCCGGGAGGTTTTGCGTCCGTGCCCTTTGGCGACCTGGACGCGGCGGCCGGCGAGATCGACGGCAGCACCTGCGCGGTCCTCATCGAGGCGATCCAGGGCGAGGCCGGCGTGATCGAGCCGCCGGAGGGCTATCTCGAGGGCCTGCAGGCGCTCTGCCGTGAACGCGGCGCCCTGTTCATTCTCGACGAGGTGCAGACCGGGATCGGCCGCCTCGGCCACGCTTACGGCTTCCAGCACTACGGCCTCGAACCGGACATCGTGACGCTGGCCAAGGGGCTCGGCGGCGGCGTTCCGGTGGGCGCCGTGCTGGCGCGCGGCGGGGTCGCTTCGGCTCTCGTGCCGGGCACCCACGGCACCACCTTCGGCGGCAACCCGCTCGCCAGCGCCGCGGTCCGGGCCGTGCTCGAGACGGTGTTCGAAGCGGACTTCCTCGAGCGGGTGGTCCGCGCGGGCGAGTACCTGCGCGCCCTGCTCGGTCAGCTCAGCGCCGGCGGTCTGGTCACCGAGGTGCGGGGCCAGGGACTGATGACGGCGATCGAGTGCACGCCGGACGCGCCCGATGTCGTGACCCGTTGCCTGGAGAACGGCCTGATCGTCAACGCGCCCCGTCCCCACAGCATCCGGATGCTGCCGCCCCTCGTGGTCCACGACCCGGAGATCGAGCGGGCCGTGGGGATCCTCGCTCACTGCCTGGAGGAAGCCGCGGCTTGAGCGGTAAGGCCGACCGGCCTGCTACGCCCCGCCTGTGGGGCGGCGCGTTCGACGCGGAGGTCGATCCGGTCATCGACGCGTACACGCGGTCGCTTCCCTTCGACCACCGGCTTGCCGCCGCGGACCTGATCGGCTCGCTGGCGCACGCCCGGATGCTGTTCGAGACCGGGGTCGTCGACCGGGACTCGGCCGCCGCCATCCTCTCCGGCCTGAGCTCGATGCTCCGGCGCGTCGAGGGGGGCGATCTCGAGGTCGGGGGCGCGGACGAGGATGTCCACACCTGGATCGAGCGGCAGCTCACCGAGGAGATCGGCGACGCGGGTCGGCGGCTGCACACCGCCCGCAGCCGCAACGACCAGACGGCGGTCGCCTTCCGGCTGTGGCAGCGCGCGGAGGCCGAGCGAGCGGTCGGTGCTGCCCTGGGACTGGTGGAGGCCCTGCTCACCCAGGGGCGGCAGCACGTGGAGACGGCGCTGCCCGGCTACACCCACATGCAACGGGCCCAGCCGACGACGCTGGCGCAGCACCTGCTCGCTCACGCCTGGTCGGTCCTGGCCGACGCGGGAAGGCTCCGGCGGGCCCACCGGACCGCGGGTCTGAGTCCGCTCGGCGCCGGGGCGATGGCCGGGTCGCCCCACCCGATCGATCCGGTCCGCAGCGCCGAACTGCTCGGCATGGACGCGGCCTATCCGAACAGCATGTGGGCCGTGGCCGACCGTGACTACGTGGCCGAGGCGCTCTTTGCCTGCGCGCTTGCCATGGTCCACCTGTCCCGCTGGGCCGAGGAAGTCGTGCTCTGGACCTCGAGCGAGTTCTCGTTCGCGCGGCTCCAGGACCGGGCCGCCAAGGGCTCGAGCATCATGCCGCAGAAGAAGAACCCGGAGCCCGCGGAGATCCTGCGCGGCAAGTCGGGTCGCGCGGTGGGCGACCTGGTGTCGCTGCTGGTGACAATCAAGGGCCTGCCGCTGACCTACAACAGCGATCTGCAGGAGGACAAGGAGGCCCTGTTCGACGCGTTCGACACGGTGACCGCCTCGTTCGAGGTGGCCCGGGTGCTTGGCGAGAGTCTCGAGTTCGACCGCGAGGCGATGGCGGCGGCGCTGGAGGGCGCGTACATCACCGCCACCGATCTGGCCGATCTGCTCGCCGCTGCCGGCGTGCCCTTCCGCAGCGCCCATGAGCGCACCGGTGCCGTCGTCCGGGCCGCCGGAGAGCGCGGCGTGGAGCTGTGGCAGCTTGCGGCGTCGGATCTCGAGGAACTCGTGCCGGAGATCGAGGACCGGGAGGGGTTACTGGCCGCGCTACGGCCGGAGGCCTCGCTCGCTGCCCATCGAAGCTACGGCGGTCCCGCGCCCGAGCGGGTCCGCGAGCAGATCGACGAGATGGACGAGCGGCTCGCGGCGGATCGACGGTGGTTGGAGGCGCAGGAGCCGCCGCCGATCTACCGGGCCCACGTGGAGGGCGCGCTCGTTGCGGAGACGATTCCCGGAGCCGGCTCATGACCACCGCGATCCGTCACGGCGCCATCCTGGACATCATCGGCCGTCGGCCTGTGTCGAGCCAGAAAGACCTGGTGCGCGCCCTCGGACGTCGTGGCTTCCAGGTGTCCCAGGCCACCGTGTCGCGCGACGTGCGGCGGCTCGGCCTGTTGAAGGTACCCCTGGCGGGCGGAGGCTTCCGCTACGCGCCGGCGGACCAGGCGGCGGGACCGGTTCGGCCCGACGCCGAGCGCGCCATGCGGATGTTCGTGACCGGCGTGGCCGAGGGTGAGGCGCTCCTCGTGCTGAGGACGCGCAGCGGCAACGCGAACGCGCTCGCCGTCGTGATCGACCAGGCCGACTGGCCCGAGGTGGCCGGCACCTTGGCAGGCGACGACACCGTCCTCCTGGTGCTCAAGAGCATCGCGGCTCGCGACCGCATCCGCGAGTCCCTCGCGGCGTTACTCGAAGGCGACTGATCTCCGCACCTGCCACGCCTGCCGCGTCTCCTGCGACGAGAACCGCTGCTCGGTCCAGGGGTCGCCGTACGTGTGGTAGCCGTTCTGCTCCCAGAAGCCGCGTTCGTCGGCGTTCAGGACTTCGATGCCGGAGACCCACTTGGCGCTCTTCCAGGCGTAGAGGTGGGGCACCACGAGCCGGAGCGGACCGCCGTGGTCCGGCGCCAGCGGTTCGCCGCCGTGACGGTCGGCGAGCAGCGCGTGCTCGGAGAGCAAGTCGTCGAGCGGCAGGTTCGTCGTGTAGCCGCCGTAGCAGTGGATCATCGCGTGGGTGGCGTCGGGAGACAGCGCGACCGCGCCGAGCACGTCCCGGGTCGGGAACCCGGACCAGGGGTTGTCCAGGGTCGAGAAGCGGGTGACGCAGTGGAAGTCGGCGGTCACCTCGCGCCGCGGCAGCGACTGCAGCGCCTGCCAGTCGAACGTGTGCTCGGCCTCGACGCGGCCGAACAGCCGTAGCCCGAAGCCGGCCATGTCGACCTCCGGCGTGTCGCCGACGGACAGCACCGGCCACTTCTTCGTGACGTACTGGCCGGGAGGGACCCGGTCGTCGCCGCGCCTCGGGGAATCGTCCATGGCGGAAGAGAGTATCGGCTGAAGCCGCGCCGTGCAGCGGGGCGGTTGTCAAATGTGAGCATTCTGGTCAACAATTCCCGGTCGCCGCGCCGCGGCTCACCCGAGCCGCCTGCCGGAGTCCGTCGCGAGTTGTCTTCGGCGGCCCTGGTGGAACGGGGGCAATCGTCCTGATAGGGAAACGTCGATGATCACCGAATCCGCTTCCGGCGAGTACGCAGCCGCCGTCGAGCTGGCCGGCCCGCCGATTCCGGAGGGGCTCGGCGACGGCGCCCGGCGGCTGCTGTCGCGGATCGGCAACACGCCCCTGCTCGACCTGAGCCACGTCCTCGGACCGGCCGCAAGGGAACTCGGGTCGGAGCTCCTGGCCAAGGCGGAGATGGCGAACCCGGGCGGCTCGGTCAAGGACCGGCCGGCGCGTCACATGATGCTGGCGGCCCGTGACGCCGGCCAGCTCGACGGCGGCCGCCGTGTCCTGGACGCGACCTCGGGCAACACCGGCATCGCGCTCGCGATGATCGGCGCGGCGATGGGCATCGGCGTGACGCTCTGCCTGCCGAGCAACGCCTCGATCGAGCGACGGCGCATCCTCGGCGCGTTCGGCGCCGAACTCGTGCTCACCGATCCGATGGAAGGCTCCGACGGCGCCATCCGCGAGGCGCGCCGGATGATCGAGGCGGATCCGGAGGCGTTCTGCTACGTCGACCAGTACAGCAACACCGCCAACTGGCGGGCTCACTTCGAGACCACCGGCCCCGAGATCTGGATGCAGACGGAGGGGCGTCTGACCCACTTCGTCGCGGGTCTCGGCACCAGCGGCACCTTCTGCGGCACGGCCCGGTACCTGGCCGAACGCGCTCCCGGGGTCCGACTCATCTCGATGCAGCCGGACGGTCCCTTCCACGGGCTGGAGGGCATGAAGCACATGCCGAGCGCCCTGGTGCCGGCAATCTACGACGATTCGATCGCCAGCGAGGAGACGGAAGTCAGCACCGAGGACGCCTACGCCGAGATCAAGGCGCTCGCCCGCGGAAGCGGCCTGCTCGTCGGCATCTCGGCGGCCGCGAACGTGGTCGCCGGGCGGCGGATCGCCGAGCGCGCGGCCGAGGCCGGGGAGCGCGCCGTGGTGGTGACCATCCTCTGCGACGGCGCCGACAAGTACCTGTCCGAACCGTTCTGGGACGAGGACTGAACCGCCGATGATCGAACTGTCTCCAGGCGACCTGGCCCGCATCCGCGCGCACGGCGAGGCGACGTACCCGGAGGAGTGCTGCGGCATCCTGGTTGGCAGCAGCGAGAAGACGGCCGGTGAAGATCCCGCGCCTCTCGCTCGTGTCGTGCGCCTGGTCGGCGCCGAGAACGAACGCGAGGACGAGAGCCGCCACAACCGCTACCTGATCCCGCCCGAGGTCATCCTGCGGACCGAGCGGGAGGCGCGCGCGGACGGCCTGGACGTGGTCGGCTACTACCACTCGCACCCGGATCACCCGTCGCGGCCCAGCGACTTCGACCGGGACCACGCCTGGCCGGGCTACAGTTACCTGATCGTCTCGGTGCGCGAGGGCCGCGCCAGGGACGAGCGGAGTTGGCGGCTCAGCAACGACCGTTCCCGCTTCGACGAGGAACCGATCCGCGTCCCCGAACCGCCCGCGATCTGAACACGACTAGAACCGAAGAGTCCCACGGAGACCGACGATGACCGTACTCATACAGATTCCCACGCCCCTGCGGGGCTTCGCCGACGAACAGTCCGAGGTGGCGGTGGCCGCCGCCACGGTTGGCGAGGCGATGGAGCAGCTCGTCACCCGCTACGAGGGCCTGCGGCCGCACCTGTTCGGCGACGACGGCAAGCTGCGCACCTTCGTCAACCTGTTCCTGAACGACGAGGACGTGCGCTATCTGGAGCGCGAGGCGACGCCGATCAACGGCGACGCGACGCTTGCGATCATCCCGTCGATCGCCGGCGGTGCGGTGGCGGAACCGCCGCCGGCCGCGGCGGAGTCGACCGCGACGCAATCGACCGCGACCGAGCTGAACCCGGAGGAGATCCTCCGCTACAGCCGCCACCTCATCATGCCCGAGGTCGGTTCCGAGGGGCAGTTGAAGCTCAAGCAGGCCAAGGTGCTGATGATCGGCACCGGCGGGCTCGGCTCGCCGGTCGGCATGTACCTGGCCGCGGCGGGCGTCGGCCGCCTCGGCCTGGTCGACTTCGACGTCGTCGACGAATCGAACCTGCACCGCCAGTTGCTCTACAGCAACGCGGACGTCGGCCGGCCCAAGCTCGACGCCGCGGTCGAGCGCCTGCACGAGGTGAACCCGCACATCGAACTCACGCCGCACCCGGTGCTGCTCGACTCGAGCAACGCGCTCGAGATCTTCGAGGACTACGACGTGATCGTCGACGGCACGGACAACTTCCCGACCCGCTACCTGGTCAACGACGCATGCGTCCTGCTCGGCAAGCCGAACGTCTACGGGTCGATCTTCCGCTTCGAGGGCCAGGTGTCCGTGTTCTGGGGCGCCAAGGGTCCCTGCTACCGCTGCCTGTTCGCCGAGCCGCCGCCGCCGGGACTCGTCCCCTCATGCGCCGAGGGCGGCGTCCTCGGCGTGCTGCCCGGCATCATCGGCAGCCTGCAGGCGAACGAGGTGATCAAGCTGATCATCGGCCAGGGCGATCCCCTGATCGGCCGTCTGCTCCTCTTCGACGCCCTGCGCATGAGCTTCCGCGAGCTGAAGCTGCGCAAGAACCCGGACTGCCCCATTTGCTCCGAGAACCCGACCCAGACCGAGCTGATCGACTACGAGCAGTTCTGCGGCGTTCCCGCCGTCGCCGAGGAACCGGCGCTCAACGACCTGATCGACGTGACTCCGACCCAGGTCCAGTCCTGGATGAACGACGGCCGCGACTTCAGCATCCTCGACGTCCGGGGCCCGCAGGAGTACGCGATCTGCCGGATCGACGGATCGACCCTGATTCCGGTTGCCGAACTCGAGGGCCGGCTAGCCGAGCTCGACCCTTCGAAGCTCTGGGTCGTCCACTGCCACCACGGCCCGCGGTCGACGCGAGCGACGAACATCCTCCGCGACAACGGCTTCCCGCAGGCTTACAACCTGGCCGGCGGGATTGATGCGTGGGCGGTGGAGGTCGATCCGTCGTTGCCGCGGTACTGAGGGAGCGGCCTAGGCTTCAGCCGCCAGCGTTTCGAACGAGACGTTCCGTCCGTCGACCTTTACCCTCGCGTCGGGCTGGGCCTCGACGGCCCGCCTCGGCAGCAGCGCGAGGCCGATGGCGGCGTCGTCGCGCGGCGATGGGGAGACGCTGGTGACCGTACCGGCGGTTCGACCGTCGAACTCGATCTCCGCTCCGGCGGACGGGCTGTGCCCTGGCTCGAAGACGAGCCGGCACATGCGGCGGGCCGGCTGGCCGCGGTAGTGGATGCGGGCGACGATCTCCTGGCCCAGGTAGCAGCCCTTCTCGTAGTCGACAGCGTCTTCGATGCCTGTCTCCTGGGGCAGGTTGGCGTCGTCGTAGTCGACGCCCCAGAGCGGATGGCCGTGTTCGATGCGGAGGGCCTCGGTCGCTTCGCGGCCGACTCTCTGCAGGCCCGCTTCGGCCAGGTCGTCGGCCATCAGGGGTGCGATCGCGGAGGATTGCCAGAGAGAGAAGGCAGGCACTGGGCTGTGGCCTTCGCGGACCAGGCGGGCCTGGTAGTCGAGGATCTCGACCTGGGTGTGGCTCCAGGGCTCGGTCAGGTCGCGGACTGCTGAGGCGCCGAGATCGGCCAGGGCCTCGGCGCTCTTCGGCCCGCCGATCCTCACCGAAGCCATGTCGCCGAGCGGCAGGATCTCGACCTGGTCGGTGACGATGTACTTCTCCAGGTGCTCGATGATCGTCCTGCCCCGGCCCTTCGGGATCTCCAGCCACAGACGGTCATCGAGTGTCAGCACGGCGGCGCTGGCGAGAATGCGGCCGCGGACGTCGGTGATGAAGCCGAAGCGGCCGGTGCCGGGTTCGAGGCCTTCGATGGCCGCGGTCACCATGCCGCCGAAGAACCGCTCGCGGTCGGGACCCATGAGTTCCAGCCGGGAAGCCGGGACGGGCTCGCACAGGGCGGCTTCGGTGGTGAGCAGTTCGACGTCGCGTTCGAAGCTCATGGCGTCCGCCGCGCGCGGCCGTGCCCGTCGAGGAGAATCTCCCGCACCGAGGCGTGGCGGAGGTCCGGCACGACCCAGCGGGCGCCTGCTTCTTCCAGTCGGTGGTCGGGCGTGAAGCCGGTTGCCACGGCCAGCACCGGGACGCCATGGGCATCGCCGCAGGCGATGTCGCGGACCGTGTCGCCGATGATGACGACGTTGCTCGGCTCCGGTGCGGCGCCGATACGCCGGGCGGCCCGTTCGACGGCGACAGGCACCAGCTCATTGCGCCGGACGCCGTCCTCGCCGAACGCGCCGAAGTCGAAGAAGCGGTTCAGGCCGAAGGGTTCGAGCTTGGCCCGCGCGCCGATCTCCCAGTTGCCGGTGAGCAGGGCAACGCAGGTGTCCTCGGCGGCTGCCAACTCCTCGAGCAGCTCGACGACGCCGGGCAGTAGCCTCATCTGGTCCGGGTCGAGCCGCTCGAGCAGGTGGCTGTAGTGGGAACGCACCTCGCCCAGGCGGCCTTCGACCTCGTCGCGCGGCAGGCCGGCCTCGGTCATCAGGTCGATCACCGCCTCCGTGTCCGTCCTGCCACCGAAGTCGTAGGCGCGGACGTTGCCCGTCTGGCCGAACGTGCGCTTGAGCGCGCCCATGAAGATGGGCCCGATCTGAGGGCCGCACCGAACCAGGGTGCCGTCGATGTCGAAGAGCAGGAGCCGCATCATGTAGCCGGAGTTCCAGCGTAGGCGCGGAGACTATCCGCCCTGTTAGCCTTTCCCATCTTGATCGTACGGGTGCTGAGCTTCGCCACCGCGCTGGACGCTGTAGGCAGCGCCGAGACGGAACACGACCTCCCGGACGGCAGCACGGTCGCCGACCTGGTCGAGCGCCTGACGGCGGCGTATCCGGGTCTGGAAGCCCTTTGGCCGCGGCTGGCGGTCGCCGTCGACGGGGAAGTCGCCGGGGACCGGACGGTCCCGCTTCACGACGGCGCGGAAGTGGCTCTCCTGCCCCCGGTTTCCGGCGGCTCATGCGGCGCCGGCGCCCGCCGGCTGCGGGACGGCGCCGTCGACGCGGCCACGGTGTCGGCGGTACGCGCCGGCGTAGAGGACGCGCGCAAGGGAGCGGTGGTCGTATTCGTCGGCAACGTCCGCAACTCCTTCGGCGGACGGCCGGTCGAGCGGATCAACTACTCCGCGTACCCGGCGATGGCGGAGAGGCGCCTCGAACGGATCGTTAGCGAGCTCGAGGCGGCGGAGCCGGGAACTCGGGTAGAGATCGTCCACGGCTTGGGCACGCTCGAAGTAGGCGATGCGAGCGTAGTCATCGCGACTGCTTCTGCCCACCGGCGTCAGGCCTACGAGGTGAACCGCCTCGCCCTGGAGCGTCTCAAGGCAGAAGTGCCGATCTGGAAGCGAGAGCACTACGCGGACGGCAAGTCGGCATGGCGGGAAGAGGAGCCGCTGGACTAGAGGCCTGTCCGGCGTACGCCGAAGCGCGGCCGCCCTGACGGCCGACGCGTCTCGAAGCGATGACTCCGGCGTGATTCCTCGTTCGCCGACTCTTTGAAGACTGTCAGAAAAAGAGATAAAGTTCCGACAGTCGAGAGGTGTTCGCCATGGAACGATTGAGCGAAACGGTACTGCGGTACGCGGAAGAACAGCCGGAAGGTGCCCCGGTGCTGGCGAAGGGGCTGTTGCACCTCGGCAGTCGGGCGGCGATCGACCAGGCCCTGTCGCGTCTGGTGCGGCGCGGCGCGCTGCTGCGGGCGGGGCGTGGTGTGTATGTTCTACCGGTAGAGAGCCGTTTCGGCCGCCGCGCGCCGTCTGTCGAGAAGACAGTCACGGCACTCGCGGCCGCGCGCGGGGAGCGGATCGCGAACAGTGGCGCGATGGCGGCCAACGTGCTCGGCCTCACCGGGCAGGTGCCCGTCAGGCGCGTCTTTCTGACGTCGGGGCCCAGCCGAACGCTGACGCTTGGCCGCGAGCGGGTCGAGTTGCGCCATGCGCCGCCGTGGCAATTGGCGCTGGCCGGCCGGCGTGCCGGTGAGGCGGTCCGGGCGCTCGCCTGGCTCGGGCGCGACCGGGCTGGTGAAGCGACGGGGCTGGTGCGGGAACGGTTGAGCGAGGAGGAGCGCCGGGAACTCGGCAGCGTGAGCGCGCAGATGCCGGGGTGGTTGGCCGGGCCGGTGAACGCAGTGGCCCATGGCTGAGCGATATCTGGAGCTGACCTTCGACGATCGCCGGGAAGTGCTCGATGTCGCGGCAAGCGCATCGGGCCGGCCCGCCTATCTGCTGGAGAAGGACATCTGGGTCGTGTGGTCGCTCGAAACCCTGTTCGCCGGCCCGCTCGGGGCGCCGCTCGTCTTCAAGGGCGGTACGTCCCTGTCCAAGGCCTACGGCGCCATTCGCCGTTTCTCGGAGGACATCGACCTCAGCTACGACATTCGAGCGCTTGCGCCGGAGTTGGTCCGCGATCACCCGGATGCACTGCCGCCAAGCCGGAGTCAGGAGAAGCGGTGGACCAAGGCCGTGGGTCGTGCTCTGAGCACCTGGTTACACGAAGTCGCCGCGCCGACGCTCGCTCGGTCGTTGCAGGTCGTCGAGCCGGGCGGAAAGGTCGCGGTTGAAGGCGGCGACGTGGTCATCCGGTACGCCGCGTTGCAGGAGGGTACGGACTACGGGCGGCCGGAAGTGAAGCTCGAGTTCGGTGGCCGGGCGACCGGGGAGCCCAATGCGGCGATGGGGGTTCGCTGCGACGCGGCGGACCATGTGCCGGGCGTGGAGTTTCCGACGGCGAAGCCCCGGGTCTTGCAGGCGGAGCGTACGTTCTGGGAGAAGGCAACGGCGGCGCATGTGTACTGTGTGCAGCGGCGGGGGCGCGGCGATGGGTTCGCCCGGCATTGGCACGATCTCGTGCGGCTCGACGAGTCCGGTGTCGTGACCAGCGCCCTGGCGGACCGCAGGATCGCGGAGGAGGTTGCGGCACACAAGGCCGCGTTCTTCCGAGCGAAGGACGCGTCGGGCAACTGGGTGGACTACGGAGCGGCAGTGACCGGCGGCTTGCGGCTCGTTCCCGCTGGAGGCGCGCTGTCGGCCTTGGCCGACGACTACGCGCGGATGGTGGAGGGCGGGTGGCTACTCGACGAAGCGGAGCCGTTTGGCGTGTTGATGGATGCCTGCCGGGCGATCGAGGATCGGGCCAACCGGACGGGCCGACCTCGCGCTTGCGGCCCCGGGACTGGTCCGTCCCTCTGAAGGCGGTTCATTCGTGCTGCTCGCGGGCTAGGGCCTGAGTCTCCTCATTCCAAGGGGGGCTTCGTGTAGTGTCCGGCGCCTTGTGCCGACGAAACGGGGGACGACGCACGCCAACGCGACGCGTTTCCGACCAAGCGAGAGTGAATGAGAACTTTCATAGTCGACTCCTTCACCGACACTGCCTTCAAGGGAAACCCTGCCGGGGTCTGCCTTGTTGAGCGACCCCTAAGCGATGAGAGGATGCTGGACATTGCACGGGAGCTGAATCTCTCCGAGACCGCCTTTCTTCGGTCGCTCTCGCGACCCGACTCATTCTCCATTCGCTTCTTTTCTCCCAAGAAGGAGATCCCGCTTTGCGGGCACGCCACGCTCGCATCCGCCAAGGTGGTGTCCGAGTTGTATCGGATCGGACACGTGACGTTCGTGAACATTCAGAACATCTCGCTCGGTACGAGCGTCTCTGACGGTGAGATCACCATGACCTTCCCGCTCTACGACACACGCCCGGCTGAAGCGCCGCCAGAGTTGCTGTCAGCGCTGGGCATCGAGTCGATCGAAAACGCGGTGTACAACCAGGAAACAAACATCTTGCTGCTTGAGATTGCCGATCCTGAGGAGCTCATCGATCTTTCGCCGGACTTTGAGGCGTTGTACCGGTCGCACGAGTCAATTGACGGGGTCCTGGTGACTGCTGCCGGGAAAGGTGAGTACGACTTCTACTCACGCTACTTCTGGCCCTGGGCAGGAACAAACGAAGACCCTGTAACAGGAGGCACCCACACTTTCCTTGCGCCCTATTGGTCGAAGAAACTGGGCAAGAAGGAGATGCGGTCGTTCCAGTGCTCCCGGCGTTCCGGCTTCATGGAGGTCGCGATCACCGAAGCGGGCCTCCGCATCAAGAGTCAGGCCGTGGTCATTCTTGAGGGCGAACTCCGCGTCGAGTGACCGGTGACGGTCAACGTCGGCGCCACAATGACGGCTCGAGTCGTTGCGACGCGTCGTCGACGAGCTCGATGCAGAAGGCGATGATCGGCGCCGCCGGGCTACGCATCAGTCGGCCACCACGCGGTCGCCGCTGGCCACCGGTGGCCCCTCGACCACAACCCGCTCGCCGGCCGAGACGCCAGCCAGCACTTCGACGTCGCCGCCGTCCTCAAGACCGGTGGTGACGGACCGTCGTTCGACCGTTTCACCGCGCACCACGAAGACCACCGGACGGCCGCCATCGCTTCTCAACGCCTCCGACGGGATCCAGAGTCTCGGTGCGGCATCGGGGACCTCTTCTTCCGGCGGTCCGCCTTCGAGGAAGGCCACGTTCACGCCCATGTCCGGCAGGATGCGGGGGTCACCGAACTCGTCGAACCCGATACGCACCAGGACCGTTGCGCGCTGGCGATCGGCGGCCGGAATCGTCGTGATGACGCGGGCCGGTATCTCCCAGTCGGGGTAGGCGTTCAGGGTCGCAACCACGCGCTGTCCGGGCGAGACGCGGTCGATGTAGCTCTCGTTGACGTCGACCTCGATCTCGAGTGACGACATGTCGACAATGGTGCAGACGCCGGTGCGCGTGAAGCCGCCGCCGGCGCTCATCGGGGAGATGATCTCTCCCGGCTGGGCGTCCCTGGAAATGGCCACGCCGCTGAACGGCGCTCGGATGACGGTGTCCTCCCGGGCCGTTCGTCGCACGTCGATCTCGCGCTCGGCCACCACCTCCTGTTCCCGCTGGTTGGCGATCCGCGCCTGAAGCGAGTCCGCGTCGGCCTGCGTCGCGTCGAAGTCCGCCTGTCCGATCAGCCGATGGTCCAGGAGCTGGCGCTGGCGACGGAGGTCGAGTCGGGCCTCCTCGTGTCGCACCTCGAGCTCAACCAGGGCGCTCCGCACGGCGCGGAGCTGGGCCTCTGCCAGCGCCAGATGCGACCGCTCGGTCGTGTCGTCAAGTCGGGCGAGGACCTGGCCTTCGCTCACCGCCATTCCCTCCTCGACGAGAACTTCGGCGATGCGCCCCGTGATCTTTGAAGAGACGGTCGACTGCAGGCGAGCCCTGACGTAGCCCGAAGCGTTGAGCACCGTCGGCTGGCCGTCGGCCGGCAACGTCTGACGCACCATCGCGGTCCGCACAGCGGGAATCCGGGCCCCTTCCCACCAGAGCCAGCCAGCAAGGCCCCCGCCGCCCAGAGCGGCGAGGACGAGAGTCAGCCAGACGATTCGCACGATCCCGGACCGGCCGCCCCGCGACCGGTCGATCTTCAGCTCGTCGAGTGACGCTGCCATGACTCAGGCCCCCCGCAGAACGGTTGTGATCGGTAGGCGCGCCGCGCGTATCGCCGGCGTCAGGCCGCCGATGACGCCGACTGCGATGGCCCAGGCGAGACCGAGCCCAATCGACTCCGGTGTCACCCGGAACGCGAAGGCCAGTTGGGACCCCGCGGCCGGGTTGAGAGTCGACGCGGTGTAGCCGTCAAGAACCGTGTACACGACGGCGGCGCCCAGGACTCCCCCGGCGACGGCGAGCACCGTCGCCTCGACCAGGACCGAGACGACGACCGGAACGGAGTGGAAACCGAGCGCGCGGAGGGTTGCGATCTCGACCGAGCGCCGGCTGACGGCTGTGAACATCGTGGCCAGCGCGCCGAACACCGACCCGAGGGCCATGATGCCGGCGATCAGGTAGGCGAAGGCGTCGATCAGCGCGGCGCGTGATGCCGACAGGGCGGCGAAGAACTCCTGCTCTGGAATCAGCGTGCTGGTCAGACGGGGATCGGCGGCGAGGCGCTGGTTCAATGCCTGCACGTCGGCGTTCGCAGCCAGCTTGACGCGGGCGACGCTGACAGCGGACGTGCGACGGAAGACGCTCTGCGCGATCGCGCGGTCCATCCAGATCTCCGACTCCGCCGCGGCACCCTCGGCGGCGAAGTGGCCGACGACTTCGAGCACCGCGGTGCGCGCCTGCACCCTGTCGCCCACGTCGAGTCCGGCGTACTGCCGCGCGGCGGAAGCGCCCACGATGACCTCGTTTCTTCCCGGCACCAGCGTGCGTCCACTGACGATCCTCAGCTCGGGGCGCAACGTGAACGCCGCCGCTGTGACGCCGCGGCAGACGACGTCGACCGTGGTGCCGGCCCCGCGCTTCGGCACGGTGAGGGTTGTGTAGATCTCCCCGCTGGTGACGTCGAGGCCCTCATACGTCTCGAGGATCGCGAGCTCCTGAGAATCGATCCACCCGTCCATCTCGTTGTTGCTGCCGTTCCTGAGGATCAGCCCTCGATCGGGCCTGGCCGTATCCACGAGAGCGGATCGGAAGCCCGAGGACATCGCGAGCAGGCCGAGCAGCACGGCGACCACGGCCGCCGAACCGACGACGACCGTCGCGCTCGGGGCGGCACGCGAGCCAAGGCTCTCCAGACTCATGCGGGTGACGGCGGCTGTTTGCTTGAGCATCTAACTGATCTCCCTTAGTGCGCGGACAATCGACAGGCGTTTCGCGGCGACCGCCGGCGGCAAGCCGATGGCCAGCCCCAGCCCCCCCGCGATCGCGACGGCCAACCCGGCGTCGAGCCAACTCATCTGGAAGCGGCCGACGACAGGTGCGAGCTGCGCATTCAGCGGCATTTCGAGCCCGAATCCGATCGCGACACCGCCCACGACACCCATGAGGCAGAGTGCCAGGGCCTCGGCGAGCACCACGACCGCGGCGGTGCCGTCCCTGAATCCAAGGGCCTTCATGACGGCCAGCTCCGGCACGCGCTCGCGAAACGCCAGCGCGGCGACGTTGGCCGTCAGCAGGAGCATCGTGAAGAACACGGCGCCGAGGATCAGGGTCGCGATGAGGCCGATGTCTCCAAGCTGGTTCGCGAACTGCCGGCTCCACTCATCCTCGGACAGCGAACGTGTCGGGTCGGACGAGTTCTCGAAGCGGCCATCGATGGCGTCGACCACCACCTTGGGATCGACGCCGTCGTCCAGGCGCGCCACGACCCAGCCGACCTCGTTCCTCGCCCAGTCCGCGACCGATTCGTTGAAGTAGTCGTAGCGGAGCAGGAACCACGGCTGGAGAACGCTTCCGGGCGGTACTTCGTAGGTCCCCGCGACCTCGAACTCCCAGTCCCACGATCCGTCCGACTTCGGCCAGATGTCGCCGACGATCGGGATGAGGTCGCCGGTCCGCCAGCCGTACTCGTCCGCCATGGCGACGGGAACGACCACGGCCCGGCGCGATGCCTGGAACCGGGCGAGCACATCGTCGGCGATGACCAGTTCGGGAAAGACGCGGAAGTACTGCGTCTGGTCGACGGGGGCTTTGGCGAAGGCGTGCGCCGGATCCTGGTAGTAGCCGCCGAACCAGCTCATCTGCGTTGCCCCGGCCACGCCGGGCATCTCTCGCACGCTCTGCACCGCGGCGAGCGGCAGGTTGTCGGTCATCGCGTACTTGGCGTCGACGAGCAGCCGTTGGACGCCCGGAACGCTGGTGCCGCCCGTGAAAGCTGCGGTGAGAGCGCGCAGCAGCATGAACAGGACGAAGGCCACCGTCAGCGACAGCGTCGTGAGCACCGTCCGGGTCGGTTTGCGCCACAGTCCGGTTCTGACCAGGCTCAGCCACGTCATGCCGCCGCTCCGATCAGTGCGCCCTTGTCCAGGTGAACCACGGAATCGGCGTACTCCGCGGCCTGGGGGTCGTGCGTGACCATGATGATGGTCTTTCCCATTTCGCGATTCAGCGACTGGAGGAGCGACAGCACGCCGGTCGCGGTCTCCCGGTCGAGGTCGCCGGTCGGTTCGTCGCACACCAGCAACGTCGGGTCGGTGACGATCGCGCGGGCAATCGCGACCCGCTGTTGCTGGCCGCCCGAGAGGGCCGATGGCTTGTGCGCGGCCCGATCCTCGATCCCGACGATCTGAAGCGCAGTCTCCGCATGCCGCCGTCGCTGCTTTCTCGTGAGCGATGTCAGGAGCAGCGGCAGCTCGACGTTGGCGACCGCGGACAGCCCGGGCAACAGGTTGTAGAACTGGAAGACGAAACCGACGTGGCTCGCCCGCCACTCAGCCAGTGCCGTCGAGTTCAGGGTGCCAAGCGGCACTCCGAGGACTCGAACCTCGCCCGACACCGGTCGGTCCAGGCCGGCGATCAGGTTCAGCAGCGTCGTCTTTCCGGAACCGGATGGCCCCATCAACGCCGTGAAGTCGCCCTTCTGAACCGTGAGATCGAGATGATCCAGCACGACGAGCTTCTGACCGCCTCGTGTGTAGGCGTATGTCAGGTCTCGGCATTCGACCAACGCTTCGCTCACTCGCGAACTCTCCGCTTCACTCATCGCAACACCTCCTGGCGCCTTTCTGGCGCAATCGTTGAGCGAAGCTAGGGTTCGACGGAGGAGCTTGTCTCGGCGAATCGTTGAAGCAGTGGTCGTTTTCGGAAATCGCCCGGAGTTTTCAGGAATCGGCCAGCTTCTGCCGGCTGCGGGCGCGGAATTGGGTCGGTGTCATCCCCTTGAGCGACCGGAACGCCCGGTTGAAGGGCGAGATCGAGTCGTAGCCGGCCGCAAGGGCCAGCGTGAGCACGAGCGTGTCGTCCTGCGAGGGATCGGCTAACGCTTCACTGACCTCCGCCACCCGGTAGTCGTGCAGCAGGGTGTTGAAGTTGCGATAGCCCAGATCGTTGTGGATCAAGGCGCGGAGCCGATACTCCGGTATCTTGAGGTGCTTGGCGAGCGCGCCGACCGTGAGCCCCCGGCGCCGGTACACCCGCTCGGATTCGAAGGCGGCGCGAATCCGCGCCACGTCGTACGCGTGCCGGCTCACGTCGGCTACGGCGTCGACGGGCGTCGGTCGTCGCGGATCGACGAATCGCACGGAGTCGGGTCGAAGGAGCAGCAGGACGATCGCGCCGGACAGCAACAGGCCGAAGGCGATGATGCCGGCATGCACGGGGAAGAAGACGTCGATGGGCAGCGCCCACATCTGCATGGCAAGGCGCTCGATGAGCAGGGCCAGCACGATCTGAGCGACCGTCAGCACGACGAGCACGGCCCGGGTCTTGCGGCGCGCCTCCACGAGGTCGGCGTCAGATTCGCGCAGCACCCAGATGAGGGCGAAACCGAGCATGACGAGCTGGAGCGCTGACGGGACGACCTCGAAGACCACGAACGTCGCGAGCGGCTGTGCCTGCTCCCAGGCGGGCGGCGCCATCCACTCGAGCGGCTCCTCGAGCGACATCTGTACAGCCCAGACCGCCAGCAGCGGCGGAGGCAACCGTTTTCGGTCCTGAAAGATCGAGTGACAGAGGAGCATCACCACGCCGGACGTGAGGTTCCTGGCGAGGTTCATGGGAACGATCAACGGTCCCAGGTCCACCGCGAACTCGGCTGGGAGCACTTCCACGTAGGAGTGCCGGGCGGACACGACCGCACAGACCGTGCAGAAGGCGAGCAGCACGATCAACTGCACGTTCCGGTTTCGCGGCGCCAACGTCACCAGGTGGATTGCGAGCACCGACAGGAAGGCGATGTTGGCGCCGTCGATGGCGGCGTAGAGAAGGTGCGGGTTCATTGCCGGGACAGGCGCCGCGGGCCTGCGCGACGCCGCGCCGCAGCTAAACCGCGAACGACGACCCGCAGCCGCAGGTGCCGACGGCCTTGGGGTTCGAGAACTTGAACCCGGTACCCGCGACGCCGAGCTGGTAGTCGATCGTCGTGCCCTTGAGGTAGCGGGCGCTGATCGGGTCGACGTAGACGCGCAGCCCCTCGTAGTCGAAGACCTCGTCCGTCTCGCGGCGGTCCTTCTCGAAGTCGAGCGCGTACTCGAAACCGCTGCAGCCGCCGCCGCGGACCGCGACGCGCAGGCCGTGGTCGGACGACAGGCCCTCGTCCTCGCGGGTGAGCTTGATCATCCGAACCGCCTTGTCGGTCACGTGCAGGGTGTCCGGCGCCTGCGCGGGAGCGGGCGTCGGTGCCGGCGGGGTCGGAAAGTCGATCTCAGGCATCGGTTCAGGGAGGCGCGTGATGGGCGGCCTCGTTGCCCGAGAGTATCATCGAGGCGTGCTGACCGGGACGTTGGAGGGTTCGATGCGGCCCGCCGCGGTTGGCCGCGACGCGACGGGAGAAGGCCCGTGATCCGGGAGCAGGGCCGGGGCGACGGCGGCTGCATCGAGGTCATCAGCGGCGGCATGTTCTCCGGCAAGAGCGAGGAGTTGCTGCGCCGGCTCCGCCGCGCGCTGATCGCGCGCCAGCGCGTCCAGGTGTTCCGCATCGCCACCGACACCCGCGGCGGCGAGGGGGATGTTCTACGTACGCGGGACAACCGCAGCCTGTCGGCGGAGACGGTGGCCTCCAGTGCCGAGATGCGCGAGAAGCTGATGCTTGGCGTGGAAGTCGTCGGCATCGACGAGGCCCAGTTCTTCGACAGGGGCCTGGTCGACCTGGTGACGGAACTCGCCGACCTGGGCGTGCGGGTGATCGTGGCCGGGCTGGACCTCGACTTCCGGCGGCGACCGTTCGGGCCGATCCCGGAGCTCATGGCGATCGCGGAGTACGTCGACAAGATGCACGCGGTCTGTGTGCGCTGCGGCGCCGCCGCCCAGTACTCGCTGCGGATCGCTGGCGGTGATCAGCAGGTCCTGGTCGGGGACATGGAGACCTACGAGGCCCGTTGCCGGCGTTGTTTCAACTCGTCGGAGGGGGCTGTGGAGGTGGATCGCGCGCACGCCAGCTAGGGAAGCAGGCTCTTCAGCGCCTGCCGGATGGTCGGGCCCAGCTCCGGCGAAGACAGGTCGTGGCCTGCGCCTGCCACTTCGAGGCAGCTCCCCAATGTGGGCCAACGCCTGGGCAGCCGGCGGATCATCGCGTCCGTGGTGAACGCGTCGAGCTGGCCGTAGACGACGGCGACGGGGACGGTCGCGGTGGTGGCGGCCTCGAAGTCGTAGTGGGTCAACGGCGGCGCGATGAGGAGAAGACCGGCGGGCGGATCCGCTTCAACCTGCGCCTGGGGCAACCGCGCCATAGTGACGACGGCGCCGAACGAGTAGCCGACGCCGATGCGTGGCGAACGCGGAAACCGGCGCCGGAGTTCCTGCTCGCAGGCTCCGAGGTCTTCGGTCTCGCCACGTCCCTCGTCGTGGCGTCCCTCGCTGCCGCCGGTACCGCGGAAGTTGAAGCGGAGCGCCGCGCCGCCGCGTTCGACGACGGCGTTTGCGGCGGTGGTCACGACGTGGTTGTCCATGTCGCCGCCGTAGAGCGGATGGGGGTGCGCGACGGTTGCGACGAAGGCGGGCGTCGCCTCCGGTTCGAGCAGTTCGGCCTGGAGCGCGCCGGCCGGGCCCTGCAGGCTGAGAGGGGTGAGTCGAGGCATTCGTGTAGCGGTCCGTTGGAGGCAGCGCGGAATATACTGCGGCCCGCGCCGGATTGACCTTCGCGCAGCCCTGTAGCGGTGCCGGGTCGCTTGGACGCCTCGCGAAACACTGCCCTCCACGGGAGTCCGCTCGATGATCTTCGATCCCATGTACTTCGTCTTCCTGGCGCCGGGCCTGCTGCTGTCGCTGTGGGCCAGCTTCCGGGTCAAGCGAGCGTTCAACAAGTACTCCAAGGTACGCTCGGTGACGGGCATGACCGGCGCCCAGGCGGCGCAGCGCCTCCTCGCCTACGCCGGCATCACCGACGTCCAGGTGGTCGCCACACGGGGTCGGCTGTCCGACCACTACAACCCGGTGACCAAGAAGCTCGCCCTGTCCGAGCAGGTGTACGGCTCGAACTCTGTGGCCGCGATCGGCATCGCCTGCCACGAGGCCGGGCACGCCATTCAGCACGCGAAGAAGTACGCGCCGCTGTGGCTCCGGTCGACGTTGGTGCCGATGGCCGGGATCGGCAGCAACCTCGGCTACTTCGTCATGTTCTTCGGCCTGATTCTCGGCTCGATGCAGATGTTCCTGGTCGGCGTCGTCATGTTCTCGGCGGTCGTCCTCTTCCAGCTCGTCACGCTGCCGGTCGAGTTCGACGCCACGGCGCGTGCGAAGCGGCTGGCGGTCGAACAGGGTCTGATCCTGCAGACGGAACGGGTTGGCATGGACCGGGTTCTCAACGCGGCAGCGATGACCTACGTCGCGGCCGCGGTTACCTCGCTGCTGACGCTGCTTTACTTCCTGATGCGGGCCGGGCTGCTCGGGGGCCGCGACTAGCTCGGCTGGCGGCGAACACCTAGCGCTGGCCGTTGAAGCCGCAGCCCCTCGGGAAGGCGCCGGTGTCCGTGACCGCGTCGGCGGGTGTCCCGGCCTCGTTCACGTACCGGTACGCGGCGCCGCTCACCATGTCGGTGATCGTGATCTCGAACTCCAGGTCGGTCGCGGAAGCCACGAAGACCCAATGGGTTCCGTCGACCGCACAGCCATCGAGCACCTTGACCAGCACTTCCCAGCTCTCCCGGTCGTAGAACCAGAACAGCCCGGACTCGTTCGTCCCCGCGTAAACGATCCGAGCCGGACGAACAGCGCCGTCTGGATGACGCCAGGTCGCGCGCGCTTCGTAGCGGGAGTCCAGTAGACAGGCGTTCTCGCCGTCGAACGCGCAGTCGCCCGCCGGATCGCTCGCCTCGACCAGGAACATCAGGGAGGCCGAAGACTCCTTGCCCGCGCCGCTCACGGTCAGGGTGACGTCGTAGAAGCCCGGCGCGGACCAGGCGTGGCGAACCACGGCGTCGGACGACGGCCTGCCGCCGGGAACGTAGAAATCCCAGGACCGACGCGCGACGGTTCCGGAACTCGTGTCCGTGAAGGTGACGTCCTGGCCCGTCAAGGCCCGGCACAGGCCGTCAGCGCACTCGCCGTCGACGGAAAACGAAGCGATCGGAGGAACGAGCGGGGGTTCGGGTTCCTGCGGGGGTTCGGGTTCCTGCGGCGGTTCGGGTTCCTGCGGCGGTTCGGGTTCCTGCGGTGGTTCCGGTGCGGGCGGCGGCTCCTTGGGAGCGAGAACCGTGATGCTGGCATCGTCGTAGGCGCTCACTCCGCCATCCGTCACGGTCAGTCGCAACACGATCAGTTGATTCGACGCACCAGCTTCGAGCGTCCGGGCGACATAGACAGGACTCAGGCTCCTGCTTCCGGCGAGGCGACCACCTGTACCCCCGACTTTCGACCATGCGACACTGGTGTCGCCCGCGCTGTTCTGGATCTGGTGAGACCCGTTCAACTGAACCGACGCGCCTGAGTCGACCCGATACGGCCCGCCCGCCTCGACTTCAATCGTGGGCGTCTGAGCCCACGCGGCTGATGCACTGAGGAACACGGGAACGAGCATCCACACTCCCACGATTCGTAGCGTGATGACACGCGCGCGCTCCATGCCAGGCCACGCTAGCAACGCTGTGTGACGATTCGGTATCCGAACGCGTCGTCTTCGCGATGTCCTCGCGACAGCGGGGCCGCGGAGATCGTCGGAAGCTACAGCGGATCGCCGAGCTGCGCCGTCAGCTCGGCCTGACGGGCGGCGAGTTCTTCGGGCGTCGAGGCTTCCAGGACGAGCCGCAGCAGGGGTTCGGTGTTCGACGGGCGGACGTTGAACCACCAGTCGTCGAAGTCGATGCGGATGCCGTCGAGGCGGTCGAGCGCGCCGCCGCCTTCGGTGGCGTAGCGCTGGACCAGGGTTTCCATCGTGCCGTCCTTGTCCTCGACCTCGAAGTTGATCTCGCTGCTCTTGGCGTAGCGGCGAAGAGGGGCGGTGATCTCTGAAAGGGACCTGCCGGAGCGGCGGAGCAGGTTGAGGACCGCGACCACGGCGAGGATCGAGCTGTCGGCGCAGTAGTTCTGGCGGAAGTAGTAGTGGCCGGCGAGCTCGCCGCCGAAGATCGCGCCCGTGCGCCGCATCGTCGCCTTGACGAAGGAGTGGCCGACCCGTTCCGGCAGCGGTGTCCCGCCGTGCTCGCGGATGTACTCGGGAACCGCTCGGGAGGAGCGGATGTCGTGGATCACGGCGCCGCCCGACTCGCGCTGGAGCATCTGGCCGGCGATCAGGGCGGTGATCAGGTCGGAGCCGATCGGTTCGCCGCGTTCGTCGACGAAGGCGGCGCGATCGCCGTCGCCGTCGAAGCTGACGCCCAGGTCCGCCTCCTGCTCGGTGACCAGCGCGCTCAGGTCGCGCAGGTTCGCAGGCAGCAGCGGGTTCGCCTCGTGGTTCGGGAAGCTGCCGTCCAGCTCGAAGTAGAGGGGCAAGAGCTGCACGCCGCAGGCCTCGAGCAGGGGCCGGTAGATCGTGCCCATGCCGTTGGCGGCGTCGGCGGCGAGCCGCAGTTTCGGGGCATCGCCCGCCTCGAAGGAGCGGTCGAGGAAGGACAGGACGTGTTCGGCGTACTCCGCCTCGATACTCCTCGCCTCGACCCGGCCGGGGGTCGCTGCCGGCGCCGGCTCTTCGCCCAGGGCGTGCCGCTCGATGATCGGGATGCCGTGATCGCCCGACACCGGCACGGCGCCGGCGAGGCTGAACTTGAGGCCGTTGTACTCGGCGGCGTTGTGGCTGGCCGTGACCTGAATGCCGCCCGCGGTGTCCAGGTGGCCGGTGGCGAAGTAGTTCATTGGCGTCGTGGCGAGGCCGATGTCGAGGACGTCGAGGCCGGCCGAGGTCAGCCCCGCGCACAGCGCCGCGGACAGCGGCACGCTGTGGTCGCGCATGTCCCGGCTGACGACGACGGTGCGGGGCAGGGCCGCGCCCTGGTCGCCCTCCAGCGTGACCAGGCGCTCGAACGCCATGCCGATCCGCCGCGCCAGTTCCTCGTTCAACTGCCCCGGGTAGAGGCCGCGCACGTCGTATGCCTTGAAGATCCCTGCCATGTCGCTCCTGCTCAGTGGGGCTGCACTTCGATCGCGAGGGCGAAGGCCCGCCCTTCGATCGGCGCGTCTTCCAGGCCGTCCGTGCCGTCGCCGTTCACCGCCTGCAAGGTCACGGCGAGCGTCTCGCCGCGAATCCAGTCGCGGTGCGTTTCGATCGCCGCTTCCACGTCTTCGGCGGCGCGGTACCGGACCGCGATGCGGTCGGCGTAGTCGAGATCGGCGGCGCGCCGCCGGTTCTGGACCCGGTGCACGACCTCTCGCGCCAGGCCCTCGGCGATCAGTTCGTCGTCCAGTTCGACGTCGAGGGCGACCAGGAGTTCGCTGTCGCCGTGGACGGCCACCCCGGGCCGCTCCTCGAGCCGTACTTCGACCTCCTCCGGCTGCAGATCGACCGTCTCGCCGTCGACCTCGATCGCGATGCGCCCTGACTGATCGAGCTCGCGCTTCAGTTCCAGGCCACCGCGGGCGGCGAGGGCGGAGCGCACGGCCGGCATGGCGCGGCCGAAGCGGGGCCCGCACTTCGGGTAGTGCGGTACGACGTCGAAGGACACGTACTCCGAGCTGTCCGCCGCCCAGCGGACCTCGTGCACGTTCAGCTCGTCCTGGAGCAGGTCGACGTAGGGAGCGACGAGTCCCTCGAGTTCCGGGTCGGCGCTGACCAGGGTGACGGTGCGAAGCGGCTGGCGGATCTTGATGCCGTTCGCGTTGCGCGCGGAGCGGCCGTTGCGGGCCACCTGGAGCACGGTGGCCATCGCCGACTCGAGGCGCTCGTCGGTCCGATCCGCGGGCGGCTCGGGCCAGGACTCCAGGTGGCAACTGACGCTGCCCTTGCCCTGGCTCGAGACGAGGCGCCGGTGGAGTTCCTCGGCGACGAAGGGCACGAAGGGCGCGACCAGCAGGCGGATCGTCGTCAGCACTTCGTACAGGGTCTGGTAGGCGCTCTCCTTGTCCACGCCCGGTCCGCCCGTGGCCGCGTCTTCGTTGGGCGCCCAGAAGCGGTCGCGGCTGCGCCGGATGTACCAGTTCGTCAGCTCGTCCAGAAAGGTCTCGATGCCGCGCGCCGCGGGCGCCGTTCGGTAGGCCTGGAGGTGGTCGGTCGTCGCCCGGACGAGCCGATAGAGGCGGAGCAGGATCCAGCGGTCGAGCGACCCGCGCTCGCCGAACGGAATCTCCGCGCGACCGGGCCGCCAGCCGTCGAGGTTCGCGTAGATCACGAAGAACGAGAGGGCGTTCCACAGCGGGAGCAGGAAGGTCTGGGCCGCCTCACGCACCAGGCGGGCCGAAAACCGCGAAGGTTGCTCGGGGTTGTTGACGCAGAAGTACCAGCGGAGCGCGTCGGCCCCGGTCTCGGCCAGTACCTCCATCGGCTCGACCACGTTGCCGAGGCGCTTGGACATCTTGCGGCCGTTCTCGTCGTTCACGTGGCCGAGGACGATGCAGTTGCGGTAGGCCGGGCTGTCGAACAGCAGGCAGCCGAGGACGTGCAGGGTGTAGAACCATCCCCTGGTCTGGTCGACCGCTTCGGAGATGAAGTCCGCCGGGAAGCGCGAGCGGAACGTCTCCTGGTTCTCGAACGGGTAGTGGTACTGGGCGAAGGGCATGGCGCCCGAGTCGAACCAGGCGTCGATCACGTACTCGACCCGTTTCATCGTGCCGGCGCAGCCCGGAGTCGCGCACCGCCACTGGAAGTCGTCGTCGATGAACGGCCGGTGCGGGTCGAAGCAGTCGCGGTCGTAGGGGTCGTCCGGGAGCGGCCGGCCCACCTTGCCGAAGAGCTCCTCGAATGAGCCGACGACGTCCACGGCGTCGCAGTCGCCGCATTTCCAGACCGGCAGCGGCGTGCCCCAGTAGCGGCTGCGCGATAGGGCCCAGTCGACGACGTTCTCGAGCCAGTCGCCGAACCGGCCCTCGCCGACGTGTTCGGGGTGCCAGCGGACCTGGCGGTTCTTCTCGATCAACCGGTCGCGGGCGGCGGTGGTGCGGACGAACCAGCTCGTCGTTCCGTAGTACAGGAGCGGCTGGTCGCAGCGCCAGCAGAAGGGATAGCTGTGGCCGCGCCGCTCGCCGTGGAGCAACCGGCCCTGCTGCCGCAACGAGCGGACGATCGCCGGGTCGGCGTCCTTGAACCACGCCCCGTTGATCTCGTCGATCAGGCTCCGGACGGCGGGTTCCTGGGAGCTAGCCTCGGGATCGAGCGCGACCTTCCCTTCGTGGTCGACCGCCTGGAGTTCGGGCAAGCCGTACTCCCGGCCGCTTCGCTCGTCGTCCTCGCCGAAGAGCGGCGCGGTGTGCACGGCGCCCGTACCCTCGGCAAGAGTCACGTAGTCCGCAAGCAGTATGCGGAAGCCGGCGCGGTCCGACACCTCGGCGGCGCGGTAGGGGCGGCGCGGTTCGACCGCGAAGGGCCGGTCGTAGAGCAGGCCCTCGAGGGACCGGCCGGAGAAGCGGGCCACGGTGCCGGCCTCACGGAGATCGACTCGCGTCGGCTTGCCGTCGCCCGGCAGGAGCACGGGGACCGGCTGCTCCAGGCCGTCCGCGATGAGCAGCAGACGTTCCGGGTCCGTTGGGTCTTCGACGGCCCGGTAGGTCAGATCGGGATGCACCGCGATGCCGGCGTGGGAGAGCAGGGTCCACGGCGTCGTCGTCCAGGCCGCGATGTCGACGGGCCGGTCCGTGCTGAAAGCGCCTCCTGCCTCCCCGCCATCATCGTCGGGTGCTTCGTCGATCGCGGCGATGGACTGGCCGGGTCGCAGGGGGAACCGCACCCAGATCGACGGATCCTCGGTGTCGCGGTAGTTCTGCGCCACTTCGTGGCTCGACAGGGTCGTGCCGCAGCGGGCGCAGTAGGGCTGGATCTTCCGGCCCTCGTAGAGCAGGTCCTTCTTCCAGAGCTCGGCCAGCGCCCACCACTCCGACTCGATGTAGGCGTTCCTGTAGGTCAGGTACGCGCCGTCCATGTCGAGCCAGTAGCCGACCCGCTCCGTCATCCGCCGCCACTGCCGCTCGTAGGCGCTGACGCTCTCGAGGCAGGCGCTGTTGAACTTCTCGATCCCGTAGTCCTCGATCTGCTGCTTGCCGGAGAAGCCGAGTTGCTTCTCCACCTCGATCTCGACGGGGAGGCCGTGCGTGTCCCAGCCGCCCTTGCGCGGCACGCTGCGGCCGGTCATCGTGCGGAAACGCGGGTAGAGGTCCTTCACCACCCGGGTGACGACGTGGCCGACGTGGGGCACGTTGTTCGCGGTCGGCGGCCCCTCGTAGAAGGAGAACTCCCTTTCCTCGCTGTCCTCGTGAGCCTCGAGGGAGGCTTCGAACACCCGCTCGCGACGCCAGAACTCGAGTGTCTCGCGCTCGAGATCGGGAAAGGGATAGCCGCCGGGAACGGGCGGGAATGCAGGATCCCTGGACACGGCGAAGGCCTTGGGCGCGGCGCCCCGGTCAGGCGGCGAAACGCTGGCGCTCGATGAACGCCGTGAGCGCCGCCGCGAACTTGGCCGGTCGTTCGACGTGGGGCAGGTTGCGGCAGCCGTCGAAGACGTCCAGGTCGGCGTTCGACATTTCCTGTAGCCAGAGGTCGGCGTTCTCGAGCGGTGGGTTGGTCGCCTGGCGGCCCCATGCCAGCCATACCGGCTGCTTGATCCGGTCGCCGAAGCCGGCCTGGAGCCGGTGTCCGAGCCGGCCGCAGAGCGAATCGACCAGGGCGTGGCTGGCGCCGGGCAGATGGCTCGCCCGGTAGAGCTGCTCAACCATGGACTCGCCCAGGCCCTCGGCGCCGAAGAGCGTCTCGCGTCGCAGGTGGTTCTCGAGCGCCCGCTCGCCGGTCACCAGGTTGAGCGCCGACCTGCCGAGCACCGGCGCCCGGAGCAGTGAGTGAATCACGGGGTCGCTGCGCTCGTCGGTGACCTCGGTGCCGATGCCCTGGGGGCCGACGAGGGCCAGGGCGGCAACCAGGTCCGGGGCGTTCAGGGCGGCCTCGACGGCATAGGCGGCGGCACGGTGAGGGGCGACGAGCACTGCGCGCTCGCCGACGACCTCCTCCAGGAACCGGCCGAGCAGGTCGATGTAGAGCTGGGCGGTGTAGCGTTGGTTCCTCCGTTCCGAGTCGCCCCAGCCGAGCCAGTCGGGCACGAAACAGTGGTGGCTTCGCGCCAGGCGTTCGGCGGTCTCGCGCCACAGCAGGCCGGTATGCCCCGGACCGAACGTGTGGAGCAGGATCATTGGCGGCTGGCCGCCCCGCCGGGGAGACTCCAGGTGAACGAAGGCCACCCGGTGGCCGTCGACCTCGACGTGCCGGGTGGAACCCCATCGGGGTCGGGGCAGGCGACCCGCCCTGCGGGCCACGATCGCGTTGAACAGGGCCGGTGCCCCGAGCGCGATGCCGCCGATGACCAGGCCGTTCGTCAGGCGCCGCCTGATCAAGCGCCGGGACTCCTGGTTCGCGGAGCGGGCCATGGGGCGGAGAATAACAGCGAGGGGCAACGGCATAATCGGCTCGTGGCGTTCGAGATCCTGGTCGTCTGGGTGGGTCGCCGGAGGGAGCCCTGGGAGACGCTCTGCGGCGACTATCGGCAGAGGATCGAGAGGTTCGCGCCGGTGCGGGAACTGGTTGTTCGCCCCGCGCGCGGCGACGACCGGACTCGATTGCGGCTCGAAGGGAAGGCGATCCGCTCGGCCCTGCCTGCCGATGCCTGGACGGTCTGTCTGGATCGGAGCGGACGGCGTCTTGGTTCGACCGGCCTCGCGACCGAGGTGGGCCGGCTGCGCGCGGAGTGGCAGCGGCCCGTCGTCTGGATCGTGGGCTCGGACCTGGGACTTGACCGCAACCTCCTGGAGTCGTGCCGTTTCCGGCTCTCGCTGGGGCCGCTCACCCTTGCTCACGAGCTTGCTCGGCTGACCCTCTACGAGCAGATCTACAGGGCGTTCACCATCCTCGAGGGAATCAACTATCATCGGCGCCCGTTTTACTGAGCCGCGTGCGGAGGGATCAGGTGGCAAACGCGGACGAGGCCTCTCGAACCGACGGATCGAACGACATCAAGGAAGCGGCTGCGGCCGCGGCGCGAGAGCTCGCCGCGGCCCGGTCCGCAGCCAGGAAGGCGAGGTCCGCGGCGGTTCGCAAGGCCGCCTCGGCCGAGCGGGCGGCGAAGGTAGCGTCGGAGAAGAAGGGGGCGGCACAAAAGGCGGCTCGGGAAGAGAAAGCCGGAGCCGCGGCCGCGGCCAGGGCCGGCAAGATCGCCGCGACCAGAAAGGATGCGGCCGCCGCCGCCGAGAAGGAGGCGTCGGCGCGGCGCGCGTCGGCGACGAAGGCCGAACGGAAGGCGGCCGCTGAACAGGCAGCTGCGGCCAAGGCGGCTGAAGTGGCCGCTGCAGGCACGGCTGCGGCGAAGCAGGCCGCGCGCGAGTCCGCGCTCCGGAAGCGCGAGGCCGCCAAAGCGGATCGTGCGGCCGGGACGACCGCCGAAGCCGCGACCAGGGGCCGGCAAGACGCAGCCGCGAAGAAGAAGGCCGCGGCGGCGTCCCGCCGGTTGGCCACTACGAGCGGCAACGCCGCGGCCAGGGCCGCGAAGCTGCTGGCCGAACGCAAGTCCGCGGCGCAAGCGGCCGCCAGGGATGCCGCCGCCAAGGGCACAGCCGCGCGCAAGTCGGCCCGGACCTCCGCCTCCAGGGCGGCGGCGTCTGAGAAGGCCGCGAAGGCGGCGGAGGCAGCGAAGGTCGCTGCCAGGGAGGCCGAGCGGGCGGCGGCGGCGGCTGAGAGACTGGTCGCGAAGGCGGAGGCCGCCGAGAAGGCGGCTGCGGAGAAGGCGGCCGAGCACGCGGCAGCGCCGCCCGAAGAAGTCCAGGTCGAGTCAGAGGCGAAACCGGAGAGAAGCCAACCCGCCCGGAAGAAGGCAGCCCGCAAGAAGCCGCAGCCGAAGAAGCCGCCGACGTTGCTGCTTCGGCCGCAGCGCGCCAATGGCGGCAGAGGCGGGGGCGCCAGGAGAGAGAATGCGGCGCTCGACTTCGATTGGGTACGGGAGCGCCTCGAAGAGAAGCGGCGGGAGCTGTTCGGTCGCTACAACCGCGACCTGACAGCCGGCCTCAAGGCGTCGACCGGCGAAGGCGCGGAGGACCTGGTCGACCGGGCGAATCATGCCTACAGCCGGGAGTTGAACTTCTCGCTCTCGGACAGCGACGGCATCCTGCTGAACCGGATTGTCGAAGCGACGGCCCGGCTGGACGACGGCACGTTCGGCATTTGCGTCCACTGCAGCAACGAACTGGGCCGCGCCAGGCTGGAGGCCGTGCCGTGGGCGCCCTACTGCGTCGACTGTCAGGAACTCGAAGAGAAGGGCCGGCTCCCCGCAGACGAGTGAAGGCACCCGAAATCGACGCCGCCGTCGAGCGAATCGAAGGCGGCGAACGCCAGCCGCTCTACCTGGTGATCGGTGAGCAGGTGCTGGCCACGCGAGAAGCGAGTCGAGTCGCGGAGGCCTTGGCTACCGCGGCTGGTTGTGAGGTGGCGGTCCACACGGGCGCGGCCGGTGAGGAACTGGGAACGGTTCTCGCTGACCTGTTCACCTTTTCCCTGTTCGAGCCGGCCAAGGTCGCGTTGGTCGTGGCCAGTGCGGAGTTTGCCGACAAGGATGCCGCGGCCGAGCTGATCGACGAGGCGGCTGAGGTCCTGGGCGATGACTACGGCCTGGTTGGCGTAGCAGGCGAAGGGCTCTCGGTGCCCGAGAGAAGGGCGGCGGGTCCTCTTCTTCAGACGTTGCGGCTGTTCGGTATCGACCCGACTGCGGGCGCCGCCGAGGAGGCGATCGCCGCGCTGCCCGACTCGGCTCTCGCGGGCGGCAAGGGACAGCGAAAGGGCGGCCGCCGAGGTCGGCCGAAGAAGGAACGGGACCAGCTTTCCCGGGGACTCTCGGCACTACTGGAGGCTGCGCGAGCGGAAGATCTCACCGGTTGGTCGACAAGCAACCTGGCGGAACTCGACCGGACCGCGGAAGGCGGCCTGCCGGAAGGCCACGCCCTGGTGTTCGCCGAACGCAGCGTGGATCGCAAGCACCCCCTCGTACTCCGTCTGTTTGAACGAAACGCGGCTTTTGAGGTCGAGCAACTTGCTTTCGATCGCGGTGGCAGGATGACTGGCCTCGACCCGGTGGTGGCCGAGTTGGAGCGGGAGACGGGCGTGCGAATCGAACCGGTCGCGGCCCGGGAGTTGGCGCGCCGTACGTTGCGCAAGGAGGGCTGGGGCCCCTCGGCGGCGGATGAAGCCTCGGCGGCACGCTTCGCGGCCGAGTATCGAAAGATCGCCGCCGGTGTGCCGGAGGGCACCAGCCGCATCGACCTCGCCACGGTAGAAGAGTCGGTCGTGGACCGGGGCGAGCAGGACGTGTGGGATGTCTTCAACGCGATGGAGGGCGGGAAGCCCGGCGCGGCGTTGGCGGCACTTCGTCGCTACCTCCACAGCGCGGCAGACGAACAGGGTGAGCGGTTCCGGTTCCTGAGTCTGCTGGCCGGCCGCTGTCAGCAGTTGGCCGCTGTCCACGGTCTCGCCATGGCTCACAATCTGCCGGAGGCGGGGAACTACAACGGCTTCAAGGCCCGAGTGTTGCCGAAACTGATGGCGGAGTGGCCGGGCGCGGTGAGAAAGCCCGGCCCGTGGCCCCTTTTCCAGATGTACAAGGCGGCCATGGCCCGCCGCAGTCCGGAGGCCGTCTCGGCGATGGGTGAGCTTCCCTGGAAGGTCCTCGAGGCGGAGATTCGCTTGCGGGGCGGCAGCGGTGAAGGCACCGCCGCGCTTGAGGCTCTGGTCTTGGCGGTTGCCGGGGGAGGCTCGCCGGGCAGCCGGCGCTGACGTGCCCGAGCTGCCCGAAGTCGAGGTCCTGCGGCGGAGCCTGAAACAGCCGCTCGTCGGCGATCGCTTCGAGGCGGTCCGCGTCCACTTCCCGACCCTGCGCGAGCCGCTCTGCGAACGGCGGCTGCGCCGGCTGGAAGGCCGCAGGATCGTCGGTTTGCGCCGGCGCGCGAAGTACCTGTGGATCGACGCCTCCGGCGGCGAGACCCTGGTGGTGCATCTCGGGATGAGTGGCCGGCTGACCCTGGTCGATCGAATGGAACCGCTCGCGGACCACGAGCACCTGGGCTTCGAACTCGCTTCCGGCCGCCGGCTGCGCTTCCGTGACCCGCGTCGTTTCGGCGTCGCCTTCGTTGCCTCGACGGAGGGCCTGGACCGGGACCGGCACTTTCGCCATCTCGGCGTCGAACCTCTGGCGCCCGGGTTCGACGGCGCCCGGCTCGCCGGCCTCGCGCGCGGCCGGACGGCCCCGGTCAAGAGCTTCCTGATGGACGCTTCGGTCGTCGTCGGCGTGGGCAACATCTACGCCTCCGAGGCGCTGTACCGGGCGCGCATTCATCCTCGCCGTTCGGTGGCGCGGATCGCCCGGCGACGGTTCGACGTTCTCGCCGCGGCGGTGCGGGAGGTGCTGGGCGAGGCAATCGAGCAGGGCGGGACGACGCTGAACGACTTCGCCGACGGCGAAGGCAACTCGGGCTACTTCCAGGTCTCGCTCGACGTGTACGATCGCGAGGGCGAGGCCTGCCCGGCCGGCTGCGGGGCGGGCATCCGCCGGATCGTCATCTCGAACCGCAGCACGTACTACTGCCCGCGCTGCCAGCGGTAGGCGGTCCTAGGTCAGCGGCCAGAACACGGGAATCAGCCACACCGACAGAACGCAGCAGAGGATCTTGATCGGTGTACCAAACTTCACGTAGTCCATGAAGCGGTAGCCGCCGGGGCCGAAGACCATGGCGTTGGTCTTGTAGCCCATCGGGGTCAGGAAGCTGGCGGAGGCGGCGAAGGCGACGGTCATCATGAACGGCTTCGGGTCGAGTCCCATCGACGCCGCGGCGGTGCCGGCGATGGGCACCATGAGCACGGCGGTCGAGTTGTTCGAGATGATCTCCGAGAGCAAGGCCGTCGCTACGTAGATGAGCGCGATGACCACCCAGGGCCCGTAGTCGGCGCCGGCGTTCGCGATCGTCTCTCCGATCATTGCCGCGAGGCCGGTCTTCTCCATCGCGATTCCCAGCGGCAGAGTGCCGACGAGCAGGAAGATGACCGTCCAGTTGATCGCCTCGTATGCCTGCTGCACCGAGATGCCGCCGAAGGCGATCAGCGCCACGGCGCCCAGGATCGAGGCCTTCAGGATCGAGGTGACGCCGGTGGCCGCGACGATGACGACGATCGGGACGATCACCACGGCGAGCCACCAGCGCCGCGGGGTGACGAGGCGTAGCTTGACGTCCTGCTGCAACGGGATGAAGTCCTCCGTCTCGTAGAGGGCCTCGATCCGGGAACGGGGGCCGAAGACAAGCAGTGTGTCCCAGTTGTGGAGGACGATGTGGGCCAGCTTCTCGCGGATCGGGTCGCCCGTGCGGTTGAGCGCCAGCACGAAGCAGCCGAAGCGGCGGCGGAAGTCAAGGTCGCGAATGGTCGAACCGGTGACCCGGGAGACCGGCGAGAGCTGGATCTCCGCCATGATGTTGTTCTTGTCGGAGAGGTCGCGGTCGCCGATCTTCGTCTCCGTGCGAAGGCGCAGGCCGTAGTGGTCGCGGAAGCTGACGATGTCGTCCATCCGGCCTTCGACGATCAGGAGGTCGCCGCCCTGCATCGGCGTGGAGCGGAGCTCGACGGCGATCCGCTCCTCGCCGCGCAGGATCTCGAGCACCGTGAGGCGGAAACGTTCGTTGATGTGCGCGTCGACCACGTTGCTGCCGACGAGCGAGCTCCCCTTCGGCACCTGGACCTCGGTCAGGAACGAGGACAGTCGGTACTTGGTGGTCAGGTCGGAGGCGCCGGCGCGGTCCGGGAGGCGGCGCATCGGCACGAAGACGATGTACGCGAAGCCGCCGACCAGAAGGATCAGTCCGAGCGCCAGGAACTCGAACATGCTGAAAGCTCCGTAGCCGTACTCCGCCGATATGGAGGCGACCAGCAGGTTCGTCGACGTGCCGATCAGGGTGCAGGTGCCGCCCAGGATCGAGAGGTAGGAGAGAGGGAGCAGGATCCGCGACGGCGACACGCCGTAGTGCTTCCCGATCTGTATGGCGACCGGCATCAGGATCGCCAGCGCGGCGGTGTTGTTGATGAAGGCCGAGAGCACTCCGCAGACCAGGATCAGGGTGATCGCGGCGGCCCAGTGCGTGTGGCCGGACATCTGCGCGAGCTTCTGGCCGAAGCGGTCGATCAGACCGGTATGGGTCAGCCCGTAGCTCAGGATGAACATCATCATCACCGTGATGACGGCGTCGTTGCTGAAACCGCGGATTGCCTCCTGGGGCGTCACCAGTCCGAACAGGAGCAGCAGCCCCAGGCTGGAGAGGGCGACCGCGTCGATCCGTAGCCATTCGAAGCTGAACGCCAGGAACGTGAAGACGATGATCGCGATGAGGATCCAGATGTCCATCGCCCGACTCGGAGCTCAGCCGATCGGCAGCCTGCGGTGCGAGGCGACCGGCATCGAGCGCCGCACCTCGGCGACGCGGCTGCGGTCGATCTCCGCGATCGCGATGCCGGGCCCGTCGCCGGCATCGGCCAGGACGTGGCCCCACGGGTCGATGATCACGGAGTGGCCGTAGCTGTGGCGCAGCCCGCGGTCGTCGTGGCGGCCGGTCTGCGCCGCAGCCAGCACGTAGCACTGGGTTTCGATCGCCCGGGCCCGCAGCAGCGGGAACCAGTGATCCTTGCCGGTCATCAGGGTGAAGGCCGAAGGGACGGTCAGGACCTCGGCGCCGTTCCGGGCCAGCTTCAGGTAGAGCTCGGGGAAGCGCATGTCGTAGCAGATCGTGAGGCCGAGCCGCGCAAACGGCGTGTCGACCGTCACGACGTCCTCGCCGGGTACGGCCGTCTTCGACTCCAGGAACCGGACCTCCGGGGAGACGTCGACGTCGAAGAGGTGGATCTTGCGGTAGGTGGCGACGATCTCCCCCTGCGGGTCGAACAGGACGCTGGTGTTGTAGCAGCGCTCGCTCTCGTCCGGCGCCTTCTCGTTGTAGGAGCCGAGCAGGAGGTAGATGCCGCGGTCCCGGGCCAGGCCGGCGAAGCGGGCGCAGGTGGCGCCCGAGGTCGGCTCGGCCAGCTCGACTTTCTCCTTGTGCGGCCCGAGGTAGTTCGTGTTCTCGGGCGTGGACACGAACGTGGCTCCGCGGTCCGCGGCTGTCTCGATCCAGTGCCGGGCGGCTTCCCAGTTCGCCTGCTCGTCCGAGGTGGAGCCCATCTGGACCACCGCGGCGAGGAATGTCGATGTGTCCTGCATTCCGGTCGGATCTCCCGAGGGTGCGAGCTTAGCGTCGCTGGATGGGATCCGGGCTAAGCTTCGGGAACCCATGTGCGGGATCGTCGGCATCCTGATGCGCCCCCACCCCGGACCGGCGATCGACTCGCGCGAGCTGCTGGAGGGCCTCGCGGCCGCCGGCCGAGCCGCCGGGGCCGCGGTTCGCGATAGCGGCCGCGCCGAGGCGCAGGAGCTGGCCTCGTCCCTTTCGGCCGCGGCATCCGGACTGGCCGACTGGGACCGGCGGTTGCGGGCCCGCCCGGCTGTTCGGTCCCTCGTGCGCGACGAATCGCTGCGGGCCGCGATCGCCGATGCCCTGGCGCCCTGCTCCGCGGCGGTGAGCCGGCTGCAAGTCAGCCTCGATGCCGGTGCTGCGCGCTTCGGCGATGCCGGCCTGGAGGCGGTGAATCGGGCCGCGGCGGCGTTGGCCGACGCAGAGTGGGCGATTCGCCGCGACCGGCTACGGACCGCGGTTGAAGTGGACGCACTGGCGCCGGCCGGTGTCAGCGACGCCGGGCTCGACGTTCTGATCGCCGTTCAGCAGGCCTTCTCCTCGCTCGACCGGCTCGAGATCCGCGGCCGGGACTCGGCCGGGCTGTTCCTCCTGCTCTCCGGGCACGGCGTCGACCCGGACGATCCGGCGATCCGTGCCGAACTCGACGGCCGCGCCGGGGATCCGTTGTTCGGTCATCGCGCGGTTCTGTTGGGTGGAGCACGGATCGGCCTGGTCTACAAGTGCGCGGAGGAGATCGGGGAACTGGGCGACAACGTCCGTTTTCTGCGCGACGCGGTCGCCTCCGATCCGTTGCTGGCGGCGGCGGTCGGGAGCCCGGACGTCGAGGCGGCCGTGCTCGGGCACACGCGCTGGGCCAGCGTCGGCCGGATCAACGAGGCGAACGCGCATCCGCTGAACGACGCGGAGCGGCCGCCCCAGGTGATCGCGGCGATCAACGGCGACATCGACAACCACGCCGACCTGACGGTGCTCGAGAGCCTGGAGTTCGACTCGCGCATCACCACGGACGCGAAGGTGATGCCGGTTCTCATGTCGCGCCGGCTGGCCGGCGGCGACACGGCCTTCGACGGCTTCCGCGAGACCGTGGCCGCGTTCGAGGGTTCGCTCGCTCTCGGCGCGCTCACCTGGGACGATCCGTCACGGCTCTACCTGGCGACCCAGGGCAGCGGCCAGGGTCTCTACGTCGGGCTGGCCGATCACGCCTTCGTGGTCGCCAGCGAACCCTACGGCCTGGTCGAGGAGAGCTCGACCTGGCTGCGTCTGGACGGCGAGGCGGAACCGGACCGCGCCGGCGCCGGTTGGGGCCAGATCGCCGTACTCGACGCCGATCGCGCCGGCGAACTCGAGGGCATCGAGCGGTACTCGGCCGGAGGCTCGCCGCTGCCGTTGGTGCCGGAAGAGCTCGATCATGCCGAAATCACGACCCGCGACATCGACCGGGGCGAGTTCCCTCACTTCCTGCTCAAGGAGATCAGCGAGGCGCCGCGTTCCGTGCGCAACACGGTGCGCGGCAAGCTGCGGGAGGACGCGACCGGGCGCCTGCGGGTTTCGGTCGGTGAGCCGACGTTGCCGGAGGTGGTTGCGCGCGGCCTGCGGGAGGGGGCGGTTGCGCGCATCGTCGTCACCGGTCAGGGCACAGCGGCCGTCGCCGGTCAGGGCATCGCCGTGGCGATCGAGGGACGTCTGCGCGAGCGTGGCCTCAGCCGCCCCCGGGTCGACGCGATGCCGGCCACCGAGCTCTCGGGCTTCCACCTGGCGCCTGACATGCGCGACACCCTGGTCGTCGCGGTCAGCCAGTCCGGCACGACGACGGACACGCTGCGCACGGTCAACCTGGCGCAGCGGCGGGGCGCCCGCGCGATCGCGATCGTGAACCGCCGCAACTCGGATCTGGCGGACCGGGCGGACGGTGTGCTCTACACCTCGGACGGGCGGGACGTCGAGATGAGTGTTGCGTCCACCAAGGCCTTCTACTCCCAGATCGCAGCGGGGATGCTGCTCGCCGTGGCAATCGCCGACCAGGTCGCGGGCGGGCCGGACGAACGCCCCGCCGCCGACCGCCTTCTGCGGGAACTGCGGAACCTGCCCGGCGCGATGGAGCGCACTCTGACCCTGCGACCCGCGATCGCCGCCGCCGCCAGGGAGTACGCGCCGCGATTGCGGGACTGGTCGGTTGTCGGCAACGGCCTCGACCGGATCGCCGCGGAGGAGATCCGGATCAAGCTCTCCGAGCTCTGCTACAAGGCGATCGCCTGCGACGCGACGGAAGACAAGAAGCACATCGACCTGTCGTCCGAGCCCCTCATCCTGGTCTGCGCGACCGGAGTTCAGGGCTCGACGGCGGCTGACACGCGCAAGGAGATCGACGTCTACCGCGCGCACCGGGCGACGCCGATCGTCGTCGCCTCCGAGGGCGCGGCGTTCCCGTCCGCGGCGGCGGCGATCGAAGTGCCCGAGGTTCCGCCCGAGCTGTCCTTCGTGCTGGCGACAGTCGTCGGTCACCTGTTCGGCTACCACGCGGCCCTCGCCATCGACGACCTCGCCAGGCCACTGCGGGCGATCCGCACGGCGGTGGACGACGTGGTCGCCGCCGGCACGGCGCGGCCGGTGGCTCGACTGCGCGAGATCGCCGGCGCCGAGATCGACGCCGTCGGCGAAGGCCTGGCCGGCGGCCGGTACGACGGCAACCTGCACGTCGGCAGGGCGGTGCGGCTGGCGGTGGCCCTCGACGGGCTGCGTGGCGCTGGCGACGGCGGCGAAGAGAACGCACTGGGGGCGTTGCGAGGTGCTCTCACTCCGGCGATCGACGACCTCACCCGGCACATCGACACGATCAAGCACCAGGCGAAGACGGTCACCGTGGGCATCTCGCGGCACGACCAGACTCTCGGCAGGATGTCCCTGGCGGCGGCGACCCACCAGGCGGGTTCACCGGAGGAGTCGATCTCGGTCGAGGATCGACGGACGATGAGCGCGCTCGACCCCTTCGTCGACCAGGTTCTCGGTTACGTCCGCTACCGGCTCCGGGCGGGCGGCGACGGTCCGCCGCCTGGCGCCGACGCCACGATTCGGGTCCTGCGCGCCGGCGGCCTCTGCCGCGACCTCCAGTCGCGGACGGTCCGGCAACCGCTGCTCCAGGGCACCAAGTACGCGGTGGCGGTCGAAGGCCGGCTGATGGCGGCCCGGGGGCGGACCGACGGACGGGTCTTCATCGTCGTACCGGAGTTCACGGACGGCGGGGTCTCGGCCCTCGTCCTGATCCACGTGCGCTTCCGGGAACGGGCGGAAGCTCCCGCGATGCGGCGCCTGCTGTCGGACTACCGCGAGCGATACGACGGTCTCCGGGATCACGTGCTCAGGAAAGCGCCCGACTTCGACGACCGGCTGCTGGCCGAACTCCCCGTCGAGGACCTGTTGATCGACCCCGTGGCCCAGCTCGCTGAGCGCTGGCGGAGTGCCCCGACCGGAGGCGTCTCGTGAAGGTCCTGCTGACCGGCAGCGCCGGATTCATCGGCTTCCACGTGGCCAGGGCCCTGCTTGAGCGCGGCGACGAGGTGATCGGCTACGACAACTTCAACCCGTACTACGACCCCCAGCTCAAGGAGCGGCGCAACGCGATCCTCGAGGAGCAACCCAACTTCCGCCTGGTGCGTGCCGACGTCGGCGACCGGGAGGCCCTGCAGGACGCCTTCGACGACCTCGTCCGCGGCGTCTCCGGCACGGAGACCAGGGTGTGCCACCTCGCGGCCCAGGCCGGTGTGCGGCACTCGATCGACCATCCGAACCAGTTCGTGCGCGACAACGTGCAGGCCTTCACCTACGTCCTCGAACTGTGCCGCGACCACGAGGTCGGCGGCCTGATCTACGCCTCGAGCAGCTCGGTCTACGGCAACAGCACGGACGATCGGCTGAGCGAAACGGACAGCACGTCTTCCCAGTGCTCGCTCTACGGCGCGACGAAGAAGATGAACGAGCTGATGGCGTCCGTGTACCACCACCTCTACGGCATGCGCGTCACGGGCCTGCGGTTCTTCACCGTTTACGGCCCCTGGGGCCGGCCGGACATGGCGCTGTTTCTCTTCACCGGCGCCCTGCTCCGCGGCGAGCCGATCAACGTCTTCGGGCACGGCCGGATGCACCGGGACTTCACCTACATCGACGACATCGTCGCCGGCGTCGTCTCGGCGATCGACCGCAACCACGAGGACCTCGTCTGCAACCTCGCCGCCGGCCGCACCGAGGAACTGATGGAGTTCATCCGGCAGATCGAACGCAGTTGCGGTCGCGAGGCCGACAAGGAGTTCCTGCCGATGCAGCCGGGCGACGTCGTGCGGACGTCAGCCGACCTGACGCGCGCCAGGGAGTACCTCGGCTACGAGCCGACGACCGCGATCGCCGTCGGCATCCCCCGCTTCGTCGATTGGTACCGCGGCTACTACGGCCTCTGATCCAGCCGCGCCGCCCAGGCCGCGGTCCGCTGCCGCATCGCCGGCGCGTCCTCGGGCAGGACCATGCCCTGCTCGATCAGCCGGTCCAGAGCCGCGTTCCAGGCCTCGAGATAGTGCTTGCTGTCCGGGTACAGGGCCGCTAGCTGTTCGCTGTCGAAATCGGTCGCCGTGCCGTACAGGAAGCCGAACCGCGTCCCCTCCCTCTGCGTGCCGAATCCGCTGTGCGAGGCGGTCGGCGCCTCGAGCTCCGGCAGGCGAATGCCGCCCATGGCGTTGCCGTGCTCGTCCCGGACGACCTCGGGATTGGGGTCGCCGGCCTTCATCTCGACGCGCGGCATGCTCGGTGGTTCGACGCCGTCCCTGAGCCAGTTGTGCAGGTGCCGGATCGCGGCCTGGTACACGGGGGAGTAGGACAGCCAGTTGGATCCCTCGACGGTGCGTTCCTTTGGTCTCGTCGCGGACACGTGCGACGTCCCCGCCACCTCCCAGAGTCGGAAGCGGGCCGAGTCCGGCTCGCGCACGGAGTAGTAGCTGGTCAGCTCGGTCTCCGAGTTGACGACGATGACCGGGACGTCCAGGTCCGATCGGACCGACGCGAGACTGCGTCCCCGGGGTCCGCCGCCGCGCTCGGACGCGAACGGCACGACACCGCCGAAGTCGATGAAGGGCAGGTAGCCATCGAACATCTCGGTCAGCGGGTGGACGCCGTTGATGTACGTGCGTAACCGCGCGGCGGACTGGGAGGCGCCGGCCGCGATCAGGCGCTCCACCTCGAGGCCGCCCATCGGGTCCAGGCCTTGCCGGTCGCGCTCCGGACCGATGGCTCTCGCTACCTGCGTGAAGATGTCGTAGGACCAGGCGTCCCCGGGGTGCTCGAGGGAGCCGTAGCGTTGCGGGTCCCACGCCTTGAGTCCGCCGGGATTCTGGGGAAAGCCGTGGACACCGACCTTCTGTGCGGATACGCCCACCCAGGCGTAGCCGCGCAGCGCCTCGTCGCTGGCGGAACCCAGTTCGAAGCCGGCGGTGACGTTCAGCCAGAAGACGATGACCGTGCCGTTGAACGCCGACGCGTCTTGCGGCCGAACCACCAGCAGGCGTGTCTTGAAGTCGGCCTTGTCGGCGGTCGCCCGGGTGTTCCACCGGCCGTTCGCGCCCTGACTGCCAGAGGCGAGTTCGTACGCGGTCGCCTCGCCTTCGAGGAAGTACTCCTCGGTCAGGTAGCCGCGATCCGCCACGTTGACCGCGGCAAACGGCGTGCCGCGTTCCCCGCCCGTGATGGGCCCGGACAGGGTTGGCGCGTTCGGGGCGATCGCGAAGGCCGCGCCGAGCGCGAGCAGGACCGCGGTGATCGTCATCTGGCTGATCCTCTTCGCGGTGTCTTCCATCTCTTGGGTCCTCCAGCTTCTGGGACGTTCCCGGTTCCGGGTATCGTAGCCGCCCCTCACCCCACCCAGAATCTCAGGAGTTCCAGCGTGAAGGTAGCCCAGGGCGTAGCCGAGTACCTCAAGCGGGAGGGCGTCGAGTTCATCGTCGCCTACCCGGTCAATCCGATCATCGAGGCCGCGGCGGTGGCCGATATCCGCACCGTGATCGTCCGCCAGGAGCGGATCGGCCTGCACATGGCCGACGCGGTCAGCCGGCTGAGCTCGGGTAAGCAGCTCGGCGTCTTCACGATGCAGAGCGGGCCCGGAACCGAGAACGCCTTCGGCGGCGTGGCGCAGGCCTACGGCGAGTCGGCGCCCATCCTGGTCATGCCGATGGGATACAGCCGGCGGACGATGCACGTCGCGCCGAACTTCAACGCCGTGGCGAACTTCCAGCATGTGACGAAATGGTGCGAACCGCTCTCGATGGGCAAGGCGTTGCCGGAAGTGATGCGACGCGCCTTCACCCAACTCCGTTCCGGCCGGCCGGGTCCGGTGATGGTCGAGGTGCCGGCGGACGTCTTCGGTGAAGACGTGCCGGACGATCTGGGACCCCGCCCGAGCGGAACGGTACGCGTCGGCCCCGATCCGGGCCTGGTGAGCCAGGCCGCGGAGGTGCTGGCGGGGGCCGAGCGGCCGGTGATCTACGCGGGCCAGGGTGTCCACTACGCGGAGGCCTGGGACGAACTGCGGCGCCTGGCGGAGCTGCTCAACGCGCCGGTGACGACGAGTCTTGGCGGCAAGAGCGCCTTCAACGAGGACCATCCCCTGTCGCTCGGCTCGGGCGGCCGCGCGGTGCCGAAGACGGTCCACGAGTTCCTGGGTGCCGCCGACGTGATCTTCGGCATCGGCTGCAGCTTCACGACCACCGCGTTCGGCATCTACTTCGGCAAGTACCCGCAGGCGAAGTACCTGCACGCGACCCTTGACCCGGTCGACTTGAACAAGAACGTCGCCTCGGAATGCGTCGTGGCGGGTGACGCGAAGCTGACGCTGGCCGCCCTGATCGCCGAGCTGGAAGGGCAGTCGTTGCCGCACGCGGCCTCGCGGGCCGAGTCCGTGCCGGCGGAGATCGAACGGATCCGCTCCGGCTGGCTCGACGAGTGGATGCCGAAGCTCGAGTCCGACGGGACGCCGCTCTCGCCCTACCGCGTGCTCTGGGACCTGATGCACACGGTCGACCGCGACAACGTGATCATCACCCACGACGCCGGCTCGCCGCGCGACCAGATCTCACCGTTCTGGCGCAGCACGACGCCGCTCTCCTACATCGGCTGGGGCAAGACGACCCAACTCGGCTACGGCCTCGGCCTGGCGATGGGCGCCAAGCTCGCCCAGCCCGACAAGCTCTGCATCAACGTCTGGGGCGACGCCGCCATCGGCTTCACCGGCATGGACTTCGAGACTGCGGTCCGCGAACGCCTGCCGATCCTCTCGATCCTCTTCAACAACTTCTCGATGGCGATCGAGCTACCGATCATGCAGGTGGCAACCGAGAAGTACCGCAGCACGGACATCTCCGGTCACTACGCCGACATGGCGAAGGCCTTCGGCGGCTACGGCGAACGGGTCACCGACCCGGCGGAGATCGTGCCCGCGATCCGCCGCGGCATCGCGGCGACCGAGTCGGGCACCCCTGCCCTGCTCGAGTTCATCACCGAGAAGGAGATCGGCATCTCCAGCTATTGAGAGGGACTTCAGTGGTTTCCTCGCGCAGCCGCATAGCAGAGTATCGGCACCTGCTAGGCCAGTCCCATCTACTTCGAGCCGCCCTGTGGCTGTTCGCAGACCGGATGAAAAAGATGCACGGAACCATGGACCAACTCGAGATCGAGAGCGTCCAGGACGAGTCGAACATCCTCCAGGTACAACAGGAAGCGGCTAGGGAGATGGGGGGCTTCGAGACAAAGATGTTGTTGGATGCACCGGGGGAAGTGGCGTGCTACCACTTTGGGCCGTTGCAGATCGCCCTCGTGCTTGTGTTGAACCTGAGGAGGCGATACACGTTCAACTCTAAGCGTGACGCAGGTTTCCAGGATGATGAGTTCGAGACGTACTGCCTTGACCGTGAGGCCTTTTTCTCCGACATCGGCGGGCTGCGAGACACGATCTTGCATCCTCGGGCCGACAATCTTGATGTCCAGAAACGGATTCTGGACTCCAGCCAAGGGGACTTGGAAGCAACCATGTTGGACGCTGCGCTTGCCCACGAGGCATACCTCGGACGACTCGGCCCGCGGCTGGGAGTAAGCCTGTGAGTGATCAGGCGGACCTCATGTCGAGCATGAAAGCTCTCGCTGTGTTCCAGACGATGCGGTCCAACTTGGCTCGTGCGGATTCGTTCTGGCGGAATTCGGTGATTGATGTCACGCGCTGTTCAGGCGACTTAGGCTTCTTGGGTGTGAAGAAGGGGGCTCACCAGGCGACGACGCATAACAATGCAGTCATCTCGATCTCCGTGGCTCTCCTGTACCAGGCGCTGACCAACTATCAGGAACTGGTCACGATTCGGCCGGGCCTCCGCGACCCAGACTTGGAGGAGTTCGTGCACCGAATCGACGGCAGCTACGCTTCTGGACTGAGGAAGATTAGGGACGGTGTCTTCCACGGCTACCGGAGTGGCGGGCATCGGGATGCCCGCCTCGTGAGCGAGACCTGGAATTCCGAGTCAGCAGAGGGGACAGGAAACACAATTGAAGAGCTTCGCCGGCTCCTGTATGAGTTCACCTCGAAGTGCTTCTCCGGGGAGCTAGAGGTCTGGCCTCTTGGCACTCGCCGGGCGGTTGCCGAGCTCGAGGAGAGGATGCGAGCTGAGAAGCCCGAGATCTTTGCGCGGTTTGAGAACGGTGACCTTGGGATCGCCGAGTACAACGAAGCAGTGCTTGAGTTCATGGGGGAGTCTCGAACCAGGCCATCTGAGCCGTAGTCGGTGGGCGCTTTTTCCGTTTGAAGGCCCGCCAGCTCCGAATGGCGCTGGACTGAAGCGCGAGAGCGGCTTGAGTTCATGCTTTAGGTAAGGTCGTGAACGTGCGTAGTCGCGTGTGCTCGACGAGATTCGAGATGTTCTGAAGCGTGAACACCTTGCCGCGTGCGGCGATGATGAGCTTCTTCATGTCCTCCCGGCGAATGCCGAAGCCGCGGCCAGCGATGCAGGCGATGACCTGAAACCTGGGACTATCCGGAGGGCGGCCTTGCAGACTCAGTTCGCCGAGATGCTGGACCCTAGTGATCTTGTCTCGCGCCGTTCCATCGTCTTCGCTGAGCTTGGCCTCGATGACGACTTGGGGGTTCAGCTCGCTGGGAACCATGAAGTCGGGCGCCTGGTCGAAGCCGGGGATTCGCTCTGCCCGCTTGGTCTTCCGGTAGCTGATCTCTGCCCGCTCCAGTTCGCGCTCGATGGCGTTCTCGACGAGGTTGCCGACGATCTCGCTGACCGAGTCCCGGTGGCCGGCGAATGGGCGACCCAGGAACCGCTCGTAGAGGAGTACCGAGTAAGGGGCGCCCAGGGTCGCGATCGTTCGAAGGCTGGCTAGCCCGTCGTCCGTATCGGCCTTGTCGAGGCGATGAAGTCGGTCAGTGGGCACGGCCGGAGCGCCCCGAGCAAGGTGTTCGCAGGCGACCATGACCAGCGCCCTCACTCTCTGTTCGGTCACGCCTCCATCTCGTACAAGCGGACGTTCCGGGTCGGTCCGGATCTTGCGGTCCAAGTTCCGTGCTGCGCCTTGGGGCACGTCGATGCCGGTGTAGCGCGTGGCGAGGTAGGCCCATTCCGGCGGAGTGAAGCCCAGCATGCTGCGAAGAACAATGAGAGAGATCGGCTGGTCGAGGACGGCGTCCGCTACCTTGTCCGGCGTCACTTCCCGAAAGCCGGACGTGTCGCGCTTGAGTCGCTCGTAGCCCGCCTCGAACGTCGGGAAGTCGACGAAACCGTCGCCTCGCGGCATGACGAGAAACTCGGACTCGAGAGAGCCGAAGACGGCGTCCACGTAGCGATCGAGGTGATTCCTCACTTCGTCGAAGGGGATCTCAAAAGGGAATGGCAACCTGCTCTCCCTCGCTGCCGGCGCTACTGACTGAGCGGGCGACGGGCTCTTCCGGCGGTGCGGCATCGGCAAGGCGCCGAGCCAAGTCGTCCGGGCTTCCGAACCGGTTGAGTGCATCGCCGACCAGGGCCAGCCGTTGCTCCGTGGGCAGCGACTTGTTCCATCGGGCGTGCAGATCGTTAACCGCGATACGAGTCAGGTGGCCGAGGAGCATGCAGCGGGTGTCGCCGTAGGTGGCCTTCCAGCCGGCTGTCTGCAGTTGGGTTCGCTCCTTTCCGATGAGCGCCGATAGGTCTTCCGGCGCGTCGGACAGTTCGCGCGATCGCTCGAGGTTCGCGAATCTACACACGAACACCGTGTCGACGATGGATGAGGTCGTGCCGTGGATGTGTATGGAGCCGCTCATTTCGGCCGGACATGGAAGCGAGGCCGTGCAGAGGAAACCGGCGTCGAGAATCGCGACGCCGATGGCGCAGTAAGCCCCGACGCGATTGTGGTGAAAGGTGAAAGCCAAGGGCGCGCCCGGCTTCAACGCACCGGCCGCGTTGGTCCACGCCGCGGCCAAGCCCTCCGCGAAGTGGGTCAGACCCCTGGCTTGGGTCGCGTTGCCCGTCAGTTCGCGGCTTGAACGCGTCGAGGCGTGCTCGAAGCAGTCATCGTCGGCGGCTGCAAGGCGCCGCAACCAGGCGTAGCAGTAATCCATGAGCTCGCCGTACTGCACGTTGCCGAAGTAGGGCGGGTCGGTCAGTACCGCATCCAGCGTGCCCGACCCAAGGTCGCTCGATGTGGCGTCGGCGCAGCGCAGTCGCACGGCTCGTCGCCGCCCGTTGGCTTTTCCGCCGATCCGCTCGCCAGCGATCGGGATCCGCCGTCGGCGCGAACCAGCCTTTCGTACCTCGAACGGGGCTTCGCAGAATCGCTTCGCTTCAGCGTACTTGCTGACGATGTTCGACCAGCCACCGGAGCCCACGTTGCGACCGTTCGATCTCGGGATCCCGAGCAGGTTCGGCTCGCACTGGACCAGCCCCACGGGGAAGCCGTGAACCGAGAACACGTCCAGCGACTTCAGGCTCTTGGTGTCGTAGCGGCAGAGCATGTTCTGGTAGCGCAGCAGGTCGGACAGGTTGGTCGCCAGCGCGCGCTGGATACGAGTGTCCGGTTCATCGGCAATCAGCCTGCAACTCAACTCCAGCCCGAGCAGTTGGCGCGAGTTGGACATGTCCCGATAGCGGTAGTAGCCCCAGCGGTGCAGCCTGTCGCTCTCGTCGCCAGCCGGAATCTCGGTTTCCGGCACGTACCGAGGCGTCAGTCCCTGCCACTCCTTGGAGGCAGCTTCGACGCGGGCCAGGTCCGCGGCGTCGGGTTTCTTGAAGAACCTGCCTTTGTGGTGGGAGCGGCGCTCGGGGTTGTGGTATTCGATCGCGAACATCCGGTGCGATAGCGGAGCGGAGAGTGCGCCGGGGTACGTGTTCTCATGACCGCACTTCGGACAGTCGCAGCGGCCGCGGCCGGCTGGTCCGCCGACGCGCAGCTCAGCCGAGCAGGACGAGCAGCTACCGGGTTGCTCCAGATCGTCAGCGTCGTTGAGATCGCCGCACTCTGGACAGATGAGGACGTTCGTCGGGTGGCGCCTGTCTCTTGCGAGGACGAAGCCGGGGAACAGATCGACGGCGTGGTCACATCCCTGGCACTTCAAGGACTTCACCCAGAGAAAGCTCTTGACCGGTACGTCGGAGTCTCCGTAGAGAGGACATGCCGTGCGGTAGTAGCGGCCGACCTGAGCTTCCAGAGCAGCCCTCAGGGAGGCGGCGGCCTCCTGGTAGGCCGCGAGATCGATGGAGGCGATCTCCTCGCGGACGATCCAGGCGGACATCGGGTTGATGTCGAGTCCTTCGACATCGCAGCCGATCCGGTTGGCCTCGATCAGCGGGATGCCGCCGCCCATGAACGGGTCGGCCACGCGGAGGCCCGGAAAGTCGTGGGAGCGGTAGAAGGACTCATGCAGAGGCGCGTCGGCGAACTCGGATAGCAGGAGACCCCGAAACAAGGTTCCGGGCCGGCGAGCGAACCACTTGTGTACGGCGATGATCGGCCGATAGACCTGCTGGATCTGCTTCTCCCGCAGCGCCATCTCGGCGATCAGCGGTACGTCGAAGCGGCGCTCGATGCTCATGGCTCAACCGTACCCTGCACGCCGGCCGTCGAGTTCGTGGCCGACTGAGACCAGCCGGAAGGAGGTCCAGGGCACGAGACTTCGTAACGGAGTGCGCGTCCCCGCCCGGACGAAACCAGCGCTCCCATGTCGCGTAGCGCGGCCAGATCCCGGGTGGCGGTCGCCGGCGAACACCTGGCTATCGATACGTAGTTCCTGGCGGACAGCCCGCCCGCGAATCCGGTCCGCCCCTGGGCGAAGACCCTGGCGATGACCTTGCGCTGGCGCTCATTCAACCGGTCGCCGTAGCGGTCGTGGAACCGGGTCTTGTCCAGAACGAACGCCACTTCGGCCAGGGCGATCTCCTGTGCGTGGACGATGGCGGCAGTGAAGTAGTCAAGGAAGCTGCCGAGGTCGAGGTTGCCGCGGCCGACCGCTTCGAGCGCATCGTAGTAGCCGTCCCGGCCCTCACTAATGGCGGTCGCCAGACACGCGAGCGTCGGTCGGCCAAGGGACTGTGAAAGCGCGTGATCGGAGATCGCCCGGCCCACGCGCCCGTTGCCGTCGTCGAACGGGTGGATCTTCTCGAACCAGACGTGCGCAACGGCGGCGCGAACCGGTCCGTCGAGCTCTCGACTGTCGCCGTTGTACCAGTCCAGGAAACGCTCCATCTCGGCGGGCACCTGGGCGGCGGGCGGCGCTTCGTAGTGAACGGTGCGCGGTCGGCCCGCGTGTCGACCGCTGACGATCTGCATCGGCTCGGGGTTGTTGCGGTAGGCCCCGCGCATGATGGTGCTCGTCAATCGGTCGACGACGACCAGCGACTGCCAGTGGCCCAGCGTGTCGTGCGACAGCGGGCGATGCCAGTTCCGGCGAACATCAAGGATCAGCTCGGTGGCGCCGGCTGCCCGGTCATCCTCGTGCTGGGCGCCGACGATCTCGCCGAAATGCCTGAGCAAGGACGAACGCACCGAATCGCGGTCCAGGCGTTCGCCCTCGATCGCGCTCGTGGCGATCACTTCGGAGAGCATCAGTGCGATGTGCGCGTCGGTCTGGTAGGCGTTCGACAGCGCTTCGACGCGCCCGGAAAGGCGTTCGGCCGCACGATGAAACGCCTCGACGCGTTCCGGGAACGCGGCCGGGTCGAAGACGAAGCTCGGCCAATCTGGGTGTTGCCAGATCCACATGTGAGGCGATTCTACTCGTAAATCGCCTCAAGAGTCGCGGTTTTTTGATTTGATTGCCCGTTGGAATCCCATCACCCCTGACGCTTGAAGCGCCTGCCTAGCGCTCCGGCGGCCCCAGCAGCGACGGCGCCGGCGCCTTGCGGGCGATCGCGCTGTCGATCGCCTTGGGCAGTACGGTGACGATCTTCTCGATCTCCTCGTCGCCGAGGATGAAGGGCGGGCCCAGGCAGACGACATCGCGGGCCGGGTCGTTGCCGCCGGGGTAGAAGAAGACGTCCATCGACAGGCCGGCCGCGACGACGGCGTTGACCAGCGAGAGTTCGGCCGGGAACGGCTCGAGGGTCTCGCGGTCCTGGACGATCTCGATGCCGTAGAGCAGGCCGCGGCCGCGGACCTCGGCGACGTGGGGATGATCGGCGAAGGTCTCGCGCAGGCGCTCGCCCAGCACCGCGCCGACGGTGGCGGCGCGTTCGACGAGTTCCTCGTCCTCGAGGATGCGCAGCACTTCGCTGGCCGCGGCGCAGGCGGGCGAGTGGGCGCCGTAGGTGAAGAACATGACGGAGTCCCCCGCCTCCGCGATGGGCGCCGTGACCTCGTCGCGGGCGCAGATCGCGACCAGGGGCGCGTAGCCGCCGGTCAGCCCCTTGCCGCCGACCAGGATGTCGGGCACGACGTCCCAGTGGTCGACACCGAACTTGCGGCCGGTCCGGCCGTAGCCGGTCATCACCTCGTCGGCGATCAGCAGGATGCCGTGCCGCCTGCAGATCCGGGCGACCCGCTCGAGGTAGTCGCCCGGGGGCACGAGCGCGCCGGCGTTCGAGCCGACGATCGGCTCGACGACGAAGGCCGCGATCTCCTCCGGGCCGATCTCCTCGAACACCCGCTCCACCTCGTCGGCGCAGGCGATGTCGCAGCCGGGAAACGTCTTGCCGAGCGGACAGCGCATGCAGTAGTGGGCGGGCGGCCGCGGCTGGTCGGTCTGCTCGTCGATCAGCCAGGGCTCGAAGCCGGCCCGGCGCCCCTGGTGTCCGCCGACGGCGAGCGTGGCCATCGTGGCGCCGTGGTAGGAGAGTTGGCGCCCGAACACCCGCCAGCGCTCGGGACGCCCGGCCGACAGGTGGTGCTGGCGGGCGAACCGGATCGCCAGGTCCATCGCCTCGGAACCGCCGCTCGCGAACAGGACGCGGTTGATGTCGCCGGGCAGCCAGCGGGTGCGCATGCGGTGGACCAGCTCCGCCCGCGCCGGGGTCGCGAAGGGAGGCACGATGTAGTCCGTCTGCGCCGCGGCCCGTGCGTAGGCTTCCCCCACCTCACGCCGGCCGTGGCCGATGTTCGAGACGATGGCGCCTCCTGCAGCGTCGAGGATCCGCCGACCCGTGGGCGTGATCATGTAGCAGCCCTCGGCGGCCGCCACCTCCAGAGGCGCCCTGCCCTGACCCAGGAACGGGTAGTCGTGGCTGTGCGGCAGGGTAGCGGCGGCAAGGCTTGGGTCGGAGGTGTTCATGCCGTGAGCCTAGCGGTCGCCGCTACGCGGCGAGTTCCCTTGGCCGCCTGCGGCGGCAGCGGGTCAGAAGACCCGCGCACCCAGCCTGCGGAATCACCGGCGTACCCGGTTTCGGCGGGCTAGACTTCGGGCCGCTGAGAGCACACGGGTGAACGGAATCCACGACATGGGCGGGATGCACGGCTTCGGCGCCGTGGACCGGCGTCCGGACGAGGCCCTGTTCCCGGAGGCCTGGCAGGGCCGGGTCTGCGCCCTGGCGGGCTACGCCATCGGGGCCGGCCTGGCGAACCTCGACGCCTTCCGTCATGCGGTCGAGCGGATGCCGGCGGACCGCTACCTTGCGGACGGCTACTACGGCCGCTGGCTCTACGCACTGGAGACCCTGGCGGCCGAACGGCTGGTCGGCGACGCGGCGGTCGAGCGCCCCGAGCACGTGGGCTCGGTCGTGCGCGAGATCGACCGCGAGCCCCGTTTCGCGGCCGGCGACGCGGTGCGCACGTGGAACCGGTACCCGCAGGGGCACACGCGGCTGCCCGGCTACGCCCGCGACCGCAGGGGCGTGATCGCCGAGGTCCATCCGGCCTGCGTCTATCCCGACACGAACGCGGACGACCGGGGCGAGTCGCCGGAGTACCTCTACACCGTCGCCTTCGACAGCCGGGAGCTCTGGGGCGAGGAGGCGGAGGCCGCCGCCACGGTCTACATCGATCTGTTCGAGCCTTACCTGGAGGCGACCGGATGACTGCCGATCACCGGCACGGAAGCGAATCCCCGGAAACCCGCACCGAGGCGATCGAGGCGCTGCTGGTGGGGAAGGGGCTGGTCAAGTCCGCCGCAGTCGACGCTCTGGTCGAACGCTACGAGCAGGACATCGGGCCGCTGCGCGGCGCCCGGGTGGTGGCCAAGGCCTGGACCGATCCGAAGTTCAGGGCGCGGCTGCTTGAGGACGGGATGCCCGCCATCAGGGAACTGGGCTTCGGCGACAACACGGACGCCCACGTCGCCCGTCTCGTCGTCAAGGAGAACACGGAGTCCGTCCACAACCTCGTCGTCTGCACCCTCTGCTCGTGCTACCCGTGGGCGGTGCTCGGACTGCCGCCGGCCTGGTACAAGTCGCCCGCCTACCGGTCGCGCGCGGTGCGGGAACCGCGTCGGCTCCTCGCAGAGTTGGGGCTCGACCTGTCCCCGGACGTCGAAGTGCGGGTCTGGGATTCCAGCGCCGAGGTCCGCTACATGGTCCTGCCGCAGCGGCCGGAGGGCACGGACGGCCTGGGCGCGGAGGAGCTGACCGACCTCGTCACCCGCGATTCGATGATCGGCGTCGAGCGACTCCAGCGGACGGGATGAACCTGCCTGTCCGCCTGGATGAGGACGGTGCCGCCGCGCCTCCGCGCGAAAACGGGGAACTGGCGTTCAGCGCGCCCTGGGAGAGCCGCCTGTTCGGGCTGACGATGGCCCTGGTGGAGGCCGGCCGGCTCGACTGGGAAGCGTTCCGCGGGCGATTGATCGGCGCGATCGCTGCCTGGGAAGAAACCGCTTCAGACGAGGAGTGGAACTACTGGCAGCGCTGGCAGGAGGCATTCGAGGATTCACTCGAAGCGGCTGGACTCGTCGCGGCGACGGACATCGATCGCCTGAGCGGACAGCTCGCGGCCCGGCCGCATGGCCACGAGCACCACCACGAACACCCAACGGAGAACGACGAATGACGGCTGAACTTCTCGCAGGCCAACCGGTGGCCGAGGCCGTGCTGGCGGAAGTCGCGGAACGGGTCGAGGAACTCGCTTCCGCGGGCGTCAAGCCGGGCCTGGGCACGATTCTCGTCGGCGACGACGCGGCCTCGGCGGGCTACGTCCGCAAGAAGCACGAAACCTGCGAAGAGGTCGGCGTCGCTTCATTCCACGAACAGGTGCCGGCGGACGCGGGCCAGCGGGAACTCCTTGCCGCGGTTGACCGGTTCAACGCGGATCCGGAGGTCGACGCCTACATCATTCAGCACCCGGTGCCTTCCGGCTTCGACTTCAACGAAGCTCTCGCCCGCATGGACCCGAAGAAGGACGCGGATGGTCTGCATCCGGTGAACCTCGGCAAGCTGGTGCTACAGGAGAAGGGCCCGGTGCCGTGCACACCGGCCGGCATTCAGGCGATGCTGATGCACTACGGGATCGACATCGGCGGCCGTGAGGTCGTCGTCCTGGGCCGGGGGCCCACTCTGGGTCGGCCGCTCGCGCTGCTGCTCACCCTCAAGCAGCCGGGCGCGAACGCCGTGATCACGGTCGTGCACACTGGCGCCAGGGACGTGACCCCGTTCACGCGCCGCGCCGACATCGTGGTCGCGGCGCTCGGCGTGCCGCGCTTCGTGAAGCCGGAGATGATCAAGCCGGGCGCCGTCGTCGTCAGCGGCGGCATCAGTTGGGAGGGCAGGAAGCTCCTGCCCGACGTGGACGAGTCCGTTGGCGAGGTGGCGAGCTGGATCACTCCGCGGCTCGGCGGAGTCGGTCCGACGACGGTGGCGATGCTGCTGCGAAACACGGTGCTGGCGGCCGCGGATAGGGGGGCGTGAAGTGAGACCGTTATTGCTGGCCTTCATCCTTGTCGCGGCTCCGGCCGGCGCCCAGGAGCTGATCGGCTTCCATCCCGGTCGCGTCGAGGCGCAGCGCGAGATGGAGCAGCGGGCCGACGAGTGGATCGTCGCGGACGAGCTGCTCGAGTGGAACCGGCTGATGACCCCGCGGCCTCATCATGCCGGGGCGCCGCAGACGGAGGCGAACGCGCACTGGATGGTCGAGCGGTTCAGGGAGTGGGGCTTCGAAGCCGAGATCGAGACCTTCGACGTTCTCTTCCCGACCCCGCGGCTGCGGGCGCTGACCCTGCTGGAGCCGACACGGTTCGAGGCCTCGCTCGTCGAGGAGCCGGCTGCGGGCGACGGCACCGCGGAGGTTGCGGTGGCCGAAGGGTTGCCGCCCTTCAACGCCTTCTCGGCCGACGGCGACGTCACCGGGGAGCTGGTCTACGTGAACCGGGGCGTGCCCGAGGACTACGAGGTGCTGGAGCGGCTGGGCATCGACGTCCGGGGGAAGATCGTGATCGTCCGCTACGGGGGCTCCTGGCGCGGGATCAAGCCGAAGGTCGCCTACGAGCGCGGTGCGATCGGATGCCTCATCTTCAACGACCCGGGCGACGACGGCTACAGCCAGGGCGCCGGGTATCCGGACGGCTCGTTCAAGCACTCGACCGCCGTGCAGCGGGGTTCGGTGCTCGACCTTCCGCTCCGTCCGGGCGATCCGCTGACGCCGATGCGGGGCGCCGTCGAAGGCGAGCCGCGGCTCACGCGGGAGGACGCGGACACGTTGATGCGGATCCCGGTCCTGCCGATCGCCTGGCGGGACGCTCAGCCGCTGCTAGAGGCACTGGGGGGCGAAACCGCGCCGGGCGCGTGGCGGGGCGGTCTGCCGATCACCTACCGGATCGGTCCGGGTCCCGCCCGGGTGCGGCTCCAGCTCGAGTTCGACTGGAGTCTGGCGCCTGCGCACAACGTGATCGCCCGCATGCAGGGCGCGGAGAGGCCGGATCAGTGGATCCTGCGGGGCAACCACCACGACGCCTGGGTGATCGGCGCCCGGGATCCGATCAGCGGCCTGGTTGGCCTGATGGCCGAGGCGAAGGCGCTCGGACGGCTGGCCCGGGAAGGCCACCCGCCAAGGCGCACGGTCGTCTATGCCGCCTGGGACGCCGAGGAACCGGGCCTGCTCGGTTCGACCGAGTGGGCCGAGCACCACGCCGAGGCCCTGCGCGAGCACGCGGCCGTCTACATCAACTCGGACTCGAACAGCCGCGGTTTCCTGCGCGCGGGCGGCTCGCACGCCCTCGAGACCCTGGTCAATCAGGTCGCCGGCGACGTCGAGGATCCGCAGACGGGTGTCAGCGTGGGCGAACGTCTGCTCGCGTTCCGGCGGGTCAACGGCAACCGCACGGAGTACGAGCGGCTCCAGTCCTCGGGACGACTGCGGATCGCGGCCCTGGGATCGGGCTCGGACTACTCTCCGTTCCTGCAGCACCTCGGCGTGTCGTCGCTGAATGTCGGCTACGGCGGCGAAGGTTCAGGCGGCGAGTACCACACCGCTTTCGACACGTTCGACTTCTTCCGTCGGTTCGTCGATCCCGGTGCGGTCTACGGCGCCGTGCTTGCCCGCACCGGGCTGCGTCTGACTCTGCGGCTCGCCAACGCCGACGTGCTCCCGTTCGAGTTCGGCACGACCGCCGCGACCGCCGGCCGGTACATCGACGAGGTGGCGGACCTGGCCGACGAGGAGCGCCGGAAGATCGAGCGCGAGAACGAGCTGCTCGACAGCGCCGCCCTGCGCCTGGCGGCCGATCCGACGAAAGCGTTCGTCGAGCCTGAGGCCGATCCGCCGGCGCCGCACCTGAACTTCGCGCCGCTCAGAAACGCGCACGACCGGCTCGGACGGGCGGCGAAGGCCGCCGACCGCGCGCTGGCGGAGGCCGTCCGGAGTGGCGACGTGGCCACCCAGGTGGCGCTCGACGAGTTGGTCACAAAGAGCGAGCGCCGGCTGACCCGGAGCGAGGGTCTGCCGCGTCGGCCCTGGTTCCGGCATCATCTCTATGCGCCGGGCATGTACACCGGCTACGGTGTGAAGACGTTGCCGGGAGTGCGGGAGGCGATCGAGCAGCGCGATTGGGACGAGGCCCAGTGGCAGATCGACATCACCGCCGGCGTACTGGCCGCCTATGCGGAACAGTTGGAAAAGATGGCCGGGCTACTCAGTCCGTAGAGCCGAAGCCCAGTCACGAGTAGCCCGGCCATCCGGGGCCGGCGTCCGCTGGTCGACTTACGCGGCCGCCGTACGAACTGTTGAGCGCAGGAGGCTGTAGCCGCTGCCGTCGACGCGACGGCGGCTCTCGACGTCTCGCTTGATGTCCTGAGCCCAGGCGCCTTCGGCGGCGCGGGGGCCCGCGATCAGGGAGAGAATCTCGGAGCCGAAGCCGGAACCGTACGAAAAGGCGGCCACCTGTTCGCCGGCCTTCAGGCCCTGGAGGGCGTTCGCGACCGCGATCCAGAGCGAGGCCGTGTACGAGTTGCCGGAGAGCCGGTTCCAGTACATCGCCGGTTCGACCTTGTCGCTGTAGATCTGCTCGATCCGCTCGGCCGTCCAGCCGGCGACCTCGCCCACGAGGTGGAACGCCTTCTTGACCATCTTCGGGAACGGCACGTGGAAGCAGATCGCCGAGAACTGCTCCAGCACGTCGGCCGGGTTCTCTCCCCGCGTGAGGGCGGAGAAGCACTCCTGGGCCGCCTTCTTGTAGCACTCGAGGCTGAGCTTGCCGTCGACCCGCGGGTAGGCCTCGCCGACCGGACGGTAAAAGTCGAACGCCGGCTCGCTCCAGGCGTGGGACTCGACTCCCACGGAGGCGATCTCGGGACGCTCCACCACGAAGGCCACGGCGCCGGCGCCCTGGGTCGGTTCACCGGGGTCGCCCTGCTCGTAGAGGGCGATGTCGGCGGCGACGACCAGAGCCGCCTTGTCGCGCGCGGCGCCGGACATCCGCCATTCGCAGGCCTGGCGCAGGGCCAGCGTGCCGCCGTAGCAGGCGTGCTTGACCTCGTAGGAGCGGATGTTCCCGGCAAGGCCGAGCTCATCGGCCACGAAGGCGGAGAGGGGCCGGCTCATGTCGACCGCCGTCTCGGTGCCGACGGCGATCATGCCGATGTCCTCAACGTCGCCCTCCCAGCGGGAAAGGGCGCGCCGCGCCGCCTCGGAGGCCAGGTCGACGATGCTGAACTCCGGCGGGCAAAGGGAGATCTCGGAGCAGCCCAGCCCGATGCGGTACTTGTCCGGGTCGACGCCGCGGAGCGACGCGAGTTCCTCCACCGGCATGGCCAGGGGCGGCAGGTGGAGTCCGATGGAAGCGATGCCCGTGTCGATCTTGGTCATTCTGTCTCTCCTCGCTGAATCGGGGTGATCTGCTGACGCGTGCGGGCTCTGGGATTGGGCCGAAGTGTCGCCGATCAGCCGGTACGAAATGAAACGAGAAAGGGACAATAGCACGAAAAAAGTGGTTGCGGGAGTTTTTCTTTTCGAAATATGACTGAACTATTGGAACTTTCAGGAATTCGTGAAAGCTCGGCACAGGCGGCCGCACACCGGGTGCGCCGGCGTCTTCGCCGGCCACGATCGGCGCGTGTGGCGTTCAGGTGATCAGCGCAGGCTGCGGGCGCAACGGAAGCCCGTGTTGTCGAGGCCGGAGTCGGGCGCGGAGTGGTTCCGGTTCGCGTTGCGGTAGCCCTCGCAGTAGCTCGCCGCGCAAAGCCAGGAGCCGCCCTTCAGGACCTTCTCGCCGCCTGCGCCCCCGGGGCGGTACCAGTCGTCGCACCACTCCCACACGTTGCCGCCGAGGTCGAAGACGCCCAAAGCGTTCGGCGGATACGAGCCGACCGGCGCCAGGTACGTGTGGCCGTCGGCCGCGTCGTCCCGGCCGGGAAAGTCGCCCTGCCAGACGTTCGCAACCCACTCGCCTTCCGGTGCGGGTTCGTTGCCCCAGGGGTAGCGGGAGTGGCCTTCGCTGGCGTTGCCGGCGCCGGCGGCCAGGTCCCATTCGGCCTCGGTCGGCAGGCGCTTGCCGCTCCACTCGCAGTAGGCCTTTGCGTCGCCCCAGCTCACATGGACGGCAGGGAGATCAGCTTCTGCTTCGGAACCAGGGCCGCGGGGATGACGCCAGTCGGCGCCCTCGACCGCCAGCCACCAGGGAGTCTCTTGCGGCCGTTGCTCCAGTTCGGGGTTCGCGGTGGCTTCGGGATGGAAGACGAGTGACCAGCCCCAGCTCTCGGCTTCCGTCACGAAGCCGGTCGCTTCGACGAACGCGGCGAAGTCGTGGTTCGTCACTTCGTAGGCGTCCAGATCGAAGGCGGCGACCTTCCGGTCCCCGCCGGGACGTGGAACGGCGCCCGCGGGCACGCGGACCATCCCTTCGGGCGGCGGCGCCGTCGCGGGGGCCTGGGAGGGAACCGAGGCTTCGGAGGCGCGCTGTCCGGCGTCGCCGCATGCCACGGCGGTGAGCAGCCCGATCGCGAGCAGCGCGCCGTAGCGCGTGGAGAGCCGCACTGGGCTCATGGCCTCCATCCGAAGCGTTCCAGGTCGATGCGACCCCGGCGGTCGAAGACGACGCCCTCTTCCTGGAGCAGGAAGCGCTGGCGCTCCACGCTCTCGAGCGGGTCGAATCCGCGATCGCTGATAGAGCCCCTGACGTTGACCACACGGTGCCACGGCACGGTCTCGTCGTTCAGCCGGGCCAGCGCGTAGCCGACCTGTCGGGCGTTGCGCGGGAGATTCGCCAGCGCGGCGATCTGACCGTAGGTCGCCACGCGACCCTCCGGAATCAGCCGGACGATGCGCTTGAAGGTCTCGTGCACGCCGTTGGGGCCCTGGTTTCCGAGTGTCATCGTCGTCCGGCTGCGTGCTACCTTGAGGTCAGGCATGTCCTCCGCCGACCGAGGTCACAGCCGCCTCGACCGGCGGCGCAACTACGCCGCCCTCCTGGCCCACGGCCTGCTCGGGATGACGGGGTTCCGGCTGCTCCAGGCCCCGACCTTCCTGCCAACCTACATCAACCTCCTGACCGGCGCCAATGCCGCGGTGGGCGTGGCTTCCGCCTGCCAGAGCCTGGGCATGTTCGTGTCGCCGCTCCTGAGCGCCGCGCTGATCGAGCACCGCCGCCACGTCAAGTGGGTTGCCCTGCTGTTCGGGGGCGTGATGCGGTTCCAGATGCTGCTGCTGGCGCTGGTGGCGCTGTTCGCCCCGGTCGAGGTCGCGGTGTTCCTGGTCTGGCCGGTGCTGCTGGTGTGGGGCTTCTCCAGCGGGATGCAGATGGTCGCGTTCAACCTGCTGTTCGCGAAGTCCGTACCGGTCGGTCGTCGCGGGCGGCTCCAGGGAACCCGAAACCTGGCAGCGGGGACCTCCGTGATTCTGCTCTCCGTGGCTGCGGGCTGGGTGCTTGACCGGCACGGCTTTCCCCGCGGCTACGGCCTGACCTTCCTCGGCGCCGCGCTGCTGGCCGCGACCGGGCTGGCGTTCATGGGCTTCATTCGCGAGCCCGCGGCCCTCGACGTCCACGACGCTGGACTCGACCTGCGCGCCCGACTCGGCAAGCTGCCCGACCTCCTGCGCTCCGACCCGCACTACGCTCGCTTCCTCACTGCGCGGCTGCTGACCGGCGCCGGCCGGGGCGCCCTGCCGTTCTACGTCCTCCTCGTCGGTGAACGGTTCGGCGTCAGCGGCGCGCGCCTGGCCGGTCTGACCGTCACCTTCGCGGCCGCGCAGTCGGTGGGTGCGCTGGTCTGGGGCCTGCTGGGCGACCGCTCGGGATATCGCGCCGTCTACGTGCTGGCGCTCGGCTCCTGGATTCTCGGAAGCCTGACCGTTCTCTGGGCTCCCGTCTTTCCGGTCGCGTACGCGGTCTTCCTGCTGGTGGGGGCGGGGTTCTCCGGCGTGATGCTGGCGTCCCAGAACCTCGTCCTCGAGTTTGGCCGCGAGCGTGACCGTCCCATGCGCATCGCCGCCACCCACTCGCTGGCCGAGGCCAGCGGCGTAGCGGGTTTTCTGACCGCCGGCGTGGTCAGCCAGGTGGCCCCGATCGAGAGCGTCTTCCTGATCGCGATCGTCCTGCATCTGCTGGCGCTACGGAAGTTGATTCGCATTGAAGACCCACGGCGGGCGGCGCATCGGGCCACCGCGGACCACGCCTGACGCGGCGATCGGCGACGCCGCGGCTGCTCGCCAACCGGATCTGGCACGACCCTTGCTTGTTCCCTGTGTGTCGGGATTGCAAGCGTCGTCCCGAAGATGTGGAAACCATCGGAGGAGGTCCCCTCCCAAACAGATTCCTTCCTATACAGCGAGCGAACCGGCGGCGCGGCCGCGTGCTCGACACGCTTGGTCAGCCGTTTGCCAGTGCCGATATGCCGGTAGAGCCTCCTGCTCGGAACCTCCGACTCGCGCGTTCACGACGCGACGAGCCCTTCCAGAATCCCTCCAACCGGACCTCCTCCGCGCCACGTCCTCAGTTTGTTCTCCTGGTCGCCGTTGCCGCCATCGACTGGCGGCAACGGCGCCAAACCGCGCCAGAATGGCGCGGTCGCGCGAAGCGCCACCGCGTACCGGCCGCGATTCAGAGGCTGAGGCGTTCGTCCAGGTAGCGCGGCACGGCGTCGACCGACAGCCGTTCCTGGGCGCCTGTGTCGCGGTCGCGCACGGTGACCGTCCGGTCCTCGAGGGTTTGGCCGTCGACAGTGAAGCAGTAAGGGGTCCCGGCCTCGTCCATCCGCGCGTAGCGCTTGCCGATCGACTGCTTCGCGTCGTACTGGATGCGGTAGCGGCGACGCAGCTCGAGGTAGAGGGCCTCCGCGATCTCCGGCATGCCGCCCTTGTTGACCAGAGGGAAGACGCCTGCGTGGATCGGCGCCAGGCGGTGAGGGAAACGCATCAGCTCTGAGGAGGGCCGGCTCTCGTCGACCGAGTAGGCCTCGCAGAGCAGGGCCAGGACGCCGCGGGTGAGGCCGGCTGCAGGCTCGATCACGTGCGGCACGAACCGTTCCCGCGTCTCCGGATCGAACGTCTCCAGCTTCACGCCGCTCCATTCCTGGTGCTGCTCCAGGTCGAAGCTGCCGCGGTGGGCCACGCCTTCCAGCTCGCCGTAGTCCGGCTCGGTGAACGGATACCGGTACTCGACGTCAAAGGTGCCCTCGCCGGTCTGGGCGTAGTGCGCGAGCTCGGACGCCTCGTGGCGGCGCAGGCGCAGCCGGTCGCCGGCCAGACCGAGATCGCTCCACCAGTCCATCCGTTGCTTCGTCCAGTACTCGAACCAGAGCCTGGCCTCGGACGGATGGCAGAAGAACTCCATCTCCATCTGCTCGAACTCGCGGGTACGGAAGGTGTAGTTCCTGGGTGTGACCTCGTTGCGGAAGGCCTTGCCGATCTGCGCGATGCCGAACGGCAGGCGGACTCGCGATGTGTCCAGCACGCCCTTGTAGTTCAGGAAGATGCCCTGGGCGGTTTCGGGGCGCAGATAGGCGGTGTTCTCCTCGCCGGACGCCGCCCCGACGAAGGTCTTGAACATCAGGTTGAAGTCGCGCGCTTCGGTCAGCGTTCCCGCCTCCGAAGCGCCGGGGGCCCAGACGTGAGCCCGTTCGGACTCGTCGAGTTCGGAGAGGGGAAGCGACTCGAAGTCGTCGAGGCTCGGCCGGCCGCGCATCGCCTTGCGGGCGGTCTTCACCGCCGGCTCCGGTTCGCCCTCCAGGTAGGCGAAGTAGGCGGGCGCCTCCAGCTCCCGCTTCGGTCGCAGGACGTGCAGGTGGTCCGCCCGGAAGCGGGCCTTCGTCTCGCGGCAGTCGACCATCGGGTCGGAGAAGCCGCCGACGTGGCCGCTGGCCTCCCAGGCCCTCGGGTTCTGGATGATCGAGGAGTCGATGCCGACGATCGAGAGCGGCGTGCCGTCGGGGCCGATCGGCGGGGACTCGACCATGTCGCGCCACCAGGCGTCGCGCAGGTTGTTCTTGAGCTGGACGCCGAGCGGCCCGTAGTCCCAGAATCCGTTGATCCCGCCGTAGATCTCGGAGGCCGGGAACACGAATCCGCGGCGCTTCGCGAGCGCCACGATCCGTTCCATCCGTTCGCTGCCTGTGGGTTGGGACATCGCTCCTCCAACTCCCGTTCTGCCGGGAAGCGGATAACCGTAGCAGCTTGCTACGATGCCTTCTTTCCTCTTCCCAACCTGGAGCAACATCGATGGCAACCGTGCCCGCAACCGTGCCAGAAACGCAACCGCTGGCCCACCCTCTCCGCCCCGAAGGCGACTGGCGTCACGTCTTCTCGTACCACCCGATGGACGTGGAGATCGAGCGCGCCGAAGGCGTGTTCATCTACGACCGGGAAGGCAACCGCTACTTCGACGCCTCGGGTGGGCCGATGGCGGTCAACCTGCCTCACAACCACCCCAGGATGAAGCGCGCGATTGCGGCGCAGCTCGAGGAGTACGCCTACACCCATCCCTCTCTCGCCAGCCCGAAACGGGCCGAGTTCTGCCGGCTGCTCGCCGAGATCACGCCGGCCGACCTCGACCACACCTACCTCGTTTCGGGCGGTTCCGAGGCCGTCGAGACCGCGATCAAGCTGGCCCGCCAGGCGCAGATCGCGCTGGGCAATCCGACGAAGTACAAGATCGTCAGCCACCGGGACTCGTACCACGGCATGACGCTGGCCACGCTGGGCGTGTCGCACAACCCCGCCAGCCAGTCGCGGTTCGAGCCGATGTTGCCGAAGTGGCCGGGCATCCGGCAGTACTCGGACTTCGATCGGCCGGAGGGGATGAGCCGCGAAGAGTGGGGCGTTCAGTGCGCCCATGCGCTGGAGACCGCGATTCACTACGCCGGCCCGAAGACCGTGGCCGCCTTCCTGGCGACGCCCCACGGCTGCGGCGCGGACTACGCCTGCGTGCCACCGGACAGCTACTGGCGCACGATCCGGGAGATCTGCGATCGCCACGAGGTGTTGATCATCGCCGACGAGGTCGTCACCGGATTCGGCCGCACCGGGAAGTGGTTCGCGATGGACCACTTCAGCGTCGAGCCCGACATCATCACGATGGCCAAGGGCATCACGAGCTGCTACGTGCCGTTCGGCGCGGTGTCGGTGTCCAGCAGGCTCAACGAGCCTTTCGAGAAGGGCTACTCGTTCGTGCATGGCTTCACGTTCGGCGGTCACCCCCTGGGCTGCGCGGCGGCCTGCGAGGCGATCAACATCATCCGCGACGAGAGGCTGATCGAGAACTGCAACGAGCAGAGCCCGCGGCTCTTCTCCTACCGCGACGAACTGCTCTCCCATCCGACAGTCGCCGACGTGCGGGGCTGGGGTCTGATGATGGCGATCGAACTGGTCGCCGACAAGGAGACGATGGCGTTCTTCGACAAGAGTGTCGATGCGCAGACGCTCTTCCAGTCCCTGGCGCTCAAGAACGGTCTGGCGATGTACAGCTCGCTCTACGGCGCCGCCCGCCATCCCGCGATGGCCCGCGGCCTGCCGATCTGGGTGGCGCCGCCTCTCTCCATCAACGCCGGCGAGGTCGACGAGATGATGGGCCGGTTGCTGACGATGCTCTCCGAGTGGGAGGACGCGGTCCTGTAGCGGCGGTGGGTCGGCGGAAGGAATGCAACGCACTCCGCTGCTGATGTCGCGGCTGATCGAGCGTGGGGCCCGGCTCGCGCCGGACGCCGAGATCGTCACGGCAACAGCCAACGGCACGCGACGCCAGGACTTGCGCGAGACTCTGCTTCGGGCGCATCGACTCGCTCACGCCTTCCGGGATGCCGGCGTCGGCGTCGGTGACCGGGTCGGCGTCTTCATGTGGAACGGGTCGCGCCACCTTGAGGTTTACTGCGCACTCGCGGGAATGGGCGCGGTTCTGCTCAACCTGAACGTCCGTCTGCACGGCAGGGACATCGCCTACATCGTCAACCATGCCGAGCCTCGTCTGATCGTCTCGGACGCCGACCTGCTCGCGCGGCTCGAACCGCTGGCGGACCGCCTGCCCACGGTCGAGAAGGTCGTGGTCGCGGTCGAGGAAGGGGGCGAGGGCTGGTCGACGTCGCTCCCGGGCGCCGTCGATTACGAGGACTTCATCGCCCCGTGGTCCGGGCGCTTCGAGTGGCCGCGAATCGACGAAACCGCGCCGCTCGGCCTCTGCTACACGAGCGGCACGACCGGACATCCCAAGGGCGTGCAGTACGAGCACCGCTCGCAGTACCTGCACACCATGGCGATGTGCATGACGGACGCCATGAGCCTCTCCTCAGCCGACACGGTTTGCGGCGTGGTGCCCATGTTCCACGTCATGGGCTGGGGCCTTCCATGGGCCGCGCTGACACTTGGGTGCAAGCAGGTCATGCCGCATCGCTTCACGCGCCCCGAGCGGCTCGTCCGATTGATCGCGGAGGAGGGCGTCACTCTGGCCGCGGGCGTGCCCACCGTCTGGCAGGACGTCCGCGCGGTCTGTGTGGACCGCCCCGGTGCGTTCGATCTGTCGAGGCTGTCCCGCATCGTCAGCGGCGGCTCCGCCGTGCCGGCGGCCCTTGCACGCTGGTACTGGGAGGCCCTGGGCGTCGAGATGATCCAGGAGTGGGGCATGACGGAGACGAGCCCGCTGGTCACGTTCTCCCGTCGTGTCGCGCGTCCCGACAGCGGCCAGCGCGCGACGGCGGCGCCTGAGGCGTACCTTGCGGAGGTGGAGAAGGCCGGCCAGGCGTTGCCCGGCGTGGAGGTGGAGATCTTCGACCCGGACTTCAATCGCCTGCCGCACGACGGCCGCGCGACCGGCGACGTTCTGGTCCGGGGACCCTGGGTGTGCTCGGAGTACTACCGGAGCCCGCGGCCGGAGCAGTTTCATGACGGCTGGCTCATCACCGGCGATGTGGGCAGCATCGACCGCCGGGAGTGCCTGGTCATTTCAGATCGCTCGAAGGATCTCGTGAGGAGCGGCGGCGAGTGGATCTCCTCGGTTGATCTGGAGAACCACATCCTTTCGCTCGATGGCGTCGCCCAGGCATGCGTGGTCGCACAGCCGCATCCCCGCTGGGAGCAACGTCCGGTCGCGCTCATCGTTCTCGACGAAGGCGCGAGCGTCAACCGGGAGCGGGTGCTCACGCACTGCGCCAGACGGTTTGCGAAGTGGCAACTGCCGGATGATGTCCTGGTCGTCGACTCGATTCCGCTCACGTCCACCGGGAAGATGGACAAGAAGACCGTGCGCGCCGACCTCGGCGCCGCGGGGTACCGGTTGCCGGAGCTCCGCTAGCAATACGAGGCATCCGCCGCGGCGCCGGTCCCCGATCGTCAGGGAGCGGACGGGTCGCGGTCGACCGCCGTCTCGAAGTCCTCGTCCCGGATCTGATCGTTCAGAAGCCGGAGTTGTTCGAAGTCGATGAGCTCCGTCTGATCGTTCGACAGCAGATGTCCGAGGAGGTCCGGACCTTCGCCATGGCGTAGACCGGGACCTTCGGCGTCTCCGGCGCGTCCGGCCTGGAAGTCATCGACCCACGCCTCGGTTTCGGGCTGGTCGAGCCATTCCACGCCCAGCATGAAGGCCAGGTCGTGTGTCCGCTGGGCCGCCTGCCGAGCGATGATCTCGAGAGCGGTCGTGAAGAAGTACACGCCGCTGGTGAGCGGTCCCAAGGCGAAGATCCGCGATTCACCCGCCGCCGCGCCGGCACGTGGGCGAACCTGTCCCGTTTCGAAGACGCAGTCGACCCCGCCGTACCGATGGGGCACGACGAGTCCCCTGGACAGCAGGTTCTTCATCAGCCGGCTGTCCGCCTGCTCGATACGGTTGGCGAAGCCGGTGGCGGACACCAGGTACTCCACTTGCAGGGGGCCGCCGGAGGCCAGCTGGATGCGGAACGAACCGGCCTCGGAGTCGTACTCGAACTTCCGGGCCCCGCCCTGGACCGTCAGTTGACCGGACTTCATCATCGCCAGCACTCTCTCCGCGTTCTCTCGTGGTATGGACGCGCGATAGGTCAGCCAGTCGTTCAGCCACTCGGACATCAGGAGCTGCCGGTCGTCTTCGTGGAGGTGATGCCATAGAAGGTCGATGTTGCGGTTCGTCGCGTATAGCACCGCCTGCCAGGGTCTGGCCTTACCGGCCGCCAGGGCGATTTCCCGCTCGTAGTAGTCGATCGGCGACCGCTCGCCGTCGACGATCTCGCCAAGAGACAGGTGGCGCCCCTCGGCGTGCTCGATCTCCCTGCCGAGCATCGCGGCGATGTCGGAGAGACGGAGCTTCGACTGCGTCTTCCCCAGAAGTCGCCGCCGCAGATCCTCGCGTTCGAGTTCCTTGAATCGGTACTTGCCCCGGTCCGCCCGCACGGCTGGCAGGCGTCCGCGTCTCGAGACACAGTGGATGCTCCCCGCATGCCCAGCGGCGGCGAGGCCGAGCGCTACGTCGATCGCGGTGAGCCGGGTTCCGATCACGCCGACGGATGCCTGCTTCGGAATCTCGTCGACGAGGCCGGTAATCGGGTAGGGATTGTGGCGGTAGCGGGCTTGATGCTGGTAGTCCTCTGTGCGGCATCGTTCCAGGTGCCCGACCGCGAGGTAGACGTAGCGGGCCTTGCAGTCGCCGCCGGCGCGGCTGTGTACGACGTAGTCGGCGTCGGGATCGCCGGGAGGGGAGATATCGATGACCTCGTCGACGACCAGGTCGAGGCAGAACCCGCGATCGGCGGCCTGTCGTCGGGCATGGTCGAGGAGGTCCGACAGGTACAGACCCACCACCGGCCTGGGGATGTAGGCGCCGGCCTCTAGGTCCGCCCGCGCGACGTAGGGCTGCCACTTGGCTGGGTTCTCCTCGGCCCATTGGAGAATCCCGAAGCTGCCGCCGAAGACTCGATCGATCGCACCGCAGGTGGTGTTCATCAGGTTGCTGGGCGCGTCGGGTGCGTAGGCGTTGCCGCCGTCGCAGCCGCGAGCGTCGAATAGCGCGATGGTCAGGTTGGCCGTGCTCAGTCCGGCCGGAAGGTGCTCGACGATCCGGGCCGCCAGAGCAACCCCCGACGCCCCACCGCCGATGATGGCAACCGTGTACCCCGATCTCATAGGGCGCCTCAAGTGGGTGCCGGCAACCCTATCCGTTTGACCCCTCGTTGTTGAGGTCCGCCTGTCCGCCTAGCTCAACGGCTTCCTTGATTCCCAGAGTTCATTGCCGCTCTCGTTCGTGCCGACCGTGGGGCAGCTTCAGTCGTCGAGCTCGACCTCCGTTTCCCGTCGTCGTTCGGCGAAAACGGAACGGGAACCGTCGCCCCACTCGATCAGGTAGGTGCCGACGGGGAGGTTCGTGAGCTTCTCGCCGACGGCAAAGGTCGGCCCGCCGCCAAACCACATGCGGAGTGTCCCGAGATTCCAGCCGCCGGGCCCCGTGATGGAGATCCCGCCGGAGCGACTTCGGCCGATCAGGGCCAGCGAGGCGGTGGAGGCGCCGGGGTCGAACGTCAGACCCTTTTCCATTGCCTCGCGGAGGTTTCGCCAAGCCCCTAGAACCCACCTTCCGTCCGCGTTGCAACCGGCCCGGACCTGCTCGCCCAGAGGTGGTTCCACGTTCACCTCGGCCGTACCGTTCCTGACCTGGACGAGTTGCCCTCCAGCGCCGTTGTTCATTTCCGCGTAGCAGAACCCGTCACTGCCGTCCGCTAGTTCGATTCGCAAGCGGTCCCGGGCTGGCTCGTTCGCAAGGTGAAGCTGGACTGTCGTCCGGTCTCCCGGTCGGTCGAGCTCCACATCCACGAGGTCCGATCGCAGGTGACCTTCCCGCGCCCGGAGTTGGTAGCGCCCCGGTCGCAGGCCGAGGACCCGGAAGTCGCCGCGACTGTCCGAGACAACGGGCGGCTGGTCGGGGAAGACCTCGACAGTGGCCAGGCCGACGGGCGAACCCTCCGGGTCCAGAACGGTTCCCTCCACCGAGACGCCCTCGTACGAAATGTCTCGCACTACTTCGGCACCCGCTCCTGCCGGCACGTCCACCGCGAGAGGTTCCTGGACGCCGCCCGCCGCCGGCCTCCAGGTGACGTCCCACTCACCCGGAAGCACGGAATCCAGGCGGTACGCCCCGTCTCCGTCCAACGAGGTGCGAAGACTCGGTATCCGGTTCCCGAGAACGGAATCGACCCGTTCGAGGCTGTCCCTTCGCGACCGAAACAGACCTACCGGAAAGTCTGACCCGCCTTCCCGGCGCTGCCACAGCAAGGTGCCGGCGACCGGAGCTCCTCCTATCGTCACGCGACCGGTGACGCTCACGCTTTGGTCGTCGCAGCGGACGGTGAGGTCGCTCTTCGGTTCGGGAACCTCTCTGGTGCAGACCGGCTGTCTGTCCCCGTTCAGGACGACGATGGCGAGGGGGCCCTCTGGCACTTCGCGGAAGAGCGCCTCCCGGTCGACGAGTGCCGCGGTCATCTTCTCAGGCGGCACCGCATCGCCGATCTCCATCTCCACCAGACCACGCACAGTGTCCGAACGCACTGCAATCCGCTTGCCTTGAGAAAGCTCGATCGTGCCGACGTCGATGGGCACCGCGCCCTCGATCTGGAACTCAAGCCGGTGGGGTGCGTACCCTTCGGCCGCAAACCGGACCACGGCGGGGCCCGCTTCCAGCCCGTGGAGCTCGAAGTAGCCCTCCGGGCCCGAAGTCGCCGTCAGGGTGCTGCCTAGAAGCGGCGTCAGGAGTGGCCCCGACTCGGACCGCAGGGACGAGGTCACGGTGACCCCGGCCAGTGGCTCATAACCTTCGCCCACCAGATAGCCGAAGATCGCAGCCGACGGTGGTGCCCGAACGACGCCGAAGTCGATCGTCTCCCCGCCGATGCCCGCTACCTCCAGGCGCACGGAACCGGCATTGCCGGCCACCAGTTCCAGGTCCCATGCGCCGCCGCCGGGAAGGTCGATGGAGAAGGCGCCGTCCGGTTGAATCGCTGCGCTCAGCCTGAGGTTCTGGCCGCCCTGGGCGCTGAGCCGGCCGTTCGCAGCCGGCGTCAGGCCATCCGCCGATACGTAGATTCCCGTCACGTTCAGAGCGGGCTCCAGCTCGATCGGGAACGGTTCAGCCGGCGCGCGTCCGACGCGGGGTGGAAGGCGAGCAACGGCGAACCCGTAGCCCGGCGCCACGACCTGAAGTTCCCTCGTGTAGCGCACCTCCACGCCGGCAAGACCGTCCGCGTCGGTACGCCACTCGTCATCCGCGGTGCGGACGACCGCGCTGGCGACCGGAGAACGCCGCACGGCATCGACTACCCGAACCCAAGCGACCTCCATCTCCGTCAAGACGATTTCCCCCAGATCCGTGGAGTCCTCTAGCTTCAGCCGGCGGGCGAACTCCAGCCCAATGCTCCCCTCGGCGACGGCCCGTAGGGTCGCGTCGCCGGCCGAGAAACCGGCCAGCCGGAAAACCCCGGCGGGGCCTGTGCGACCCCTCTGCATCTGGGTCAGGCCAAAACCGTTCCGGATGAAGGAGTGACCACGGAGTTCAGCGGCCACCGGCTCGCCCACACTGTTCACGACGCGGCCGTTCAGTACGAGACCCGGCCCCAGCTCCACCCGCGCCGGTACGTCGCGCAACGCAAGGAACGCCACCGCCTCCCGCCCGTCGCTCGAAACCACCGCCGGCGGTCCCTGGTCGACCGGGAGCCGGAACGCAACGCGACCTTCCGGGTCAGGCTGCTCGAATCCCAGGATCTCGGTCTGACTGAGCCCGCCCCGGCCGGGACGGACCAGGTGGAAGCGGGTGTTGACGAGTGGAGCCCCGTCCGTGGTGCCGATCCGATAGCTTGCCGTCCGGGCCTTGAGGAATGAGAGCGAGACCTCCCCGGTGCCGTCGGGGACGTCCGTCCACCGTGAGCAACCTTGCTCGGTGCAAGCCTGCAGGCGCCACGGCCCGGGCCCGTGCGGCAGACGAACGACTCCGGCGTCGACACTCCAGTTCGGCAGAAGGCTGCGGGGCACCTCACGCCACATCGCCGACGGGGCTGCGGTCAATGTCCGGAGACCGGTGGCATCATCCTCGTCGGCCGGTGCCGGAAGCCGCACGACGAGCTCGGTGCCGGCAGCGTCGGGCGCGCCTGTCGCACCGATGCTGCAGTCGGGTGCCAGATCGGAACCGAAGGGACGCCTGACGGGCGGGCAGAGCTCGGTCCATACCCAGCACGCCTCGACTTCGGCGTCGGCGAAGGCCGAGATCGCCTGCCAGTCCTCGTCGGGAGACCCAGTCGTGGATGAAGTGAGAGGCAGGACGCCTCCGTCGCTGCTCAGGCAAACGAACTCAAGACTTCCCGAAGTCTGCGCTTTGACCTGAACCGCAGCCGCGAACGGCAGACAAGCCACGATGCCGGCTCGCCGAAGGAACCGGGGGAGCGCCGTTGCGGCCGACGAGATGTAGCTGCCCAATGAACACGCCCGGTGGGACGTGGGGGAAGAGCCGTTCCAGGCCACTAGCTGCCGGCGCGGAGATGGGCCTCGAAAGCTGCCCCGGGGCGCCCGACGCCTCGGGACCCCAGGCGAGTAGTGCCTCGGATGAGGAGTACCGCCCGGTTGCCGGAGAGATCCGCTCGCAGGCGAGCGTCCGCTCGATCAGACGTCACCGCACAAGGCGCTATTGCCACCGGCTGCAGGTCCTTCACGCGGGCGTGGATGATGTCCCAGCAGACGCTCGCCATGGGCGCGTGCGCGGACGCGGCTTCGCTCCTGTCGGCCCGCGCCTTGGCAAGGGCAAGCACACGGGCTGCCTGTTCACCGGTCAGCACCACCGCTTCGCCTTCCGAGGCGGATGCCGCCAGATTCGAGAGGTCGAGGCCGTCTAGGGCAACCGCGACCCGCCTGACGGCGGGGCCTTCGTTTCCTCGGGCGTTCTCCGGGACCTGCTTCGCGGTCCGGTCGGTGTCGGCAGGCGGAGTCGTTGTCACCTCTGTTGAGCCATCGCGGGCGGTCGCCTCCACGCTAGGCAGCGCCTCGCCGTCCGTCACGTGGCGCACGAAGAAGAACACGTCGCCTTCATCGTTCGCCACCACATCGTCAATCAACCGGTGCCGGCGCAACCAGGCAGTGCGAGATTCCTCGTTGCGCAGAAGCGCTCTCTGCTCCGGCCGGCAGTCGGGCCGCGTGGCGGACAAGGCTTCCGCATCCACGGTCCCGCGGAGCGATCCGTCGAGGCCGTACAAGAAGGCCCCGGGCTCCGCGCCGGGGATCACCAGGATCAGATCGTCCGCCACGAACCGGCTGACGGCGAGTTCGACGGCATGGCAGGCCTCCAGGGCGGCGCCGCCATCGCGGGTCGGAAGCAGGCCCCGCGCATCCCCCTCGGGGCCGATCGACCAAGCGATGTAGGGCTCCCAGACGTCATCCGGCCCCGGAGAAGGACTGGGCTGCCGGGCAAGTCCCACCGCGACCGTCAGGCCGCCTCGGTGATCCAGGTCACCGACGATCTCCAGGTTGTCCTTGAGCGGCGTGGTCCGCCCATCGTGCCGCCGATACACCCCGAAGAGGTCGCCGGCGAAGATCAGCCCCGAGTCGGTCGTGCCGCCTAGACGACTGTAGTTGCCGTATCTCGATGCGCGTCCGTAGGTGCTGCCCGAAAGCGTGGCCTCCAGCTCGACGAGCCCGGCCCCAGGACGCCATGAGTAGACGCCGTCGCGCTCAAGACCGAATACGAGGCTCCCATCCGCTCGCCAGCGGACATCCGCCGCCGCCGAGAGTTCCTCCGGCAGTTCCAGCGGTTGGAGGTCTCCCAGCACCGGCGGCGAGGCGTCAGCCGGTTGGGCCACAGCGGCTACCGGGGCCAGGACGATTGCCAGGAGCGAGAGCCCCGCCAGCGGCAGGGCGAACCTCATCGCGTCAGTTCCCGAATGCGTCTCGTATGGAGGCGGTCCTTTCTGGCGGCTGGAACGTGTTCGGTTCTCGCCGTCTGCACTGGGTGGTCCAGGCCCGGCTCCTTGCAGACCGCCTCATTGAAGCTCGGACTCGAGAGTCCTGTGCCAGACGCCAACCCGACCGGTTGACCGGCGCCCTGACGCCCTAGAAGATCGACGTAGGGAGCTGCCGCTGCACCGTTGGGCAGCGGATCGAGACGCCCTCCCCCGCCACTGCCGGTGCTGTACTCGATGATGACGCATTCCAGGCAGCCCGAACCGCGACCGTAGCAGAAGTTGGAGTACTCATCCGTGGTGGAGTTGGGGTAGACCCCGCAGATGATGATCACCTGAGCCTCCGCCACCGCGGGGGCAAGGGCTACCGCGACACCGAAGAGCAGCGTCGCGGCCACGAGGGTCCGTAGAGATCGTTTGGCGTCCTTGGTTTCCATTCAGGGGCTCCTGCAGTCATCAGAGTGTTCAAGACCAACGAAGTGGCGACTCTAGCAGGATAAAGTATGGTGTTTTGGTGGGATTTGTCGGATTGTAAGCGATCATATCGCGATTTTCTCGCCGCGGGCCGATCTGGCGACCACTCCACGGCGTCGCGTCAAATCAGGGCTGCTCTGCTTAGGCAGACCGCCTTCGCTTGGTCCCCTAAGGTCCTCACGGGAGTGTCCTCTACCGTCCCTTTGTCCGGCGACTCCGACACCCATCGCGCCCCTCCGCCGGCCAGACGACGTCGGACGCTGGCGATCAGTCTTCTTCGGCCCTTTCTTCCAGGCGCTGCTCCAGTTCCGCGAGCCGCTTCTTCAGGCTTTCGAGACGGTCTTCCAGCGCGTTCATGTCGGGGCGGCGCTCGTGGAGGAAGCGTTGCATCCGTTCATGGCGCTCCTGCCACTCGTCGCCGTTGAAGTACTCCTGGATCTTCCCCGGGAGATCATCGAGGCTGTCGGGGCCTATGAGGACATCGACCTCGCCGTCACCGTCGAGATCTTCGCGCCCGCGGAGGAAGTAGAAGGAGTTGGCCTCGAGACTCGGTCGTGGCCGCTCGTCGAGGGTCGTGCTGACCGTCTCGACCTTGCCGTCACGCCAGATCTCGATGTCGGCCGGATCCCCGGCTTCCGCCTTCCGCACCATGGTCGTCAGCTTCCGTGAACTCGTGACGTCCTCGCCGTCGAAGCGGGTCAGGATGTCGCCGACCTGGACGCCGGCACGGAATGCCGGGCTGTCCTCCATGACGTTCGAGATCATGACGCCGCTGCCCTCGGGCACGCCGAAGTGAGCTCGGAGCGGCTCGTTCAGATTGACGAGTTCGACGCCGAGATACGCGCCGCCCCAATGCAGGGCAAGTGTTGGTCGGACTCGATCCGCGAACTCACGGGCCACCGCTTTCTCCTGAGCCGAAGCGGCGAGCTTGACAGCCAGCACGCGGGCCTCCTCCGCGTCCTCCAGGACCTCGACTTGGCCGTCCCCGAGCACCATGACGCGGACGGAACGCTCCTTCTCTTCGGGTTCCTGGGCGAAGGCCGCGGCGCCCGAACCTGCCGCGAGGACAGCGGCCAGGGTCGTGACGAGAGTGAGTCGAGTGGAAGAACCGGGGACGATGAAGCGGCTTGTGGTCATGACGAAGTACTCCTATTGGATTCTGCGGCTTCCCGTAGACGCAAGGCTGACGGGAAGCGGTTCGATGTCGCGGAGGTCGAAAAGGATTTCGGTCTGGGGATTGATGGAAACCGGTACGAAGGGCTGCGTGTCCTCGGCGAGGCGGCGGAGAGACTCGAGTTCCCGGTTGAGTTCCTGGTACTCGGACCTCAGCTGCTCGATGCTCTCCGTAGTGACGGTCGGCGGTTCGCTGGGCGCGGACTGCTGAGCCCACCAGGCGCCGCCCGCGGCAGAAACGACGACGACCGCGACAGCGGCCAGGGCCAGTCTCAGACGCGGCGCAGGCTCGCGAGCCTGGTCCGTCCTTACGCGGCGCAGCACGTTGGCGGTGAAGCCGTCCGAAGCCTCCTCACGGGGCAGGCGTTTCAGGTCGAGGTGCTCGGTCACTTCGATCCTCCGTTCCAGTAGTCGTGGAGGTCTTCTCGCAGCAGGTCCTTGGCGCGGTGGACCCGGGACTTGACCGTTCCTTCGCGGCAGGCGAGCGCCTTGGCGATGCGGGCGTAGGGCCAGCCCTCGATCTCGCGGAGCACGACGGGCGCGCGGTAGTGGAGGGGCAGCCGTCGAATCGCGGCGGCGACGGCGTTGACCGCCTCGTCGCACAATGCAGCGCCCTGCGGTGACTGCGCGGGCGGCCTTAGCTTCTGCTCGGCCGTTAGCGACGGCAGCAAACCCCGCCAGCGGGCGGCGCGACGCTCTTCGCTGCGCAGTTGATTCGTGGCGATGCGGAACAGGAAGGCCTGGAACTGACCCCGTTCCCGGTAGCGGCCAGCGGAACGGTAGACCCGCACGAACGCCTCCTGCGCCAGATCCTGGGCACGCTCGCGGCTGCGCGTCATCCGGGTCAGGTAGTTCACGAGGGAGTCCTTGTAGCGGTTCACCAGGTCGGCGAAGGCCTGCTCGTCGCCGTCCTTGACGCGAGCCATGAGCGCGCCGTCCTCCAGGCCGCGGTCCACCCGTACCGCCTCTGGTGTGGCGGTCATCTGCGCCGGGGCGCGTCGGGATCTCGTCGTCGGCGCCGCCAGCGGGTCGGGCCTCAGCGCGGCCACTGGCATCTCAATGTTGTAACGCGCGGGAGCGCGAAGTGTTCCCGCCGCCGCGCTCGCTGACTCGCGCGGTGCGGGTTCGCAGGTGGCGCGAAACGCGCCACCTGGGTGACATCCAACCGGCCGAAGACGGCCGCTTGGACTGTGACGCGTCTGGCGCGAGTACGCGCCAGCCGGGTTGCCGCGGGCTACACTCCGGGCCTTCCCTTGAGAGTCAGGAAACAGGAGGAACGCGAATGACCGTAGCCGAGATGAAGACCGCCCCCGAGCCGGAGTTCCGGGTCGACGTCCAGGATCGCGTCGCTTTGCTGACGCTGAACCGCCCCAAGAAGCTGAACGCCCTGTCCGCCGAGATCACCGCCGGGCTTCAGGAGGAAGTACCGCGGCTGGCAGCCGATCCCGAGATCGGCGTGATCGCTCTCATCGGCGAGGGTCGCGCTTTCTGCGCCGGCGGCGACGTTTCGGGCATGGGCGGATCGAGCGGCGCCCCATCGACACTCGAGGAACGCATCGACAGTCTGCGGCGCGGCCAGGAAGCCGCCTGGCTCGTCCACTCGGTGCCCAAGGTGACGATCGCCATGGTCAACGGCTTCGCGATGGGCGCCGGCCTCGGTCTGGCGGCAAGCTGCGACCTTCGCCTGGCCTCGAGCGCGGCGAAGTTCGGAACCGCCTACTCGAAGGTCGGATTCGGCGGCGACTGGGGCACGACCTGGCAGCTGACGCGGCTGGTCGGCCCGGCGGTGGCCAAGGAGCTGTTCTTCACGGCCGACATCATCGACGCCGAGGAGGCGCGCCGAATCGGTCTCGTCAATCGCATCTACGACGCGGAGACCTTCCGCGACGAGGCGATGGAGTACGCGTCGCGGCTCGCTCACGGCCCGCTCGTGAGCTACCGCTGGATGAAGGAGAACGTGAACCTCGCGGTCAACTCGGACTTCCGGTCCATCCTCGACCGCGAGGCCATCTCTCACATCCGCTGCGGCCAGACGGACGACCACAAGGAAGGCGTCACCGCGTTCATGGAGAAGCGCGCGCCGAAGTTCACGGGGCGCTGACGCGAAAGCGCCCGAAGCTCATGGAGCTCCGGGCGCACAGGCTGTAACCAGTCTTCTAGAACGAGAAGCCGATCCCGGCGAGGAAGTCGACGGGCTGCTCCGGCAGCGCGTCGTCGTCCAGTGCGTCGACGTAGCTGACGAACGCGGACCACGCTCCGCCGGAGAGACCGAACGTCACGTTGCCGTCGTACATGCCTCCGGAGGTTCCGCCGTAGGCGGCGGCGAAGTCGTCGCCCGCGTAGCCGGCCGAAACGTCGACACTCCAGGCCAGTGCGTCGCTCACGTCGCCGCCGAACGAGACGCCGACGTTCGCATAGAAGTCCTTGACCTCGTCGATGTCGTAGTACACGGAGATACTGGGGGACGCCGTCACGTCAAAACCAAGGGACAGGTAGACCTCGCGCGTGCCGGCGAACTCCGTGTTCGGGAACAGGTATTCGATGAAGCCGACCTCGGCGGAGACGGCGTCCGAGCCGAACCCGTAGGAGGCGGTGAGATCGATCTCGTTGAACTCGCCGCTCATGTCGTTCGCGTCGTCGATGTCGAGGTTGCCCCAGACGTTGATCGCGAAGCCACTGTCGTTCGAAGCCGTGACCGAGGGCTGCCACACGGCCCCGTCAGTGAAGGTGATGCCCCGCCACACATAGGCGGACGCGAAATCGAGGCTGTACGAGGCATCGGCGGAGGCCGGCGCGGCCGTAAGGCCGAGCGCGGCCACGGTCAGGAGAATGGCTGATTTCCGGAACATTGGGGTAGAACCTCCTTGAATGGGCAAATTGCCGGTTACGCGGCTTGAGTAGCAACACAGGTGCCAACGACGGGATCTACGCCCATCCCGGTCAGCAACCTGCTTCCACTCAGGGTTTTGTCTTCCGTGTAGCGCCTCCCCGAGGGTCTCATGCGAAGCAGATCAACTACAAATTTGTAGCAACGCCGTTCGCGGCCGACAAACGTGATCCTCGACCTGGTCCAGTCAGCGGAGGCGTCCGGAGGGGAGGGCCCCAGCGGGCTGGAGACAAGCGACTGCCGAGAACCTCCATCAACGCAAGCCATAGCGGAGCGCAGTCGACCGAAGCGAACCCTATCCCTCCGCCTTCCAAGCGGGGTGAGCGTCCGCTGGGACCCTCCCCTCCGGACGCCTCCGCTGACGGCAACCTAGTTCGCGTAACGGCTCGGGTCGATGCCGTACTTCTTGATCTTGTAGCCGGTGATCCGGGGCGTGGTGCGCAGCTTGCGCGAGGCGGCGGCGATGTTGCCCCGTGCGCTCTTGAGCGCGTCGCGCAACAGGTCTCGCTCGTAGTTCTCGACCAGGTACTGAAAACTCCCCGGGGGCTCGGTGCCGGAGCTCTCCGCGGTCTGGAGGGTCGGCGGCAGGTGGTGGGGGTGGATGACGTCGTCCCTCGCCACGAGGACGGCGCGCTCGATGCAGCTTTCCAGCTCGCGGACGTTGCCGGGCCAGTGGTAGCTCATCAGCATGTCGATCACGGCGCTCGACAGCCGGCGCACGTTGCCGCCGTTCACCCGCGCATAGCGCTCGAGAAAGAAGTCGGCCAGCTGGACGATGTCCGACTTGCGCTTGCGCAGCGGCGGCACGTGGATCGGGAAGACGTTCAGGCGGTAGAACAGGTCCTCGCGGAACGCGCCGTTCACGGTCATCGCGGACAGGTCCTTGTTCGTCGCGGCGATGATCCGCACGTCCGCCCGTAGCGTCCGCGTGCCGCCAACGCGCTCGAACTCGCGTTCCTGCAGCACCCGCAGCATCTTGATCTGGATCAGGAGCGGCACGTCGCCCACTTCGTCCAGGAAGATCGTGCCGGTGTGGGCGAGTTCGAAGCGGCCCTTTCGTTGCTGGATCGCGCCGGTGAAGGCGCCGCGTTCGTGCCCGAACAGCTCACTCTCGATCACGCTTTCGGGCAGCGCGGCGCAGTGGACCTTGACGAAGGGACGGTCCGAACGGGCGCTGTTGTAGTGGATCGCCTGGGCGACGAGCTCCTTGCCCGTGCCGGTCTCACCCGTGATCAGGACGCTCGTGTTGCTGCGCGAGACCGTGGCGATCTGGTCATAGACCTCCTGCATCTCGTGCGAGTTGCCGACGATGTTCGCGGGCCGGAAGCGGTCGCGGAGCTGGGCGCGCAGACGCTCGTTCTCCTCCTCGAGCTGCTCCCTCTCCTCCTCCGCGGTGCGGCGGAGTTTGACCGCCTGGGCGATCAGGGAGCCCGCGATCAGAAGCAGACGGACGTCGTCGTTCAGGTCGTGGTCGGGCTCGTAGGTCCGGTCGACGCTCAGCGCGCCGTATGTCTCGTTGCCGGTGCGGATGGGCACGCAGAGAAAGGAGACCTCCGCGCTCTTGCCGCGCCGCGTGCGGTCGAGGAAGGTCTCGGACTCGCTGGTCTTCGGGATCACCCGGGCCTCGCCCGTCTCGATCACCTGGCCGGTCACGCCCTCGCCGAGGCGGTAGCGGGCTTCCGCGATCTGCCCGACACTCAATCCGTGGGCGACCTCGATCCGGATCTCGCCGGTCTTTCTGTTGAGCAGCGTGATCGTGCCGTGCTTCAGGTTCAGGTGCTCGGCCAGCGTCTCGAGCGCCGGCCGTGTGACGTCGCGCAGTTCGAGGCTCTCGCCAAGGGTCTGGCTCAGCCGGTAGAGGAGCTCGAGTTCCCTGGGTTCGCGTGAGTTCACAACGGTCCAGCCGATCGCCAGCGTAGTCGGGGCGAAGCTCGCCGCGGAATCGCGTCCGCCCTCTCCCTCGTTCGGCGGCGAAACGTGCGTTGCCTTGAACGCGGATCCTGTCACAGCCCGAGACCTGTCAGTCATAAATGTCTCTTGCAGCAAGAATCGAGCCGAAGCGAGGCGGGGTGCATCGCGGCCTGCCGCGATAGCTTCGAACTTGCCTCCATGAAGGATCCAGCGCCCAAGTCTCCGGGGGACGCGCGTCGCCCGGCCGAGTTCGCCGACGGGAAGGGACTGGAACCGCTCGCGCCGCTCGATCTGAGTGCCGTAGGTTCCTTTTCGGACCTGCTCGCCGCGATGAAGTCAACCTCCTTCGGGGGCCGTCAGCTTGGCGAGGCGGCGGACGTGCTCCAGGAGATGGCGGCGGATCCGGACTGCCTGGTCGTTGGCACGTTCACCGGGGCGATGACCGCGGCCAAGCAGGGGCTGGTCCTGTGCGACATGATCGACCACGGGCTGCTCGACGCGATCGTCTGCACCGGGGCGCTGATGGTCCACGGCTTCGTCGAGTCCGCCGGGATGATCCACTTCAAGGCGCCGGCAGGCACGCTCGACGACCGCGCCGCCTACTACTCCGGCTACGACCGGATCTACGACACGCTGGAACTGGAGAGCAATCTGGACCGGGTCGAGTTGATCGTGCACTCGGTGCTGGAGCAGTGGCCCGAGGGTGAGGTCGCCTGCTCGCGCCTGCTGAACGAGGCGTTCGGGCGGTGGCTGACCGAAGCGGAGGGGGACGTCTCGACGGTCCGCGGCGTCTTGTCCTCGGCATGGCGCCACGGGGTGCCCGTCTACGTGCCCGCGTTCACCGACTCCGAGATCGGGCTCGACTTCGCGCTCTTCAACCGGGCCAGGGAGCGTCAGGGACTGGCGCCGATCCGGTTCGACCCTTTCCTCGACCTGGAGCACTACACCGAGCTGGCGGCGGGGGCGAAGCGGCTCGGCATCTTCACCGTGGGCGGCGGTGTGCCCCGGAACTGGGCGCAGCAGGTGGCGCCGTACCTGGAGGCAGCGGCGCGTCGAGAGGGAGAGGACGCGCCTCCCCAGCGCTTCCGCTACGGCGTGCGGATCTGCCCCGAGCCGGAGCACTGGGGCGGTCTCTCGGGTTGCGGCTACAGCGAAGGGGTGTCGTGGGGCAAGTTCGTCCCCGTCGAGGAGGGCGGCCGCTTCGCGGAGGTCCCCGCCGACGCCACGCTGGTGTGGCCGCTGCTCGTGGCCGGCGTGCTGGAGCGGATGGACTTGCGCTAACGGCGCTGCAGTTTCACTGCGGTCCCGACCGCCAGCAGCTCGGCGGCGCCGCTGGTGATCACCGAAGTCGTGAAGCGCACAGCGACCACGGCATCGGCGCCCAACGCCTCCGCCTCCGCGACCATGCGGTCGAGCGCCTGCTCGCGGCTCTCGGCGACCATCTTCGTGTACTCGGTGACCTCGCCGCCGACGAGGTTGCGGAGTGCTGCGGTGATGTCCCTGCCGACGTGGCGGGCGCGGATCGTGTTGCCGCGCACCAGCCCCAGTGTCTGCGTGATGTCGTGGCCGGCGATCGTCTCGGTGGTTGCAATCAGCATTCAGGGGCCCTCATCGCTGCACTTCCTTGTACTTGTCCGTCTTCCGGGCGATCAGTTGCTGCCGGAGTACGGAAAGCAGCAGCAGAGCCAGGCCGCCGTACAGAGCGCCGACGCCCAGCTTGATGTAGAGCGGCGCCCCGTCGTCGATGACGAGGGCGTAGATCGCGACACCCCCGAGCGCGAGCACTCCGGTGAGGAAGAGCAGCCAGCCGAGACCGCGGGTGATACCGACCGTGGTGTCTGCCATTGCTGTGCCTCCTGTGTGTGGCGTTCACACCGCCTGCTCGACGGCGACCTCGGTACCGACCGGGCAGGTCACCCCGGTGCCGCCCAGGCCGCAGTAGCCGCCGGGGTTCTTGGCCAGGTACTGCTGGTGGTAGTCCTCGGCGAAGTAGAAGTTGGGAGCGTCGAGGATCTCGGTCGTGATCGGGCCGTAGCCGGCGGCGACCAACCGCTGCTGGTAGGCCGCGAGAGAGTCCCTGGCGGCGCGGCGCTGCGCTTTCGAGCAGGCATAGATGCCGGAGCGGTACTGGGTGCCGACGTCGTTCCCCTGGCGCATGCCCTGGGTCGGGTCGTGGCTCTCCCAGAAGATGCGGAGAAGCTCCTCATACGAGATGTGCTCCGGGTCAAAGACCACGCGGACCACCTCGTTGTGTCCGGTCAGCCCGCTGCAGACCTCCTGGTAGGTCGGGTTCGGGGTGGCGCCGGCGGCATAGCCGACCGCGGTCGTGATGACCCCCGGAGCCTCCCAGAACTTGCGTTCGGCACCCCAGAAGCAGCCGAGGCCGAACATCGCCAGCTCGCTGCCTTCCGGGTAGGGCGGAGCGATCGGGGCGTCGAGCACGTAGTGCCGGGTGGGCACGCGGATCGCCTCGGCGCGGCCGGGAAGCGCCTCGCCCGGTTCCGGCATGCGGACCTTGTTGAAGAACCAGCTCATCCAGGGGATTGTAGCCCGGCGGACGCCTGGTCGGGACCGGCCCTGAGCGTACGCCGCAGGACTGGGTGCGCCGGCGTCCTCGCCGGCTTCTGAGGACTACGCGCCGCGGAGCGGCGACCATCCTGCGGCGCTACGGAGCTGCGTTCAGAGACTCCCGATGCGCGCGGATCGCACTCTCGATTCGTTCGACGATCTCCGGGTGTTCGGCGGCGATGTCGAAGCGCTCGCCGAGATCCGTGCTGAGGTCGAACAGCAGCGGCGGGTCGTGGATCTGCTCGTTGTCGAAGCCCCGCCAGGCGAGTTCTCCCTCCTTTCCCAGCGATTCCCAGGATTCGAGGACGAGCTTGTGGTCGCCGACCCGGTAGGCCCAGAGCCGGCCGCGGGTGCCGTAGTAGGACCACTCGTTCCGCGGGCTGGGTTCGCCGCGAAGCAAAGTGCCCGAGAGGTCGATCGAATCCAATGGGCGGTCCGCCGCCGCCGCCCCCGTGATCGCGGCGAGGGTTGCCATCAGGTCGACCTGGACGCCGATGCCGTCGATTGTCGCGGGCTCGATGGTGCCCGGCCACCAGAAGACGCCGGGAACCCGGAAACCGCCCTCCCAGGCGGTGTGCTTGCCGTCGCGGAAGGGGCCGGGCGAGCCGCCGAGGTCGTAGTAGGTGAGCCAGGGACCGTTGTCGCTCGAGAAGATGACCAGCGTGTCGCCCGCGACGCCGCCTTCCTCCAGGGCGGCGACGACCTGGCCGACCGACCAGTCCAGCTCCTCGATCACGTCGCCGTAGAGGCCGGCCCGGCTGCGGCCCTCGAACTCTGGTGACCGAAAGATCGGCACGTGCGGCATCGTGTGGCTGAGGTAGAGGAAGAAGGGCGAACCGGCCCCGATCTGCTGCCGCAGCCACGCCACGGATTCCTCCGTGTAGCGCCGGGTCAGGGTTGGCTGGTGGGTCGGCGTCTCGAGGACCTCCTTCTGCCGGAAGAGCGAGAAGACGAAGTCCTCGCTGGTTGCGTTCTTCATCCCTTCGTAAGTGTGGGGAACCTCCGGCTTCCGTCCGCCGTCGTTGAAGTCCTCGACGCCGTAGAAGTAGTCGAAGCCCGCGTCGTTGGGGTGGACGCCGCCGGCCTCGAAGCGGCCGGACATGCCCCACTTGCCGATGTAGGCGGTGGCGTAGCCGGCGGCCTGGAACATGTCGCCCAGGGTCGTCTCGTCCGCCGGCAGGTTCGACCAGCGATTCAGCTCCCCGCCCTGGATGCGGATCGGCATTCGCCCGGTCGCCAGCGCGATGCGGCTCGGGTTGCACAGCGGGCTCGAGGCGTAGAAGGAGGTCCAACGCTGGCCTTCGGCCGCCAGCCGGTCGACGTTCGGGGTGCGGATGAGCGGGTGGCCGTAGGTGGACAGGTCGCCGTAGCCCATGTCGTCGGCGAGGATGATGACGACGTTGGGTGGAGCGGTCGAAGACGGTTCGCCTGGCTCCGCGTCCGGCCCGCAGGCGCCGCAGAAGATGACTAGCGCCGCCATGGCGATGGAGGCTCGTCGTGTGGTGCCGATCGTCTTCTCGCGGACTTGCATTCGCGGGGTGGCCTCTCAGGGGAGTCGTGGCGAGAGTAACGAAGCCGGCGGCCGCCGGTTGTAGGCTGGAGGAACAGCGCGGCCGAGGCAGCAGAAGCCGGCGCTTCGCGCCGGATGCCGGCGGGGACGCCGGCGCACCCAGTGTCTGTCGCGCCAACTCCCAGCTCGCCGATCGGAGAGTTTCCATGAGAAGAAAGGTGCGAGGCATCCACGAGGTCTTCGCCGACGACCCGACACGGGCCGATTGGGAAGTCTGGGGCCGGCGCACGGACCCCCGCACCCGGCGAGGCTTTCTCAAGGGACTGGGCGCGATGTCGGCGGTGGTCGGCGCGAAGATCGTCTTCTCGGATTTCATGCCCGCCGGCCTGATTCCGGCTGCGTACGCGAACCAGGCCGAGCCGTTCACGATCGAGGGCAAGGACGGCCTGACCGTGCTGAACGACCGGCCGCTTTGCGCCGAGACGCCGGCGCACCTGCTCGACGACGACGTGACGCCTGCGAACCGGCTATTCGTCCGCAACAACGGTCTTCCGCCGGAGGACGTGGACGCGATGGGCTGGACCTTGACGATCGACGGCGAGTCGGCGGCTCGCACGAAGACCTACACCCTCGGCGAACTCAAGCAGCGCTTCGAGAATGTCAGTCGCCAACTCGTCATGGAGTGCGGCGGCAACGGCCGCTCGGAGTACGACCCACCGGCCTCCGGCAACCAGTGGACCGTGGGTGCCGTGGGGTGTCCGCGCTGGGACGGTATCCGCTTGCGGGACGTTCTCGAGGACTGCGGCTACGGCGACGATGCGGTCTACGTGGCCTACTACGGGACGGACAGAACAGCCGACGGCGGCGTACCGATCTCCAGAGGCGTACCGATGGCCAAGGCGCTCGAAGCCGAGTCGATGATCGCCTGGGGCATGAACGGCGAGCCGCTCCACCCGATGAACGGCCATCCGCTCCGCCTCGTGTTCGGCGGCTGGCCAGGGTCTACTTCGGGAAAGTGGCTGCAGCGGATCGCGATCCGCGACATCGTCCACGACGGGCCGAAGATGACCGGCATGTCCTACAAGGTGCCGTGCGAATCGGTGGCGCCAGGCACCGAGGTCGCCGCCGAGGACATGTGCATCATCGAGGCAATGCCGGTCAAGTCCTTGATCACCTATCCGCAGAGCGGGTACCAGCACCCGGCGGGCGAAGTTCTGCCGCTGCACGGCCACGCCTGGACCGGCGACAACCGGGTCGAGCGGCTGGACGTCTCGACCGACTTCGGCCGTACCTGGACGCGAGCGGACCTGCAGCCGCCGGCGAACCGCCTCGCCTGGCAGAACTGGGATCTGGACCTGGTGTTCCCCGAGGCCGGTTACTACGAAGTCTGGGCGCGTGCCGCCGACGCGAACGGCGACGTGCAGCCGGTGGTCCTGCCCGGCTGGAACCCGCGCGGCTACCTGAACAACGCCTGCCACCGGATCGCGGTCTATGTGGCCTAGAAGCCGGGGCAGACTGGGTGCGCCGGCGTCCCCGCCGGCTTCCGAAAGGCAACGCGCCGCGAAGCGGCGACCATACAGGCTTGCCTTGGCCCTGCTCGTCACGCTGGCTTCGGCCGCGGCAGCGCAGGAGCCAGCCACTCCAGTGGACGCCGAAAGCGGCTTGATCAGCGACGAAGCCGGGACCTGGAAGACGGTGCGCGACCGCTGCACCGAATGCCACTCGGCCACGTTGCTGTCCCAGAACCGCACGAGTCGCGATGGCTGGATCCGGACGATCCGGCGCATGGAGAAGGACGAGGGTCTCGAGCCGCTGGGCGACCTGGAGAAGCCGATCCTCGACTACCTGGCTGCGCACTACGGCGTACAGGTCAAGCCGACCGAGCTGCGGCGAAGGCGGGCGCCGCTGCGACAACCCCCGGTCGCTGACGGAGAGTAAGCGGCGCGTGCCGGAGTCCCTCGATCAGCGGGTGGAGGCGCTTGAGGCGCGAGTCCGCGAGCTACGCGAGGAGGTGGCGGCGCTGCGTGGCGGGAGCGAAGGCGAGCGCCCCGGAGTGACGTCGGAGTCGGCAGAGGCTGCCGCACCGCCGGCCAGCTCCAGCGCGGCTGCCTCCGCGGCGAGTTCCCGGCCCGTAGAGCCCGCGCCGTCAGCGCCAAAACCCCGAAAGCCCATGCGTGCAGCCTGGCGCGACATCGACTTCGAGTCGCTGATCGGCGGTCGCTGGCTGAACCGGATCGGCATCCTCACGCTCCTGATCGCGGCCGCCTTCTTCCTGCGCTACGCCTTCGAGAACGAGTGGATCGGACCGACCGGACGCGTCCTGATCGGGCTGGTGAGCGGCCTGGCTCTCGCCGGCTACGGCGAAGGGCTTGCCAAGCGCAAGATGCGCTACTTCGCCGAGGGGATGACGGCACTCGGCGCCGGCGTCGTCTATCTCTCGGGCTACGCGGCGTGGGACTTCTACGCCCTCGTGCCGCAACCGACGGCGTTCGCGTTCCTCGCGTTCGTCACCGCCGCGGTCATCGGCCAGTCGGTACGACGAGACTCGCAGCGGCTGGCGGCCCTGGCGCTTGCCGGCGGGTACCTGACGCCGGCACTGCTCAGCACCGGCACGGACGCCCAGGTCGTGCTCTTCAGCTACCTCGCCCTGCTCAGCGCCAGCCTGCTTGCACTAGCCCTGTTGCGCGGCTTCCGCGTCCTGGCGCCGGCCGCCCTGATCGCGACGGCTGTCTACTTCATTGCCTGGTACGTCGAGTTCTACGAGGGCGACCGGCTTCTCTCGACCGCCCTCTTCGGCACGCTCTTCTATGCCATCTACTTCGCTCTGCCGCTTGCCCGCGCGCGACTGGCCCGGCGGCTGCGCCCGACCGAGCTCGGCGTGCTGGTTCTGGCGCTCGGCTTCTACGTGCTGTTGCTGCAGCGGCTCCTCTACGAGAACCAGCGGTGGTTGCTTACCGGCGCCGTTCTGACCCTGGCCGTGGTCCACATGGCGGTGTCCCGCGCGCTCGCGAGCTGGAGCGCCGGCGAAGAACGGAGAACCCGGCAACTGCGGTCGCTGTTCGCCGTCCTCGCCGCCTTGCTGGCCACGATCGCCTTCCCGATGCGGCTCGAGGGCGACTGGATCACCCTGGCATGGACTGCGGAGGCCGTGGCGCTGGCGGTCGCCGGAACGCGGCTGCCGGCGATCTGGATGCGCGCCTTCTCGGTCGCGCTCTTCGGCGTCGTGCTGCTGATGACGCCGGCAGCCTTCGGCGGGCAGCGCGACCTCCTCTTCATCAACCTGCGCTTCCTGACCCTGGCCGGAGTAGCAGCCGGGCTGATCGGCGCCGCGGTCTACGTGCGGAGCCGGTTGAGGACCAAGGTGCGGATGGAGGCGCCCGTCTGGGCCGTGGCGCTGGTTGTCGCCAACGTTGTCGCGCTCGTCGCCGTGTCGACCGAGTCGTGGGACGTCGTCCAGGGACTCGACGTCGACCTCGACCTCGATCTGGCCGCCCAGGTGGTTCTGTCGGCCGTCTGGCTCCTGTGGGCGGCGGGCCTGATCGCCGCCGGCATCCGTCGCAGCGCCCCAGGCCTGCGGTGGCAGGGCCTCGTGCTGCTGCTCGTCGTGGTCGGCAAGACGTTCCTGGTCGACCTCTCCTTTCTCGAACAGGGCTACCGGATCCTCTCCTTCCTGATCGTCGGCGCGCTGCTGGTGGCGGTGTCGTTTCTGTACCAGCGAAGCCGGCGCTAGTCGCGACTACGGCCTCACATTCTTCGCCGCCTCCAGGTCTCCGAAGTCTGTGCCGAGCAGGCGATCGGCCAGGCGGAAGGCGCGCGCGGCTTGCGGCGCCGAAGGTGGCCCGGGTTCGTTGCGATCGGGATTCAGTGTGAACCGCAGGAACCCGCCGATCGGCCCGGGTCCGAACAGGAGCGTCGCCTCGGGGTTCTCGCCGGCCGCCGCCTGGCGGTAGTCGTCGACGTCCGCCACGAGATCGAAGGTGCCGGTGTCGGTGAGTGTGGTTTCCGTCGTCCTGCCGCCGCCGCAGACGCGGCGGTTGTCGGCCGTCTCGAGCACCGCGCGCTCGAGGAGTTCCGGCCGGTACTCGAGTTCTTCGCCTTCGGCGATGGCCAGGCAGAGAAGAATGAGTGGAAAGTCGCCGAGTGCGCCGGCAAGGGTGCCCACTCCGGCGCCGAGCCGCGGGTTGAGTTCGGTTGGCAGGAACCCCTCCTCGGCCAGGACGCCGTCGATGCCGAACGACCCGCGGAAGCCGACGTGCTCGCGCAGCGCGACGCCGACGCGGCGGGCGAGCTCGCACATCGTCTCGCGGTCTTCGGATCTCGGATCGAACCAGGTCGAGCAGCCGGCGTAGAAGAGGCGGTCGCCGGTCGCCGGCCGCAGGACCAGCATCTCGACGGGTCGGAAGGCGACGACGGCGTCCGGAAACACGACGCCATGGATGCTCGCTGGAACCCCCTCCAGGAAGGGCATGACGCGGACGCGGTCGGCGATTCGCGCCAGTGACGCCGCGGCCTTCCGTCCGTCGTCGCGGGGTCGGACCCAGCGCAGGGCGACGGCGCCGGCATTTGTGCCTTCGCGGGCGTCCGGCGCCCAGACGGTGCCGTGGCCGCGGTCCAGGGCGTCGGCGGCGGCACGAAGCGCTTGGTGTTCGGCCGGAACGACCCGGGACGGTGCACGCGGCACGCCGACCTCGTCCCAGAAGGCGTCGATGACTATCTTGTCTTCGAGAGCCGTCCACGCCGCGGGCCGCGCGGCATAGGCCGCTCGGCCGGCCACCGGCCGGGGCTCGGCGAGTGGGTCGGTGTGCAGGGTCTTCGCTGAACGGTCCGGATCCCAGGCATCGATAGCGTCCTGTACCTCGGAAGGCAGGTCGGTGAGCGCGCGCTGGACGTTGCGGTTGTGCTCCAGGGGGTCCGCGCCGCGCACGTCGAGCACGCGCAGCGCCGCCTCGGCTTCGGTGGGTACGGTTCCCGTGCCCCGGCTCCCCGCGACTACGAAGGGCCGCTCGGCGCCGAGCCCGCGGAGCTCGCGTGCCACGTTTCCGAGCCCGACGGCGATGTTGCCGGGCAGCACGAACCTGCGGCCTTCGAAGACGGGCCGCAGGAGTGCTTTGTAGTACGCACTCGCTTCTTCCAGAAGCGGCGAAGTCGGGATGTCGCTCACGATGAGATGCCGACATCCTCTCGCCAGTTCGCGAGCGCCGCCATCATCTCCTCGACCCGCTCCGGTTCGTCGTCGGCGAGGTCCGTCGTCTCGCCGACGTCGGCCTCCAGGTCGAAGAGCATGGGCACCGGATCCGTGACCTCCTCGCCTTCGGCCGCGGCGGCTTGCTGGGTTCGGCGGTCGATGACCAGCTTGTAGCGCCCGTCGCGCACGGCGGCGCCGCGCCAGAACTGGCCGGCGCTGGTCCAGAAGAGTTGGCGGGACGGCAGGTCCCGGCCGTCGAAGAGCACCGGCCCGACGTCGATGCCGTCGAACGGCAGGTCGGGATGCGCCGCGCCGCCGGCCATGGCGAGGACGGTCGGCATCACGTCAAGCGTCGACGTGATCGCGTCGGAGGTCGAGCCCGCAGCGATCCGGCCGGGCATCGAGGCGATCGAGGGAACGCGGTGGCCGCCCTCCCAGTAGCTGGCCTTGTGGCCGCGCAACGGGCCGTTGGAACCCAACGGCGTTGCGCCGTTGTCCGAGAAGAACCACACCAGCGTGTCTCCGGAAAGGCCCTGTTCCTCGAGGGCGTCGAGGACGCGACCGATGGCGTCGTCCATCGACACGACCATCTCGCGGTAGGCGCGCTTGGGGTCGGTGGCCGAGCCCCGGGTCGGGAACTCGCCGCCGACGGTGCGGTCCGCCGGGTCGCCTGGACCCTGGTACGGGTAGTGCGGAGCGTGGTGCGCGAGATAGAGGAAGAACGGTTCGTCCCGGTGCTCGTCGATGAACCGCTCCGCGTGAGCGCCGATCAGGTCGGGCAGGTAGCCGTGTTCGTCCTCGAGACTCTCGCCGTTCCACCAGTCGGGACGGCCCATCCGATCGACGTGCGAGTGGTAGTCGATGTTGCCGCTCACGAAACCCCTGAACTGGTCGAAACCGTGCAGCGGCGGCTTGAACTGCGGCAGGTAACCGAGGTGCCACTTGCCGAACACCGCGGTCCTGTAGCCGAGCTCGCGGAAGCCCTCGGCGATCGTGTGGGCCCCGGCGTCGATGCCCTGGTGGTAGAGCGGGCTGTCCGAGTTGGCGAGCAGCACGGCGGGAACCCCGGCCCGGTGCTGGTAGCGGCCCGTGACCAGGCCGGCGCGGGTCGGCGAACAGACCGCGCCGCTGGTGTGGAAGTCGGTCAGCATCATGCCGCTCGCGGCCAGCCGGTCCAGGTTCGGCGTTTCTATCCAGCCATCGAACGGGCTGACATCGCCGTAGCCGAGATCGTCCGCCATGATGAGGATGATGTTGGGCGGTTGGCCGGCAGCGGCCGGTGAGTCGACCTCGCCTGGCGGCGCACCACAGCCGGTCAGCATCGTGGCGGCAACGGCGCCGGCGAGTGCGGCGGTGCGGGTCCTGTGAGTCGTTCTCATCGCCCCCAAGAGCCTCCGTGAATGTCGCAGAAACGCGATCGTATACTCGGCATCCGCGTGCGCGAGCAGACCCTGTACCCGCCGGTAAAGGCGTTCCTCGAGGGGCAGGGCTACGCCGTGAAGGGCGAGGTCAACGGCTGCGACCTGGTCGCCATCCGGAGCGAGGAGCCGCCGGTGATCGTCGAGCTCAAGACCGCGTTCTCTCTGCGACTGGTCTTCCAGGGGATCAAGCGGCAGGGTCTCTCCGACAACGTCTATCTCGCGGTTCCACCGTTCTCGGACCGCACGACCCGGCGGAAGGACGCACTGGCGCTCTGCCGCCGGCTCGGGCTGGGGCTTCTTACCGTTCGGCTCGATCCGACGCCGTTCGTGGAGGCACTGCTCGACCCGGCGCCCTACCGGCCGCGCCCGCGCAAACACAGCGTCAGGCGGTTGCTGCGGGAGTTCCAGCGCCGGGTGGGCGACCCGAACCAGGGTGGCTCGAGCCGCCGCAAGATCATGACTGCCTACCGGCAGGATGCGCTGCGCTGCGCGTCCCATCTTGGCCTCAACGGTCCGACCAAGGCTGCCGTGACCGCCAAGGCGATCGGTGTCGGCCGAGCCAGGGCGATCATGTACGCCGATCACTACGGTTGGTTTGAGCGCCCCGCCGATTCTCCGCGCGGCGTCTACGACTTGACGCCGAAGGGGCGTGCCGCACTTGAGCAATACGCCGATGTCGTGGCCGCGCTGGAGCATGAATGACCGGCGAACCCAGCACCGTCGGCCTGTTCGAGGACGCCGGCGAGTCGGGGACCGGCTCGGCCGCGCCGCTCGCCGAGCGGATGCGTCCGGCCACGTTCGACGAGTTCGTCGGCCAGGAGCACATCCTCGCCGAGGACAAGGTGCTGCGGCGTTCCATCGAGGCAGACCGGGTACCGTCGCTCCTGTTCTGGGGGCCGCCCGGGTCCGGCAAGACGACCCTGGCGCGGCTCATCGCGACGACGACCCGCGCCCACTTCGAGCCGGTCAGCGCTGTGTCCGCCGGTGTCGCGGATCTGCGCAAGGCGGTCAAGGGCGCCAACGACCTCCGCTCGCTCTACGGCCGCCCGACGATCCTGTTCGTCGACGAGATCCACCGCTTCAACAAGGCTCAGCAGGACGTCATCCTGCCCCACGTCGAGGACGGCACGATCACCTTCATCGGAGCGACGACGGAGAACCCCTCCTTCGAGGTCAACGCGCCGCTCCTGTCCCGCTGCCGGGTGTTCACCCTGCACGCCCTGGACGAAGGAGCGATGACCGGCATCGTCGAGCGCGCGTTGTCGGACGAGGGCCGCGGTCTGGGCCTGCTGGCCCCGGAACTGGAGTCGGACGCGGTGGCGCACCTCGTGAACATCGCGAACGGGGATGCCCGCGTCGCCCTGAACGCCCTGGAGATGGCGGTCGTGGCGGCCGAGCCGGGCGAGGACGGCGTGCGCCGCATCGACATGGAAGCCATCTCGGACGCCCTGCAGCGCCGGACACCCCAGTACGACAAGGCCGGCGACAGCCACTACGACACGATCTCGGCCTTCATCAAGTCCGTCCGCGGCTCCTCGCCGGACGGCGCGCTTTACTGGCTGGCGAGAATGCTCGAAGCCGGCGAGGACCCGCTCTTCATCGCGCGCCGGCTGGTCATCCTGGCGGCCGAGGACATCGGGCTGGCGAACCCGGGTGCGCTGCCCGTCGCCGTCGCGGCCCAGCAGGCGGTCCACTTCATCGGCTTGCCCGAAGGCCGCATTCCGCTGGCCGAAGCGACCGTGTACCTGGCGACGTCACCGAAGAGCAACGCCGCCTACGTGGCCCTGAATCGAGCGACGGAGGACGTGCGGAACGCCCCGCACGAACCCGTGCCGCTGCACCTGCGCAACGCGGTCACCGGCCTCATGCGCGACATGGGCTACGGCAGGGACTACAAGTACGGCCACGACGTCGAGGGCCACTTCGAGGAGCAGGAGTACCTGCCGCCCGGCTTGTCCGGCCGCCGCTACTACGAGCCGTCAGACCAGGGCTCGGAGAAGGCGATCGCCGAACGTCTACGCCGCTGGTGGGGCGATGACGACGGCAGCGAGTAGCTCTAGCGGATCACCAGGACCCGCGACTGCGGCGGATGCAGCCACTCGATGCCGCGTTCCGTGATCAGCGCGTTCTCCTCGACGTTGATCGGGATCTTGTTGCCGTCCCACTCCTCGGCCGGCATGAAGACGATGAACTCGAGCGAGATGATCGAGTTGGGGCGGACGACGTACTTCGTGCGTTCCGGGTAGATCTCGAACAGGCTGGCGGCCATCTCGTGGCCGATGTTGCCGGCCCCGTGCATGCCGACGTTGACCTCGATGCCGGGGGCGTCCTGGGCGGCCACTTCCAGCTCGGTGTAGACGTAGCCGGCGTCCCGGATGATCTGCTTCAGTTCGTCGAGCTGCTCGCGGCCGGTGCGGCCCGAGCGGACGTGCTTGCGGATGATCTCCTGCACCTTCTTCGATTCGGCGAACGTCTTCAGCACGCCGGCCGGCGGCTCGGTCTCGCCTTCGCGCAGGACGTAGGCGAAACGCTTGATGTCGGTCGAGAAGTGGTTCCGGCCGGTGCCCCAGTCGATCTGCAGGACATCGCCGCGCTGGATCACGCGCTCGGTGCCGCCGATCTCGCTGCCGTCCGGAAGGTGGGTGTAGACGGTCGGAAACCAGCCGCGCTGCAGGTCGTGGTCGTGCAGCTTCTGCTCCAGCCAGCGGGCAACGTCGTTGTGCGTCGTCTTGCCCGGGGTGATGACCTCGTTGGACAGCGCCCGCTCCAGGAGCCGCCGGGTGAGGTCGCCGACCTTCGCGAACTCGACGATCTCGCCGGCGACCCGCTCTCCGCGAAAGTCGGCGATCAGGTGCTGGGCCGAGGTGAAGCGGGCCGCATACTTCTCGCCGAGTTCGCTCGTGAGGAACTTGAAGTCCGTGTGCGTGAGTCCGTCCGCTACGTGGAGGCCTTCGGCTCTGTAGGGGATTGCGAGGTAGTTGAGACCGATGGTCTGAGGATCGCGCTCCTCGACGATCGACCGCAGCTCTTCGAACCGTCCGAACCGGTCGTAGGCGCCGCATTCCGTGGCCAGATCGGTCTCGCGGCCGAGCTGGATTCGTTCGATGCGGTCGCCGCCGCGGTCGATGAAGATGAAGAAGCTCTGGCCGTTGACGGTCGAGATGCCGAAGTCGCGCGTCATCGGCTGGGTGCCGCGGCCCCGGTCGGTCACGATCCACATGTCGATGCCGTTGCGCCGCATGGCGCCCGGTAGCACGTAGTCGAACTTGTCGTGCCGGATCATGCAGGAGCTTTCCCACCTGGAGCGCACGTCGTCGCTCAGGGTGGGCTGGGCCGCGATGCTGGCGGCGAGGGAGGCGAAGGCCACGGCGGAAACCACCGGCAGCGAGTGCTTCATCTTCGTTCTCCTTTGAAGTGAGTTGAAGTCACTATAGAGGGCGATAGCGTCGGTCGCCGACCCAAGGCGGTCGATACGCCACATCCGCAGACCTGGAGAGACTGAATGAGATCCGATTCGATCCGCCTCCTGTTGACCTTGCTCGTGTTCGCCGTTCCCGCCTGTGCGGCGCCGGGCGAGGACGGAGGCAGGGACGGAAGCGTCTCCGGCGCCGCCATCACGCGCACCGAAGATCGGCCTGCCTGCCGCGACGCCACGCCGCTCCGCCAGGCGCTGTTCGGCGACCTGCACGTCCACACCAGCTTCTCGTTCGACGCGGCAGCCAACAGCACCGGCGCGACGCCGGCGGATGCGTACCGGTTCGCGAAGGGCGAGGCGATCCCGTTCTGGCCGATCGGCGAGGACGGCAGGCCTACGGGCAGCATCACGATCGATCGGCCGCTCGACTTCGTGTCGGTGACCGACCACGGCGAGTTCCTGGGCGAACGCCGCCTGTGCAGGGATCCGGAGTCGCCGCGCTACGGCTCGGAGTTCTGCACGACGTTCCGCTCGGACCAGCGCGTTGGGATGCAGATGCTCGGCGCCGTCATCACGACCGAGACGCCGCGCAGGACCGAGGAACTGTGCGGCGAGGACGGATCGCTCTGCCGCGAGTGGGCGATGAGCCCATGGCAGGAGATCATCGAAGCGGCCGAGGACGCCTACGACCGGACGGAGGCGTGCAGCTTCACCACCTTCGTGGGCTACGAGTACACCGGCACGCCGGGGATCTCGAACTACCACCGCAACGTCGTCTTCCGGAGCGCGGATGTGCCGGAGCTGCCGGTCTCGTACATCGACGCCCCGACGGACAGCCTGCTCTGGCAGCGGCTCGACGAGGTCTGCGGCGACGGGTCGGCGAGGCCCGGTTGCGACTACCTGACGATCCCGCACAACAGCAATCTCGCGAACGGTCGGATGGCGCCGTACCGGGGACTGGACGGAACACTGGAAGCGCGCCGCGCGTACGCTGAGAAGCGGCTGGAACGCGAGCCGATCATCGAGATCTTCCAGCACAAGGGCGGCTCCGAGTGCATCAACGGCCTGGCCTCCGTGTTCGCCGAGCCGGACGAGCTGTGCGACGTGGAGGCGGTGCGGGTACTGGGCCGCGAGGAGACGGTCCAGTCCCTGCTTTCCGGCGAGACCACCTTGCGAACCGAGGAGTGCCCTGAGGGTGAGAACGGCAACCAGGGCATGCTCGGGGCCGGCTGCGTCGACCGGACGGACTTCGTTCGCTCCGCGCTCGTCGTCGGCCTGGAGGAGGAGATGGAGACGGGGCTCAATCCGGTCAAGCTCGGCGTCATCGCGTCGACCGACACGCACACGGCGACGCCGGGGGCGGTGGTGGAAGAGGACTGGCGTGGCGCTGTCTCCGTGGAGGCGACGCCCGAGGAGCGCCTTCAGCCGGGTCTCCTGACCAGCGGCATCGACGGCAATGCCGGCGGTCTGGCCGGCGTCTGGGCGGTCGAGAACTCCCGTGACGCGATCTTCGAGGCGATGGATCGCCGCGAGGTGTTCGGCACCTCGGGGCCGCGAATCCGCCCGCGGTTCTTCGGCGGCTGGGGCTATGCCGGGAACCTGTGCGACCAGACCGATCTGCTCGAACAGGCGTACGCCGGCGGCGTGCCGATGGGCGGCGACCTGCCGGAGGCCGGCGACGGCGCCGCGCCGACCTTCCTCGCCTTCGCCGCCCGCGACCCGGCGGACGGCGCCGGACTCCTGCAGCAGCTCCAGCTCGTCAAGGGCTGGATCGACGCCGACGGGACGGGCCGCACTCAGGTCATTCCGATCGCCGGTTCGCCGGACAACGGGGCGAGCGTCGATCCCGCGACCGGCGAGCGAAGCGGCGAAGGCCACGACAGCCTCTGCGCCGTCTACCGCGACGAGGACTTCGATCCTGGCCTGCACGCCTACTACTATCTCCGGGTGGTCGAGAACCCCAGCCTGCGCTGGAGCTGGTACGACTGCCGGCGGCTCGCCCTGGAAGACCGTCCCGCCGTCTGCTCGGACGGCTCCTACCCCGAGACGATCCAGGAGATGGCCTGGACGTCGCCGATCTGGTACCGGCCGGCGGACAGTGAATGAAGCCGCACCACCGCCCCCTCGTTCTGGCCGTCGCCCTTGTCTACGCGGTCATGGTGTATGGGGGCGGATGGCTGAAGACCGACTACGACCTCGTCAGCCAGTTCACGAGCGAGCTGACGTCGTCCGGCACGGACTGGGCGGACACGATAGCGACAGCCCACGTCGTGTGGGGGATTCTCGGGCTGGCGCTGCTGTGGGTAGCGGCGCCGCTGGTGCCGGTTTCCGGCGTCGCGCGGGGCGGCTACTGGCTGCTTGCCTCCGAACCCGGCGTCTGGATCGGTTCCGCCTTCCTGCCGTGCGATCCGGGCTGTCCGTTCGATGGGAGCCTGACGCAGACACTCCACAACCTGTGGGCCGCGATCACCTTCGTGGCGACTACGGTCGGCCTGCTGCTGCTGGCACGCAATCCGGCCGTCTCCGCGATGGCCAGGTTGGCATGGGCGCTTCTGGCGGTGTTCTGGCTCGCCACCTTCGTTCTGATGCTCATGCCGGCAGCAGAGCCCGTCCGCGGACTGATTCAGCGATTAGGGGAGGGGACGCTGTACGGCACCCTCTGCGTCGTAGCGTGGAGGCTGCGAGTGCCTCCGCGTTGTATCGCCCCGGTGGACCAAGAATGATGCGTAGTACGGGAGGGCGGGCAACCCGCTGGATCGTCCTCGCGGCGGCGCTGTTCGCCGGCTGCGCCGATGCCGGCGGGAACCTGCCACCGGCCGCCGGTCAGGAACCGACGCTGACCGAGAGCCTGATCGCGCGTGGGCAGGAACACGAGCTCGACACCGTCCGCGTGCCGCCTCCGGGCGACTTCATCGAGCACGAAGCCGCCGGGTTCGCCAAGGTCCTGTGTTCGGCCGTCTTCCTGACCGGACTCGACTTCGAGGACGCCTGGACGCAGATCGGCGGGTTCACCTCCCGCCATAGCTACCGTGACCGCTTGCCGGGACGGGTCCTCGACCGAGAGAACGGGCAAGTCCACATCACGAGCGACACCGGGGTGACCCGAACCGCGGTGCTCCACGGCGACCAGGGCTGCGTCGCGCTGCCCAAGGGGGAGGACGCGCCGTTCTACGAGACGGTGCCAGTGGCGAGCACGCTCGACGAGAACGCTCCCTGGCCGATGGGCGACGCGCTACCGGACGAGCCGCTTCCCGACGACGTGGACGCGGAGAAGCTCGCCGCAGCCGTTGAGGCCGCCTTCGAGCCGGAGGCGATGACCCTGGCGTTCGTCGTGCTCCATCGCGGCCGGCTCATTGCTGAGCGCTACCGCGAGGGGATCGACGAGGATACGCCGCTAGAGAGCTGGTCGATGAACAAGAGCCTCTCGGCGACCCTGATGGGCGTGCTGATCGAGCAGGGCGAGTACACGCTCGACCAGTTGGCGCCGGTCGACTCCTGGCACGAGGATCCGGACGACGTTCGCGGCACGATCCGCATCCAGGACATCCTCCGCATGTCGAGCGGCCTGCGCTGCGTGAACGCCGGGGACCCGGAGTACGACGAGGCGGAGATGGGCTATCCGGACCACCTCTACCTCTACACCGGCACGGTGAACTCTCACCTCTGGGCCACCGAGCGGCCGCCGCAGTGGCCGCCGAACACGATCGGCCGCTACCGAAACTGCGACCCGATCCTGACCAACCACCTGGTGCGCCTGGCGGTCGAGGGCCGGGACGAGAACTACCACCAGTTCCCCCAGAAGCACCTCTTCGACCGGATCGGCGTCCGGCGCTTCGTCGCCGAGGCGGATCCCTACGGCAACTTCCTGCTGAACGGCTACGGCTTCGGATCCGGCCGCACCTGGGCGCGGCTGGGCCAGCTCTACCTCCACGACGGCGTTGCGCCGACCGGGGAGCGCGTGCTGCCCGAGGGTTTCGTCGAGTTCGTCAGCACTCCCGCACCGGCCTGGGTCGCCGACGGCCGGCCGATCTACGGCGGCTTCTTCTGGATCAACAACCCGCCGCGCGGCGGCAGCAAGCGCTACCCGTCACTGCCGAACAGCGCGTTCAGCATGCAGGGCGCCGGCGGCCAGAGCACGATCATCGTGCCTTCACACGAGATGGTGGTGGTCCGGCTCGGCCTCTACGAGGGTTCGTTCGGCGGGCACGCCGACGCTTCGTTGCAGAGCGCGCTGGCGCTGTTGGTGGAGGCGATTCCAGTAGCCGTCGGAGAATAGACTCGTTTGGGCCCTTGGTTGCGGGCCCGCGGGCTAGGAGGAACAGCCCGCCCAACGGAACTTCTTCAACCTCACCGGAACCAGCCTCACAACTTCGATGAACCGATGGACGGGGCCGATTCGGCTCGCCGGGTCGGAGTGTCCTGAACTCTCGTCAGAGCACAAACCTATACTTGGACGATGGATCGACGCGTTCTACTGGACCACGTCCGCCGCACCCGACTGCCGCCGGGCCGCCGGGCCAGAGCGAAGAGCGACGCCCATCGAATCGCCGCGTTTCTCAAGCGCCACGGCGCTCGCCGGGTTGTCGGTGTCGGGTCGGCATTCGATCCGGCGCGGCGCTTCACTTGGCGGTCCGACATCGACATCGCGGTGGTCGGCTTGCGGACTGACCGCTTCTTCGAACTCTCCGCCCGCGCCGCGGACTTGACGGAGTTTCCGCTCGACATCGTTCCGATCGAGTCGGCAACGGAACCGATGCGCCGAGCGATCCTCGAAGAAGGAGTCGATCTGTGAAGCCGGATGAGGCGTTCGCCCGTCGGCGGACCGCTAGAGCGACGACGGCGAGGGCGGCGTCCGGGGCTACGGCGACCGGCTCGACATCCGTCCGCCGTACTAGCGTGAGTTCGTCCACAAGGACAAGCGGCGCGACGCCGTGATCGAGACGATCAACTAGGGCTTCCCGCTGAACGTCATGTACTGGACCGCCAGCGAAGGAGGGAAGCTCAGCGCCTTTCGGTGATCAGGATGTTGCCCAGCGCCTCCGCATCGAGTGCCTCGTCACCCGCCGGGAACTCGTTCACCTGCAGCATGTACGTCAGGATGTCGAGGTAAGTCCCCCGTGGCAGGCTGGCCGGATTGTCGGTCGGCATGGTGGTTCGGATCGCCTCGAAGAGTTCGTGCAGCGTCTTGCCTCCCCACAGGAACTGGAAGCTGACGCCGCGGAGGCCCGGCGAGTTGCTGCCGCCGCCGAGGTCCTCGCCGTGGCAGGTGGCGCAGTTCTCGAGGTACGGCGCGGCGCCGCGCTCCGCCTGCGCGGCGGTGTAGACGCCGTCCCAGACGGATAGTGAGGTGCCGGCCGCGACCGCTGCCCCGTCGCGGTCGGTTGCTGCCGTCCGGCTCCGCGCGGTCGCAACCGGCAGATCCGCCGGCAAGGCGAACACATGGATCGAGTTGCCGTTGGTTGGCCGCCGGATGTGGGGAGTGAGGTCGCGCGGCAGCATCGTCGCCCAACTGGCGCCGCCTGTTCCCACCGGAATCGCCACGTACTGGCGGCCGCCGGCGAGGTAGGACACGGGGAAGCCCTGGGCCGACGTGGGTAACCGAGTCTGCCAGAGGATCTCGCCGGTACGCGCCTCGTAGGCGTAGACGTAGCGGTCGTAGTCGCCGGCGAAGACGACGCCGCCTCCGGTCGCCAGCGCGGCCGTGTTGATCGGCGACTCCGTGCGGTGCCGCCACATGATGTCCCCCTCGCGCACGTCGATGACCAGCAACTCGCCCAGGTTGCCGCCGGAGTAGGGGTGCAGCGTGTTGATGCGCTTCACCGGACCCGCGCCGCCCCCGCCGAGGACGCGCTCGACCGGGCCGAACGTCGCCAGTTCGCAGTTCATCGTCACCGGGATGTAGAGGGCGCCGGTGTTCGGGTCGTAGGACATGGCACGCCAGCCCTTGAAGCCGGACGTGCTCGGGCACATGTTGATCTCGACGCCGATCTCAGGGATCAGTTCCGGGCGGTAGGTCACTTCGCCCGTCTCGCGGTCGACGTCGACGAGGTTCTGGTAGCCGATGTCGATCGCGTCCAGGAACTCGCCGGTCTCCCGGTCGAGCTGCCAGAGGATGCCGAGCTTGCCCATCTTGTAGAGCTTCTTGCGGCCGTCGACGTCGATGAGGAGGGTCTCGAACACCTCGTCCATGTCGTGGGTCTCGCCGGGCAGGTACTGGTAGTACCAGAGCAGCTCCCCGGTGTCGGGATCGAGCGCGAGGCTGGAGTTCGTGTACAGCGCGTCGCCGTCCGTGCCGCGCACGGAGCGGGCCCAGGGCTTGGCCTGGGACGTGGCCCAGTAGACGATCTTCAGTTCCGGGTCGTAGCTGCCTGCGATCCAGGCGTCGCTGCCGGCGCGGAAGCGGAGCGGCAGGTCGCCCCAGGTGTCGCCCCCCGGCTCGCCGGGGCGCGCGATCGTCGACGTGCGCCAGAGCTCCTCGCCGGTTTCGGGATCGTGGCCGGTGATGAAGCAGACGTCGTCCTTGTAGCGGCCGCAGCCGGTGATGCCGGTGACCAGCTTGCCGTTGGCGACGATCGGGCCCGCCGTGTAGCGGTAGCCGAGGCTCGTGTCGGCGGTCCTGGTTTCCCAGATCAGTTTCCCGCTCCTGGCGTCGAGCGCGAAGATCGTCGCCGCGGGGCTGGCGCCGTAGATGCGGTCGCCGAAGATCGCGATGTTCTTCTGCACGCCGCGGCCGAAGGCGCCGGAGCCGTCGCCCACCGGCTCGGGCCGGTACTCCCAGAGCAGGTCCCCGGTGGCGGCGTCGAGGGCCTGGACCACCGCGCCGGGGCTCGGCAGGTACATGACCCCGTTGTGGATCAGCGGCGCCGCTTCCTGGGGGCCGGTGTCGTCCATCGCCCAGGCCCAGACCAGTTGAAGCTGGCCGACGTTCGCGGTCGTGATCTGGTCGAGCGGGCTGTAGCCCCAGGCGTTCTGCGTGCCCCGCCAGTGCAGCCACTGGCCCGGTTCCGGGTCATTCAGCATCTCCTGAGTGACCGGTACGAAACCGGTCTCGGTGACCGGCACGAAGGCAGTCTCCTGGGCGCCGAGACCGGCCGTCAGGAGGAACGCTGCGGCCGGCACGCAGACAAGGCGGCTGAACGACTTCATGCGGAAGGCGGGATGCTACTTCACGGCCGGAGCTGGTGGTCGAGGACCATCTCCTCGGTGAGCCCGGTGCCGAAACCGGGCTCGCTGGGCGCCAGGAAGTCGCCGTTCTCGAACGGCGCCTGCATCGCGTCGAGGACGGTCGAGCCGGTGGCGAAGCTCTCCGCCATCGTGCAGCTCGGGGCGGTCAGCGAGATGGGGAGTCCCCAGAGGCTGCCGCCGCGGTGTGGCACGAGTTCGAGGCCGGCCGCTTCGATCAGGTCGGCGATGCGCTTCGCCGCGGTCAGGCCGCCGCACCAGGTGATGTCCGGCTGCAGGACTTCGGCCGATCCGAGCCGCACCAGGACCTCGAAGCCGTGCTCCGTGTACTCGTGCTCGCCGCAGGCCACCTTCGTCCAGCCGGGACCGCCGCCGCCGATCTTCTCGACCAGCTCGGCGTAGCCGAAGACGTCGTCCGGCGACAACAGTTCCTCCATGAAGTAGAGGTTCGCCGGACGGAGCCGGTCGGCGACGCCGACCGCCCAGTCGACGGTGCCGTTGCGCGAGACGCAGTCCGTCATCAGGTTGCCCTCGGGCCCCATCGCGTCGCGGGCAGCGAGGACATCCTCGATGTATCTCTCCGTTTCGGCCTCCGTACTGTGGGGACCGATCGGCAGGATGCGCTTGAAGTGGCGGATACCCAGGCCTTTGCCGGCCGCGATGTCGCCGCCGGTCTGGTAGACGGCGACGCGGTCGTCCGGATTCCCTCCAAGCAGCGCGTGAACCGACCTGCCGGCGTGCTTGCCCTTGATGTCCCAGAGCGCCGTGTCGACGGCGGAGAGCGCCATCGCGAAGATGCCGCGCCGGCCGTAGAGCACTGCCGAGCTGTACATCTGGTCCCAGAGCTGATCGACGTTGAGCGGGTTCGTTCCGACCAGCAGGTGCTTGAGATGGCCGTCGATGATCTCGACCGCGGCGCTGCCGCCGGCGCCCATGCCGAAGCCGGTGATCCCGGCGTCCGTCTTGATGATCGCGATGATCGCCGAGGGAAGCTGCTCGAAGGGCCCGCCGTAGCGCCAGCGGCGGGGATCGTCGTCGCCGTCGAAGACGGGCGGATCGAGCAGACCCTCGGAGCGCTGGTTGATGTAGACCGGGTAGGCGTCGACCGACCGAATCGTGATTCGATCCGGCGCGTCCTCCTGCTGGAGTGGCCTGCCGGCAGCGGCGGCGGGTGAGGCGGCGGCGGGCGCGAAGCCGGTCGACGCCGCCAGCGCAGCGAAACCGGCGCTTCGGCTCAGGAAGTCGCGGCGGCTCGATTCTCCGATCCCGGCGGTGTCGTGCTGCCTCATGTCGGACGCTCCTGCGTGTTGGCGGATTCGTCGATCATGTCACCCGGAACGCTGCCTGTCGCGGCTGCTACAGTCCCCCGTTCGTCTTGAAGACAACGAGGAACGGAGGCGCCGCAGTGAGGAGTGCTCGCCCGCGCGTACGCGGGCTGGCGGTGTTGACGCTGGCCCTCAGCGTCTGGCTTGGCGCCCCATCGTCAGCCCAGGACGCGGCGTCGACGTTCGTGCCGGTCACCGAGACCGGTTTCGTACCGGTCACCGAGACCGGTTTCGTACCGGTCACCCAGGAGATGCTCCGGAACCCGCCCGATTCAGAATGGCTGATGTTCCGGCGCACGCACGACAGTTGGGGTTACAGCCCCCTGGACCAGGTCGACCGCGGGAATGTCGACCAGCTAGGTCTGGTCTGGTCACGGGAGATCGCCGTCGGGACCTCCGAGATCACGCCTCTGGCCTACGACGGCGTTCTCTACATCCCCTCGTTCGAAGACACGATCGAGGCGGTCGACTCGACGACCGGGCACTTCATCTGGCGCTACACGCGGGAGCAGCCCGAGGGGCTCTACGCCCAGGTCGGCTTCAATGCGAAGAACAACCGGAACATCGCGATCTACGACCGGCTGATCCTGAACAACAGCGACGACAACCACGCTTTCGCCCTGGACGCCGAGACCGGCGAACTGGTCTGGGAGACGCAGATCCTGGACTGGCAGGTCAATCCCGCCACCCACAGTTCGGGCCCGATCGTCGCGGATGGCCGCGTCGTTTCGGGAAGGAGCTGCCGTCCCTGGGGCGGGCCGGAGTCCTGCATCATGGTCGCGCTCGACGCGCTGACCGGGGAGGAACTCTGGCGGACGCGCACGATGCCGGCGCCGGGCGAGCCCGGGGACGAGACCTGGGGCGACGTGCCGTTCGAGAAGCGGCACCACGTCGGCACCTGGATGGTGCCGAGCTACGACCCGGAGCTTGAGCTCATCTACTTCGGCACCGCCGTTACTTCGCCGGCGCCGAAGTTCATGCTCGGTGGAACGGAGTTGACGCACCTGTACCACAACTCGACCCTGGCGCTGGAGGCCGACACAGGCGAGATCCGGTGGTACTTCCAGCACCTGAACGACCACTGGGACCTCGACCATCCGTTCGAACGCATCCTCGTCGACCTGCCGGTTTCGCCCGACCCGGAGGCCGTGCGCTGGATCCGGGAGGGCCTCGAACCGGGCGAGACACGCAAGCTGATGACAGGCATCCCGGGCAAGACCGGCTTCGTCTACACGCTGGACCGTGTGACCGGCGAGTTCCTGTGGGCGCGGCCGACCGTGCCGCAGAACGTGGTCGTCGACATCGACGAGACGACCGGGCGGGCGGTCGAGAACACCGAGATCATCTTCACGGAGCTCGATCAGGAGATGCTCGTGTGTCCGACCTGGATCGGTGGGAAGGACTGGGAGGCCGGCTCATACAGCCCGCTCACCCAAACGATGTACTACCCGCTGCGCAACATGTGCGCGCGGATGCTGGTGACGGCCGACACGAACAGTCCGCGGGCGCAGGCTTTCGAGCAGCAGGTGGCGATTTACAACCTGGCGGCCGACCACATCCAGGCACCCGGCGAGGAGTACCTCGGCACGGTGTACGCGATCTCCGCCGTCACGGGTGAGACGAAGTGGCTGTTCGAGACCGAGGGCGCGACCTACTCGGTCGTGGCGACGGGCGGCGGCCTGATCTTCGGTGGCGATTCGAGTGGCGGCTTCCGAGCCTTCGACCACGAGACCGGCGAGGTTCTATGGGAAGTCGGTCTGGGTGCCCCGGCCATGGGCTATCCGATCTCCTATGCCGTCGACGGTCGCCAGTACGTGGCCATATCGACCGGGCCGGGAAGCCTCCGCCATACGCCCGAGGGCGCCGCGCGCGCTCGGGGCGGCAACTTGTACGTCTTCGCGCTGCCCGAGCGCCGCTAGCGACGCGGGCTGCTAGGATCCAAGATTCCGAATCAAATCCCGGCGCCGCTGAGCGCAACCCGCGTGAAGGCCGGCGTCCGGTCCCTGACGGAGGTTCCTGGTGGCAGAGCGTCCCACCTACGCCTTCGGGCCGTTTCTTCTCGATGCTGCCGAGCGCCGGTTGCTGCGCAGTGGGCGGGTCGTTCCAGTACGGCCGAAGGTCTTCCAGACGCTGAAGGTGCTGGTCGAGAACCGCGACCGTCTGATCCACAAGGACGAGCTGATGGCCATGGTGTGGCCCGACACCAACGTCGCCGAGAGCAACCTCACGCACAACCTGTCCGTGCTGCGGAAGATCCTGGGTCAGGATCGGGAGACGCAGTACGTCGTCACGGTTCCCGGCCGCGGCTACCGCTTTACGGCTCCGGTGAAGACCCCGGTCGGAGGATCGATCGCGATCAGGCCCTTCGCGAACATGAGTTCCGACCCGGAACAGGACTTCTTCTGCGAGGGGTTGGTGGAGGAGGTCATCGAGGCGCTGGTGCGGGTCGATGGACTGCGGGTCCTGTCCCGGACCTCCTCCTTCGACCGGGGCTTGACCGGCCTGAGCGCTCCCAGGTTCGGCCGGAAAGTGGGCGTGTCGGCGATCCTCGAGGGCAGCGTACGAAGATCCGGTGACCGTGTACGGATCTCGGTTCAGCTCATCCGGGTCACCGACGGCATCCATCTCTGGTCCCGCCACTACGACCGGGTCCTCGGCACGATCTCCGAGATTCAGATTCAGGAGGACATCGCCCGGGCGATCGCGCGTCGGGTGAATGTCGAACTCCGGACTCCGAACGCTCGTCGGGCGAGAAGGGTCCCGACGGACAACCAGGAGGTGTGGAGGCCGGAGTGGGGCTGATCCCCTAGCCGGTCCTCGTCGTGGGAGTCCCCGTCTTGTCCAGGAGACAGCGGGGAAACCGAGGTGCCGCAGTGGAGGATGCCGCCCTCTCCGAGAGTTTGTTGACAATGTCAACAAAGCTGTGTATGTTGACGCAGTCAACTTCTGGTTGGAGGGAGAAGAAAGCCATGAGAAAGAGAACGGCGCGCGGCGGAGCGAGGCACCATCGGCGAGGCCGATTCGCCATACTCACGCTCAGGGTGTGCCTGTACGGATGCGTAGGACCTGCCGCCACGCTTCCCGGCGTCCAGCCGGCGGAGCAGCTTGCCTTCGAGCGGTACGACGTGGCTACCGGCGCCCGCGAGCGCCAGACCATCCTGACGGGCTTCCTCCTGGGAAGCTCGATGGCGGACCTCGCGGTCGTGGACAGCGATGAGAACGATGGCCGGCGCCTGCGGATCCTCACGTTCAGCGGCGGTGATTGGGTGCCGGAAGTCGAAACCACGTTACGGTCCGAAACCTCCTTCGTTGACGTGGCCGCGATCGACGGCCGGGACCGGCTGGTCGTCTACGGCGGCGGCCGGCTGACCTGGTTCGATGCCGAGTCAGAGACGGAGCGGGAACTCGCTGCGGTGGAGTCCGACTTCAGATCGCCGCGGAGGGGTGAGGTTGTCCATGTCGACATCACGCGTGACCTGAACGGCGACGGCCGCGACGAGCTCGTCGTGCCGCAGAACCACGCCTTCCATGTGTTCGTCCAGGGGAGCGGCGGGACGTTCGCCGATCCGGTGACCATCGGCCCCTCGAGCGGGCCGGACCGGGTCTACCGCGGCGATGGCTCCAGGTTCCGGCCGTGGGACGACGGCGGCCGCGTCCACGAGATGGACTACGACCTGGACGGACGCCGGGACCTGGTGTTCTGGAACCAGGACCACTTCGCGGTGCATCTCCAGGACCAGCGGGGTCTGTTCGCCACCGAGGCCAGCACGACGTTCACGACCGAGGTGGCGTTCGACTCGGACGACCACGCCTCGCTCGCCGCTCCGGAGGAGGTGCGCCACAGGCGTATCGACGACAGCCTGACCGGAGCCCCGACCGGGAGAGTGCTGCGTTCGTTGACCGACCTGAACGGCGATGGCGTCGCCGACCTCGTGGTCTTCTCGCTGGACATCAGGAGCATGTGGAACGTGCGCTTCACGTACGAGGTCCACCCGGGCGCGCCAACACCCGAGGGCGGCACGGTGTTCGCACCCGATGCCGGCGCCACGATTCTCTCGGACAGCCTCCCTTACGAGATCGGTCCGTACGACTTCGACAACGACGGTCAGGTCGACGTGATGTTCAGAACGATGAGGTTCGGCGTCTTCAAGACGGTCCGCATGATCGGCGCCGGGATGTTGACCCGTTCCGTGCCGATGCGTCTTGACTTCTACCGCATGGAGGGTCGCCTCTACTCCGGCAAACCGAGCGCCGTCCGCAAGATCAGAGGCCGCGCTCCCGGCGTTTCGGGAGAAAAGGGAATCTTCCATCCCTCGGTTCTGGTCGGGGATGTGAACGGCGACAGCCGCCTGGATCTGCTCGTGCAGAAGGGCCGGAAGGGTCTGAACGTCTTTCTTGGCGTGCCGGGGCCCGAGCTGTTCGCCGGAAGGCCTGAGGAAGTCGCGATCGCCATGCCGAACGAGGAGTACACCTGGTTGGTGGACCTCAACAGGGACGGCAAGCAGGACGTCCTCATGCATCACACGTTCACTACCGAGCCGCATCGGGTGACGATACTGGTGGCCAAATGAAGGAAGTCGGCACTTCGGCTAGCGCCCGCGCGATGCCGCTTCGACGAGGCCTGTCGCGAATTCTGTCTTTCGGAGTACTCCTCTCGGGTGGCTTGGGGCCTGCCGCCGCGCAATCCACTTCCGAGGCCGCGGAGTTCGCTTTCACGCAGTACGAGGTCGTCACCGGCTCCGCGAAACGTCAGACCGTCTTGACGGGGTTCCTACTCGGGAGCTCAAGCGCGGAGCTTGCGGTCGTGGGAATCGACGACGGTGACGAACGCCGCCTGCGTATCTACGAGTTCGGAGACGGCGCCTGGGCGACGCAAACCGAGGCGACACTCGGTCGCGACGTGCGATTCGTTGACGTGGCCAGTATCGGCGGACGCGACCGGCTGCTCACCTACGATCCCGGTCGCCTGAACTGGTTCGATCCCGAATCGGCGACTGAACGCCCGCTGGTCGCGGTCACTGCAAGCTTCGACCCGCCTCGCGGCGGTGAGATCCCTCATGTCGACGTCAGTCGGGACGTGAACGGCGACGGCCGCGACGACCTGGTCGTGCCGGGCGTCGATGGCTTCAGCGTGTTCATCCAGACGAGCGCCGGCGAGTTGGCGGATCCGGTGAAGATCGGTCGGTCCGCTGACCTGAGCAGGATCTACGGGGCCGATGGCTACCGGTACAACCCCTGGGATGAAAGCCGCGTCCACGAGATGGACAACGACCTGGACGGACGCCGCGACCTGGTGTTCTGGAACGGGGACCATTTCGCGGTTCACCACCAGGACGAAGATGGGCTGTTTTCACCGGTGGCAGAGACCTTCACGACCGATGTCGCATTCGACTCTGACCGACTCTCCTCCCTCGCCACCGGAGACATGACGGGGAGGGTGCTTCACTCGATAGCCGACCTGAACGGCGACGGTGTCGGGGATCTCGTGGTCTTCTCTCTGGAAGGCGCGAGCATCTCGCGCAAGCGTTCAACCTGCGAGGTGCATCTTGGCGCGCCGGCACCCGACGGCGGAACCCGGTTCGCGCGGGCCGTCGACTTCACCTTCCAGTCGGACGGGAGGATTCAACTCGGGATGAACCAGCGCGACTTCGATGGCGACGGCGATCTCGATCTGATGTTCACGACGATCGAGGTCGCGTACCTCGAGAGCAGTCTCTGGAAGAGGCTCAAGGGGTTTATGGGCGATGACGTCTGGCTGGATCTCGAGTTCTATCCCATGAAGGAGGGCCTCCATTCCGACGAACCCAACGCCATCCGCAGAATGCAACTGGATGGCCACCCCAGTGTCAGGGAGTTCGGGTGGGTGCCGCTGGACATCGTGCTTCGAGGGGCCATGCACGAGGAACGGAAGACGCAGAAGCGTCACCTGCGCGCGTTCAACACCACCCTGCTGATCGGGGATGTGACCGGCGACGGCCGCTCGGACCTGCTGATAGAGGAAACCCATCGGAAGTTGCTCGTCTTCGCCGGTGTGCCGGGACCGGATCTGTTCACCCGGCAGCCTCAAAAGGTGGCGGTCGCGATCCCCAACGACGAGGAGTACACCTGGCTCGTGGATCTCAACAGGGACGGCAAGCAGGACCTGCTGATGCACCACGCGTCGACGACGGAGCCTCATCGGGTGACGATGCTGGTCGCCCGTTGAGCCCGCCGGCGGACTCTGGCCATGGCTAGTCCTGGCTGCGATCTCGCATTCCGTCCAGGATCGTCTGGGTGGTCTGCCGGATCAGGTCGTCCACGTCGACATTCGGGTCGATCTGTTTCTCGATCAGCAGCGACGCCAGGCCGTGGACCGCGCTCCATGCGACGTAGGCCTGCGCTCGCGGGTCGCCTCCCTCGATCTCGCCGCGCTGCTGGTGAACCCGGATCACATCGATCAGGTTCTCGAGCAGAGCTCCGGCTGCCTTTCGCAGTTCCGGCTGATCCTGGCGTGCAAGGGCCTCCTTGCCGTACATCAGGCGATAGTGCGCCGGGTGCTTCAGGGCGAAGCGCACGTACTGCTCGCCCATGCGCCGGAGTCGCTCGACGCTGGATGAAGAGGCTCCTGCGTCGCCGGACCCCAGGCGCCGGTTGAGACGCTTGAACCCCGCGACCGCGACCGCGACCAGGAGGGCCGTCTTGTCGGGGAAGTGGCGGTAGGGCGCTCCCCGCGATACACCGAGGCGGCTGCCTATCGCCCTCATCGTTACGCTGGCGGCGCCGCCCTCCGAGATCATCGCGGCGGCTTCCTCGACCAGCGACGCTCGAAGGTCTCCATGGTGGTAGGTGCGAGCCCGTTCGGCCATGGGCGATTATGGCAAGAGCGGCTCGTGATCGCCGGGCTCGATCTCTGGCGGCAGGACGAGTGGGTGTTGACAGCGTCAACAAGAGGCTGTATGTTGACGAGGTCAACATGCCCCGAAGGCAGGAGGACCAACATGAAGAGACGAGCGACAGTCCCCGACGAGAGACGACACCGGCCGGCCCGGATCAGCCTGCTGGCGATGCGGGTATGTCTGTCGGGATGCATGATGCCGGTTGCCGTCCACGCGAGCTCCGAGCCACCCGCGGCGTTCGCTCCCAGCCGTCACGAGCTGGTCGTGGACGTCGCGGAACGCCTGACCGTTCTGACCGGGTTCCTCACGGGCCGGCCGGTCGCAGACGTGGCTGCCGTGCACCTGGACGGTGATGGAGACCGCCGCCTGCGCGTTCTCTCGTTTGTCGATGGCGACTGGTCAACGGCGGCCGAAGCCACGCTGCGCGCCGAGGTGTCCTTCGTCGACGTTGCCGGAATCGATGGCCGGGACCGGTTGATCGCCTACGGAGGCGGCCGGCTCACCTGGTTCGATCTGGAGTCGGCGACGGAACGGGACCTGGTCGCGGTGACGTCCGATTTCAGGGAGTCCGCCAGGGGCGAAGTTCTCCACGTGGACATGACTCGCGACGTGAACGGAGACGGCCGGGACGACCTCGTGCTGGCGCACGGTCACGGCTTCCACGTACTGGTCCAGATGCCGGCCGGCCGGTTCGCCGAGCCCGTGACGGTGGGGCCAACCAGCGGGCTCGACCGGGTCTACGGCGCCGACGGCTATCGCTACCACCCCTGGGACGAGGGCGGCCGGATCCACGAGATGGACTACGACCTGGATGGCCGCAGCGACCTCGTGTTCTGGAACGACGGCCGCTTCGAGGTGCATCTTCAGACCGAACAGGGGCTGTTCTCACCGGAGGCCAGGACGTTCACGACCGGGATCGCGTTCGACTCCGACCAGATCGCCTCGCTGGCCGCGCCGGAGGGAATCCGGAGGCGGCGCATGGACCACATGCCGGAAGGGGAAAGCAGCGGCAGGGTGCTGCACTCGCTGACCGACATGAACGGCGACGGCGTGACCGACCTCGTCGTGTTCTCGCTCAAGGGCTCGAGCCTGTGGAAGATGCACTCCTCGTACGAGGTGTACCCCGGCGCTCCGGGCCCGGGTGGAAACGTGGAGTTCGCCCCCGAACCGGGCGCCGTGGTCGAGTCCGAGGGCATCGTCTCTGGAATCGACCGGCACGATTTCGATCGCGACGGCCAGGTCGATGTGGTCGTGACGGCCTTCGAGCCAACGGTCTTCTCGGCCATCCGCGTGCTCGTCATGTCGATTCTGACCGGCGCCGGGTCGTTCGATCTCGAGATGTTCCGCATGGAGGATGGCCGCTACGGCGACCGCCCGAACGCCGTACGCCAGATCAGGCCCAGAACTCCCAGGAGGAGCGGCGAAAGAGCGTTCTGGCCGGCGGTCCGGATGGGAGACATGAACGGCGACGGACGCTCCGACGTTCTAATCGCGAGGAACCGGAAGATGCTGCATGTCCATCTCGGCGTGCCGGGGCCGGGTTTGCTCGCGAAGAAGCCTCAGCGGATCGCGATCCCCGTGCCCGAGGATGAGGAGTACACCTGGTTGACGGACCTGAACCAGGACGGCAAGCAGGATGTCCTGATGCACCACACGTCGACGACGGAGCCTCATCGACTGGTCGTGCTGATGTCCCGCTAGGACCGGGTGCGCCGGCCCCCTGGCCGGCTCCTGGTGTCCTGTGGTTACAACTGGAACAGCCGCGTGACCTTCACGATCAGCGCGCTGTCGTTGAGCCCGGGGAAGCCCGACGTCAGCGTGTCGCGCTGTTCGTTGTAGACGACGAACAGCTCGCTGCCGGGCGTGTACTCCCAGCGCAGCCGCACGTTCGCCGCCAGTCCCCGGCTTTCGGAGTCGTACTGGAACAGCGCGCTCACGAACATGCGCGGGTTCACCGTGTAGATCGCGCGCACGTCGACGAGCTCCACGTCGAAGTCGCCCTGCGGCAACTCCACGCGATTGAACGAGATGCCGGGTTCGAGCAGGAACTGAGAACTCAGACTCAGGCGCCCCCAGCCCCAGCCGAAGGACGTCTTCCGGCCGTTGTAGAAGTCGCCGTACTCGAGGAAGAACCCGCCCGAGATCCGCCGCTGCTGGCCCAGTTGCAGCTGGGCCTGCACGTAGTCGAAGTCATAGCCGCCGACCCCGAGCGTGATGTCCGAGGCGATGGGGAACGGATGCGGGAGGAACTCGTAGCTCCGCACATACGTCAGTTCGATCTCGTCCCCGCTGTGGAACTCGATGCCGAACTCGGCCTCGGCCTCGCGCGTCTCGACCAGACCGGCGCCGTTCTCGATGTAGGCCATCGACCCGGACCAGGAGTACTTGCGCACCAGCTTGCTGTCGGCCGGGCGCGGGCTGAACCGGAACTCGCCGAAGGAACGGCGCATGTCGTGGCGGCGGACGAAGCCGATGCCCGGGTTGAAGTTGCCGCCAACCCGCAGCCGCTCGAGCTGGACTCCGTAGCGGTCGCCGTTGTAGTCCATCTGAAGGCGATAGCTGGCGTCGTCGTCAGTGAGCCCCAGTGTGCTCGTTTCGGCCCAGTAGGTGTTGAAGGTGAGGTTGTCGAAGAAGGCGAACGTCCCGTCGACGCCGTAGGCTTCGTTGCGCCCGGCGCCGCTCTGGTCGATCGAACGGCGGGTGTAGATGACGCCGACGCTGCTGCGGCGCAGAATGTCCCGCTTGAGCCGCATGACGCCGAAGTTCGTCGCCATGGCGCCCGACAACGGTTCGTCGTCCGCCTGAATGTTCAGCAGCCCGAGCGTGTAACGGCCCGTCCGTCCGGTCAGCCGGGCGCCGCCTTCGATCGGGATCGCGCGCCCGTGCTGGAGGCCGATGCGGCGGCTGTAGAACAGGGACGGCGTGTCGTCTGGCCCACCGAATCCGCCGGCCTGGGCGCCGCCAAAGCCAAAGGTCCCCTGGTTCTCCAGGAAGAAGTCGCGCTTCTCGGGAAAGAAGAGGCTGAAGCGGGTCAGATCGACCTGCTGCTGGTCGGCCTCGACCTGGGCGAAGTCGGTGTTGTACGTGAAGTCGGCGGTGAGGTTTTGGCTGACTCCGTACTTGATGTCGATGCCGAGGTCGGCGCTTACGTCGTTCGAGATCTCCGGGTTGGCCAGGCGGTCGCTCACCATGTCGGCCACCAGATAGGGCTTGAACTCCAGGTTCCTCGAGGCCGGCGGGGCTTCCAGCCCAACCAGGGGTCCGGCCAGCGACATCTGCATGATGCCCATCGAGCCGAGCGCCACCGGGATGCGGTTCAGGGTCGAGCTCTCGTTCTTCCACTGCGTGTAGCGCTGCAGGTTGACGCCCCAGATCTGCGCGCGGCCGGGCCGATACCTGAGCGACCGGAACGGGATCGCGGCTTCGGCCGTCCACCCACCCTCGAACCTTCCCGTCCTGAGATCCCAGACCGGATTCCAGTCGACGTTCATCTGGCTCTCGTCGGTGACCTGGGCGTCGAAGCGGCCGCCCGAGGCGTAGACGGTGAAGACTGCGGCGTTACGACCATCGTAAAACGTGTCGAGAGCGATATCGAAGTAGTCGTCTTCGCTGAACGAGTCGCGTCTCATGTCGTTGGCCGCGATCCGGTCGGGGTCCTGCCAGCAGCGGAGCGACACGAAGACCGTGGTTTCGTCGAACGTGATCCAGACATCCGTCCTGTCGGTGGCCGGCTCCCCCGGCCGCGGCTCGACCTGGAGGAAGTCCGAAATCGGAGGCACGGCTTCGTAGAGAGCCTCGTCGAGCCGGCCGTCGATCCGAAGCGGAGTGGCGAGGCGAACGGCCCGGACCGTGGCCTTGCCCGATTCGTCCCGGTTCATCACGGCGGGCGGCACGGGAGGAGCTGGGCCGTCGAAGGAGGGGGGAAGGTTCAGCGGCTCCGTCAGCGAGGCGGGCGAGCCGGGCGGGGGGCCGGAATCCTGGCGTGCTTCGACGGCTTGAGCCGCAAGGAGGCCGGTGGCGAGCAGGCAGATCGCAAGGCGCATGCGCGCCGTGCCGCGCGAGAGTAATCGCATGCCTCAGCCGATCCGGTTCTCGCCTGCGTTCTCGTCCTGGTGCAGGGTGACCGGCCAGCCGGGGAACTGGGCGTTCTCGCCGTCCGCGCTGTCGGCCGTGCTCAGAAAGCGGAATGCCTCGATCCGGTAGGTCTTCGCCTCCGTGTCGACCGTGACCAGGCCGAAGCCGCTGCTCTTCTGGTGCGCCCGCTCGTAGGGGTCGAACGCGGTGCCGACCTCCGGATTCCCGATCGCGTAGACGTAGACGTGGTTGCCAAAGGGATCGCTGAACTCGCCGGTGTGCGCCAGACCGTGCCGGGGCCGGTTCTGGTGCGGAGTGCCCACTTCGTCGGGCCGCCACCAGCGGGGGTAGCCGGCGCTGATCGCCGGCGTGCAGAAGGCCCAGCAACCGTCGCGCTGCGCGTCCGCGCCGTACTGGACGAGGGACGGCAGGTGCTGGTCGCCGCAGACGTGGAGGCACTTCGCCTTGCGCAGGATGCGGACGAGTCGGTTGCGCGGCGTCTGCGGCCAGCCGCCGCAGTCGAGATCCGCGATCAGGTAGTCGTCGTGGCCACCGTGATGCGTGGCGACGCCGGCGAACACCGTCTGGCTGAGCAGCACTTTCATCGTGTGCCCGCGCATGTCGCCTGCCCAGCGCTCCAGGAATGCTTCCTGCCGCTCGCCGAGCAGGGCGAGACCGGGCTGGTCGAGAGCCGAGGTGTCGACACTGTCGTCCAGCACGTGGTCCGCCCGGCCGGGACCCGTGTCGACATGCTCTGGACCGCTCTTGAACTGCCGGTCGGCGAGGATCGCGAACCCCACACCGCCGTACACCATGTCGCCGTAGTAGACGCTGATGTCCTGGTCGACCGGCCTCGGGTCGAACGGGTCCGGGTGATGGGAGGCGTTCGTGCGGTGCACCACGTTGACCATCCGCGCCGGCTCCCGGTAGCCGCCGAGCGAGGAGGTGCCCCGGCCGGTGTCCATCGCCTTGCCGCCCTCCCCCCAGATGTTGCCCTGGAACACATCGTGGTCATCCGGAATACATAACGTCGGGCGGTCCCGCATCGTTTCGCGGAAGGCCCAACCAAACATGTAGTACTTGCGCAGGTAGTTGAGGATCGCGGGCCCTGCCGGCTCGCGGATCAGGCCGTAGCCGCCGTGGTTCTCATAGAGCTGGTCGCCGGAGAAGAAGAGCAGATCGGGATCCCGGGCCAGGACGTGGTCCGCGACCGGTGCATAGGGGAACGAGTAGTCGTTTTGGCAAGTGAGTCCCGCGAGCCGCAGCGGCCGCCCGGCAGGGTTAGCCCGGATCGTGCCCCGCCACTCGTGCTCCGTCTCGCCGCCGTCCGTGTGCCGTTCGCGGTAAACGACGCGGAACGGCGCGGCGACCCGTTCGTTCCAGTTGGTCAACCGGAACGTTGCCGTCCATGCGTCCGGGTCGAGCTCGACGAAACCGTGGGATCGCCACTCCCCGTCGTGCTCCGTGTGCAGCTCGACCCGCCGGCCATCCTCCTTTCCCAGTGGCGGGAGAAGCGCCGTCAGCTTGACCACGAACCCGTCGTCGCCGCGAGAGTCGCTCAGCGAGTACATCGACCACAGGATCGGCCCGAAACGGCGGTCCTGGTTGACCTCGAAGGCATCCCCGTCCACCGTCCACTCGCTGAACCGGTAACGGGCGCCCTCGCCCTTAGCGATCTCCCGGTCGAAGTTGCTGACGATCGCGACGTTCCCGACGACGTCCGCGGCCGGCACCGTATGAGTGAGGTTGCCCAACTCACTTCCGGAGGCGGTCCGAGCCGTCAGGCTGAGCTCACAGTCCTGGCCCTCGGTTCTGCCTTCAAGAACCAGGATGATCCCTTCGCCTGCCACGGCATCGCCGTCGGCGGCCTCCGAGCTCGCTCCTCCAAGCACCAGCCGGCCGTCGACCAGCCCGGCATCGACCCCAACGCCACGCGCGAAGCAGTTGCTCCGATGATCGTCGATCCGGTTGCGAACACCGATCCGGAACCCCACGCCACCGTCCCGTTCGCCGCCTTCCACCTGCCGGCAACGCACCGACATCCGAAAGCGCCCTTCGCCAGTCAACCGATGCGTGATCAGGTGGACGTTCCGGTCACCGGCGGAGGTCTGCACCTCGGCCGCCCCATCCACCACCCGCCAGTCCTCCATCGGATTCGCCCAGAACCGCTCACCGAGCCAGACCCGGTCGTTGGTCTGGTGCCACCGGTCAACGCGGGTGACTCCGCTGGTCCCAGCCGGCTCTTGCTGAGACGCCGCGGCACGTCCGATCCTCTTGGGAAGAGACACCGCCGCTGCCAGAAGTCCGAGTAGCCCACGCCTGCTGAGGCGATGCGGGGTCCGAGACATCGCCTCCCTTTGACTTCGGCGCAATCGCATCCGCCGCAGTATCGCACTGGCCCATCGTCTCTGGGAAAACCAAACTAGGTGTAGGCCGAGCGGCCGCTGGGACCCTCCCCCTCGGACCCGCTGCGGGCGGGTGACTCCGCCGTCGCCGCGCCGACGCGCTAGCGCGCCAGCGGATCAGGCCGGATCTGGAACTTGACGAACTTGCCGCGGGTGCCCTTGCCGCCCTCGGTGTGCCAGATGTAGTTCGTGCCGTAGTTGGCCCACAGGGCGCGGCCCTTCCAGCCGGCGTCGGGATCGTCGATGCGGCCGTCGAGGCCGCGGGAGAAGAAGCCGAGGGGGTAGGGGACCCGCAGCGTGGTCCACTCGCCGGTGTCGGGGTCGAGGACCAGCAGGCTGTCCGAGTTCGATCCGGTAGCGATCGGCGTGTTCTCGCCGAAGCCGCCGACGTCGTGCTGGTCGACCCAGTTGTAGTAGTGGAAATCCGCCGGTACCTCCGACCCCTTCATCCTGGGGCCCTCGGTCCGGTGCAGGGTCCAGCCCTCCGGGCACTGGCTGCCGTCCGGGCTGTCCGGCTCGTCCCGCGGCTCGCACTTGCGGACATCCAGGCTCGCCAGGTGGCTGCTGCCCGCAAGCGCCGTCCACACCACCCCGTCGCTCGTGATGTCGATGCCGCGCGGGTCGAAGCCTGGTTCCGGGACGCGGAAGATCTGCGACCGGCAACTCGCCGGCGCGTCCTCGCCGCGCATCAGGCGGATGATGTAGCCGGGGTAGGTCTGGGAGGCACCCCACAACGAGTCGTCGACCGGGCTCGGAATGACCGAGTAGAGGCCGTAGGAGAGTTGGGTGTCATAACGCGGGTCGGGCTCCGGCGTCGTCTCGACCTCGCCTGCCGCGGCCTGTTCTTCCTGGGCCCTGACGGCATCGACACGGTAGGTGTAACCGCCCGCCGAGGCGACCGCGACGTTCCAGGGCTTGGTGATCTCGCCGTCGCCGTTCGTGTCGACGACCAGGGGGCACCAGCCGACGGCCTGCTGCTCGTCGCCGGTCTCGTCGAAGACCTTCGTGTCGACCCAGGAGAAGCCGGCGCCGCCGCCGTTGAAGTACACGGTTTCGTTGGCGTCGTTGTCGAACTGCAGGTGGTGAGTCGAGAAGCAGGTCTCGATCAGCGTGAACTTCTGCGTCACCGGGTCGAAGAAGGAGGCGTGACGGCCGCCCGACCGCGGCGCCCACCAGGCGGCGTACTTGTTCTCCGGGTCGCTGCACCATGCCGGCGGGCGGCGCGCGCCGCGGATCTTGGAGGTCAGCCAGACGCGGCCCTTGCTGTCGATCATCGGGTTGTGCGGGTCGGACGGGTTATAGGGGGGATTGCCCCAGATGTGCTCGTCGCCCCAGAAGAAGGACGGCCGCATCGGCGGCGGGAAGCGCGACGGGACCTCGCTTCGCGGTTCGCGGGTGGGGATGTTCCGGGCGTAGCTCACGTTCTGGACGGGGTCCAGGACCACGAGCTGGCCGTGTCCCGAGCTCGCGGCGTAGATGGGGCCGCCGGGGTTGATGCCGGGGTTGTTCTTGTCGGTCGACACGAGGTCGTGCATGAACGTCTTGTCGCTGCCGACGTCCCAAAGCGTGAGGACGAGGTTGCGCTCGATCCCCTGGGGCCGCGGCGGCGCCGGCGGCAGCTCTCCCGCGGCGATGCGCTCCGTCCAGTCGGCGTAGACGTCGAGAGACGCGTCCATGCCCTGAATCCGGAGCACGTTGTACATCTGGTTACCGCGCACTCCGGTGCCCAGCCGCCACTCCCAGGCTTCCTTGTGGGTGGTGAGCTCCGGCTTGGCCTCGAACACATGATCGACGGTGCGGGTCTGGCGGCTTCCGAGCTGGTGGCAGAAGTTGCAGTCCGACTTCAGCGAGTCGAGCCAGTGGGCCTGGGACAGCATGCGGGTTCCCATGCCGTTGCCGTCGTCGCCGGTACCGGGGAAGAGGCTCTCGTCCGGCGGCGCCATCAGGGACAGCCAGTAGTCGCCGGGATAGACCTTCGCGGCTTTCTCCGGAGTCGCGGCGTTGGTTGCCTGGAGCGTGACAGGATCGGCCGTGGGCCTCATCTCGAGCGGCTCGGAGTCGACGAGCCCATACCCCCGCACCCACACGGCGTAGCCCGCATCGGGAAGTTCCGGCAGCATGAACCGGCCGTCGTCGTCGGTGACGACGATCTTCACGAACTTCGTCGGCAGGTCTCCCGTCTCGGCGATCACCCAGACGCCGGCTTCGGGGCCCTGGGCGCTCTGGACGACACCGGTGATGTAGCCCTCGGGTGCCGGGAACCTGGCTGCGGGGACGGTTTCGGTCGGCGTACAGGCAACCGCCAGAAGAACGCCGGGGGCGACCACGAACTGGATCAGCCTGGAGGTGGTCATGGGAACACCTTAGCGTCTTCGGGTCCAGTAGCCAGCGCGGCTGATCGCCGCGATGTCGGTCTCGGCGTGGGCGGCTAGCGGCTGTGCCGATCCTCCGCCGTCTGCTTGAGCGCCCGGCCGACGCTTGCGAAGCCGCGGTGCATGGCGCCGCCGAACAGGAGGCGGGCCACGGGCGCCAGTGGCCCTTCGAGGGTGTCGGTGTTGAAGTAGGTGCAGCTCGTCTCGCTTCGCTTCTCGAGTCGCTGCACGCGCAGCGCCTTGACGAGTCCGAGGGCGACGTTCGTGCTCCAGGCCAGGCGGTTCGGCGGTTCGACGATCGCGATGCGCTCGGTCTGCTTCCGGTTGTAGCGGTCCAGCTTGACGTCGAAGTGGATGGGTGAGCCTACGCGGACATCCGTCTTCGTGTAGGTCCGGGCGAAGGGATTCCACTCGTGGTAGCGGTCGAGATCGGCAAGGAGGTCCCAAGCCACCTCGATCGGCGCGTCGATCTCTACCGGCTCCGAATCGATGGAGTGTTTGAACATCGGGGACCTCCTGCGCCGCTACCGTTGGCCGAGCGACCGGAACCAGCGGTCCGTTTCTTCCCAGAGGCGTCGCGACGCGGCGTTGTCCCGGGCGTCGGGGATGGGCTCGGCCTTCGCGCAGCGCTCATGGTAGTGGCCGCCCTCCAGGTGCGGATCCGTCGCGCAGTGGATCGTCGTCTGGGCGGCCTGCTCCGGCGTCAGGAGGATCAGCGGCGCCAGCGGCGTGAACAGACGCTTCGTCCGCCTGAGCCACCGGGGCTCGTCCTGCCAGCCGAACGTCATGTTCGAGTAGGCGGAGCCCGGATGCAGAGCGGCCGATCGGACGTTGCCTTCCGCGGCGTAGCGGCGCTGCAGCTCGAAGGCGTGGTGGATCAGGGCCAGCTTGGACTGGCCATAGGCGGTCCAGGAGTCAAGCCTGTCCGGGGACGCGAAGAGACGATCGTTGCTGCCCTTGTCGTGCTGGTGCGAGGAGACGTTGACTACCCGCGCATCGCCGCTCCGCCGGCCGGACTCGAGGAGCATCGGCAGCAGCAGGCGGGTCAGGTGGAAGGTGCCGAGGTAGTTCGTGCGCCAGTGGATCTCGAACCCGTCGGCGGAAACCCTCCGCTCGCGCCAGCGCCAGAGCACGTCGCGGAGGATGCCGGCGTTGTTGACCAGCACGTCCAGGCGGCCGCCGGAGATCTCGCGGTACCAGGCGGCGAAGTCCGCGACGCTTCCGGCGTCGGCGAGATCGAGCCGGTGGGCCTCGACTCCATTCGGTCGCCGCCCGGCGTCCCCAAGATCCCGCAACAGGGTCTCCCTGGCGGTTGCGCTGTCGCGCGGGCAGGTGACCACGACGTCGGCGCCCCAGGCGGCGAGCGTTCTGGCGACCTGGTAGCCGATCGACCCGGGCGTTCCGCCGGTGACGATCACCTTCCTGCCCGACATGTCGACCCGATCGGCCACCGGCTTCGGCGAGGAGAGCTCCCACATGTGTTGGAAGGCCTTCGAAAGGCCGGATCCGGGTCGGTAGGCCATGAGGTTGGTGGCGTGCGGCGGACGGTTCAGAGCCGGCGCTTCGCGCCGCATGCCGGCGGGGACGCCGGCGCACCCAGTTTCGGCGGCGCCTGCGCCTTGAGCAGCGCCGCGCTGGCCTGCCACAGCCGGGCGCCGTTGGCCGGTTCGGTGGCGTGCTCGGACGGGCGCTTCTCGCGCAGCATGTGCAGGTAGATGCCGCTGCGCTTGCCGGCGTCGTCGGCGCAGCACAGGTAGCTAACGGGTCTGGCGGCCTTCTCCGGCGTCAGGAAGAAGAACCTCATCATCGGGACCACCAGGGGTTTCAGGAACCACGGGGTTTCCCGCGCGATGGCGGTGTTGACGGGGCCGGGGCAGAGCGAGTGGACCACGACATGGCCCTCGCCGTCGCGGTTCAGGCGACGCGAGAGTTCGGTCGCGTAGGTACAGAGGACGAGCTTGCTCGCGCCGTAGTGCCTGATCCCGTCCCGGACGCCGTAGTCCGTGAACTCGCCGAAGCGGTCGAAGTCGATCGGCTCTGCGGAGCGGTGGGCGTCGGAGGAGACGATGACGATCCGGGGTGCCTCCTCGATCGGGTTCGCCGGGCGAACCGTCCCGTCGCTCAGCCAGCGGTCGACCAGCACGCGGTTGGCGAGGAAGTGGACGGCGAACATCGTCTCGAAGCCCTGCGGCGTGCGGCGGGCGCGACGCGGCATGAGGCCGGCGTTGAGGACCGCGATGTCGAGCACCGTTCCCAGGTCGCGCAGCTCGTCGCAGAGCCGATGCACCGAGCGCATGTCCGAGAGATCGACCCGCAGCATCTGGACCCGGTCGGAGCCGGAGGCCGCCCTCACGTCTTCGCCGGCCTCGGGATGCCCGCTCCGGCAGGCCATCAGGACGTGGCCGCCGCGCCTGGCCAGGTCGATGGCGACGGCCTTGCCGACGCCGGTGTTGGCTCCGGTCACCAGGCAGGTCTTGTCGTCGATCCGAACGGAATCGGCAAGGGGCTCGATCTCCGGCCGCTCGGCCGCCCGGTCCCGGACCGCCTTGCGGAGCACGTTGAAGAGCTTCTTCATGCGGCTTGTCAGCTTACTCACGCGGAATGCGGTGCCGCTTCCGGTAGGCCGCCATTCCGTGCTCGATGATTTCCCGGCTCAGGCCGAAGCTCTCCGGTGTGTAGACATGCCGCCCGTAGCGGTGCTGAACGTTGCGGCTCGCGGTCCGCTCCGCGGCTTTCAGCGCGTCCGGTCCGAAGGGGATGCCGGCCCGTTCGTAGATCTTTCCCAGCACGGCCATCGGATCGTCGACCAGGTCGTAGTAGGAGACGTCGACGAAGCGGCGCGGGTCCGCGGCTTCCCGAACGCGAGCGGTCAGCTCGATCAGGCGGCGCGTTTTGGCGAACCAGTGCGCGCCGATCTCAAGCGGGTCGATCCGGTCGCTGAACAGGCCGCGGCCGTGGGCGACCATGCTGCAGAAGGAGGGAATCGTTTTCAGCGGATCGCGGTGTGTCCGGACGACCGTGACTGCCGGAAAGACGTCGAGGAGGACATCGAGGTACTCCATGTGATGCGGCGTCTTGAGCACCCAGTGACGACGCGGCCGTTGCCAGCGCAGGACCTGAAGCAGGGTGCGGAACTCCTTGTACGCCCGCGTATGGTCCTGGTCCTCCAGCCAGCGGGCATAGGTCGGCACATGCATGGTCGCTTCCGCCGACTGGCTCATGAAGGCGACGTCGAGCAGGAGCACGTCCTCCTCCGGGGCGTCGTGTTCGGCTGGATGAACGGCGAAGAAGGCGGGAGCCATGTAGGCGATGGCCCGCTCGGCGATGAGCGCCCGTCGGATCCGGGTGTGAGGATCGCCCGGCTCCTCCCGTGGCAGGGGCAAGGGATTCAGTCCCTCCCAGGCCTCGACGGCGCGCATCTCGGGGTGGGAGGCGATCAGCCGGTGCAACGTCGTCGTGCCGGTCCGTTGCAGGCCGGCGATCACGACGATCGGGCCGAGGTCGATGTTGCAGATCTCCGGCCGGTGGCGGAGGAGCTCCTCGACGCGCAGGCGTGTAACCAGCGCTCCCTCGATTCGCCGCCGCTGGATCAGCCGGCCCAGGAGCGTGAGATCGGCCTCCTCGTTGATCGAACGGACGAGAACCGACAGGGGCTCCATGAACCACTCGTCGCCGAAACTGGAGAGGCCGGTTCTCCTTCGGGCCTTCGCGACCATCCTGTCGACGTCGAGTCTTCGCGGCCGGCCAATACGCCCGGCCGCATTCAGTAGCTTGACGGGAAAGGGTCGGTACGGCCGGGTGTAGTCGGTCGAGGTTTCGGTGACCGGCTTCGGCGTCATGCCGAATCCCGGATGCCGGCGAGGACGCCGGCGCACCCAGTAGAGCGGCACACGGTCAACGATGGCAAGCCTGCAGCTCGGCCAGCTTGACGACCCGCGTCCCGGGCTCCGGGTGCTCCTCGGCGCGGATCCAGCGGAAGCACATCGTGCCGGAGGTGTGCCCGGCGGTGTCGAGCCAGTTCGGCAGCCCCGGATCTTCGTGGGCCACGATCAGGCGGACGGAGCCATCCGGTTCGTAGTGCGCCAGGTGCTTGTTCGTGTGGATCGTGTGGTAGCGGTAGTCGAGCGACTCCATCCAGTAGTTGTTGAGCTGGAAGTTCCAGTGTTCGCACTCGGGCGGTGTCGCTTCGATGACCAGCGCCTCGTCCTCGGCCAGCCGCCAGTGCGAGTGGTAGTAGGCGATGTTCGGGTCGCCGCCGGCCTGGTTCGACGTCTCCTGGTCGAAGCGGGGCAGCCTGTTCGAGTGCTTCTGGAAGTCGCGCGCCCACTTCGCGAACAGGAGCGAGGCGCCGGCGACCAGGGTGCTCGCCGAGCGCAGCCCCTCGTCGACCTGCGCCGGTGTCAGGGGCGCGGGGCGCTTCTCCTCGGGAGCGCAGTTGATCCGCTCGATGTGCAGTTCGGCCGGGATCTCGGTGCGCCGGTCGAGGAAGGTCTGGCGCACGATCAGCATTCCCGTGTCGGGCTTCATCGGCAGCCAGTTGCCTTCCTGCTGCTCGCAACTGAGGACGAGTTCGAACCGGGCGTCGTCGTCCGTTTCGAGTTCCGCCGCCTCGACGTAGCCGGTCGGCGGCAGGCCGCCGCCCTGTCCGTAGTGCCCGGCCTGGGTGCCGAAGCCGAGGTAGGCGACCGTGTTGCGGCGGCCGGTGATCCGGTACTCGTAGGCGCCGGACAGCGCGGCGGTCAGGTAGTGGTTGTCCGGGTTGTCGGAGCCGAGCTTGACCGTCTCGTTGGCGACCCGGTGGAGCACCGGCGCCCGTGGGTCCGCGTGTTCGACGAAGGCCATCAGTCCGGCCCGGGCCAGACGGCTCAGGTAGCGGTAGCCCTCGGCCTGGTTGAAGGAGTCGCGGGGCGTCCCCGGGAAGTTCAGCGACGCTCCGGCGGCCTTCAGCGTGTCGCAGAACTCGTCCCAGGCGCGGCCGCTCGTCACCCGCTGCGCGGCGACATCGTCCTCTGAGCGGCCGCGGAGCTTTCGAACCGCCAGCGAGATCCGGCGAAAGAGCCCGAGAAGAGCGATGACGAGCTTTCTCATCGTGTTCTTCCTCCTGCCGTCATTCGGCTGGGCCGACCGGCGTGCCGTAGGGAACCGGCGGTTCGCGCTCGTGCGTCGGGCCGAGGGCGACGATGCGCCACTGGCCGCGGGCGACGCGCAGATCGAGACTCTGCGTCTCGTAGCTCGCCTCGCGGACGTACTCGACCTCGAGACGCACCGTGCCGCCCAGGTCTTCCCTGCCGGTCACGGCGACCCCCTTCAGGCCGGCGACCCGCTGGCGGAGGTACTGCTGGAACGCGGCCTCGCCCATCTCGTCGCGTACCGTCTCCAGTTGCTCGCGCACCTCGCCGGCGAAGAGATCGAGGTAGGCGTCCGTCGAGCCCTCGCGGCTGACGTCGATCATCTCCCAGAAGACGTCGCTCGGATCGCCCGCATCCGTGCCGCGCTCCGGCAGGCGGTCGCGCAGCGCCACGGCGAGGCCGACCGCGAGCACCACGACGGTCAGCGCCGTCGCGCCGACGTTGCGGCTCATCCTCACGGTTGGCCGTTCGACCCGGTCGTCAGCTCGCGGCGGAGGAAGTCGATGTCGATCGTGCTCTGGCCGGGCTCGAGGATCGTCTTCCGCATGCGGGGAAGGACCCGCTCCATCGTCTCGAGATAGGTGCGCGTGCGGATCTCGGCACGCGCACTCTGGTCGGCGTTCGCGATCGAACGGAACCGGTCGGCTTTACCGGTTGCCCGCTCGACCTCGCCGGTGCGGAAGCTCTCGGCTCCGGCGATGAGAGTGCGCGCCTCGCCGCGCGCCACCGGGACGACTTCGTTGCGGTAGCTCTCCGCCTCGCGGATCAGGCGGTCGCGGTCCTCGCGCGCGCTGGCGACGTCGTTGAAGGCCTCCCGAACGAGACTCGGCGGGCTCACGCCCTCAAGACTCGCGGACAGGACGGTGACGCCGGTCCCGAACCGATCGAACAGTTCCTGCGAAGCGGCCTGGACGCTCTGCTGCACCGCCACCTTGCCGGTCGTCAGCAGCTCGTCGACACCCATGCCGGCGACCACCCGGAGCAGCGCGCTGCGCCCGCTCGTCTCGAGCAGCGAGTCTGTGTCCGCGAAGCGCAGCGAGTAGGCGAGCGGATCGTGGATCGCGTACAGGACGACGAGTCGCACATGGACGACGTTGCGGTCCCCGGTCAACCAGCGCGCCTCGGCCGGCGTCGCGTCGCCGCCGAGTACGCGGTCTGCCGCGGCGAAGCCGAGCGTGAGGCGCTTGGCTTCGCGCACCTTCAGCTTGTCCACCCGGCCGACCGGCCGCGGCCAGTTCCAGTGCAGGCCGGGCCCCGCCGCGGTCGGGCGCGCCTTGCCCAGGACGCGGGTCACCGCCTCCTCGTCCGGGGCGACGAAGTAGACGCCCCAGACCAGCCACATGAGCGCCAGGGTCAGCGCCGCGGCCGGGATAGCGCGACACCTCATTCGGAGCCGCCCAGCAGCGAGAAGAGTTCCGAGTCCGCCGACAGGATGACCGTGGTCTGGTCGTCGAGGATCGACTCGTAGGACTCGAGAGTACGCAGGAAGCGGTAGAGGGAAGGGTCCTGCCGGTAGGCGTCGCCGTAGATGCCGGCCGCCTCGGCGTCGCCCTGGCCGCGGAGGATCTCGGCTTCACGGTAGGCGCCGGCCAGGATCAACTCCCGGTCCCGGTCGGCCTCGGCGCGAATGATCATCGCCTGTTCCTCGCCCTGGGCCCGGTACTCCTTGGCGATCCGTTCGCGCTCCGCCCGCATGCGGGCGAAGACGGACTCCAGGTTCTGCTCCGGGAAGCTCAGGCGGGTGAGCTGGACTTCGAGGATTTCGACCCCGAGCTGGGGGAGGGAGACGGCGACCGCCGACTCGCGGACCTCGGCCGAGACCTCCTCGATGCGGAGATGCTTCGGCTTCGTGGAAACGAGTTGCGAGAGCTCCGTGCGGCCGAGCGCGGCCGCGAGGCCGGCCCAGACCACGTCGTGAAGCCGCATCTCGGCGCCCGAGATGTCGCCGATCGTCTCCAGGAACCGCGCCGGGTCGGCAATCCGCCAGACGACCGCGGTGTCGACGACCAGGTTCTTCTTGTCCTGTGTCAGGAACTCGGCCGGGGCGGGATCGTAGAGAAGCACGCGGTTGTCGAAACGAAGCCGCCGGTCGATCGGCCACTTCAGCTTGAGGCCCGAACTCTCGATGGTTCGGACCGGCTTGCCGAAGCGGGTGACGATCGCGCTTTCGGTCTCCGGCACGACGAAGACGGACCGGGCCAGCGCCACGATCGCCAGTACGGCCAGGCCGGCGCGCCACCAGGACGTGGCACGGCGCGTCGAGCGCTCGTGTCCGTCGCCGCCGTCGTGCCGGTGCGCGTCGTGCCGGTGCGTGCCGTGGTGGTCGTGGTGTTGATGATGGTCGTCTTGGGTCATTGCTCTACCTCGTTCTGGGCCGTACCCGGTGGAGGAACAAAGACATCGAGAAGGCGGTCCGACGTTTCGTCGACGAAGACGAAGCGCTTGCGACCGCCGGTCGCGTCGGTGATCAGTTTCGGCTTGCCGGCAAGCGAATCTTCCATCGTCTGAAGCTGGAGCCGGAACCGGTGCAGGTCATTCGCGCGCCGGTACGCTCCGGCGCGCAATTCGAAACGTTCGCTCTCGCCGCGGCCGGCCTCTACGCGCCGGTTCTGGTACGCCTCGGCTTCGAGGAGTTGCCGGCGGGCCTCGCCGCGGGCGATCGGCAGTCGCTCGAGCGCGTAGCCTTCCGCCTCGTCGATCAGGGTCTCCCGCTCCTCGAGCGCGCTCGCCGCGTCGCGGAACGCGTCGACCACGTCGAGCGGCGGGTGGGCGTCCTGCACCGTCGCGCTCACGACCTCGACGCCCGCGCCGAGGCTCTCGAGCAGCGCCGCGAGATGCGCGCGCCAGGCCTTTTCGATGCCGTCGCGTTTGCCGGTCAGCACGTCGTCGAGCGAGTGGCCGGCAAGAACGGTGCGCAGCGACCGCTCGGCGCTCGTCTGGACCAGGCGCGCCGGATCATCCGTGGCGAAGGCGAAGGCTGCGGTGTCGGCGACGCGGTAGTGGATGCGGGCCGCGACCTCGACCAGGTTCTCGTCGCCGGTCAGCATCAGGCGTTCGAGCGGCGGCGTCTCGTCGAAGCCGGCGTGACGCACGTTCCACTCGTAGCTCGGCGCTGCGCCGGCCTCGCCGGGAGCGGCTCCTCGCGGCGAGCCGACTGCCGCCATCCGCAGGCGGTCCGGTTCGACCCGAATCACCCGATCGACAGGCCACGGCCAGCGCAGGTGCAGGCCCGGGCCGAGTTCGCCGCCGAGGTGCTGGCCGAAGCGCTGGACGAGTCCTACTTCCTGGGGATCGATCATGCGCAGGCCGCTCGCGGCCCAGATCGCGGCGAGCGCGAACGGCGCCGCCCGCAGCAGCCGGGGGGCCGCCGACCGGATGCGGGCGGGACTGTCCTCGAGCGCGTGTTCGAAGCGATGAACCGTCGCGCGGCGGCCGGCGTTGAACGCCTTCCAGGCGGCGACTAGCCCGTCGACGGGACCGGCCAGCATGCGGAAGCGGCCGAAGCCCCGGTCTTCGCGCGCGGCCACCGCGCGTCCCTCGTAGAGCAGGCGGACGCAGTTCAGGATGACGAGCAGCGACGCGGCCTGGTGGACGATCGCGGCTCCGGCCGGGGGCAGCCAGCCGAAGGCGGCGAAGCCGACGGCGACGAAGTTGATGCCGAAGGCGAAGATCAGGATGCTGCTGCGGATCCGGGCGACCACGCGGCGGGCGTAGCGCAGCAGGGGCGCCAGGTAGTCGAGTCGATCCGGAAGCAGAACGACCTGGGCCGCCTCGGCCGAAAGGTCGGCGGCGCCGTGGCCGATCGCGACGCCGACGGACGCGGCGGCGAGCGACGGCGCGTCGTTGATGCCGTCGCCGACCATCAGGACGCTGCGGTCGCCGCGGGAGAGCTCGCCGAGCCGGCCTACCTTGTCTTCGGGCAGCAGTTCCGCCTGGACCTGGTCGATGCCGGCCCGGCGGCCGATCGTGCGCGCCGTTCCCTCGGCGTCGCCGGTCAGCATGACGATCGGATCGACACCGGCCTGGCGCAGGTCGGCGACCGCGTCGGTCGCTTCGGCCCGGAGCGGGTCGGCCAGGGCGAGCGCGCCGGCCAGCGCGCCGTCGACGGCGACGGCCAGCCGCGTTTCGCCGCTGCCCGGCGTCGGCACGACGCTCTCGGCCACGGCGTCCATCCCGTCCTCGCCGACGACTTCCGCCAGCAGCGCCTGGTTGCCGACCGCGATCTCGTGCCCGTCGACGGTGCCCGTCACGCCGCGGCCGGGATGGAGCTGGAAGTTCTCGGGCTCCGAGAGGTCGAGTTGCCGCTCGCGCGCCTCGGTGACCAGCGCCCGGCCGAGCAGGTGCTCGGACGTCAGCTCGGCGCTCGCCGCGAGCCGGAGCAGACGGTCCTCCGCCATGCCGGCGACGGGCGCGATCGCGGTCAGGGCCGGGCGCCCGCAGGTCAGCGTGCCCGTCTTGTCCAGCACGCAGGCGTCGATGCGCGACAGCGATTCGATCACGTCGCCGCCCTTGACCAGCGCGCCCTCGCGCGCCAGCCGCGCGATCGCGGAAGCCATGGCCGCCGGCGTCGCCAGCACCAGGGCGCACGGGCAGGCGACGATCAGCGCCGCCACCGTGCGCATCATCTCGCCGGTGAACAGATAGATCCCGCCGGCGGCGACCAGCACCGCGGGGAGGAAGAACCGGGCCAGCTTGTCCGCAGTGCGCACGACCCGGGCGCGGCGGCTCTGCGCGTCCTCGATCAGGCTCGCGATCCGGGCGACGGTCGTGTCGTTGCCGGTCCGCTCGGAGCGGATGTCGAGGACGCCGTACTCGTTCAGGCTGCCGCTCCAAACCGCGTCGCCGACGCCTAGCTGGGCCGGCAGCGGTTCGCCGGTGACGCTGCTCTGGTCGACGGACGACTCGCCGCGCTCGATCATCCCGTCCACCGGCACGCGCTCGCCCGCGAGCACCCGCACGAGATCCCCGATCTCGACCTCGCCGAGCGCCACGAGGTCCTCGCGGCCATCGCGCAGCACCCGCGCCTGCTCGGGCTGGCTGGCGACGAAGCCCGCGATCGCCCCCTTGGCGCGGTCGACCGTCCAGTGCTCGATCCCCTCGCCGATCAGCATGATGAACATGACCTCGGCGGCGGCGAAGTACTCGCCGATCCACACCGCGGCGCCGGCCGCGATGGCGATCGTCAGGTGGGACGAGAAGTGCCCCTGGAGCAGGTCCAGGATCGCGTGGCGGATGAGCGGATAACCGGCGACCAGGGTGAGGATGAGCGCCAGGTCGATGCCGGCGACCGTGCGGACGACCCCGAGCAGGTAGAGCAGCAGCAGGACGCCGACCGCGACGCACAGGGCGATGTAGCCGATCCGCTGCAGCAGCCCGTGGCTGTGCGAGTGGCCGTGGCCGTCGTCGTGGCCGTGAACCTGGAAGTTGGGCGCGCCCATCAGGAGGGTGCGGCCCTCACACCGCGAACAGCATGATGGCGAGGCCCGAACTGGCGATCGCGAGGCCGCTCAGCGTGTGAACGTGCGCCCGCAGCCGGGGGAATCGCACGAAGTCGAGGCCCCGGTAGGCGAGCGCCACGACGCCAGCCATCGTTGCGATCGTCGTCACGGCGAACGCCAGTGTCACCGGAACCACCGCCCACAGGCCGACCTGGAACGCGGGCACCATGAGGATCGGAATCAGCGGCTCGCAGGGGCCGAGCACGAAGATGACGAACAGGCTCCAGGCGGTGAGCCCGGCGATGCCGGCGGCAGGAGCCTTCGGGTGCTCGTGGGCGCCCGCCGCCGGATGCTCGTGGGCATGGACGAGCCCGCCCGCGTGCTCGTGGACGTGGCGCTGCTGCCGGCGCCTGCGCGCCATGGACCACGCCGCGTACAGCAGACCGAACAGGACGAGCGCCCACGCCGCCAGGTCGCCGCGGACCGCCTCGATCGACTCGAAGACGCCGACGCGGCCCTCCATCCAGTTGTGACCTTCCTGGAGGTCCAGACCGGTCGCGAAGATGGCCAGCCCGATGCCGGCGCCTCCAAGAAGGACCGACGAGGCCACATGCCCGCCGCCGCACAGTCCGGTGATCCAGAGCGTCCGGCGCAGCGACCATCCGCGAGCCTTGCCGAGGACGACGAACGGCAGCGTGTGGTCGATGCCGATCAGCGTGTGGACGAAGCCGATGCCGACCGCGGCCGAAACCAGGACCCAGACGGCGTCCATTCGCTACTCGACCGTCACCCAGATCGGCGACGACCAGGCGATCTCCTTGTTCTTCTGGATCACCCGCACATAGTAGTAGTGCTCGCCGGGCTCGACATCGCTGTCGACGAAGGTCAGGTTCACTTCCTGGTCGAGGTTCTGGCGGTTGTAGAGGAAGGTCTGGTCGCGGATGATGTCGATCTGCTCGATGCGGGCGGTACCGATCACGTTGACCACGAGTTCGAAGCGGCCCGAGATCTCGGCGATGTCGCCCTGCAGGTACTCCCGACCGTTCGCCCGCATCCGGTAGTCGAGGATGATGTTGTCCGTCGCGGCGTAGGAGTGGCGCTGCTTCATCGCGTCGAGGAGGCCCTGGGCGGTGAAGTCCTCGGCGATCGTGGCGGCGTAGGAGATGTGGGTCGAGATGTGATCCGAAGCCGCCTGCACGCCGAGCTTGTAGCCCTTCGCCCAGGCGTTCCAGACAAAGCCGGCGGGCTGGAAGCCTCCCTGCTGGCCGATCGGCTTCTCGCGGGTGGCTGCCCGGGGGGCCCCTTCGTACTCTGCCGACGTGCGGTCGCCCTGGTAGATCTCGACCAGCGGTTCGACCTCGGGGTCGTTGTCGCGCCAGTCGGTGCCCATGCCGGTGGCCGAGGTGTGGGGGATCGAGATGGCGTCGTGCTCCCGGAGATACGCGAACAGTCGCGCCGCACCTTCCTCGCTCTGTGACTCCGCCTCCGTGATCGGCAGCGTCGGCATCCCGCGTCTGGCCGAGAGGATGTTGCGGTGGCCGCCCGGGTAGCTGATGCTGCGCTCGTAGGTGTAGACGGGCACGAAGCTCCCCGGCAGGCGGAAGATGTCGGCGATCTGGGGGTGCAGCCAGTTGACGTACTCGATGTCCTGACCGCCCCGGTTGTTGTGCTCGCTGACGCCGAGGAAGTCGAGTTCGGCGGCGTCGAGGGCGTAGCGGTAGGCCTCCATCAGCGAGCCGTCGTTCAGGCCGTCGTGCGAGAACTCCGTGTGGCGGTGGGTGTCGCCCCGGTAGATGCGGTACGTGCGGCCCTCCGACTCGATCGTGTAGGCGCGGATGCGCGCGACGTCTTCGGCTTCGTTGGGATGCACCGGGTAGGTCGTGTAGGCGCGTGTCTCCGGCGCGACGAGCCGCGGCGGCGTGGCTTCGCCGGTCAGTGCGGGCAGTCTCGCCGCGTTGATCGAGGAGTGCTCGAAGAGGTACTCCTCGGAGTCCCGGCTGTCCGTCGGCCAGGCCGCGAACAGGTTGCCCCGGCCGTCCGAGGCCAGTTCCCAGCGCACGTCCTGGCGGCCGCGGCTGAAGGGCAGGTGGAGCGGCCGCGTCCATTGGTCGCCGACGTAGGCGGTGCCGAAGATCTGCCAGGCGGCCCGGTGTGCGGGCGTGAAGTCCGGCGTGTCGCGGGCCCGGATCGTGCGGTGGCGGAAGAACAGCCACATCCTCCCGTCGGCGTCGGTCTGCAGCACCGGCAGGTCGTTGAAGCCCGGGATGTACTCGGGCAGTTCGCGTTCGAGCAGCTCGTTCACGTCGGCTTCGGGCACTTGCCAGCGGAGGCCGTTCCACACCGCCACCGCGAGAGTGCGCCACTCGTAGATGCGCGTCGCCTCCTTGTAGATTTCGAAGCCCGAGTCCTTGCCCCACTGGAACCCGCTCTCGTTCCAGGCGGCCCAGAGCCGGTTCCGGGGGTCGCAGGCGATCGACACGTGGGCCTCGAACTTCGGCGTGTCGGCGACCGGGACCACGTCGCTCCAGCCGGTGCCGGCGAAGCTGCGCAACTGGATGTCGTAGTTGCCCTGGTCGTAGGTGTCCCAGGCGACGTAGACCCGGCCGTCGCCGCAGGCTGCGACGGCGGGCGTCCAGTCGTTGGCCGGCGAGTCGGACACGGGTCCCTCGGCCGACCAGCGGGAGCCGTCGTGGCGACGGGCGAAGATGTCGGAGCGGCCGTCACGGAAGCCCTGCCAGACCAGCCACAGGTTGCCGTCCGCGTCGCTGGCCAGCTCGTGTTCGATGTCGGCCTGGGGTGCGTAGGTCAGGCGTTCGGTGGCCGACCAGGAGCCGTCCGCGGCGCTCTGCAGGTAGCGGCCGTAGAGGTCGAAGTTGCCGTCCACCTGCTCGGACCAGACGACCCAGGGGCGTCCCCTGCGGTCGCGCGCGAGCTTCGGCATCAGCCGGTCGCCCGGCTCGTCGGTGACCCGGATCGCCGGTTGCCAGACCGAGCCGTCGAAGCGCCTCGCCATGATCGAGACGCCGCCGTCCCGGTAAGCGGTCCAGGCCGCCCATACCTCGCCGTCCTCGCCGCTCGTCATCGTCGCGAAGTCGTTCTCGACCTCGGGCGACGACAGCGGCTCCGCCGGCGCGACCCGGTCGGCCAGCACGGCGCCGTCGAGGAATGCGAGTTCTTCGCCCACCCGGAGGTCGGACGGCCGCAGGTCGAAGTCGCCGTGGGGTGTCGAGAAGGCGAGCCGCGTTCCGGACCGGGCCGCCACGTCGACAACGACGCCGGGGTGGTGGAGGTAGGTCACCGTGCCCTTCGGGTCCTCCCACTGGTAGACCCGGCGCGGGTAGTTCATCCCCGGCCTGGTTGCCATCGTCCAGCTCGCGCCGTCGACCGACTCCGACGGGTGCACGCTCCAGTTCCGCAGCGCCAGCAGATCGCCGCCGGTCACTTCGACCGAGCCGTCCCAGGACTGTGCCTCCGTGTCCGTGATCCCGAACCGCACCCGGACGGAGACGACGTCGTCGCCGGTGAGCGGCGGGATAGCTTGTGCGGTGAGTGAGCCGGTCAGGAGGAGCGTGCAGGCTAGTCCGCAGACGGCGGCGTGGAGCAAGGCGGGGCGTCGGGCCATGCGGCTCCTCCAGGGGGTGAGCAGGAACGGGTTGCCGGTTCATCCTAGCTAGGAGTCGGCGGGCGAACCGCCGCTACACTGATCTCACACCGCCCGAAGGGAGGCTCGCCGTGCGTCGAACAGCCGTTCTGATCCTGACCCTGACTGTACTCGTGGCCCTGGGCTGCTCGGCCGACGACTCGTCCGGCCCCTCCGCCACCTCAGCCGACACCTCCGGCCAGGGCACCGGAAACCCCGCCGATCGTCAGGCCTTCTACGGCGACCTGCATGTCCACACGAAGTACTCCTACGACGCCTTCGTGTTCGCGACCCGCGCCGGACCGGACGAGGCGTACGAGTTCGCCAAGGGGAACCCGATCGAGCATCCGGCCGGCTTTGAACTGAAGCTCGACCGGCCGCTCGACTTCCAGGGGGTCTCCGACCACGCGAACTACCTGGGCATGCTGCCGGCGATGGTCGATCCAGACCAGCCGGCCTACAACCACCCGGCGGCCGAGACGGTGCGGAACGCCGAAACCGTTCAGGAGCGGCGGGGCATCTTCGCCGCCCTGCAGCCCTACGTGCGGTTCATGGCGGACGCCGACCCGAGCATCCGCGAGCATCTCGACAAGAACGTCGTCCGCTCCGCCTGGAGCGAGATCGCCGCGTCGGCCAACCGCCACTACGAGCCTGGCGTGTTCACCACCTTCATCGCCTACGAGTACACCTCGGCGGGTGCCGGCGGCATCTACGAGAACCTGCACCGCAACGTCGTCTTCCGTGGCGCCGAGGCGCCGGACATTCCGTTCTCGCGGCTCGACTCCTACAACCCCGAGGACCTCTGGGCGCGGATGGACGAGTGGCGCGACCAGGGCTACGAGGCGATCGCGATCCCTCACAACACGAACGGCTCCGCCGGTCGGATGTTCGAGTACGAGTACTTCGAGGGCGGCGCGATCGATCAGGCCTACTCGGACCTCCGGAGCCGCAACGAGCCGATCGTCGAGATCACCCAGACCAAGGGCACCTCGGAGACCCATCCGGCGCTGTCGCCGAACGACGAATGGGCGGGCTTCGAGATCATGCCGTACCGGGTCTCCACCAGCATCCTGAGCGAGCCGCCGGGCAGCTACGTCCGCGACGCCTTCCGGCGGGGCCTGACGATCGAGGCGGGAGGCGTGTCGAACCCGTACAAGCTCGGCGTCATCGGTTCGTCCGACACCCACGTCGCCGCCGGCTCCTTTGACGAGGAGAACTACTGGGGAGCGTCCGGGCTCATGCAGCAGACGGCCGAGCAGCGCGGCTCGGTGCCCAGCGAGCCCGCGGCCGGGGCCGACCTGCAGAACCCGACCGCCGCCGCGCGGCCGATCGACGACGGGACCGGCCGCATCTACCCGTTCACGACGGCGATCACGAACGGCGCCTCGGGCCTCGCCGCGGTCTGGGCCGACGAGAACACGCGCGAGTCCATCTTCGACGCGATGCGCCGCAAGGAGAGCTTCGCCACCAGCGGTACGCGGATCAAGGTCCGCTTCTTCGGCGGCCCGGCGCTCGCCGGCCTCGACCTCGACAATCCCGACCTCGTCGCCGCCGCCTACGAAACCAGCGTGCCGATGGGCGGCGACCTCACCGGCGACGACGGCGGCGAAGCGCCGAGCTTCCTCGTCTGGGCGATGCAGGACACGATGGCCGCCCCGCTCCAGCGAGTGCAGATCGTCAAGGGCTGGGAATCAGGCGGCGAAACCGCGGAGATGCTCTACGACGTCGCCTGCTCCGACGGTCTCGAAGTCGACCCGGCCACCCACCGCTGCCCCGACAACGGCGCCACCGTCGATCTCCGCGATTGCTCGACGAGCACCGACGTGGGCGCCGCCGAGTTGAAGACCGTCTGGACCGACCCCGACTTCGACCCGGACCAGCGCGCCTTCTACTACGCCCGGGTGCTGGAGAACCCGGTGTGCCGTTGGTCGTCCTGGGATGCGCTGCGGGCCGGCACCACTCCGCGACAGGACTTTCCGGCGACGATCCAGGAACGCGCCTGGTCGTCGCCGATCTGGTACACGCCCTAGGGTTGCGGCGCCTTCCGGGCCCGCCGGCGGGCCTGAAGGAGAAAGACGCCGAGCCCGAAGGCGCCGCCGAGCAGCGCGAGCGCCGGTGTGTCCGCTCCCTGGTCGCCGAGCATGGCGTTGAAGCCGGCGCCGGCGAGAAAGCCGGTGAGCACGGCGAGCAGAGCCATTCCGAAGCGTCTCACGATTGAAGTATGGCAGACGCGAACTTCGCTTCGGAGCCGTGATCCCTTGACGCGCTCCCAGTGAACCTGTACAGTCATCCTGTACGACTACAGGGAGTGCGCGGATGATCCATGAAACGACCTACACCAAGGCCCGCGAGCGTCTGGCGGCCCTGATGGACCAGGTGACGGACACGCGCGAGCCGGTCCTGATCCGCCGCCGCGGGCACGAGCCGGTGGCGCTTGTTCCCGCGCATGAACTTGCCGGCTGGCTTGAGACCGCATACCTTCTGCGCTCGCCCAAGAACGCCCGGCGCCTCCTGGCCGCGAGTCAGCGGGCCGCGGACGGCGAAGGCGAGGTCTTCGTCGTCGACGAGCTCCGCCAGCGGCTCGGTCTCGAAGCGGAGTGACAGCGACAGGGCGGCGAGAAGCCGTCATGGACCCTCACTTTCTCGAGGACCTCGAGTACTGGACCCGCACGGATCGGCGGCGAGCCCTGCGGGCGCTGAAGCTTGTTGAGGCCACGATCCGCGACCCCTTCGAAGGCCCGGGCAAACCGGAGCCTCTGCGCGGGCAGCTCGCCGGCAAGTGGTCCCGGAGGATCGACCAGGAACATCGCCTGGTCTACGCGGTCGAAGGCAAGCGGGTCTTCTTTCTGGCTGCTCGTTACCACTACTGATTCCGAATCGGAGACGCCCCATGAAGATCGACGATCTCAGCCTCACCCTCTTCGCCTGGAACGACATCCCGCCGCATTCCTACCTTGGCCGGGGACCGTTCGACCCCGCCGGAAAGCCGAACCAGGTCGGCGAACTCGCCCTGGTGACGATCCGCACCGACGATGGCATCGAAGGCCATTCCTTCCTCGGCATGGGAGCGAGCATCGCGGCGCAGCCGCTGCTGCGGATGCTCAAGCCGATCGTCATGGGTCGCGATCCGCTGGCCAGGGAACAGCTCTACCAGCAGATGCTGGAGCGGCGGCTGGTGGTTCAGCCGTGGGTCGTCGGCGCCGTCGACGTCGCGCTCTGGGACCTCGCCGGCAAGGCGGCGGGGGAGCCGATCCACCGGTTGCTCGGGACGTACCGGGAGAGGCTGCCCGCCTACGCCAGCTCCGAGCAGCAGCCCAGCGTCGAGGCCTACGTCGAGCAGGCGCTCTCGTACCAGGGTAACGGCTGGCAGGGCTACAAGATCCATCCATTCCGCGTCTGGCGCGACGACATGGAGATCTGCCGGGCCGTGCGGAGGGCGGTCGGCGACGGCTTCCCGCTGATGCTCGACTCGACCTGGGGCTACGACTATCCGCAGGCCCTGCGGGTCGGCAAGCTGATCGAGGAACTCGACTTCGAGTGGTACGAGGACCCGCTCGGCGACCAGGACATCTACAACTACACGAAGCTACGCCAGCAGCTCCGCATCCCGATCCTGGCGACCGAGTTCCCGGGCGCCTGGTACGACTCGTTCGCGCCGTGGATCCACAACCAGGCGACGGACTACCTGCGGGGCGACGTCGCGCTCAAGGGCGGCATCACCGGCTGCCTCAAGGCGGCCCACCTGGCTGAGGGCTTCGGGATGAACTTCGAGATCCACCACGGCGGCAACTCGCTGAACAACGTCGCCCACCTTCACATCAGTGCGGCGATCCGCAACTGCGAGTGGTTCGAGGTCCTGCTGCCGGCGGGAGCCCAGAAGTACGGCCTGGTCGAGGACATCGAAGTCGACGCCGAGGGCTACGTCCACGCCCCGATGGGGCCGGGCCTCGGCGTCGAAATCGACTTCGACCTGATCGAGCGGAACAAGCTCAAGGAGCTGCGGTAAAGACCGCACACTGGGTGCGCCGGCGTCCCCGCCGGCTGCCGCCGAAGGCGGCAAGGGAAACGCGCCGGCCGCAGGCCGGCACCTTCCTTCGTTGGCCCTTACTTGCCCGTCAACTCCATCTTCAGCCAGGAGATCAACGCCGGCTCGAGGTCCTCGTTCTTTGGGAACATCGGCAGACCGTGCTCGGGGCCATCGTAGATCTTGGCGGTCGAGTTCGGGTGCTTCGAACCATCGACTGCGCCCTTGAGCCGGTCGGCGACGCCCGGTGTGATCGTGTCGCCCGTCGCCGCGGCGGCGAACACAGCCAGATCAGACCTCGCCGCCATGTTGGCGACCGCGCCGTCGCTCGGCGGTCCGGAGAGCAGCATCAACGCCTTGACACCCTTGTTGCGCTCGGCCAGATCGGCCGTCAGCATCGCGCCGCAACTGGCGCCTCCAGCGCCCATCCGGGAAGTGTCGACGCCTTCCTGCTTGCTCAGGTACTTGAACGCCATGTCGACGTCGCCGGACGCCGTCTGCAGGAACGGCGGGAACCCGCCGGCCTCACGGATGCCGGCGCCGCCGCTCTCGCCGAAGCCGCGCAGGTCCATCGTCAGCACGTGGACGCCCGCGTCAACCAACTGCGACGCGATGCCCTTCCAGGACTTCCGGTCCATGTTGCACTGGTGGATCAACAGCATCGCCGGGCCAGGCTTGCCGGGCGACATGTAGGTCGCCTTGAGCATCGTGCCGTCGGACGCCTTGAGATCGACGTCCATCGATCCGGCCGCGGCCGGCATGGCCGCGAGCGCCAGGAGCGCCGCCGCAAGAAGGGAAGTGGTGTACCGCATGAGTGTCTCCTCTCGGTCGGATGCGGCTGCGCGCCGCTGGTCCGGGCGTGCCGGTTCCTCGGGTTGTGTCGTGAATGCGAAAGCGCACTCTACTACCGCGGAACCAGCGCCACGATCCGCACCGGCGCCCCGGTGCCGCCTTCGATCTTCATGGGCAGCGCGGCGAGCAGGAAGCCGGTCTCCGGTACTTCCGACAGGTCCCCGACGTTCTCCAGGTTGGGGATGCCGGCGGCGCCACCGATCTGGTGGACGATGAAGTCGGTCGACTGGCCGTAGTCGATGCTGGCCGTGTCGATGCCGAGAAGACCGATGGCCCGCTCCTCGATGAGCAGGCGGGCCGCGTCCTCGCCGACGCCGGGGAAGTGGAGGTTGCTGGCGTCGCCGGGAGTGTCGTCGCCGAGGTAGGCGAGAGCGTCGGGCCACCGGGATGCCCAGCCGGTGCGGATCAGCACGGCTGATCCGGCCGGCACGGGGCCGTGCCGGTCTTCCCAGGCCAGGACGTCGGCCGCGGTCACGAGGTAGTCAGGGTCGGCCGCGGCCGATTCGCTGACGTCGACGACGATGCCGGGCAGGATCAGGCGGTCGAGCGCGATCGACGCGACATCGTCGCCGCCCTCCGCGAAGTGGACGGGCGCGTCCAGATGTGTGCCGCCGTGCTCGGCGGTCGCGAACTCCTTGGCGGCGTAGAAGTAGCCGGCCTCGGTCATGCCCTCGGCGAGGGTGTCGAGCGCGAAGCCCTTGGTGTCCGTTGGCCAGTAGAGCGTGTTGCCGCCGTAGGCGTGGCTCAGGTCGATCATGCGCCAGTTGGTGACGGTTTCCACGCCGACTGGCGCTGCCGCTTGCTCGGGCGGCGGGGCAGCGCAGGCGGCGGCCACCAAAGCGATCGCCGAGTACGGAATCGATGTCCTGGGCATAGGTCCTCCTCTCAGCAGTCCTCCCTACAACGCCAGCGCGGTCGAGAAGTCCGGGACCCCCTCCCAGCGCCCCGGCTCACTGGCCCGCATCACGGCGATCGTCTTGATCGCCTCCGGGTTCGCGATGCCGTGGGGCATCTCGCCGGTGAGCACCCGGATCACATTCTCGGCCTGTCGGATCGGGCACTCGCCCAGGAACACCGGCGAGAAGCCGGCGATGTGCGGGGTCACGATGCAGTTGGGCAGCTTCAGCAGCGGATCGTCCGGGTCGATCGGTTCCTTCTCGGTGACGTCGAGCGCGGCGGCCTCGATCTGACCGTCCGCGAGCGCTTCGGCGAGGGCCGTACCGTCGATGATCTTCCCGCGCGCCGCGTTGACCAGGAGCGCGGTCGGCTTCATCAGCGCCAGCGTGTCCCTGTTGATCAGGTGGTGCGTCTCCTCGGTCATCGAACAGTGGATCGTCACGTAGTCGGCCTCGGCGAGCAGCTCCTCGAGCGGCACGATCCGGACGCCGTAGAGGTCGGCCGCGACCTGGTCGACGTACGGGTCGGCGGCGATGATCCGGGCCGGCCCGAAGCCGCGAACGCGTGTAGCGAAGGCGCGGCCGATGTTGCCGAAGCCGATGATGCCGACGGTGTGGCCGGCGATCCGCCGGGCGCGAGTGAGGAGCCCGATCATCGATTCCCGATGGCCCCAGCGGCCCTCGCGGGTCGTGCCGGTGGCGTCGACCACGCACCGCGTCAGCGCGAGCATCAGCGCCATCGCGTGGTCGGCCACCTCGGTCGTGTTCGACCCGGGCACGTTGGTCGCGAGGATGCCGAGTTCGGTCGCGGCATCGAGGTCGATCGAGTCGACGCCGACTCCCAGCCGGCTGACCACCTTGAGCTTCGGACAGCGCTCGAGCACGGAGCGCGACGTCAGCGGCATGACGCCGATCAGGGCGCCGTCGGCGTCGGACAGCAGGTCGGCCAGGTCGTCCTCGCTCCGGCAGACACCCTCCACGACCTCGAAGCCCTGCTCCTCGATCAGGTCCCGGCGGTTGAAGGGGTTCCGCTGCAGGGCTACTTTCACGTTCCGCTCCTTGTCGGCAGTTTACGGTCGGTCAGACGACGGGACAGAGCCCGCCGTCGAGGTTGATGGCCGTTCCGGTGATGTAGGCGCCGCGTTTCGAGACCAGGAACGCGATCAGGTCCGCATACTCCTCGGCTTCGCCGACGCGCCCCAGGGGGACCCGTTTGCCCATCGCCTCGTAGACCGACTCGACATCGGCGCCCTGACCTTCCGCCCGGCGGACCCACTGCTCGCTCTTGATCAGGCCGATGCAGATCGTGTTGACGCGGATGTTGTCGGCGGCCAGTTCGTTGGCCAGCGACTTGGTCAGGTTGATGCCGGCGGCGCGGGTGACGCTGGTCGGCAGCGCCCGCGCCGGCGCCGCCTTGCCGCCGCCGATCGTTGCGTTGACAATGGCGCCGCCGCCGCGCTCGCGCATCGACGGCACGACGCCCCGGCAGAACCGCACGGCGCCCATCACCTTGAGTTCGATGTCCGCCATCCAGGCGTCGTCGCCCAGCGCTTCGAGGCCCTGGGCGGCCGACGCGCCGGCGTTGTTGATCAGAATGTCGACGCCGCCGAACTTCGCCGTCACGGCGTCGATGAACGCCTCCACATCGCCGTTCGACGTGACATCGGCCGGTTGCGCGAACACCGCACCGCCGCCGACCGCACGCAACTCGTCAGCGGCTCGCTCCAGATTCTCCGCCCGGCGCGCGCAGATTGCGACCCGGGCGCCCTCGCTCACGAGTCGACTCGCCGTTGCGAGGCCCATCCCATCGCTGCCGCCGGTGACGATCGCCACCTTGCCTTCGAGACCAAGTTCGAGCATTCGTTCCGTCCTTGAGCTGTTCGAGTGAAACCGTGAGTGTGCCTGCCACGGGCCGGTGTGCGCAAACCGGTCCGCATCGGACGGCCTCCTTGTGGCCGGCAATCTACGCGGAGGACGGCGACCGCTCGTGAAGGAGCGTTGGCTCCGAGCACGGGTCGACGACAGCGACGCCCGTGTTGCGGAACTCTCTCGTGTTCCTCGTGACGATGGCAAGGCCCCGAGTGGCGGCCGCTGCGACCAGAAAGGCGTCCGGGACGTGGTCGTCGAGCGGTTCGCCCCGCCGGCGCTTCTCTTCCATGATCCGCGCGCACGCCCTGGCATCGTCGTCGGTCCAGCTGAGGATGCGCTGGTCGAAGCACTCGTCCAGGACGTTCTGAAACCGGGCGGCAAGGCTCTCGCGGCGCTTACCGGAATCGAGGCGGCCGATGCCGTCCAGGATCTCCCAGACGGTGATGGGCGAGAGGCCCATTCCCTCCGCGGCGATGCTGTCGAGGAATTCGGATACGCGCGGTTCAGGGTGCGGACGCATCATCTCAGACACGACGTTCGTGTCGAGAAGCCACGCGATGGGAGGGCTCACGCCTCGCCGTCGTCCGCGAAGCTGACCGGCTTGTGTCGATACCGCCTGCGGGGTGGCAACTCGACCCCGCGCTCTGGGCCGAAGTGCCTCCTGAAGACCTCGGAAGGCTTGAGGCGCTGTTCCGTCTTCTCGCGTTTCTCGTGGATGAGTCGGCGGACGTACTCTTCCATCGAGAGGCCGACATCGCGGGCTTCCTGTCTCAGCCAGGCCTTGTCCCCCGGGTCGATGTCGCGGACGGTGATGACGGAACCCATCGCGAGACGGATGCTAGCACGGAGTGCTGTCAGTGAGCCGATGCCGAAGCTCGGCCGAGCTTCCCGGACCTTGCCCGTCCTGGCAGGACGGTGCTGCGCGTAGAGTCGGACCGCCTGCAATGATCACCAGACGCGGCTTTCTCTCCAGCGCCGGGATCGCGGCGGCCGGTATGAGCACCGGCCTGACCGCGTCGCGGCAGGCGGCCGCGGCGCTGGCTCAACACTCCGAGGCGTCGAACATGAAGATCACCGAACTCGAGACGATCCTGATCGACAACATCGACCCGCCGATCGGGCACCGGAAGTGGCTGTTCATTCAGCTCAGAACGGACGAGGGCCTGGTCGGCCTGGGCGAGCGGGTCTCCGGCGGCGCGACGAACCTGAAGCCGCAGATCGAGCTGCTGAACGATCTGTTCGACCGCTTCGTGGTCGGCCAGAGCCCCTTCGACGTCGAGAAGATCTGGCAACGAATGAAGACCACGCTGCACGACTACAGTCACCCGGGGCTGTACGGCGTGCCGGCGTTTTCAGCGATCGAGATGGCCTGCTGGGACCTGATCGGCAAGGCGACGAACCAGCCGGTCTACAACCTCCTCGGCGGCAGGTACCACGACAAACTCCGCGCCTACGCGTACCTGAACAGCTCCGGCATCTGGGAGAACCCGTCCCTGGCAGGCGAACGGGCGCGGGAACTGGTCGACCGCGGCATCACCTGCTGCAAGCTCGACCCGTTCTCGCCGATCACCGGGCCGCCGCGGGACTACTCGCTGAAGACGATTCGCCACGTGGCGACGATCTTCCGGGCCATGCGGGACGCGGTGGGCGACGAACTGGAGATCGGCATCGGCACCCACGGCCAGTTCTCGACCGCGGTGGCGTTGCGGGTCGCCGACATCCTCGAGGAGTTCGATCCGTTCTTCTTCGAGGAGCCGGTGCCCCCCGAGAACGTCGACGAGATGGCCCGCGTGGCGGCCCACACCAGCATCCCCATCGCCACCGGCGAGCGGCTGGTCAACATGTTCGAGTTCGCGGAGGTGCTGGAGAAGCAGGCGGCCCAGATCATCCAGCTCGACGTCGGCCAGTGCGGCGGCCTCCTGGTGGCGAAGAAGATCGCCGGTATGGCTGAGACGCGCTACGCGATGATCGCGCCGCACATGTACTGCGGCCCGGTCGCCGCGTCGGCGGCGATTCAGCTCGACACCTGCTCGCCGAACTTCCTGATCCAGGAGTTCAACACGAACGCCCTGCACAGCGACATCTTCGTGGAGCCGATCAAGTTTGAGAACGGGTTCATCGAACCGCCGACCGGGCCCGGGCTGGGGGTCGAGCTCGACATGGCGGTGGTCGAGAGGCATCGAGCCGCTTGAGTCAGGGACTGACGCTGGCGATCCTCGCCGCCGGCCGTTCGGCGAGGTTCGGCCGACCGAAGACGCTCGAGCCGGTCGGGCCGGGCGGCGAAGTGCTGTTCGAGTACGCGATCTGCGACGCGATCCGCGCCGGCTGCGGGAAGGTCGTGTTCGTCACGTCGGCGGACTGGAACGACCAGCTCATGAGCCGCGCCGCCGAGCAGGCCGGCGGGGCGGTTCCCGTCGACTACGTGATCCAGAGCCTCGACGACCTGCCGAACGACGCGGCGCCGCCGGCGGGGAGAGCCAAGCCATGGGGGACCGGCCACGCCGTCCTCGCGTTGCGGAAGAAGATCGAGGAGCCATTCCTGGTCGTCAATGCGGATGACTTCTACGGCCCGAGGGCGGTCGAGTCGTTCGGCCGCCGGGTCGGTGAGCTGCTGGACGCTGGCCACGACTCGCACTTCCTCGCCGCCTACGAACTCCACCGCACCGGCGTTTCCCGGACGAGCGGCGTCAACCGCGGCATCCTCACTGCAGGCCGGGACTCGACCCTGGAAGGGATCGACGAGGTCTACGACGTGCGGGAGACCGATTCCGGCCTGGTCGGCCGCGATGGCGACGGTGAAGCTCGCTCGCTGGTCCCCGACTGCCCCTGCTCGATGAATCTCTGGGGCTTTCAGCCCTCGATCTTCGGCCTCCTGGAAGCGGCGTTCACCGACTTCCAAGCCGACCTCGGCGATCAGCAACAAGACGAGTTCCTGCTCAGCGAGACGGTCGGGCAACTGATCAGTGCTGGGCCCGCCCATGTCAGGCTCCTGCCGATGACGCAGAGCACTGCGGGACTCACATATCCGGGGGACTTGCCGCCAGTCGCAACGACCTTGCGGCAGTGTGTGGACGTGGGCGACTACCCAGCCAATCTGGGCGACTGGTTCACCGCTCGCGCTTCCCGCAGACCCGCGTGAGCGATCCCGGCCGGCACCGACCTCCAGCCAGCCGCGGGTCGGGGGAGAGGGTCCCAGGGGGCTGTCGGCAAGCGACGCCCGATGACCTCTCATCGACCGACGCCCAACCGGAGCGCAGCCGACCGCAGCGAGCACCCACCCCGCATCCACCAGGAAAGTGCGAGCGGCCCCTGGGACCCTCTCCCCCGACCCGTGGCTGGCGGGTGCGTCCGTCGTCGTGGTCGCCGTCGCGGCGCTCGTCGCCGTTGCCGTCGCCGCCCCAGCCATGCATCTGAACGGTCTCGACTGGACCGTCCTCGCCGCCTACGGCGCGCTCGCCCTCGCCGTCGGTCTCGTCTTCGCCCGGCGCGCAGGCGCCGGCACGGGGCAGTTCTTCCTCGCCGGACGGAACCTGCCGTGGTGGCTGCTCGGCACGTCCATGGTTGCTACGACGTTCTCGACCGACACGCCGAACCTGGTGACGGACCTGGTCCGGAACGGCGGCGTCTCCGGCAACTGGATGTGGTGGGCATTCCTGATCACCGGCATGTGCACGACGTTCTTCTACGCGAAGCTCTGGCGGCGCTCGGGTGTCTTCACCGACATCGGCTTCTACGAACTCCGGTATTCGGGGCGGGCGGCGGTCTTCCTGCGCGGCTTCCGGGCTCTGTACCTCGGCGTGTTCTTCAACGTGATGATCATGGCGGCGGTGCTGCTGGCCGGGATCAAGATCGGCGGCGTACTGCTCGGGGCCGACAAGTACACGACGGTGCTCGTCGCGGCGGCGGTGACCGCCGTGTACTCCGCGACTTCCGGCCTGTGGGGTGTCGTCGTCACCGACCTCATGCTGTTCGTCATCGCGATGGCGGGTTCGGTCGCTGCCGCCTGGTACGCACTCGCGCACCCGGCTGTCGGCGGCCTCTCGGGACTCGTCTCGAACCCCGACATCGCCGCCCGCCTCGCCCTGCTGCCCGACTTCGCGGACTGGGAGACGGCCGCCACCGTGTTCCTGATCCCGATCGCCGTCCAGTGGTGGTCCACCTGGTACCCGGGCGCCGAACCGGGAGGCGGCGGCTACGCGGCCCAGCGCATGCTCGCGGCGCGCAGCGAGCGGGACTCGATGGGCGCCACGCTGTGGTTCAACATCGCCCACTACGCGCTGCGGCCATGGCCGTGGATCCTGGTCGCGCTGGCCTCGCTGGTCGTCTACCCGACGCTGGACTCGATCGCCCAGGCCTTTCCGCACCTCGATCCGTCGATCATCCGGCACGATCTGGCCTACCCGGCGATGCTCGTGTTCCTGCCGCACGGCCTGCTCGGCCTGGTCGTGGCTTCGCTGGCGGCGGCCCTGATGTCGACGATCTCGACGCACCTCAACTGGGGCGCCTCGTACATCGTTGACGACGTGTATCGGCGCTTTGTCCGACCGGGCCGAAACGAAGCGCACTACGTTCTCGTCGCCCGGCTGTCGACGATCGCTCTGGTTGCGCTGGCGGCGGTGGTCGCACTGTGGCTCGAGAACGCGATGCAGGCGTTCCAGATCCTGCTCCAGATCGGCGCAGGTACGGGCCTCATCTTCCTGCTGCGCTGGTTCTGGTGGCGGATCAACGCCTGGTCCGAGATCTCGGCGATGGTCATCTCGTTCGCCGTCGCCGTGTGGTTTCAGTTCGGCCACGCCGCCGTCGGTCTGACGCTGCCTTCGGCTGCGGCTCAGCTCCTGCTCGGCGTCGGGCTCACCACGACGGTCTGGTTCGGTGTCACGATGGCCACCCGGCCGACGGAGACGGCGGTTCTGCAATCGTTCTACGACCGCGTGCGGCCATTCGCGCGCGGCTGGCGGAGGGTGGTCGTGACCCAGGCGGACGAACCCGGTAGCGCCACCGCGGCGCTGCTCGCCTGGATGCTCGGCTGTGCCGCGGTCTACGCGGCCCTGTTCGGGACCGGCATGGCGCTCTACGGACGTGGGTTGGAGGCGGCTGCTTTCGGCGGCGCGGCCCTGCTGGCGGGTTACGGACTGTTCCGTCTGTTACCCCGCACGACCGGTTGATTGCGCATTCCCACACTGGGTGCGCCGGCGTCCTCGCCGGCATGAAGCGCGATGCCGCGGAGCGGCGAGCACGAAGAGCTACATCTCCTCGAAGCGCGCACTGAAATGCGGCAGCGCTGCCGGTGCGTCCACGATCCGCAGCCCTCGAATCCGCTCCCGCTTCGCGTACAGTTCCACCAGCGCCTCGACCACGTAGTCCATGTGGGACTGCGTGTAGACGCGCCGTGGCACCGCCAGCCGGACCAGGTCGAGCGGCGGCTGTTGCCGCGCGCCGAACATGACGGTCCCCACCTCGCAGGTGCGGATGCCGGCATGCCGGTAGAGGGCGACCACGAGCGCCTGCCCGGGGAGCTGCTCGCGGGACAGGTGCCGGCAGAACCGGCAGGCGTCGATGTAGATCGCGTGGCCTCCCGGCGGCTCGACGATCTGGATGCCGGCCTCCAGCAGCTTCTCGCCGACGTACGTCGTGCTGCGGATCCGGTAGCGGAGGTAGTCCTCGTCGAGCACTTCCCGGAAGCCCTGCGCCATCGCCTCGAGATCGCGGCCGGCGAGCCCCCCGTAGGTGACGTATCCCTCGGTGAGAATCGTCAGGTCGCTGGCGCGGCGGAACAGCTCTTCGTCGCGCAGGAGCAGGAGGCCCCCGATGTTGACGATCCCGTCCTTCTTGGCGCTGATCGTGGCGCCGTCGGCGAGGTCGAACATCTCGCGCGCGATGTCGCGCGCGGAACGGTCCTGCTGTCCCGCTTCCCGCTGCTTGATGAACCAGGCGTTCTCGGCGAACCGGCAGGCGTCCAGGAACAGGGGCACGCCGTACTGGCGGCACAGATCCCGCGTCGCGCGGAGGTTCTCCAGGCTCACGGGCTGACCGCCGCTCGTGTTGCTCGTCACCGTGCACATGACGACGGGTACGCGCGAACTCTCGGCGGCGAGCAGCGACTCCAGCCGATCCAGATCGAGATTGCCCTTGAACGGGTGACGGTTCGTTGGATCGGTCGCCTCGGGAATGCCGAGGTCGACCGCCTGGGCGCCGCTGTGTTCGATGTTCGCCCGGGTCGTGTCGAAGTGGGCGTTGTTCGGCACGATCCTGCCCTCGCCGCCGATCAGGTCGAAGAGGATTCGCTCGCTGGCCCTCCCCTGGTGGGTCGGCAGCATCCGCTCGAACCCCATGATCTCCTCGACCGTCTCGCGCAGGCGGAGGAAGCTGGTCGAGCCGGCGTAGCTCTCGTCGGCGCGCATGACGGCGGCCCACTGCTGCGCGCTCATCGCGCCGGTGCCGCTGTCGGTCAGGAGATCGATCAGCACGTGCTCCGCCGCGATCTTGAACAGGTTGAAGCCGGCGTCGCGAAGAACCTCTTCCCGTTGATCGGGACTGGCGAGGCGGATCGGTTCGACGGCCTTGATGCGAAAGGGTTCGATGATCGTCTTCATGGCGCCTTCCTATACTGACCGAATGCCTCTTCCGGCCGATCTGCTGCGGCGGGACGCGGAGGAGGCGGTGCGTCTGATCGCGCTGGATCTTCTCTCGCAAGCGCGCGAGGCCGCGCCGCGCTGCCTCGACCCGGAAGACGCCGAGGGCCTCCACGACTTCAGAGTCTCGATCCGGCGGCTGCGGAGCACCTTGAGCGCCTGGAAGGGCCTGCTGCGTGGTGTGGTGAAGAAGCGGGACCGGCGGACGCTCGCCGGGTTCCAGAAACGGACCGGCAGAGGTCGCGATGCAGAGGTTGCGCTCGTGTGGCTGGAGGAACAGGTCGACGAGTTGGAGCCGGAGCACCGGCCGGGCTGTGAGTGGGTCGAAGAGCGGCTTCGTTCGGCAAGTCTGGCGGGTTCAGGCGACTCGAACGAGATGGTCTGTGCCGACTTCGCCGCATGGGCCGGCGGCTTCGAGTCGCGCGTGGCCGATCGGGTTCCGGCGGCAGCCGCTGGCCCGCCGTACACGGAGGCGCTGGCGGAGCGGTTGGATTCGATCGCCCACCGGCTGAAGGCTTGCGTCACCGGCCTCGGCGACGACCGGAAGCGTGGTGCTCACAGGGTGCGCATCGCCGGCAAGCGCCTCCGCTACCTCGTCGAACCCGTGGGCGCGGAGATCGAACTCGCGGGCACCATGGTTGATCGTTGCAAGCAGCTCCAGGACGTGCTCGGTACCCTGAACGACGCGAACGTCCTCGACGATCTACTGGGCGTCTACCTCGACGACGCCTCGCCCGCGAGCGAGGCCGGAGTCGTGGAGTTGGCGCGTCTCAACGCGGCTCGGGCAGAGGCGAGTTACCGACTGTTCAGACTCGACTGGCTGGACGGTGCCGGCATGCAGGCGCTGCTGGACGAAGCCGCCGCTCTCGCGAGTCAACTCCGGGATGCAGACGATCTGCCGGACCGTCGCCCTACACGGCCACGGGCGTCAGGCTGAACACGCGGGCATTCTTGGCTGCCGCCTCAAGGTCGCCTCGTCGCAGGGCCTGCCGTACATCGTCAAGTCGGTACGCGTCCTCCAGTGACAGGTGCGGCGACCATTCTTCGGGCTCTTCCAGCAGGTCGACGTCTACTTCCGCGACGTACTTCCCCTCTTGAATGAGCTTTGTCCGTCTGGTTCGCTTCATCTTCTTCTCCGCCGGAATCCAGGCTCCCACTTCTCTGGGTCAGGTGAGTATGCCGTAATCAAGACGGCAGGCTCCGTTTGGCCAACGGGAAGACCCCATACGGTGTGGGCGGGACGCCCGTCTCTTGTTCGCTGGAGCAGTAGGACGCACGGCCCCTTTGGGTAGTCCGGGTAGTCCTCAAGCAACTCGGCATCGCTCACGCCTTCGACCATCTCGCGGGTGAGCAGTCCATCGGCCGCGAGTTCGTCGTAGGCGTGCTCCGAGATCCTGACGTTGCCGTCGGAAACGAGGGTCCTGATCTGGTCGAATGTACTAGCCACGACACTCTTGAGTCCTCCCCTACTCGGCCGAGGTGGGCTCTAGGACTCCTCGCCTACCAGCACCACAGGCGGTACTCCAAGGTCCATGCCCGACACGGCGAAGGCTGAACGGAGTGTGTCGCTCTCGTTCATCTTCAGGTCGTCGGCCCACACGACCTTGCCTGGTACGCCGGCGCGGCCCCAGGCCACGTTCCTCAAGTCTGAGACGTCGTCAACGTGCGAGGATGTGCCTTTCCCCTCCTTGAAGGACGCGAATCCCTCGAAGAGCCGAATGGGCGCACTACTGCCAGGTTCCTTCAGGGTTGCCTCTCGTATCTGACGGAGCAGGTACGTTGCCGCTACCAGGACCACGCAGGCCGGGCCCAGGTACCAATAGCGAACCTGACTCCCGCGTTTCTCGATGCGCCGCCCCGTAGGGTTGCCGTTCTTGTTGAATGCGGCGGACAAGGGCGCCTCAAGGAGCAGGTTGATGGGCGTTGACGCGGGGCTGACAACGTCCAGAGTCCGCTGCACAAGGCAGCCAAAGGTGAGTTCCTCGGGAGGACAGTCGTCTACCGCGAAGCCGCAACTCCTGGTTCTTCGGGAGAAGCCGACATCCACAAAGAGCCACAGCCCTGAACTCCTCGAAGCGTCCTCCGGAGTGGCCTCTACGAAGAGTGGGCTGGCCTCTCTTCCTGGGCGCGGCGTCATGGGCGGCTGAGGCTACCCGAGACTGACCAGACGCAGCCGTCCATCTACGGTTGGTTCCCGTAGCATGGGGGTGTCTGAGGAGATCGTTGTGCGTAGCCGTGAACCGCTGCCCCCAGGCATCGTAGACACGGGAATGGTGTCTGTTGCTGGGATCGAAACGTTGTGGCGTTTGGCGAGGTCCCGATGAACCGCGTGTTTGGTGCCACGGTTCTTTTGGCCGTGATCGCCGGATCCGTCGTGGCCCAGGAACTCGCGTGGCGGGAACTCCCCGACATGCCCGCCGGCAAGTGGGAAGCCGCGACGACAGTCGTCGACGGCAGGTTCTACGTGTTCGCCGGCTATGAGGGACCGGTCCGATCGAGCAAGCGGGTCGACGTCTTCGACCCGGCGGACGGGAGCTGGACACGGATCCAGGACATGCCGAGCGGGGTCACCCACCTGAACGCGGTGCTGGACGGTGGCACCGTGTGGTTCGCCGGCGGCTTCAAGGACGGCTACAAGGGCCACGCGATCGCTGAGGTCTGGAGCTACGACCTGGATCTGGACCGCTACACGGCCGCGCCGTTGCTGCCAAAGCCGCGGGCCGGCGGGGGGCTGGCCCTGGTCGGCCGCAAGCTGCACTACTTTGGCGGCCTGAAGGCCGACCGGGACACGGACGCTGCCGACCACTGGGTCCTCGACCTGGACGATTGGACTTCGGGCGCAGCGACCTGGCGGAACGCGGCGCCGATGCCGGACCCGCGCAACCAGTTCTCAGCCGTTGCGATCGGCAACCGCATCTACGCGATCGGTGGCCAGTACAACCACGACAGCCAGCAGCTCGACCAGGCCCGGGTGGACATCTACGACGCCGCAGCCCATACCTGGAGCCGCGGTCCTGACCTCCCGAAGGGGCATTCGCACGGCGAGGCCGGCACCTTTGTCCACGAGGGCCGCATCGTCATGGTCGGCGGCCACACGACCCCGGCGGGCGGCAAGAAGTCGATCGACCCGGACATCCTGGTGTTGGAGCCCGGCGGCGAATGGGAACTCCTCGGCAAGTTGCCGATGCCGCTGTCGTCGCCGGCCGCCGCGATCATCGGCGGCAAGCTCTACGTCGCCGGCGGCTCGGCGAGGGGCCGCGGAGCGCAGGCGAAGATGTGGGTGGCCGATCTGCCCTGAGTTGCCGCGTTACCGCCAGAGCTCCTCGTCAGTTTCGCGGAAGGACCGAACAGTGCGTTCGAACTCGTTGAACTCCTGCTCGGTCCAGGAACCGGCCAGTCGGCGAAGTCCGTTCCGCCGCTCCGTCTCTTCCGCGAGGCCGAGAGCTTCTCGTAGTAGAGCCAGCACGGTCTGGTTGAGCGACAGACCCCTCTGAAGGGCCTCCGCCTCAAGGGCGGCCGCCAAGTCCGGCGCCACATTTGGAATCGTCATCGTCTTCACTGGGCTTCCCTCCGCGGACGCGGTTACGCAGTTTGCGCAATCGCTTCCGTGACTGCAAGCTGGCTCGGGAGTCCGTCGCCGCGTTACTCGGCTTCCAGCGCTCGCCGGGGATCGGCGCGGGCTGCCCGGCGGGCCGGAAGGTACGAGGCCATCACCGCCACCGCCAGTAGCACCAGGGCCGCCACTCCGAACGCTAGCGGGTCGCGGGGAGTCCGGCCGTCGAAGAGCAGCGGCTCGACGAATCGGCCTGCCCAGAGCGCGGTGATCGCGCCGGCCGCGACACCGGCCGCCGCCACTGAGAAGCCACGCGCCAGTACCGTGCGCAGGAGGTTGGACGCCCTGGCGCCCAGGGCGCGCCGGATGCCGAACTCGTGCTCACGCTGTCGTACGCCGAACGCGATGACGGCATAGAGCCCGATGGCCGCGAGCGACACCGCGAGCATCGCGGAGGCGGCGAACAGGCGCGTTCCGGTTCTCCAGGTGCGAATGCGTGACGCGAACTGTGTGGAGAGGTTCCGGACGTGGTGTCCCGGCAGTTCCGGAAACAGCTCGGCCAGGGCGGCAAGCACCGGCGCCTCGACGCGCCCGGGGCTTCCGGCGGTGCGGACGATCAGTGCACGCTGGATGCTCGTCCATCCCACCAGGGCCGGGTCGGATGCCGCTTGGGCGATGGGCAGGTAGTAGACCGGGTCCGCCTCGGGCAGAGTCCAGTTCACTGCTGGTTCCACTACGCCGACCACCGTTGTGCAGTCGGCGGCACCGCTGACGAACAGACAACGGCCGACGGCGCTCCGGCCGGGCCAGGCCTGCTGGGCGAACGACGTACTGACGACCGCGACCTTCTGCGTGCCTTCGCGGTCCCATTCCGTGAAGCCGCGGCCTTTTCGAACTTCCAGCCCCGCGACATCGAAGAAGTTGGGTGTAGTGAAGTTCACATGGGGACCGGAGCGGAACGGCAGGCGGTCGAGTCCCTCGATGCGCAGATCCGCGTACACCGCACCGCTTCCCGACATGGGTGAACTCGTTCCCTGCGCGACGTCCAGCACCTCCGGTACGTCCCGTACGCGGGCTTCCATGGTCCGGATTGCGCTCTCGTCGAGCGGTGCACCGTCCAGGCCATCCAGTCGGGTGTCACCGTGGAAGCTCCCCAGAGTCACCGTGAGCAGGTGCTCCTTCGCGTAGCCGACGTCGACCTGGCGCGCCGCTTCGAAGGAACGGTAGAACACGGCCGTCCCGCTCAGCAGGACCACCGACAGCGCGGCCTGGACCACGATCAGGCCGGTGCGGACGGGCGTTCCGAGCGCGCTGGCGCCCCGGGAACTGTCGAGTCTCTCGAGACCCCGGCTGCGCGCTGCGTACACGGCGGGTGCCAGCGCTGCCGCCAGGCCGATCCCGAGGACGGCGATCCCGGTGAACCCGATTGCCGTTGCGCCCAGCGGATCTTCGGCCCACTGGTAGTTGGGCAGGAGCGTTCGGCGAAGGGCGTCGCCCGTAGCTGCCGCCACCGCCAGCGCGACAACGCCGGAGAGGGCGGCGAGAGCCAGGCTCTCCGTCACCAGGAGACGTCCGATTCCCCATCTGCCCAGGCCGAGCGCGTAGCGCACTGCCAACTCGCGTCGCCTGGCAGCGACCCGCAGCATCAGCAGGTTCGACATGTTGACGGCCGCGATGAGGAGCACCACGAAGGTGATCCCGCCTGCGATCAGCGGCAGGCGCATGTGGCGCCGCAGCGTGACGGGGCCGCGGGTTCGAAGGATCGGGCCGAGAGCCACGGTCGCCTCCCGGTCCAGGGAGTCCGGGAACCGCGACCCGGCACGCGCTGCCCGGACGGCGGCCGTCACCGCGGCGCCGGCGGCCTCCTCCGTCGCGCCGGGCGCCAGCCGGACGAACGGCGTTAGGTAGAAGGTGGTTCCGTACCGTCTCCAGCTGTTCCCCCGGCTCGCCGTCGCCGCGTGTTCGAGAGGCAGCCACACGTCGACGGCGTTCGAGCGGGGCCCGGAGAAGCCGGGCGGCAGCACGCCGACGACGAGGTAGGTGACGTCCTCGAAACTGAGCGTCGTGCCGAGCGCCTCCTCCGCGCTTCCGAACCGCTGCCGGCGGTAGCCGTCGCTGATCACGGCGACAGGTTGCGCCGTCAGGTCGTCGTCCTCGGCGGCGATCAACCTTCCGGCCGTTGGGGCCACGCCAAGGAAGTCGAAGAACTCTCCTGTGACCCAGGAGACCGTGACGTTCTCGGCGCGCTGACCGCGCCCGTTCGTCCTGAAAGAGACTCGGTGGCCCGCGACGCCGTCGATGAGTGGGTTGTCGGCGGCGCTCAGGGCGTCGAAGTCGAGCCATTGCAACGCATCGACGACCCAGGTTCGTCCCGTGGAGACGCCGCGATCGCCTGGATCGATGCGCTCGCTGACCCAGAGGCGATGAACGCGGTCAGGGTCCTCGATGTGGGGTGGCGGCTGGAGGAACAGGCGGGACAGCATCTCGTACATCGGGGCGTTCAGTCCGATGCCGAGTGCCAGGGTCAGGACGACCGCGCAGGTGTAGCCGCTGTTGTGTCGCATCATGCGGAACGCGGCGCGAATGTCCTTGAGGAGCCTCTCCACGGGCGCCCAGCCCCAGGTCTCGCGGGTCCGCTCGCGAATCAGGGTCACGTTGCCGAAGTCGCGCCGTGCTTCGGCGTGAGCACGTTCGGGAGACTGGCCCGCCTCGACTCGCTCTTCCGCTTCCTCGTCGAGATGGAAGCGGATCTCCTCGTCGAGCTCCGCGTCCCGTCGCCGCCGGTCCCAGCTCGAACGCAGGTGAAACAGGAACTGCTTCAGCATGCGGTGTGGCGGCGCTACTCAGCCTCCAGCGCCTGACGCGGGTCGGCGCGAGAGGCCCGGCGAGCCGGAAGGAAGGAGGCCATCACGGCGATCGTCAGGAGCACGAGCGCCGCGGCGGCGAACGCGAGCGGGTCGCGGGGAGTCCGGCCGTCGAAGAGCAGGGGTTCCACGAATCTGCCGGCCCACAAGGCGGCGAGCGTGCCGGCTACGACACCGGCCGCCGCCAGGAAGAAGCCGCGCGCCAGCACCATGCGCAGGAGGCGCGACGACCGGGCGCCCAGGGCGCGCCGGATGCCGAACTCGAGCTCGTGTTGGCGTACGCCGAACGCGATGACCGCATAGAGCCCGATGGCGGCGAGCAGCACCGCCAGGGCGGCGGAAGCGCCGAACAGCCCCGTACCGATGGTCCATGTGCGGATCCGCGGCGCGAAGACAGTCTGGAGGCTCCGCACATTGTCGCGCGGGAGGTCGGGGAACAGGTCCGCCAGTGCGAGGAGGGTTGGCTGCACCGCGCGCGCTGTGTTCCTGCGAGTCCGCACGACCAGCGTGCGCATGTTGTTCACGAAGCCTGCCTGAATGGGGTTTGACGAAGCCTGGGAGATGGGCAGGTAGTAGACGGCGGCGCGATCGGCGTCCAGCAGGCCCCTGTCGAGGGCGGATTCCACGACGCCGACAACCGTGGTGCAGTCGGTGGACGTTTCTCCGAAGAAGAGGCACTGGCCCACGGCGCTCCTGCCAGGCCAGACGCCGTGCGCGAACGTCGTGTCGACGACCGCGACCTTCTGGGTCTCGGCGCGATCCCACTCGGTAAAGCCGCGACCTTCCACAATCGCCAGGCCCGCGACGCGGAAGAAGTTGGACGTCGTGAGGCCTACGTAGGGACCTTCGTTGAACGGCAGGCGATCCAGCCCTTCGACCCGCGGTCCCGGCATCGCGGCCCAGCCCCACATCGGTGAGTTCGTTCCCTGGGCGACATCGAGGACGTCCGGTAGTGACCGGAGGCGGGACTCCAGCGCGTCGATCGCGGCCTCATCGAGCGGCCCGGTGCGCCGAAAACCCGCCAGGTCCACCGTGACCAGGTTCTCCTTCGCGTAGCCGACGTCCACCTGACGCGCCGCCTCGAACGAGCGGTAGAAGACGGCGGTTCCGCTGAGCAGCACCAGCGAGAGCGCGGCCTGAACGACGATCAGACCGGTGCGGACGGGGGTACCGAGTGTGCTGGCGCCTCGCGAGCTGTCGAGCCTCTCGATCTGCCGGCTACGGGCCGCGTACACGGCGGGCGCAATGGCCGCGCAGAGGCCAACGGCAAGCACGGCGAACCCCGTGAAGCCGACAGCCGTGAAGTTCAGTGCGTCCACGGTCCCCTGATGTTCTGGCAGCAGCGTGAGGCGCAGGGTGCGACCCGCAACCGCGGCTACGGCCAGCGCCACGGCGCCGGAGACCGTGGCGAGCACGAGACTCTCTATCGCCAACAGGCGTCCGACTCCCCATCTGCCGGCCCCGAGCGCGTTGCGCACCGCCAGTTCGCGGCGGCGCGCCGCCACTCGCACCAACAGCAGGTTCGACATGTTGACGGTCGCAATGAGGAGCACGAGCAGCGTGACGCCGCCTACGACCAGTGCAAGGCGAATCTCTCCGGACGGCGAGGACGGACCTCGGGTCCTGAGGATGGAGCCCAGCACCACGGTCGCCTCGGGGTCCAGCGAATCCCGGAAACGCGAGTCGGCGCGTGCCGCGCGGACCGCGGCGGTCGCCGCGGCGCCGGCGGCCTCGACGGTCAGCCCGCGCGGCAGCCGGACCAACGGCCTCAGATAGAAGCCTGAGTTTCGCCAGCGGTCCCCGCGCAAGGCCGTTACCGCCGGTTCCAAAGGTAGCCAGACATCGACCCCGTCCGGATCCGGTCCGGAGAAGCCGGGTGGCAACACGCCGACGACGATGTACGTGACGTCGTCGAACTCGAGTGTCGCGCCGAGTGCTTCCTGCGGACTGGTGAAACTCGCTCGCTGGTAGCCGTCGCTAACCACGGCGACGGGTGTCGCCGCCGCGTCGTCGTCCTCCGGGCCGATCAACCGGCCGATGGTGGGCTCCACTCCCAGGAGATCCAGGAACTCTCCAGTGACCCAGGAGACCCTGAGGTTCTCGGCGGTTTGACCGCGTCCGTTCGGCGTGGACCGGGGTGCCGTGTAGCCCACGACCGAGCCGACAAGCGCGTTGTCGGCGTTCAGGGCGCTGAACTCGGACCACTGCATCCGATCCCACGGGATGGCCGGGCCAGTGAAGACGCCGCGATCGTCCGAGTCGTTGCGCTCGCTCAGCCAGACGCGATGAACGGCGCCCGGGTCCTCGATATGGGGTGGTGGCAGAAGGAAGAGCCTCGACAGCATCTCGTACATCGGGGCGTTCAATCCGATGCCGAGTGCCAGGGTGAGGACCACCGCGCAGGTGTAGCCAGTGTTGCGCCGCATCATCCGGAACGCGGAGCCAATGTCCTGGAGGAGGCGCTCGACGGGTGCCCACCCCCAGGCTTCGCGGGTCAGTTCGCGAGTCAGCAGGACGTTGCCGAAGTCGCGCTGTGTCTCGGCGCGCGCCTGTTCGGGAGCCAGGCCGGCGTCTACCCGCTCTTCCACTTCCTCGGCGAGATGGAAACGGATCTCCTCGTCGAGTTCTGCGTCCTTTTGCCGCCGATGCCAGATGGAGCGCAGACGGTTGTAGAGCACGCGCAGCATTGCCCTGGTCTCTCCCGTTACTCCGCCGGACGCAGCACCCTGGTCACGGCAACCGAGAGTTGCTGCCACCGCGACTGCTCGACGACGAGTTGCCGCCGGCCGGTCCTGGTGAGCCGGTAGTACCTGGCGCGCTTGCCCTTGTCGGAGGTCTTCCACTTCGCAGCAATCCAGCCGCGCGCCTCCAGCCGGTGCAGCGCCGGATACAGCGAGCCGGTCTCGATGCGGAGCGCGTCTTCCGACACCCGCTGAATGTGTCCGGCGATCGCGTGGCCGTGCGCCGGGCCGTAAACCAGCGTGCGCAGGATGAGAAGGTCCAGGGTGCCGTAGAGAAGCTGGTTGCGGGGACTTGCTGGCGTCATGGTGTAGACAAGCTACTCCATATGACGTAGATTGTCTACACCATGAATACGCTGATTCATCTGGAGAACGTCTCCAAGGTCTTCTACACGGACGAGATCGAAACCCACGCCCTCGATGGAGTGACTCTCGACATCGACTCGGGCGAGTACGTGGCGGTGTCCGGACCGTCGGGCTGCGGCAAGTCGACCCTGCTTTCGATCCTCGGTCTGCTCGATACGCCGACGGCCGGCGACTACACCCTGAACGGCTATCCGGTGGCGCAGTTGAAGCAGTCCGAGCGAGCCCGGATCCGCAACCGCGAGATCGGCTTCATCTTCCAGAACTTCAACCTGATCGGCGACCTGAGCGTCTACGAGAACGTCGAGCTTCCGCTTACGTATCGGGGCATCCGGCCGAGGGAGCGGCGCGAGCTGGTCAACCAGGCCCTGGAGAAGGTCGAGATGGCGCCACGAGCGAAGCACCTGCCGAGCCAGCTCTCCGGTGGCCAGCAGCAACGGGTCGCGGTCGCCCGCGCAGTGGCCGGCCAGCCGTCGATCCTGCTTGCCGACGAGCCGACCGGCAACCTCGACTCGAAGAACGGCGGGGCGGTGATGGACCTGCTGCGGACGTTGCACGAGGAAGGATCGACGATCTGCATGGTGACCCACGATCCCCGGTACGCGGACTACGCCGAGCGGGAGATCCACCTGTTCGACGGGCGGGCGACGACCTGATGGACGTCGCGAGACCGGACCTGGCGCGGAAGAAGAAGGTCCGCCGGGTGACGTACTACTCCCTCGGCGGCTTCCTGCTCGTACTGGTCACGCTCGGGTTGCAGCAGGTACAGCCGTCGGCGCCGCGGGTCGACCGCGACGCGCTTTACATCGACACGGTGCGGCGCGGGCCGATGGTGCGGGAAGTGCGGGGCCGGGGAACACTGGTGCCGGAGAGCATCCGGTGGATTCCGGCGACGACGGAAGGCACCGTCGAGAGGATCGTGATCGATCCCGGGGCCGAGGTGACGCCCGACTCGGTGATCGTCGAATTGAGCAACCCGGAGCTGGAGCACCAGGCGCGGGAGTCCGAGCTGAACCTGCGCGCCGCCGAGGCCCGCTACGAGAACCGGAAGGTGGAACTCGAGAGCGAGCTGCTGATGCAGCGCGCGGGGCTGGCGAGCGTGGAAGCTGCTCTTGTCGTGGCCCGGCTCGAGGCGGACGCCGACGCCGAGCTGGCGAAGGACGGCCTGGCCTCGGAGATCGAACTCCAGCGGGCGCAGGCGTCGAAGCGGGAACATGAAACGCGCTTCGCCCTGGAGGAGGAGCGTCTCGGCATCGCGGAAACGACGAAGGCGGCCAAACTCGCCGTGGAGCGGGCGGAAGTGGATCGTCTACGCGCGATCTGGCAACTGCGGCTCGATCAGGTCGCGGCCCTGCAGGTCCGGGCCGGCATGCGAGGCGTTCTCCAGCAGGTGCCGGTCGAGGAGGGGCAGCGCGTTTCGGCGGGCACGAGTCTGGCCCGCGTCGGAGACCCGACGGCGCTGAAGGCCGAACTGCGAATCGCCGAAACCCAGGCGAAGGACGTTCAGATCGGGCAGGTCGCGGCGGTCGACACGCGGAACGGCGTCGTCCCCGGCAGCGTGGTCAGGATCGATCCGGCGGTTGAGGAAGGGACCGTGACGGTCGACGTTGCGCTGGAAGGCGACCTGCCCCGCGGCGCCCGGCCGGACCTGACCGTGGCCGGCACGATCGAACTCGACCGGCTGGAGAATGTGGTCTTCGTCGGCCGGCCCGTCGTCGGCCAGGAAGAGAGCGAGGTCGGTCTCTTCCGTCTGGACGGCGAAGGAAACGGCGCTACCCGAACGCGTGTGTTCCTGGGCAGAAGCTCCGCCAACACGATCGAGGTGCTGGACGGATTGGTTCCGGGCGATCAGGTCGTCCTGTCGGACATGTCCGCCTGGGATGAGTTCGACCGCCTCCGTATCGACTGAGGAGTCCGGATGCCGGCGAGGACGCCGGCGCACCCAGTGCTACCCCATGAAGAAGCCCTTGCGGTGCGAGACGCCGAGCACCTTCTTGCAAAGCGCGCAGAAGTAGAGGTAGCGCTTGCCCAGGATTCCCGAGATCTCCCGGAAGTAGATACTCACGGGATGCTCGCAGTGCGGGCACAGCGGCGCGATGTCGTTGCGTTCTTCAGCTCGAATCATGGGCTTGTCTCCTCTCCCATGGTGTCGTTGTTGGTTGCTTCAGTAGGTCGGGCCCAGAAGGGTCTGACGAAGTGGCCCTTCCGGTGGGCCGCAACAAGCAGAACTACGGCAGCCGCCACGCAGAGTGTCAGCGCGAGGATCGATGACTCCACTCCACTGGCGTCTCCGATCAGGAGATCGGGGCCGCTCAGCCGCGAGTCGAACAGGCCTTCCGCGATGGGTGGAGGAAGGCCGAAGAGTACGTAGACGAAGTTCCAGCCGAAGTGGATTCCAACGGCCAGCCACAGGCGGCGGGTCAGCAGGTAGGCGGCGCCCAGGAGTGCGCCTGCGCCGACCGTGATCGCGAGCAGCCCCCGCAGGCCCATGTTCGGGTTGCCGAAGTGCGCGAATCCGAATAGCCCGGCTGAGATGGCGAGGGCGATCCAGGTGCCGAGGCTCTCTTCGAGGATGCGGAGGATGACTCCGCGGGACAGAACCTCCTCGACGTACCCCGCAAACAGCGCCACGCCGAGCGCAGGGAGCAGGGCGGTCCACGATGTGATCGCGTCCACGCGGTAGTGCCCCAGGGCTGCGAGTACTCCTATAACCGTCAGGAGCAGGCCGCCGCCGATCAGGATGCCGCTTCCGACTTCGCGCAGTGCACCCTGTAGCGCTAGCTCAATAGCGGCGCGCCGTTCCACGAGGCGTACGAAGCCGATGTAGATGAAGTGGGTGACGAGGACCGCGGGGACTCCGAGGACCAGGAAGATCGCTGACGGCGGCAGGACAAAGTCCGTCACGACGTAGAGCCCGAGTAGCAGGACCGAGACGAGAAGGACCCCTGCCAGGATCGCCGCCACGGCGATCACGAGCCGCGTCAGCGGGAAGCGCAGCACCGCGCCTAGCCTGGGCCAGCGCCACTCCTTCGCTTCACTTGTCATCGTCAGTTTCCTCCACCGTGCGTGCCGTTCGGCGGCCGGTAACCCCAAGCCTCCACGGCGAAGCCCCAGTTCCGGTCGACGACGTCGATCGTCTCGGGGTCGATCCGATAGGCATTCTTCCGATAGCCCGACAAGGTCGCCAGGTAGTCGGTGATCGGCTTGCGAGCCCGCTTCCAGCCCGGCAGCGCCAGCTCGTCGTAGAGACGCTCGAGTTCCGCCATGGGCGCTCGTTCGAGATCCTCGAAGCGCACTTCGGCCAGGTGTCCTTCCGGGATCGACTCCCGGTCCCTCATGTACTGCCTCATCATCGCGGCGTAGGAGTCGAGCATGCCGGCGACCACTTCTTCCGGTTCCGCGTCGTCCAGTTGGCAGACGGGCAGGACGTGCCGGTACAGGTTGGTCATGGACTCGTAGACGACGTAGGGATTGCGCACGATGTGGATGAACTTCGCGTCGGGAAAGAGGCGCAGCAGTTCGGCGGTGCGGCCGAGATTCGTCGGGCTCTTGAGCACGAGGCGCCGCCCACCGGAGGCGAGCGTGGCCTTGCGGAGCACATCGAGATAGGCGCGCCGCCACCGCGCCATCTCGGAACTCGTGAGCCGCATTGTGGCGTACTTCTCCTGGTACTCCTTCGCCCGGTTGGGGAAGGAGAGGTGGTGAACGAACGACAGGTGCGACGTGTTGGCGAGCGCGATCTCCTCTTCCTGGGGCAGCTCGACGGACACGGCCATGTTGTCCATCGGGCGTGTCGCCGGCATCCCGTTGGCGACGAGGCGCTCCAGCCGGCCGCGCGCGGTCAGGAACATCGGCGCCGCGATGGCCTGGAATGTCGAGACGATGCCGAAGCCCGGGTCCTGGGCGAGCAGGTTGTGGAGATGCGTCGTGCCCGAGCGGCCGAAACCGTGGACGTACAGTGGCGCCTCGTCGATGGCGATTCGCGCCATCCTCGACGGGCCGTAGCGAAGGCGCTCGGCGACCCGTAGCGGAGTCGTCAGGGCGCTGATCGCGAGCACCTTCGCCAGCTTGCCCCAGTATCGCGGCGGCACGCCGCCGTTCTCGGTGATCAGCCGCAGCCACACTCCGAGCGGCGCCATCGAGAACACATGCTGTCCGGAGTTCCTGGGGGTCTCCACGGCGGTCATCGTAGCGCTGGGGAAGCACCCGGAAGCCGGCGCTTCGCGCCGGATGCCGGCGGGGGCGCCGGCGCACCCGGTCGTTCCTCGATTGCGCCGGGTGGCGCCATCCAGCAACATGGGCCTTATGTGCCTCAACCGTGAGAACCAGCCATGAAGATCCTCCTCTACTGCCTGGCGGCCCTCGTCGTCATCGTGCTGGCGCTGTACTTCGTGTTCTTCTTCAATCCCCAGACGGAGGAGCAGGAGGAGGTGAACGCGGCCTGGAGCCGGTTCGCCGAGGAGGTCGCGGACCTCGGCCGTGCCATCGAGAGCGCGCCGTTCAATCGGGACGAGCAGACCGCGGCCGCGGGGTACCGCCACATCGCCCGCTATCTCTCGACCTTCCTGGCCGAGTACACCGACCTGCGGGACCCGGACTACCCGCAGTTCTCGCGCTTCCCCAACGGCGTCGCCCGCGTCGGTTGGGACAATCCGGACAATCCCTATCTCGTGTTTGCCGTGCGGGGCGATCACGTCTACCGGTTGCGCGGGAACACGACCAGCTTTGACCTCGTCACGATCAATGTCTACAGCGGCATGCTCGGCCATACGCCGGTCAGGCAGATCCGCACCGTTTCGAGCATCGCCTCGGACGATCTCGACGTCGACGAGAACGGCGATTTCGTCCTGACGCTGAGCGCCGCACGGGCCGAAGGCGACTGGCTGAAGCTGGAACCGGACGCGCACATCGTCGTGGTAAGGCGCCTGGTCTCCGATTGGGAGAGGACCGACGAAGGCCTGTGGGAGATTCTCAATCTGACCACGCTGGGAACTGGCGCGCCCCGCCCGACGCCTGAATCGGTGGCACGGTCGCTCGATGACGCCGTGACGCAGACCCGTTCCCTGCGAGAGCTCCTGACGCTCGCGCATCGGATCACGTTTCAGCTCAGGCTGCGGCCCAACACGGTGGAAGAACCCGCCGAGTCCGACCCGAATCTGGCGATGGCCGACGCCTTCCAGGCGGGCGCCCGGGGTTACTTCCGGCTGGAGGAAGATGAAGCCCTGCTGGTGGACGTGCCGGTCGCCGACTGCCGGTACACGAACATCCAGCTCGCCAATCCGTGGATGGAGTCGCTCGACTACGCCAGCCACCAGTCGAGCCTGAATCACCGCACCGCGCACGCGGACGCCGACGGCCGCGTGCGCTACGTCATCAGCCGCCGGGACCCCGGCGTGCAGAACTGGCTGGACACCGCCGGCTGGGCCGAGGGTTCGCTCTGTGCCCGGTGGACGTACTGCAGCGCGTACCCGACCGGCATCAACGCCCGCGTCGTCAAGCTGGACGAACTCGACCAGTACCTTCCCGCCGAAACCGTGAGGGTTGATCCCGCGGAACGCGCGCGGATCGTGGCGGCACGGCAGGCGGCGATCAGCCGGCGCTACGCCGGCGGTTCCTAGGAGGGCTCGCTAGCGGAGCCGGCCTTGCGGCCGGCGCGACTCCCTGGCCGCCTGCGGCGGCAGCCGGCGAGGACGCCGGCGCACCCAGTGGGCGGCCAGTTTCATGCGTGTCAGAAAACTGGGTGCGCCGGCGTCCCCGCCGGCTTCTGACTTCTGCCGCGCCTAGGCGAGGACTTCCTTGACTACCCGCGCCTTCTCGACGCCGGTCAACCGGGCGTCGAGGCCCTGGTGCCGGTACGTGAACCGTTCGTGGTCGATGCCGAACAGGTGCAGCACCGTGGCCTGGAAGTCGTGGACGTGCACCGGGTCCTTGACGATGTTGTACGAGAAGTCGTCCGTCTCGCCGTGGACGACGCCGCCCCTGACCCCGCCGCCGGCCATCCAGATGCTGAAGCAGCGCGGATGGTGGTCGCGGCCGTAGTTCTCAGCGGTGAGGGCCCCCTGGGAGTAGATCGTGCGTCCGAACTCGCCGCCCCAGATGACCAGGGTCTCGTCGAAGAGGCCGCGCTCCTTCAGGTCCTGGATCAGCGCCCAGGCCGCCCGGTCGACGTCGCGGGCCTGGGCCGGCAGCACCGTGGGCAGGAGGGAGTGGACGTCCCAGCCGCGGTGGTAGATCTGCACGAACCGCACGCCGCGTTCGACCAGCCGCCGCGCCATCAGGGCCGCGTTCTGGAACTTGCCGGGCTGCCTCGCCTCCTCGCCCCAGCGTTCCCAGGTGCTCTCGGGCTCGCTCGCCAGATCGGCCATTTCGGGCACCGAGGACTGCATGCGAAACGCCATTTCGTACTGCTCGATGCGGGCCAGGGTTTCCGGATCGCCGACCTGCTGATGGCGCAGCCGGTTCAGTTCACTCATGCCGTCGAGCACCCGTCGCCGGACATCCGGCGAGACTCCCTGCGGATCCTTGAGATAGAGCACCGGTTCGTCTCCCGTCTGGAGGCCGACGCCGGCGTACTCGGGTGACAGGAAACCGGCGCTCCAGAGCTTCGCCGAGATCGCCTGCAGGCCAGCCGACGGGTGGCTGCGCTCCGCGTTCATCACGACGAAGGTCGGGAGATCCTCGTTCATGCTGCCGAGGCCGTAGGCGAACCAGGATCCGATGCATGGCCGGCCCGGAATCTGCTGTCCGGTCTGGATGAAGGTGATGCCTGGCTCGTGGTTGATCGCGTCGGTGTGCATCGAGCGGATGATCGCGATGTCGTCCGCCATGCTCGCGGTATGGGGCAGCAGCTCGGAGAACCAGGCGCCGTTCCCGCCGTGCTGTGAGAACTCGAAGACGGACGGGGCGATCGGGAAGCGGGACTGCCCGGAGGTCATCGTCGTCAGCCGCTGCCCCTGCCGGATCGAGCCGGGCAGGTCCTGGTCGAAGTACTCCTTCATCTTCGGCTTGTAGTCGAGCAGGTCCATCTGCGGCGGCGCGCCCATCATGTGGAGATAGATGCACTGCTTCGCCTTCGGCGCGAAGTGCGGCAGATCCGGCAGGCCGCCGAAGCGGTCCCTGGCCGCGGGAAGAGCGAAGGCGTCCTCGGCGAACAGGCTGGCGAGCGCCAGGCCGCCGATGCCGCGTGCGGCGGTGCCGAAGAACTGGCGTCTCGTCTCGGCTCGAACGGTTTCCTTGAATGGGTCCATTCCAGGTCCTCCGGCTACTTGTTCAGGGACTCGTCCAGGTTCATCAACTGGCTCGCCATCATCGTCCAGGCCGCGGACTCGGCCATGGGCAGGCCGGCGTCGTGGGCCGATTCGCCAACGTCGACGAGCTTCTTCGCCGCTTCTTCGTCGGCGCTGTAGAGGTCGAGCAGGCCCTCGTACGTTCGTCTCGCGACCGCCCGCTCCGAGTCGTCGAAGGGTCTGGCCACCAGCCTGATCGTGAGGTAGTCGAGCCGGCGGTCGAAGTCGTAGCCGGCTTCGCGCATCGCACGCTGGGCGAGGTAGCGCGATGCCTCGACGAACTGCGTGTCGTTCATGGTGACCAGCGCCTGGAGCGGCGTGTTCGTGCGCTCCCGGCGGACCATCGAGTGCTCACGGTTCCCGGCGTCGAAGATCGTCATCGACGGCGGCGGCGCGGCGCGCTTCCAGAAGGTGTAGAGGCTACGCCGGTAGAGCTTGTCTCCCGAATCCCGCTGGTAACGGGACGTGTTGCTCGAGTTCATCGCCACCCGTTCCCAGTGCCCTTCGGGCTGGTACGGCTTGACGCTCGGGCCGCCGATCGTGCGTACCAGCAGGCCGCTGGCGGCGAGCGCCGTGTCGCGGACCATCTCCGCGTCCATCCGGAAGCGGGGGCCGCGCGACAGCAGGCGGTTGTCGGGATCCTGCTCCAGCTTCTCTGGCGTGAGCGTGGCCGCCTGCCGGTAGGTCGACGAGGTCACCAGCCGCCGGAAGAAGCCCTTGACGTCCCACTCCGATTCCCGGAACTCGGTCGCCAGATAGTCGAGGAGGTCGGGGTGCGTCGGCACGTCGCCCTGGGCGCCGAAGTCCTCGCTAGTCGTGACGAGCCCGGTGCCGAAGACCTGCTGCCAGAACCGGTTGACGGTGACCCGCGCCATCAAGGGGTTCGTCTCGTCGATCAGCCAGTGAGCCAGGCCGAGTCGATTGCGGGGCAGGTCCTCCGGTATCGGCGGCAGGGCGGCGGGCGTTCTCGCGGTCACCCGCTCGCGCGGCTGGTCGTAGTTGCCCCGATAGAGAACGTGGGCGGCCGGTTCGCTGTCCGGGAGTTCCTGCATGATGTGAGTGATCGTGCCCCGGCGGCGGAGCTCCCGCCACTCCGCTTCGATCTCGAGCCGGCGGGAGGCGAGCCGGCGCCACTCGTCGTCGTGTGTCTTGAGGTAGGAGCGTCGCAGCGCCTCGCGCTCGGGGGCGTCGAGTGCCGCCGGCGCCTTGGCGGCCGCCGTCCGGAGCGCGCTCCACTCCGAGACGACCTTCGCTTCCTCTACGGACAGCACGCGGTCGAAGACGCGCACGTCGGCGACGGCGCCGCCGGCCAGCGTCCGCGGCTTGCCGTCGTCCCTCACGTCGCCCCGCCCGAGGTAGAACGGCCGGTCGGTGCGGATGCGGCCCTCGACCTTCCTGAAGTACTCGCTGCCCTGCTCGGGAACGCGACCACCGTCGCGGTAGATATGCATGCCGCCGCGTTCGCCGGAGCCGTCGTAGGTCGCGACGATGTGGGTCCACTCGCCGGGCGTGAGCCGCTGTGTGTTGTTCGGGTTGATCAGGATGCTGGTGACGCCCCGGCCGGGTCCCGCTCGATCGCCGTAGAGGCCGAAGTAAAGCTCCCGTGCAGCCAGGGTCATCGCCCAGCCGCGGTTGCCGTCGGTCGGGTCGTACTGGCTCGCGATCGTGTAGGTGCCCTCGGCTTCCGGCATGCGGACCCAGAGGGCCAGCGAGAACGGCGAGTCCGTGTCGAGTTCGAGGTTCGGCAGCTCGACCCAGGACTCTCCGTCGAAGAGCACCGCCGGCAGATCGTTCGGCCCGGGCTCGATGCGGATCCCCTGCGACGAGGGGAGCGGCTGCCGTTCGCCCTTCAGGATCGCGGCCGGTTCTTCGCCGTCGAGATCGAGCCGCAGCAGTTCGGGGCCCGTCCCCAGCGGCGCTTCGATGGACTCGTGGGCGCCGGTGCCGAGCCACTCCTCGAACGCCGCCTCCACCGCGTCCGGGCGTTCCGCCATCGCGTCCTCGATCTCGCCGACCTCCTCGCGCAACCGGTACCAGGTATCGCGGTCATCTTCGTGGGGCACCACCAGGGTCGGCGGCGGGTCGGAGATGTTGCCGTCCATCACGTACTGCGTCGTGTTCCGGAAGAACGCGGTCAGCGCGTAGAACTCGCGCTGGCTGATCGGGTCGAACTTGTGGTCATGGCAGGTCGCGCAGCCGACGGTCAGGCCCATGAACACGCTGCCGATCGTCTCGGCCCGGTCCTTGGCGTAGATCGCCTCGTACTCCTCGATCACGACCCCGCCCTCGTTCGTCGTGATGTTGTTGCGCTGAAGGCCGGTGGCGATCAACTGGTCGAGGGTCGGGTCCGGCAGCAGGTCGCCGGCGATCTGGTCGAGCGTGAACTCGTCGAACGGCTGGTTCCGGTTGAACGCCTTGATCACCCAGTCGCGGTAGGCGTACATCTCCCGGTAATTGTCGATGTGGATGCCGTGAGTGTCGCCGTAGCGCGCGGCATCCAGCCAGTAGCGGGCGCGGTGCTCGCCCCAGTGCGGCGAAGCGAGGAGACGGTCGACGAGCCGCTCGTAGGCGCCTTCTTCCGAGTCGTCGAGGAAGGTCGCGAGCGTTCCCGGGTCAGGCGGCAGGCCGGTCAGGTCGAGGGCGGCGCGCCGGGCAAGGGTGCGGCGGTCGGCTTCTTCGGCGGGTGTGAGCTCCTCCGCTTCCAAACGTGCAAGGACGAAGCGGTCGAGCGGATCGCGGGCCCAGGCATCGTCCTCGACTGCGGGCGGCGCCGGCCGTTCGATGGCGGCGAACGACCAGTGCTCGTCCCAGGCAGCGCCCTGCTCGATCCAGCGGGTAAGGGTCCCGATCTGCTCGTCGGAGAGTGACTTCTGCGATACCTCGGGCGGCATCCGCCGCAGTGGGTCCGCGTGGGTGATGCGCTCGACCAGCAGGCTGGCGTCGACATCGCCGGCAACGACCGCCGGACCGCGAGGCCGGTTGCTGCGGCCCGCCGGAGGCCGCGGACTGAACGCCCCGCCCCGTGTATCGAGCCTCAGATCCGCCTCGCGGGTCGCCTCGTCGGGACCGTGGCAGGCGAAGCAGTTGTCGGAGAGGATCGGCCGGACGTCGCGCTGGAAGTCGACAGCGGGCGACGGCTCGGCGGCTGTCGCTCCCTGCGACGTCGCCGGGCCGCAGACGGCAATGGCCGTCGCTACCAGGAACAGGCGGGACACTCTATGAAGCATGGAGGTAGTAGAGGATAGACCACACTGAGTGCGCCGGCGTGTCATCCGTGCACCCGATGACGGGCGCACGGACTGTGACGCGTGTGGCGCGGATCGCGCCACACGGGTTCTCGCCGGCTTCTTGCTAGCTTCTCGCGCGCCCCGCGTCCGCTGAGGGGACCTGAACATGATCGAAGAAGTCCTGAGACTCTGGTTCGAAGAAAACGGTCCCGAGCAGTGGTGGAGCAGCGATCCGCAGTTCGACGCCGCGCTCCGTTCGCGGTTCGGAACACTGCACGCCCAGGCGGTCCAGGGGGAGCTGCACGGTTGGCGGGACACGCCGAAAGGGCGCCTCGCCGAGATCATCGTGCTCGACCAGTTCTCGCGCAACCTCTACCGCGAGGACCCGCGCGCCTTCGCGGCCGACGCGATGGCGTTGGCGCTGGCCCAGGAGGCGGTGCGGATTGGCGCCGATCAAGCTGTTCCGCCGGTCCAGCGGCAGTTCTTCTACATGCCCTACCAGCACAGCGAGTCGCCGCGGATCCACGAGATCGCGGTCCAGTTGTTCGAGAGCCTCGACGACCCGGAGAGCCTGGACTTCGAGCGGCGGCACAAGGCGATCATCGATCGCTTTGGGCGCTACCCGCATCGCAACCGCGTCCTCGGCCGCCCTTCGACGCCAGAGGAGATCGCGTTCCTTCGGGAGCCCGGGTCGTCGTTCTGAGGAGCGGGCCCGGAGGTCTCTGTACCCGCGAGGCGACCGCGTAGTACGTTGGCGACGATGGCAACCCGAAGGGCCTTCCTCACTGCGGTCGGGGTCACAGTACCGGTCTTGGCGTCCACCTTGGCCTGCTCGACGGCGATCGTGACGACGCCGCCGTCCGCTCCGGCCCAGGCACCGCCAGCGGCAGCGGAGTTTGAACCGGCCGCACCGCCGGCCTCCGTTCTCGACGGCATCTTCACCGAAGCACAGGCGAAGCGAGGTCGGGCCGCCTACGACGCGCAATGCACCGAATGCCACGGCGAGGGCCTGGGCGGCGGCGAAATGGCGCCGGGTCTGACCGGCGTGGCGTTCAGGTTCCGCTGGCGCGGGCTCAAGGTGGCGGACATCTACACCAGCGTCCAGTCGACCATGCCGCCGGAAGAACCCGGGACACTTGGCGACCAGGCGTACATCGACATCGTCGCGTTCCTGCTGAGCGCCAACGGGTACCCGGCCGGTGACTGGGAGTTGCTAGCGAACTCCAGCCTGTTGGAGGGAATCGCGGTCGAGCGAATGCTGCCGTAAACGGTGGGCCGCGTCGTCGAGACGCCACGCTGAGCGACGCTGTTGACTTCATGCGAAGTCAAAGACATCATGTGGGGTCAGAGAGGACGACAATGGTGCAAGTGACCGCGAGACTCCCCGAGGACCTGGTCGAGAAGGCCGACCGCGCCGCGAGCCAGTTGAATCGCTCGAGAGCGCAGTTGGTCAGGCAGGCGCTCGAGTACTACCTCGACGACTTCGAGGATCTGCGTCTGGCGCTGGATCGACTCAACGATCCCGCCGACCCGGTCCTTGATTGGGATGACGTCAAGCGTGAGCTACTCGATCAGGATCAAGGGTAGCGCCGCCAGAACTCTGAGGAGAATCGAGGCCCGGGAGCGAACGCGGCTCGTCGCGGCGATCGACCGTCTCGCTCAGGAACCCTCCGCAGGTGCCGCGCTCAAGGGCGAGTTCGGGGGCCTGCGTCGACTTCGAGTGGGGCGATACCGGATCATCTACGAAGCGTTCCACGACGAGCTGACGATTCTGGTCGTCCGCATCGGGCATCGCCGGGAGGTGTACCGGTGAGGCGGCGGCTCAGGGACTGGCGTACTCCAGCGCGAACACGAACAGGTTGTTCGCGAAGCCCGGCTTCAACTCCGGCGTCAGCCGCAGGAAGCTCGACGTGGTCGCCGAGATGCCGGTGCTGACCGCCACGTACTGGATGCCGTCGACGGCGTAGGTGATCGGGTAGCCGGTCACCGGCGCGCCCAGGTTCACCTCCCACAGCACCTCGCCCGTCTCCTGGCTGTAGGCCTTGAAGCGGCCGTTCACGTCGCCGCCGAAGAGCAATCCGCCGCCGGTGGCGACCAGCGAGGTCGTCGAGGCGCGCTGTTCGTGCAGCCAGAGCGTCTTGCCGGTCTCGGCGGAGATCGCGTAGACGGTGCCGAGGTTCTCCGTACCGGGCGCTAGCTCGTGGCGGACGCTCAGGGCGTAGTACGGGTGGGAAGCGCTCCGGTCGGTCGTCGTCAGCGTCGGCATGCACATGTTGCGCAGCGGGTAGTACAGCGTGTTGGTCTCCGGGCTGTAGGCGCCGGCCTCCCAGTCCTTGCCGCCGTGCATGTTGGGACAGATGAGCCGCTCCTCCTCCAGCGCGTTGAAGATGACTTCCGGGTTCTCGGTCGCCTTGCCGGTCTCGCCGTCGATGCTCTGGATCACGTTCTGGTAGACGGTCGGCCGCGCCCAGAGGAACTCGCCGGTCTCCCGGTCGATGGAGTAGACGAGGGCCGTCTTGCCGGGGATCCCGGTGATCACCTTGCGCACTTCGCCGGGCTCGATGTTTGGATTGATCCAGGCCACCTCGTCGGGATCGGGCGCCACCGCGGTGTCGACGATGAGCCGTTCGAACGGATGGTCGAGATCCCAGTGGTCGTTCATGTGCTGGTAGTGCCAGACGATCTCGCCGGTATCGCCGTCGAGCGCGAGCGTCGAGTTGTGGTACAGGTGCGTCTTGTCCGTTCCGCCCAGCATGAACTTGGGCGCCGGCGCCGTGACCGAGGTGCCGGCGAAGACGAGGTTGAGCTCCGGGTCGTAGCTCGGCGGCATCCAGGAGCCGACGTGGACTCGCTTCTCGAACGGCACGTCGCCCCAGGTCTCGTCGCCCGGTTCGCCGGGGGCGGGAATCGTGAGGCGCCGCCACAGCTCCTCGCCGGTCAACGCGTCGTGGGCCGTGATCACGCAGGCCTCGGGCCCGGCGCGCGGCGAGCAGCTGCGGCCCGAGAACGCCTTGCCGTTGCCGATGATCGGGCCGGCGCCCTGTAGCGCGGGATGGACCTTGTAGTCGAGGACCATCGTTTCCCAGACCATCTTCCCGGTCTCGGCGTCGAGCGCGAAGAGGTGGTCGTCGACGCTGGTGTCGATGATGAGGTTCGCGTAGATCGCGATGTTCCGGTTGTTCTGGGACAGGAAGCCCCCGACGTAGTCCTTCGCGTCCTCGGGGATCTTGCGGCGGTGCTCCCAGATCAGGTCGCCGGTCGCCGCGTCGAGGGCCTGGATCACGTCGTTCGGATTGGGCATGTACATGACGCCGCGGTAGGCGAGGGGCGTGCCCGTCTGGCTGCCGTCGTTGAGCGACCGCGTCCACACCATCCGCAGATCGCCGACGTTCTCCGGCGTGATCTGGTCCAGCGGGCTGTAGCCCCAGCCGTTCGCGGTGCGCCGCCACATGAGCCAGTCCCCGGGCGCCGGGTTCACGAGCACCTCGTCGGTGACCGGGACGAAGGCGTCGCCGGACTGGGCGTGGACGGCCGGGCCGCCGAGGGCCACGGCTGCGACCACGGCGGCGAGTAGGTAGCGAAACCGCTTCGGCATCAAGAACACCTCTTCCTGTCTGGGTGGAGCCGTAGAGTATTGCCCACCGGGTGCGCCGGCGTCCCCGCCGGCTGCCGCCGACGGCGGCAATGAGGACGCGCTCGCCGCTCCGCGGCATCGCGCCTGATGCCGGCGAGGACGCCGGCGCACCCAGTGTGTGGTGGCGGCTAAGCTAGCCGGCAATGTCAAACAACAAGGTCGCCTGCGCTGCGGCTGCCGTCGCGGCAGCCGCCCTGTTCGCCCTGTGTCCGCCCGCCGCGGCGCAGGAAGCCGGCGCCCTCGCCGCCGACGATGTCGTCTCCCTGCTCGTCCGCCTCGGCGTGAACGACGCCGCCGCCCGCGACTGGGACGGCTCCGTCGAGATCTCTGGCGGAGAACTGCTCGGAGTGCGGAATTGGCGTCCCCGGCCGGGCGAGGAAGTGTCCGGCAACACCTGGAAGCTGGCCAGCTACAAGGGGCCGCACTTCACCCCCCGCGCCATGCACGATACGCAGACGGTCGGTCCGGTCGAGTACCACCGATCGCCCGGACTGGTCGTCGACGTGCGGGGCAACGGCGGCACGCGTCTGATGTTCGCCACCGCCAACGGCGAGTTCGAGGTCCGGCTCGCCGATGTCGCGGTCGGGCGGCGGCTGCGGTTCCTGGGCGGCGAGGTGACGGTCGAGCGTGTTCCCGGTGTCGAGCGGCTGACCTCCGACGACTACCAGAACGACTTCGCGACGATCCTCGGCAGTGACGGCGACGAGGTCTGGGCCGCCTGGCTCGGCTACCGCGACAACGCGAACGAGGTGCTGGCGCGGCGGTTCGACGGCCAGGCCTGGGGAGAGGTCCAGACCCTGACCGAGCAGCCCGGCGACCACTATCTCGTGAAGATGGGCCGCGACGGCGACGGTCGCCCGTGGGTCGTCTACTCGGCGCAGGTCGAGGGCAACTGGGATCTCTACGCGCGCGTCCTCGACGGCGACTCCTGGTCGGCCGCGGAACGACTCACGGAAGCTCCGCAGCCGGATGTGTTCCACAACCTGGCGACGGACGCCGAGGGGAATCTCTGGCTCGTCTGGCAGGGTTTCCGCGACGGCGCCGCCGACATCTTCGCCCGCCGCTACGACGGCGAACGCTGGTCCGAGGCGGAGCAGGTCTCGTCCTCGCCGGCGAACGACTGGGAGCCCGTGATCGTCGCCGACTCGAAGGGCGGCGTGTACGTCGGCTGGGACAGCTACGGCGCCGGCAACTACGACGTGCTGGTCCGACGCTGGGCCGGCGGCGAGTGGGGCGAGGAGATGGCGGTTGCCTCGACGGCCAAGTACGAGGCGCACATCAGCCTCGCCGTCGACGGGCAGGACCGGGTCTGGGCGGCGTGGAACGAGAGCGGTGTGAACTGGGGCAAGGACACCGGCTGGGTGCTCAACCGGGAGGGCACCCGGCTCTACGAGTGGCGCACGATGAACGTCGCGGTACACGACGGCTGGGAGTGGCGGTCGCCGGCCGCGGACTTGGGCGACGCGCTGCCCGAAGAGCTCCAGGGCTACAACGATTTCCCCGTGCTCTTCCCGGACGCCGATGGACGCATCTGGCTCCATTTCCGGCACCGGACGACCCGCCAGGCCGACATCCTCAGCGAGTCCCCTGCGCACCGGGCCTCCTGGGAGATCTGGAGCACGACGCTCCAGGGTGACCGCTGGCTCCGTCCGCAACACATCCCGATGACGCGCTTCCGGCAGGATGCCCGCTGGGGGCTGGCCGCGGACGGTGAGGGCAACGTCTGGGCGAGCTGGCCGACGGACAACCGGGACTACTCGGGATTCCTCTTCGAGCACGCCGACGTCTACGCCGCGAAGCTTCCGCGCCTGATGACGAAGGTAGTGCCGCCGAAGCTGGTGGCCCTGGTCGTCGACGAGGTGCCGGGATACGTGATCCACGAGAACGAGGCGGAGGACCTGGAGCGAATCCGCAGCTACGAGATCGAGTCCGAGGGGAAGACGTACCGCATCTACCGCGGTGACACCCACCGCCACACCGAGATTTCGATGGACGGCAACAACGACGGCTCGCTGATCCAGACCTACCGCTACGCGATGGATGTCGCCTCGCTCGACTTCCTTCTGGCCAGCGAGCACAACTTCCTGGGCGGACCGGACATCGAGTACATCAACTGGCTCCTGCACCAGACGGTCGACGTCTTCTCGGTCTCCGGCCGCTTCCAGCCCTTCTACGGTTACGAGCGGAGCATCTCCTTCCCCGACGGGCACCGGAACATCCTGTTCGCGGAGCGCGGCAAGCCGACGCTGCCGGTCACCGAGGCCGAACGGACCCACGAGGAGGGCGCGGCGCGGCTCTACGAGTACCTGAAGGAGCACGACGGCATCGCCATCTCCCACACGTCGGCTTCGAGCATGGGAACGGACTGGCGCGACAACGACCCCGAGGTCGAGCCCCTGGTCGAGATCTACCAGGGCGATCGGGTCTCGAACGAGTACGAGGGGGCCCCGCGGGCCGCCCGCACGGGCAACCTGCGCTCAGCTCCAGGGGGCTTTCGGCCGGAGGGCTACGTCTGGAACGCTTGGGCCAAGGGCTACAAGCTGGGCGTGCAGGCCGCGTCGGACCACCTCTCGACCCACATTTCCTACGCCGCCACGATCGCCGAGGAGTTCACCCGCGAGGGGATGCTCGAGGCGATGAAGAAGCGCCACAGCTACGGCGCGACGGACAACATCATCCTCGACTACCGGTTGCGGACGGGCGGCAGGGAGTACCTCCAGGGCGACATCCTGACGGCGGACGGCGATTTCCGGCTCAGCGTCCGCGTCATCGGCACGACGCCGATCCGCCAGATCGACATCATCCGCGACCAGACCTTCCTCTACAACCGCCAGAACCTCGAAGCCGACGTCAGCCTCGAGTTCGCCGACGCCGACGTCGAACCCGGCGAGCACCTCTACTACGTCCGGGTCATCCAGGTCGACGGCAACATGGCCTGGTCGTCGCCGATCTGGGTGACCGTGGAGTAACCCACTGGGTGCCGCGAAGCGGCGCCCTCTAGTGGTCCCGCTCGTAGTGCTGCCGGAGCAGGTCCTTGCCGTAGTCGTTGCCGTTCGGCGTCCGCACGACGGCGTGGATGTGCTGGCGGATGGGCGCGCGCCCTTCGACGAGATGCCGGATCCCGACGGGCCGCTGGTGGTCGAACTCGATCAGGATGACGGGGCTGTGGATGCGGTAGTAGAAGACTGCGTCCTCGTCCGTGGCGCCGATCCAGGCGAAGTGGGTCTCGTCCAGGTGAGCCTCGACCTCCGCCATTCGTACCCTGGCGTGGCCCTCCCGCAGGTTGTGGACATAGAGGCCGATCAGGTCGAGCAGTCGCGCCCGGGCGTCCGGTGACAGCTTGGAGGCCGCGATGCCGGCGTAGTCGAGCACGATGTTGTCGCTGAAGGCCTCGCCGAGGTTGTCGTTGCCCGCTTTCGAGGTCTCGATGATCGCCTTCGTTTGCTGCTCCGCGGGAAGCGACCTGATCAGCGCGAGCCCCTGGTCCTGCTCCCGCTGCATGATCGCCGTGCCCTTGAACTTGCCGGACTCGGCGATGACAGGTTCCGAGCCCACGAACAGCGGCGTCATCACGACCTGGTCGCCGAGCACGAAGTAGTTGATGATCAGGTGATGGCCGTCGACCTGCCAGCCCCAGGGCTGGTCGGCCGAGGGCTCGCCCATCACGGTGATCCAGTACAGCCACTCGTTGTACTCGGCGAAGTTGTCGCCGTTCAGTTCGCCGAGGGTGCGGTTGAGGTTCATGATGTCGCGGCTCAGCTTGAGGCCGTCCGCGCTGAGCGAGGCTCGCATCAGGCCGAAGGCCGCTTCGCGCTGCGCTTCGTCCATCTCGTCGAAGCCGACGCCCTGGCGGACGTAGAAGTGCTGATTCATCCACTTGCGCCACTCGTCGTCGTCGACGGCGAACGTCGTCTTCGCGCGCTGTTCCGCCGTCAGCACCGCCAGGAACTTCTCAGCCGCCTCGCGCACGGGCTCGGTCGACACGCCGGTCGACTCGATTCTGTACAGCCCGCGCTGGATGCCGGAACTACCGTGGATGCCGACGTAGGGGTCGTCGGCGAGCCGGGCGTCGATCTGGCGACTGCGTTCCCGCATCCGATCGCCGGGGCGTTGGGCGAGGGCGGCTCCCGCCGTCAGCAGGGCGAGGGTGACTGCGAGGAGGTGTCGGAGCATGGCCGGCGCCCCCGGTGTTCTCAGCCGAACAGGTAGCCGAACAGCCAGTCGAACTGGTCGGCCAGCACGACGTAGCGGATGACCAGGAGCGCCATCGCGGCCTCGAACGCGAACACGACCCAGATGCCGACGTAGGTCAACCGGCGGGGCCGGATCCGTGGGTCCATCCGCGTCCGCTGCAGCCACAGCGTCGCGCCGGCCTGAATCGGCAGGAAGATCGCCGAGGTCAGGCCACCGACCATGATCAGGATGACGAAGTCGGTGACGAAGTAGTAGATCCCGAAGGCGGCCAGCGGCAGGCAGACAAGGTAGCCGCGGATGATCTTCTTGCGCAGCGCCAGGTTGGAGCGCTCGATCAGGCCCATCTCCATCAGGTAGTCCGGGATCGAGCGGCCGCCGCCGCCGGCTCCCGAAAGAACGGTGGAGAACAGGATGCAGAAGGCGCCGATCGCGAAGATCCACACCGCCCAGAGCCCCAGGGTCTGGGTGAAGATGTTGGAGAGGGCCCCGATCGTCTCGTCGTTCCCCTCCGGCGTCAGCCCCATCTTGTTCAGCACCCCGGCGCCGAGGATGTAGTAGGGGATCGTGGCGCAGGTGACGATGATCAGGGCCAGCCAGACGTCGGTGTGGAGCACCCGCATCCAGCCGCGAGCGTGGGGCTCCCAGTTCGGGTCGTTGCGGTCGGCGCCGAGGAAGCTCGGGTAACCCTTTTCGATGCACCAGTAGGTGTAGGACGAGATGTCGCCCGAGGTCGTGCCGGTGTAGCCGTAGGCCGAAAGCGCGAGGGCCGCGACGGCGACGAACAGGGTCATGTCCGGCTTCATGCCGCCGAGGATCTCGCCCGGCGTGGTCCGGAACTCGGTGAACTGCATCGCGATCAGGCAGATCAGCGTGCAGAACGTGAATGCGATGACCAGAGGCAGCATCACGCGTTCGAGCCACTTGTAGGAGCCGGTGCCGAGGATGATCGAACCGGCAACGGCGATGAGACCGGTGCAGAGAACCCCGTCGAGCTCGATGTTCCCCAGCGAGGCGAGGAAGGACATCGACTGGCCGGCGCCGCCGATGATGCCGCCCAGTCCCATCGTCCCCGGGACGTAAGCGATCAGCCCCAGCCAGATCGGCCAGGAGATCCTCCAGATCCGCCCAGGCAGCCGGTTCATCGCTCGCAGGTAGGTGTCGCCCGATTCGATCGTGTAGCGCGCCATCTCCGCCTGGATCAGCGACTTGCACCAGCAGGAGAGGAGCATCCACCAGAGCAGGGTGAAACCGGCGACCGCGCCCAGGCTCGTCGTCAGCACGAGTTCGCCCGAACCGATCACCGCGCCGGTGACGATCAGGCTCGGTCCGAGGTACTTCAGTCGCTCCCGGAAGGTCGCCGGCGGGGCCACGGCCTCGCCGTGGCGGACGGTGTACGGATCGAGTACTTGGTTAGCCAGAAGGGACTTCCGGAGCGTCAAGAGGCGCCGTGGAAGCGCCGGTCTGTGGGCTGGGCCGGAGGGAGGGTATCAGTGGAGCGCCGGTGGCCTAGCGTTGCTCCTCGCGCGCCTCTTTCTCCAGCAACCGGGCGCCGCGAAGCATGTTGCCCATCGAGTAGTTCCCCTCGTGGCATGCGTACTCGTAGAGCCGCTCGTCAGTGCGGGGCCACGGTAGAGAGCCGCCGTATGGGGCGGTGTAGTCGGAGTCCTCCACCGTGAACTCGTAGAACAGCGTGTCCGCGTCGACGCGTTGGAAACGCTCGACGACGCGCAGGCCGTCGTGCGCCACGTGCGGCGCGCGGAGGAAGTTCGTCGTCTCGACGACCAGGGTGTCGCCCTCCCACCGGCCGATCGAATCGCCTCCGAACGAGCGGTACTCCGGCGGCGCGTGCTCGGAGTCGAGGCGGACGATCCGGGTCCAGTGCATCCACTCCACGTGGATCGCCACGTGGGTCTCGGTCTGCGTGATCGTCTTCAGGTTGTTGTAGGCGGACGGCCGGACCGGCACCGTGGGGCCGCCGGCGTAGAGGCAGCGGGTGCCGAGGGTCTGGACTTCCGGTTCGTCGTAGAGGTTCTCGCCCGTCTCGAGCCACCACGCCCCGCCCGGGTTCCGGTTGTAGGCGCCGAGGCCACGCGGCGTGAGGGCTCGCCCGCGCTCCGTCTTGGGCGGCAGCCGTCCGTCCGGCGGGTCCGTGATGATCGAGTTGCGGTACTTGCCGTCGATCTGGAACGGGATGGTCCCGAAGTCGAACCAGAACGGGTTGTGACCGCCGATGTTGCTGCGGTGGCCGTCGCCGCCGACCGGCGGCGCCACGCGGTTCGGATCACTGGGAACGTCGGCCGCGACCTTGGCCGCCTCGGTCGCAGCCGCGATCCCGTTCGCATCGTCCGCGCTCATGTAGGGGTCGTCGCCGTACTTCGGATCGCGCACCATCGGCGTTCGGGTGGCGATGTCGTAAGTGCCCGAGAGGTCCGGCCGGCCGCTCGCGGTGCGGGGAATGTCGTCCTGGGCGCCGGCCGCGACGGGAGCGACCAGGAGTGCCAGGACCACGAGGAGTTGGATGTGCATCGGCTGACCTCCTGTTCTATGGAGCTTCGCTCGCCGGAAGGGCGAAAGCGATCAGCTCGGCCGGCTCCGTCATTCCCCCGCCGGTGACCGCGATGAACTGCCGCCCGTCCTGCATGTAGCTGACCGGAGCGCCGTGCAGCGCGCGCTCCGTGAGTACTTCGGCCAGTAGTTCTCCGGTGAACTTGTCGTAGGCCTGGAGCGAGCTGCCGAGCACCGTCGACCGGTCGTTGTAGGTCTCGAAGCGGGCCGCATGCGTGACGACCAGCGTCTTCGTCACCAGGATGCCGCCCTCCGTCACCGCGCTCGACGAGCGTCCGCCCAGGGGCCCCAGGTTCAGGTGGCGGATCGCCGGGTGGTTGCGCGGACCGTCTCCGAGCGGAACCTGCCAGGCGATGTCGCCGCGGTTCAGGTCGATCGCGGTGATTCGCCGGTACGGCGGTTTGAGTAGAGGCAGTCCCCGCGGCCCCGCGGTCGACACGCGATCGAGGACGTAGGGCCAGAAGCTCCGCGCGCCGTCCGGTTCGACGAGGGCCATCCCGGATGGCCGGGTCGACGACTGCACGTAGAGCATCCCGGTCTCGGGGTCGGCGGCGGCCCCCGGGTGATTCGCGCCGCCGCCCGCACCGGGCACGGCCAGGATCGCTTCCTTGCCGCCTTCGCCGCGGCGGATCAGCGGCATGAACATCGGCCCGAGAATGAACTTCTCGGCGAGTTCGAGCGCCTCGGCCCGCAGCTCCGGGGTGAAGTCGATCAGGTCGTCCTCGCTGACTCCCTGGCGGTCGAACGCCGGCGGCTTCGTCGGAAACGGCTGCGTCCTCGACAGCTTCTCTCCCGGGACCGTGCTCTCCCAGGGAACGGGCCGCTCCTCGATCGGCCACACCTGCTCGCCGGTCGCGCGGTCGAAGACGTACGTGAAGGCGGTCTTCGAGACCTGGGCGACGGCCTTGATCAGCTTGCCCTCGACCACGATGTCGATCAGGTTCGGCGCCGAGGCGATGTCGTAGTCCCAGACGCCGTGGTGGACCGTCTGAAAGTGCCAGACCCGCTCACCGGTGGCCGCGTCGACGCAGATCAGGCTCTCCGAGTAGACGTTGTCGCCGTGCCGCAGCCCGCCGTAGTAGTCGCTGGTCGGCGTGCTGGTGGCAAGGTAGACGTAGCCCAGCTCCTGGTCGGCGGTCATCGGCGCCCATACGTTCGCGTTGCCCGTGATCTTCCAGGAGTCGTTCTCCCAGGTCTCCACGAAGTTCTCGCCCTCCTGCGGGATCGTGTGGAAGCGCCACTTGAACTCGCCGGTCCGCACGTCGTAGCCGCGCACGTGGCCGGGCGGGTTGTTGTTCTGGAGCGGGAAGTCGAAGATGCGCGAGCCGACGACGATCGTGTCCCCGACGACGATCACCGGCTGGCCGTGACTGATGTTGCGGAGGACGATGTTCTCGCGGCCGAGGTTGCGGGACAGTTCGACCACGCCGTCCTCGCCGAAGCCACGGTCGGGCAGCCCGGTGGCCGGGTCGACCGAGATGAGCTGCTTACCGATCGTGGCGATGAACAGGCGTTCCTGTTCGCCGTCGGTCCAGTACTCGAGACCGCGGGTGTAGTAGTTGCTCTGTGCCGGCTTTCCGCGCTCGTAGCTCTTCGGGTCGTAGACCCAGAGTTCCTCGCCGGTGGCGGCGTCGAGCGCCGCGACCTGGCTCAACTCGGTCGGGATGTAGAGGCGTCCGTCGATGACGAGCGGCGAGGACCGGAACACCTGCCGCCGGTATGGCGAGTTCGCCTCAATCCGCGAATCGGCGGACGCCCACTTCCACGCCGGTTCGAGCCGGCCGAAGTTCGAGCCGTCGATCTGGTCGAGCGCCGTGTAACGCGTGAACCCGTCGTCGCCGCCGTGGTGGCGCCACTCGCCGTTCGCGGCGCCGTACTGTGCCTGGGCACCGGTGCAGAAGAGCAGGACGCCAAGAGCCGCCACGGCAGCCGCCCGTCCTGTGGACCCTTCGCCCGAAGCGAGGCCTCTGGGGGAGCAGCAGAGAAGTTGAAGGCGCAACGGCTTTGCTCACTGGGTGCGCCGGCGTCCCCGCCGGCATCCGGGCGATGCCGCGAAGCGGCGAGCCCGAGTGCCACTAGCATAGAAGGCCATGAAGTCCTCAACCCTCCCGATCAGCCGATGAGAGCGGGATCGCTCCCGGTGGCCCTGTCCCTGACCGCCTCGATCACCGCCCTGGCCTGTGCGCCCCCCGACACCGGACCTGTCGCCGACTCCGACTCACAGCCCGACACCGCCACCGCTCCGGTTCGCGTCGAACGGCTCCTCGACGCGCCCATCATCGGCCCGGAACTTGACCCGAGCATCGGCGAGAACATCCAGGGACCGTCACTGATCCGCGTGCCGGACTGGGTCTCCGACCCGCTCGGCAGGTACTACCTCTACTTCGCCGACCACAAGGGTCACTACATTCGGCTCGCCTACGCCGACGACCTTCTCGGGCCGTGGTCGATCCACGTGCCCGGCAGCCTGCAGATCGAGCACTCCCACTTCCTGGTCGAGCCGCCGGAGGTGACGCCCGAGATGGTCGCCGAGTGGGAGGAGCGCCGCGGCCTGAAGCTGTCGCACGACGTCCAGAAGGAGATCACGGCGACCCACATCGCGTCGCCGGACGTGCACGTCGACGATGAGAACCAGCGGATCGTCATGTACTTCCACGGCCTCGAGGACGTGGGCAGGCAGATTTCGCGGGTCGCCACTTCGATCGATGGCATCGACTTCGAGGCCCAGCCCCAGTCGCTGGGCCGCACCTACATGCGCATCTTCCACTACGGCGGGTTGACCTACTCGCTCGCCATGCCCGGCCAGTTCTACCGCTCGGCGGACGGCTTCACGAACTTCGAGGAGGGGCCGCTGCTGTTCAACCCGGACATGCGCCATTCGGCCGTGCTGCTCCGCGGCGACACGTTGTGGGTGTTCTGGACGCAGGTCGGCGAGGCTCCGGAACGGATCCTGTTGAGCAGCATCGACCTGTCCGGCGACTGGATGGACTGGACCGAGTCCGAACCGGTCGAGGTGCTCCGGCCGGAACGCGACTGGGAGGGCGCCGACGCCCCGCTCGAGCCGTCCGTTCGCAGCACCGCCTACGGCAAGGTGAACCAGTTGCGCGATCCCGCGATCTACGAGGAGGACGGCCGCGTCTTCCTCCTCTATGCCGTGGCCGGCGAGAGCGGCATCGCGCTCGCCGAGGTCTTCCTTGACTGAGAAAGACACAGACTGGGTGCGCCGGCGCCCTCGCCGGCATCCGGCTCCGCTCCGGCCTCTCGCCGTCGCCTCACTCGTCGCCCTGGCCGCCTGCGCCCCAAGCCAGCCCGCCATCGACGGCGCCGGCACCATCACGATCGCCGGCGCCACCCTGATCGACGGCACCGGCGCACCGCCGGTCGAGGACGCCGTCGTCATCGTCCGCGGCGACCGGATCGAACATGCCGGTTCACGCGCCGACGTGCCGGTGCCCGAGGGCGGAGAAGTCGTCGACGGCACGGGCAAGTTCCTGATCCCCGGTCTCGTCGATCTCCACAACCACTACCGCGACGGTCTGGAGAAGTGGTCCTGGGCGTTACAGCTCCACGCCGGCGTGCTGACCGTCCGCAGCCTCGGTTCCGACCACGGGCAGACGCCCGCCATGATCGGAGAGGCGCGTGCCGGCAACGTGCCGGCGCCTCGCATCTTCACCGCCGGGGTCGGCTTCACGCACCCCGAGGGCTTCCCGCCGGGCAAGCTGGGTCCGGCCACCGAAGAGGAAGCCCGCGAGATGGTCCGGGAACTCGCCTCCCAGGAAGTCGACCTGATCAAGATGTGGGTCGACACCTTCCTCGACACGCGGCCGAAGATCGAGCCGGAGATCCGCGCCGCGATCGCCGACGAAGCCGCTCAGCACGGCATCCCGGTTGCCGCGCACGTCTTCTTCGAGAACGACGTCTGGCAACTGGTCGACGCTGGGGTCCGCTTCTTCGTCCACGGCGTGCGCGACCAGGAGGTCGACGACGAGTTCGTCGCCATGGCGCTGGAGAAGGGGCTCTCGTTCGCGCCCGCTCTCGGCCAGGCCAAGACCTTCTGGTGGGTCGCCGAGCACCCGGAACTGCTCGACGACGAGGAGTTTCGGGCCGGCATCCAGCCGCCGGCGTTCGAGCGGCTGCTCGATCCCGAGAACCGAGCCGCCATGCTGGAGAGCGAGTCGACCGCCAGGCGCCGCGTCGCCTACGACTACGTGACCAGGTTCGTCCGCCGCATGGACGAAGCCGACGTGACGATCACCCTGGGCTCCGACAGCGGCGCCGGCAACATCGCCTACGGCTGGGGCACCCACCATGAACTGGAAACCCTCGTCGAAGACGCCGGCTTGACGCCGCTCGAAGCCCTGGCCGCCGCCGGCGCGGCCGCGGCCTCTGAAGTCACCGACGACCCCGACTTCGGCTCGGTCGCCGAAGGCAACGCCGCGGACCTCGTTCTGCTCTCCGCCGACCCCCTTGCCAACATCCGCAACACGCGGCGGATCGATCGCGTGATGCAGGCGGGCGTGTGGCTCGAACGTGGGCTGCCAGAGTTCCCGCAGCCGTGAGCAACGACCAGTAAGCCTGGGGCTCAGTCGGCGGGCGGGTCACCTGCCCCGGATGCCGCCAACCGCCACCCCAGGAGGCCCATGTAGACGATGCCGCTGGCGGACATCAACCCGAACACCGGAGCGAGTGACAGTTCCAGCGTGTTCGAATGCCATGCGGCGATGAACAGCGCCAGCGACCCCAAGGCCAGCACCGCGACGATGCCGTTCAGCACCGGCGGCAGGCGCAATGGCTCTGGTCGGGAGATGAGGCCGAAGGCCAGAACCACCATCCCGGCATAACCGGCGACGCTGCCCGTGAAGTGCAGACCCCACACCGTGCGCTGCATGCCCAGCGCCGTCTCCAGCCATTGCGCCGACTGCTCCGGGTCGGGCCCCAGCGCCGCCTCGCCCATGCCGATCAGCATGTAGTCGAAACCACGCATCACCATCTGCAGGGCCGCGCCGGCGGCCATCCCGAGCAGGCCGAGCCGCGGCACCGGGGCGGTGTACCTCCGCAACGTCAGGATGCCGTTCAGCATGAGCAGGGCGCCCAGGACGAGGACGACCGCCACGGTGTAGGACAGCGTGGCATTGCGCGCCATCGCCAGCGTCAGGTCCGCGAGGCTGGTGCTGGGGACGGTATCCACCATGCCCCGGCCGGGTGACAACGCGTAGCCGACGGCCACCGCCACGGTTCCGAACAGCAGCGAATAGCCGCCAAGTCTCGCTTCGGTCAAACGCGTCATGTGCTTGCTCTGTTGTGGAATCCTACCGCTAGCGAGGGCCCGGGCCCGCGATTGATGTGGAGCGTCGTGACTCCTGAGGAGCGAACGCACTCCTGCTGGGGTCTGGTCCGTGACGTTGAAACTTGGCCGATGGTGCGGGCGTAGGGCTCCTACATGAAGCTCCTACCTGTTACTGGGATCGCCACAGCTCTTCTGGCTGCGCCGTTGTCAGTTGGCGCCGGTGCCGAGGGCCATGCCGACGCGGTTTACGGCCGCAAGATGGGCATGGCCCTGGCCTTCAATGCGCTCGTGCCGGCCGACAAGACGGTTTCTCCGGACGTCTTCAGTCAGCTCCAACAGAACGCGTGGTATCTGCCGACGAAGGACGGCACGGCGCGCCTCTACGTGACGGAGCTTGGTGAGGGTCCGCCGATCGTCTTTCTTCACGGGGGGCCGGGAAACGACTTTCACTACATCGTCGACGCTCTCCGGCCGCACACGGACGAGGCGAGGTTCATCCTGTTCGATCAGCGGGGAAGCCTGATGTCCCCTGTGCCGGACGCCCGCGTCGCGGATTTGACCGCCGAGATGCTGGTCGGTGACCTGGAGCATCTCCGCGAGGCTCTGGGTGAGGAGAAGATGGTTCTGTTCGGGCACTCATGGGGCAGCCTGTTGGCGCTGCTCTACTTCGACAAGCACCCTGAGAACGTCGCCGGACTCATCCTTGCCGCGTCATTCCCGCCTGCAACGGAAGGGGGCGTGGCGAAGTGGATGGAAGGCCTGCGGACTCGGCAGGCAGAGCTGATAGGCCGCCAGGACGAAATCGCAGTGGCCGTAAGGGAAGCCGGCCTACCCGAGAACCCGGTGGACGACACGCCGAAACAGTCATCGATGCGTTGGCGTATCGAAGGCCAGGCTCCGATCATGATCGTCGACCTTGCCCGCTGGCGAGAGGCAACCGGGGCCGGGGGCGGCGTTTACTACAACCTTGCCGCGGCCAGCGCTGTGGGCAGCAGCTTGCCAGCAACCTTCAATTTTGTGGACTTGATCCGGTCCCATGACGTCCCGGTCGCGGTGATCCAGGGCGACCGCGACTACATCGGACCCGGTGCTCCCGGATGGAAGAAACTGTCTCGAGAAGGCGCGCCGGTGACTGTCACTGTGTTGCCTCGGAGCAACCACCACGCGTGGATAGACGCTCCCGAGGGCTTTCGCGACGCGCTCCGGGAGGCCATTCGTACGACTCGCTCGCGTTGAGTGGAATGTGGAGAGGCCTCCGGCTACCGGCACTCCGCCGACATCACCTCCGACTCGATGATCACGCCACAGATGTGGCTCGTGTACTCGAACGGGTCGCCGTCGAAGAGGGCGAGGTCGGCGTCCTTGCCGACCTCGATCGAGCCGACGCGGTCGTCGATGCCGAGAATGCGGGCCGGGCTCAGCGTGATTGCCTCCAGCGCTCGTTCCATGCCGAGGCCGTTGGCGGCGGCGATGGCCGCCTCCCAGAGCAGGACGCGCGTCTTGGGCACGTAGCCCTCGAAACCGGTCTGGATGGCGAACGGGATGCCGGCGTCGGCGAGGGTGGCGGCGGTCTCGTAGGAGCCGTTGCGGACCCGGCTCATCGTCGGGTGGAGCAGGACCGGCACGCCGGCCTCGCGGATCTCCTCGAGCAGCAGGTAGGACTCGGCGGCGCTGTCGAGCACGAGGTCGAAGCCGAACTCCTGCTGCAGGCGGAGCGCCGAGGCCATCTCGGCCACGGTGTTCGCGGTGACCAGCAGGGAAAGTTCGCCGTCGAGCACCTGGCCGAGTGCTTCCTTGGAGAGGTCCCTGGGCGGCGGCTGGGGTGACGGCTTCGCGTCGCCATCCTCCTCGCCGTCACCGCTGTCTCCTCCGTTCCCGTCGCCGCCGGCCTCCTCCGCCTTGCGAACCTGGTCGAGGTAGGCCTGGGCGCCGTGAAGGGCGGACCGGAGCATCGCCATGCCCTTGGCCGACGTCCCCGGCGACTGGAAGTTCGAGGACACCGCGTTGCCGAGCGTCGCCGCCAGCATCCGCACCGGCATCAGGGTGGCCTGTTCGACGTTGCGGCCCCTGGTCTTCGCGATCATCGTCTGGCCGCTGACCAGGGCCCCCGGGCCGTGGCCGGTGTGGAGCGTCGTGACGCCGTAGGAGCGGACCCACTCGACCAGGGTCTCGTTCGCGTCGTAGGCGTCGATCGCCCGCAGGTCGGGCTGCAGCGGCGACGACCGCTCGAGCTGGTCCTGATCCCGCACCGGGCCGACGTTGCTGTTCAGGGCGCCGGAGAGGCCGACGACCGAGCGGGCGTCGACGAGTCCGGGCGTGACGACGGCGGCTTCGAGGATGTCCACGCCGTCCGGAATGTCCGCCTCGGCCGCCGGGCCGACCCATTCGATCTTGCCGTCGGCGCCGGCGATGACGACAGCGTTCTCGATCGGCGCGCCGGACACGGTGTGGAGGGTGCCGGCACGGACCGCGACCTGGGCGACTGCGGAGCCCGTCGTCGCGGCGACGAGCAGGGCGGCGAGGACTGTTTCGTTCTTCAATGCGACTCCCTCTCCAGCAACTGGCGCATCATCTCGTCTTCGTGGGCGGTCGTTGTGTAGACCTTGTAGCCGCCGACGGCGTACTTGCGGTGGTCCGGGTTCGCCCGGTCGTAGATCATCGTCCCCTCGACCCAGGTCTGCTCGACCTTCGTGTAGACGCTGAGCGGGTCGCCGGAGAGGATGACGAAGTCGGCGTCCTTGCCCACCTCCAGCGAACCGACGCGATCCTCGAGTCCGAGCGCCCGCGCCGGGGCGAGGGTCAGCCCCTCGATCGCCTTCTCGCGCGACATGCCGTAGCGCACCGCGATCGCGGCGCCCCGGGCGAGGAGGCGCGAATCGGTCACTGAGTCGTCCGTGTTGAAGCTGACGTCGACGCCTGCCTGCTCCAGGATGGCTCCCATCTCCATGTTCCAGCCCATCGTCTCTTCCTTGCCGCCCGGCGTGTCGATCCAGGTGATGGACACCGGCACGTCCGCGGCTGCGAGTTCCTCGGCGACCTTCCAGGACTCGGTCCCGTGCTGGGCGACGACCCGGAACCCGAACTCCTCCTTGAGGCGCAGGACGGTGGCGATGTCGTTGTGGCGGTGGGTGTGGTGCTGGACGATCCTCCTGCCGTCGAGCACCTCGACCAGGGCCTCCATCCGCAGGTCGCGCCGCGCGGGCTCGCCGCCGTTCTCGTCGTCCTCGTCCGCCTCGGCGGCGGCCATCCTGTCGCGGTACTCGACGGCCTCATGGTAGAGGTTGCGGACCAGGGCCGCCGACTTGGCGCGGGTGCCGGGGAAGGGCGGCTGGCCGATGGAGTTCGTGCCGTTCGCCATCTTGAGGCCGCCACAGATACCCGTGAGCGGATCGTCGCAGAAGAGCCAGTCCTCGATCGTTCGGGCGCCGTCGCGGAGCTTGACGTAGACGGTCTGCCCGGACATGAGGTGGCCCGACCCCGACATCATGTTGACCGTCGTGATGCCGCCGGCGCGGGCGCGCCAGATGCTGTCGGAGGCGATGTCGATCGAGTCCAGATTGCGCACGTCGGGATGCAGCGGTGAGGAGCGGTCGCCGCCGGAGACCGAGCCGATGTGCGAGTGGGTGTCGACGAGCCCGGGCATCAGCACCTTGCCGCTGAGGTCGTGCTCGACGGCGCCGCGGGGCGTGCGCGCGTCGGCACCGCCGACCTCGGTGATCCTGCCGCCCTGGACGATGAGGACGCCGTCGTCGATCGGCTCTCCACTGATCGGCAGCAGCCGCGCGCCGCGGAAGACGTGGGGGTCGTCCTGCGCGGCGGCGGGCATGGCGGCAAGGAGTGCCGCCGGCGCGACGGCCAACAGGAACGAGGCGGGACGTTTTCTCATATGCGTTTCCTTAGCGCCGGAACGACGGGTCGAGGTGGATACGGTACAGCGCTTCGCGCGGGCGGTCGCCGTTGCGGCTGCCGCCCCAGAGGACGTGGACGGCGATCTGGTCGCCGGTTGGACTCCAGGCCAGATCGCCGACGTAGGTGTGGCCGAGGCTGTCCTCGGAGGTCGGGTCGTTGAAGAACGTGAGCCGGCGCTTGTTCGAGCCGTCCGCGTCCATCAGCCACAGCTCGCGACGTGCTGAGGAAGGCACGATCTGATCGGGCTCGGTGCCGCGGATCCCGGCGTTCGAGGTGAAGGCGAGGTGTCGGCCGGTGGGCGACAGGCGGGCGTACTCGTCGGCGCCGCCCCGGGAGTGGGTGAGGCGCTCGGGTTCGCCGCCGTCGAAGCGCAGGCGGTAGAGGTCGAGCGTGTCGGGCGATTGCCCGGGTTCCAGGTTCGCCGCGACCAGGGCGCCCCGGTCGTCGGGGGTGTAGCCCTGGGGGACGATCAGCGCGTCGACCGGCGCGGCGTGCGTCCGGACCCTGCGCAGCTTGGGGATGCCGCTGCGGTTGACCTGGAACTGGGCGCTGCGCAGTTGCCAGGCGCCGTAACGTCCCTTGCGCGCCTTGATCCGCTCGCTCCAGAGCAGTCGGTCGCTGTCGAAGGCGAAGTGGGGGTCGAGCACCGCCGAGCCGCTGGCAGCGAACCGCGTGAGCAGGGTGAAGTGCTTGCCCCTGCGGTCGATGTCGTAGAACTCGCTGTGAACGCCACGGTCGGGAGTCAGGAGCCTCAGCGGATCGGCCACGAACCGGAGTCGCTTCGGGTGGCTCTGGACCTGCACGACGAGCCGCTCGCCCGAGGGGTGCCACGCGGGGTTCATCGCGTTGTCCTTGCGCAGCGCGTACATGTCGCACGTCAGGCAGCGCTCGGCCAGGAGGTCGGTGGAGGTGATGTAGACGTCGTAGCGGCCGTCCTCTCCGGCCTTGTCGTAGGCCAGCCAGTCGCCCTGGCGCGACCAGTCGACCCGGGCGCCGCCCTCGATCCAGCGTTCGATGCGGACCACCGGGCTCGACTCCGGGTCGGCGGCCGGCGCCGGTGCCGCCATGCCGGCCAGCAGGATGCAGATCAGGCGGTAGCCGACCATCGCCGAAAGGCTAGCAGCGGGCGGGAGCCTGCGCGGCAGAAACTGGGTGCGCCGGCGCCCTCGCCGGCATCCGGCGCGTAGCGCCGGCTTCTGGACTTCTGCCGCGCAGGCTCCTGGCGCGTCCGGTCAGTTCGAGGCGACGCCGGCCAGCGGGCGTTCGGCCCGCTCGCGCGGGGAACTCGGCGGCGCCTCGGGCGGCACGGCTGGCGTCTGCCACTCCGGGAAGAATTGCCGGTACCAGCGCCGCAGCCGGACGACGGGCCCGTCGTCGCGGCAGAGGGTCGGGTGGGTCGTGTAGGTCTTGTTCTCCCAGATCTGGATGTCGTGCCGCCATTGGGAGATCCAGTTGCCGACGACGTACCACACGAGCAGGCGCGGCATCCGGCGGTCGGCGAACCAGTGGAAGTCGACCTGCTGCTCGAGCGGCGCGACCGGAAGGTGGGTCTGGACGATCTCGACGTCGCCGGCGCCGGGGATGGTGATCCGGAAGTTGATGATGCTGGCAGGTCCGGTGCACGTGACCCGGGCGCTTGCGCGGGTTCGTTCGAGACGGCGGCCGCGAAGCTTGAGCACGGTCTCGTCCAGGAAGTACAACCTCCAGGGCCGCTCATCGTCCAGTTCCCAGCCCGGCGTGTGCTCGAGCTGAACCCCGGGAACGGGAATCTGCGTCCACGGAACCGTCATCTGGCTGTGGATGTACTTGAAGTGCGCGAAGTCGGCCGTGTTCTCGAGGAACTCGACGATATGCATGCGAACGCGGCCGGCGTCGTGGTGGCCGCGGTAGACGAAACTGCCGTCGTCGACCTCATGGATGCGGGGAACCGGGTAGGGAACGTCGTCGCCGGCTCGCTGGTTTGGTCCAGCGGCCCGCTGATAGAGGAAGACCTGCCCGTTCACGTCCTGGACGGGGAAGCTCTCGGCCGCGACGCGGGACGGCACGCTGTCGCTGTAGGGCACGCGGGCCGCCCGGCCGTCGCCGGTGAACTGCCAGTTGTGGAACGGGCACTCGATGCGGTCCTCGCGGACGCGGCCATGCCGGAGGTTCGCGCCGAGGTGGGGGCAGAAGGCCTGCATCGCGTGCACGTCGTCGCCGTCTTTGCTCCGCCACACGACCACGGCGCGACCGAGGCACTCCACGTAGCGGACCTGCCCGCGCCGTAGCGACCTCGAGGTCATCAGCCGGTACCAGCCGTCCGGATAGGGATGGGGATAGCTGGCGAGGCGCAGGTCGTCGGATGTCGGCGGTTCCCGGCGCCTGGAACGGCGAGTCCTGGAGCCCATGACGGACCGCCAACCGCTACGAGGAGACCGAGCCGTCCGGTTTGCGCGCGTGGATCAGGAAGGACGGCGTGAAGATTCCCGCCACGCCGGCCTCGACGAGGGAGTCGGCCGCGACGTTGAGGATGCGGGCGGCCTCGCCGGTGCCGGCGGGCGCGATGCGCAGCAGCTCCAGCAGGCTGGTCGCCCTGGCCGTGAACCATCGGCCGGCGGGAATCCGCCCGAGTGACGCGAGCGAAAGGTCACGGCCCTGGAGCGACCGGTACCAGGGAGCGTCCGGGTCGCACTCGAGCGCCTGGTCTCGGCTCGAGAGAATCTCGAAACCGACGGCTCGAACGAGGTCGAGTTGGCTGGAGGTCGTGAGCAGGTTGGGCGTTGCGTTTCCGAACTCGAGCCGGTCCCGAATGTCGCGATGGACCGGGTCGTCCTCGTCAAAGCTGTCGGTCAGGCACCAGTCGATCAGGGCAAGCTCGCCTCCCGGCCTGAGCAGCCGATAGAGCTCCTTGAAGCAGAGGGTCTTGTCGGGCGCGTGGCAAGTCGATTCGAACGAGTAGGCGGCATCGAAATGGCCGTCGTCGAGGGGCACGTCCATGAAGCTGGCGAGCAGGAAACCGCATGTTTCCTGAAGGCCGGCGCGGTGCAGCGATCGCTGGCCTCTCGCGATCTGGTACGCGTTGAGGTTGATCCCCGTGATGCTGGCGCCGGTGGCGTTCGCGATGGTGACCAGCGGCCCGGCGACACCGCATCCGATGTCGGCGACCTTCGTTCCCGGCCCGAGGGCCAGGAGTTCGCCGATGCTGATCTCGTGACGGCGGACGGCGCTTCGGAGGCCCTCCCCGGAACGGCGCGGTGAGAAGTGGAAGGACTGGCCCCAGCCGTACTCGTAGAACTTCGTGACGACATCGTAGAAGCGACTCACCATCTGCGGCTGGTCGTGAAGGGCTCGATCTCCCTCCCGGGCCGCGACCATCTCCTTCAGTTCAAGGAAGTCGTCGAGCGCCTCTCTCAGGTCGCCGCCGCTGTTCGCCGAGACGGGACGACGATGCGGGGCTCCGTCCGTGCCGTGGACGTCGATTCGCGCTGGCTCCGCCATGTTCGTCTTGCTACCTCCTGCCAAGAGCCTACACCCCGGTCGACATCGGACTGCTAGCGTCCTTCTCCAATGCGCCGGTTTGCGGCACCTGCCCTGATCGCCCTGTGGATCGTCGGTTCGGCGCCCTTTCTGGGTCGGCTCACCCGGTGGATTCAGGAGGACGTCGACCGTTCGCTCCTGGTGATCGTGCCGACGATCCTGTTCTGGGGCGCCGCGGCGGCCTTCGTGGTCTGGGTGGTTCGTTCGGCACGACGCCTGCGACGGAAGAACTGGATCGCGATGGCGGTCGGTCTGCTCTGGGCGGCCGTCCAGGCGACGGCGCTCGCCCGCGGACGTCCGGAGGAATCCGCCCTCGAGCGGATGCACCTTGTGCTCTACGGAGTCGTCGCTCTGCTGCTCTACCGGGCGTTGCTCCGGGGCGGTCGGTCGGCCGTCACGGCCGCCCTTTCGGCCGCCGTTCTGACGGCGCTCGTCGGGCTTGCCGACGAGTTCATCCAGTGGCTGGTCTGGGTCCGCGCCGGCGACTTCTACGACTGCCTGCTGAACGCCTCGGCCGCCGGCTGCGGGGTCGTCTTCGGGGCGGGCCTGTTCGGATTCGACACCCAGGCCCCGTCTCTCCAGGAACGCCGCGCGGTTGCCGTCCTGTGGGTCGTCCTCGCCGTGGCGTCGGTCGGCCTCGTCGGCCTGACGAACCTCGGCCACCGGATCAGCGACCCGGAACTCGGCAGCTTCCGCAGCTACTACAGCGCCGGGCAACTCGAGAGCCTGAACGAGAACCGCCGCGCGCGCTGGCCCGCGAAGCAGCCGCCGACGCCGCCTTTCCAGCCCTGGCACATCGAGGACCACTTCCTGTCCGAGGCCGCCTGGCACGTCCAGGCCCGCAATGAAGCCTTCGACGCCGAGGACTGGGCCACCGCCGCCGCCGAACAGGCGATCCTCAACCGCTACTACCCGGCCGTGCTTGAGGAAGTTCGGAATCCGGACGGCGACCTGCGCCACGCCTTTCCCGCGGACAGGGTCCAGCGCCTGCAGCAGGAGGGCGCTGTCCCCGTACCGGCGTACGAGAGCTCCGCAGGTGGCAACAGGATCTGGATCTGGCCCAGGTTCCTTGCTCCCGTCCTGTTTCTTCTCGCCCTCCTCCCGGCCGTCCCGCTGTTCGGGAACCGGCCGCAGACGGGTTAGCAACGATCAGTCGCAGCCTTCGCGGGTCTCTTCGATGAGACCATCGACGACGGCATGGAGGTTGCCCTCCTCGGCGCGGGCGATCTGGCGGTCGGCGCTGGTGCCTTCGGCGAGGATCGTGTGGACGTACTCGGCTTCCTTGCGGACGCCGAGTTCGTCGAGCACGTCATCGACGAACTCGAGGAGTTCCAGGGTCAGGAACCGTAGCGGTACTTCCTCGCCCTTGCCGAAGTCGATCAGTTTGCCGTCGATGCCGTAGCGCATCGCACGCCACTTGTTCTCGTAGATCAGGTGGCGCGGATAGCGGCGCCAGGCCTGGTTGTTGCGGCGGAGGCGGATCAGTTTGGCCACGATCGCCATCAGAAGCGCGGTGAGGCACAGCGCCTCGTCGATCTTCGTGCAGACGTCGCAGACCCGGAACTCGATCGTCGGGAACTTGGGATGCGGCCGGACATCCCACCAGATCTGGGTCGGCTCCTCGATGCACTTCGTCTGCACCAGGACGTCGACCAGCCGCTCGTACTCCGCGTAGGAACGGAGCGAAGGGGGCAAGCCCGAGCGCGGCAGGCTCTCGAAGATCACCGAACGGTAGGACTTCAGCCCGGTGTCCCGCCCCTGCCAGAGAGGCGAGCTCGTCGACAGCGCCAGTAGGTGGGGAAGGAAGTAGAGCGACTGGTCCATGATGTCCATTCGCAGGTTGCGATCGGGAATGCCTATGTGGACGTGCATGCCGAAGATCAGCAGTCGCCGTGCAACGTCGCCGAAGGTCTCCTGCATCGTGACGTAGCGCTCCGCCTCCGTGACGTCCTGTTCCTGCCAGGAGGAGAACGGATGGGTGCTGGCGGCCGCGATGCGGAGGCCGTTCCGCGACGCCAGGTGCCCGATCGAGCGCCGCAGCCGGATGAGCTCCTGGCGGGCCTCGTCGATCGAGCGGCAGACCTCGCTGCCGACCTCGACCTGGCACTGCAACTGCTCCGCCTTGATCTGCTCCTGGAGCACGATCTGTCCCTGCTCCAGGAACTCCTGGATGAAGGGCTTCAACTCCCGGGTTTCGGGGTCGATGATCTGGTACTCCTCCTCAATGCCGATCGTCAGCTCGGGGAGCTTGGTCTGCATGGTTCTTCTCCGGTGTAGGGAGGCCGTCTCCGGGCAGGGATGGAACAAGCGTATCCGGCTGCTTTGATACCGTGCCTCCCGCGATGAGCCGGCTCGCGACCATTGCCTCGCGTCCGCTCGCTCGCCGCCCGGTTGCAGGCGTTCTGGTCGCCGCGTTCCTGCTCGGCGTTTCCTGCGCGGGGCCCGAGGCGGTACGAGAAGCTGCTTCGGGACAGTCGTCCTGGGGTCTCGGCGGTACGGCGCCGGCGGCTGAGGGCGCACACGGCATGGTCGTCAGCGGCCACGGCCTCGCCTCCGACGTTGGCGCCGCGGTTCTGGAACAGGGCGGAAACGCTATTGACGCCGCCGTAGCCGTCGGCTTTGCGCTCGCCGCGGTCCTGCCCGCCGCCGGCAACATCGGCGGCGGCGGGTTTCTGGTCTACCGACCGAACGACGGCGACGTCCGTGCGCTGGACTACCGCGAGAAGGCGCCGGGTGCGGCGACCCGCGACATGTTCCTGGACGATGAAGGCAAGGTGGCGGAGAGCGCGGTTGTCGGTCACCTCGCGGCCGGAGTGCCGGGTTCGGTGGCCGGGCTCTGGGAGATGCACCGGACGTACGGATCCTTGCCCTGGAGCGACCTGGTCGCACCGGCGGTCGAGTTGGCCCGGAGCCACGAGATCGACGAGCCGCGATCGCGGAGTCTGGAGTCGGCCGCGCCACGCCTCAACCGGTTCCCGGCCAGCGCGATGCAGTTCCTGGTCGATGGCGAGGCGCCGCCACCGGGGGCGATGCTGGAACAGCCAGACCTCGCGGCCACGCTTCAGGCGATCGCGGACCAGGGTCCGGACGGCTTTTATCGCGGCCGCGTTGCCGACCTGATCGTCGCTGAGATGGAGCGCGGCGTGGGGCTCATCTCGCACCAGGACCTCGAGGACTACGCGCCGGTGTGGCGCGAGCCGGTCCAGGTCGCCTACCGCGGACACACGATCTACTCGATGCCGCCGGTTTCTTCCGGCGGCCTGACCCTGGGCCTGATCCTGAACGTCCTCGAGGGCTGGGATCCCCTGCCGCCGTTCGGCAGTCCCGACCTGATCCACCTGGAGGCCGAAGCCATGCGGCTCGCGTTCCGGGACCGGAACACCCTGCTCGGCGACCCGGACTTCGTCGACGTACCGCGCGGGCAGTTCGAGTCGCAGGACTACGCCGACGGGCTGCGGGCCCGGATCGATCCCGAGAGAGCGCGGCCGCTGCCGCCGATCGAGGTCGCGCCGCCCGCGGAGAGCACCGAGACGACCCACTACTCCGTGGTCGACCGCTGGGGCAACGCGGCGTCGGTCACGACGACGATCAACAGCGGCTTCGGCAACGCCGTCACCGTCACCGGCGCCGGTTTCCTACTGAACAACGAGATGGACGACTTCGCCGCCTCGCCGGGTCAGCCGAACCAGTTCGGGCTGGTCGAGGGCGAGAACAACGCCATCGTCCCGGGCAAGCGGATGTTGTCGTCCATGACCCCGAGCATTGTGCTCGACCTCGAGGGCGAACTGATGATGGTCGTCGGCACACCCGGCGGCCCGACGATCATCACCACCGTCTACCACGTGATCTCGAACGTCATCGACCACGGAATGGGGCTGCGGCAGGCGGTCGAGAGTCCGCGGGTGCATCACCAGGCGTGGCCGGACCAGGTGTTCTACGAGGAAGGCGGTCTTGCCGCCGAGACGCTCGAGGATCTGGCGGCGAGGGGCCACGAGCTGGTCGAGCGCGGCCTGAGCGGGGACGTGTCCGCGGTCCTGGTTGAGGGGTCGAGCCTGCTTGGCGTGGCGGATCCGCGCCGGGGCGGCGACGTCAGCGCACCAAGAGGGGACGCGCCCGCGGGCGGGTAGCGGGCCGCGGATGAACGGCCGGCGGATCTTCGCGGCGGTGACGTACCCTCACACCGGCATCGGTTCTCCATGAACGGGCGACGGATCTTCGCGGCGGTGACCATAGGTCACCTCGGCATCGACATCTTCAACAGCATGGGGCCGGTGCTGCTGGCCTTCCTCCAGGCGCCGCTCGGTCTCAGCGCCGCCCAGATCGGGCTCGGGGTGGGTCTGTTCCAGGTCCTCGCCGGCACCACGCAGCCGGCCTTCGGCTGGTTGGTCGACCGGATCGGCAGCCGCTTCCTGGGTCCCTTCAGCGTCGCCTTCAACTTCGCCTGCATGGGCCTGGCGGTTGCGGCCGCCGCCGCGACCCAGAGATTCGTCCTGTTTCTCATTCCCTTCGCGCTGGCGGCGGTTGCTTCGGGCGCCTTTCATCCGCTGGGCGTGATGCACTCCAGCACGGTGAACCTGGCCCGCTCGGCCACCTTCACCGCGATCTTCTTCTTCTGCGGTCAACTCGGGCTGACGACCGGGCCGGTCCTGGCGGGACTGGCCCTCGATCGGGCGGGGTTGAACGGGATCTACTGGCTCCTGCTCCTCGCGGCGCCCGTGCCGCTGTTCATGGTCTTCGCGATGGGGCCGAGGCGGTTTCACCCGGCGCCGGCAACCTCGCAGCCGAGTGAGGAGCGGACCGGCGCCGTTGAGGTGCCGCCCGGCCGCCGGCGACCTGTCCGCGGCGGCGTCATCGCCCTTCTCGGCCTGGTCTTCGCCAGCCGCTCCTGGGCCATGTTCGGAACGATGGCGTTCCTGCCCCTCCTGCTGAGTCAGAGGGGATACAGCTCCGTGGCTCAGGGGTCCGCCAGCGCGCTGTTCCTGCTGGGAGGCGCCGTGACCGCGGTCTTCGCGGGCGCCTGGGCCGATCGTTGGGGTCGCCGGCCGGTCGTCTTCCTGACCACGCTGCTCGGCGCCCTGCTGCTGGGCGTGCTGCCCGGATCCGGGGGCTGGATTTTTGCCGTCGTGTTGCCCTGCGGAGCGCTGCTGGGAGCATCGCACTCCATCCTGATCGTCATGGCTCAGGAGTTGCTGCCGTGGCGTCGGGGTCTGGCTTCGGGGACGGCGCTCGGATTCCTGTTCGCGACGGGCGGGATCGCGACGTGGGGAATCGGAGGGCTTGCGGATCGCTTCGAACTCGCGGCCGTGTTGCAGGCCGGCGCCGTCGTGGGCCTGGTGTCTGCCTTCGCTTCACTGCTCCTGCCGAAGCAGGAAACGACCCGCCTGGCGGCCGCGCCAGCGGTCACGGCGGTGCTGGTCGCGGCGGTTGTCGGCTTGACCCTGGTTTCGCCGAGCCCCGCCGTGGCTGGCCTGAACGGCGAGATCAACGGCCAGGTGCGCGACGCGGTCACCGACGTTCCGCTGCCGGGAGCCGAGATCAGGATCACCGGCGATCAGTTGCACAGCACCCAGACCGTCCGCGCCGGTCGCGGCGGCAGCTTCCGGGCGCCGGGTCTGCCGCCGGGCGACTACTACGTCGAGGCGACGATGGACGGCTACGCGACATCCGTCGTCGAGAACCTGATCCTGGTTACGGGCGGCGTACTGCGGGTCGACTTCCACATGAGGGCCGGCAGCGCGTCGGCGCTCGATCTCGTCTCTTCGCCGTTGCTCGACGTGGTCACCGGCAGCGACGGAAACGTGCTCGCAGGCGACGACCTGCGGCTGCTACCGGGCGCGGTGGCGGCGCTCAACCTCGACCTGGCGTCCGGCCTCGATGCGCTGGACCCCGATGTCGCGGTCAATGGCTGGCCGCCCGGCTTCGCCGTCTACCGGATCGACGGGCAGGAAAGCGCGCTCCGCGAACCGGGATCAGCCGCCATCGATCCACGCTGGGTGGATCAGGTGCGCGTCTGGACGATGGAACTGGCGGCGACGATGGCCGGTCCCCACATCGACCTGATCACGCGCTCGGGAGGGACCGACTGGCGGGTGAACGGCGGCTGGTCGACGTCCGAACCACTCGACAACGGCGAGCGGCTCGCCCTGCGCCTGTTCGCTGCCGGAGAATCGCCTGCCGGCGGCAGGGACAGGAGACGCATCGAGGGCGACGAGGCGACCATCTTTGCCGGCGGCCCGCTACGGGACAAGCGGGCCCGGGCGTTCGGCGGCTACTCGAGAAGCCGCACCCGCGGCACGGAGAGCCTGTTCGGTGCGGGCGCTCCAATGACCTGGGACGAGACGATCGAACAGTCGGTCGGGAAGCTCGACTGGTGGGCCGGCTCGGCCAGCAACCTGACCCTGAAGCACCATGCCGGCTCCGGCGACGTCGACGGCAGAAGGCCGCCGCTGCAGGTTCTGCCGTCGCTGGACGGAACCGAGAACGATCGGTCGCGAAGGCAGACGACGAGCCTCAACGTCGAGTGGGGAGTCACCGACCGCCTCTGGTTGCGCGTGTTCGGCGGTCGATCCGATCTCATCGAGGCCGGCGAGCCATGGCAGGACGGGGGCCTGTACTTCGGGGCGCCCGCCTCCGGGCGGCTGGCGGGTTGGTACGAGGCCGCGCCGGCGAGTCGGATCCGCCGCGCAGCGGAACGCCGGAACTGGGCGATCGAGCCGTCGTTCTTCCTCTTCGATCACACGCTGGAAATCGGCATTCAGGACTCCAGAAGCAGCCTCGGACTCTTCCGTGCAGAGGGTTCCGGACGGATGCTGCGGTTTCCCGGTGGAGTGCTCGACGCCTGGAGCGGTGGACCGCTTGGCGCCGCCGGCCTCCGGCAGGAGAAACGCGCCCTCTACGCGCAGGACGCCTGGCGCGTGGGCGGAGCCTTCAAGAGGCATCTGACCCTGCACGTTGGACTGCGCACCGAAGAGGAAGAGGTAGGCCCCCTCGACCTCGAGTTCGAAGACCGCACGGAACCGCGGCTCGCGTTCGTCTGGGACGTCGCCGGCCGCGGCAGGTGGAAGGCCTACGGCGGCGCTGCCTGGTGGTACGTCGACGTCTTCCGGCCGCGGGCGGGACGTTCCGACCTCGACGCGGTCGCGGCGCTGGAGGCCACCGGCGGCTACAGCGGCGCGCCCCTCGACTTCGCGAGGGCGGCGGTGGATCCGGACCTCCGTCCGGCCCGGGTGCGCGAGATCCAGTTGGGGACGGGATACCAGTTCCTGCCCGACGTCGTGATCTCGGCGCGCGTCTCCCGACGCCAGCTCCGGGACGGCGTTCGTCTCATGCCGCTGCTGGCCGCCGGCGAGGTCGTCCCGACGCTGCTGACCCCCGGCCGGGGCGCCGGCGGCCAACTCCCCCAGCTCGAGCAGGACTGGTGGGGCGCCGAGCTCAACGCGAACGTCGGCGGCTTCAGCCCCTCCTGGAGAATCCACTTCTCGTACCTCCTGAGCCGGTTGACCGGCAACCACGAGGCCGGCGGACTCGGACTCGAGGCGGGCGCCCCGCCCGGCGCTCATCCGGTCCTCGCCGCGCTCGACGTCTGCTCCTCGCCCGTGCCCTGCGATGTCTTCGATGTGACGGACGACAGCCGCCGCCTGAGTCTCGACCGCGAGCACCAGCTCTCCGGCTGGCTCGTCCTCTCGCCGGGCGAACGCTGGCTGATGGCGCTCGTGTACCGCTTCCGCACGGGCGCCGCCTACGTACCGAGGGCCCTGACGGTCCGGGTCGACGAAGCAAGCCGTATCCTCAGCACCGGCCTGACCCCCCTGCCGTCTGGCCCGGACGGGCCGGTCAAGAGCGCCGATCTCAAGCGCGCGGACCTGTCTCTCACCTACCGCGTCCCGCTTCGCTCGGACGACCGGCGGTTGTCCCTCTTCGCCGAGGCCCTCAACGTCTTCGACCAGGACGCCGCGAACCAGCTCTGGCCGCTCGCCTACCTCGACCCGGTCTTCGTCGGGCCAGGCCGCACCGACCTGCGGGTCGCCGCGGCAGCACAGGGGGCAAGGCCGGATCTGCGCGAGTCGCTTCCCGCCGCCTTCCAGAACAGCCGGCGCGTGCGCGCGGGGCTACGGCTGCAGTTCTGATCGCCAAGCACCACACACTGGGTGCGCCGGCGTCCCCGCCGGCTGCCGCCGAAGGCGGCCAGAGAGACGCGCCGGCCGAAGGCCGGCTCCGCTCTCCGCTGGAGTCATCCGCCGCTACTGCCAGGAGATACGAACCGGGTACTGAGAGATCAGCCGGTCCGGCGTCAGCAGCGTCATGCCGTGCTCGATCGCCTGGCAGATCAGGATCCGGTCGAAGGGATCGCCGTGCAGGGGCGGGAGCCGCCGTAGCTGCAGTGCGCTTGCCTCGTCGATCGGCAGGGGCTTGAAGTCGTACCACTCTCGCCGCGTGGGAACGAACACGTCGGGCGGCGCGGGCAACTCCAGTTTGCCGCGCCCGTGCTTGACCGCGATCTCCCAGGCCGTCGCCGCGCTCACGTGGACCTCGTTGGCCGGGTCAGCGACGAGCCGGCGGACTTCCCTGGGGACTCGGGGGGAGCCCAGGCTCCACCAGAGGAACGCGCAGGTGTCGAGCAGCAGCTTCACTCGTCGGGAAACACCGGCCCGTTCTCGAAGGCGTCGATGAAGTCGTCGGGTAGGGGGTCGAAGAAGGAATCCGGGACCTCGAACTTCCCTCGATCCAGTCCGAACGGGCGAGGCTTCTTGCGGGCCGGTGCCACCGGACGAATCTCGGCGATCGGTTCGTTTCGGCGACAGAGGAGGATCTTCTCGCCTGCTTCTACTCGCGCGATGTAGCGGGACAGATGCGTCTTGGCTTCGTGCATGTTGAGCCGAATCATGGTCAGAAACTTAGTTCAGTTCTGAGGCCGATGTCAACCGAGAGCCGGCGGGGACGCCGGCGCACCCAGTGTGGAGCCGTCTAGACCAACTCGCTCAGCCGACGCAACGCCGCCAGCAGATCCGGCTGCTCCGTCAGCACGCCGCGGAGCGGGTCGGTCTTGAGCTTCGTCAGCCGCTCCGGCACGGTGCGGATGTTGTGGTCGCGCAGGTCGAGGCCGCGCTTGACCTCCGACCAGCGCAGGGGCGTCGACACCGGCGCCGCGGGAAGCGGCCGCACGCTGAAGGGGGCGACGAGGAGCCGGCCGCGGCCGTTCTGGACGAAGTCGATGTAGACCTTGCCGCCGCGGCGTTCGGGATTGCGGGTGACGGTGGCGATCTCGGGCAGTTGCCGACAGATGATCTGGGCGATCAGTTGTCCCAGGCTGCGCGACTGTTCGTAAGTGCAGGCGCCGCCCAGCGGCAGCAGCACGTGCAGGCCGCTCGAGCCGCTGGTCTTGACGAAACTGGGTAACTCGATCTGGCGGCACAGACGGCGGATGGCGAGGGCGATCTCGATCACGTCCTCGAAGGGCGCGTCCTTCGGGTCGAGGTCGAGGATGCACCAGTCCGGCTGGCCGAGCTGGTGCAGCCGGCTGGACCAGACGTGGAGGACAATCGCGGCCAGGTTGGCCACGTAGACCAGGCTCTCCCTGTTCTGGCAGACGAAGTACTCGACGTCCTTGCCGGTCCGGGGGCTCGTCAGCCGGACCGTGTGCAGCCAGTCGGGCGCGAAGTCGGGCGCGTTCTTCTGGAAGAAGGACTTGCCCTCGATGCCGTCGGGGTAGCGGGTCATTACCAGCGGGCGGTCGGTGAGGTAGGGCTGCATCGCTTCCGAGACGGCGGCGTAGAAATCGATCAGGTCGCCCTTGGTGTAGCCCTCGTCCGGCCAGAACACCTTGGACCGGTTCGTGACCTCGACCTGCCGCTTCGGGGACTCCGGCTGGGTGGCTTCACCGCTGCGGGGCGCTGCGCGGCGGACGCAGTCTTCCAGCGGCTTGTCGCTACGGAGTTGGAGGAAGACAGGATGCCGCAGCATGCCGTGGGGAGTCCATTCCTTGTACCGGACCTCGCAGACGAGTTCGTCGTCGGGCTCGACCCAGGTCTGGTCGGAGACGCGGCCGTCGAGGAGGTGGGCGTCGGTGATCGCCGCCTCGACGGCGGGTCCCTCGGGCGCCGGCGCCCAGCATGGAGGCTCCTCGCGCCGGCTCGCCGACAGACGTTCAGCCAGCTCCGTCAGTGTCGCATCGTCGAAGCCCGTGCCGACGCGTCCGGCGTAGACCAGCCCGCCGGCTTCCGCGTCCCAGACCGCCAGGTGGAGCGAGCCCAGGCCGACCCGGCTGCCTTTGGGCGACGACATGCCGACGATGGCGAAGTCCCCCGTCCGTTCGGCGCGCAGCTTGACCCAGGAGGACGACCGGCGCCCCGTGTACCGCGACGCACCGTCCTTCGCCATGGTCCCCTCGAGTCCCATCGCCACCGCCTGCTCGAAGAACTCCTCGCCACGTTCCTCGATGTGGTCCGAGTAGCGGAGCGGGCCGGCGGGCGGCAGAACCTGAGCCAGCCAGTCCTTGCGCTGGAGCAGGGGCAGTGGTCGCAGGTCACGGCCCTCGAACGAGACCAGGTCGAAGGCGAAAAGCGTCGCTGGCCGGCGCACCGAAGCCTGTTCGATGTCGACGGGACGGCTGAGCAGGGCCCGCGTCTGCAGCCTGGCGAAGCTGGGCCGGCCGCCGCCGTCGAGCACGGTGACCTCGCCGTCGAGGACGAGCGAGTCCACCGGCAGCCGCCGCAGGGCGCGGACCAGCTCCGGGTAGAGCGCGGTGACGTCGCCGCCGCGCCGGTAGCGGAGGAAGACGCTGCCGCCTTCCTTGGCGGCGACCAGACGGTAGCCGTCGTACTTCAGTTCGTAGATCCAGCCGGGGCGCGAGAAGGGCCGGTCGGAGGCAGTCGCGAGCATCAGTGGCAGCGACCGCGGGTCCACCGACCGGCGCGGCGCGGTCGACGCTTCGATCCCCGCCCGCACCTCTTCGATCCGGTCGCAGCCGTCCCGGAGCTCCTCGACGGTCAGGCCCGAGAGCACGGACTCGGGCGGCAGCTCCTCCTCGCCGTCGCGTCCTTCTTCCAGAGGGCGTGCGGCCGCGTCCGGCTTCTTCATCAGCAGCCACTGGCTGCCGTCGTCGGTCTGGCGCCGGCCGCCGGTGCGGAACAGGGTCCAGACGCCGCGGAGCTTGTAGCCGCGGAGCTCGAACAGCAGTTTGCCGCTCTCCATCCCGGCCACGGGGTCCTCGAGCGGGATCCAGCGCCCGGTGTCCCACACGATCATCGCGCCGGCGCCGTAGTTGCCGGCGGGGATGGACCCTTCGAAGTCGGCGTACTCCAGCGGATGATCTTCGGTGGCCACCGCGAGCCGCTTGACCTCGGGGTCGAGGCTGGGCCCGCGCGGCACCGCCCAGCTCTTGAGCGTGCCTTCGAGCTCCAGACGCAGGTCGAAGTGGACCCTCCGGGCGGCGTGCTTCTGGACCACGAAGCGCCCGCCGCCGGCCGTGGTTCGGGAACCCATCGGCTCGGGCGTCGCTTCGCTCGAACGCTTGCGGCGGTAGGCGTCCAGATTGCCGTGCGGCATCAGGCGTGCATTCTCCCAGAACGTCAGGCGAGCTTCACGAAACCCCGCGGAACCGGTTTCGATGCTAGGATTTGCCGTCTATGCCCGCTCGTTCCGTCGGCACCGGCACAGTTTCCTTCGGCCTGGTTTCCATCCCGGTCCGGCTCTACTCCACTTCGGAAACCTCCGGCGGGGTCCGCTTCAACATGCTCGATCCGAGCGACAACACCCGGGTCAAGCAGCAGTTGGTCAACCCCCGCACGGGCGTCGTCGTCGAGCGCAAGGAGACGATCAAGGGCTACGAGTTCGGTAAGGGCCAGTACGTCACCTTCAGCGACGAGGAGATCAAGGACCTCCAGGAGAAGGCGGCGCCGGCGATCGAGATCACCGAGTTCGTGCCGCTCGCGGAGGTCGAGCCGATCTACTTCGAGAAGTCGTACTACCTCGGCCCGGAGAAAGGCGGCGAGCGGGCCTACCGGCTCCTCAGCGAGGCGATGCGCAAGACCGGCCGCTCGGCGCTGGCCAAGCACGCCGCGCGGGGCAAGCAGTACCTGGTCATGCTGCGTCCGTTCGCTTCGGGCCTGCTGATGCAGCAACTGAAGTACGAGGACGAGCTCAAGTCGTTCGACGAGGTTCCGCTCGGCGAGGAGACTGAGCTCAAGCCGGGCGAACTGGAACTCGCCGTGCAGTTGATCGAGCAGATTGCCTCGGACGACTTCAAGCCGGACCAGTACACGGACGAGGTGCGCAAGCGGCTCTGGGACGCCATCCAGAGCAAGATCGACGGTCACGAGGTCGCGGACGACGAGACGGAGGCGCCCCAGGCGCAGATCATCGACCTGATGGAGGCGTTGAAGGCGAGCCTTTCGAAGAACGGCGAGACAGAGGCGGAGAGGGCCGCCGAGTCCAAGCCGGCCAAGAAGGCGGCGGCACAGCGCAAGGCGACGAAGAAGAAGCGGGTCCGACGGGCTGCGAGCACCCCGGCGAAGCGGGCTGTGGCCGGTTGACGTGAGTTACCGTTCGTGAGGGCGGGTCGCGAGGGCCGCGTTGCGGCCGCGGCCGTGTCCGTTCAACAGACTGGATCTACGCACGCTCGCGGGCGGGAAGCGGCTAAGGTAGCCGTCCGTTCCGGCCCGCGCCGGTAGACGGCAGTACAGGAGGCCTCGAGATCGCACCCCCATCAAACGAGCCGCGCATCAACCACCGGATCCGGAAGAGTCCGGTACGGCTCATCGATCAGAACGGCGCCCAGGTAGGTGTCGTTCCCCTGGAAGACGCGAAGACGCGCGCCCAGGACGCCCGACTCGACCTCGTCGAGGTGGGTCCCAACGCGGACCCGCCCGTGGTCCGGGTCATGGACTGGGGCAAGGTCAAGTTCGAGCGCGACAAGAAGAAACGGGAGTCGCGGAAGAAGGCGGCGACGATCGACCTGAAGGAGGTCAAGTACCGCCCCACGATCGACCCGCACGACTACCAGATCAAGACCGACCGGGCGCTCCGCTTCCTGCGCGAGGGCAAGAAGGTCAAGGTGACGATCTTCTTCCGCTACCGGCAGCTCCGCAGGCCCGAACTCGGAATCGCCATCCTGGACAAGGTGAGCGACGCGATCGAGGGCGTGGGCGAGGTGGAGACCCGTTCCGGTCTGGAAGGCCGTCAGATGACGATGGTCCTGAACCCGGTCGCGCAGGGAGACTGAGGCCGAATCCAGGGGCCGCCGCTTGAGCGGCGGGCTTGACCATGCGGATCCCGGTTGCCATCTTCGCGATCCTGGTCGTGCTCTGCGCCGTGGTGCTCGTTCTCTGGACGATCGACGAGCGGCCGGACAGCCGCGGCGCGGATCACCCCGTCCACGAGACGATGCGGCAGGGCGGGAGCAGCGAGCGCCACGATGCCGTCCTGCCGTGGGGCTTCCTGTACGGCCTGCTGTCCATCGTCCTCTTCGTGGCCGTGATGGCGCTGGGGCTCCGCCGCCGCGGCAGATTGCCGGCTGGCAGCCGCCGCGCCCTGTGGTCCGGTCTGGCGCTGTACGCCCTGACCTTCATGCTGCTCGTCCTGAGCTATCGCGGCTACGTGGAGCCGGGCGCCGACCACGCCCTGTTCGGCTCCTTCCCGCGGCCTTCCGCCTGGATGCTCTACGGCATCTGGCCGGTTCCGCTCCTGTTCGCCCTGCTCTACATGTGGAACTTCGACCGCTGGGTGATCAGCGAGGACGAGGTGGCGGAGTTCGAGCGGCTGGCGGCCGAATCGAAGCGCCAGCGCGGCCGTGACGATGCCGAGGGAGAAGGCTGATGGACGGCGGCGGCAACACCGTCATCCTGACCTGCATCGGCATCTACCTCGCCGTGTGCATCGGTGTCGGACTCTGGGCTCTGCGGCGCACGAAGTCCACCCAGGACTTCTTCATGGCGGGACGGGATCTCGGGATCATCGTCACCGCCCTGGCCGTCTTCTCGAGCACGCTCTCCGGCTTCGGCTTCGTCGGCGGGCCCGGACTCGTCTACCGCATGGGCATGAGTTCGCTGTGGATGGTCGTCTGCGCCTCGATCGGCTACGTCATCGCCTTCTACCTGCTGGGCAAGCGGCTCCGGCTCTTCGCCGAGCTGCGGGACTCGATCTCATTGCCCGATGCGGTCGCCGCGCGCTACCGGAGCGACGCGGCCCGGCTCCTCACCGCGCTGGCCATCCTGCTCGGCGTCATGGGCTACCTGGGGACCCAGATCCTGGCGATGGCGACTGTCCTCCAGGACATCCTCCAGACCACTCTGGGGCCGGTGAGCATCGAGGCCTGCGTCGCCTTCTCCTGCGCGGTGCTCGTCTTCTACTGCGTCACCGGCGGCATCATCGCCTCCGTCTACACGGACCTGATCCAGGGCTTCGTCATGATGTTCGCGGCGGTGCTCGTCCTGCTGGCGGCGATAGCGGCCATCGACGGCGGCTTCGCCGGCATGAGCGAGACGATCATGGCCGACGACGCCGAATCGATGGGACCCTGGGGCGCGGCGGGGATGATGACCTCGCTGTCCTGGTACTTCGTCTTCGCGTTGGGGCTTGCCGGACAGCCTCACATCATCACGAAGATGATGATGTGCCGCCGGGTGCGGGACGCGCGCAGCATCCTGCCCATCTCGATCGTCGCCTACGCCGTCTCGGCGCTGCTCTGGATCAGCATCGGCCTGGTCATGCGCGCCCTGGTGCTTCAGGGCGGCCATCCGGAACTCCCGGGGGCGGATGCCGCGGCGCCGCAGTTCCTGCAGGCGTTCACCCATCCGCTGCTTGCCGGCGTCGTCTTCGCGGGTCTGTTCGCGGCGATCATGTCGACGGCGGACGGCTTCCTGAACATCGGCGCCGCCGCGGTGATCCACGACATCCCGCGCGCCATCCTCGGCCGTTCACTCCGGAACGAGCTGTTGTGGGCCCGGATCGTGACCGCGATCATCGCGGTCGCGGCCGCCCTGTTCGCCCTTTACAGCGGCCAGAACCTGGTCGCCCTGCTCGGTGCCTTCGGCTGGGGCACCTTCGCCGCTGCCCTCGTCCCCGCGGTCGCCATCGGCTTCAACTGGAAGCGCGCCACCGCCACCGCGGCCTGCGTGGCGATCGGCTCCAGCCTCGTCCTCAACTTCTCGATTCAGGCCTTCGGCCTGCCCGTCCCCTTCGGCATCGACGGCGGCGCGCTCTCCCTCCTCGTCTCCCTCACCCTTTTCTTCGGCATCTCACTCCTGTCCAAACCGCCGCAACTCGACCGTGACATCGCAGCGGTCATGGACATGTAGCTAGTACAGCACCACCGAGCGGATGCTCTTGCCTTCGTGCATCAGGTCGAAGGCGTGGTTGATCTCGTCCAGTCCCATCGTGTGGGTGATCATGCTGTCGATCTCGATGTCGCCGGCCATGTACTGGTCCACCATGCCGGGGAGATCGCTGCGGCCGCGGACGCCGCCGAAGGCGGTGCCGCGCCAGACCCGGCCGGTGACGAGCTGGAAGGGGCGGGTGGCGATCTCGAGACCGGAGCCGGCGACGCCGATGATCACGGACTCGCCCCAGCCCTTGTGGCAGCACTCCAGGGCGGAGCGCATGACGTCGACATTGCCGATGCACTCGAAGGAGTAGTCGACGCCGCCGTCGGTCAGGTCGACGATGACCTCCTGGATCGGGTCGTCGTGGTCGGCCGGGTTGACGAAGTCGGTGGCGCCCAGCGAGCGCGCGAAGTCGAACTTCGCCGGGTTGACGTCGATGGCGATGATCCGCTCGGCCTGGGCCATGACCGCGCCCTGGATCACCGACAGGCCGATGCCGCCGAGGCCGAACACCGCGACCGTCGAACCGGGCTCGACCTTTGCCGTGTTCAGGACGGCGCCGATGCCGGTCGTGATGCCGCAGCCGAGCAGGCAGACCTTGTCCAGCGGCGCAGCAGGGTTCACCTTGGCGGTCGAGATTTCGGCGATGACCGAGTACTCCGAGAACGTCGAGGTGCCCATGTAGTGAAAGAGCGGACTTCCGCCACTCGAGAACCGTGAGCTGCCGTCGGGCATCACGCCCTGGCCCTGGGTGGCGCGGATCGCCTGGCAGAGGTTCGTCTTGCCCGACTGGCAGAACTTGCACTCGCGGCACTCTGCCGTGTAGAGCGGAATCACGTGGTCCCCGGGCGCCACCGAGGTTACGCCGGGCCCGACCTCCTCCACGATCGCGCCGCCCTCGTGGCCGAGGACCGCGGGAAACAGTCCCTCGGGGTCGGCTCCCGACAGGGTGTAGGCGTCCGTGTGGCAGACGCCGGTGGCGACGACGCGAACCAGAACCTCGCCTTCCTTCGGACCTTCGACGTCGACTTCTTCGATCTCGAGTGGCTTTCCTGCTTCGTGGGCTACGGCGGCTCTTGACTTCATTTTGGTGCCTGACTCCCTTAGGAAAAATCAAGAAAATTCAATGGCCCGGCGACGATAACCGGAGGCTAACATCGTTAGGGAAACGCCGCCGGGTGGTCTCCGGGCGGGCGTAAACAAGGAGGAAGAGGCAGAAGTAGAACCAAGGGAGGAAAAGGCACATGCGCAAACTGCTCATGGAGTGCATCGGCACGTTGTTCCTGATGATGGCGGTGGCCCACAGCGGGAACAACCCCATTGCCGTCGGTCTGATGCTGGCGGTGATGATCTACAGCGGCGGACACTTGTCCGGCGCTCACTTCAACCCGGCAGTGAGCCTGGCCGCGTGGATGCGCGGCAAGCTTGGTGTCGCCGACATGGTCCAGTACATGGTGGCCCAGCTCGTCGGTGCCTGCCTTGGTTGGCTCGTCCACAGCTACCTGGTCGGCGGCAGCACTGCGCCGATGCCGACCGAGCATCCGGTCATGCACGGCGTGGTGGCCGAGGCGCTGCTCGCGTTCGCGCTCGTCACCGTCGTCCTGAACATGATGTCCTCCCGGTCGGCGGGGAACCCGGTTGGCGGTCTGGCGATCGGCTTTACACTCTCGGCTGCCCTGTACACGGGCGCGGGTGTTTCCGGTGGAGCGTTCAATCCGGCAGTTGGTATCGGTCCTCAGGTCATGGAGGCGATCACGGGCGGCGGCTTCGACGTCAACACCCTGGCCCTCTACGGCGTGGGTCCGCTGGTCGGCGGCGCGGTGGCGGCCCTCGTCTACAAGTACCTCAACGACTGAGACTCCTGACGCCGGCGCCTGCCGGCGTCCCATCCTGCACGTCGCCTGCGTGTGCGCGGCTCTCGCCGCGCCCGCGCAGGCGCAACAGCCTGGCGCGGCGATCGACGTCCTCGACTACCGCTTCGAACTCGAAGTCTCGGACGAGAGCGACGCGATCGAGGGACGGGCGGCCATCGCCTTTCGCATCCTGCGGCCGGCCGCCGAGGTCGAGTTTGATCTCGACGACCCGGCGGCGGGAGGCATGGTCGTCTCCTCGGCGACGCTCGCCGGCCGTCCTCTCCGGTTCCGGCAGCAGGACGATCGGCTCCTCGTGAGCCTGGACCGCGAGGCCGCGGTCGGTGAACGGCGCCGCATCGAGGTTCACTACAGCGGCGTGCCGGCCGACGGTTTCACGATCGGCACCAACCGCCACGGCGAGCGGACGTTCTTCGCCGACAACTGGCCGGACCGGGCCCACCACTGGCTGCCCGTCGTCGATCACCCGTCGGACAAGGCGACCGTGGCCTTCGTGATCACGGCGCCGGCGCACTACCAGGTCGTCGCCACCGGCGCCTTCGTCGAAGCCGTCGACCTCGGCGGCGGTCTGCGCCGGACCGAGTGGCGGAGCCGGGCGCCCATCGCCACCAAGGTGATGGCGGTCGGGGTCGCACGCTTCGCCCGTCATCGGCAAGCCGACGTCAACGGTGTTCCTGTGGAGATCTGGGTCTATCCGCAGGACCGTGAAGTCGGGTTGCGCGCCTTCGTGCCGGCGGCGCGAGTGCTGGGGACGTTCGAGCGGCGCTTCGGGGACTACCCGTACGCCAAGCTCGCCAACGTGCAGACGACGACTCGCTGGGGCGGCCTGGAGAACGCCGGCAACGTGTTCTACGACGAAGACGCGATCCACAGCCAAAGCGGAATCGAGACCCTGATCGCGCACGAGATCGCCCACCAGTGGTTCGGCGACTCGGTGACCGAGAGCGACTGGCACCACGTCTGGCTCAGCGAGGGCTTTGCGACGTATCTCACCGCCTGCTACCTGGACTGGACGTACGGTCGCGGGCGCTTCATGGGCCAGATGGACGCGGCGCGGGAGCGGGTTCTCAGGTACCTGGAGGAGGCGCCGGATTCCGTCATCGTGCCGGCGGCCGTGCCCGATCCGAGGCGGCTGCTGAGCCCGAACGTCTACCAGAAGGCTGCCTGGGTGCTGCACATGCTGCGCGGAGAAGTTGGCGACGGCACGTTCTGGAAGGGCATGAGGACCTACTACCAGCGGTTCCGGGACCGGAACGCCTCGACCGCCGACTTCGCCGCGATCATGGAGGAGGTGTCCGGCCGGAGTCTCGACTGGTTCTTCGACCAGTGGCTCCGCCGGCCCGGCGTGCCGGAACTCCAGATCGGGTGGGAGTTCGACGCCGCGACATCGGCGGTGGGGATGGACGTGCGTCAGACGGGACGGACGATCTACCGGTTGCCGCTGGAGGTGGAAGCGGTGCTGGAGGACGGCCGCGCGGTTCGCGGCCGCGTCGACATCGAAGGCGAGCGAACCACGGCGTCGTTGCCCTTGACGGGACGGCCCGAGCGCCTCCGGATCGATCCGGACGGCTGGCTGCTGATGCGGTACGCGGTGGAGGAGAAGTAACTCCGTCGTCGCTGCACACTGGGTGCGCCGGCGTCCCGGCCGGCTGCCGCCGCAGGCGGCTATGAGACGTGCCGGGCCCGAGGCCCGGCTCCGCTCTGGCGGTACCATCGATCCGCCATGCCCGCTACGGCAGCCACCGACTTCGAAGCGGCTTGTGCCGGCAGCGCTTTCGGCACCGTCCTGGCCGACCCGCCGTGGCAGTTCCTGAACCGCACAGGCAAGGTGGCGCCCGAGCATCGCCGTCTGAGCCGCTACCCGACGCTGACGCAGGCGGAGATCGAAGCGATCCCGGTCGCCGCCGCCTGCGCCGAAGCCGCCCACCTCTACCTCTGGGTGCCCAACGCCCTCCTCCAGGAAGGCCTCGACGTGATGAAGTGCTGGGGCTTCACCTACAAGACGAACCTGGTCTGGCACAAGGTGCGCAAGGACGGCGGTCCCGACGGCCGCGGCGTCGGCTTCTACTTCCGCAACACGACGGAACTCGTCCTGTTCGGCGTGCGGGGCAAGCTGCGTACGCTCTCCCCCGGTCGCCGTCAGGTCAACATCATCCGCTCGCGCAAGCGGGAGCACTCCCGCAAGCCGGACGAGCTCTACGACATCATCGAAGCGTGCAGCCCCGGTCCGTATCTGGAGCTGTTTGCCCGCGGCCGCCACTCGGAACGCTGGACCGCCTGGGGCGATCAGAGCGCGGACTACGAACCGGACTGGCCCACCTACTCGAACGCGAGCCGCGCCGCCCGCTGAAGGAGACGACCATGTGCAGGAACATCCGCGTCCTCTATAATTTCGAACCGCCCGCCGACGAAGAGGAAGTGCGCGCCGCGGCGCTTCAGTACGTGCGCAAGGTCAGCGGTTCGACGAAGCCGTCGCGCGCCAACGAGGTGGCCTTCGAGCGGGCGGTCGACGCCGTCGCCGAGGTGACTGCCCGGCTGCTCCAGGAGCTCACGACGACGGCGCCGCCTCGCAACCGGGAGGCCGAAGCGGAGAAGGCCCGGGAGCGCTGGCGCCGGCGCCAGGCGCGGATGGCGGGCTAGCCTTCCGCTGCTACGACCTCGTCGTAGTAGTCGATGACGCGCCGGACGTAGGCCCGCTTCTCGATGTAGCTACCCGGATAGAAGCTGCGCTTGAAGCCGTAGATGATCACGTTGCGCAGGTCCTCGAGCGACAGGTCGAACGCTTCGCAGGCGGAGGCGATCTCCTTGGTCACCGTGGTGCGGGACATGAGGCGGTTGTCGGTGCACAGGGTGACCGAGAGCCGGTCCTTCATCATGCGGCCGAAGGGGTGGTCGGCAAACGTCTCGAGGCGCTGGATGCTCTGCAGGTTCGAGGTGATGCAGACCTCGAGGGTGATCCGCCGGTCGCTGATGTACTGGGCCAGGCTCCGGATGTAACGCTCGGGGTCCCTGGCCGCCGCCGAGTCCGGGTGGTCGCGGCGGAGCCGGTCCGCGGCGTAGAGGTGGGTGCCGTGGCCAATGCGGTCGGCCTGAAGCAGCGTGATCGCCTGGAAGATGCTCTCCGGCCCGTAGGCCTCGCCCGCGTGGATCGTCTTCATCAGGAAGTGCTGCTGCGCGTAGAGGAAGGCGTCGCGGTGCACCGCGGCGGGGTTGCCCGCCTCGGCGCCGGCCAGGTCGAAGGCGACGACGGGGAGCCCGAGCCGGTCCCGCGCCTCGACGACGGAACGGGCCAGTGACAGCGAGGCGGCGGCGTAGATCTCCGGTCTGGTCCAGCCATGGAGCGCGTCGAAGAGCCCCCGGTAGTAGGGGCTGTGGCCGGCGCCGAACATGCGTAGCGCGCAGGCGATGATCCCGTAGCGGAAGGGCGGCTCGGTACCGCTTCTTACCGACTCGGTCGCTTCGTGCTCGCGCTGGACGTGGGCGAGCCCGCGGTCGACCGCGGCCAGCACGCCGGCGATGTCGAGATCGGGCCCGGTGTGGAGCTGCGGCGCCAGCCGCACCTCCACGTAGCAGACGTTCTCGGCCAGGTTGTCGGCGCCGAGCTCGTAGGCGGCCCGTTCCAGCGCTTCAGCGGTGCACAGCGCGGGCGAAGTGTAGGAGAAGGCCCGCAGATAGTCTTCGAGGTCGTCGTAGCGCTCCTTGAAGACGAGGTCGAGGAGACCCTCCGGCGTCCAGGATGGGAGTTCCAGGCGGGCGTCGCGCGAGAGCTCGATCAGGGTGTCGAGTCGGAGCGAACCGTCGAGATGAACGTGAAGATCGGTCTTCGGCAGCTTGCCGATGAGATCGGCGCGGGATGGCGGTGCGTTCAAGTCGGTAACATGCGCGGTCTGCATGGCGCAGTGTACAGCGGACTTCGGGTGGGGAGCGAGACGATGACGACGACCAGGCGTTCTTTTCTTCATGGCATGGGCGGTCTTGGAGCGGCAGCGACCGGACTCGGCGCGGCGGGCGCGGCGTTCGCGGGGCCGGCACGCGGCAAGGCGGTGGCCGCGAGCGACCGCATCCGGGTCGGCGCGATCGGCGTCAGGGGCATGGGTTCGAGCAACATGCGCTCGATGCTCGACATCGACGGGGTCGAGTGCGCGGCTCTCTGCGACGTCGACCGGAACGTCCTCGATGAACGGATCGAGGACTTCGAGGAGCTGACCGACAGCAAGCCGGACGCCTACACCGACTACCGCAAGCTGCTCGAGGACGACGAGATCGACGCCGTGATCATCGCCACCCCGGACCACTGGCACTGCAAGATCATGGTCGACGCCTGCGAGGCGGGGAAGGACGTCTACGTCGAGAAGCCGATGGCGAACTCGGTCGAGGAGGTCCGCATCATGCAGCAGGCGGCCAGGGCCTACGACCGCGTGGTCCAGATCGGTCAGTGGCAGCGCTCGGGCAAGCACTGGCAGGACGCGATGGAGTACCTCTGGTCCGGGGAGCTCGGCCAGATCCGCACCGCCAGGGCCTGGGCTTACATGAGCTGGGACGCGCCGATGCCGGTGCCGGACTCGAAGCCGCCCAAGGGCGTCGACTACGACATGTGGCTGGGCCCCGCACCGAAACGTCCCTTCAACGAGCGCCGGTTCCACTGGGACTTCCGCTGGTACTGGGACTACGCGGGCGGCCTGATGACGGACTGGGGCGTCCACCTGATCGACATGGTGCTGATGGGCATGAAGGCGACCGCGCCGAAGTCCGTCATGTCCCTGGGCGGGCCGTTCGGCTATCCGGACAGCGCGATGGAGACCCCGGACACGCAGCAGGCGATCTACGAGTACGACGACTTCACGATGGTCTGGGAGCACGGCCTGGGGATCGGCCTGGGTCCGCACCAGCGGGGACACGGCGTGTCCTTCGTCGGCAACAGGGGCACCCTGGTGATCGACCGCGGCGGCTGGGAAGTGCTGCCCGAAGTCGGCCGCGAGAACGGCAAGAGGTTCTACAAGACGCCCGCCATCCCCGATCGGGAAGCTTCCCGCAGTCAGCGGGGTCTTGCCCAGCACACCGAGGACTTCATCGAGTGCATGAAGACCCGGGAGCAGCCGCGTTGCAACGCGGACGTCGGCGCTCTGGTCGCCGTGAACGCGCACCTGGGCAACATCGCGTTCCGCACCGGCCGGCGGGTCTACTGGGATCACGAGGCGGGGCGTTTCACCGGTGACGACGAGGCGAACGCGCTGCTCAGGGCCGAGTACCACAACGGCTGGCGGCTTCCCCAGGTGACGGGCGCCGAGGCCTCGGCCGGCTGAGGTGACCGAGCTCGAAGACCGACGGCTCGGCGCCGCGACCATCCTGTTCGGCGCCGGCGGCGGCAAGTACCCCGACAACAACGCCCTGCTGATCGAGGGCGCCGAGTCGACGATGCTCGTCGACCCGTCGCTCGGCGTTCGGGTACGTGGCCGGAGCGCTCTGCCGTCGGTCGACCTCGTCCTGCTCAGCCACTGCCACGAGGACCACACGGCCGCGCTGCCGCTGTTCCGGGACGCTCCGGTGTACGTCCACGAGGAAGACCTGCCGGGCCTGCTCGACTTCGACGGCTTTCTGGCAATCTTCGGCGTCGAGCCGGAGCGCCGGGAGGAGTACGGCCACTTCCTGAAGACGACGTTCTTCTACGAGCCGCGGCCGGATGCGGTGCCGTTCCGGGACGGCGACCTCTTCGACCTCGGCGGCGGCGTCTCGGTGCGCGTTATCCATACGCCCGGTCATACCCGGGGGCACTGCGCCCTGCTGATCGAGCCCGACGGCGTCCTGTTCCTGGGCGACATCGATCTGACCGGTTTCGGCCCGTACTACGGCGACGCCTGGTCCGACCTGGAAGCGTTCGAACGTTCGCTCGAACTGGTGCGCGAGATCGAGGCGACGCACTACGTCACCGGCCACCACATCGGCCTGCTCGACGATCGCGACGCCTTTCTCGGCCGCCTTGACCGCTACGTGGCGCGCATAGCCGACCGTGAGAGCCGTCTGCTCGAATACCTGGCGGAGCCGCGAACGATGGACGACATCGTCGCGCACCGCTTCGTCTACCGCCCGCACGACCAGGGGGCCGGCATCGCGAAGGCCGAACGGCACAGTGCGCGGCTTCACCTCGACCGACTCCAGCGCGACGGCCGGGTCGGGCGGGAAGGATCCGGGTTCCTCCGCCGTTAGCGGCGTCTATACTGCCGAACAGGAGGGTCTGGATTTGTCCGTCAAGACGCTGGCCGTGACTTTCGTCCCGGTTTTGGTTCTGGTCGCCGCATTGCCCGTACTCGCCGCCGAGACCGCGTCGGTGGATCATCTGCTCGAACCCGACTCGATTCATCCCGCGACCGCGGACCAGTTCAGGGCCGTGCTGGAGCACCACCGCGGCAAGGTCGTCGTGGTCAACTACTGGGCCACCTGGTGCATCCCCTGTCTTCAGGAGCTGCCTGAACTCGATCTCCTGCAGGAACGGTACGGCGACCGCGGTCTCGTCGTGCTCGCCGTCTCGATGGACGATCCGGAAAAGCTCGAGGATCGGGTGCGCCCCTTCTTCGCCAAGCGGGCGCCCGGTCTCGTCTCCTACCTGGCGTCGGCCGGCGACAACTCGGTCGACTTCGTCATGGCGTTCGATCCGGAGTGGCCCGGTGCGCTGCCGACGACAATGTTCTTCGACCGCGACGGCGAACTGACGAACATCCATCTCGGACGGATGCTGTACGCGGAGTTCGAGGAGGCCGTCCTCGGAATGCTCGAGGAGAGCGACTGATCGCGCAAGCCAGGCGCGGTAGGCGCGCGGCGGGAATCGGGAAGTAGTCGCATCCGATCGGTGTTTGGCGGTAGCGGGAGGAACACCGATGTCAGAACTTGCTTTCGAACACTTCGACTTCACGGACGACTACGGTCCCGAGAAGGTCGTCACCATCTACGAGCCCCGCTGCGGCCTGGAGGGGATCGTCGTCATCGACAACAGCGCCGCCGGCCCCACGATGGGCGGCATCCGCATGGCGCCGGACGTCAGCGTCGAGGAGGTGTGCCGGCTGGCGCGGGCCATGACCTGGAAGAACGCCATGGCGCGCCTGCGCCACGGCGGCGGCAAGGCGGGCATCCGGGCGAATCCGCGGACGGCGAACCGAGAGGCCCTGATCCGGCAGTTCGGCCGCGCGATCCGGCAGTTGACGGATTACATCCCCGCCCCCGACATGGGCACGAACGAGACCGCGATGGCCTGGATCCGGGACGAGGGAGGCCGCTCGGTCGGCCTGTCCAGGTCCCTGGGCGGGATTCCGCTCGACGAGACGGGCTCCACCGGTTTCGGTCTCGCCATCGCCGCCGAGGTGGCCGAGGAGGCGGGCGTCGTGGCGCTCGAGGGCGCCACTGTCTCCATCCAGGGCTTCGGCAACGTCGGCCGGCCGGCGGCCCGGTTCCTGGCCGAGAGGGGCGCGCGCCTCGTGTCGGTCACCGATCTCGACGGCACGATCTGTGACCCGGACGGCATCGACATCGACGAACTCGTGGCCACGATGGACGCGACGGGCGGTGTCACGGGGTATCCGCGCGGCCGCCGCATCGAGGGCGACGCCTTCCTGGACCTGGAGGTCGACTTCTTCGTGCCGGCCGCGCGCCCCGACGTGATCGACAGCGGCAATGCCGGCCGGGTCGGCTGCAAGGTGGTGCTCCAGGGCGCGAACATCCCGGTGACGCCGGCGGGCGAGCGGATCCTCCACGACCGCGGCATCCTCTCGATTCCCGACTTCGTGGCCAACGCCGGCGGCATCATCTGCGGCGCGGTCGAGTACGCGGGCGGCTCCGAGCGGCAGGCGTTCGAGAGGATCGAGGACACGGTGCGCCAGAACACGCGGGAAGTGCTGGAACTGGCCCGGGCGGAGGAGTGCCTCTTGCGAGACGCGGCGATGAGCATCGCCCAGTGCCGGGTCTCGGAAGCGATGGCCTACCGCCGAGCCGATTGACCCGCGCTGTAGCCTGCGGAGCATGAGGGCACACAACGTTCTGGCCGAACCGGCGGTCGACAGGCGCTCGGAGCGGCGGGGCGACGCCGACTGGCTGGCGCGGAGGCTGGCGGATCCCAGCAGCCAGTTGACCGCGGTCTGGCGCGAGCGCAGCCTGGTCTTCGACGCTCACACGGGAGACCGGGGGCCGGTTCCCGGCACGGTGGCGACCGTCGAGGCGGCCGGGCTGGTCGACGGCGCGGAGGATGTCGTGTTCCTGGGCGAAGCGGAGGGCGTCGCCTACTTCTCCGTCGACCTCTCCGAGCGGGAAGATCCGCTCGTCGGTCCGCTCAGGGGCGCCGGCCGCTTCGTCGAGTTGCGCCAGGTCGGCGCGGCGATGAGTGGACGCGGCGCCAACCTCCTCGCCTATGCGCGCGCCATGGCTACGTGGCACCGCCGCCACCGCTTCTGCGGCCAGTGCGGCGCCGCGACCGAGAGTCGCAACGCCGGCCACCTGCGGGTCTGCACGGCGTGCGGCATCGAGCACTTCCCCCGCACGGATCCGGCCGTCATCATGCTCGTCCACACGGAGGCCGGCGACGGCGGATCCTGCCTGCTGGGCCGGCAGGCCTCCTGGCCGCCGGGCATGTTCTCGGCTCTCGCCGGGTTCGTCGAGCCCGGAGAGAGTCTGGAGAGCGCGGTCGCGCGCGAAGTTCGGGAGGAAACCGGCATCGCGGTGGACACGGTCCGCTACCACTCCTCCCAGCCGTGGCCGTTCCCGACTTCGATCATGCTCGGCTTCTACGCCACCTCGCCCGGCGGCGACGTGCAGGTCGACACCGAGGAACTGGAACAGGCCGTGTGGGCGACCCGCTCCGAGCTGGAGTACGCGCTCCGCGTCCGGGACGTGCGGCTACCGCCGCCGTTCTCCATCGCCCGCCGGTTGATCGACGGCTGGTTGCGCGCCGAAGACTGACGGCCCCACTGGGTGCGCCGGCGTCCCCGCCGGACTGGGTGCGCCGGCGTCCCCGCCGGCTTTCCGGAACAACGCCGCCGCGAAGCGGCGACCATGCCGGCTCGCGTAGCATTGTCGGTCCATGACTCTCGACTCCCCGAACGGCGGCACCGCGTCGGCCCCGGTCATCGACCGCCTCGGCCGGCCGGTGCGCGACCTGCGCATTTCCGTCATCGACCGCTGCAACTTCCGCTGCACCTTCTGCATGCCGGCCGACCGGGAGTACAGGTTCCTGCCCAGGCAACAGTTGATGACGTTCGAGGAAATCGAGCGCCTGGTGCGGCTGTTCGTGCAGCTCGGCGTTCGCAAGCTGCGGCTGACGGGCGGCGAACCGCTGCTGCGGCGGGACATCGAGGATCTGGTCGGGATCCTGGCCGCGGTGCCGGGAATCGAGGACCTGGCGCTGACGACGAACGGCGCCCTGCTTGCGAAGAAGGCGAAGGCGCTGGCGGACGCCGGCCTGGACCGGGTCACGGTCAGCGTCGAGTCGCTCCACGATGACGTCTTCGGCAGGGTCACCGGCCTCGGTCACGGTGTCGGTCAGGTTCTCGAAGGCATCGACGCCGCGGCGGACGCCGGCCTCGGCCCGATCAAGATCAACACGGTCGTCATGAAGGGCACGAACGAAGACGAGATCGCCGACATCGCCGGCTACTTCAAGGAGCGCGGCCACGTCGTCCGCTTCATCGAGTTCATGGACGTCGGCACCGTGAACGACTGGAGCCTCGATCAGGTCATCACGGCCTCCGGGATCGCCGACCGCATCGCCGAACGGTGGCCCTTCGAACCCGTCGATCGCGCTCAACCCAGCGACGTCGCGGAACGCTTCCGCTACCTCGACAACGGCGTCGAGTTCGGCGTCATCCCCTCGATCAGCCGCCCCTTCTGCGGCGACTGCGCCCGGGCCCGCCTCTCCTCCGACGGCCGCCTGTACACCTGCCTCTTCGCCGACACCGGCCCGTCGCTCCGCGACCGCCTCCGCGCCGGCGCCACGGACGACGAGCTACTCGCCTTTCTGGCCGCCCACTGGCGCCAGCGCGAAGACCGCTACTCCGAGGTCCGCGCCGAACGCCTCCGCGCCGGCCTGCAGCCTGCTCCCCAGCGCGTCGAGATGTTCCGCATCGGCGGCTGAGCCGCGCGTCGGCGAAGCCGCATCCGACCGTGAACGCTCCACTTACGCGATTTCCGGTACAGTGCCGCGCATGTGCAGCCGCAAGATTGGGGCGGTCGCGTGAGTACCCGTCCGCTGCTGGCGGCGGCGGAGGGCGAGCGGGATCGCAAGGCTGAGCACATCCGCCTGGCGCTGGATCGGCGCATGCAGGTCGAGCGCAGCTACTTCGACGACTACCGGTTCGAGCACAGGGCGCTGCCGGAGATCGATTTCGACGACGTCCGGATCGGCTGTGGCTTCCTGGGGCGGGAGCTCGAGGCGCCGCTGCTCATCTCCTGCATGACGGGGGGTACGGGCGCCGCGGAGGAGATCAATCGCCGTCTGGCCGAAGCGGCCGAGGCGAGGCGGGTCGCTCTCGGGGTCGGCTCGCAGCGCAAGGCGATCGACGATCCGGAAACCGCGGCGACGTTCCGGGTGCGGGAGTTCGCGCCCAGCGTGCCGATCCTGGCCAATCTGGGTGCGGTGCAACTGAACTACGGCTACGGCGTCGACGAGTGCCGGGCGGCGGTCGACATGGTCGAGGCCGACGCCCTGGTGCTGCACCTGAACGCGCTGCAGGAGGCGCTGCAGCCGGAAGGCCAACTGAACTTCCGCGGCCTGCTGCCGAAGATCGCGCGCGTGGTCGAGGCGCTCGACGTGCCGGTCGTGGTCAAGGAGATCGGTTGCGGCATCTCGGCCGCGGTCGGCCGCGAGCTCGCCAACGTCGGTGTCCGCATCCTGGACACGGCCGGAGTGGGAGGCACGAGCTGGGCGCGGATCGAGGCGGCCCGGGCCGACGAAGTGGCGCTGGGTGAGCGCTTCGCCGACTGGGGAGTGCCGACGCCGGAGTCGATCCGCCAGTTGGCGGCGGTGCCCGGCGTCCAGGTGATCGGCAGCGGCGGCATCCGCTCCGGCGTCGACGCGGCGAAGGCGCTGGCCCTTGGCGCCGACGTCGCCGGCATGGCCTTCCCGTTCCTCGAGGCGGCAAACGCCTCGACCGAGGCGGTCGTCGACCGGATCTCCCGCACCGCCTTCGAGCTGCGCACGTGCATGTTCTGCACCGGCGCTGCCGACCTCGCGGCGTTGCGCCGCGTGCCACTCCTGAAGGAGACGGCCGATGGCTGATCGGCCGGTTTCCGGCCCCGAACTGGCCCCCGAACTCGAAGCGGCGGCGGCCGAGATCGCCGGTTCCGAGCGCGGCTTCCACCGGCCGCCGCCGGGCCTCGACGCGGCGGGGCAGGCCGCGGTGCGGCGCCGGGCTCTGGACCTGGCGACCGGCAGCGGTCCGCTCACGGCGATCGGCAGCTACGCCCTGGACGGCGAACGGGCGTCTACCCAGAACTGCGAGAACTTCATTGGCGCCGCCCAGGTGCCGATGGGCGTCGCCGGGCCGGTTCACGTACGGGGGAGCGAGATCGACGGCACGGTCTGCGTGCCGATGGCGACCACCGAGGGGGCGCTGCTAGCCAGCGTGAACCGCGGCTGCCGCGCGATCACGGCGGCGGGCGGCGCGACCGTCTTCGTCGAGGACGTGGGCATGACCCGGGCTCCGGTCTTCCGCACCACGGGGATCGAGGACACCCGGCGACTGCTCGAGTGGCTGGAAGCCAACGAGGAGAGGATCCGCGCCAAGGCGCAGGAGACGAGCCGCTACCTGGAACTTCGCGACATTCGACCGTCGGTGGTCGGAAGCACCGTGTTCCTTCGCTTCCGCTTCGCCACCGGCGACGCGATGGGCATGAACATGGTGACGATCGCCTGCGACCGCGTCGTGTCCGAGCTGATCGAGCCGGAGACGGGCGCCCAGTGCGTGGCGCTGTCGGGGAACTACTGCGTCGACAAGAAACCCTCCGCGGTCAACTACCAGCTCGGTCGCGGCAAGCGGATTCACGCCGAGGTCGTGCTGGACGAGACGACGGTGCGCAAGGTCCTCAAGTCGGAGGCGAAGGCGCTCCAGGACGTGGCCTACCGCAAGAACCTGCTCGGTTCCGTGGCGGCCGGCGCGCTCGCCTTCAACGCGCAGTTCGCCAACGTGCTCGCGGCGGTCTTCGTCGCCTGCGGCCAGGATCTCGCCCACGTCGTGGAAGGCGCCATGGGTGTCGCCTCGTTCGAGGCCCGGGACGACGGCTCGGTCTACGCGTCCGTCTACATGCCGGATTGCCCGCTGGCCGCGATCGGCGGCGGCACAGGTCTCGACACCCAGCGCGAGGCGCTCGAAGTGATGGGCGTGCGGCCCGACGCGGAGCGGCCGGGCGCCGCGGTGCGCCGGCTGGCCGAGATCGTCGGCGCCGTCGTTCTCGCCGGTGAACTCTCGCTGACCGCCGCGTTCACGTCGCGCGACCTGGCCCGGGCCCACGAACGGCTGGGCCGCTCCAGCGCCGCACGCGCGGGTTGAGGCACCGAGCGCGTAGCTGCCGCCTGTCCGCGGGCCGTGGGGGAGGGTCCCATCGGTCGTTCTGAGGCCACCGATGCGACCGGGGTGTCCGCCTCGAGGGGGCTGAGTTTACGAAAACCACACCCTTGACGGTCCTTTCCTTACGCCCTTCTTACGAACGAAACTGGTATGTTGATCGGTGACGTGAGGCGCCTGCAAGAGAAGATCGCAACGCAGGGTCGCGCGCCCCCCCCCCGAATCTGACAGCCCCACAGCCAAGTTTCGCGCTTGGGCACGAGCTAGTACGCCAGCCCTGCGTCCCATCGGCTTCGTGAGCACGGCGAGGTCGTAGCGGTGGGGTACACGCCAGCGTCCCCGATGAGTCTCCCCAGGTTCTGCTGAAGCCAGGTTGACCCGCTACGGGGGGCGCAACGGCCGCCTCGAATGAGGGGGCGTCTTACTTCCAGCCCTTCGTCGGGCGAGGTCGCGGGCCGTAGCGGGCCAAGTTCCAGTCTAGCGACCCAATCGCCTCCGTGCTATGGTCCGTAGCGTCTTACTTCCAGTCTACGGTCGGGTCGTCGCGGATGAGCCGTCGGCGGCGGGCTGTAGCACCCACACAAGGGAGGCTACGAAATGAAGCAGACACTTTTCGCCGCACTGGTCGCGATATCGCTGGTTCTGGCACCGGTCGCGATGCCCGACACTGGCGACGCCTCGCTCGCGACATCCGAGATCGGCGCGTACCTCGGTGGCAAGAGCGGTGCCGGCGCGGCCGCCGTGGGTGGCATCATCGGCGGCGCGGTCGGACTCTTCGGCGGCGCGTATCTCGGGAGCATCATCGCTCCAGGTCCCGGCACCGTCTTCGCGGGTCTCAAGGGTGCCGACATCGGCGCGGGCCTCGGAGCCATCGTCGGCGGGGCGTAGCGGGATGGCGACGACACGAGAACCGCTTGCGTCGATCCGAAACGCCCCCGGGCTGTTTGCGGTCGGCTTCATCGTCGTCGCGCTGGTCGTAGCGGGGCTTACCGCCCTGTTGTTCGAGCGTAACTACGGACTCTGGCTTGGCCTCACGGCAGGCTTCCAAGGTGCCGCGTACATGTGGCTCCTGAAGTTCTGTCGCACAAAGGCGAGTCGCGTCTGAAACGTCTCCCAACGTTTCTTGAAAACTGACGGTTCGTTGCGGCCGCAGCCTTGGCGGGCTGCGGCCGCAATCTTCTTCGCGGGAGTCGTGATCGGCTGTTACGTGCCCGCGAATCCATTCGCGACCACCGTGAGCGCTGACGACATCACGACGGTCTCGTTCACCACGACTGCGGCGCACAACCTGCGCATCGTCGGGCTCCTGGTCGCTGGCGGCTTGATGCTCGCGATCCCGACCGTGTTGGTTGCGGCTTGGAATGGACTGCAGGTCGGTGGACTGTTTGTCGGCCTCGAGCCAAGCGCACTGCGCCTATCGTTGCTGGTTCACGGAGTACCCGAATCCCTGGGCCAGATCGCCGGCACGACGGCGGGACTCGGTCTTGCGGTCCAGACCGTGAGACGCCTGAGCCTCGACCAACCGTTCTCGATTCGCCCAATCGTGTGGTGGACGCTCACGGCCATCGTGCTGACCGTGACCGCCGCCATCTTGGAGTCCACCGTGACTCCAGTTGTCGCCAAGGAGGCGTTTCTATGAAGTCAGCAGTCAAGTGGCTGAACCGTGCCGCAGACCGACGTGGAGGCATCGGTCTCGCGACTCTGATGGTCGGGGTCTTCGCGACCGCACACGTGGTCAACACACTGTTCGTCATCGAACTACCGCAGGTAGACGAAAGCCTCGCGTGGGCCGCAGCCGCGGGCCGCATCATCGGCGCTGGCGTCGCGTTCTTCACCGCCTTCGCGATGTGGCTCTACTTGAGCTTCGGCGTCTACTTCGTCCTGCGGTTCGGGACGCGAGATCTGAGCGCGGCAGCGGTGACACGGCGCACCGGCATTGCGTTCGTGTATCCATTGCTGGGACTCGTGGCGTCGATCATCGTGAGGGTCGTCGGACTCCCGGGCGTGGTGTCGAACGGCATCTATTGGACCGCAGTGGTGTTCGGTTTCGCGATGCTCGCGGCGGCGATCTCAAGCGCTGGTGGGCGGCGCCCCGTTCTCACGATCATCGCGGTCACGACACCGGTTCTCGCTGCCGCAGCAGGCGTGGTGCTCCTGGGCCTCGTCGGCCAGGCACTCGTTCCCGTCGAGCCGGTGTCGTGATCTATGCGATGACGTCTTGGGTTGCCATTGACTACCACTGGCTCCTAGTCGCTGTGGTGGACTAACGCGCGGCTGACCGGCCTGGCCTAGCTTGAACCTGCCGGCCGTCTCCAGGCTCGTCCGGGGGCTGCGGTTCTGCGTTTGTGGGGACGGTTCCGGCTCTTCCGAGTCACCATCCCGGTCACGGGCTAGCGGGCCGCGATTCCACTGTTTCCCCTGTGCTACGGTCCGCACCGTCTTACTTCCAGTCTACGGTCGGGTCGTCGCGGATGAGCCGCCGACGGCGGGCTGTAGCACCCAAACAGAGGAGGCTACGAAATGAGGGAAGCTCTACGAGGCACGCTGCTGAGCGTGCTGTTCTTCGCACGTTGATCGGCAGTGCACCGACGATGGCGGCGGCGGATTATCCGCAGTCGACCACGAGCGCGGCGCAGATCAAGCCGCTGCACGGGCCGTGCCAAACGCCTGGATACGTCAACACGTCTTCGGGCTGTATGTCGCCGGAGGAGATGAACCATCACAACAACTGCGACATGTACGGCGATTTGGCGCTTGCTGGTGGGTTGTTGGGTGCAGCGGGCGGCTTGCTCGCGATAATCCCTGAGCCGGTGACCACTTTCGTGGGTGGCATTGTTGGTCTGGTAGGCTTCGGCGGTCTTGCCGCGGGAACCATCGCCTACATCGGCAACGACTGTTGAGGGAGGCTACTCGCTTGAGACTTGTGCCGCGTTGGTGGAAGGTGCCCCCCCTAAGCGCCCGTCTCTTCTTTCTGTTTGCAATGCTGGGCGGGCTTGCGTGGGCCATCTACATCAACGTCCAACACTGACGGGCCGCGCGGTACTGGCGGCGGTGATCGTCGTGCTGCTGCTCGGTGCCTCGGCACCGGCGTAAGGGCGATTCCTGTACGCGAGTCCCGGTCGATCCGGTTTGGGTTCCCTGGTTCCTTAGCCGCTTTGGCGACCTGACAGGCGACTAGCCGACCTAGTTCTAGCTAGGTCACTCCGCCGTCCCCGGGTTTCTCCGGGGGCGGCGGCTTCTCGTTTCATACCTGGTCCCAGGCCACTTGTCGTCACACGCTCGGTGGGGTCGCTCCCGCGGGAGCCGATTCCTGTGGGAAGGCTCGGAGCCCGACGGACCGCCGTGACCAGGGCGGCCAGGGCACACCCTCGGACCTGTGCCTGCTAGCCTTACTGCGCCCGTCAGCCCATGGCCCCGGCGTCGCGTTCCATGAGGTGCCCCGCGAGATGAAGGCCGTTCAGCAACCGGAAACCGCAACCGCTAGCGCCGACGTTACGGCGGGCATGCGGTGGTGGATGTTCTGGCTTTTCTGGGTGTTCTACGGAATCTCGGGATTCGAGGTAGTTCGGGGCCTTCAAGGACTGAGCGAGGGTGTGGCGCTCACAGTAGCGACCTTTGCGGCACTGAGTTTCCTTGCAGGCGGGATCGTGACGGCCGCCTGGGCCGCTCGGTTCGAGGGTGTGGGGCTCCTGAGGTGGGTAGAGCGGTTACCTGACCGGCTGCTCCAGTCGGGGCAGTTGATGGGCCTGGTTCTCCTTCTTGGCGGCCTTTTCTTGCAGACCCCGTGGGGAACGGGCATCGAGGAAGTCCGCGAGGCAGCCTTCAGGCTTGGGATGTGCCTCACGTTCCTGGCGCTCTTCTGCAAGGTCAGGCCCCTCTTCGGTCGTCGCCCGACCTGAAGGAGCCGGGCCGTGGGCCCCCTCAGGCCGTTGCGGTCGCGGTTGAGCGTGCCGGGCAAGGTGATCCTGATGGGGGAGCATGCGGCGGTGTATGGCCGTCCGGCGGTGGTGGCGGCGGTGGACCTGCGGTTGTCGGTGGAGGCCGGGCTGACGCCCGCGACTGGCTTGGCGGACGGCGGTGAGGTTCGGCTGGTTCTGCCTGACATCGGTGTCGAGGAAACCCATTCATGGTCGGAGGTCGTTGAGTACTCGGAACTGGCGCGCCGACGCTGGTGTGCGTTCGAAGCGGGCGAGGAGCCCTTTGTCGCTGATCGGGCTTCTGGCGCGTTGGTTCGGATCGCGGTAGGAGAAGCGTTGGCGTCGCTGCCGGCGCTGGCGGCGTCGAACTTGACCGGACAGGATCTTGAGTTACGGCTGCGGTCTGGAATTCCAGTCGGCGCTGGCCTGGGCAGTTCGGCGGCGGCGGCGATCGGAGTCGTGGCGGCGGTGCGGTCGCTAGCCGGCGCGACGCGACCGGTTCCGGGTCACGGAAGCGACGTCGCCGAGGACGAACTGGCGGCAATCGAGGCGGCGGCGCTCGAGGTCGAGCGGCGGCAGCACGGTTTCCCGTCGGGGATCGACAGCGGCACGGTGCTGCGCGGTGGCGTTCTGCTGGTTCGCCGAGTGGGCGACGAGTTGCGATTCGACGACTTGCCGCGGCCGGAGTGGCTTCCCGGCGCGGTCGAGATCCTCGACAGCGGGACGCCGAGCCAGACCACGGGCGCGGTGGTCACGGCGGTGCGCCGGCGCTACGACGACGAACCCGAGCGAACGGCCGCCGTGTTCGACCGCATCGGGGCGGCGGTCGAGTCCTTTCGCGTGGCGCTCCGGGACGGCGGGCCGCGGGATGCGGCCGCCGCCATCGCCGACGGCCACCGCGCCCTGGTCGAACTCGGCGTGGTGCCGCCGGCGGTCGCTCGCCGGATCGCGTCGGTGGAAGCGGCCGGAGGCGCGGCGAAGATCTCCGGGGCCGGGGCTCTCGAAGGCGAGTCAGCCGGTGCCCTGATCTGCGTGCTCGGCGGCCGGCCGGAGGAGACGGTCGATGGAATCTCGGACCTCGAGCCCGTCAACGCGGCAATCGGCGCCGACGGTCTGAGATTCGAGAGTCCCATCGCCGATCGACTGTAGGCTCCGGGCGAGATGAACTCCGTGTTGGAACCGGCCCATCAGCCTGGGCCCGTGACCGCCGAGGCGCCTTCGAACATCGCCTTCATCAAGTACTGGGGCGCCAGCGATCTCGCGGGACCGGTTCCCTTCAACCGCTCGCTGTCGATGACCCTGGACGCCTGCCGGTCGATCTGCTCGGCGTCTCCGTTGGCCGACGGGCGGGTCGACGAGATCGTCTGGGTGGAAGAGCCGGCTGTCGGTCGAACCGAGGCCGCCGCGGAAGCGCCGCCGGCCTTCGTCGAGCGCACGCGGCGCCACCTGGACCGTCTGCGCGAGTGGTCGCGGCAGACGGCAGCGCCGTACACGGGCGGGTTCCGGATCGCGACGGGCAACACGTTCCCGGCCGCGGCCGGGATCGCCTCTTCCGCTTCGGGCTTCACCGCCCTGACCCTCGCCGTGACGGCCGCCATGGGCTTCGACCTGCCGCCGCGGACCCTGTCCGCCCTGTCGCGGAGCAGCGGCTCGGGTTCGGCCGCGCGCTCGGCCTACGGCGGTTACGTGGAGTGGCCCGACGGGGACGACAACAGCGCGGTTCAGGTCCTGGACGAGGACGCCTGGCCGCTCTGCGACTTGGTCGCGGTCGTCGAGACCGGCGCCAAGAAGGTGTCTTCACGCGACGGGCACCAACTCGCGGTCAGCAGTCCGTACTTCGCGCCGCGTCTGGCCGCGCTCGAGGAGCGTCTCGGACAGGTGCGCGCAGCGCTCGGGCAGCGGGACTTCGAGGTCCTGGGACCGGCGGTCGAGGAGGAGGGAATCGATCTCCACCTGATCGCGATGTCGTCCAGGCCTCCCGTGTACTACTGGACGCCGGGCACGATCGAGGTGCTGGCCGCGGTCCGCGACCTGCGGGCGGACGGCATCGCCGCCTACGCCACGATGGATGCCGGCGCGAACGTCCATGTGATCTGCCAGCCGGCGGACGAATCGGGGGTGGCGGAACGGCTCGAGACCCTCGGCAGCGTCGAACGGGTGCTGCGCGACCGCACCGGCGGCCCGCCGGCCTGGCGCGGCGGAGCCGAGCTTTGAGTGCGGCTGCCGCCGCGAACGCCTCGGACGGACGGCTGCATGTCACGCTGGTCAAGCTCGGCGGCAGCCTGATCACGGACAAGACGAAACCGCGCACGGTCGCGAAGGAACACCTGCGGCGGCTGGCGGCCGAGATCGCGGCCGGGTGGTCGGGGGACGGCCTCGTCATCGGTCACGGCAGCGGTTCCTTCGGACACCCGGAGGCCCGCGCGGCCGGCCTCGCCGGTGGCAGGGGCGGCGGCCGTCCAGAGCCGGCCGCGGACCGGATGGGCATCGCGCGCACGCAGTCCGCGGCCATCGAACTCCACCGGCAGGTCGTCGGCAGTCTGGTCGAGGCCGGCGTGCCGGCCTACTCGCAACTGCCGTCCGGCTTCCTGACGGCCCGCGACGGGGAGCCTGATGGACCGCCGCCGGCACCGCTTGCCGCGGCCCTGCGGGAGGGCCTGGTGCCGGTCACGATGGGCGACGTCGTCGTGGACCGGACGCGCGGGGCTTCGATCGCGTCGACGGAGACGGTGTTCGACTTCCTTGTTCGCGCCCTCGTTCCGCTCGGTATCGAGGTGCGACGGGCGGTGTGGCTCGGTGCCACGGCCGGCGTGCTCGACGGCGCAGGCCGGCTCGTACCCCGCATCGACGCGGCGAACATCCGCGAGGCGTCGGAGGCTGCCGGCGGCTCACCGGCGGTCGACGTCACCGGCGGGATGGAGCATCGCCTCGCGACCGCCTGGGCGCTGGCGCAAAGCGGCGTCGAATCGCTCATCATCGACGGGCGGCGGCCCGGCCTTCTCGAGTCGGTGCTGCGGCACCCGGACGGAGAGGCGGTGAGGGCCGATACACTCGTGCGTCCAACCGGTACAGTCGTGCGTCCGAGCGAGGTGGAAGATGCGCGCCAGTAGCACCGTCGAGGACTACCTGAAGTGCATCTTCCTGGCGGAGCACGAAGCCCGGATGGAGGGCTTGCAACTCGTGCCGATGGGGCGGATCGCGGCGCGCCTCAAGGTGGCTCCCGCCTCCGTCACGGCGATGATGAAGACCCTCGCCGAGTCCGGACTGATCGCCTACGAACCGTATAGCGGCGTCCGACTCCTGCCGGCTGGTCGCAAGCTGGCGACGCACGTGCTCAGGCGGCATCGCCTGATCGAGCTCTTCCTGGTCAACGTGATGGGTTTCGACTGGAGTGACGTCCACTCCGAGGCCGAGTTGCTCGAGCACTCGGTCTCCGGGCGGATGATCGAACGGATGGACGAGATGCTCGGCCATCCATCGGTGGATCCCCACGGCGACCCGATTCCGAGCGCCGACGGCCACATCGAGCTCGTCGATCATCCGAGCCTTCTGAAGTGCGCCCTGAACCGGGTCGTCGAGGTGGTTCGGGTGACGGACCAGAACGCCGAGTTCCTGCGCTTCGCGGAGCGCGAAGGGTTGATGCCCGGCAGCCTGGTCGAGGTGGCGGCGCGCGACGAGACGGCCGGCAGCGTTGCCGTGGTCTCGGACGCGCGCGAGTTCAGCCTCGGCTTCCCCGCCGCGTCCAAGGTGCTCGTGCGGGAAGCGGCGACCTAGGCGTCGCTGTCGGCGGCGACGACGAAAAGCGGCTGGCCGCCGTCGACCGTCTGGCCGACCTCGACGAGGAGCTGTTCGAGCCGCCCGTCGATCTCCGACTGGATCTCGTTCTCCATCTTCATGGCCTCGAGCACGACAACGCCCTGCCCGGAGGCCACCTCGTCGCCCTCGGCCGCGAGCACGGCCACCACACGGCCGGGCATGTAGGCGGTCGCCTCGAACGTGTCGGCGTCTCCCTGCTGCGTCGTCTCGCCGAGAGCCCGCGAGCGGGGGTCGATCACCTTCAGTTCGACGCCGTCGACGTCGTAGGCGCCGTTGCCGAGCGAGCGGACGCTCTGCGTGGCCTGACGCCCGTTGACGATCAGGCTCAGGACGTCCGGCCGCCCCAGGGTGGCGGCGTCCACCCGGTACTCGCGGTCGTCGACGGCGACGGTCCAGTGGCCGTTCGCCTCGGCGCGGACCTCGACGCGGACCTCGTCGGCGGGGCGGGCGACGATCAGTTCCAGGTCGTGGCCCTCCGGGCGTCGCGCCGCGCCGCCAGCCGCCAGTTCGACCGTGGCGTGCTGCCGCCGGCCGCGCTCGCGGTCCCGTTCGCCTCGACCCGCTTCAGGTGGGCGAGAACGACGGCGAGAACGGGCAGGTCGGCCTCCAGGGCGCCGTCGTCCGGCGCGGCCGGCCGCAGCTCGCCGTTCTCGAGCTTGCGATCCAGCATCGAGATGTCCATGTTGCCGGTCACGAAGTCCTCGTCCTCGAGCAGTTGCTCGAAGAGGGGCAGGTTCGTGCGGATGCCCTCCACCCGGGTTTCGGCGAGCGCCCGCCTGAGGCGAGCCAGAGCGTCGCTCCGGTCGCGCCCCCAGACGATCAGCTTGGCCAGCATCGGGTCGTAGTGGATCGTCACCTCGTCGCCCTCGTACACACCGCAGTCGTTGCGGACGCCCGGCCCCTCGGGCAGTTGGAGCCGTTCGATCCGGCCGGGCGAAGGCGCGAAGTTGCGGAACGGATCCTCCGCGTACAGGCGGACCTCGACCGCGTGTCCGCGGGGCTCCATGCCGTTCTTCAGCGCCTCCGGCAGCGGCTCGCCGGCGGCGATGTCGAGCTGGGCGGCGACGATGTCGATGCCGGTGACCAGCTCGGTCACGGGATGCTCGACCTGGATCCTCGTGTTCATCTCCAGGAAGTAGAACTCTCCCCGGGGGTCGAGCAGGAACTCCACCGTGCCCGCGCCGACGTAGTTGACGGCGGCAGCGGCGCGGACCGCCGCCTCGCCCATGCGGCGGCGGAGATCCGTGTCGACGACGGGCGACGGCGCCTCTTCGACCACCTTCTGGTGGCGTCGCTGCAGGGAGCACTCCCGTTCACCGAGGGAGACGATCCGGCCGTGCCGGTCGCCGAGGACCTGGATCTCGACGTGGCGCGGCCGCTCGACGAAGCGCTCGATGTAGACCGAGGCGTCGTTGAAGCTGGCGCCGGCCTCCGAGGTCGCTCCCCGGAACGCCGCTTCGAGCTCGCTCTCCTCGCGTACCAGCCGCATGCCCTTGCCGCCGCCGCCGGCGGAGGCCTTGAGCATCACCGGATAGCCGATCTCGCTTGCCGCTTCGCACGCCGCCTCGGCGGACGCGAGGGGATCCGTGCCTCCCGGCACGATGGGCACGCCGGCCGCGGTCATCAGGCGCCGGCTCTCGATCTTCGAGCCCATCGCGGCGATCGCCCCGGAGGGCGGCCCGATGAAGACGATGCCGCGCTCCTCGCAGAGGCGCGCGAAACCGGCGTTCTCGGACAGAAAGCCGTAGCCGGGGTGGATCGCGTCGGCGCCGATGGAGGCGGCGAGGTCTACGATCTTCCCGGCCTGAAGGTAGCTCTCGATCGACGGAGCGGGGCCGATGCAGTGGGCCTCGTCCGCCATCTGCGTGGCGAGACCGGCGCGGTCCGCCTCCGAGTAGATGGCGACCGAGACGATGCCGCGCTCGCGGAGCGCCCGGATCACCCGCACCGCGATCTCGCCGCGGTTCGCGACGAGCACCTTTTTCAGGCCGTTCTTCATGCCAGAGCGGGCATCCTAGACCAGGCGGCTACGCCGATTGGCGATAGTGTCTGACGAGGCCAACGGAACAGGAGGTATGTCAATGCAAAGCAGTCCCGGACCGGAAGCTCCGACCAGGGGCAACTGGGGTCCGCTGGTCACCAGGAAGTCCGTGATGCGGTCCGGCCTGGCCGCGCTCCTCGTCGCTCCCTTCGCGGCGTCGTCGCTGGCCGCGGGACGGGGCCAGGAACCCGGCGACGCGGATACCGAGTCGTCGGACCGGGCGGAAGGTCGGGGCGCCACGGACGAAGAGATCGTCCTCGGTGTGTCCGCCGCCTTCTCGGGTCCGTCCAGGGGGCTCGGCACGGAGCTCTACCGTGGAGCCATGGCGTACTTCAACAACGTGAACGAGAACGGCGGCATCGAGGGACGAAGGGTCAGCCTGAAGTTGTATGACGATGGCTATCAGCCCGATCCGTGCGTCCAGAACACGATGAGGCTGATGCTGGAGGACGAGGTGTTCCTCCTGTTCGGCTACGTCGGGACGCCCACCGTGACCCGGGTCCTTCCGATCCTGAAGAAGTTCCAGGACGAGAAGATCTTCCTGTTCTTCCCGTTCACCGGCGCCCAGCCGCAACGGGAGCCGCCCTACGGCGACTTCGCATTCAACCTGCGCGCCTCCTACAACCAGGAGACGGCGGGGTTGGTGGACAACCTGGTGCAGATCGGCAGGCGGCGAATCGCCGTCTTCTACCAGATCGACGCGTACGGCCGGAGCGGCTGGGCCGGCGTCAGGGCGGCGCTGGATAAGCACGGCGAGCGGCTCGCGGGCGAGGCGACCTACAGCCGTGGCGAGAAGTTCACGGGCAGCATGAGGAAGCAGGTCGAGATTCTGCAGGGCGTCTCGCCGGACGCCGTCATCTGCATCGGCGCCTACGCTGCCTGCGCCGCGTTTGCCCGCGACGCCGTCGACCTCGGACTCGACGTGCCAATCGCCAACCTGTCCTTCGTCGGCAGCGAGAATCTGCTGAAGCTCCTGACCGAGGGGCAGGACGACGCCGAGAGATACACCCGGCAGTTGATCAACTCCCAGGTGGTCCCCAGTTACGAGGACACTTCGATCCCGGCTGTCCAGGAGTACCGCGACCTGATGGCTCGTTACGACCCGCAGGTACCGGCGGACCTGGTGCAGGAGGAGTACGCGCCCTTCCCGCACAGCTTTGGCAGTCTCGAGGGGTTCCTGAACGCCAAGCTGATGGGAGAGATTCTGCGGCGGCTGGGGCCGAACCCGGGCCGGGCGGGGCTGGAAGAGGCGGTCTTCTCGATCGAGGACTTCGACCTCGGGATCAGCGAGCGCGTGTCCTTCGGTCCCGACCGGCGTCAGGGACTCCAGAGCGTCTACCACACCGTCGTCGAGGACGGCCGGTTCGTTCCCCTCGACGATTGGGGCGCCAGGTTCGGCTGAGATGAGAATCCGCAGGCTGTTCAAGTGGACGAGGTTCGGCATCTTCGCCGTCTTCGGCCTGATCGTCCTGTCGACCTCGATTCTCTGCATCTACACCGTCGACACCGAGCTGTCGGCGGAGTACGAGGTCAACACCCAGAACATCGCCAAGACGATCGCGGACTCGAGCGCCGGCATTCTCCTGAACCAGAATCTCGCGACGCTGCAGTCGCTGGTCGACCAGTTTCTCGAGGTTCAGGGCATCCGGTACATCTACATCACCAGCGAGACGGGCGAGTTCCTGGCGCACACCTTCGTCCCGGGCATCCCGGAGGAGATTCTCGAGAGCGAACACAGCAACACGGCGCCGGTTGAACGGAGCCTGCCCGGGATGGGCGATTTCATCGAGGTCGGCAGTCCGATCCTGGCCGGAGTCGCCGGCACCGTCCACGTCGGGATGGACCTCGACGTCGTCGCGCTCAAGATCCAGCGGGCGATCGGCCAGCAGGTCTACCTGATCAGCGTCATGCTCGTCCTCGGCGTGCTGGCGTCGATCTGGTTCGTCAACCTGGCCGCCAAGCCGCTGGGCGAACTCCTCGCCTACGCGGTGGAGCTGGCCAAGGACGGGGAGAAAGACGAGCTCGGCGAGCGCGAACTTCTGACCCGCGACGACGAGGTGGGCCACCTGGCGCGCCTGTTCCTTCACGTGTCGCGCCAGGGCGCCGGCCGAGGCCTGCCGACGAGCGTTTCCGGCACGGAGTAGCTCCGGCGTGCGGGTCCACAGAACCGTCATCGCGCTGCTCTGCACGACGCTCCAGTTGTGCTTCGGCACGGTGTACGCCTGGAGCTTCTTCCAGACGATGCTCGTCCGGCAGGCGGGGTGGACCTTCTCGCAAACGGCCTGGGCGTTCAGCATCACGATCTTCTCGCTCGGCGTATCGGCCGCGTGGGCCGGCCAGGTGCTGCCGCGGCTCGGGCCCAGGAAACTCGCCGTGATCGGCAGCATCCTGTTCTCGGGCGGCTACATCATCGCGGCAGCCGCCTTGCGCCTGGACATGCTGCCGCTCTTCTACATTGGGTACGGGGTGATCGGCGGCGCCGGCATCGGACTTGGCTACGTGACGCCGGTCGCGACGGTGGCCAAGTGGTTTCCGGACCACAAGGGGCTGGTCACCGGGATCGTCGTCATGGGCTTCGGCGTCGGCGCTTTCCTGCTGAGCAAGGGACTGGCGCCCCTGCTGGTGGTGCGCGCCGGCGAGGAGCTCGCGCAGGTCTTCTTCTGGCTGGGCGTCATCTTCGCTTGCCTCCTGATTCCCTGCAGCCTGCTGCTGAGCGATCCGCCGGCGCCCTCCGAACTGTCGAAGGTGGTAGCCGGACCGGACGCGCCGCAAGCCGCCGAGGACGAGACCGCTGTCAAGACGTACCTCGGTTCCCAGCAGTTCGTGTTCATGTGGATCGTCTTCTTCTTCAACATCGCCGCCGGCATCACGGTGATCAGTTTCCAGTCCGAGCTGCTCCAGGAGGTCTGGGGTCTCTCCGACCCCTCGCTCGAGCCGGCGACCCTGGCGGGGTACGGGGCCACGCTGATCGCGATCAGTTCGCTGTGCAACGGGGTGGGGAGGCTGTTCTGGGGCTTGCTGTCGGACCGTATCGGCCGCGTGAAGGTGTTCCGGATCCTGCTTGCGAGCCAGATGGTCGTGTTCGGTGTGCTGATGACGGAGACGAATCCCTGGATCTTCTCGATACTCGTCTGCTACGTGCTGCTTTGCTTCGGCGGCGGGTTCGCCACGATGCCGCCCTTCGTCCTGGACGTGTTCGGTTCGCGGAAGATGTCCTCGATCTACGGCGCCGTGCTCACCGCGTGGGCGGCCGCCGGGATCGTCGGTCCGGTCTACCTGGGCTACCTGAAGGATGTCTACCCCGACCGCGCGGTCATGTACTGCTTCCTGGTCGGGATCCTCATGCTGGGCGGTGGTTTCCTCTTCTCCTATCTGCTGACCGACGACCGGATGCGCCTCGGACGACCGACGCTCGAGGGAACGCTCCGCGAGTTCGGGATCCCCGTCTCCGGCCGGGGCTGAAGGCCCCGTGCCGCTCTTCAGGTCGCTCCGGCCGGCGCAGTGGAGCAAGAACGTATTCGTGCTGGCGCCGGCGACGTTTGCCGGCAGCCTCCTGGATCGCGGCACGCTGGAGGCGTCGGCGATTGCCTTCCTCGCGTTCTGCGCCGCGGCCAGTGCCGTCTATCTGTTCAACGATCTCCGCGACCGCGAGCAGGACCGCCGCCACCCCCGCAAGCGGTTGCGGCCGGTGGCGTCCGGCGCCCTGGGCGCGGTGCCCGCCGCCGCGACGGGCGCCGCGCTTGCCGCCGCCGCGCTGATCGCAGCCTGGACGCTCAACCGGGAGACGGCGCTCCTGGTCGGCCTCTACCTGTTGGCGAACCTTCTCTACAGCCTGTGGCTGAAGGAGATCGTGATCGTCGACGTGATGGTGCTGGCGAGCGGCTACGTCATCCGGGTGGTGGTCGGAGCGGCCGCCGTCGGGGTCACGGTTTCCGCCTGGCTGCTGCTCTGCACCGTCTTCCTGTCGCTGTTCCTGGGATTCTCCAAGCGCCGCCACGAACTCGTGCTGCTTCCGGACGACGCCGGCGAGCAGCGGGCGGTTCTCGATCACTACAGCCCGACGTTCCTGGACCAGATGATGAACGTCGTGACGGCCTCGACCCTGCTGTCCTACGCTCTCTACACGACCGCCGACGAGACCGTCATGCGCTTCGGCGACTACGGCCTGGTGTGGACCGTTCCGTTCGTGCTGTTCGGCATCTTCCGCTACCTGTACCTGATCCACAAGGCCGACAATCCGAAACAGCGGAACCCGACCGAGCTACTTCTGTACGACGTTCCCTTCCTCGTGAACGTGGGGCTCTACGCCCTGGCCGTCTTCCTCATCGTCTACCTGCGGGGGCCGGCGCAGTAGCGACAGCACCCAGGGCATGGCCAGCAAACCTGCCGCCACCGCGAACCACAGGGTGGCGGCGCGGACGATGACGGTCGAGGCCATCGCGGCGTCAAGCGCGACGCCCTGGCGCTCCAGCAGCAGAACGAGCGATCCCTCCGCGGCGAGCAGGCCGCCGGGGATCATCGAGGCGGCGCCCGCGACGCTGGAGGCCGCGTAGTCGAACACCGAGGCCAGGACGGGCACCGAGGGCGCGTAGTGGCGGACGACGAGCGCGCAGCCGATCCCCTCGGCCGCCCACGCTGCGGTGGACAGGGCGAGGCCCGGGATCAGCATCCGGGGCTCCACCAGTTTGGTGAAGGCCTGATGGATGTCGAGCAGCACGGCGGCGCGCCCCCTGGCGAGTCGGGTCTTCGCCAGCAGGGGCAGGAGCCGTTTCGTGAGGGGACCGTAGGCCACCGCGACCGCGGCGCCGGCCGCGACGAGGACGATGGGAGCGACGAACGAGCTCTGGCCGGCGAAGACGAAGACCGAGGACAGGAGCAGCAGCAGGACGGCGAGCACGTCGAGCAGCCGTTCGGTGACGACGACGGCGACGACCGGCCGCGCCCGTCCGCCGCCGAACTCCCTCGCCAGCCAGGCCTTGGCGAGCTCGCCGGCCTTGCCTGGCGTCACCGCGAGCAGGAAGCCGGTCAGGAAGATGGCGAGACTGCGGCTCCAGCGCAGGCGGATGTCGAGTTGCCGCAGGTACATCTGCCAGCGAACGAAGCGCAGCCAGTAGTTGACCGCGGACAGCAGCAGCACGACGACCAGCGTCGAGACACTGAAGTCGCGGATCAGATCGCGGATCTGCTCGAAGTCGCCGAGAAGGCCGAGCCCGGCGAAGGTGACCGTGCCCAGCAGGAGCAGGATCAGCAGGCCCCTTCCGATGCCGCGGAACGGCTGGTGGTTGGAGAGCTGCACGAGTGGCGGCATGGACGCTAGCAGCTTCAGAATCGTAAGGATGGGTGTGGCGTACAGCTCAGGTGGGAGGCGCTAAGCTGATTCCGCAGATGTCGAGCGCGAACTCGAAGGCCCGGCACCGCCTGGCTGCCCGGATCGTGCTCTATGGAGCGTTGCTCGCGGCCGTCGCGTTCGCCGTCGCATTCTCCCGGCGAACGGCGCCGCCTCCCGTCTTCGACACGAGTTGGCAGGAAGTCGACTTCGAGGCGGACGAGAACGTCCGGCGCCTTCAGGATCTGGTGCGGATCGACACGACGCCGGACACCGGTCGCGAGATCGATGCCGCGCGCTACCTCGCCGGCATCCTGGAGGAGGCGGGCCTTGCCGTGGAGATCGAGCCGCACGAGGGCGCCAGGGCGAACCTCTGGGCGATCCTCGAAGGCGAGAGCCGCGAGGCGCTGGTGCTCCACAACCACCTCGACGTCGATCCGGTGCGACGCCCGGAGGAGTGGGTCGTGCCGCCGTTCGAAGGGCGGATCGAGCCGCCGTGGATGATCGGCCGTGGTGTGTTCGACATGAAGAGCGTGACCGTGGCTCAGCTCGCCGCGACGCTGGCGACCCGGGAACGGATGGCGGTGACCGGCCGGCGGCCTCGGCGGTCCCTGATCTTCCTGGCGACGAGCAGCGAGGAGACCGGCAGCGACCTGGGGACGCGCCACATCCTGAACAACCGCCCGGAACTCAGGGACCGGGTCTGGGCCGTGCTGACCGAGGGCGGCGTGCTGGAGGCGACCTGGACAGACGACGTGAAGTACTGGGGCACTTCCTTCGCCCAGAAGCAGTTCCTGGAGGTGATGGCCACGGCGCCGGCGGCGGAGCGGCTGGAGCGGCTGCGCGCCGATCTGCTTGCGGCCCTCGTCACCGCGAAGCCGGTGGCCATGGTTCCCGAGGTGGCCGCGTTCGCGGCGGCCTACGGGCCGTCGCGCCAGCACCCGGACTATCGAGCGGCGCTGGCCGAGCCCGAGCGCGTGCTCGAGGAGCCGGAGCTCTTCGACGGTCTGCCGGACCTGCTCAAGGCGCTGTTCCGCAACGAGGCGCACCCGTTCTTCGTCGAAGCCGCGCCCGCGGGCGGCTACCGACTGCGAATCGTTCTCCACGTGCTGCCCGGGCTGGACGCCGACGCGGCCGCGGCCGAACTCCTTCCCGCCCGGCTGCTGGACGGCGTGGAAATCCGCATTCACGAGCGGCGGGGAGCGGCACACGGCAGCCCGCTCGATCACCCGGCGTACCTGCAGTTGACCGACTCGCTGCGCCGGCGCACCGGCGTCGAACCGGAGCGGATCGGTCCCTACCTGCTGGCGCGCTACGCCAACGACGCCCGCTTCTTTCGCCTCCACGGTATTGCCGCGTACGGATTCACGCCTTTCCGGTTCCTGGCCGTCGACTCGATGACCGTGGCCGGCCCGAACGAGAAGATCGCCCTGCCCGCCTTCATCGATGGGGTCGAGCTCTACGGGCAGGTCGTACTGGACCTTCTCGACCTGGCGCCGGAGACCACGCTGACCGCGGTCTCCGCGGGCGGCGTGCCGGAGGCGGCCCGGTGACGGCGCGCGGAGGACGGCCGACCCGGCTGCTCCTGGCCTCCGCCGTGGTTCTGCTGGCGGCGGGGCCGGCGTTCGCCGGCGCGGGTCCGGTCGCCTGGCTACAGACCTATCTCGCGTTCGACACGAGCAATCCCCCGGGCGGCGAGCTGGCCGCCGTCGAGTACCTGGCCTCGCTGATCGAGGGGCGCGACCCGGAGGGAGAGATCGACGTTCGGGTGCTGATCAGCCCCAACGGCCGGGCCAATCTCTACGCGCGGTTGCAGGCGAACGTCGTCGATGCCGAAGACGGCGCCCTGGTGCTGCTGCATCACGTCGACGTAGTCCCGGCGGGAGAGGGCTGGAGCCGGCCCGCGTTCGGCGGAACGATGCACGACGGGAAGATCTGGGGCCGCGGCGCCCTCGACGCGAAGAGCCTGGGCATCGCCCATCTGGGCGCGCTGTTGCACGTGCTCGAGAGCGGACAGCCGAGACACCGCGACCTGATCTTCGTCGCCGCCGCGGACGAGGAGGCGGGCGGCGCTGACGGTGTCGGCTGGTTGCTGGAGGAGCACTGGGACCTGTTCCACGATGTCGAGGCGGTGCTGAACGAGGCGGGCGTCAACCGGACGGCTGGGGACCGCCTGCTGTGGTGGGGCATCGAGACGGCGCAGAAGCAGGTGCTCTGGCTCCGCGTCACGACCACCGGGCGCGGCGGGCACGGTTCGGGATTCAACCCCGCGAGCGCCACGCACCGGCTGGTGCGAGCGCTGAACCGGGTCCTCGAACTGGAGCATCCGTGGCGGGTCACCACCGCGGCGCACGAGGCCTACCGGGGGCTCGCGGCGTTCCACTCGGACGAGTTCGCCGAAGTCTTCGATCAGCCGATCGAGGCCGTACAGGCGGAGTTCGACCGGCGTCTGCGGGTCGGCGGCCTGGACCGGGTGCTGCTGCCGGGAATGTCGGCAAGCTTCCGCGACACGGTTCAGATCACCCGGATCGACAACGGCGACGGACCGGTCAACGTGGCGCCGGCCGAGGCCGTGGCGCTGATCGACGCCCGCCTGCTGCCGGACACGGATGCCGAGGCCTTTCGCCGGCGGGTCGACACCGTTCTGGGTACCGGCATCCACGTCGAGGAACTCCTGCGCTCGGGCGCCAGCCCGGCGTCGAGCACGGACAGTGACGCGTACCGGACTCTGGAACGCGTCCTCGGCGTGCGCGCGCCGGTGGCGCCGGCCATGATCGCCGGCGCCACGGACTCGCGCTTCTTTCGCCGGCGCGGAGTGGACGCCTACGGTTTCTCCCCCTTCGTCATAGCCAGCGGGGACGCCGCCGGCATCCACGGGCTCGACGAGCGGATACCGGTGGACGGTTTCCTTCGCGGCTGCGAGATGATGAAACGGGTCGTCTCCGCGCTCGTTCGGGGGAACGGCGGACAACCATGACCGCCGAAGTGACGCCGGCGACCATCGCCTTCGGAGCGGTGTACGCCACGGTGGTCGGGCTGTGCGTCGGCAGCTTCCTCAACGTGGTCGCCCATCGACTGCCGCGTCGCGAGTCGATCGTGCGGCCGCGGTCGCGCTGTCCCCACTGCAGCGCCGGGATTGCCGCGCGGGACAACGTGCCGTTGTTGAGTTTCGTGATGCTCCGAGGCCGTTGCAGGACCTGCGGCGAGCGAATCGCGTGGCGCTATCCGGCGGTCGAGGCGGGCAGCGGTCTCCTCTGGCTCGCCTCCTGGCTCGTGTTCGGGCCGACCTTCGATGGCCTTGTGGCCGCCGTTTTCTGCAGCCTCATGCTGGTGCTGGCGGTCATCGACGCGATCCACCTCCTGCTTCCCGACCCGCTGACTTACGGCGGAATCGGACTCGGCCTGGCCGCCTCCTTCGTGGTTGGCTGGACCACGCCCCGGGACGCGGTGATCGGCGCTGCGATCGGCGCGGGCGCGCTGCTGGTGCTGATCGGGCTCTGGTACCTCCTTCGCCGCGTACGGGGCATGGGTCTCGGGGACGTGAAGATGCTCGCCGCGGTCGGCGCGTTTCTCGGCGTCGGCGGGATGCTCCTGACTCTGTTCCTCGCCTCACTGATCGGTGCCTTCGCCGGCCTCCTGTTCCTGGTTCGCGGCCGGCTGGGCTGGAGCTCCAGGCTCCCGTTCGGCGTCTTTCTCGCGGTGGGCGCCCTCGTGTCGCTGTTCTTCGGCGAGCGGCTGATCGCCGCCTACACGTCCCTGCTGTAGAACGACCCTCGCCGGATTCCGTCCTGGTCAGTATGAACAGGACGCTACGCGGCGCCCTCGCGGCGCCAGGGAACGCCGGTTTCAGCCTGGTCGAGGTGCTCGTTTCCTTCGCGCTGCTCGGGCTGACCGCGGCCACCGTGCTCGCTCTGCTCGTTCGATCCGGGCTCAACAACCTCGAGGCGCGTCGCGCGGAGGCTCTCGTGGCGATGGCGCGCGCGTCCCTTCTGGATCTCGACAGCCTGCCGGATCTCGACGGCGCCGAGGACCTGGAGCAGGTCTGGTGCCCCTCCGCGGCGGACTGGCAGGCTGCGTGCGCGGCCGAGTCGCCCCGCTTCCGGCGCGTCGTCCGTTCCGTTCCCCTGGCGGAACCAGGCCGCCCGGGCGAGTCCCTGGAGGTCGCCGAGGTCACGCTCCAGGTGACCGCCCTGCAGGCGGGACGGGCCGCGGGCGAACGGACGATCACCGTCGTCACCCTGCGTGTCCCATGAGGACCGGCGAGTCCGGCGCCAGCCTGATCGAGACCCTCGTCGCGTTCGGCCTCACCGTTGCCGTGTCGGCGTTCGCGCTCTCCCTGTTCACGTTCCATCAGCGTCTGGCGCGGGCCCAACTGGACGACGCGTTCCTTCAGCAGGCGCAGCGGACGGCCCACCGGGAGCTGCGACGGAGCCTGCGCGGCGCCGGCCGCGGCGGCATCGCGCGGATGGCCCAGGGCCAGGCGCCGCGCCCGGAGATCGCCGCCTTCGTTGAGAAGGACGTGGCCTCGGGCCACCCGGTCGGCGCGCTGACGGCGGCCGAGGGCACCGACGTTCTGGTCGTTCGGGGCGTAGTGAACGGCCCCCTCTACTGGGTCGAGGATTCCGTCTTCGATCCGGTCAGCGGACGCGGTTGGGTCGAAGTGCGGGCTGAGACCGCCGGCGGCGTTTCACAACCGCTCTCCATGTTGCAGGACGCGGGCGAAGCGGGCGACGACGCCCTGCTGCTGGTCGCGGCGGCCGGGGCGACTCATGCGGTCGCTCCGATCACGGACGTGGAGGCCAGCGGGCGCGGACGGAGCCGCGAGTTGAAGGTCCACTTCCATGGCGATGTCTCGCGGGGGCCGATCGCCGCCGCCTACGCCGGCTTGTCGAGCGGCGGCGTCTGGCCGGCCGACCGCACGGTGTTGCCCGACCGTGTCGGCGTGCTGGAGGAGTGGCGGTTCTACATCCGGCCGGCCGATCCGGGGTCCGGCCAGGGACCACAACTTGCCAGGGCGCGCTTCTACCCGGGGACGGAGATTGCCTGGCGGCGGCGCAACTCGAGCCTGTTGCAGCCGATCGCCGACGACATCGTTGACCTGGACGTGACGATCGTGCACGCCGCGGATGGGCTGCCCTTCACCGCGAACCTGACCAGTAAGGCCCGCGCCGGCGAGCCGGCCGCCGCGGCACTGCGGGTAGAGCGGACTGCGTCGTCCGTCGTCCGGTTGAGGAACCTCCGGTGAAGGGGCCGGCGTCGGCCCAGGGCAGTTCGACTCTGCTGGTGACGCTCATCCTGCTTCTCCTGAGCGGCTCCTGCCTGGCGTTGCTGATGGCGACGCAGACCGAACTGCTGGTCGCCTTCCAGGACAAGGTCCAGGTGCGTCTGCTGGCCGCGGCGGACGGCGGCGTGGAGCTTGGCGTGGCGCGCGGCATCGCCGGCGCCGACGAGCCGACCACGCGAACCCTCGGCGGCTCGCTGCCGGGCGCCGAGGTCCAGGTCGAGCTGTCCGGCTTCGTCCCCATGGCGCACGGCGCCTGCCACCTGTGCATGACGAACCTGGAGGGAACGCTGGGGTCGCTAGGCGGCTTGAGACGGGTAAGCCACACGGTCTCGGCTAGCGCGACCGCTCCGCGCCGTTCGGACGGTTTGCCGCCGCCCCAGCGCTCGGTGTCCGCCGTGGTCGACCTGATGCCCTGGCCTGCCGGGAGCCGGGATCGATGGGATCTGACCGCGACGATGGCGATCGCGCGGCGGAGGATCCGGCAGGCTGCACTTGCGGCGGCCGGCCACTACGAGGAAGGGCCGCTCGCGGCGGCGATGGTCGAAGACAGCGATGTCGATCTGCCGCGCGTGGTGGCCGTGGGCGGCTCCGGCCGCGCGCTTCACGCCGTCGAGATCGGGTCTCGGCCGGGTCCGCTCTGGTCGTTTGCCGACGCGAGCGACGAGGACGACAACGGCGCGCCCGATCTCGGCCGCTCGCTGGCCGCGCCGGCGATCGTGAGGTTGCGTCTGGGCGGAGGTGAGCGTCCGGTCGTGGTCTTCGGCGGCGGCCACGATCCCGACCGCCCGCTCGAGGTCGGCAACTGGCTCTACTTCGTGGGAGTCGACTCCGGCAGGCTGCTCTACAAGCGCCGGCTCGACGCTCCGGTCACGGCGTCGCCCGCCGTGGCTGACCTGAACGGCGATGGCTTGGCCGACCGGATCTACGCCGGCACCCTCGCCGGCAGCCTGTACCGCGTCGACGTGTCGGCTCCCGCCCGACTTGCCGGCGGACGCGTCGCGGCGGACGGCTGGGCGCCCCGGCGGGTGTTCGATACCGGCGGACGTCCGATCCGCCAACCTCCCGCCGTCGTGCCGACGCCGGAAGCCGGCACGCAGGTGCTGGCATTGGGCGTGGACGGTCGGTTCTTCGCCCTGGTCGACCGTGGATCGGGCCGCATCGACCCCGCCTGGTCGCTCGCCGTTGAGCAGGGTGAGGAGATCGCCTCGCCCCCGCTGGCGGCCGCCGGACTGCTGACCTTCCTGACCTTCAGGCCGACCGGGCTCGACGACGGAGAGATCCGCCTGTACTCGCTCCTGCTCCGTTCCGGCGATGCCGCCGCCGGCGAAGCGCGTGGCGTGCCGGTCGCCAGCGGCGTTTCGCGGCCGTCGGGGGGCTTCGGGTCGCCGACCCGGCTGGAAGTGGACCATCCGGGAAGCGTTTCGGCGCCCTTGCTTTCACCCGGTGAGGAGCGCCTCCTGGAGACGCTCCGCGCCGGCATGCCGGGAAGCTGTCGGTTCGGCGGCGCCCGCCTCCGCCTTGTCGGCGCGGGGGTCAATGCCGAGCCGCTTCGGCTCGCGGTCCTGCCCGTGTGCCGGATCGACGTCGACTGGTTCGAGAACGGGATGTTCTGAACGAAGCTAGGCCAACGCCCGTTCCACCGCGCCTGCCAGCGCTTCGTCATCTCCGGGATCCACCGTCCGCAGGTCGAGGAACAGGCGGCCGTCGCGCTGGTAGCCGACGACCGCCGGTTCGCCCTGGCGGAGTCGTGCGGCGACATCGGCGGGGGCGGCGAGGGCCACCACCCAGCCTTCGATCTCCTGCTCCGGCGCGGAACCGCCGCCGACGTAGGCGCTGCTCCGGACCGCCTTGCCGCCGAGCCGGGCCGCCAGCGCCTCGACGCGGCGACGGTGCTCTTCGTCGTCGCGCCACAGAGCCGCGACCGGCATCGGCCGCCCAGCCAGGTGCCGGCGAAGCACCGCGTCCAGCGCGGTGAGGACCAGCCTTCCCGGTCGGAAGGCCCGGTAGAGCGGCGACTTCCGGAGCCGCGCGACGATCGGCTCCCGGCCCGCGATCAGGCCTGTCTGCGGGCCGCCGAGCAGCTTGTCGCCGCTGCCGCATACCAGGTCGCAGCCGGCTTCGATCAGTTCCTGGAAGCTCTGGTGGCGACGGAACTGGGGCGCCGCCTCGGGTCGCATCATGCCGCTGCCCTCGTCGACCAGGAGCGGGAGGCCGTGGCGGTGCGCGAAGTCGGCGAGGGTCGCGGGGTCGACCTCTTCGACGAAGCCCCGGATCCGGTAGTTGCTGGGGTACACCTTGAGCACAAGGGAGACGCCCGGCCGGACGGCGCGCTCGTAGTCGGCGATCCGCGTCCGGTTCGTCGTGCCGACCTCGATCAGGCGCGCACCGCTCGCTTCGAGGATGTCCGGAATCCGGAACGAGCCACCGATCTCCACCAGTTCGCCTCGGGACAGCAGGACCTCGCGGCCGGCCGCCAGGCTGGAAAGGGCCAGGGCCAGGGCGGCTGCGTTGTTGTTGACGACGAGCGCCGCTTCGGCGCCGGTGAGAGCGCGCACCAGGTTCTCGACTCGTCTGCCGCGGTCGCTGCGGCGTCCCGTCTCGAGGCTCATCTCCAGGTCGCAATACGCGTCGAGGCGATCCGCCAGGTCGGCGACGACTTCGCGGGGCAGAGGGGCCCGGCCGAGGTTCGTGTGGAGGAAGATGCCCGTCGCGTTGAGCACCCTTCGGATCGGCGGCGTCTCCGCCTCCAGCGCCGCGTGGACGCGGTCCGGGATCCCGCGAATCCTCTCCGCCAGATCGTCGTCGTCGATTCCGGCCAGGATCTCGGCCCTGACCGAGTCGAGAACGCGGGTCGCTTGGACCCTCAGCGCTTCTCTTCCGTATAATCCAGTGAGTTCGGCAAGCGGGCTCTCCTGCAGCAGATGTCCGACTGCAGGTAGTCGTCGCAGTTGACTCACGTCCTGCTGATCCTATTCCTCGGAGCCGCGCGAAAAGAGCCACATGACTGCCATGAACACGATGTCGCGAGCGACGCTGCTGACGCTGGTTTGGCTGATGGTCGGGCCGGGCCTGCCGGTCGGCGGTGTCCCGGAGAGCGCGGCCCAGACGGTCGAGTCTGCGCCTGAGGTCCAGAACCTCGAGCGGGCGATCGCGGCGCAGCGCAAGCTGGTGGGCGAGCAGACCGGGTCGGCGGATCGCGCGAGCGCGCTGAACGACCTGGCGAACCTGCTGGAACTGCGCGGGGACGTGGAGGGGGCCTTCGAGCACTACCTCGCCGCGATCGCCGAGGACGTAGCCTGGGCGCCCGCGCACTACAACCTGGCGCTGCTCGCCTACACGACCGGCGACAGTGAGCTGGCCTCGACGCACCTGGAAACCGCGGTCGAGCTCGATCCCGGCAACGCCTGGGCGCACTACCAGCTCGGCCGGATCGCGGACGATGCCGGAGACGCCGAAGCCGCCGTGGACCACTACGTCCACGCCCTGAGCCTTGATACGCGTCTCGCGTTCACCGATGTGAACCCGCACTTCGCGGTCAACCGCTACGCCACCGAAGTGCTTCTCAAGGCGGATCGAAGCCGGGTCGACGCCCTTCCGCCGCGAACCTACTCCGAACCAGGGCGCATCAGCAGCCTGCTGTTGCCGAGGATGGAGGAAGCGGCGGCCGCGGATGCGGGCGGCGCCACGGAGGCGGCGGAGGCAGCGGAGACGCCCGAGCCGGACCGGGATCTGCCCCGGAGAGCGAGCCGGGTGCCGGGGCGCGAGGGCGCTAGCGCTGATGATGTCCGGCGGGTGATCCAGTCGCCGGGCAGCCTCCCGGCGGGCGACCAGGCGGCGGCTGAGCGGGCGGCGGACCGGAGGTTCGATCGTGCCGCCGCCGTGGAGACCGTCGAAACGGGCCGCGCGACGGCGGCCCCGGAGCGGCCGCGGGTCTTCACCCGGGAGAACCTGCGGACGCGAACGCTCGGAGCCGGCCAGATGGTGGTCGGGACGCCGGTGGGCGGCACGCCGTCGCAAGTGACTCCGGCCGGGGGTTCCCGCGGCGGCGTCCAGCTCGGAACACCCGTCGGCCCGGGCGGCAGGCAGTCGACTCCCCCCGCGGCCGGGACCTTCCGCGGCAGCGGTGGACGCTTCCAGCCGAGCGCTCGCAGCAGCGCGCAGCTCGAGACGACGATCCGCCGGCCCGCCGTGCCCGCGCCTTAGCCGACCGCCTCGACCTGCAACCCCGTCAGCAGCAGGGTCGGAGCGCCGACTGCGCCAGGCGCGGGCAGGAAGCGAAGGTCGTCGCCGATGGCTCGGATGCCCTGGAGCAGTTGTCGCACGGAGCCGGTCAACCTGACCTTGGGGGCTTCGCCGAGTACGGTGCCGCGGCGAATGACCAGGCCGATCGCGTCGACCTCGAAGTGCCCCTCTTCCAGGAGTCCTGCACCGCCGGTCGGCGAGCGTTCGAAGGTCGCATGGCACCGTCCGTCATGCGCCCTGTCCAGCAGATAGCAGCCATGCACGATGCCGCTCCGAATCGACTCGGCGGGTTCGGAGCCGCCGGCGATGTAGAGGTGGGAGTGGCAGAGTTCCGGTAGCGCTCGCCATCCCGACCTGCGCCGGCAGCCGGCCGCGGCAAAGCCAGACCAGCCGTCGTCCTCCCAGCTCAGCAGCGGCTCGCCGGGTTCGCCGTCGCGTACGAGAGCCACGGCCCGGGTCGGGACGCCTTCGTCGTCGAACGCCGAGCTCATCCAGCCGCCATCGAGGGCGCCGTCGTCCACGATCTGCAGTTGGGGCGGCCCGAGCGGATGACCGTCGCCGAGTTTCCGTAGCCGCGGCCAGCCGTCGCGCCCCCGCAGCACGGGTGCGAGGAGCGCCAGCAGGTTGCAGCCAAGCGCCGGGGACACGACGACCTCACCGGCTGGCAGGAAGGGTGGAGGGGGGGCCGTCGCTACGGTCAGGCGTTCCGTGATCTCGCTCGCGATGGCGCCGGCGCTGAGAAGGTGGATGTTCGAGGCCGCGCGGTAGAGCCTGCAATGGCCATGGCGACCGTCCCGTGAAGCGGCGAAGTCCAGTTCAACCGTCGCGAGCCGGCGCGCGCTCCGTGCGGTGACGCCGGTCGTGCTGGCGAGCACCGCGGCACTGGCGCCGCTGTCGAGCCGACCCCGGACGAGACGGGCCTCGGGCATTCGCTCGCCGAGACCTCGCAGAAGGTCGTGCAGGAAGGTCAGGCCTGCCGTTTCCTCATCGTCCGGCGGGTGTTCGGGCGCGTCGGCGGCCGGAGAGGGAGCCGTCCCGGGCGTCGTATCGGGCGATGGTGACGGCAGCCTCAGGGTTCCCGGCCGCAGGGAGTGGCGATTGAGCCGTCTCCAGCCGTTCGGCTCCGGGAGGGGGCCGGAGTCGGCGAGAAAGAGGGCGCGATTGGCGCCTCCGGCGCGCAGCGCCCACCCCCGCTCGTCCAGGACGGACACCTGGGCCTGCAGGTCGTGCGGATTCGCCGTCACGGGTGTCATCCAGGGATCGATCTCGATCCGGTGCGTGTTGCCTACCTTGACGTAGAGCTCGGCGCCGGGCGCGCCGCTGCGTTCGCACACGGCGCCCAGCGCCAGTCTGAGGCTCCGCAGGCCGGGGAGCCGAGCGGACATCAGTCGGCCACCCGCAGTCCTTCCAGGCGGATCGACGGGCAGCGGGCCCAGACCGGCATCAGGGCGCCGTCCTTCGCGCACCAACCGGCGCCGCCCGCGAGCGGACGGTCCGCGACCGCGGTGACCGCCGCGAGAAGATCGACGGCCCGCGACCGGATCTCGATCGGACCCGTGTGGTCCACCGGACCGCTGGCTCCGATTCGCCGGCCGCACGGCGCCCGGAGCACGCAGCGGCCGTCGAGTGGATCCAGGTTTCCCCTGTCGAACTCACCGATGTAGTGACCGCCCACGGCCTCGGCGAAGAGCTCGCTCTCGGGAATGGGGCCGGGAAGCAGTTCGAGGTGGGTGGTGCGCGGTCCGGGCAGCCGATGCCGGCTCGCGCGGCGGGCGGCGCCCGGGACCATGCTGGGGCAGCGCTCGGCCCATGCCAGGTCGGCGAGGGGTTGCCGGACCCGGCCGCGTCTGAGCAGCCAGCGGCTGATGACCGCCGTGCCCTCGTCGTCGCTGGAGCGCTTGCAGTTCAGCGGCGCGGAGCGCGGATCGTCGACCACATCGAGTTCGGGGCCGCCCAGCTTCAGGCCGACGGCCTGGTCGGGAGCGCCGGAGAGGCCGAGAGTGTCCGCTTCCAGTGCGTGGGCGACGACTTCGTGAAGCAGCACCGCGGCGGCGTTCGGACCGAGGACGATGACGCCGGGAGCGTGCTGGTGGGGCGGCAGGCCTCGCGATCGCAGCCGGTCGACCAGGCGGAGGGCGACCGGGTCCAGGTCCTCGTCCGCGAGCGACGGCAGGAGACCGCCCCAGACCCCCCACGGCGTCGTCACCTGCAAGCTGAAGTACTCCTCGAACTGGGGCGGCGCCGCGATCGGACCGCGGATGACCTGTACCTGCCGGCGATGGCGGCGCGCCGTGATCTCCATCGGGAAGCCGACGCGGCGCCGGTGCACGGCGCGGGTGAGCCTGGACTCGGCCTGTTCGAGTTCGGCCAGGCGCAGCGCCGGCCAGGTGCCGGTCCTGATGCGCGGTGGCGCCGAGCCAATCGAACGGGCGCTTTCCGCCACCCGGTCGCAACATGCGGCGAAGGCGGGTCCCGAGATGACGTCGGCGGCCGCCAGACGGCTTCTGCCGTTCTCGATCTTCCTCACCCCGAGGCCCTGTTCCCTCCTCAGGCGGATGCGGTTGGGAGCGCCTGGCGGTAGCAGCTCGACGGTCTCGAGACGCTCGAAGAACGCCTCGAACTGCTGGTCTCCGTCCGCAGCCAGACGGCTCAGCGCGCCGGCTGGGGCAGCAACGTCGGAGGTCAGCAGCGGCCGAGGCTCGGCACGGTTGGCGTTCGACCTCATCGTTCGGATTCTAGGGCGACTTCGTGCGAAACCGACCACCGGCCGGGCGTGAGGCTGCGCTCCCGGGCCTGTGGTATGAAAGCCGATCGGATGACCGCGGCAGCGAAACCAGACGAGACCGCCGTCGACGTCCGGGGCCAGCAGGTCCAGGAGCTCGAACGGAGGCTCCAGCAGTCCCAACTGGGCGGTGGCACCGAGCGGATAGACCGGCAGCACGCGAGCGGAAAGATGACCGCGCGCGAGCGGATCGACCTGCTGCTCGACCCCGGCTCGTGGGTCGAGATCGACGCCCTGGTGACGCACCGCTGCACCGACTTCGGCATGGACGAGCAGCGCGTCGCCGGCGACGGTGTGGTCTGCGGCCACGGCCGCGTGGATCAGCGTCCGGTCTACGTCTTCGCCCAGGACTTCACGGTGTTCGGCGGTTCGTTGTCCGAGACGAACGCCCGCAAGATCTGCAAGGTGATGGACCTGGCGGTCGAGAACGGCGCGCCCGTGGTGGGCCTGAACGACTCGGGCGGCGCGCGGATTCAGGAGGGAGTTGCTTCGCTCGGCGGCTATGCCGACATCTTCCTCCGCAACACGTTGTCGTCGGGAGTGGTTCCGCAGATCAGCGCGATCATGGGCCCCTGCGCCGGCGGTGCCGTGTACTCGCCGGCCATCACGGACTTCGTGCTGATGGTCGAGGGCACGAGCTACATGTTCGTCACCGGGCCGGACGTCATCAAGACCGTGACCCACGAAGACGTCTCGATGGAGGAGCTCGGCGGCGCGATGACGCACGCGCGGAAGAGCGGTGTGGCTCACTTCACCGCGTCGGACGATGCCGCATGCCTGGCCATGATCCGCGAGTTGCTCGGCTATCTGCCCGGCAACAACCTCGACGATCCGCCGCTCCGTCCGACCGACGATCCGGACGATCGGGAGGCTCCGGAACTCGACGAGCTGGTGCCGGTCGACCCGAACAAGCCCTACGACATCCTCGACCTGATCCGGGTGGTGGTCGACGACGGCCGGTTCCTCGAAGTCCACCGGAACTTCGCGCAGAACATCGTCGTCGGCTTCGCGCACATGGGCGGCCGGAGCGTCGGCATCGTCGCCAACCAGCCGAACTACCTGGCGGGCGTCCTCGACATCGACGCGGCGGTCAAGGGCGGCCGCTTCGTTCGCTTCTGCGACGCCTTCAGCATCCCGCTCGTCACCTTCGAGGATGTTCCCGGCTTCCTGCCCGGTGTGCGGCAGGAGCACGGCGGGATCATCCGGAACGGCGCCAAGCTGCTCTACGCGTTCGCCGAGGCGACGGTGCCGAAGATCACGGTGATCACGCGCAAGGCCTACGGCGGCGCGTACTGCGTCATGGCCAGCAAGCACCTCCGCACGGACGTCAACCTGGCGTTCCCGACCGCCGAGATCGCGGTCATGGGCCCCAGCGGTGCGGTCAACATCCTCTACCGCCAGCAGATCCGGAAGGCGGAGGACCCGGAGGCGCTGCGCGAGCGGTTGACCGCCGAGTACCGCGAGAAGTTCTCGAATCCGTACGTCGCCGCCGAGCGCGGCTTCGTGGACGCCGTGATCGCCCCGCGCACGACCCGCGGCGAGATCGTGCGGGCGTTGCGCCAGCTCGCCGGCAAGCGCAGCGGCGTACCGGCAAAGAAGCACGGAAGCGTTCCTCTGTAGGTGAGCGGGGTCGCGGCCGACATCTCAACATCTCACCAGCGGCAAGGCGGAGATCAGGAGCGAATGAGCGACATCAGAGTGGGTATCGTCATGGGCAGCGACTCGGACTGGTCGACGATGAAGAAGGCGGCGAAGGTCTGCGCCGATTTCGGCGTCGGCTGCGAGTCGCGGGTTCTCTCGGCGCACCGGACTCCGCGGGAGACAGCCGAGTGGGCCGAAGGCGCGGCCGGGCGCGGTATCGGCGTGCTGATCGCCGGCGCAGGCGTCGCCGCTGCGCTTCCGGGCGTCGTGGCGGCCGCGACGACCCTGCCGGTGGTCGGCGTCCCGGTGGCGAGCGGTCCCCTGAACGGTGTCGACGCCCTGCTGGCGATCGTTCAGATGCCGCCCGGGATCCCGGTCGCTACCGTGGGCGTGAACCGCGCCGACAACGCCGGGTTGCTGGCACTCCAGATCCTGGCGCTGGGCGATCCTGATCTGGCCGCCGCCCTGAAGGACTACCGCGGCCGGATGGGCGAGCGCGTGGCCGCTGCGGACGAGCGTGTGCGTCAGGACGCGGCGACGCTCGCGTCCGGGGAGTAGCTCGGCGGATGAAGTTCGCGATTGGCGCCGATCACGCCGGAGTCGAGTTGAAGAACCAGCTCGGCGAAGTGCTGCGGGAGCGCGGCATCGAGTTCGTCGACTTCGGCGCCGACGGGTCCGGGCCCGTCGACTACCCCGACAAGGCGGCCCAGGTCGCGCGCGCGCTGGCAGCCGGCGAGGCGGACCGGGGCCTGCTGGTCTGCGGCACGGGAGTCGGCATGGCGATGTCGGCGAACCGGTTCGCGGGCGTCCGGGCCGTCAACCCGACCGACGGCTACACGGCTCGCATGTCCCGCGCCCACAACGACGCGAACGTCCTGGCCCTCGGCGCCCGCGTCCTCGGCGCCGGCCAGGCCGCCGAACTGCTCGAGATCTTCCTCGACACGCCCTTCGACGGCGACCGTCATACCGCCCGCGTTGCGAAGATCGAGGCTACCGCCGGAAACCCGTGACGAGTTCTCTCGCCGCGACGGGAACGCCATAGCGGTCGCTCAGCGCCGATCGGACCTCCCCGACGAGGTACAGCGAACCGGTCACGACCAGAGCATGGGCTGGACTCGAGGGTGTCGTGAGGCAGCGTTCGAGTGCCTCCGCGGCGTCGTCGTACACGACGGCTCGACCGGCGGGAAGGAGGGGAGTCAACGTCTCGGGCGCGGCTGCCCGGGGATGGACGAAGGCCGTCAGCGTGATCCGGTCTGCCTTTTCGGCCAACCCGGGGAGGCACTGTTCAGGGTGCTTCTCCGCGAGAGACCCGTAGAGGAGATCAAACCGCAGCTCCGTGTCTTCGAGGTAGGAGTGGAGCGCGGTCGCTCCGGCCGGATTGTGGGCGGCGTCGAACAGGACCCGGCGGTGCACGCCGTGGGCTTCCACCTCGACCCACTCAAGGCGACCCGGCCAGTGGACCGCCTCGAGGCCCTGACTGACGGCCTCCGGGTCGAGTTCCCGGCCGCCGACGGCGCAGAACTCCTCTGCCGCGCGTACCGCCAGGGCGATGTTGGTGAGCTGGTGGCCGCCGGCCAGGGGCGCCCGGAATTCGTACTGAGCGTTCGGCGTGGTCAACGAGACGTGCCCGGCTTCGAGTCGGCGGTCGAACACGACTCCATCCCCCGCGTCGACGAGACGCGCGCCGCAGACCGCCGCGCAACGGCGGAGTTCGCGCTCCACGTCGGGCCGGCCGGGCCAGGTCAGGCAGGTGCGGCCGGGGCGCATCACGCCGGCCTTCTCGCCGGCGATGGAGGTCAGGGTCCAGCCCAGTTGGGGCGCGTGATCGCGCGCCACCTGGGTGACCACGGAGAGCAGGGGATCCGAGACGTTCGTCGCGTCGAGTCGACCGCCCAGGCCGACCTCGAACACCGCGGCATCGACGTCGTGATGGGCGAAGTGCAGCCAGGCCGCCGCGGTCAGGCTCTCGAAGTAGGTCGGCGGCGCCTTGCCGGCCGCGTCCAGCACTCGCCGGAGCCAGTGCCCGAGTTCCGCTTCCGATATCGCCACGCCGTCGATCCGCAGCCGCTCCTCGACGTGCTCGAGGTGGGGTGAGGTGTAGAGACCGCAGCGGAAGCCGGCGGCGCTCAGGATCGAGGCCAGTGCGGCGCTGGTCGAGCCCTTGCCGTTGGTTCCCGCGACCAGCGCCGTCGGCACCCGACCCTGCGGCTTGCCGAGCACGTCGAGCAGGCTGCGCGTGGCTTCGAGGCCGAGCTTCTGTCCCCAGACTTCGAGGCGGTCGAGGATCTCGCTCGCCGTGGGTTTGGTCGCGCCGGTCACGTGGCGGCGCAGCATAAGATAAACCGGCGATGTCGGGTCACAGCAAGTGGAGCACGATCAAGCACAAGAAGGCGGCTCAGGACGCCCGTCGGAGCAAGGTCTTCACACGGATCCTGAAGGAGGTCTCGGTCGCCGCCCGGCTCGGCGGGGGTGACCCCGCGGGAAACCCGAGACTCCGTCACGCACTGTCGGACGCGAAGGCGCAGAACGTGCCGGGAGACAACATCGACCGGGCGATCAGGAAGGGCACCGGAGAGCTCGAAGGTGTGTCTTACGAGGAAGTCACGTATGAGGGCTACGGCCCCGGTGGCGTGGCGGTGCTGGTCGAAACCCTCACCGACAACCGGAACCGGACCGTTTCGGAGGTAAGGCACCTGTTCACCAAGCACGGCGGAAACCTGGGCGAGAACGGCTGCGTCGCCTGGATGTTCCATCGCCGTGGCTTCTTCGCCTTCGATCGAGCTCTCCTCGAGGGCGCCGGGGTGGACGAGGAGGCGCTGGTCGAGATCGCGCTCGAACTCGAGGCCGAGGACTTTGCGGTCGAGGACGAGAGCTACAGCGTCTATACCTCGGTCGAGGCGTTCCACGCGACGAAGGACGCGATCGAGGAGCGTGGTCTGACCGCGACCGTCGCGCAACTGACGATGGAACCCCAGAACCTGGTTCAGGTCGACGAGGGGGGTGCGGCGCCGCTCATTCGCCTGATCGACGCACTCGAGGATCAGGACGACGTGCAGAACGTCTGGGCCAACTTCGACCTCGACGACGAACTGCTCGAGCGGCTGGCCTCCTGACCGTCTCCGGGGCGCCGCCGTGATCGTCCTCGGGATTGATCCCGGGAGTCGCTACACGGGCTTCGGCGTGGTGGAACAGGAGGGATCGAGGGTTCGGCAACTGGATGCGGGCCGGATCGTCCTCACCGGGGAGCCGACGCCGGCGGCGCGCATGGCGCGATTGGCCGACTGCCTGGGGGAGACGCTCGAACGCTGGCAGCCGTCGGCGGCGGCCCTGGAGACGCTGTTCCACGGCCGCAACAGCCGGTCCCTGATCGCGCTGGCCCAGGCCAGGGGAGTCATCCTGTCCGTCCTCGGGCGACAGGGCCTGGAGGTCCACGAGTACTCTCCGGCCCATGTCAAGCAGGCCGTCTGCGGCAGTGGTCGAGCCGACAAGACCCAGGTCTCCCGAATGGTCGACGTGCTTCTGGGTCCATCACCGGTACGTCGCAGCGCCGACGCGTCCGACGCCCTGGCGGTCGCCCTCTGCTACGTCCACCGGCGGCCCCTGGAGCGGGTCATGGAGGCGGCCGGAGCGTCGCCGGAACGCGGTTGATCGGGCGGTTCCAATGCCGAACCCGTGTGCTATATTGCTCCACCGTTCCAAGGTGAGCCAGGCACCCCTCCGGTGTAGGGGTCACCGCATGTCCAGAATCGCGTCCGCCTTTGGCGGGCGGTTCAACCAGGCCCGTCGGCGGGCGCAGTTCTGAGGAGGTAGCTAGGTGAACATTGGTGGCACGTTCTGGAAGTTGATGAACGAGGGCGGCCCCGTCATGTGGCCATTGCTCGCTTTTTCCGTCATCGCGGCAGCGGTGGTGGTCGAGCGACTGATTGCGCTGCGGCGGGCTCGGATCAACGTTCACGAGTTCCTCCCCAAGGTGCGGAAGGCGCTGGTCGTGAACCGCTCGATTCGTGAAGCGGTCAAGGTATGCGAGGAGTACCGCGGTCCGGTCGCCTCGATCCTCAAGGCCGGTCTGATGAAGTACGGCCAGCCCAAGGAAGACGTCGAGAAGACGATCGAGAACGCGGCGTTGTTCGAGATGGGGCGCCTCGAGCGCGGCCTCGCGGTGCTGGCGACGACGGCCAACGTCGCCCCGCTGCTCGGGTTCTTCGGCACGGTGACCGGCATGATGGCCGGCTTCGACGCCCTGGCGGCTCAGGGCCTGTCGAACCCCGGCGCGGTCGCCACCGGCATCAAGGAGGCGCTGACCACCACCGCGGGCGGTCTGGCGGTCGCCATTCCGACGCAGCTCGCCTACAACTACTTCATGAGCCGGATCAACAAGTTCGTCCGCGACATCGAGACTTCGGCGAACATGCTGCTCGAGACGTTCGGCGAGATGGAGCGCAGCGGCGTCCCGCCGGAGTCCGGCGGCGACGCCGGCTAGAGGCGTTCACCGGTCTTCAGCCGAGTAGATCGACATGAAGCTCAAGGCAACCATCGAGCACAAGCCGAACATCCCGACGGCCTCGATGGCGGACATCGCCTTCCTGCTGATCATCTTCTTCATGCTGACGATCACCTTCGAGGTCGACAAGACCCAGGTGACGCTGCCGAAGACGACCCTCAGGTACGAGATCCCGAAGCAGTCCGCCTACGTTTCCATCGACCCGGACGGGCGCATCCGGGTCTCCGACGGCACGGAGCAGAGCGCCCTGGTCAGCGCGGCCGACGAGGTTCTCTCGATGGCGGCGGGCGTCATCGCGATGGACCCGACGAAGGTCTTCGTCGTCAAGGCGCACGGCGACGCCGAGTGGTTGAGGGTCGACGAGGTGATCGACGCGTTGAAGCGGGCCAAGGTCCGGGACGTGTACCTGCTGTCGGATCAGCGGACGGTCGACGACCTGTAAGCTTGACGAGGTGAGGGGATCAGAAACCCGATGCAGCCGATGGATGGAGGCGCAAGATGAAACTTGACCGTGATCGTCCGGACGATGAAATCCCGACGTCGTCAATGGCGGATATCGCCTTCCTGCTGATCGTCTTCTTCATGGTGACGACGACGTTCACGGCGACGCGCGGACTGGACTTCGCGCTTCCCGAGGACGACGACGATCCGCCGGTGGTCGAGAAGGAGGAGTCGGTGCTGGTCGAGATCATGCCGAATGGCGAGCTGATCGTCGACCAGGATCCGATGCAGTTGCAGGAGATCATCCCCTACCTGAAGCCGAAGCTCGAGCGGAACCCGAAGAAGCCGGTGATCATCCGCCCCGACATCGCGACGCCGTACCGGTACATGGTGCAGGTGTACGACGAGTTGCGCCAGTGGGAGGACTACGGCCTCGAGCAGCCGATCAACATCTCGGTGCCGACCCAGCGCGAGATCCAGAGCTTCTGGTACTAGGAATCGGAATACGCCGAAACCGGCTGGACGTTGAACTCAGACACCACGCCACAGAACACCTGACCGAGAACCTGACCGAAGAGAGGTAACCGGATGAGTGACGAGAATCTCGAACAGGCTGCATCCCCCGCCGAGGAGCCCGCGAAGGACGAACCGACCGCGCTGACCTCCGCCGAACAGGGCCTGCTGACCTACGTGCAGGAGACCCGCGAGGACAACAAGACCTTCCGGTACTCGTTGGGACTGGCGGTCATCCTCCACGGCATCCTGCTGATCGTGAAGCTGCCGGATCTGTACGGCGACACGGTGGCGCCGCCGCCGAAGCCCAAGGTCTTCGTCGTGCAGCAGGTGCGCTTCAAGCCGCCACCGCCGAAGGAAGAGCAGCAGATTCCGAAGCCGAAGTCGAAGAAGGTTCCGATCCCCGATCCCACGCCTGACGAGCCGGAGCCGATCCGGATCGACGAGCCGGAGGAGATCGACATTCCCGAGGTCGACGATCTCGATCTCTTCGACCTTCCCGAGGCGCCGCCTCCGCCGGAACCGACCGGGCCGATCTACGTAACCGGCGACGTGACGAAGCCGGAGAAGATCAACGAGATCCAGCCCCAGTACACCGAGATCGCGCGCAAGGCGCGGATCCAGGGTGTCGTCATCCTCCAGGCGACGATCGACAAGAATGGCGACATCACCGACATCAAGATCCTGAAGCCCCTGCCGATGGGTCTTGCCGAAGCCGCCGTGTCGGCCGTGCAGCAGTGGAAGTTCAAGCCGGCGACGCTGAACGGCAAGCCGGTCGCCGTGTACTACAACCTGACCGTCAACTTCCAGCTCCAGTAGAGCTGAGGACTACGGCCCAATCATGACTACTCGTCGATCCGTACCCGCTCTTACTACGGTCTGTGCACTGCTGACCGCATCCGTGGCCTTTGCTGGCTGGGACGAGGGCGTGGCCGCATTCAAGTCCGGCAACTACGCCCAGGCGATCGCCGAGTTCCAGCAGTTCGTCGAGGAGCGCCCTGACCAGCAGGCCGGCTACCAGATGCTGGGCCGTTCCCTGCTCCGGGGCGGCAAGGCCGGCGAAGCGGTTGCCGCCTTCCAGAAGGCAATCGAAATGAAGGCCGACGACATCGGCAGCCAGGTGCTCCTGGGCCAGGCCTTCTACCAGAGCGGCAAGCCCAGGGAGTGCATTTCGACGCTCAGCAGGCTCAACATCGGCGCGTTGCCCGCGAACATCCAGGTCGGGGTGTACGAGACGCGTGGCGCCAGCTACGCGCGGTTGGGGAATACGGGCAGTGCGGCTGCTGATCTGGGCAGGGTCGCCGACCTGAAGCCCAGCGACGCCGGTGCTCGCTTCGAGTATGGCCAGATGCTCCATAGCGATGCGCAGCTCGATCCCGCGATAGCTGCGTACGAGCGGGCGATCTCGATGGACGGCAGCAAGTCGGAGTGGAAGAAGATTCTCGTGAACGCCCTGAAGGTCAAGGGACGGAGTACCCAGGGTTCCGGGAAGGCCGGCATTTACCGCAAGGCTGAAGACGTGGCGAGGAGCCTGGTCGGGAGCAGCCCCTCGTATGACAACCTCCTCCTGCTGGGCGAAGTGCAGCTTGGCGGCAAGAACTACGACTCGGCGGCATCGACGTTCCAGCAGTCGATCTCGAAGAAGAGCAACGACTGGCACGCGCACTTCTACCTCGGGCAGGCGTATGGCTCGCTCGAGCGCTACAGCGACGCCGAGGCGGCGCTGAACGACGCCCTCCCTCTGGCTTCCGATGATGCTGACAAGAGGCAGGTCCTCGACTACCTCGGCTTCGTGCTCTCCAAGCAGAACAAGTACGACCCGGCGATCTCGGCCTACGAACGGGCCGGGAACGCTGCTGGCGCCGCGCGGGTGCGTGAGAACAAGCAGATCGCGCAGGAAAACCGGGAAGCCGACGAGTTCAACGAGAACATCGCGGAACTCGAGCGCAAGCAAGAGGAACTCCGCCGGCAACTCGAAGAGGTTCCCGGGGCGACGAACGAGCCTCCGCGCCGCTAGCTCCTCCTGGCGACTGAGCAGGTCGGAATAGACGCCCCTTGGTCGGGTGTTGGGATCTGGCATCACTGGCCAGATCGCAACAATCCACGTCCGAACCCATCGGAGGGGCCCCATGACCAATAGGCGATCCTCGCTTGTCCTGACCGCGTCCTGCCTCCTGCTGGCCGCCAGCGGCGCTCTCGCTGACTACGATGCGGGGGCTGCCGCCTTCAGGGCCGGGAACTTCGAGTTAGCCGTGGCCGAGTTCCGGAAGTTCGTCGAGGAGCGGCCCGATGAACCGCGGGGCTACCACATGCTGGGTCGCTCCCTCATCTCCGCCGGGAGGCCGGGCGACGCGGTCGTGCCGCTGCGGAAGGCCGTCGAGCTGAATCCGAACGATGTCCCCAGCCGCGTCTACCTCGGGCGGGCCTTCGACGAAAGCGACAAGCCCGCTGACTGCATCGCGGCGCTGAACCGGCTGGACATCGGCAGCTTGCCGAAGCAGGCGCAGATCCAGGTGTACCAGAGGCGAGGTCGTAGCCACGCGAAGCTGGGGAACACCGGAAGCGCCGCGGTCGACCTTGGCAGAGTGGCCGATCTCAAGCCGGGCGATGCGAGAGCGCGCTTCGACTACGGCAGGAAGCTGCAGGACGACGCGCAGCTGGATGCGGCCATCGCCGCCTTTGAGCATGCGACGTCGATGGACGGCAGCAGGACGGAGTGGAAGGAAGTTCTGGTCAACGCCCTGAAGATCAAGGGTCGAAGGACCGAAGGCGAAGCGAAGAGGGCTGTGTATCGCAAGGCCGGGGATGTGGCCAGGAGCCTCGTCGGTAGCGATCCGTCCTACGAGAACCTCTTGCTGCTCGCTGAGGTTCAGCTCGGCGGAAAGAACTACGAGTCGGCCGTTTCGACGTTGCAGCAGGCGATTTCAAAGAACGCCAGCGACTGGCACGCCCACTACTACCTCGGACAGACCTACGGATCGCTCGGGCGCTTCAACGACGCGGAAGCGCCGCTAACGAGGGCCCTGGAGTTGGCCACAGGCGTGGACGCGCAGGCCATCTGGGCCTATCTCGCCTTCGCGCTCGAGAAGCAAAAGAGGTTCAGTGAAGCGATCGAGGCTTACGGGAGGGCTGGCGATCCGGAAGGCGCCGCCCGTGTCCGCGAGAACCAGCAGATCGCTGCCGACAACGAGGAAGCGGACGAGCACAACGCCACGATCGAGGTAATCAAGGAGCGGCTGGAGAAGATCCAGGGGGAACTGGACGAGATCACCGGAGCCACGAAGGAGCCGCCGCGCCGCTAGCGGTCAGCCAGCTTGCGGCGCAGGATCTCCTGGGCGGCTCGGGGTTCGGCGCTGCCGCGTGAGGCCTTCATGATCTGGCCGACCAGGTAGCCGAGGGCCTGCTGGCGGCCGCCGCGGTACTCAGTGACGGCCTTCTCGTTGGCGGCGATCGCCTCGTCGGCCCAGGCTTCGAGTTGGGCATCGTCGCGGACCTGGCGGAGCCCGAGCCGGTCTGCGATCTGGTCCGGGGTTTCGGACGAGTCCCAGGCCGCGGCGAGCACTTCCTTGGCGGCGGTGGCGGACAGCTCGCCGGAGTCGACCAGGGCGACGACGGCGGCGAGGCGCTCCGGCGCGATCGCTTCTTCCACCTCGATGCTCCGCTCCTTCAGCTCGCGCAGGAGTTCCGTCATCACCCAGTTGGCGATGGTTTTCTTGCCCTTCGGGTGGGCGGCGACGGCTCGCTCGTAGTAGGTCGCCAGAGCGACGCTGCCGGAGAGCAGCGCCGCCTCTTCCGAGCGCAGCCCGTAGGCCTCGCGGAAACGGGCGCTCTTCGTCCACGGCAGCTCAGGAAGCTGGCTCGCGTGCCGTTCGATCCGTTCGCCGGACAGCACGACGGTGGGCAGATCGGGCTCGGGAAAGTACCGGTAGTCGTGCGCCTCCTCCTTCGACCGGAGCGACCGGGTCACGCCGGTTGAGGGCTCGAAGCTCCGCGTCTCCTGCTCGACCCGGCCGCCCGAGGTCAGGACCTGCAACTGGCGTTCCCGCTCGTACTCAAGCGCCTTCGCCACGTGGCGGAACGAGTTCAGGTTCTTGACCTCCGTCTTCGTGCCCAGCGTGGTCTCGCCGACCGGCCGGAGCGAGAGGTTCGCGTCGCAGCGCAGGCTGCCTTCCTCCATGTTGCCGTCGCTGGCGCCGGTGTAGAGCAGGACCTGGTGAAGGACCTGCAGATAGGCCTGCGCGTCCGCCGGCGAACCGATCTCCGGCTCCGTGACGATCTCCACCAGGGGCACCCCGCAACGGTTGAAGTCGACCAGGCTCCGGCCCGGGAGCGGCCCGCCTCCCGGCACTTCGTGTAGCAGCTTGCCTGCGTCCTCCTCCAGGTGGAGCCGGTGGATCCGCACGGTGTTACCCGACGGCAGCGGCACGCCGCCCCCCTCGGCCAGGGGCTCGTCGTACTGGCTGATCTGGTAGCCCTTGGGCAGGTCGGGATAGAAGTAGTTCTTGCGCGCGAACACGGACCGCCGGCGGATCTCGCAGCCGAGGGCCAGCGCGAGCCGGATGGCCAGGTCGACCGCGTGCTGGTTGGTCACCGGCAGGGTGCCGGGATAGCCGAGGCAGACCGGGCAGACGAGTTCGTTCGGCTCGGCGCCGAAGCGGTTCTCGCAGCGGCAGAACATCTTCGTCCGGGTGCGCAACTGGACGTGGACTTCCAGTCCTATGACTGTTTCCCACCCCGTGTCGACGGGAGCTCCGACGGCACCCGTCCCGGTCGTGCTCTGCGCTACGCTCATGGCCGTCACAAATGGCCGCGGCATCCTACAGCAGGCGCAATGTCGCACTCGCGGTCTACCGCCGCCCGCCCGTCTGGGCCGCCTTTCTCGGCGTGGCGCCGCAAGGGGGAGAAGCCGGTCCGGAGGACGCGCTCAGAGTTCTGGCGGACCAGGTGCCCGAGGCGGCGGCGGTCGCACCGGCCTGGCTTCGTCAGCGGCACGGCACCGATGTGCTGAGAGCCACGAGGCCTGGGCCGACCGGCGATGGGGATGCGCTGATCGTCTCGGAGTCCGGAGTGGCGGCCACGGTCTTCGTCGCCGACTGTGTGCCCGTGCTGATTGCCGCCGGAGACTCGGTGGCCGCGGTTCACGCCGGCTGGCGTGGCCTCGCGAGCGGTGTTCTGGCCTCGGCCGTCCACGAGTTGAGCCGTGACTCGTTCCGCGACGTGGCGTCGGCCGAAGCCTGGATCGGTCCGGCGATCGGTCCCTGCTGCTACGAGGTCGGCGAAGATGTCGCCGTCCAGGTGGAGTCCCGGAGCGGTGCGGAGGTGGTCACTCGAAGACCCGGCCGGAAGCCGCACCTCGACCTGCCAGTCGCGGCGTTGCGGCAGCTTGCCGGCCTGGGCGTGGCCCCGGTCTCGACGGTGGAGTGCTGCGTGCGCTGCAGTCCGGAGTGGTGGAGCTACCGTCGAGACGGTGCCCGGGCGGGCCGAAACTATGGCTTCATCTGGCGCGACTAGCGCTATTGCCGGGAACTGCGGCTGCGGGCCTTCCGCGTGGGGTCGATCCCGACGGACCGGAGGAAGGCGAGGTCGCGGCCGTTGATCCTGAAGGGCGGCGCCGGTCGAGGCCGCTCCGTCTCGTCTTCCGTCTCGGTTTCGTCGTCACTCTCGAAGGGCTTGCAGTCGAGGAACAGGTTCAGCGTGTAGCCTTCGCGCCGAATCGACTCGAGCCGGTCGTGGACGTCAGGCGATTCTGCGATCGCCTCGCACAGGGAGCGCGTGAGATCTTCGAGCAGTTGCTTGAGCCGGGGTTCCATGGCACCGAGAGCATTATCCCAGACAGACACTTCGTGCGACAGTCCGGGCTCGTCACCGGACGATCGGGCTCTCTGGGGGCCGGTCGTCGAAGAGCTTGGAGCCGCGGGCTTCCGGCCCGTTTCGTTCGAGCCGCTGGCCGGCGACGTTTCCGCGCGGCGCTACGCGCGGCTGCGCCTCGAGAGTGGCGAGCAGTTCGTCGTCTGCGCCTACCCGGGCGACATGGCCGACGTGGCGTCGCGGTTCCTGTCGGCGACAGAGCTGCTGAACTCGGCCGGCGTGCCGGTGCCTGGAGTCGAACGGCACTCGCTTGCCGGGATCGTCTGGATCCTCCTGGAAGACCTGGGGCCGCAGACGGTCTTCGACCGCTGGGAGGGTGGAGGTCTGAATCCGGCGGCGCTCGACCGGTGCCTGACGGAGGCGGTGGCTCACATCGGCCGAATCCAGCTGCTGTCTCCCGACAGCGTGCGCGCTCTGGGCTCGCCGCCGCTCGACCGCGACCTGCTCATGGCGGAGCTCGACCTGACCTGGGAACGCTTTCTCGAGCCGCGCGGGCTGGTGAGAAACCGGACTCTGGCCGAGCAACTGCGCGCCCTGTGCAGCGCCGTGTGCGAGCGTCTCGGTTCGGCGGTGCCGGTGCCCTGTCATCGTGACTTCATGGTTCGCAACCTGATGCTGCGGCCTTCGGCGCGGCAGGGGGCTGAGGCGGAGGTCGTCGTGATCGATCACCAGGACCTGCGGCCAGGTCCGCCGCACTACGACCTGGCCTCGCTGCTGAACGACAGCCTGGCGCTCTCCGCCGGCCAGCGGCGGGGTCATCTGGCGGTCCTGGGAGAAGACGTCGACGAGTTCGCCCTCTACAACGCCGCGGTAGCGCAGCGGATGCTCAAGATAGTCGGCACGTTCGCCCACTTTGCCGCGCTCGGCAACGACCGTCACCTGCCGTTGATCCGGCCCGCCCTGCGACGTTTCTTCGACGCGCTGGACGCTCTTCCCGAAGGCCGCGAACTCGCTCCCCGACTGCGCCGGGAGTGGACGGCGTTGGCCGGCGAAAGGCCCGGTGCACCAGCGTAGCTGCTAGAGTCGCGGCCCGAGCCCGACGTTCAACAGGAGACCCCCATGCCTTCCATTGGCATCCAAGAGCTTCTCATCATCTTCGTCATCCTGATGGTCATCTTCGGCGGCAGCAAGCTGCCACTGCTTGGCCGGGGGATGGGTGAGGGCATCCGCAACTTCAAGCGGGGGCTGCGGGGCGACGACTCCTCCGAGCTGGAGGAGGAAAACGCGTCTTCGTCGGCCGCAAAGAGCAGCTAGCTGGAGCCGCGGCTGTCAGCCGCCCGCCAGTACCGCGAAATCGAGCCCGCCCGGGTTGACCGCGGCCCAGGCCGCGCGGTGGTGGGCGATGTAGACGCGAAGCACGCCGTTGGTGAATCCACGCGTCTCGCGGAAGGGGGGCAGGCCGCCGAAGCGGTCGACGGCGCCGGGGCCCGCGTTGTAGCCGGCGAGAGCCAGGACCAGGTCGTCGTCGAAGCGGCGCAGCAGGTACGCCAGGTAGCTCACACCCGCGTCGAGGTTCTGGCTGGGGTCGTAGGCATCGGCGACTCCCAACTGTTCAGCGGTCGTCGGCATCATCTGCATCAGGCCGAGGGCGCCCCGGGGTGAGACCGCCTCCGTATCGAACGAGGATTCGGCCTGGACAATCGCCGCCACGAGGAGCGGGTCGACGCCGTGTCGCTCGGCGGCGCTGACGATCAGGCCGCCGTACGGAACGAGCTGCATCCGGTCACGCACTGCGTCGTCGTCGGCGGCGCCGATGAACAGCTCGAAGCTCTCCCGGTACGACTGGATGCACTCGTAGAGTGGACCCCCTCCCAGGTACGTGGAGGCGGGTCCGGCCGACGGTTCAATCCACGCCTGAACCTGCTCGAGGAGAACGATGTCTTCCAGAGGGGGCGACATGGGCAACGGTTGCAAGTGCCGGCCGGGCGCGGTTTCTCGGGGCGCGCCGGCCAGAATGGCAGCAGCTGCCACGGTCATGGCAATGGCCCGGTTCGGAAGGTTGAGTCTGTGCGAGGTCATTGGGACGTCTGCGCGTTCGTCGGCGCCACGGAATCGCTGGCAGATGAGGAGGCTTCTTGACGGCGCCAGGCGGTCGCTGCCAGTGGGAGCGCCTGGTCACGTTGCAGGGAGCAAGCTCTGTGCCAGTCTGGTACAGGTCGGATGAAGATCCGGGACGGCGAGCCTGCGATGCGTTTCGGGCCTTATCTCGACTGAATCCTCTTGCTGGAGCCTCGGTAGTCGGTTGCCTGTATCTGAAGCGTGGCGACCTTGTTCCGCAGTGTGTTGCGATGGAGACCCAGGTGGTTGGCCGAGTTGGTGATGTTGCCGTGGTTGAGTTGCAGCGAGGCGAGGATGAACTGCCGTTCGAAGATCTCGCGGGCTTGCGACAGGGTAACGCCCCGGGAAGCCAACTGGTTCACGAGGCGATCAAGCTGGCCGTTGAGATCCTCGGTCGCGTCGTCCCGAAGGCGGTCGTCTGGGCTGTGTGACTTCAACGCGAGTTTGATTCCGAAACGGCGATGTTAGCACACGCTTGGGGCGCTACAGGCCTGCGAAAGGCCCGTTTCGGGGCGAGAAACAGGTGACTCTAGCGATCGCCCAGCACGGCCAGCGAATCGGCTGCCATCCGCGCGGCTTCGGTGTCCGGGAAGCGCCTCGAGACCTCGCGAAAGCGGCGCCGGGCGCCGTCCGTGTCGCCCAGTCGCTCAAGTGACCGGCCCAGCTTCAGCAGCGCATCGGGCACCTTGTTGCCGTGGGGAAAGTCCTGGAGCGTTTGCTGAAACGCGGCCATCGCGCCCCGGTCGTCACCGCGCGCGAACCGGCACTCGCCGATCCAGTAGAGGGCATTGTCGGACAGGTCTGTGTCGGGGAAGTCGCTGATGTATTGCTGGAAGCCGAACTCGGCCTCCACGTACTCGTGGCTCATGAAGGCCTGAAGCGCCTGGTCGTACAGTTCATGGCCGGTGCGTTCGGCGGAGGCCGCGGGGTTGGCCTCGTTCCCGGCCGGCGCTCGATCCGTGTCGTCCTCGAGTTCGCTCACCTCGAGCACCTGCACCCTGGGCGGTGGTTGCGGCTCGAACGGAGCGGGTGGAGCCGGGGCCGCCGCCAAAGCGCGGACCTCTTCCAGGGTTGCCTCGAGCTCGGCGATCCGTTCCCTGAGGCGGGCGTTTCCGGTGTTGCTCGCCGAGGCCTCGGTCTCGAGCCGCCGCACCCGCTCTTCGAGTTGCTCGAGCTCGGCGCGGACGCCTTCGTTCGGGGTCCTCAGGCGATCGATGAAACCACCGGGCGTATCGGTCGAGGCGCAGCCTCCACTCAGGCCGGCGAATGCCAGTATCGCCAGCGAGAGACGCGGTTCAAATGTCGTTGTTCTCTTCCGCGGGCGGACCATCCTGTCGACTCCTGTCCGGCCGGATGGGCGTGTCCGGCAGCTTGGTGCGGAGATTCCGGAGCTGCTCCTCCGAAGGCGCCTTCTTGAGCCAGGGGCTGCCCGGGAACTCGTTCCACAGTTGCTCACAGGCTTCGCGGAGGTAGTCGAAGCGGTCGAGTCCCAGCCTGCTCGGAATCTGCTGGAGCACCATGCGATACGTGAGACACATGTGAGCGAGGATCTTGTCGGGCTCCGGGTAGTCCGGGTACTGCTCGAGCATCTCCCTGAAGCGGTTGCCGGCGGCGGTGGGAGTACGGAAGCGGTAGTAGAAGGCACCGACGACGAACTCGTGCTCCGCGAGGTGGTTGCGGACCTCGACGATTCGCTGGGCCGCCTGACCGGCGAACTGACTGGTCGGATACAGGCGGCGGACGTTCTCGAACTCGGTCAGCGCGAGCCGGGCCGTCTGCTGATCGCGGTCCGGCTTCTCCATTCGTTCGGCGAGCGAGGCGGCGAGACGGAACTGGGCGTAGGCCGCCTGGTCGGAGGTCGGGAACCGGTTCAGGAAGTCCCGGTAACGCTGCTCGGCTTCGACGTACGACTGGTAGCCGCCACGCAGGAACAGGGCGTCCGCGGCCAGTAGCAGCCCTTCACGACCGGTCTCGGAGTTCGGTTCGACCTCGAAGGCGTGGACGAGGTGTTCGCGCGCCTGCGTGAACTTCTCGTCCTCCAGCAGTTGTTTGCCGATCTCGAGTGCCTCCGCCGACGAGAGCCGCAGAATGGGGTCGTCCCTGACGCCGCCGCATCCGACGAACAGGGCCAGCGCGGCCGTCAGCAGGAGTGTGCGGCGACGGTTCATTCGCCCGCCTGCCGCCGGAGGGCGACCAGGGTCTCGGCCGGACGGTCCGCGGCGAAGACGCCGGAACCCACGACCGCGACGTCGACACCGGCAGCCGCCACCTCGTCCAGGTTGCCGGGCTTGATGCCGCCGTCCATTTCGATGCTCACCGGCAATCCCCGTTCATCGACCACCGCGCGGAGACGCTGGGCCTTCTCGAGCACTTCGGGGTGGAAGGCCTGGCCGGCGAAACCGGGCACGACCGACATCAGCACGACGAAGTCCAGTTGGTCCAGGTAGGGCAGGAGCTCGTCCAGCGGCGTCGCCGGGTTGATCGCCACGCCTGCGCCGGCGCCGCCCTCGCGGATGCGGGTCGCAAGCCGTCCCGGCTCCTCCGTCGCCTCGTGGTGGATCGACACCCAGGCCGGCCCGCTGTCCAGGTACCGGTCGAGCAGCGCTTCCGGGTTCGAGACCATCAGGTGGATGTCGAAGCCGATGCGTGTGCGCCTGGCCAGATCGACGATCACCGGTGGACCGAAGGTCAGGTTGGGCACGAAGTGACCGTCCATCACGTCGACGTGGATGAGCTGCGCGCCGCCGTCCTCGCAGAGTTTGACGGCGGCGGCCAGATCGGCGAGGTCCGCCGCCAGGATCGAAGGCGCGATCTTCATCGTTCAGGTTCTTGCGGGCGAACTTGGCGGCTTCAGCGACTGTCTAGCGCGGCTACCACGAGGGCGATCGAATCGCTCTGCCGCAGGGGGTGGCCCGGGAGCGGGTACTGACGCAGGATGATCCCGGCTGGGACGCCTTCGTAGGGTTCGTACTTTACCCTTCCGAGTCGGAATCCGCGCGTCTCGAAGAAGTCGCGGACCGGGTCCTCGGGCAGGTCGATCAGGTCCGGCATGACGTACGTCGCCCCGGGGTTGGCCAGGCTGACCATCAGGTCCACCTGGGACGAGGGGTCGATCGGGCTGCCGGCGGGAGGGTCCTGGCGGACGACGGTGCCCGGTTCGCCGGACTCGGCGAACACGCTCCGGCTCCTGCCCATCTGCAGCCCGGAGGCCGTGAGACTGACCTGGGCCGTCTGCAGGACCTGGCCGCTCAGGTCCGGCGTCTCGACGAGTTCCCGGCCCCGCGACAGGTAGACGACCACGCTGCTGCCCTCCTTGACCGCGCTGCCCGCGGGAGGATCCTGCCGGAGCACGTGGCCCGCCGGGACCGCCTCGTCGTAGCGGTCGTCCTCCACCCGCTGCAAGGCCAGACCCGCGGTGGCGAGGCCGGCTTCGGCCTGGCTTCGATCGAGGCCCACCAGGTCGGGTACGGCGATGACTCCGCTGCGGACGAAGTTCGAGAGGGCCAGGTAGGACGAGGCACCGAGCAGGAGGACGAGCAAGCCCCCGTAGGCGGCGAAGAGGACGCCCCGCCTGAGCCAGGGGTGGCGCACCGCCTTGCCGATCCAGTCCGGGAGCTTGCCGGCCATCGCCATCGAACCGCCTTCAGCGCCCGAGGCCGGGCAGGTTCTTCACCAGGTCGAAGTAGATCGCGAACAACATGATGGCCACGACCACCACCAGGCCGAACTGGGTGACCAGGTTCTTGATCTGGAGCGAGAGGTCGCGGCGCAGAACGCTCTCGAGCAGCAGGATGACGAGTTGGCCGCCGTCGAGCATCGGGATCGGCAGCAGGTTCAGGATGCAGAGGTTCAGGCTGATCAGGGCGATCAGGAACACCAGGTCGCTGAAGCTCCTGCGGGCCGCCTGACCGCTGATCCGGCCAATCTCGATCGGGCCGGCCAGCGCGCTCTGCGGTGAGACCCGGCGTTCGACCAGGCCGCCCAGAAAGCCGAAGATCTCGGTCGTCGTCTCCCAGTTGATCCGGGCGCTTTCCACGATTGCCGCGACCGGACCGACGCGCTGATAGGAGAAGTGGCTGATCGCGATGCCGGCTCGGCCGACCCCGGCCTCGTTCGCCGGCACGAGCTGCACGACCAGACGGTCCTCGCCGCGGCCGATCTCGACGCTGACCTCCTCGCCCGCCCGCGGCTCGACCAGCCGGCGGAAGTCGTCGGCGTCGGCGACGGGATGGCCGTTGACGGCGTACAGCGTGTCCCCGTACCGCAGACCGGCCTGCTCGGCCGGAGTGTCCTCGAATACCTGACGCACCCGCGGCAGGAGGCTGGCGTAGAGCCCCGCGTCGCCCAGCTCGTACCGCGGCATCCGGTTAGGGACGAGCACGGTGCTCAGGGCTTCGCCGTCGCGCTCGAAGTCGATCTCGAGCCGGCGTTCCGGCGACATGAGGATGGTGTTCGAGAGTTCCCGCCAGTCGGACACGTCCTCGCCGTCCAGGCGCAGGATCACATCGCCCGCCAGGAGCCCGGCTTCGGCCGCGGCCGAGTCGGGCGCCACGCCGCCGATCTCGGTGCTCAGGTCCCGCGGTCCGGCCAGCTCGGTCCCGGCCATCAGTACCGCCGCGATCAGGACGATCGACAGCACCACGTTCGCCGCCGGGCCTGCCAGGAGCACGATCACTCGCTGCCAGCGCGGTTTGGCGGTGAAGTCGCCCGCGTCACCGGTCGGATTTGCAGCGTCGATTCCCGAGAAGGCGACATAGCCCCCGAGCGGAATCATGGCCAGCCGGTACTCCGTGCCGCCGCGCTCGAAGCCCCAGATGCGGGAACCGATGCCGATGGAGAAGACCCGGACCCGGATCCGGAACAGCCTCGCGGCCAGGAAGTGCCCCAGTTCGTGGACGAAGATGATCACTCCGACCACGACCAGGAAGGCCAGTATGTTGCTAAGGAAGGTCATCGTGCCAGCGAGCGCGTCCGCGCTACTCCGTGGATGCTAACCGCGCGGGTGCGCGAGGACTTCCCGGGCGCGGCGGCGGCCCCAGGAGTCCCATTCCAGGGCCTCGTCGATCGTCGCCGGCTCCGCGCTGCCGGTTTCCCGGCCGTGACGGTCGAGCACGTCCGCCACCGCCGGCACGATGGCGGTGAAGGGCGCGGCGCCGCCCAGGAACGCCGCCACGGCCGTCTCGTTGGCCGCGTTGAGCGCCGCCGGCGCGCCGTTCCCCCGGACGAGCGCCTCGCGCGCGAGGGACGGCGCCGGGAACACCTCCGGGTCGACCTTCCTGAACTGGAGCTCGGACGTCGTCTCCAGCAGTTCGCTCAGTCCGCTCGCGGCGCCGTCGTCGGAGCGCGGCCAGCGTTCGGGATGGGACAGGGCGTACCGGATGGGGTACTCCATGTCGTTGGCCGAGATCTGGGCGATCGAGTTGCCGTCCCGGAACTCGACGATCGAGTGCACCAGGGACTGCGGGTGAATCAGGATGTCGATTCTGGATCCCGGAACGTCGAAAAGGTAGCTCGCCTCGATCAGTTCCAGTCCCTTGTTCATCAGCGTCGCGGAGTCGACGCTGATCTTGGCTCCCATGTTCCAGGTCGGATGGGCCGTTGCCTCGGCGGGCGTCACCGTGTCCAGGGTTGCCGGATCACGGTCCAGGAACGGGCCGCCCGAGGCGGTCAGCACGAGGCGCCGGACCTCACGGCGCCGACCCGCGCGGAGCGCCTGGTGGATCGCGGCGTGCTCGCTGTCGACCGGCATGATCTTCGCGCTCGAGGCGGCCGCCAGCCGGCGCAGGAGCGGGCCCGCGGCGACCATCGCCTCCTTGTTCGCCAGCGCCAGGTCGGCCCCGGCGGCGAGGGCCGCCGCGGCGGGCCTGAGACCGGCCGCGCCGACGATCGCGGTAAGCACCAGGTCGATGTCGCGGGCGCCGACCGCGTCGACCAGTGCCGACTCGCCCCAACGGAGGTCGGTGCCGGTGGGCAGCTCGGCGCGAATCGCTTCCGCGGCCCCCGCTGTTGCGACGACGATCCGGCGCGGGCGGAACTCGTGAGCCAGTTGCAGGAGCCGGGCAGGTCGGGTGCCGCCGGCGGCCAGGAGGGAGACGCCGAGTCTGTCGGGGTGCCGGCGCGCGACGGCGAGGGCGGCTTCACCGACCGAGCCGGTGGCGCCAAGAACGCCAAGCCTCCGCACGCTCACGGCAGGAGCGACGGCGTCGCACCGGCCTGGACGGCAACGTAGAACACCGGCGTCGCCAGCAGAACGCTGTCGAGGCGGTCCAGCAGCCCGCCATGCCCAGGCAGGAGGGCGCCCGTGTCCTTGACCGCCACGGCCCGCTTGAGCATCGACTCGACCAGGTCTCCGGCCTGTCCGGCGCCGCCGCAGAGCAGCGCCAGGATGGGGACGTCCGGGCCGAGGGCATCGGGGCCGCGCCACACCAGGACCACCGCGACGCCGGCGGCGCTACTGGCGGCCAGACCGCTCACCGCGCCCGCGATCGTCTTCTTCGGGCTGAGCACCGGCGCCAGGGGCCGGCGTCCGAGCAGGCGGCCGCCGTAGTAGGCGCCGATGTCGCCGAGGGAGGCGACGACCAGGACCCAGAAGAGGAGCACCGGTTCGAGGACGTGGAGGTTGATCGCGGCGACCAGGAACAGGCCGAGCCAGAGGGCGCCGTAGGTGAACAGGGCCGAGGTCAGCAGCCGATCGCGGATGTCGGCGTGGCTGGCGAGGCCGACCGCCGTCGCCAGGGCGAGGATGAGGGCCGCGGCGGCGAACCAGGTCCCGGCGCCGGTCAGGCCGGCCGGCAGCGGCACGTCGATCAGTTCGTTCGCGATCGTGTCGGCCAGGGCGAGGACGCCGACCGCGAGCCAGAGCGCCCAGCTCACGGTCCGCGAGACGACGATCCGCTGCACCAGCGCGCTGTACTCGGCGGCCGCCACGAGAACCACGAGCGTGACCGCCACACCCAGCAGGACGGGGTCGAGGTAGAGGACGAGGGCGGCTGCCAGCGCCGCGGTCACGACGCCCGTGACGACGCGTTTCATTTGCCGTGATCGTATTCCACGCGCTCCAGACAGAGGCCCCGCGCGGGAGCGTTCGGGCCCGCCTCGGCGCGCGGCCGACCGGAAAGCAGCGTCGCAATCTCGTCCAGCGACCGGCGGCCGAGGCCGACCTCCAGGGTCGTGCCCACCAGGGCGCGGACCATGCCGCGCAGGAACCCGTCGCCGGCGACGCGGAACCGGATCTCGTCTCCCTGTTCGGTCCATCCGGCTTCGTGAATCGTCCGCACCGTGGTGCCGTGGCTGCCGCCGGCCTTGGCGAAGGCCGAGAAGTCGTGCCTCCCGCGGACCAGAGAGGCCGCTGACTTCATCGACTCGAGATCGAGTCTTCGCGGCGCCGGGACCACGAAGGGCGCCCGGAACGGATCGATCACCGGCGCGGTGCAGAGCCGGTAGCCGTAGACCTTGAACGACGCGTTCTTGCGGGCGTGAAACGAGTCGTCGACGGCGTCGGCGGCAAGCACCCGGATCGCTGCCGGGAGATGGTGGTTCACGCCGTGGACGAGCGCCCGGCGAGTCCCGCCGGACGGGAGGGATCCGGCCGGGAGATCGAGATGTGCCGCCTGTCCGGCGGCGTGGACGCCGGCGTCGGTGCGTCCGGCGCCATGGACGGTGACGTTCCGGCCCGCCACCGCCGCCACGGCTTCCTCCACGACCTGCTGCACGGCCAGGGCGTTGTCCTGGCGCTGCCAGCCGGCGTAGTCCGACCCGTCGTAGGCGATCAGCAGGCGGTACTTCATGGTGACGGGGGCTCAGGGCGTCGGCGCTCAAGCACGAGCAGAATCAGCGGCGGCAGCCAGATTGCGCTGTAGACCCAGGGAAAGTACGGCAATCCGGTCACGGCGGGAAGATAGGCCAGAGGCAGGGTCGCGGAAAGCACGAGGACGGCGCGGGCGCCGGTCAACGCGGCCCAGGGGAGGACCCAGATCAGGTACCAGGGGTAGAACGTGGGGCTCATCAGGAGCACGAGGGCGAAGGCTCCGAACGCCGCCCGGACCGGTCCGGGGCGCCGCCGCCAGAGACGAAGCCAGAGCACGGCGCCGGCGGCCAGGAGCCCGACGCGGGCCAGGAACTGGGGATAGGCGTAGGAGTAGAGCGTGCTCCAGGGCGTCGCCTCGATGTCGCCACCGAAGATCACCCGGACGACGTGGACGATCCCGGAAGCGGCCAGGTCGAGCCGAAGCGCGCCGATCACGCGCCACAACGGCTCGTAGAGAGGGCCGTTGTACTCCCAGCGCAGCGCGTACTCGACCAGGCCGGGCGGAACGCGGCCGGTCCAGACCAGCACGGCGACTGTCGCCGGCAGAAGCAGCGAGACGGCGCCAACCGCAAAGCGCCGCCTCTGCCGGCCACCGGCCCGCCGCCACCAGAGCGGCAGCACCGCCAGAGGCACGAGTTTGGCCAGCACAGCAAGCGCACCGACCACCCCGGCCACCACCCACTGGGTGCCCCGGCGTCCCCGCCGCCCGCCACCCGACAGCAACCACACACAGCCGATGACCAGCGAAGCCCCCAGCACGTCGACATGCCCCATGCCGGCCCCCTCGACGACAAGCAACGGATTCCAGACGTAGGCGAGGGCTATCCAGGCATTGCCGCGACGCCGAGCGAGCAACAGCAGCAGCGCGCAACCGGCCAGGTCCACGGCGGCAAGCGCCAGCTTGTACCCGAGCAGAGGCCGCGGCAGCATCGCGGCGGCGGCGAACGTCCCCAGCGCCAGCGGCGGATACACCGTGGCGACGTCCCGATGCGCGGTCTTCCTCCACGAGTCGTCGCGCAACCCGGCGAGGCTCTCGTCGTCCGGCGTCAGGAGGTACGGGTTCGCTCCCGAGGCGGCGACCCGTCCGTCCCACACGTACCGGTAGACATCGTCGGAGAGGCTCGGCGTGAGGGGCAGAGCGAGCAGGCGGAGCAGGACGGCCACCGCCAGCACGCCCGCCGCCGGAACGTCGCTCCGCGAGCCCGTCGCCGCACCCAGACGCCGCAGCCCCCACCACAGCGCGCCGAACGCCAGGAGCAGCACCAGCAGGAAGAGGACGCCAGCGCCCGCGGCGCCCGGGGCGGGATCGAACCCCGCGCGGTCGAGCGCGAGCAGCCCGGCGAAGCAGGCGAGCAGCGGCCACACGGCCGCCGCCACCGCTCCGAGCCCTCGTTCCCTTGCCATATCGTCAGCGTACGTGCTCTTGCCGGTCTACTACGCCGTTCTCGGTACGCTCGCTCTCTACGGACTGCATCGGCTGGTCCTGCTCCTGGTGCTTCGCCTGTCGCGATCGCCGGTCGACGGCGATGATGACGGCGCGGACTCCGCTGACGTCCAAGATAGCGCGCAAGGGGACGTCGTGTGGCCCCTGGTCACCGTCCAGCTGCCGATCTACAACGAGCGCTACGTCGCCCCCCGGCTGATCGCCGCCGTTCTCGACTTCGACTACCCCGCGGATCGCCTCGAAGTCCAGATCCTCGACGATTCGACCGACGACACCGCCGACCGGGTCGAGGCGGAGCTCGCCCGGGCGTCAGCGCGGAAAGGGCTGCTGCCGACCATTAGGCACCTGCGGCGGAAGGACCGGGAGGGCTTCAAGGCGGGCGCTCTCGCCGCCGGCCTGGAGCAGGCGCGGGGGGAACTGATCGCGATCTTCGATGCCGACTTCGTGCCGGAACCGGACTTCCTGCGGCGGACGGTGCCGGCCTTCCGCGATCCGGGGCTGGGCATGGTCCAGGCGTGCTGGGGCCACATGAACCGCAAGGACTCGCTTCTGACCCGGGCCCAGGCGGTGCTGCTGGACGGCCACTTCCTGGTCGAGCAGGCGGCCCGGTACCGGGCAGGTTGCTTCTTCAACTTCAACGGCACCGCGGGCGTATGGCGGCGACGCGCGATTGAGGACGCGGGGGGCTGGCAGGTCGACACGCTGACCGAGGACCTCGATCTCTCCTACCGGGCGCAGCTCGCCGGATGGCGCTTCATGCTGAGGACGGACCTCGCGGTGCCGGCGGAGTTGCCGGCCCAGGTCAACGACTTCAAGAGCCAGCAGCACCGCTGGGCCCGGGGATCGGCTCAGACGATGCGCAAGCTCCTCGGGCGCATCCTGCGCAGCGCGGCGAGGCCGCGGGTCAAGCTGGCGGCGGCCGCGCACCTCACCTCGGGCATCTGCTACCCCCTGCTCGTGGCTCTCGGGCTCCTCCTGTTGCCGGCGATCCTGGAGCGGCAGGAGTCGCCGCACCTGCTGCTGTGGATCGACGCGCCGCTGTTTCTGCTAGGGACGGTGGCGGTAGCCGGTTGCTACGCCGCCGGCCAGCGCCGGGCCGGGCGGCGCGGATCCAGGTTCTGGTTCGACGTGCCGCTCGCCATGTCCATCGGTATCGGCCTGTCGCTCAGCAACTCGGCCGCGACGATCAGCGGACTGTTGCGCCGCGGCGGCGTCTTCGCCCGTACGCCGAAGATCCCGGCGGCCGCCGGCAACCCGCCGGCGCTCTACCGGTCGGGAGCGGTATGGAGTCTCTGGGGCGAAGCGACGCTGGCCCTCTACTTCTGGGTCTGCGTCGCCGCCGCGGGTCTCTACGGGCGCTGGTGGTCCCTGCCTTTTCTCTACCTGTTCGCCCAGGGGTATAGCCTGATCGCCCTCGGCGGCGCCCTGCCCCGGCTGGGGCGGCGTGCCGGAACCACGTAGACCGGCGATGACCAGCCCCCTGACACGTCATCCACCGCCTCCTCCCGTCGTCCAGGTCGTCGTGCGGCCGGCGCAGCCTTCGGATGCGGCGTTCCTGCGTCGCTGGCGCGCCGAACCCGCCGTGCGCCGCTACCAGCCGCTCCACAACGTGTCCGTTGCCAGGCTGCGCGCAGACCTGGCGGCGCAGCGCCCCAGGGACCTCTACCGCGGTCGCGGCGACCGCTACACCTGGATGATCGAAGCCGACCGCGAACGATCGGGCTGGGTCACTCTGGCGGTCGTGAACTGGGAGCACGGGCTGGGAGAGCTCGGCTACGCTCTGGCGACACGGCATCACGGCCGCGGCACGATGACGGCCGCGCTCGGCCAGTTGCTGCCGGAGCTCCTGCTGCGAACGCCGCTGGAGCGCCTGGAGGCCCGCTGCGCGATCGACAACGACGCCTCCCGCAAGGTGCTGGAGAAGCTGGGATTCGTGCGCGAAGGCAAGCTCCGTTCCTACTTCGTTCTGCAGGGACGTCGCACCGACCACTACCTCTACGCGCTGCTTCGGGAGGACTACATTCCAATGCGCTAGGGTTGCGCATTCCGAATGGCCGGTAGGGCGTCGAGGTGGAGGTAGTCGATCGTGAGTAGCGGGGCTGGGCAGGAGGCGCGGTCGCAGGCGGTGGACGCCGTGTTGAAGAAGCTGGAAGCCGGGATCGAGGCGTTCCACGCGGATCGGATCGCGGAAGCGCGGTCCGAGTTCGAAGCGGTGATCGCCGCGGGGGCGGAGAGCCGGCTCACGAGCCGCGCCGGGGACTACCTCGCGGCCTGCGACCGGGCCGAAGCGTCGCAGGACGGAAAGGGCAACGACGCGTTTCTCGAGGCCGTCATGGCCCGAAACGACGGCGACCTGGAGGGCGCCCTGAAGATCTGCACGGCGGGCTCGCGCACCAGGGACGGTCGCTTCGTCTACCTCGCCTCCTGTATCCGCGCGCTGCTGGGCGAAACGAAGCCAGCGCTCGACTCACTCGCGAAGGCGGTCGAGCTGGATTCGACGAACCGCGTGCGGGCGTTTCACGACGCGGACTTCGCTTCCCTCAACGAAGACGAGCGCTTCCTGAGCCTCGTCCATGACGACAGCGACTGAGTTGACGTCCGGCAACGCCGCGGCCGTCGTCCTCGCTGCCGGTCACAGCAAGCGGCTCCGTTCGGAACAGCCGAAGGTCCTTCACGGGGTGGGCGGCAGGCCGCTCGTGTCCTGGGTCGTTCAGGCCGCGCGGGAGGTGGGCTGCGCGCCGATCTGCGTCGTCGTCGGGAGCGGGGCCGACCAGGTCCGTTCGGTGCTCGACAGCGCCGGCGCTGGCGACATCGTCTGGGTGGAGCAGCCGGAGCAACGGGGCACGGGACACGCGCTGTCAATGGCTCGCGGGGTTCTGCGCTCCGAGGGGCTGGCCCTGGTTCTCTCCGGCGACGCGCCCCTGGTTCGCCCGGGAACCCTGTCCGCCCTGCTCGAGGCCGCGGCAGCCGGCTGGGGCAGCCTCGCGGTCGCCGACCTTCCCGAGCCGGGGAGTCTTGGTCGCGTAGCCCGTGAGGGAGATCGCCTCGTCCGGATCGTCGAGGCGGCGGACGCCGACGAGGACACGCTCGCGCTCCGCACGGTCAACGCCGGTCACTACGCGCTCCCGGTTCCTGAGATCTTCGAGTGGCTCGAGAAGGTCGATGCCTCCAACGCCCGGGGCGAGTTCTACCTGACCGAGGCCGTCTCGGCCGCCGCCCGGGAGCATCCGGTGGCGGCGGTGCGGCTCGAGGACGCCTCGGAGGCGCTGGGAGTCAACTCGCGCGCCGATCTCGCCGCGGTTCAGCGCGTCTTCTACCGGCGTGCCGTCGATGGCCTGCTGGCGGCGGGCGTCACCGTCCTCGACCCGGAGACCGTCTGGATCGATGCCGGCGTCACCGTCGGCGTCGACTCGGTACTGCACCCGAACGTCACTCTGCTCGGCGCCTCCAGCGTGGGGAGCGGCTGCACCGTCCACAGCGGCGCGTGGATCCGCGACAGCGTCCTCGACGACGGCGTCGAGGTGCTGCCCTACTCGGTGCTCGACGGCGCGCGCGTCGCCTCGGACTGCACGATTGGCCCCTTCGCCCGCCTGCGGCCGGAGGCCGTGCTCGAGGACGGCGCCAAGGTCGGCAACTTCGTCGAGGTCAAGAAGGCGACGCTGGGCCCCGGAGTCAAGGCGTCCCACCTCGCTTACCTGGGCGACGCCTCGGTGGGCGCCGGCGCCAACATCGGCGCCGGGGTCATCACCTGCAACTACGACGGCAAGAAGAAGAGCCGCACGGTGATCGGCGAGGGCGCCTTCGTCGGCAGCGACTGCATCCTGGTGGCGCCCGTCGAGATCGGCGCCGGGGCGTACACCGGTGCGGGATCGGTCATCACGAAGGACGTGCCTGAGGAGACGCTCGCGGTCGGGCGGGCGCGCCAGAAGAACATCAAGCGCCGGCCCCGGTGACGGCGTGGACTTCCGTTCCCGCCTGAACCCGGAACAGCTCGCGGCGGTCACCCACGACGGCGGCCCGTTGCTCGTCGTCGCCGGCGCCGGATCGGGCAAGACAAGAGTCATCACGTACCGGATCGCCTGGCTGATCGCCGAGCGGCAGGTCGAGCCGTGGCGGATCGCGGCCGTCACCTTCACCAACAAGGCGGCGGACGAGATGCGCGGGCGGGCGCTCGACCTGGTTGGCGGCAATGCAAATGTCTTCGTCGGCACCTTCCACCGCTTCTGCGTCCGCCTGCTGCGGCGGTACGGCGACCGCGTGGGCCTGCGTCCCGACTTCGCGATCGTCGACGCGCCGGACCAGCTACGGCTGATCAAGGCGTCGCTCAAGGCCGAGGACCTGGACGAACAGGCGTTCCAGCCGCGCGCGGTCCAGGGGCGGATCAGTGGAGCGAAGAACCGCCTGCTCACGCCGCCCGCCTTCGAGAAGGAGGCCGAGGACTTCTTCGACCGTCACGTCGCGGCCGTGTTCCGCCGCTACCAGGCCGAGCTGCGGCGGACCGGCGGCGTCGACTTCGACGACCTGATCGCGCTCGCCGTGCGCCTGCTGCGCGAGAACGAGGAGGTCGGCGCGCAGGTCAGGGGACGCTTCCGCCACCTGCTCGTCGACGAGTTCCAGGACACGAACGCGGCCCAACTTGAACTGGTGAGGAACCTGGTGCTCGACCCGGACGGTTCCGTCTCGGGCCTGACCGCGGTCGGCGACGAGGACCAGAGCATCTACGGTTGGCGCGGGGCCGAACTCGACAATCTGCTCCGGTTCGAGAATCACTTCCCGGGCGGGAGCGTTCGCAAGCTGGAACGGAACTACCGGTCGACCCAGAACATCCTGGACGCCTCGGGTGCCGTCATCGCCCGCAACGAACAGCGCCGCGGCAAGACCCTTTGGACCGACAAGGGCGCCGGCGAGCCGCTGCAGCTCTTCCTCGCCGGCGATCACGAGGACGAGGCGCGCTGGGTCGTGGGGCAGTTGGCGGGGCTGCGCACGGATGGGCTCGAGTTCGGGGACATGGCGGTGCTGGTGCGGACGAACGCGCAGACCCGGGCGATCGAGGACCAGTTGCTGCGCGGCGAGATTCCCTACTGCCTGGTAGCCGGCGTTCGGTTCTACGAGCGGGCGGAGGTCAAGGACCTGATCGCGTACCTTCGGGTCATCGCCAACCCGCAGGACAACCTGTCCCTGCGCCGGATCCTGAACCAGCCGCGACGCGGCATCGGCGGCAGGACCGAGCAGGTGCTGCTCGAGCGCGCCGCCGGGATGGGCAACTCGCTATGGGACGCGATCCGGCTCGACCCCCTGCAGGAACTGCCGGCCCGCAGCCTGCGCGCGGTCCGGAACTTCCGCGGCCTGATCGAGGCGCTGCGCCGGGAGGCGGAGCGCCAGCCGCTGGCCGAACTCGTGCGGGGCGTGATCGTCGCCGCCGGCTTCGAGGCGCTCTACGGCAAGGGCGACGAGGAAGGCCAGGAACGGCTCGAGAACCTGAACGAGCTCGTGTCGTCGGCTCACGACTTCGAGACCCTGCACGGCCTGACCGGCGTTCCGGCGAGGAACGCGACCCCGGCCGGCAACGGGCAGCGCGAGGCTGCCCGCGAAGCGACGCTCTTCGACGAGGAGACCGAGCCGGCGGTGAGCCCGCTCGTGAACTTCCTGGACTACGTCTCCCTGGTCAGCGACACGGACGGCCTGAACGCCGAGCTGGGCGTCGCGGTGATGACGCTCCACAGCGCCAAGGGCCTCGAGTATCCGGCCGTCTTCGTGACCGGTCTCGAGGACGGTCTGCTCCCACACTTCCACGCTGGCCTCGCGGCCAGGGACATCGAGGAAGAGAGACGGCTGCTCTACGTCGGCATGACCCGGGCCGAGCAGCGGCTGTTCCTCAGCCTCAGCCGCCGCAGGATGGTCGCCGGACAGTTCCAGGACCAGCAACCCTCGCCCTTCATCGCCGACCTGCCCGAGGAACTGGTCGAGACCACGCGGAGCGCGGAACTCTACGGCGGCCCGCGGACCGCCGGAGCCCGCGGCTTCTTCGGCGCCGACCGCGCCGCCGCCGGAGTTGGTTCCTTCCGGGCCGCGTCTCCCGTCGCCGCCCGCCGCGGCCGCAAGCCGCCGAGCGAACGGATCGCCGGCGTCCTGCGACCTGGCGCGGTCGTGCGCCATGCCACCCTGGGCAAGGGCGTCGTCCTGCAGCTCGACGGAGAGGGCGAGAACGCGAAGCTGACCGTCTTCTTCGACAAGGCCGGCAAGCGGAAGCTGATTCGCCGCTACGCCCCGCTCGACGTGCTGTAGGTGCCAGCAAAGGGAACGAGGCTTCGTCCGAGCTGCGGTGCTATCATTCGCCGCCTTGCCTGTCGGGGCGTGGCGCAGTCTGGTAGCGCACCTGCCTTGGGCGCAGGGGGTCCTCAGTTCAAATCTGGGCGCCCCGATATCGCTCGCTAGCCTCGGCCTCGGCTAACCTGTCGCTGTCGCTTTCGCCTGCCTGTAGCTCAGCTGGATAGAGCGGCGGCCTTCTAAGCCGCGGGTCGGGGGTTCGAGTCCCTCCAGGCAGGCCAGATCGTTGAGAGTTCGAGTTCGAAGATGTCTGGTGGATGTAGCTCAACTGGCAGAGCGCTTGATTGTGGTTCAAGTGGTTGGGGGTTCAAGTCCCCTCATCCACCCCATCTCGTTTCCGAAACCGTTCCGTTCGCGCGCCCGTAGCTCAGCTGGATAGAGCGACGGCCTCCGGAGCCGTAGGTCAGGGGTTCGAAT
>VYDI01000024.1:48345-118560 GCA_009843505.1 Holophagales bacterium | reverse complement strand
ACCGACCAGTCTGCGACGGGATGCGGGGGGAGGGTCCCAGCGGGCTGGAGGCAAGCGACTGCCGACGACTTCCATCTACCACCAACCTGACGAAGCGCAGCCGACCGAAGCGAACCCCCATCCCCACACCTACCAAGCAGGGGTGCACCCACGTGGCGCGGCCCGCGCCACGTGCGTCGCAGTCCGCGTGTCCGCTCGCGGACGCGCGGATGCCGCGTCCGCTGGGACCCTCCCCCCGCATCCCGTCGCAGACGGGCCAAACCGCCGACGTCCGTCAGTAAGCGTTCTTCGTCAGGCCGCGGCGGAGGGTGAGCCAGAGGATCTGGAGGTCGAGGCGGAGGCTCCAGTTTTCGATGTAGTAGAGGTCGTACTGGATGCGTTTGCGGATGGAGGTGTTGCCGCGCCAGCCGTGGACCTGGGCCCAGCCGGTGAGGCCCGACTTGACGCGGTGGCGGAGCATGTAGTTCGGGATCTTGTCGCGGAACTCGCGGACGAAGGTGGGGCGTTCGGGGCGGGGTCCGACGCAGGACATGTCGCCGAGGAAGATGTTCCAGAGCTGCGGCAATTCGTCGATCGACCAGCGGCGCAGGAAGGCGCCGATGCGGGTGCGGCGGGGGTCGTCTTCCGTTGCCCAGACGGGGCCGGTCGAGGACTCGGCGCCGACGCGCATCGAGCGGAACTTGAGGATCATGAAAGAGCGGCCGTCGAGGCCCATCCGCTCCTGGCGGTAGAAGAGCGGGCCCCGGTCCTCCAGCTTGATCAGCAGCATCACGACCGGCAGGAACGGGAGGAGAACGACCATCGCGGCGGCGGAGAGAACGACGTCCATCGTGCGCTTGGCCAGGCTCGACCAGCCCTCCATCGGGACGTGGGAGAGATTGATGACCGGCGTGCCGTCGACGTCCTCGATCTCGGCGCGCAGCGTCGCGTACTGGAGAACGTTTGGGACGAGCCGGATCTCGATCAGTTCGTTTCCGATGCGGTCGAGCAGGTCGAGGATCTTGCGATGGGCCGCGAAGGGCAGGGCGATCATCACCTGGTCGACGCCGTGCTGTTCGATCGTTTCCTCCAGGTCGTTCAGGGTGCCGAGGACCTGCACGCCATCGCCGATCTCCGAGTGCAGCTTCTCCGGATCATCGTCGAGGAACCCGACGACTTCGTAGCCGAGTTCCCGGTGACGGACCAGCTTGGCCGCGATCTCCTCGCCGCTGTCGCCGGCGCCGACGATCAGGATGCGGCGCACGTTGTGACCGCGGCGGCGCACCATGCGCAGGAAGGCGCGGGTCACCAGCCGGAGGAAGGCGACGAGGAAGATGTCGGTGACGACGAACAGGGCGAAGAACGCCCGGCTGTACGAGAAGGGGTCGTCCGTTCCGGCCTGGGTCAGGCGGTCGAAGGTCAGGACCGAGGTCAGGATGACCAGCGCCAGCACGGTGGCGACGACGATGCTGATCATCTCGTCCACCCGGCTATGCCCGCGGCGGATGCGGTACAGGCCGTGGAAGTAGTAGACCGTGGGCCAGATCAGGACGATGAAGGGCAGCATCCTGAGGTAGGGCTCGAAGTCGGGCACCGCCTTCGTGATCTCGATCACCGGCTGGACGAACCGCAGGTACCAGGCCAGGAAGAAGGCCCCGACGGTCGCGGCGACGTCGCCTCCCAGGTTCAGGGCGGCGGTGACGCGAAGTTGCTTGTGAAGCACGGTCTTCAGTCCTGCGAGGCCGCCGCCGCTCGATCGCGCGGGCGCAGGATGCTACCAGCCGGCGTCACGGTGAGTAGTCGCGGCGCGGAGCGCTTCCGGGCCCTCAGTTACCGGCCTCCCGGAGGACCTCCTGGTAGATGTTCAGGGTGCTCTCGGCTGCCTCTTCCCACCGGAAGTGGGCCGACCGTTCGCCGGCGCGGTCGGCCAGTTGCCTCGCGTGGTCCCGGTTTCCCATGCAGCGCTCGATCGCCCTGGCGATCTCCTTCACCTCGAGCGGGTTCACGAGTTCCGCGTAGCCCTGGGCGATCTCCTTGAGCGACGATGTGTTCGAGGTGATGACCGGTACGCCAGAGGCCATCGCCTCCACGACGGGCAGTCCGAAGCCCTCGTAGAGGGTGGGGTAGAGGAACAGACTCGCTCCCTGGTAGAGAGCCGGCAGAACCTCGCCGTCCACGTGGCCCAGCAGACGGATGTGATCGCCGACTCCGAGCTGGCGGGCTCGCCGTTCGAGCTTGAAGTCGCTTCCCGGACGGGCGCCTGTGCAGACGAGCGGAGCGTCGAAGCCGGCCCGCGACCGGGCCCGCGCGTAGGCCTTGACCACCCGGTCGAGGTTCTTGTGAGGCTTCGGGTTGCCGACGAACAGCAGGTAGGGCCGGCGTACGCCGACCTGGTCCAGGGCGGCGCGGAGTTCATTCTCCGGTAGCGGTCGGCGGAAGCGGTCCTCCACGCCGTTGTAGACGACGCGGACCTTGTCCTCGTCGACGCTGAAGTGATCGAGGATGTCGTTGCGCGTGTTGTTCGACACGGCGACGATCCGGTCGGCCCGGGCGACGCTGTGGCGGAACATCCCCTGGGCGTAGAGGGACGCGGCGCGGCTGGGCAGGAAGCCGGGATAGAGCAGGTGGATGATGTCGTGGATCGTGACGACGGTCGGACACGGCACGACCGCCGGCAGGACGTAGTGGGTGGCGTGGTAGAGGTCCAGTCGCGACCGCCAGATCCGCCAGCTCATCATTCCGATCTCGCGCAGTGAGTACACGGGCGAACGTTCGACGACGCATCGGAAGTTCGGCGGCAGGTCGGCCGCGAAGTCCCGGTCCTCGTGCCGCACGAACAGGACGTACTCGTTGCCGGCGGGCGTGTCGCTCGCGCCTTCGATGCGGGCCAGACCGTGGATCAGGTTCGTCACGTAGACGCCGATGCCGAAGTCGCGCACTTTCCGGGCGTCGATGCCGATCCTGGCCACGGAGCAAGCCTAGCGCCGACAAGGCCGGCGCCAGGGCCGCCAGAGCGTGAAGGCGTTGACAAGTGACGGTAACGATTCATAGCCTCTGGGGTTTGCGCGGTTGCGCCTGGCCGGAGTCGCGGCGGCCCCTGGGAGCGGCGTCCCATGGAACGCTGACTCGCGGTTCGAGACGGCGGACGCCTGACGGTGAACTGGGATGCATCTGCAGCTCGACCAAGCCCGTAACGGCCCTCTCCGTTGGCGCGATGCCGTCCGCGTGGCGGCTCCCGATCTGCGCCGGGACGAGGCGCTGGTTCCGGGCAGCGTCGACTGCGAGGGCAGCCTGACCTTCACCGGGCCGGACTTTCTGCTCCAGACGCGGCTGCGCTACCGCCACCGACTTCGCTGTGACCGCTGCCTGACCCCGTACGAGGAGGATGTCGACCTGCCGCTCGCGTTCGTCGTGACGGCTGGCGGCGCGGACGGCCCGGCGGCTGCCGCCGGCTCCGGGGACGCGCATGGCGCTCAAGAGTTGGAGCCGGAGGATCTCTCGACGCTCGTCGCGGTCGATGGCGCCGTCGACCTGTTTCGGCTGGTCTGCGAACAGGTCGAACTCAACGTCCCGATGAAACCGACGTGCCACGCGGCGTGCCGGGGACTGTGCCCGCGGTGCGGAATCGACCGGAACCGGGAGGCCTGCACCTGCGTTGCGGAGAGCGTCGACCCCCGCTGGGCCGCCCTCGAAGCGGTCCGCGAACGGCTTACCGATAGTCTGACTTAGCCAGCTACCAAGCCAGGAAAGGAATAGAAGAAATGCCCAATCCCAAACGGCGGCACTCGAAGGCGCGTCGGGACCGGCGACGGTCCCATGACTTCCTGAAGCGTCCCGCCGGCTCCATCTGTCCGAACTGCGGCGAAACCAAACTGCCGCATCGCGCCTGCAGCCACTGCGGTTACTACCGCGGGCGCGACGTGATCGACGTCGAGGACGTTCTCTAGGAGCCCGAAGCTGGCGGCGCCGCGGTCCCAATGACGAATCGATCTCCTGCACCCGACCCGACGGTGATCGCCGTCGATGCGATGGGCGGCGATCACGCTCCGCGGGCCGTGGTCGAGGGGGCGCTCCTGGCGGCGCAGGAGAACGGGCTCCGGTTGCTCCTGGTCGGCAGGCGGGATGCGCTGGAACGGGAGATCGAGGAACTCGAGTCCGTGGCCTCCGATCTCGACCGGATCGAGATCGTTCACGCCCGCGAGGTCGTCGGCATGGGCGAATCCGCGCTGGCGGTACGCCGGAAGCGCGATTCCTCCGTGCGGGTCTGCGCTCGGCTGGTCAGGGAGGGCCGGGCCGCGGCGATGCTGACGGCGGGCAACACGGGCGCCGCCCTGGTCGCCGGCAAGATGGTGATCGGCGTGGCGCCCGGAGTCGACCGGCCGGCTCTCGCCGTCACGCTGCCGCGCCGCGACGGCAGCACGATCCTGCTCGATGCCGGCGCCAACGTGGATTCCAAGCTCCACCAGCTCCGCCAGTTCGCGGTGATGGGGCACTACCTCGCGGAGCAGCTCCTGAGCCAGGAGTCGCCGCGGATCGGGCTGCTGTCGATCGGCGAGGAGGTGGGCAAGGGAACGGAACTCGTCCGCGAGGTGTTCAAGGCGCTTGACGCCACCGGGCTCAATTTTGTCGGCAACGTCGAGGGCGGCGACGTGTTCAACGGCACGGTCGACGTCGTCGTCTGCGACGGTTTCGTCGGCAACGCGATCCTCAAGAGCGCCGAGTCCCTGGGCGAGTTCGTGAGCGGACAGTTGCGCCGCGAACTGGGAAGTACGTGGCGAGCACGGTTCGGCTATCTGCTGGCCCGGCCGGCCTTCGAACGCTTCAAGCGCCGCCTCGACTACAGCGAGTACGGCGGCGCGCCGCTGCTCGGGCTGCGGGGCGGCTGCTTCGTCGCCCACGGCCGGTCTTCCGCGCACGCGATCCACAGCGCCGTGCGGCGGGCGGTAGAGTTCTGCGAAGCAGGCATACACCTCAAGGTCAGCGCGAAGCTCGCCGAGGTCGCGTACGAAACGCGGTCGAAGGCGGTGGTGGCGGGATGACGAACGGCTTACAGGGAGCTTCCTCGAACGGGATGCGCCGGGTCCGGATCGCCGGTACGGGCCGCTCGGTGCCCGACCGGATCTTGACGAACGCCGACCTCGAACGCATCGTCGACACGTCGAACGACTGGATCATCGCGCGCACCGGCATCGAGGAACGCCGGGTCGCGTCTGACGAGGAGTACACCTCGGTCTTTGCCGTGGACGCCGCCCGCAAGGCGATGGAGATGGGCGGGGTCGAGGCGTCGGACGTGGATCTCGTCCTCATCTCGACGGTGACGCCGGACATGCCCTTTCCAGCCACCGCCTGCCTGGTGCAGGAGGAACTCGGTGCGAAGGACGCCACGGCGTTCGACCTGAACGCCGGCTGCACGGGCTTCGTCTACGGTCTCTCCGTGGCCCACCAGTACGTGTCGAGCGGCGCCGCTTCCACGGCCCTGGTCATCGGGGCCGAGTCGTTGACGAAGTACACGGACTACGAGGACCGTTCGACCTGCGTGCTGTTCGGCGACGGCGCCGGCGCGGTGGTGCTGCGCGGCGAGGACCCACCGGGGCCCTCCAGCGAGAACGGGCTTTCGGGCATTCTCTCGGTGGCGATCCACAGCGACGGCTCGCTCGCTCACCTGCTCGAGATGCCGGGCGGCGGCAGCCGCAATCCACCGAACCGTCCCGAGACCCTGGAGGCCCGCCTGCCCTTCATCCGGATGCTCGGCAACGAGACCTTCAAGGTCGCCGTGCGCACCCTGGCGGAGGTGTCGGGCGAGGTGCTCGAGGGCGCCGGACAGCGTCCCGAAGACGTCCGGTGGCTGATACCCCACCAGGCGAACCGCCGGATCATCGACGCCGTCGGCCGCAGGATCGACGTGCCGGCCGAGCGCGTCTACGTCAACGTCGAGCGCTACGGCAACACGTCGGCCGCTTCCATACCGATCGCCCTCGACGAGCTGAACCGCGACGGTCGGATCGACCCGGGCGACCTGGTTCTGATGGCAGCCTTTGGTGCCGGCCTCACCTGGGGCGCGGCCGCGGTGCGCTTCTAGCCGGTCCTTTCCGGTTCTTGGCATGAGCGGGGTTGCGTACGTTTTTCCAGGCCAGGGCTCGCAGCGGGTCGGCATGGGCCGGGCGCTGGCCTCGGCCTTTCCCGAGGCGCGGGCGGTGTTCGAGGAGGCTGACGACACGCTCGGCTTCTCGTTGTCGGAGCTCTGTTTCGAGGGCCCGGAGGACGAACTCCAACTGACCGCGAACACCCAGCCAGCGATCGTCGCGATGTCGGTCGCCGTGCTGCGCTGCTACCTGGCGCAGGATCCTGGGCCGGCTGCGCCCGCCTTCGTCGCCGGTCACAGCCTGGGAGAGTACTCGGCCCTGGTGGCGGCCGGCTCTCTGGAACTCGCCGACGCCCTGCGGCTGGTGCGGGCCCGCGGGCAGGCGATGCAGCAGGCGGTGCCGGTCGGTGAGGGCGGCATGGCGGCGATCCTCGGGCTGAGCGAGGAGGACACCGCCGCGGTGGCGGCACAGGCGACGAACGACACCGGCGGCGTCTGCCAGCTCGCGAACCTGAACGCGCCGGGGCAGATCGTGATCGCCGGGGCGGCCGGCGCGGTCGACAGGGCCGTGGAGCTGGCGGCGGAGCGGGGCGCGCGGCGGGCCATCCCGCTGCCCGTGTCGGCTCCCTTCCACTGTGCCCTGATGGCGCCGGCTCGCGCTGCGATGGAACCCCTGATCCGGGACGTACCGATGGCGGATCCGGAGGTCCCGGTCGTCTGCAACGTGGATGCGGGGGAAGTGACGACCGCGGCGGCGGCCCGCGACGCCCTGGTTCGGCAGATCGACGGCGCCGTGCGCTGGTCGGAGTCGGTGGCGCTGATGGCTTCCCGGGGCGTCGAGAGACTGGTCGAGATCGGCCCGGGCAAGGTGCTTTCCGGCCTCGGACGCCGCATCGAGCGGAGCCTGAAGGTGCGGGCGATCGCCGAGCCGGAGGACCTCGCCGCGTGACGGTCTTCGACCTGAAGGGCAGAACCGCCCTAGTCACCGGCGCCTCGCGCGGCATCGGCCGCGCCGCGGCCCTGCTGCTGGCTCGGCAGGGCGCGCGGGTCGTCCTTGCCGCCCGCAACGAGGCACTCCTCGACGAGGTTGCCGGCACGGTGCGCGCGAACGGCGGCGACGCCCATCCGATGGCGCTCGATCTCGCCGATCACGAGTCGATCCCCGCCGCGGTGCGGGGTCTGCCTGCGGAGTTCGCGGCCGTCGACATCCTGGTGAACAACGCGGGGATCACCGCCGACAACCTGCTGGCGCGGATGACCCTGGAGCAGTGGCAGCGGGTGCTGGACGTGAACCTGACGGGCGCCTTCGTCCTGACCAAGGCTCTGGTCCGCGGCATGATGCGGCGCCGCCACGGCCGGGTGGTGTCCGTGTCTTCGGTGGCCGGAGTGGTTGGCAACGCGGGCCAGGCGAACTACGCGGCCTCCAAGGCCGGGCTGATCGGGTTCAGCAAGTCGCTCGCGCGGGAGCTCCTGAGCCGCGGGATCACGGTCAACGTCGTGGCGCCGGGCTTTATCGAGACGGACATGACCGCGGCCCTGCCGGACGGGGCGGGCGAACGCTTCCTGGAGCAGCACGGCCTGGTCCGGCTGGGCACCGTGGACGACATTGCGGCGGCGGTGCTCTACCTGGCGAGCGACGAGGCGTCCTATGTCACGGGCGAGGTGTTGAGCGTCAGCGGTGGCATGACCTAGCGGAGTCGATCTCGGCCGCAGACCTGGCATTGGACGGATGGCCCCCGTGGTGGCATAGTCTTCCCTCTGCCCGCGGGTCCGAAACGCCAAACTGCTCTTTACCCTCGAGAGGAACCAGAATGTCCGTAGTCGAAAAGGTCAACAGCATCATCGTCGAGCAGCTCGGAGTCGATGCCGACGAAGTCACTCCGGAGGCCAGCTTCACTGACGATCTCGGTGCAGACTCGCTCGACATCGTCGAGTTGGTCATGGCCTTCGAGGAGGAGTTCGGCATCGAGATCCCGGACGAGGACGCCGAGAAGATCGGCTCGGTCAAGGAGGCCATCGACTACATTCAGGCCCACGGGTCCTCGAACTGATCTCTCTTTGACCGGCGCGGGCCGGTCCAGACCATGAGCGACCGTAGACGCGTCGTCGTTACCGGCGTGGGGCTGGTGTCTCCGCTTGGCGTGGGCACGGAGGCGACCTGGTCCGGCCTGATGGAAGGGCGGAGCGGCGTCGGTCCGCTGACACGGGTCGACGCCGACCTCTACACGACGAAGATCGCCGCGGAGGTGCGGGACTTCGACGCTGAGCAGTTCATGGGGCGCAAGGAGATCCGCCGGGTCGACCTGTTCATCCAGTTCGCCCTGGCCGCTGCGACGCTCGCCCACGAGGACGCGGGGCTTGTGATCGACGGCGGCAACCGCGACCGCGTCGCCACCGTCGTCGGTTCCGGCATGGGCGGCCTGCCCCTGATCGAGCACATGCACGGCATCTGGCGCGACCGTGGTCCGCGCCGGGTGTCGCCGTTCTTCATCCCCGGCCTGATCGCGAACATGGCGTCCGGCCAGATCTCGATCCGCTTTGGCGCGCGGGGCCCGAACACCTGTCCGACGACCGCCTGCACGACCGGCCTGCACGGAGTCGGCGACGCGTTTCGGATGATCCAGCACGGCTATGCGGACGCCGCCTTCGCCGGCGGCACCGAGGCCACGACCTCCGACCTGGCGCTGGCCGGTTTCGGCGCGATGAAGGCGCTCTCGGTGCGCAACGATGAACCGGACAGGGCGTCGCGGCCGTGGGACAAGGACCGCGATGGCTTCGTGCTCGGGGAGGGGGCGGGGATTCTCGTCCTGGAAGAGCGTGAGGTGGCGCTTGAGCGCGGCGCCCACGTCTACGCCGAGATCGTCGGCTACGGCATGAGTTCCGACGCCTACCACGTCTCCGCGCCGGAGCCGGAGGGCGACGGCGCCGCCCGGGTGATGCTGGCGGCGCTAGACGACGCGGGGCTGGCGCCAGAGACGGTCGACTACGTCAACGCCCACGGCACGTCCACGCCGCTCGGCGACATAGCCGAGGTCCGGGCCGTCAAGCGGGTGTTCGGAGACCACGCCTACCGCCTGGCCGTGTCCTCGACCAAGTCCTCGACCGGTCACCTGCTGGGCGCCGCGGGCGGCGTCGAAGCCGGCATTCTGGCGCTGGCCGTCGATCGGCAGGTGCTGCCCGCGACGCTGAATCTCGACGAGCCCGGCGAGGAGTGCGACCTGGACTTCGTGCCCCACGAGCCGCGGGAGGCGAAGGTCGACGTGGCGCTGACCAATTCCTTCGGCTTCGGCGGCACCAACGGCGCTCTGGTCATGGCTCGCGCCTAGCGGACTGCTAGTATCTCCTCACATACAGTCACAGCCGGTGCCGCGCGCCAGAAAGGAAGTGGACATGGCCCCATCCACCACGTCGAACCCCGTCACCAGGCAGGGAGGGTTGGCCCTGATCGTCGGTGTCATCCTGTCGGTGCTCGCATCGCTCCTCTTTCCCGGCGGCGTAGTGGACCGGGTCGACCAGACCGACTTCCCGGTCGCGCTCGAGGCGGCGGCGGCGAACGCCAGCCTCGCGCATCTCGCGTCCATGCTGTCGATCATCGGGATGTTCCTCTACGGGTACGCTGCCTTCACGTGGCTCCGCCTGGCCCAGCAGGGCCCCGGCGGTTTGTGCCTGCGGCTAGGGGCGTACGTGAGCGTGTTCGGTTGGAGCCTCTACGTCGTCGCGATGGGCATGCGGCAGTTCAGCGTTCACCTGATGCAGCGCGGCATGGAGGACCTGGCCCTCGGCACGTACGTGTCGATGGCCGGCATCGTCATCGCGCTGGTTTCCGTCTATCCCATCGGGTCGATCCTGGTCGGCATCGGGCTTTCCGCCCGCTTCAGTTCGACGAACGTCTTCAAGCTGGCCTCCTACGGATTCGTCCTCCTGGGGGTTCTGGCAATCATCAACTTCCTGGTCCTGCAGCACGTCTCTGGGGTCGAACCCCTGGTGCTCCTGACGAACGACAACGCCTTGCAGGCGTTCGGGACGCTCTGCTTCGTCATCATCGGGGTGGGGATGTACCAGGGCAGAAGCGAGCTCACCTCGGCGGCCTGACAGCCCTCCGCAGGCGCGGAAGCTGCTTGACAGTCTGCACCTTCCGGTGCAGTATCCGGCCTCCTGGAGCCGTTCCGGCCCGTTTCACCCGCACCGCGTCATGAACTCACCGGCCAGCACTTTCGTTTTCGTCGCTGCCTCCGGCGCTCCCGCGACCGGAGTCGTGGCGACTTCCTGGTGGGCTCACGGTCACGGCAAGGGCTGAACCCGGGCCAGGTCCCGGTACGCACGGTCCGGGACGAGGGTGAGCGAGAAGACCTCCTTCCGGATCGAAGGAGGTCTTCCCGTTGAACCCGACAACCGACGAACAGCCAACCGCGACCCCTGCGGAAGTCGCAGCGAGTGCGACCCCTGCGGAAGTCGCAGCGAGTGCGACCCTGGTGGCGTCGTTGACGGAGGCGCCTGGCGCGTCCGGCGACGAGGTGCGCGCGCTGTCGGAGCTGGCGGACTGTCTCGAGGTGCGGGCGGACCTGGTGGGCGATATCGGCGTCGACTGGTTGCGGGAACGCTTCGCCGGCCAACTCCTCTACACGCTGCGGAGCGAAGCGGAGGGCGGCCGGGGCACCGTTGAGCCGGAGCGCCGGGCGGCGCTGCTCTCCGCGGCACGCGGATACGACCTCGTTGACATCGAGGCTGACCGCGATCTCGGCAGGGCTGTGCTGGAAGCCGTCGAACCCCGGCGTCGCGTCGTGTCGTGGCATGGCCGGGCGCGGAACCTGCAGGTCCTGCGAGGCCGCTTGAGACAGGTTGCCGGAGTGGAGGCGCGGCTCTACAAGCTGGTGACCGAAGCACGGAACTCCGGCGACGAGCTGGTGCCGCTCGAACTGCTGCTTGGCGCGCGCCGGGCCGACGTCGCGGCCTTCTCCATGGGCGCCGTCGGCGCCTGGACCCGGCTGGTGGCGCCGCGTCTCGGCGCGCCATGGATCTACGGCGCCGCCGGGCCGCTGGCCGCGGCGCCCGGCCAGCCGTCCGTCGAACGGTTGCGGGCAGACTACGGCCTGCCGAACCTGCACCGCGCGTCGCGGCTGTTCGGCGTCGTCGGCCACCCGGCGGCGCACAGCCTGTCGCCCAGGTTCCACAACGCCGGGTACCGCGACCGCGGCGAGGAGGCCCTCTATGTCGCCTTCGATGCGCCTAGCTTCGAGACCTTCTGGCGCGAGATCGTGCTCTCCGACTTCTTCGATCGTGCGGGCCTGCCGCTCAGCGGCCTGAGCGTGACCGCGCCGCACAAGGCCGCGGCGCTAGGGGCGGCCTTCGAGGCGGGGGACCTGGCGCGTGGTACCCAGGGCGCGAACACCCTGTTGCCGGGCCGGAATGGCGCCGAGAGCAGGCGTTGGAGGGCGGAGAGTACGGATCCGGAAGGCGTCGTGGGTCCGCTCCGCCGCCGCGGCATCGACCTGGCGGGCGGCGCGGCCGTGGTCATCGGCGCTGGCGGGGCCGGCCGGGCCGCAGCCCTCGGTCTGGCCGTGGCCGGCGCCGAGGTCGCGCTCGCCAACCGCACGGAGTCGACCGGCCGGGCCGCAGCCGAGTCGCTCGGCGTCGCCTTCTTGCCGCTCGAAGAGCTGGAACCCGGCGATTTCGACATCGTCGTCAACGCGACTTCCCTCGGTCACCGGGCCGACGATCCGCTGCCCTGCGACCCGGCGGGGCTTCGAGCCTCGGCGGCCGCGGTCGAGCTGGTCTACGGCGGCGGCCCAACACCCTGGAGCCGTGCGCTGGCGGCCAGGGGGTTGATGGTGGTCGGCGGCCGCGAGGTCCTCCTGCACCAGGGGCTCTCGCAGTTCAAGGCGATGACCGGAACGGCCCTGCCCTTCGAGGTCGGTGCCGCCGCCCTGGGCCTGGAGATGTGTCGATGAAGATCTCCGCCGGCTTGCCGACCGGAGTCTCGGCCGCCCTGTTCGACAGCGCCAGGCGGCGCCGCCGGCTTGAGGCGCGGCTTTCCGCGCTGCTGGAGGAGCGCGGTTTTGCCGAAGTCCTCCTCCCCATCCTCGACTACTTCGAGCCGTACCGGCCGTTGCTGACGGGGCGACGACTGGAGCAGCTCTACCGTTTCGTGGACCGGGACGGTCAGCTTCTCGTGCTGCGGGGCGACTTCACGCCGATGCTGGCGCGGCTACTGGCGCCCCACCTGGACGAACTGGAGCTGCCGCTGCGCCTCTACTACCGGGGCGATGTCGTGCGTCACCAGCCCTTGCGGCCGGGCCGGATGCGCGAGTACTCCCAGTTGGGCGCGGAGCTCCTCGGTGGCGACGAGGCCGAAGCGGACGAGCAGATGTTGACCCTGTTCTTCGACCTGCTGCTCGAGGCGCGCGGGGAGGCCCCCGCGGTCGTCGACGGCGAGGAGCATGCCCTGCGCGTGGTGCTCGGCGTGGCCGGAGCGCTCGACGAGGCTCTGCTGGCCGCCGCCGGCGAACACGAAGCCTCCGACCTCGCATTGCGCATCGCCAGCCGCGACCGGATCGCGGCGCGCCGGGCCGGTCTGGCCGAGGTCGTCGAACGCGGCTACCCGACTGACCTCTCGGTGCTGGGCGGCACGGGAGAGGCCGTGTTCGAACTGCTCGCTCTGCGCGACCGGCTGTCCTCCGCGTATCGCGACGCGGCCGTCGAGATCGAGGTCGACCTCGCCGAGTTCGCCGCCGCGGCCCTCGACCCGCGCATCGGTGTCGGCTCGGGCCCGCGCGGCTACTACGACGGCCTGATGTTCGCCGCCTACGCGCCGGGGACCGCCCTGGCCCTCGGCGTCGGCGGCCGCTACGACAGGGTGTTCCGGTCGCTGAGCGGCGATTGCTCCGCGGTCGGGTTCTCGTTCGGTCTCGACCTGCTGCTGGAACTCGGCGCCGCGGAGGCACGCTCATGATCACGGTCGGCCTGCCCAAGGGACGGAACCTGGGGCCCGCGCGCGCCGCCCTCGCGGCCGCGGGCCTGAATCTCGACGGTCTCGATTCCTCGCGGCTGCGCCAGCGGTTTCCCGACCAGGACCTGCTGGGGACTCCGGTCGAGGTGCTGCTGCTCAAGGATTGGGATCTGCCGCTCTACGTCGAGCACGGGATCGTCGACTGCGCGATCGTCGGCTCGGACGTGCTCGAGGAGACCCAGCCCGACGTCTTCCGGCCGCTTCAGCTGAAGGGCGGCAGGAGCCGCCTGTCCCTGATCGCCGAGACTCCCGAGTTGCCGAAGCGGAGCGGCCAGCTCCGCGCGGCGACCCGCTATCCGACCTGGGCGGCACGGCTGCTGGCCGCCCGGAACCTCCACGTCGAGGTGATCCACCTCACCAGCTCGATCGAACTTGGACCGCTGCTCGATCTGACCGACGTGGCGGTGGACATCGTTCAGACCGGCGGCACGCTCCGGGCCCACGACCTCCACGAAGTCGAGGTGCTGGCAGCCGTGGCGCCGACGTTCGTCGTCAACCGGGCGTCGTTTCACGCCCACCGCCGCCGGCTGAGCGGACTGCTCGGCGGGCTCGAAGAGACGGAGACGGGCGGTGACTGAGGCCGGCGGCAGCGCGCTTCGAGTCCTCGCCGCCGGGAGTTCCGCCGGGCGGGAACGCCTGGAACACCTGGGCCGGCGGGGGCGTGGGGGCATCGAGGCGGAGATCCGTCAGGCGGCCGCCGAGATCGTTGACCGGGTGCGGGCCGGCGGCGACGCGGCCCTGCTCGAGGCCGTGCGCCGCTTTGACGGTTACGAGGCAGGGACAATGGGTCTCCTTCGCCTTGACGACCAGGGCACAGCCCGCCTGTCGGTCGAGTCGGCAGTTCTCGCCGCCATCGAGCACGCCCGGGGAGCCATCGAGGCGTATCACCGCGCCCTGCTGCGCGGACCCGGCGTCGAGCGAGTCGACCGGGGCGGCGTGCGGATCGAGGAGCGTCGCATCGCCATTCGCCGAGTCGGCCTCTACGTGCCAGGCGGCCGCTTCCCCTATCCGTCGACCGTGCTGATGACCGCGGTGCCGGCCCGGCTCGCCGGCGTCGAGGAGATCGTCGTCGCCACGCCGCCCCAGGCCTACCGGGACAGCCCGGTGCTTCGGCACGTCCTGGATCTCGTCGGAGTGGACGAGGTGTGGGGCATGGGCGGGGCCCACGCGGTCGCGGCGCTCGCCTACGGCACCGAGTCGATTCGCGCGGTCGATCTGATCGCGGGCCCAGGCAACGCCTGGGTGGCGGCGGCCAAGCAGCACGTCGCGGCGGATGTCGGCATCGACCGGGACGCCGGGCCGTCCGAGGTCGTCATCGTCGCCACCGCCGGCGCTCCGGCTGAGTGCGTCGCCGCCGACCTGCTGGCGCAGGCGGAACACGATCCGCTGGCGGTCGCGGTCCTGGTCACCGACTCCGCCGAACTCGCGGAGAGCGTCGGCCGTGAGGTCGACTCGCGGCTCGCGGACCTGCCGACCGCTGAAACGGCCGTGGCGGCCCTCGAGCGGTACGGCGTGGCCTTCGTCGTCGCCGACCTGGACGAGGCGATCGCTCTCGCCGAGCGCATCGCCCCGGAGCATCTGCAGTTGATGGGCGAGGCGGCCGAGGAGAGGGCCGGCGAGGTCCGGAACGCCGGCGCGGTGTTCGTCGGCGCGTCGTCCCCGGTCGTGTTCGGTGACTACGTCGCCGGTCCCAGCCACGTGCTGCCCACGGGCGGCAGCGCGCGCTTTGCTTCCGGCCTCGGCACCGACGACTTCCTGCGGCGAAGCCACACCGTCCGGTTCTCCGCCGAGGCCGCGGCAGCCTGGGCCGGCGCCGCCGAGACACTGGCGACGACGGAAGGTCTGTCCGCCCATGCCGCGGCGGCCGCGCTGCGTCGCGGGTCCGACGGCCGGGAGACCAGGCGATGAGCGGCCGCGCCGAGCGGGCGGCGGCCCTGGTGCGGCCGGAGGTGCGCGACCTGTCTCTCTACTCGCTGCACCAGGTCGAGGCCCGCTACAAGCTCGACCAGAACGAGGCGCCCTGGGACCTGCCGAGGTCGCTCAAGCGGGAGGCGCTGGCCCGGCTGGCTGCCCGGCCCTGGTCGGAGTACCCGGACTTTCACGCCGACCGGCTGCGCCGGCTGATCGGCGACCTGCACGAGTGGCCCATGGAGGGCGTCCTGGTGGGTAACGGTTCCGGCGAACTCCTCACGACCGTGCTCGAGGGAGTCGTCCGCCCCGGTCAGGAAGTGCTCATCTGCGATCCGAGCTTCAGCCCCTACAGGACGTTCGTCGGCCGCGCCGCCGGCGTGCCGCGGCACCTGCCTCCGGCTCCCGACCTGGGCCTGCAGATGGACGAGCTCCAGGCCGAGGTCGACCGCGACCCGCGCCGGCCGGTGCTCCTGTGCACACCGAACAACCCGACCGGCGCGGCGGCTGATCGCGAAGCCGTGGAGCGTCTGGCGCGGTCCCTGGAAGCGGCCCTTCTGCTCGACAACGCCTACGGCGAGTTCTGCCGCCACGACTACCGGCCGTTGCTGCGGGCGAACCCGAACGTCGTCCTGTTCCGGACCCTGTCCAAGGCCTGGTCCCTGGGCGGCATCCGTCTTGGCTACCTGCTCGCCGCGCCGGAGCTCGTCGCGCAGTTGATCAAGGTCAAACTGGCCTACAACGTCGGGCACGCCGCGGCCGTCATCGGCGAGGTGGCGTTGGAACACGCCGGCCGCTTCCCGCGCCGGGTCGCGGTCGTGCGGGCGCGGCGGGAGCAGTGGGCAGTCATGCTCCGGGAGTTCGGCTTCGAGGTCTTCGACTCGGAAGCGAACTTCCTGCTCGCTCGCCATCCGCGCTGTACCGAGATCCGCGACGGTCTGGCGGCGGTCGGCGTGCTGGTCCGGGACGTGAGCCGCTACCCGGGACTCGCCAACTGCATGCGGATCGGAATCGGCGCCGGGCCGGCCCTGCGTGCGACCCGGCGCGCCCTGGCGGAGATGCTGGCGTCAACTTCAGGAGGCGAGGCATGAGAACAGCGTCGGTCGAGCGGAAGACGTCCGAAACCGAGATTCGCGCCGACCTGTCGCTGGACGGTGGAACCCGCCGGATCGATACTCCGAACGGGTTCTTCAGCCACATGCTGGACGCGCTGACGCGCCACGGCGGCCTGGGGCTCGACCTCGAAGCCCGCGGCGATGTCGAGATCGACCTCCACCACACGGTGGAGGACACCGGGATCGTGCTCGGCGACGCTCTCCGGGAAGCGCTCGGCGATCGCGCCGGTGTGCGTCGTTTCGCCTACGCTTTCGCGCCGCTCGACGAGGCTCTGGCGCGCGCCGTCGTCGACCTCTCGGGCCGGGGCTCGTTCCACTTCCGGCTGCCGCCGGCCCTCGAGCAGGCCTGGGTCACGACCGAGTTCCCGCTCATCCTGGTCGGCGACTTCTTCGGCGCCCTGGCCGACCGCGGCCGGCTGACCCTGCACCTGGATGTGCTCTGCGGCCGCAATCCGCACCACGTGGCCGAGGCCGCCTTCAAGGCGGTGGCTCTGGCACTGCGCGACGCGGTGTCGCTTCGGGCCGGTGCCGCTGCCGATGTGCCGAGCACGAAGGGGAGCCTCACCGCATGACGGGCACGCAAGCGACCGTGATCGACGCCGGCGTCGGCAACATCGGCAACCTGGTGCGGGCGCTCCGGCATCTGGGCGCCGAGGTCGAGATCACCTGCGATCCAGCGACGATTCGTGCCTCCCGCTGCCTGGTGCTGCCGGGAGTCGGTGCCTTCCGACCGCCGCGGGAGGTCCTGCGCGGCGCGCCCGAGGAGGCCATGCGCACCGCCCTCGACGACGGCGCCACGCTGCTCGGCATCTGCATCGGCTACCAGCTCCTGTTCGACAGCAGCGAAGAGTTCGGGACCACGGACGGCCTTGCCCTGCTCCCCGGCGGGGTCACTGAGCTACCCGGCGGCGTGCCGTTGCCCCACATCGGCTGGAACCGCGTCTTCGCGGTCAAGGATCACCCCCTGCTCGAGGGCGCCACGAACGACGACCACTACTACTTCGTCCACTCCTTCGCACCCCAGGACGTGCCGGAGGAGTGGGTGCTCGGGCGTTGCCGGCACGGCCGCAGCTTCCCGGCGATCACGGGTCGCGGGCGGATCGCCGGCACCCAGTTCCACCCTGAGAAGAGCGGCGGCGCGGGCCTGCGGTTGCTGAGCAACTACCTGGCCTGGGCCGGCGAACTGTCCGCCGGCCTTGATGGAGGAGCCCCGGAGGGCCATGGAGGAACACATGCAACTGCTGCCGGCCATTGATCTGCGAGGCGGCCAGGTCGTGCGCCTTGTGCGCGGCGACGACCGGCGGCGCACCGTCTATGGCGCCGATCCGGGGAGCGCGTTCCGCCGTTACCGCGAGGCCGGAGTTGACCGCGTCCACGTCGTCGACCTGGACGCTGCGTTCGGCGGCCCGCCGCAGCGCGGCGTCGTCCGGGAACTCGCGCGGCAGGCGGAGGATGGGCCAGGCGGCCGCGGCGGCATTCAGCTCGGTGGCGGCCTGCGCGATCGCGAGGCAGTCGAGTGGGCCTTCGCGGCCGGCTGCGAGCGGGCCGTGGTGACGTCGCTCATCGTGCGCGACTTCGACGTGTTCGCCGACCTGTGCCGCCGGTACCCGGAGCGCATGGTGGCGGCCCTCGACATGGACGGCGGAGAAGTCCGGTTCGCCGGCTGGACCGAGTCGGCCGACCGTTCGCCGGCCGCGCTTTGCGCCCAACTCGCCGACTTGCCCGTGGCCGCTGTCCTCGTCACAGACATCTCGCGCGACGGCATGATGCAGGGCCCGAACATCGACCTGGCCTGCCGGATCGGCGACCTGGCCGGTGCGCCGGCGATCCTCTCGGGCGGCGTGCGTTCGGCGGCCGATCTCGAAGCCGCGGCGCGGCGGCCCGGCATCGAGGCTGCGATCGTCGGCCGGGCGCTCTACGACGGTTCGCTCGGCCTGGACGATGCGATCGCCGCCTGCGGGAGCGCGTCATGAGAGCCACCATCGAGCCGACCGGCCTGACGCGCCGGATCATTCCCTGCCTGGACGTGGCGGCGGGCCGCGTCGTGAAGGGGGTCCAGTTCAGGAACCTGACCGATCAGGGCGACCCGACCGAGGCCGCGGCGCGCTACGCGGCCGAGGGCGCCGACGAGATCGTCTTCCTCGACATCACCGCGGCGCCCGAACGCCGCGACACGGACCTCGACTGGGTGCGCCGGACCGCCGAGCAGGTGTTCATTCCGCTGAGCGTCGGCGGTGGCGTGCGTAGCGTCGACGACGGCCGCAAGCTGCTTCTCGCGGGCGCCGACAAGCTGGGGATCAACACCGCCGCGGTCGCTGAGCCGGAACTGCTCACCCGCCTTGCCGAGCGTTTCGGCAGCCAGTGCGTCGTGCTGTCCGTCGATGCGAAGCGGCGGGAGCCGGCCGGCGCGGAGGACCAGAGCTGGGAGGTGGTCACGCACGGCGGTCGCACGCCGACCGGGCTCGACGCGCTGGAGTGGATCGGGGAAGGGATCGAGCGCGGCGCCGGAGAGATCCTGCTGACCAGCATCGACAGCGACGGCACCCAGGCGGGCTACGACCTGGAACTGCTGCGACGAGCGTCCGCGCTGTCGCCTGTGCCGGTGATCGCCTCGGGCGGCGCCGGCACGCTCGAGCACCTCGCCGACGCGCTGGAAACGGGCGCGGCGGCGGTTCTCGCCGCTTCGATCTTCCACCAGGAAACCTACTCGGTGGGTGCGGTCAAGGAGTATCTCGGCCGGCGCTATCCGATCCGCATTCAGACAGGAGCAAGCAGGTGACGAAGACGACGATCGATCCGGCCGGGCTCACCTACGACGATCGGGGTCTGCTGCCGGTCGTCGTCCAGGATGTGCTTTCGGGCGCGGTGCTCATGCTCGCCTACGCGAACCGCGAGGCGGTCGAGAAGACGCTGGAGACCGGTCAGGCCCATTTCTACAGCCGGTCCCGTCAGGAGCTGTGGCGCAAGGGCGCCACCTCCGGCAACACGCTGGCGGTGGTCGAGGTGCTTCAGGACTGTGACCGGGACGCTCTGCTGGTGCGGGCGCTGCCGGCGGGACCGGCTTGCCACCTCTACACGCGGAGTTGCTTCGAACCGAACGTTGCCGAGTTCGAGCTCGGCTGGCTGCGGAAGGTCCTCGCCGAGCGTGCGTCCGCATCGTCCGGGGAGAGCTACACCGCGCGCCTGCTCGAACAGGGCGTGGACCGGATTGCCCGCAAGGTGGCGGAGGAGGCGGGAGAGACCGTGATCGCCGGGGTCCGCGCGGACGCCGAACCCGAGTCCGCCGCGCGCCGCGGCGAGCTCGCCGCCGAAGTGGCCGACCTCGCCTACCACGTGCTGGTTCTGCTGCAGGCGACCGGCGTCGAGCTCGCGGATGTCGCCGCCGAACTCGGCCGCCGTCACCAGGAAGCGGGGGGAGTGCCGTCATGAGCCGGCCCGCCGCGGCCATTGCCCACACGAGGGAGTTCCTCGCCGACACTTCGACCCCGCTTGGTGTCTACGGCAAGCTGGCGGCGCACGAGGACGGCGCCGCCGCCGCCCGGCGTTTCCTGCTCGAGAGCGTCACCGGCGGCGAGCACGTCTCGCGCTACAGCTTTCTCGGCGCCAGCCCGTCCCAGGTGTGCCGCGTGTACCTGGACCGACTCGAGACAGAGGACCTCCGGAACGGCCGCGGTTTGCAGGTCCAGACAGGAGACCCGTTGCCCCGGCTCAGGAGGCTGCTCGACGGCGTGGCCGGCGATCCGGCGCCGCCACTACCGTTCGCCGGCGGCTGGATCGGCGCCTTCGGCTTCGACGCGATCCGGCTGGCCGAGCCCTGCCTGATCGATCACGCGGCCGGGCGCCCGAGTGACCCGTTCGGCCTGCCGGTCGCCATCCTCGCGCGCTACGACGAGGTGCTCGTCTTCGATCACGCCCACCAGCGGATCGTCGCGGTGGCGAACGAGATCGAGGGCGAGAGCACGGCAGCCGACGCGCAGGCCCGGCTCGACCTGCTGCAGTCGGTGCTCGAGAGCCGGGGTGAGGCGGTGGCGGCGCGGGTCGAGGACAGGGGGCTCAAGGCGGAGACCGCCGATCCCACGCTGAGCGACGAGGAGTACTTCGGGGTCGTCAACGCGGCGAAGGAGTACATCGCGGCCGGAGACATCTTCCAGGTCGTGCTCGCCCGTCGCTGGGCGCTCGACCTCGACGTGCCGCTGACGACCGTCTACCGGGCGCTGCGCCTGGTCAACCCGTCGCCCTACATGGTGCTGTTCGAGGCGCCCGAGGTGTCGCTGATCGGCGCTTCGCCCGAGATGCTCGTGCGCCGGACGGGGCGCCGGCTGGAGATGCGGCCGATCGCCGGCACCAGACCGCGCGGCCGGACTCCCGTGGAAGACCGGGCGCTGGCCGAGGAGCTGATGGCCGATCCGAAGGAACGCGCCGAACACGTGATGCTCGTCGACCTCGGTCGCAACGATCTGGGCCGCGTGGCGTCTCCGGGCGGGGTCTCGGTCGAGGAGTTCATGGTGATCGAGCACTACAGCGACGTGATGCATATCGTCAGCTCGGTTGAGGCGGAGCAGGCGGCTGGAACTGGCAACGGCGCCGGTTCGGCGCTCGACGCCCTGCTGGCCTGCCTCCCGGCCGGCACCCTCTCGGGAGCGCCGAAGATCCGCGCGGTCGAGATCATCGACGAGCTGGAGCCGGAGGCGCGCGGCATGTACGGGGGCTCGGTCGGCTACTTCTCGTTCGGCGGCGACATGGACACCTGCATCACGATCCGCACCCTGGCGCTCGTCGACGGCGAGGCCTCGATCACGGCCGGGGGCGGCATCGTCGCGGACTCGGACCCGGTGCGCGAGGCGCAGGAGACGCGCGACAAGGCCGCGGCGCTGCTGAGGGCGGTGGCGCTGGCGCGCGAGCTGGAGGGCCGGGCGTGATCCTCGTCATCGACAACTACGACTCGTTCACCTACAACCTCGTCCAGATGCTTGGCGGTCTCGGCGCCGAACTCGAGGTGGTGCGCAACGACGTCGAGACGGTGCCGGACCTGCTCGCGCGCGACGCCGAGGGAATCGTCCTGTCGCCGGGCCCGGGCCGCCCCGAGGACGCCGGTGTCTGCATCGACCTGCTGCGCGCCCGGCCCCGGACACCGCTGCTCGGCGTCTGTCTCGGGCACCAGGCGCTCGGCTCGGCGTTCGGCGCCACGGTCAGCCGGGCCAACGTGCTGATGCACGGCAAGACGTCCGAGGTCGAGCACCGGGGAACGGGGCTTCTGGACGGCTTGCCGTCGCCCTTCGTTGCCACCCGTTACCACTCTCTCGCCGTGGAGGAAGGTACGCTGCCGCCTTCGCTCGAGCCCTTGGCCTGGACCGGGGACGGGACGCTGATGGCGATGCGGCACCTTGAACTGCCCTACTGGGGCGTCCAGTTCCACCCCGAGTCGGTGCTGACCGCCACCGGCTCCGATTTGCTCCAGAACTTTCTCGACTTCTGTGAGGCGACGGATGACTGATCTCGACCTTTCGGCTCTGCTGCGAGCGGCGATCGCCGGCGAGGTACTCCCGTCAGAGACCGTGGAGGAGCTGTTCGGCCGCCTGATGGACGGCGAACTCTCCGAGGTGTGGAAGAGCGCGTTCCTCGTCGCGCTGGCGGCGAAGGGGGAGTCGGTCGGCGAGATCGCCGGCGCCGCCCGGGCGATGCGGGCGCGAGCCGCCCGGGTCGAGCACTCGAGTTCCGGCGTGATCGACACCTGCGGCACCGGTGGTGACGGCCGCGGCACCTTCAACATCTCGACCGCGGCCGCGCTGGTCGCGGCGGCGGGCGGCGCCCCGGTCGCCAAGCACGGCAACCGGGCGGTGTCGAGCCGGTCCGGCTCGGCGGACGTCCTGGCCGCGCTCGGCGTGAGGCTCTCCGGCTACACGGAGGCCCTGGGACGCTGCCTGGACGAGGTCGGCATCGTGTTCCTCTTCGCGCCGATGCTCCACCCGGCGATGGCCCAGGTCATGCCGGTGCGGAAGGAGCTGGGCGTGCGCACCCTGTTCAACGTGCTGGGACCGCTGACGAACCCGGCGGGGGCGAAGCGCCAGTTGATCGGCGTCTTCTCGCCCGACCTCGTCGAGCTGATCGCGCGGGTCCTGCTCGATCTCGGGAGCGAGCACGCCCTGGTCGTTCACGGCGACGGCCTGGACGAGATGACGACGACGGGGCCGACCGCGGTCGCCGAAGTCCGCGACGGCGAGGTCAGGACGTACGAAGTCCGGCCGGGCGACTTCGGGATCGCAAAGGCGCCGGCCGAAGCGCTGGCTGGCGGCGACCCGGAGCGGAACGTCGAGTTGATGCACGGCGTGCTCGACGGCGAGGGAGGGGCGCTGGCCGATATCACCCGCCTGAACGCCGGGGCGGCGCTCTACGTAGCGGGCAGGGCGGACAGCCTCGCGGCCGGTGTCGCCGCGGCGTCCGAGGTCCAGGCTTCGGGCGCGGCCGCCGCGAAGCTCACCGAGCTCGTCGGCTGGAACGGCTGGGAAGACGGAGGCGGCGGAGACTGAGACGTGTCTGAAGTCCCCGACATTCTGCGGCGCATCTGCGAGCAGCGGCGCCGGCGCGTGGCCTCCGGAGACGCGGGCGCATCTCCGGCACGGCGCCTGCCCGCCGGGGCTCCGGGGCACCGCTTCCTCGACGCGGTCTCTGCCAGGCGCGGCCGGGCCGTGATCGCGGAGATCAAGATGGGCTCGCCCAAGCTGGGCGACCTGCGCGGCCGTTTCGATCCGGTCGCCCGCGCGGTGGCCTACGCGGATGCCGGGGCGGCTTGTCTGTCCGTCGTCGTCGAGCCGGACCACTTTCACGGCGGTTACGACCTGCTGGCCGAGTGCGCAGCGGCGTCGGGGCTGCCCGCGGTGGCGAAGGACTTCGTCGTCTCCGACGTGCAACTCGCGTGGGCGCGGGACGCCGGCGCCTGTGCCGTGCTGTTGATCGCGGCCCTGTACGACGCGGCGGAGCTGCGTCGGCTGGCCGGGCTCGCCCGCGGCTTCGGGCTTGTGCCGCTGATCGAGACCCACGACGACGCGGACTTCGAGAAGCTCCGTCCGGTGGGCGGCGGCGGTGAGGAAGGGAGCTCCGACTGGGAACTGGTCGGCATCAACAACCGCGACCTGCGCACCTTCGAGGTCGACCTGGAACGCAGCGCCGACCGCGTCGGTCGCCTGCCGTTCTCCGCTCTCAAGGTCGCCGAGTCGGGCATCCACACCGGCGCCGACGTGGCCAGGTTGCGGCGGGCCGGTTTCGACGCGTTCCTGATCGGCGAGCGGCTCGTGCTCTCCGGCGATCCGGCCGCGGCACTGGCCGAACTGCTCGGCCGACCCGCGCCCCAGGAGGTGACCTCGTGAAGGTCAAGATCTGCGGTGTCACGACGCCCGCCGACGCTCGCCTCGCCGTCGACCTGGGCGCGGACTTCATCGGCCTCAACTTCTATCGTCCGAGCCCGCGCTGGATCGACGTCGACGAGGCGGCCCACATTCGACGCTGCGTCGGGGACCGGGCCCTGACCGTCGGCATCTTCGTCGACCCCACGCGCGAAGAACTCGAAACGATCGATCGCAAGGTCGGCCTCGACTACGTCCAGTTCAGCGGCGACGAGGACCCGGAACTGGTGGCCGAGTTCAGCGACCGCGCCATCCGCGTTCGCCGGGTCGGCGGCGCTGCGGACCCGGCCGCGATCCCCGACGAGGAAGGCTTGACGATCTGGGACGATTGCTGGGCGATCCTGATCGACCGCGCCCACGAACGCCTTTACGGCGGCTCCGGCGAGAGCTGGGACTACGCCGCCGCGGCCGCCCTCGTCCGGACACCGGGCGGCGACCGCGAGCCGCGCCGCCTGTTCATTGCCGGCGGCGTCCGCCCCGGCAACGTCGCCGAGGTCGCGGCGGCGGTGCCGGGCGCCTACGCCGTCGACACCTGTTCGGGCGTCGAGTCGGCGCCCGGCCGGAAGGACCGCGGCAAGCTGGAGCGACTGTTCGCCAACCTCAGAGCGGGAGCAGCACGATGAAGGTAAGGGAACCCCTCTCCGCCGCGGCCATGGAGCCGGACGAGGGCGGCCGCTACGGCGTCTATGGCGGGCGCTACGCCCCGGAGACGCTGATGGCGCCGCTAGAGGAGTTGAGCCGCGCCTACGACAGGCTGCGCCGGAAGCGAACCTTCCAGCGCCGGCTCAACCACTTGCTGGAGCACTACGTCGGCCGCCCGACGCCGCTCTACTTCGCGGAACGGCTGACGGAGCACCTGGGCGGAGCCCGCGTCTATCTGAAGCGCGAGGACCTGCTTCACACTGGCGCGCACAAGATCAACAACGCCCTGGGCCAGGTCCTGCTGGCGAAGGAGATGGGCAAGAACCGGATCATCGCCGAGACCGGCGCCGGCCAGCACGGCGTCGCCACTGCAACGGCTGCAGCGCTCCTCGGCCTCGACTGCGTCGTCTACATGGGCCAGGAGGACATGCGGCGGCAACGCCTGAACGTCTACCGGATGCAACTCCTCGGCGCCGAAGTGGCGCCGGTCGATGCCGGCAGCCAGACGCTAAAGGACGCGATCAACGAAGCGTTCCGCGACTGGGTGGCAAGCTTCGCGGACACTCACTACGTACTCGGCACGGTGACCGGACCGGAGCCCTATCCGCGCATGGTCCGCCAGTTCCACAGCGTGATCGGCGCCGAGGCGCGGCGTCAGCTGCGGCGGCTTGCCGGCACGCCGGACCCCGACGTGGCGGTTGCCTGCGTCGGCGGCGGCAGCAACGCGATGGGTCTGTTTTCCGCCTTCCTCGACCGCCCGGACGTGTTGCTCGTCGGCGTCGAAGCCGGCGGCCGGGGGCCCGAGCTGGGCGATCACGCGGCCCGGTTCTCAGGGGGCACGCTCGGTGTGCTCCACGGCGCGCGGACGCTGGTGCTTCAGGACGAAGAGGGCCAGGTCGTCGGCACCCACTCCGTGTCGGCGGGCCTCGACTACCCGGCGGTCGGTCCCGAGCACGTGTTCCTCCACGCGCAGGGGCAGATCGAGTTCACGTCCGCGACCGACCAGGAGGCGATCGAGGGGTTCCACCTCCTGTCGGCGACGGAGGGCATCCTGCCGGCGCTCGAGTCGGCCCATGCGATCGCCGAGGTGAGGCGCCGGGCGCCCGAAATGGAACCCGACCAGGTCATCCTGGTCAACCTCTCGGGGCGTGGCGACAAGGACGTCGAGTCCGTGCTCGAGTACGACGCGGCCTCCGGCACGCCAGATGGAGGTGCCCAGTGAGTCCCCGACGCAAGCGGCGCTCCCGTGGCGCCATCGCCGCCGCGTTCTCCCGCTGCGGCCGGCGAAAGCGCTCCGCCTTCATTCCCTTCCTCGTCGCCGGCGACCCGTCTCTCGAGGCCACGCCCGACCTGCTGCGCGCCCTGGTCGCCGGCGGCGCGGACGTGATCGAACTCGGCGTCGCCTTCAGCGATCCGATCGCCGACGGCCCGACGATCCAGCGCGGCTCGCATCGCGCGCTCGCCGCGGGTTCCTCGCTCGCCGCCGTACTCGGCATCGTCGAGCGGCACCGCGAGGAACTCGGCGTCCCGATCGTCCTCTTCACGTACTACAACCCGGTTCACGCCCGCGGAGTCGAGGCGTTCGCCGTCCAGGCGGCCGGCAGCGGCGTCGACGGCGTGCTCTGTGTCGACCTGCCGCCAGACGAGGGCCTGCGCGAACTGCAGCCGGCGCTCGAGGAGCGGGGCGTCGACTCGATCTACCTGATCGCCGCCACCAGCACCCGCGAGCGGATCGACCGCGCCGCCGCGGCGTCGAACGGCTTCGTCTACTACACCGCCCGCTCCGACGTAACCGGCGAGCGCGAGGACCTGATCCCCACTCTGGCCCGCGAAGTGAAGCGCGTCCGCCGGCGGGTGCGGCTTCCGGTCGCCGTCGGCTTCGGCATTTCTACCCCGCACCAGGTCGAGGAAGTGGCCAAGGTCGCCCACGGCGTCGTCGTCGGCAGCGCCCTCGTCCGGCTGGTCGAGGAGAACGCCGCCGAGCCCGACCTGGCGGCTCGACTCGAACGCCGGGTCGGCGAACTGACCGCGCCGCTTCGCGGCTGACGCACCGCTCACCGGCAGGTGGTCGGGCGGTAACCGGATCTGGCCGGTCTGGCGCGGATCTGGCCGAATCCTGCTAAGTGGTGGCCGGTCTTCCTCCGGCTTCCTCTCTAGAGTGGTTGCTGGAGAGGAGGTGCGGAATGTACCGTTACTCACGATCCCTGGATGCCGCGCAGTTGCGGCGTGGCCTGCGCCGAGCCGATCGTTTCGGCTTCCTCGTGCGCTTCTGGTCGCGGTGGGGCGATCCCCTGCTCGCCGGCGCGCTGCTGGCCTTGATGGCGTGGGCGATCGCGCACGGCTACACACGCTGAGCCGGAGTCGAAGGATGCGGGCTAACATGCGGCGCATCCGTGGTCGGGCAATCGTTTCCCTGGAACGCCAGGCCCACCTGGCTGTGCTGGTCGGGCGGAAAGGACTCCGCGTGGGCTCTCGGGGAGCTTCGAGCCGATCCGTCCTTCGAGGTCCGGGGGTTGATCAGCCTCGTGAACGAGAAGAACGGCCGGGTGATTCTGCACGGCGTCCGTCACACCCTGCTTCAGCGGCAGGCGGAGGCGGTCGGGCTGCCGCTGCGGTTCGTTCCGCTCGACTGGACATCGTCGAGAGGCGAACGCAATGCTGCCCTGGCCCGGGGTTTCGGAGAAGTGCGGGCGGACGGGGCGGCTTGTGTCGCCTTTGGCGACCTGTTCTCGGTGGAAGGCCGCGACCGACGTCTGCTGGTGACTGCCGACACGGGTCTCGAGGTCGTCTTTCCGCTCTGGAATCGGGACACGCGGGCCCATTCGGCGGAGATGCTGGAGGCCGGTCTTTCGGCCTGGGTGTGCTCCGTCGATACCGGGTTCCTCCCGGCGAGTCGCACCGGACACCGGTTCGATGCGGACTTCGTGGCCGGATTGCCCGAGGACGTCGACCCCTGCGGCGGGAACGACGAGTTCCACACCTTCGTGGAGTGGGCGCCCGGCTGGGAAGGTCGCGTGGAGGTCGAGCCGACTCGCTCGATCGAGGTCTACGACTTTGCGTTCGCGGAGATCGAAGCGGCGGATGGCTCGGCGCCGCGGAGGATCGATCCGTTCAGCCGCTTCGCGCGGCTGGACCGGGTGCGGCGTCACGTCGACCGCCACATCGCCGAGGATCTGAGCGTCGACGCGCTCGCCAGGGTCGCCGCGATGTCGCGTACGGGATTCTCCAGGTTCTTCCGGGAGCATGTCGGGATGACGTTCGCGAGCTGGCTGGCGCACCGCCGGATCGAAAGCGCGTGCCAGCTTCTGCGCGAGAGCAACGATGCGGTGAGCCGGATCGCCGAAGCGGTCGGCTTCCACAGCGAGAGGACGTTTCGCCGCTCCTTCCACGAACAGATGGACTGCAGCCCTTCGGAGTACAGGAGGAAAACGCTTGAGGAGTAGCCAGGCGCTGGCGGTAGCCCTCGCGATCCTGGCGTCGACGGTCGTCGCGGCCCAGCCCGCGGACCGGGTGGAACTCACGGTTCGTCTGGACGCCGTCGTTTCGGGCGACGAAGCGCCGTCCGGCGACGTGACGATTGAGTTCTCCGACGCGTCGACTCGCGAACCAGTGGCCTCCTGGGTCGTCGCGGCGTCCGCCGAGGAGCAGAGTTTCGAGGTTGCGGTGCCGACTCTGGAGTCGCGATCCGGCTGGCTTCTCCGGGCACGGTCGGAGGGCTGGTGGAGCCCTGCCGCCTTGATCCCGTGGGACGAGCGGGAGGCGTCCCTGACCCTGGTGCCGGAAGGCCTGGTGCGGTTTGCCGTCGACGGCACGGATACAGCGGTGGACTTCCTGGAGACCGGCAAGATCTGGATCGACGGGCGGGTCGACAGGCGTCGCGTCCGCCTCGACCGCGGCCTCTACGGCGGTCCGTGCGAAGTAGACCGGGAACCGGACCGGCGCGAGGTGCTGATCACGTGCCCGTTCGCCCGGGACGAGGAGGTGGAGCTGCGAGTACGGCTGGGTCCGTTCCTTCCCCTGCTACTGTCCGAAGTGACGGTCGAGGCGGACACGGACCTGGGATTGGTCGAGCCCGTCAGGGGCGCGCGTGTGACCGGCAGCCTGCCCTCGCCGGACGGCTCCAGTCACCAGTTCCGCTTGCGGCAGCGGGATGGGTTTCAGGCTCTTGGCTGGGTTGCCTGGACGGACTCCGGAGGTGCCTTGACGTTCGAAGGCCTTTCGCCTGCGGCGTACGAGCTCCGACTCGCCGGTTCCGACGGCGACAGTTGGCCGGTGCGCATCGAGTCGCTGTCGGATCAGATCGATTTGGGCCCGCTCGTGTCGTTCGCCGGCAACCTGCTGTCCGTTTCCTTCGTGACGCCGAGCGTGCTGGAGATCGATCTGAGACCGACGGTGTCTTCAGTGACGTTGGGGCCTGACGGCGAGGTAGAACGGCGCGAGCGCAGGTTCGAGTTCCACGATCGCGGAAGTGACGACTCCTTCCTGTGGCGAGGCCTGGCGCCGGGCGACTACGAGGTCGCCATCTGGGACGACCGCGGCAACCGTTGGGGCTACGACGTGCTCCGCTTCTTCGGCCAGGATCACCACTACGTCGAACTGGATGCCGTGCCGTTGGTTGGCCGGGTCGAGCGCGGCGGGGAGCCCCTGGAAGACGTGATGGTCTGGTTCGGCGGCATGTGGGGCCGTGAACGAATCTCCTTCCGGAGCCGGGAGGAGGGCTTCTTTGGCGGTCTACTGCCGAGGGAGGGTTTCTGGCCCGTCGAGGTGACTCCTGCCCCCGACTGCGATCCTTGCGAAGGCGGGTGGGACACGGACGGCTGGGGTGACTTCGACGATCGCGAGGTCAACGACGCCGGCTTCTTCGAGATCGAGGCGGACTCCGACGGCGTTGCGAGGATCGACATCGACCTCGCAGCAGGTGCGATCAGTGGGCGGGTCGTGAGACGGGGCGTGGAGAGCGGCCTTCTCGAGTCGGTGGCGGGGGCTCGGGTCTGGGTGTGGGCCGCGGGCGAGGTTGCTGGCGAACAACAAGACCCTCTGCAACCGGGGAGTTGGCGCGGTCGGACCGACGCCTCCGGGGCCTTCGAGGTCACCGGACTGCCCGAATGGAACTACAGCATCCATGCCGAAGCGTACGTGGATGAACGCGAACTCCAGTCAGCTCCGTTGAAGGTCCAGCTATGGGACGACGAGCGGATCGAGGATGTCGAACTGCGGCTCGCTGATCAGCGACTCGTCACCGTGGTCGTCCGGTCCGGAGGAGTGCCGGTGGCGGGCGCGCAGACCTTCGTCCTTCATTCACCGGGTTCGGGCGGTGTCCTGGCGAACAGCTACTCCGACGGCGCGGCCGAGGCAACCCACTATCTGTCGATGGACGCGGAGTACGTTGACGTGGTGGTCCGCGCCGAAGGGTTCGGCATGAACGGTTGGCGGTTCGATGTCCGCGACGGCGCACCGGTAGAAGTTGACTTGACGGTCGACCGTGGTTCGCTTCGTCTGCCGCAGTGGCGGGACGGCGTCTACTTTCGGGACGCTCGCCTCTACACGCCAGGCGGCGCTTCCATCCGTATCGGCACGCTCGCGGCGCTCAACGACCGAGGCCAGATCCAGAAGGACGGCGACGAGGCGATCGTCAATGACTTGGCGCCGGGGACCTACACGTACTGTCCGAAGGATGACGCCTGCACCCGGATCGACATCCTGCCCTGGGCCGAGTCGAGGGTCCGCGAATAGCCGCTGCGCGCGGTCAGAACGGGTTGACGACGGTCAGCGATTCGATCTCCTGACCGTCCTGGAGGTCTTCGCTGTAGAGCACCTTGCAGTCCGACTCCAGAGCCGCCGCGACGATGAGCGAATCGTAGAAACTGAATCGCCACCGTCGGTGGAGCGAGAGCGCCGTTTCGCAGAGGGAGATACTGGGGAAGACGGAGCAGAGCGGATCCAGCACCTCACGCAGGTAGCGAAGCGCCAGTTCGTCCGAGAGAGGGCGCTCGAACTTCTGGACGGCTACGTTCAGGAATTCCTGCACGACCTGGGAACTGACCACTCCGTCGCCGGTCCCCAGCGCCTGCTCCACCAGGGCGCGGGCGCGAGCTTGCTTTTCCGGGGCGCGTCGATCGAAGGTGTAGACGAAGATGTTGGTGTCGAGGAAGAACTCAGCGGGCATTCATCTCATCCCGCGAGAATCGACGGCCAGCCGAAACCTCCGTCGTCGCTTCCATGAATCGGCGGTAGTCCTTGACCCGACGTTCGCCCTGCTGCTTGCGGGCATACTGTCCGAGCCAGACACGGAACTCCGCGTTCAAAGTCGTCCTTCTCCGGCGGGCTTCTTCGCGTGCCGCGTCGATGAGATTCTCGTCAGCACTCAGGGTGATGTTTCTCACGCTGCTTCCTCGCGGTGGCAGTGTACACGATGGCGTAGTGTACACGAACTAAGTGTAGATCGTGCGAAGCAGCTCCGGCTGCGGAGGCTCCTGCGACGCGGCCTCCTACCCGGCCACCATCCGCAGTACCTTCTCCGCGACGGTGTACACCGCGAACGCGATGTACATCACCGAAGCGATGCTCACGAAGAAGATGTTGATCCAGCCGGGTCGCGCCGATTTCGGCAGCTTGGTCAGGTTCATGTAGAGAAGCAGCGGCACGTAGACCGCCATGGCGAATCCGCCGATGAGCGCGGAGTAGAACAGGAAGTCGAGTCCCGCGGTGCCCCTTCGCTCGAAGAAGGCGACGCTGGCCGTTCCGACGACGATCGTCGCGCCCACCAGGACGAGATACCACTTCTCCAGCGACAGCCGGCGCCCGAACCTGAAGCTCGTGTGGAGCATGTCCGCGAAGATCCGGCTTCCGCCGTCGACGCCCCCCAACTGCGAACTGAACAGCGCCGCCATGCCGACGAACAGGAACAGGTAGTGCCCGGAGGTGCCCATACTCTCTTCCAGAATCCCTGCCAGATCCCACACGAGACTTCCGCGGCTGGGAACGAGACCTTCGGGATGCAGCACCGCGAGCGAACCGAAGATGAACAGGAACATCGTGAAACTGCCGAGGATCCAGAAGCAGAAGACCTGATCCACCCACACGTACTTCATCCAGTCCCTGAAGCTCCGGCGGTTCTCCTCCGACTCCGGATAGACGTAGCCGGCATCTATCTCCTTCACTTCGTGCTTGTGCGTCGGGCTCATCAGGGGCGGCATCCGCTGCCCCATGCCGATCTTCTTTTCGCGCAGGTAGTAGGCGTAGTAGAGATTGCCGAGGCCGCCCAATCCCGCGAAGACGACCGCGCCGAAGAACTGGCTGAAAGCGAATGGCGGGCGTGTTTCGCCGTCCACCGGCGGGATCTCAACGGGAAAGTCCGGGAAGCGCCCCACATTGAGTAGACCGCGCCACATGTCACCGAAGAGATCCGCTGATCCGATCTCCCAGACGACGTAGATCAGACCGACGACGATGATGGCGACCAGCCCCATGATGCAGCGTTCGACCGCGGTGTAGATGACCTTGGGTCCGAACAGAATGGCCGCGATCACGGCGAAGACGATGGCGGTCCACACCCACTCGGCCCAAAGCCAATCTGGAAGCCTCGTGTTTTCGACGCCGAAGATCAGGCTCCGGAGGGAGACGCCGGTCTCACGAGCCCAACCCGGAAGGAACTTCCCGACGACGACGAGAAAGACCCAGAGATAGACGATGAGCTTGACGACGCGGACCATGCCAATCAGGGGGCTTTCACCGGTGACCACAGTCCAGCGTCCGACCTCGACGTTGATCCAGAGCTGGAGGAAGATCCCGATCGCGGCCGCCCAGATGAGTTCCGCTCCAACGATCGACGTGATCCACGGCCACATGATCAGCTCGCCGGAGCCGATCGCGATGCCGGCCATGACGATGCCCGGGCCCATCATCTTCAGAAGCGCGGTCTTGCGCTTCGGCAGTTCGGCCTGTTTAAGAGGCGGGACGGGTACGGGCATGGGCGGGTCCTTCGAGTTCGGATGCGGGAGTGTCGTTGCGTGACGTGAGACCAGTGGCCGCGGCCAGTCTCAGTTCACTGCTTCTCGATTCGGCACGGTCACGGGCTCGCTGATGAGGGAGGTCACTCCCGTCGTCTCGTCGCGGATGCCGACGGCGACCTGGAATCCGCCCTCCGGCAGGTTCATCGCGACTTCGACGCGGTAGCTGCCGTCGACGGCCGGAACGCCGGTCTCGCCGCCGACCGGGATCGTCTTCTGTCGGACGGTGGTTCGCGCCCCCTTCTTGTCCTCGACGGCGACCAGCCAGAGGCGGAGCTGGGCGCTGGTGTTCGTTGACACGCCGTCCTTGCCGGGCAAGGTCACGATGGAGTCCGCCGGCACGCGGACGGCGACGGTCAGCTCGTGGGCCTTCTTCTCCAGTGGCACCGTACCGCCGAACTCGACGCTCGCTCCTAGCGGATTCTCCGTACTGCCGAGGTAGGCGACCGACAGCAGCCCCTCGGCGAGCCGTTCGTCGAGTGGCTTGTCGCGGTACGTGCGGCGATACTCGATGCGGCGGCCCCGGGCGGCGCCGGGCGCCAGCAGAACCCGGATCTGCCGCACCCGGTCCAGCCTGGGTTCGCCGGCGACGAAACCGAGGGAGTACGACGCGGCGAGCTGCTTCGAGACGTCGTCGAGGAGGATTGCCAGGTCGTTGGCGTTGATCAGCGCCTTGCCGCCGGTCTCCTGTGCAAGGAGGTGAAGCCCGCTCTGCGCGTTCATGGAGCGTAGGCTGACGTTCTGAAAGCTGGGCCCCATCGCTGGATTGTCCAGGGAAATGTCACCACCGGCACTCCGGACGCCGCCGGCGTCCAGCCCGTAGAAGGTGACACGGTTCGCGTTGGCGTGAGCCGCTATCCGGTTGAAGCGGCGGCTCTCGTCGTACTGGGTCATCTCCGACATCGTCTCGGAGGGCGCACTGGGCCGGAGATCCCTGCAGAGTTCGTTGCCGAGATAGTCCAGTACCGAAATCCCCGGCCGCTGGGGCAGGCCATCCGTGATGTGAACTACCGCCTGCTTCCCCGGCACGCCGGCGAGGGTCGTCACCAGGTCGGCGAGGCCGTCGACGGCGATTGCCGCGTTCGTTGCCTGCTGGTCCGCGTATCGCCTCGCCAGCGACAGCATCTCGCCCCAGTTGTCCTCGCAGGGACGGCAGACGAGCGCCATCGCGCAAGCCTCGTAGCTGTCGATGATGCTCTTGATCGCGAAGCGCCGGGCACCGTCGCCGTACTGAATCGCGCGCGGCGACCCCTTCGGCACCGCCGCGGCGCCGGCCAGGATCGCGTCCAGATCGCGGGTCGGCGGCACGAGCACCTCGAGCCGGTTGACGAACCGCGCGAGCATGAAGCTCGCCTCCAGGGCTCGCCATGGTTCGACCGCGGTCTCCAGGCGCCGCAGCAGCCGGGTGCGGTGAGACGGGAAGGTGTTCGCGTCGTCCAGGTAGAAGACGACGGTCAACGGCACGTTCTGTTCGGCGCCAGGCCTCGCCTCGCTGCGGACGATGGCGCGTCCCCTGTCGCGGCGGCCCGTCCGTTCCTCCACCGAGATCGCCGACTCGAAGAAGTTCGTGATCTCGACGGGCTGGCCGTCGACGTAGAGCTCGAAGTCCTCGCGTGCCAGACCCTTGACCGGGCGGCTCTTCCTGTCGGTGACGACGACGTCGACCTCGACGACCTGGACTTCGACCGAATCGACGAAGGGCTGTTCTGGCTGGACCGGCCATGCCGCGGCGCCGGCGAGCAACAGCGGCAGCGCGAAGAACCCGACGGGTCCTCGCTGGGGGGCGGTCGGTGTCATCGGGAAGCTACGGTCGAACGGTTTGGGCGAACCGGCGGATCGACGCAACGCTAGTCAAGCAATTGCCGTGCCCAACTACGATACAGACTTGCCAGCGAGTCACTCCAGATGACGATCCGTTCCGCTGCCGCGCTCCAGGCGGTGGTCGCCGGCATCCTGTTCTCGACCGGCGGAGCGGCGGTCAAGGCGACGGAACTCGATGCCTGGCAGGTCGCCGGGACGCGCTCCCTGATAGCGGCCGTCGTGCTGCTGGTCGCGATTCCTGCGGCGCGGCGGTGGGCCGGCGGTGGGAACGGGGCGAGTCGGCTGGCCGCCGCTTTCGGGTGGTGGCGCAGCCCGGGGCGGCGCCGCGCACTCCTGCTTACCGTGGGCACCGGCTGCTGCTACTGCCTGACCCTCGTGCTGTTCGTCCACGCGGCCAAGCGAACGACGGCGGCCGAGACGATCTTCCTGCAGTCGACGGCGCCGCTGTTCGTCCTGCTGCTCTCGCCTCTCCTGCTGCGCGAGCGACCGAGCGGGCGCCAGCTTCTGCTCGTGCCGCTGTTCGGCGCGGGCCTGGTGATGGCTCTCTATGGCGGCGCCGACGCGGCTGCGTCCGCGCCCGATCCCCGCACAGGCAACGTTCTGGCCGTGTTCTGCGGGCTGGCGTACGGCCTGACCCTGATTGGGCTGCGCGCCGCCGGCCGGCCGCGGCCCGAGGGAAGAAGTGCCTCTGCACCCGGGATAGCGGCTGCGGCGTGCGGCAACGTAATCGTTTGCCTCGCGTGCTTGCCGGCGATGTTCCCGTTCGGCTCCGTCGAACCGGCTGATCTCGTTGTCGTGGTGTATCTCGGGCTGTTCCAGGTCGCTCTTGCCTACGTCTTCGTGACGCGTGCCGCTCGCGCTCTGCAGGCTCCCGTCCTGGCCCTGCTGCTGCTGCTCGAGCCCGCGCTGACTCCGTTCTGGGCGATGTGGTTTCACGGGGAGCAGCCGCACCTGCTCACCTGGCTGGGGGGTGCGGTCATCGCGGCGGCGACGGTGCTGCTCGCGACGGTGGTGGGGGAGCCTGAGCGATAGCGAGGGAGGGCCGGTCTGCTAAACAATCGTCCTTTGCGGCGTCTTCACCACTGAACCCATCCGGGCGCCGGCGTCGAGCCGGCGCAGCCGGAGCCAAGGAGACGCCGTTTGACGATTGCAAGCGTTTCGATGACCGAAGGGCCGCCCGCAGTGCCTCCCGCCACGCCGGACTCCGCCGTGGACGGGCTGCAGGGCCTCTTCGAGGAGCACCACCGGCTGATCTTTCACACGGCCTACCGCGTCACGGGCAACGCGTCCGACGCGGAGGATGTGCTGCAGACGATCTTCCTGCGGCTGCTCAACCGGCCGCCGGAGTCGCTCGACACCGCCAAGGCCGGCGGCTACCTGCGGCGGGCGGCGATCAACGCTTCGCTCGACCTGCTCCGTTCACGCAAGCGCTCGCGCCTCGTGGCGATGGACCAGCAGGTCCTCGAGGAAGTAGGACCGTCTTCCGCCGTGGAGAGCGATCCCGCGCGGCGTTTCGCCTCGTTGGAGCTGCGCGAGCGGCTGCGGCGGGAGCTGGCCAAGGTGAACCCGCGCGCGGCCGAGATGTTCGTGCTGCGTTACTTCGAGGGCTACCGGAACTCGGAGATCGGGCCGATGCTGGGTACGTCGCGCATGACCGTGGCCGTGACGCTTCACCGGCTGCGCAAGCGCCTGAGCGCGGCGCTCGCGGAGGAAGACCAGGACGAGCAGAAAGACCAGGAAGAAACGCGGAGGGTGCCGCAATGAGCGACCGCAACCAGATGAACCAGACTCTGATCGAGACCGCCCAGGCGATCGCCGCGGAGCGGCCGTCCACGGATGTCGAGGCCGCCGCGGCCGAGCGCGTGCGGCAGGCCCTGGCCACCGCGGCCGCAGGGACAGAGACGCCCGAAGCGACTATCGATGCGAACTCGACGTTGACCTCCTGCGCCGACTACCAGGCGCGGATGCCGGCCCTGGTCGCGGGCACTCTGCCGGAGGCGCAGCGCCTTCTGGTGGAAGACCACACGCGCGAGTGCATCCCCTGCCGCAAGCACCTGCAGGCGGTGCGGGCCGGCCGCGCCGTCTCCGACGCGCCGGGAGGCCCCGCGGCGCCGGCGCGGGTCGGCCGCTACTACGCGGCTGCCGCGGCAATGGTCGGCGTCGCCGTCGCGGGCGTCTGGCTCAGCCAGCGGGTACTGCTGCCGCCCCAGGACGGCATCGTGCAGGTCCGGAGTGTCGATGGCCGGATGTTCATGGCCGGCGACGACCGCGGAGCCGATCTCGTTCCGCTCGGCCCCGGCGACGCCGTCGATGGCGGCGACCGCATTCGCACCGGCGCAGGCAGCCGCGCGGTGCTCGAGCTCGCGGACGGTTCCCGGGTCGAGGCCGCGGGACTCACGACGTTCCGCGTCGATGCCCGGCGGAGCGGCCATCGCGTGCGCGTCGACCGCGGCAGTGTGATCGTCCAGGCCGCTCAGCAGGAGGACGGTTCGCTGATCGTGTCGACCGAGGAGATGCTGGTGGCGGTCAAGGGCACGATCTTCGCCGTCACGCACGGCGTCAAGGGGTCGCGGGTGTCGGTGATCGAGGGCGAGGTCGAGGTCGAGAAGGGCCGCGAGCGCCACAGCCTGCTGGCGGGCGACCAGTTCCGCAGCCGTCCGACCCTGGTGGCGATGACGCTGCAGGAGGAAGTGGGCTGGAGCCAGGACGCGGACCGCTATCTCGCCCTGCTCGAGGAGTTCAAGTCGTTGCGCAGCGAACTGAACCAGTTGATGGGGGCGGCGCCGGCGCGCCACTCGACCCGTCTGCTCGATTTGATGCCGGCCGATACGAAGATCTATGTGGCGATGCCGAACGCCCCGGCGACGTTGAGCGATCTGTTCGCACTCGTGCGGTCGCGCGCCGAGGCGAGCGGCCTGTTCGCTGAGTGGTGGACCGAGTTCGAGGCTTCCGGCGCGGTCGGGACGATCGACGAGGTAATCGGGTTGCTGGGTGAACTCGGCGAGACGATGGGCGACGAGACGGTCGTCGCGCTGGCGGGTGGCATCGCCGACAACACGGCCCGTCCCCTGATGGTCACGGAAGTCTCGGATGCCGCGGCCCTGCGGGAGGCGCTCGAAGGACACCTGGAGGAGTTGGGCGATGCGATGGGCGAGGAGGGCACGCCGGTCATCGTCGAGGATCTCGAAGCGGCGGCCGAATCGGACGGTGTGCTCCTGGTCTGGATCGCCGACGATCTCGCCGCGGCCTCGCCTTCCCTCGCCGCGCTTCGCACCGTAGCGGCGAACCGGGACGGCGCCGCCAACCCGTTCGTCGGCTCGCGGCTGCACGGCCGGCTCGCGGAGCGCTACGCCGCCGGCGCGGAGCTGCTGGCCGCGGTCGAACTGGCGACGGTCGTGACGGAACTGGCGGACAGCGAGGATGCGGACGACGCGGACGACAACGGCTTCGCGTTCAGCGGGCTCGATCATGTCGAGGACCTGGTTGCTTCCCGGACTCAGGACGGCGACCGGGCGAACGTAACCGCGACCCTGAGCTTCGACGGTGAGCGGTCCGGGATGGTCTCCTGGCTGTCGGAGCCGGGCACCAACGGCGCCCTCGACTTCTTCTCTCCCGACGCGTCGTTCGTCGCCGCCGGCGTGATCGAGGATCCGCTGACGATCTACGACGAGTTCCTGGAGTTCCTCGCTGGGCTGGGCGGGGAGATGGACGGGCCGCCGGCCGAGATCGAGAGCGAACTGGGCATGTCGATTCGAATGGATTTCCTCGAGCACCTTGGCGGCGAGTATGCGGCCGGCATCGACGGCCCCGTGTTGCCGACGCCGACGTGGAAGGCGGTGGCGTCCGTCTACAATGCGGAGGGTCTGCAGAGTTCCATCGAGACTCTGATCGAGAAGGCGAACGAGCGGCTTGCGGCCGAGGGCGTGGCTGCGGCGGCCACGCTTGAGGAGCAGGAGTCGGGCGGTCGCACGGTCTACCGTCTGGCGGTCGCGATCGACGACGCGGACGGCGACGGCGAGGAGGCGGACGCCGGCGACGACGAGGACTCCCTGGAGGGAGTCCTCGAGAGCCTGGTGGAAACTCCCGAGATCTTCTACACGTACTTTGATGGGTACATGGTGAGTGCCTCCAGCGTGGCAACGATCGACACGGCGATCCGGTACCGCGGCAGTGACGCGTCGCTGACCTCGAGCCAGCAGTTCCTGGATCTGCTGCCCGAGAACGGCTACGCGGACTTCTCCGCGATGGTCTACAACCGTCTCGCCGAGACGGCCGGCGAACTCTTCGACCTGCTGCCGACGGAGGTCGTGGGTGACGAGCAGCAGGCCGTCGTCCAGGCGATCGAGGAGTCGATCAGCAGCCAGGGGCCGTCCCTCTACACCGTGTACGCGGGCCGCAGCGAGATCGTCGTGACGTCCAGCGGTCCGAGCTTGCTGGCCTTCACCGGGCTTGGTCCGCTGCTGGGACTCCCCAATCTTCTGGAGGGGCTGGAGTCGATGGACGACGCGGCGGAGCCCGAACCGGAGGCCGAGACTGGTCCCGATGTCGATGTCGTCGCCGGCCTGGCGGCCGGCGCGTCTTTCGGGCCGCCTGCGGCGGCAGCCGGCGGGGACGCCGGCGCACCCAGTGAAAGAAACCTACGGCCCGCCGCCTGATGAGTGAGGCGGCGCCGGTCATCGACCTCGACGGTCTCGGGGTTCGATTCGGCCGGCACCAGGTGCTGGACGACCTGCGCGGCGCCTTCTCGGGCCGCGCGATCGGTCTCCTCGGGCCCAACGGCGCCGGCAAGACGACGCTGCTGAACACACTGCTTGGCTTCTACAGGCCGACCGCCGGCACGGCCCGCCTGTTCGGCATGGACATCGCGGCCCAGGGCAGGGAACTGCGGCGACGGGTCGGCTACATGCCGGAGCGGGACGCCTTCATCGCCGGCATCTCCGGCGTCCGCTTCGTGCGGCTCATGGCGGAGGTTTCGGGGCTGCCGCCCGAGGCCGCGCTGGAGCGCGCGCACGAAGTGTTCTTCTACGTCGGTCTGGGCGAGGCGCGCTACCGGAACGTGGAGACCTACTCGCTGGGCATGAAGCAGTTGCTCAAGCTGGCGCAGGCGATCGCCCACGGTCCGAGCCTTCTCTTCCTCGACGAGCCGACGAACGGTCTCGACCCGCCGGCCCGCCTCCGCATGCTGCGGCTGATTCGGGAGATCAGGGACTCCGGCAAGGCACGGATCGTCGTCTCGTCGCACCTGCTTCGGGACGTCGAGGAGTGCTGCGAGGAAGTGCTGGTCCTGAACCGGGGCAGGATCGCCACCTACTGCAACCTGGCGGAGGAGCGCCGCGCCAACCGCCGGTTCCTGGAACTCGACCTCGCCGCGGAACGCGAGGGCGCGGGGAGCAGCTTCCGGGCGTCGATCGAAGGGCTCGGCTGCGAGGTCGCGGTGGTCAACCGTCGCCGGATCAAGGCCGTGCTGCCGCCGGGAGTCGAGGTGCGCCACATCTACGCGTCGGCGATCGAGCAGGACGTGACGATTCGCCGCCTGGACTACAAGCGCACTTCGCTGGAGGACATCTTCCTCCAGGCGATGGAGGGCGACGATGGCCGTCTATGACCACGGCTACAAGGGCTACGACGGTCCGCTGATGCCGGCGCGAAGCCGGTTCCTCGTCATCAGCCGCTACGGCCTTCACGACGTCTTCGCGTCGCGGCTGTTCCTGGCCTTCTTCGCCTTCTGCTTCGCCTGGCCGCTGGTGCTGCTCGGCGCCATGTACCTGCGCTACAACGCGGAGGCGATGACCCTGATCAACCTCGATTCGGCCGACCTGCTCGAGTTCGTCCAGGTCAACACCTGGTTCTTCCAGAACCTGTTCCTGCGCGTCCAGTTGTACCTGGCGTTCATCGTCGTGCTCGTGGTCGGGCCTTCGCTGGTGTCGGCGGACCTGCGCAACCGGGCGATGCCGCTCTATCTGTCGCGCCCGCTGACCCGGACCGACTACGTGCTCGGCAAGCTCGTCGTCCTCGGCGTCCTGGTTTCCGCAATCACCTGGGCGCCGGGGCTGCTGCTGTTCGTGATCCAGGCGTCCCTCGGCGGTCGCGAGTGGCTGCTGGAGAACTGGCGGGTCGCGCCGTCGATGGTGGTCGTGTCGGTCGTGTGGCTTCTCTGCATGTCGCTGCCGATGCTGGCGATCGCGGCCTGGGTGAAGTGGAAGCCCTGGGCCCGGATCGTGTTCATGGGCGCGATCCTGACGGGCACGGCCTTCGGCCAGTTCTACAAGGAGTTCTACGACTCCTGGCTGGGCAGCATGGTCGTGGCGTTCGACGTGACGGACGCGCTCTCCGCCTCCGTCTTCGGCACACAGGGAACCGTGCAGATGCCGGAAGCGGCGGCCTGGCTCGCGGCGGCCGCTCTGGCCTCGCTGTCGGCGGCCCTGCTGTACAGGCGCGTGCGCGCCTTCGAGGTCGTCAAGTGAGCGACGACCGCAACATCGTGATCCGCGACGTTTCAAAGTTCTACGGCGACGTGCTGGGCGTCAACCGGGTCGACCTGGAGATCGAACCCGGCATCACCAGCCTGGTGGGCCCGAACGGGTCCGGCAAGAGCACGCTGATGAACCTGCTCGCGGGCCTGCTACGGCCGACGCGGGGCGAGATCAGCATTCTGGGCCTCCCGGTCACCAGGCCGCAGGATCTGTTCCGGCGCTTCGGCTACTGCACCCAGTACGACTCCTTCCCGCGCGGCGCCACCGGCTGGCAGTTCGTTTTCTCCTACCTGCTGCTGCACGGCCTGGACCGCGGCGAGGCGGAACGCCTGACCGCCCGTGCGCTGGAACGGGTCGGCCTGGTCGACTCTGCGCACCGCCGGATCGCGGGCTACAGCAAGGGCATGCGGCAGCGGATCAAGCTGGCGCAGGCGATCGCGCACGGGCCCCAGGTCATGGTGCTCGACGAGCCGCTCAACGGTCTCGATCCGATGGTCCGAGCCGAGACGATCGAGCTCTTCCGCCAACTGGCCGGCGAGGGCCAGCACGTGCTCATCTCGAGCCACATCCTGCACGAGGTCGACCTGCTCTCGGACCGCGTGATCCTGATCTCGAACGGCTACATCGTCGCGGAAGGCGAGGTGCCCGGGATGCGGGCGGAAGTCGAGGAGGTGCGCGAGCAGCCGCTGCAGGTGTTCGTACGCTGCGATCGCCCGCAGTGGCTCGCCGGCCGCGCCTTCGAGCTCGACCACGTCACCGAGGTCCAGCTTCACGACGACGGCGGCGGGCTCCACCTGCGCACCCGCGACGCGGACCGGTTCCTGCGCCTGGTCGCCGAACTCGTCGCCGAGGGCGGCGTGGAAGTCGAAGCGGTCGGCCCGGCGGACAGCGATCTGCAGGCCGTCTACCGCTACCTGGTTCACGAAGAGGAGGAGCCGTCGTGACCGTGGCCCAGGAGACGGCGGTGCGTCCGCGCATCGACTGGGCGCTGCTGGCCCGGCAGGTCGGCGGACTCGTGCGGCTGGAGCTGCGCCGGTTGTTGCTGACCCGCAGGGCAGTGATCCTGGGGCTCGCGTCGGCGGTTCCGGTGGCGATCGTCCTGCTGGTCGGCTCGATACCGATCGGCGGTCAGACGGTGCTGGAGCGGTTCGGCAACCGGATCGTCTACGAGACGATCTTCGAGACGGTCTTCCTGGGTGCGATCCTCTTCTTCGGCTGCCTGTACGTCTTCTTCAACCTGTTCCGGGGCGAGATCCTGGAGCGCAGCCTGCACTACCTGCTGCTCACGCCGCTTCGCCGCGAACTGGTCGTGGCGGCAAAGTACGTGTCTGCGGTCGCGGCCGTAACGGCGCTGTTCATGGCCAGCACCGTGTTCAGCTACATGCTGATCTACCTGCCCGTGGGCTTCTCGGGAGCGATCGAGGACCTGACCGCCGGCCCGGGCGGGCGGCATCTCGTGGCCTACCTGGGCGTGACCCTGCTCGCCTGCATCGGCTACGGCTCGCTGTTCACGCTGGTCGGCATGGTGTTCCGGAACCCCATCGTTCCGGCCGGCGCCCTCTACGTGTGGGAGATGCTGCACTTCCTGCTGCCGCCGGCGCTCAAGAAGCTCAGCGTGATTCACTACCTGAAGGGCCTGCTGCCGGTGCCGCTCTCCGACGGCCCGTTTGCCGTGGTTGTCGAGCCGCCGCCGGCGGCGGTCTCGGTCCTTGGCCTGCTCGCCTTCGCCGCCGTCGTGCTCGCCGTGACCGCCCTGATCATCCGTCGCATGGAGATCCGGTACACCGAGGACTGACACGGCCGCTACACACTGGGTGCGCCGGCGTGTCATCCGTGCGCCCGATGACTGGCGCACGGACTGTGACGCGTGTGGCGCGGACCGCGCCACACGGGTTCCCGTCGGCATCAGACGCGATGCCGCATAGCGGCGAGCCCGAGTTGCCGCGTCTGAGAGCATAGGAACCATGGCCACGATCGACATCGGCGGCCTCGCCGTCCCCGAACGGGCGCTGAGGTTCAAGTTCGTCCGCGCCTCAGGCCCGGGCGGCCAGAACGTGAACAAGGTGGCGACGGCCGCCCAGTGCCGTCTCCACCTCGACGAGGCCGGCATCGAAGGCCCGTTGCGGCGTCGCCTGGAGGCGTTGGCCGGGAAGCGGCTTACCGTTGCCGGCGAGATCGTCGTCTTCTGCGACACGCACCGAACGCAGGCCCGCAACCGTGAAGCGGCGCTCACGAGGCTGGCGGCGATGATCGAAGAGGCTGCCGCCGAGCCTCGGCCACGGGTGGCCACCCGACCGTCCGCTCGCGCCCGGACGAGACGGCTGGAGGCCAAGAGGCAGCGCGGCGCAACCAAGAGGCTGCGCGGTCCGGTGGGCGCGGACGAGTAGGTGCTACCTCAGGCCGCCCCGGCACGACACCGTCGTGAACCGGCCACGGTCCGCCGTTTCCAGGTCGATCTCGATGTCCTGGCCGCGCGTCAATTCCTCCCAGACCGGATGGTCGAGCGGCGGACAGGCGATCTCCGCCGTCATCCGCTCCCTCTGGCGGCCGGGCATGATCATGAGGTCGCCGGCGAACTCGGGGATCACGATGACGCGATGGATCAGCGTATCCACACGCTCCAGCTCCCTGCCGACCCAGACCCTGGTCCAGCCCAGGCGCAGCCGCTGCGGCGACGGAAAGTCCAGGCTGTGCCGGTAGACGAGGTCGGCGCTCACGTGGGGCGGAGAGCCGCACGAGACGGGCGCCAATGCGGCGACGATCAGCGGTAGAAGCAGGCGGCGCATTGCGGCGGAAAACTACCGCACTCCGCGGGAACGCGACAGTGCGACGACATGGCGGTAGCTCACGGCGGCTCCACACTGGGTGCGCCGGTATCCGGCGCGAAGCGCCGGCTTCCGGCCGCTCCCCAAGGCTATGCTTCGTCTCATGAGAACGGCAGCGCTGATCGCTGCAGCGGCGGTCGCCTTAGCGTCATACCCGGCCCACGCCGACGACTGGCCGCAGTGGCGGGGCGTCGAACGCCGCGGCGTCTGGCACGAGGCCGGCATCCTCGAGCGCTTTCCCGAAGACGGCCTTCGGTTCGTCTGGCGGATGCCGATCGGCCCGGGCTACGGCGGCCCGGCAGTCGCCGCCGGCCGCGTGTTCGCGACCGACTTCGAACGCCTGCAGGGCAACCGGGGCCGGGAACGGTTGCTCGTGCTGGACGAGGCGACCGGCAAGCAGCTCTGGGAGCACGCCTGGGAGACCGCCCTGGCCGGCCTCATGCCCGCCTACTCGAACGGCCCGCGGGCGACGCCGACCGTCGACGGCGACCGCGTCTACGTGCTCGGCTCGGCCGGCTACCTGGCGGCGCTCTCGGTCGAGGACGGCAGTTTGCTCTGGCGGCACGACCTGGTGGCGGACTACGAAGCGCCGGTACAGGCCTGGGGCTTCGTCGGCGCGCCGCTCGTGGATGGCCGGCAGATCATCACCCTGGTCGGCGGCGAACCCGACGCCATGGTCGTGGCCTTCGACCGGGAGAGCGGCGCCGAGCTCTGGCGCTCGATGGAAGTAGGCAACGAGCCGGGCTACAACCCGCCGGTCATCTACGAACTGGGTGGCCGCCGGCACCTCGTCGTCTGGCACCCGAAAGGCATCGCCGGCCTCGACCCGGACGGCGGCGAGGTGTTCTGGCAGTTCCCCTACGAGGTGGAGTACGGGCAGACCATCGCCACGCCGATCCAGGACGGAAACCAGCTCCTCGTGTCGTCCGCCTCGCACGGCTCGACGCTGATCGAGGTCGCCGCCGCGTCAGGCGGCAAGCCCGAGGCCAGGATCGTGTGGAAGGGCAAGAGCAGCAGCAAGGAGGACCTCGACGGTCTGCATGCCTTCAACTCCACGCCGGCCTTCGACGGCGACATGGTCTACGGCATCGGCGGCCAGGGCGCACTGCGAGCCATCGACCGCGCCACCGGCAAGGAGGTCTGGGCGACCTTCGAGCCCAGCGAAGACGCCCGCATCGCCACCGCGTTCCTGGTCCAGAACGGCGACCGCTACTTCATCAGCAACGACCGCGGCGAACTGATGATCGCCCGCCTGAGCCGCGACGGCTACGAAGAGATCGACCGGACCCGTCTGCTCGAACCGACCACCCGTAGCGTCCGCATCCGCCGCGAACTCGGCAAGCTCCTCTGGGTCCACCCCGCCTACGCGAACGGCCACATCGTGCACCGCAACGACCGGGAGATCGTCCGGGCCTCGCTCTTGGCGGAGTAGGCCGATTGTCGGTGCGCCGGCCGGCATCCGCCCGCGCTACGACGCGCCGCCATCCTCTCTCGTAACACCCACCGACTGCTGGTCAACCGCTGCGGACGCGCGGGCTCGTTTGCGGCGCTCGCGGACCGCCGAGAAGGCGATCAGCGCCACTACCACGACGAGTGCGCCGATCACGAACGGAGCAGAGACTAGATAGGGCGGGCCCTCTTCGATGTCCCGAAGGCCTGGCCTGATCACCAGGAGGAACGGTGCGGCCGTCGCGGGCACCGCGAACCACGGATCACGTAGAGCAGGTGTGCGCCGCTGTTCGGTGCGATGCACCTCAAGGAGTTCTGCGACGGAGTCCGCGCTCACGGCGTCGTCCGGTCGGCTTGCACGCCACAGCGTGCCGCCGACGGCTGCGAAGGCGAGGCCGGCGATGACGGCCAGAAACCATACTGCCGCTTCGGTCTCTGGAGGCTCCGCCATCAGGTCGGCGGTCAGGTCGATGGCGTACAGGATCACGCAGAAGATGGCCGGAACCTGGAACAGCGGATCCGTGAAGGTGCGGTATGCGTGCCAGTCGGGAGCCGGCGTCGCGGCCGGTTCGGCCGCGGGTGGCCGGTTGGCCCACTGAAGTCCCATCGCCCGGAGCGTGGCCACGACCATGAGGACGAGACAGGCAGCGTAGGACATGGCCAGGATCGACGTGCGGATGTTCTCGAGCGGAGCGTCCGGACCGACGCCTGCCGCAAAGAGCATGAAGATCAGCAGGGCTCGAGGGCCGAGCCCGGAGTCGTCGCCCGGTTTCCTGTCGTCGTTGGTCATCGCTCCAACACCAGCGTCCGGGCGACTTTGTCGTGGAAGCACTGTCGGCGCTCCGCTTCGGCATTCACGACCACTGCAGCTTCCTTTCGCCTCCTCCGGCTCCGTGAAACCGCGGAACTCACCAGGCCCGCCGTTAGGCCCACAACGGGGAAGAGAAGCCACACGATGGCCCAGGGCGAGCCCGGGTCCTCCTCGATCTGCTCCAATCCGGCTTGGGCGACGTGCAGCAAGGCGATCGAGCCAGCGGGCACACTGAACCAGGGATCACGAAGCGCGGCTCCGACGGCCGACTCTTCCTCGCCCGAAATGGCCGCCTCCCCTGCCGGGTTCGTCGGCTCGTCCTTCGGCCGCTTCTTCGAGGCGGCGGGACCAATCAGCCCGAAGGCAGTTGCGAGAGTCGCGATCCCCAGTCCCGCCAGGAACCACACGGCCTGGTCGGTTCTCGGCGGCTCGGCGACCAGGTTCAGGACGAACCTCGAGAACAGGATGAACACGCAGAAGATCGCGGGAACCTGGTACCAGGGGTCGGTGAACAGTGTCGACTCGTGCCACACGGGACCGGTTCGTGGCGCTTCTGCTTCCGGTGAAGTGTCATCCCGGGAACCGCGACGGAGGGCGACCAGCGTCGCGACCGCGGCCGTCGTCAGCGCGACCGCGTAGACCATCGAGAGAGGCGAGGTGCGGAGCGCATCGATGCTCAGGAGACCGGTGTCGCCGCCGGTGATGAGTAGCCCCATCAGCACGATGAGTCTGGGGCCCGGCTTGGACTCGTCGTACTTCTCCTTACTCTCAGTCATTGGTCAGAAAGCCTCTGTGACGCATCGCTCCACGAACGGCATCATCGCCGCGACGCACTCTGCCGGCTGCTCAAGCTGGAGCAAGTGCGTCGTGTCCGGCACGAAGTCGTAGTCGAGGGCCAGGATCTCCCTGAGGTCCACCGTGGGGAGAAACGAGAAAGGCACCGTGGGGTCGGAGCCGACGATCTTCACAGGACACGAGACGCGGCTCAGATCCGCTGCTCTTGCCCATCGGGGCCCCTCCAGCGAGACCCTCGCTTCGTACTCTCGCGGGCAGCACAGTTCGTATCCGTCGCCGTTCGAGGCCGGCCGCAGCGTGGCGCGCGCGATGAGTTCGGGCGCTCCCGGGCAGAGAAGCTGGAACCCGGGCGAGCGAAGGACGCGCTCCATGAACTCCTCGAGGCTCGCGAAGCGTTCGCGCCGCTTCAGGGCGGCCTGGCCCAGTTGGCCGAGCACTTTGTCCACCTTCTCGACATCCTCGGGCCGGCAGCCCGGCGGGCAGACGACCGGGTCGAACAGAACCAGGGCCGAGTAGGCCGACTCACGACTGGCATGGATGAGCGCCGACTGGGCCGACACGGAGTGGAACACGCCGATCTTCGGCTTGTCGCTGAAGTTTCGATCGATTGCCCGCCCGATCGTCGCGTGGTCTTCGACGAAGGTGCCGACGTGGTGATCTTCGCCGCTGCCGACCGGGTTCCAGCCATGGTTGCGGAGGTCGAACAGGACAACGTCGAACCTGTCGGTGAGCAGCGACCAGAAGGGGTAGTAGGCGTCCGCGGCGAACCCGTTGCAGTGACTGATGACGAGCCTGGGGCCCCTGGGGTTGCCGTGCCGCCTGAGGACGATGCGGCTGCCATCGGCCATGCGGGCTTCGGCCGTCGCCAGGGGCTTCGGCACGTCCCAGCGTTTCGGTTGGCTCATGGATCGGGCAGGCCAGGCGGGAGGGCGTCGGTCTCCGCCGTTTCCTTTCGTCGCCGGCGATACTGATCCACCAGCGGCATGGCGGCGGCGAACGCCATGGTCAGGAGCGGCGCCAGCAGCCACCAGGTCGCTTCGCCTGACGTTGGGTCTGCCTCGATCGCCTCCAGTCCGAACCGCGCCATTTCAACGGAGCCGAGGACCGCGCCGGGGACCACGAACCACGGGTCGCGGAAGGCCGAGGCGGCTTTCGGCGCCGGGTCCTGTTCTTCCTCTGAAGAAGCCTCCAGGTGCGTCCTTTCGAGGCTCACGCGCCTGCTGGTGCTTATGGGGACGACCACGGACATCGCCGCTACGCAGATCAGGAACCACACCGCCTGGGCGGATGCCGGAGGTTTGGCCGTCAGGTCGAGCACGAGCCGACAGAGAAGAACGAAGACGCAGTAGATCGCGGGGATCTGGTACCACGGGTCAGTGAAGAGCCTGGCCTCGTGCCACACCGGACCGGTCCGGGACTCCGCTATCGGCGTCGGCTCGCTCAGGTAGCTCCGCAGCTTCTGAAGCGCGAACACCAGCACTCCCAGCCCCATGACGGCGAGGGCGACGGCGTAGGACTGCGCCAGCGGCGACGTACGCAGGGCCTCCGGCGTTAGCAGGCCGTCGGCGACCTGGAACGTCACCAGCCCTATCAGGATGGCCACTCGGGCCGAGAGCTTCGACTGGTCGTACTTCTTTGCGAGGGACCTCATCGTGTGGCTTCGGGTTTGCGCGTGAGACGTGAGATCAGGGCGAAGGCGACGAAGGCGGCCGCGCCAATGGCGGCAACCAGGCTGAACCAGGCAGCTACCGAGGACGGCTGGCTGTCGATGCGAGCGACTCCTTCGCTTGCGAGCATGAGCACGCTGAAGGTGACGAGCGTTGCCAGAAAGACCGGGTCGGAGAGAGGGCCTGTTGGTGGCGGTTCGTCGCGGGACTCTCTCCAGGTTCCTCGGCCACTCTGGTTTCGGCTGCTCCCGTTTCCGAACTGTCCGATGATTCCGACGAGGACGCTGAAGCCGAGGAGGGCCACGAACCACCTCGACATGGTGGACTCGGGCGGCGCGGGGAGCAGACTGGAGGCGTAGTTGATACCGACGACGATCATGCAGAAGACTGCCGGGATCTCGTACCACGGTTCGCTGAACAGACCGTGGACACGCCTTGGCGCCTCCGAAACTGGCGAGGGCTCTTCCGTGTCGGGTTCCTTCAGGGCCTTCCTCCAGAGGACGGCCACGAATCCGGCCATGCCCAGGATGGCCCCAACGTATGCCACTGTGAGGAGCGTCGCCCCTAGGGTCCTGAAGGAGAGGAGATCGGCTTGCAGCGCCCGGCTGAAGAGGACCAGGATCAGCAGTAGCCGGACCATCGGGCCGAGGCTTCTAGACTCTTCTTTCTTCTCTTCGGTCACGGACGCCTGGTTCATATGGTCCCGCGACACTAGCTGAGAGCGGCTCAGGTCGCTTCCGCCGAACACCTCAAACCGGGCCCACCGCGCCAAGCGTGGCAAAGCACTCCGGATTCGAGCCGTGTGCTGTGTGCTAAGTTCGGCCCATGCGATTGCACATCGCGCTCGACGACGATCTCGTGGCCGAACTCGACCGGCGTGCCGGCCCCAGGCAGCGTAGCGCCTTCATCGCTGAACTGATCCAACGGGGACTCGACGACGAACGGCGCTGGGACGACATCGAAGCGGCGCTAGGCGGCATCTCCGACACCGGCCACGACTGGGACGACGATCCGGCGGAGTGGGTGCGCCGCCAGCGGCGTGGCGACCGGCGGCGCTCAGGCTGATCTTGAGCCGCCTGCTGCTCGACTCGACCGTACTCATTGACGCTCTCCGAGGCCGCCGGGCGGCTTCGCAGGTGGCGGCCCTGCGCCGCGAAGGCACCGAGCCGTGGGTATGTGTCATCTCGGTGGACGAAGTGTGGCGCGGAATTCGACCCGGCGAGGAGCTGGCGGCGAGGCGGCTGTTCCGGGGTCTTCGTCTCGCTCCCCTGGGCAAGACCCAAGGCATGATGGCCGGCCGTTGGCGCCGGGAGTTCGCCGAGAGAGGCGTAACCCTGCACCAGGCGGACTGCCTGATCGCCGCGGCCGCCGTTGGGGTCGGAGCCGCGCTGGCTACGGCCAACGTGCGGGACTACCCGATGGCGGCGGTCGAGGTCAGGGAGTGGCCAGTGCGCTAGTGGCGTGGGTACCTGCCACTGTGCAGGTCGTTCCCTTCGTCGTAGGAACAGGATAGCCCACGGTTGCTGTCCATGGATCAGACTCCGCTTCAGCCTCTTGCGAGCACACCGCACCTAAGCCAAGTCGGCGTAAGAAGGGCAACGGGAGAATCGACTAACCCCCAACAGGGGTTGAACCGAGCGCGCCGCCGGGTAATGATCTGTGCGGCCCAGACGCCCGATCGGTACCAGCCGACCCGTCTCCGCACCAACCACCAAGCTCTCCGGAGTATGCAGAAGATGCCAGGAATCGACCTTCACAGCGAGTACAACTCTGACGGACAGAGTATCCACCATCTCTTTGATCGCTCTGGGGAGGGCCTCTTCGTACCACGCTATCAGCGGGAGTACACATGGGAGGAAGAGAACGTCAATCAACTGTTCGAAGACGTGATACTCGGCGTGCGCAACCTGGCCTCACCCGATGGACACACGTCTTCTACGTTCCTTGGGACTATCATCTTCACTTCTCTCCATGACAAGACTGGAACGGTCGTGCGAGGTGAGAACAACGCCCGGCCGAGCTCGGTTCAGCTTGTCATAGACGGACAACAAAGACTGTCAACGATCTCTCTCCTCGCTATCTGTGTGGAAGAACGTTTGAAACGCCTTCAGACGGAACTGCCGGACTCGGCACCGTTCACGATTCTCCGGGATCATTGCGCCGATCTACTTCGCACGCTGCCCAGACTCTACGCCGTGAGACTGGGCCGAGGAGCCAGGCCGTCGAGAAAGCCCAAGATCATTCGCGCGAGGGAGGACAGGTGGACACACCAGGGAGGTGACGAGTCCTACGGATCTCCGGTCGCACGGTTCTTGGCCACGTACATTCGTTCCGCCTCCACAGCTAAGGCGTTAGAGGCCATCGATGACGCGCCTGGCACCCGGGTTCGCGGCAATGTGCGCCTGATCAACCAGTGGATCGACAAAATATGCGAGGCGCACGCGACGGGTGGCGAACTCCATGGGCAGTATCCAATTGGTTCCGACCTAGCTCAGGGCCGACTTCTAGACGACGTGCTCGGGTTCGTCGACGAAGAATTGATGGAGGTCCTTAACCTCGCTGAGGCGGAAGGTCCCGACGCGGTTGGTGTCGGCGTTCAGGTGTTTCAGTTAGCCTTAGCGATGCACTACCTCCTGCATCGCTGCGGCGTGAACTGCTTGGGTCCAACCAATCAGGAAGCTGGATTCGACATGTTCCAAGCACTTAACGCGACAGGAACTCCGCTTACGGCGATGGAGACTCTGTTGCCGCAGGTTATGCAGGCCGAGGAGGAGGCCGGCCTGCGTTGGGAGGAGTCTCCTTCAAGGGAATACATGGACTCGGTCGACCGGCTTTTCTCGCAGGCGACCAGGAACGAGAAGAAGAACCGTCGCACCAATGAGCTGCTGCGTGCTTTCGCGCTTTGCCAGGACGGCGAGAAGCTCGGGAACAAGTTCAGTGCTCAGCGTAGTTGGATCTATCGAGTGTACGTAAAAGACGAGTCGATGGAGGGAAAGCGCCTGTGGCTCAGGAACCTAGCTCGAGTGGCGGATTTCTATTACGATGCCTGGTTCGACGAGAATAGCGGTCGGCGGCAGTACCAGGTTGGATCATCTGAATGGGAGAGAGAGCAGTTCGTGGCGTTTCTCATTCGCTATCTACGGGAGGCCAGGTCTCACCTCTCGGCCCCCATTCTTGCTCGCTTCTTTAGTCAGGTCCGGGATGGCAAGACGGAGTTCGAGGAATTTATCGAGTGTGCCAAGGCGTGTGCGGCTTTCTTCACACTTTGGAGGTCGGCGCGGTCGACGTCAGGCTTGGACGACGTCCTCAGAAAGTACTACATGGGGAGTGAGAAGCCGGTTCCAGTGGAGAAGCACAGTTGGTCTGTGCGAGCCGACACGGTCTCAGTTCGGAGCCTGAAGGCGTACTTCAAGAGTGTATTGGAAGCGAAGGAGATCGGGAGGCAAGATAAGTGGGTCGCGGCGTCTTCTCGACACTTACTCTACAACGAACTCAAGACAGTGTGTCGCTTCGCTCTGTTTGTATCTGGTCACGATCGGATCGAAGACAAGAACTCGCCGGGGTTGTCGAGGCAGGGGCAGCCGGGCTCTTGTCGGCTCTTGAGGCTCACTGAGTGGATGGGGGAGGACTATGGGACGCTCGAGCATGTAGCTCCACAGACGCCTCCAGATGGCCATGATTGGGATCAGACGATTTACGCAGGGGACCGACTCCATGCAGTGGGCAACTTGCTCTTGATGCCGTTGGAGATCAATTGGCTAGCGGGCAATAAGTCGTGGGCGATCAAGCACTTGTACTACAGCCACGTGGGCGAGAGAGGCGATAGGGAGGTCAAGAGGCTCCGGGAGAGGGCGAAAGCCAGAGGTGTAGAGTTGAGCAAGAAGAAGTTGGACGTGCTCTGTGAAGCCAGTCATAGGTGTGCTGTGGCGCCGATTCTGACCGTCGGAGAGGACGGTTGTTGGGATGCTACGCTGATAGATAGGAGGACGGAGCAGATTAAGGCGATCGTATGGAAGACCTTATGGTCGTGGCTCGACCCGGCCTAGGCTACTTGTGGCATGCCAGACAGACCTTGGCTTGCCCGTAAAGGTCGTCGATGTCCAGCACCTCAGCATCCGGCCGTAGCGGATTGGGCTGCAGCTTCGCTCGCATCCGCGCGAGTCGCCGCTGATGATCCTGGCGAATCTGCTCGACTCGTTCGGGCCGTTCCAGCTCCACGAGGGATTCACCTTGGCTCCAGGTAAAGGGCGACCCATGCTCGACGGCGGTCTTCTCGTAGGCCTTGGCCTCCTCGAACGCCTCGGGGTGGCGGTCCTTGAGGCGGACCCACTCGATCTTCTGCTGGAAGAAGCAGAATGTGCAGCCGCTGCGGGTACGCCACTCGTAGTAACTGGGCAGGCCTAGCCCAGCGCCGTACAGCAGTTCCAGCACGCCTTCCTTGTTGATGCCGGCGTCCTTCAAGGGGAGGCGAATCGCCAGGTTCTCGTGCCGGGAGGAGTAGCCCTCCCGGTACTCCTCATCGGCTCGGATGGCGACGTAGCTGAAGACCCTGGCACCGTCGTCAAGGGCAGGCCGGATCCACTGCTCGAAGGGGCGGAGCTTGAGCATGCGGGTGCACCAGCGCGTCTGAGCGGACGGTAGGAAGTCGTTGTAGCGCTTCAGCCAGAAGTCGAAGTCGCGGTCCGGATTGAGCCGGAGAATCGGCTTGCCGAGGAAGCCCTCAAGCCGGTTGAGGAACTCGTAGACCTCGGGAAGTTCCTTGCCAGTGTCGGTGAAGAAGTAGTCGATCTCGAGTGCGGGGTGGTTCTGGCGCATGTAGACGGCCAAGGCGGCGCTGTCCCGGCCACCCGAGAGACCCAAGACATGCCAGTCAGCTTGGTTGTCGCTCATGAGGCAGCGCGCTCCTCGTCCTCGTCTTCGATTGGCGAGGCGTTGTCCGGCGCCAGATAGCGCGAACTCAGCTCGGCTAGTGCAGCGAGAACGACGTGCCTCTGTTTCTCGCCGTTCTCGGCTAGGACTGCCTCGAGGTTGGAGACCAGCGAAGTGATCTCCGGTCGATCAAGTTCACCGACGGTGAACTCCTGATGCAACGTCGCCGGTGCGCCCTCTAGGCCCACCATGACCGCCATCGAATGGCGCTTGTCAGAGCGCCCCTTGACTCGCGCGAAGGTCTCGGCCCGAAGGAAGCGCTGCGCCATCGAGGCGAGCTCAACAGTGGCGCCGTCGATGTCAGGGTCGACCCAGGTTTGGGGTGGCTTGTTGATCGCTAGACCGGCGAGCCCTTCGATATCGGCATCAGTCCCTTCAAACCTCGAGAGGCGGACGATGAAAGCCTCCAGGCGGTGGTCGCCGCCCAACTCCCGGATGTTCTCGGCCCTTGCGCGTAACTCCGCCAGCAGCGCCGGCGAGGCGTTTGGCACCTGAAGCTCCGCAAGGAGCACTTCGCGTAGGCGCCCGAGCATGGCAGGCCATGCTTGAGTGAGTTCAGTCAAGCCTTGGCGGACTTGACTCGCGATACGTGCCGCCGCGTCCTCGTCCTCTTCCGCTAGAGGTTCCCGTAGCAGTCCCGGTATGTCGTCGAAGATCAGGCGGTTGGGGTCCTTAGCCTGACGGAACAAGTGCCGAACGTCCCGGGCGATACGGGACAGCCGTTGGGTGCGGCCGGTCCAGGCCGGCAACCGGTCGTGGATCATCACCAGACCCCGAGCGACGTCAATGGGCTCTAGGTCCTCAAGCGCATTGCTGGTGTCGAGCTCTCGAACGACGCCGGCTAGCTCGGCCAAAAGGCGGCGGGAGACCCTGGTCAAGTCCATCCACCGAAACTGGACATCAGCCGGATCCCTGACAAGGAAGTCCGTGTCTAGGTCAGTGAGCCGTGTTTGGAAGACGCCCTCGCGGTAGAAAGCCAGCACGCTCTGTTGGGAGAGAAAGAACGCTACCGACAAGACCGGTAGGAGACCGTCCTTGATACCGAGGGGTGGCTGGCGCCAGATGTCGTGGAGTTCGGAGACCGGCACCGCGCGGCCAGAGTTGCTCTCCAGGAAGTCCCTGGCGGCTTTCCATGCCGGCGCGAGGTTGTGAGTGTCTAGTAGGTCCGACTGTGGAGCCACGAAGCGCCAGCCGTCGCCGGAACGGCAGTACAGCCCGGTCGCCAACAGCAGCGAGACGAAGAGGCCGCCTTCCGCAGGGAAACCCTCGATACCGAGCCGATTCTGCCCTTCGTTGAGGACCATTCGCCGGAGCAGAGCGTTCTGGGCGGCCACGGCGTTGCTCGATGGCTTCATGCGCCCCAGCAGTTCGTTGTTGAGCCTAGGGGCGTTGCTGAAGCGGGTGTCCGCGAGGTCGGATGCGAGGGCGCTCAACCCGGCGCGGGAGAGCTGAATGGCCCTTGCTTGATTTCGGTACCAGGAAGCGTTGTCGAACGCGCGCGCGAGTTCGGCTTCGACCCGTTCCTGCACAGCGGCGATGCGAGCTAGAACCTCGGTTCGAGCGACCCGATCTCCTTGGAGCTCGGGTGTTTCGTCCCTTACGCGTTGTAGGGCGGTCAACTCTGCTGCCAAGGCAGGAATACCCCATGCACTCGGCGAGAACCCAGCGACGACGTCCCAGTCGCCTTGGACGTGGGCAGCGTTTCGGCAGTGCGCCCTTGCCTCCTGCTCCGACTCCGCGAACGTGGGGACTCCAAGCAGGAAGGTCCCGATGGCTCCGTGGCGTGGCGAGAAGTCCGCAGCAGCCTGCTCGATTTCCGCCATAGGAACTACACCGACATCGAGCCACCTGAGTGCCCCAGTACGGTGATAGTGGCGCTTCGCGACGACGTGTTGTAGCTCGGTCAGCGTGTCGAGCACCGCCAAGTCCGGCTCGCCATCGTTCTGTGCTTGCTCTTCGAGGGCTTGATCGATGTCGAAGTCGCTTCCTTCGAAGATGGCCCACGCGCCCGAGAACTTCCGGAAGACGATGAGCGAACGGTCGCGTAACTGCTCCAGAGCGGCCTTGATGCCGGCATCGTCATCATGTCCTAGGGCGAGCCTCAGCAGTTCGGTGCTCGGCGCAAGCCCGGAACTCTCCTTGAGCAAATCCAGCAGTCCGATCACTTTCAGCAGGCGCAGTTCCAGTTCGTCGCCGCCCAACGCCTCGCAGCGTCCGAGCGCATAGGAAGCAAGTGCCCACCGGTGGCCGTCGGGCGACACGAGAATCGATGGCTCCAGGTTGGCGCTCAGGTAGTCCCAAAGCCTGTCCGGGGTATAGAGGTCATTCTCGTCCGCAGCGCGGAGGAACTCCTGGAAGCCAAGCGGCTCGGCGGAGTTGAGGAACGCGAACAGGCTTCTCTGGTTCTGGCCGAAGCGGCGGCGGGATAGAGGCCCGAGAAGACAAGCGACGATGGGATGCAAGGGCCAACAGTCTTCAAGCCTCTCCGCGAGGTGCCCCGAGCCCTTCTGGTGCGAGAGTGCAGCCACGCCCCTGACCAAGTCGCTGGGAGGGCCGAGCTGGCGGCCGTTCTCGATCGCGCGGCCGAGCAGTTCTATCTGCTCGTCGCCGGCGGTGTTGATCGGCAGATCGACGAACCTGCCTTGGATCTTTGCCCATTCGTCGCGTGTCTCGCGGGAGAGTCGATGTGCGTACTCCTGGAAGGCTTGGTGGAGGATGCCGATGACGATCAGTCGGCCTCGGCTCCGCGAGGCACGTTCGGCGAGTTGTTGGAACAGGTGGATATCGGAACCCTCGTGCGCAGCGGCTTCAAGGAACTTGCCCATTTCGTCGATGAAGACGCAGAGCCCACCGCCAGCCCGGGGATTACGTGCGGCGATTTCCTCTAGTACTTCCAGCACGCGCGGTTCCGTCCACGACTCCGGCGAACCGCTGCCGAGCCATCCAGCGGCTTCGATTGCTTCGCCTAGTACCTGAGCCGGCCGATCACGACGCCCTGCTACGGGAAGAACACGCCAGCCGCGGGTCCGGGGAGGCAGGGCCTTTTCCAGGGTGTCGAAGGTAGGTTTGCCCAGAAGCGATTCCGCTTCGACGCGTAGTCGCTTCGTGCCGTTGAGTGCCGCTCCGAGCACCACGGCCAGGCTCGACTTGCCTGTGCCGTAGGGGCCCGTCCAGGTGAAGGCACCCTGTCCGGTGGCGAGCACGTGATGGGCCATGGTCTCGAGAACTTCAGCCGAGGATCGCGGACAGATGAAGCCCTCCAAGGCCGTCGGGTCGCTCATGTCGGAGTCGATGCTGATGGCGCGTTGGTAGCGCCGTGCGACGTTGACTCTCTCGGCCACAGCCATCACGCGGCCTCCTCGCGACCGGAAGAAACGTAGTCCTGCTTGATCAGGTCGAGCACTTCGTTCGCATCGAGTGTGCGCGTACGGATCAACTGCTTCAGACCGGCTGTCTCGGACCAACGGTAGGCGCCCAGTGTGTCCTCCTCGATTCGGAGCAGGCGGTCCGCGAGGGAATCTTCGTCCAACAGGAACACGCGACCGGGCGATCCAGGTTCGTGTGCGAGGGCCTCGAAGGAGAGAGTTCCGGCAGCGGAGTACTCAGCCCAGAACTCGCTGACAGCCAGGGCGAACACACCAGTTCCGAGGGTCGGCTTTCGGCCCCGAATGAAGCGAAAGCTGTCGCGGCTGCCTGCTGACCGGATCAAGCCGAGCTCAGTCAATGGCGACTCCAAGGCGTCTTCGTAGCTCGCCTTGCTTGAGGCGGGTCGTCGCACGTAGCTGCGCACGAAGCACTTGACGTCGTTGCCTATGGTGGTGTGCGCCGCACGGGGCCAATCGCGGTCCTTCGCTAGTTTCTCGATGCCGCCGGTGAGTGCGTCGCGCACGAAGGTGGTCGCCGGGTAGTGACCGAACGCCCAGAACCAGGTGGTGTTCTGTGGGTTGCCGCAGAGGCGCCAATGAACGAGCCACGTCGTCGTCGGCACTTCCATGTAGGGGTCGAGCCCATCATCGGTGAAGAGACGTCGCCCAAGCTCCGTAGGCCTAGGTCTTCGCCCGGCCTCTTTGATGACGCCGGTGGCGACCGCCCAATGGCGCATCGAGGCGACCATGTTTCGGCCGACCCCGAAGCGTGCGATCGCGTCTTCAGACAAGAAGACGGACCTGCCCTCGCCGTCTACGCCTCCGGTCGAGACTGCGTCGAACGCCTTCTTGAGCCACCCGTATCGGAGGGGGAACGTCTCATGGCCCGAGAGCTTGGGCCGGTAACCGTCTTCGTGTAGCGGGCCTCGTAGCATCGGATTGCGGGCTGGACGCTTCGTCCAGCTCGACAGTAAGCCACCCCCTTGCTACGGTCAAGGCCCGACCTGGAGGCCACCTCCAGGAGCGGCTCCGATGGATGACGCGAAGATCATCTACGCCGACTATCAGGCCACGACGCCGGTCGACCCGCGGGTTCTGGAGCGTATGGCGCCCTACTGGAGCGAGTCCTTCGGAAACCCGCACTCAACCGACCACGCCATCGGTTGGCGAGCAGCAAAGGCGGTTCAAGAGGCGGCCGAGTCCGTTGCCGGGCTGATCGGCGCCGACCCGGACGAGATCGTCTTCACGTCAGGTGCTACCGAGGCGAACAACCTGGCGCTCTTCGGTTTGGCCCGGCGCGCTGCGCCTGGGCGGAATCGGATCCTCGTCAGCGCCATCGAGCACAAGTGCGTGTTGGCGGCGAGCCGAGCGCTTGCGGCCCGAGAGGGTTTCATCGTAGAGACCATCCCGGTCGACCACGAGGGGTTCATTGACCTTGCTGCGTTGGAAGCGCGTCTTGGAGAGGACGTACTGGTCGTGTCCGTGATGGCCGTAAACAACGAGATCGGGACGATTCAGGATGTTCCTCGGCTTGCCGCAGTGCTCACCCCATTCGGGGTACCACTCCACTGCGACGCTGCTCAGGCCCCTTGCGGGATGGCTGTAGGGAGTTTGGCGAATCACGCGGATCTACTCAGCCTCTCGGGACACAAGGTGTATGGCCCGCAGGGCATCGGCGCGCTTTACGTGCGGCGCCCTCTTCAGCGCGGCCTCGAGCCTCTCGTCCATGGAGGCGGGCAGCAAAACGGCTTGCGATCGGGCACAGTCCCCTTGGCCCTTTGCGTCGGACTAGCCGCGGCTGTTGACCTTCTAAGGGGAACCGAGACCATGGCCGAGATGAAGCGGATAGGAGAACAGCGGGACAGGTTCGTGCGCCTCCTGTCTTCTGGCGACTGTTCGATTCTCGTCAACGGGCCGAGCGGTAACAGGAGGCACCCCGCCAACGCCAACCTCGGCTTCGAAGGTGTCGATGCCCACGATCTGCTGAACGTGCTGCAACCCCGTCTCGCCGCGTCCACCGGTGCGGCGTGTACGTCTGGGGTCCCAGAAGCATCCCACGTCCTTTCAGCTCTCGGAGTGACGCGAACGGAGAGTGACGCCTCGATCCGCTTCAGTTTTGGGCGTTACACGTCTGACGACGAGATCGAAAGAGCGGCGAGCCTGGTGCTGCAAGGCGTCGAGCTACTGTTGTCAGAAAGACCGACACGGGCCCGCGCGGGCGAGCTAGCTATATGAGAGGAGCCGAGTGGCGGATTAGGCCACCGCTCGCCTCTAGGCCGAGAAAGGGCCGATCTGGCCGTATCGACAGAACCTGTCGGGGTCAAGCGCAGAAGACCTCGGTCACGAGTCGCCGGTAACGGACGCACCATCCAAGAGGCCGTCGATGGCCTCTGACAAGTTCCATATCGGTTCTCCGCCGCCGTCCTGCAGCATCTCCAAGACCCGCGGTAGACCGGCTATCGCGAGCCCGTTGGCGAGGGTCATCACTCTCCTGGGTTCGGCCACCACACTCACATCCTGAGTGCAACCGACCGCTATGAGCATCAGTGCGTGGATACGCCATGGATCGCTGCTGAAGATCGTGCCGTCGATCATCTTCCAAGTCTTGACGTCGGAACGCTCCACAGGTTCTAGGTTCAAGCGCACGGCCACGCAGAGAGCCAGGAACCAGAGGTCGATCATTCGTGGGAAGGGACTGCGATCGAGGGCACTACCTGCGCCCCGCCTACAGTAGCGCTGAAACGACTCATGAAACTCAACGGGAACGTTGATATCGATGGTCTGAAAGGGGTTGAACTGCCGGTCAGGCATTCGCCGTCTCCTTCGTCCGTTGATCCGACTCCTCGAACAAGTCCAGGCGCCGCTCGCAGAGTGCGCAGGAGGTTCGGTGATCGCACTCGCATCGAAGAACCTTGCGTTCCTCGACGCCGGGATCGTTGATCAGCATCCTCGGGTAGTGCGCTGGATTCGTGAGAGTGAACACGACGCCCGCAGTTTCGTCGAGAATGTCCTCGCATCCCGCGATCTCGTCATGGGTCAAGAAGAGAATCAACTGAGTACTCTCCCTAACTGCTGTTCTGAGGATTGACCTCTTGACGAATCCGCTCGTCATGCCCAGAGGGGTGTCAATGACGTTTGGTGCTACGACTTCACTTACTCTGGTGAGTGCGAGTATGAAAGCCAAAGTCAACGCACGGCGCGACGCTCCATTCAGGTCTCGGTCAGGGTTGAGCATTCTAGACTGTGGGCCGTACACTACAATGTCAAACTGCTTGCTTATCTCCGCGCGACGGATTATCGCGCCCTGTTCGGGATCTGCACCTATCATTTCCAGGAAGATGTCGTTCATCAGACCGCTCACCTTCGTCAGTTCTTCGTCGGTAATGCGATCGTAGGCCCCCTTAAGGACAGTCTCCACGTCCTTGGCGACGTCGAGGCCCGCCAGGACGCGTGCCCCCTTCTCCTTGGAGCGGAGCAGTTGGTCCCGCTCTCGTTCTAGCGAGTCTCGTTCCTTACGGAGACCGTCTAGTTGTGTTTCGGTCGTGGCCTGTGTCGATAGAAGGCGGTCGCGCTGCCCGCGGTACTGGGCCAACGACTGTCGCAGGCCTTGGAGGTTTGTGTCGGGAATGAGCTTGATCTGGTCCTCTAGCGACCGGTACTGCCTGCCGGCCTTTTCCCGCAGACCCTCTAGATCGTCTCGGCGCCTGGCGACCTGCGCGTAGTTCGCACGCCAAGAGGCTAGACGCTCGGTTCCCTTGGGGAAGAGCTGCTTCGCGCCGTAGTAGAGGTCAGTGATGAGCTCCTGAATAGCGTCGGCGCGCCTACTCTCCCGGATCAGCGACTCGATGTGGGATCGGCGGCGACGTCCCTGTGGATCCGCCGCGTCGAGGTCTTCGCCGCAGATACAGAGATTCGTTTCCAGTCGGTCCTCGAGGACGGGAACGGTTGTGTTGGGGATCTTTCCTTCTTCGCGTAGATCGTCAAGGCTATCCATGGCCGTAGAGAGTGTGGGTGACACAAGGTCGAAGGCCAACGAGCTTCGAGTGAGGAGTTGGGAGTGCTCGCGGGCGGCGGCCGCGAGCTGTTTGTCTAGGCTGGCCATGTCGTCTTTGACTGAAGCGCGCTCACGGCTGAGCTTCTCCCGATCGCCCTTCTGGAGGGCGGCCGCGATTTTTCGATCGGTGGAGGCTACTAGGTCCTCGACGTTTCGAAACTGCTCTTTGGCGTCTTCAAGGCGTTCCCGAAGCCGGTCTTCTTCCTGGGCCGCGAGGTCGAGACGAGATGCGACGACGCTGAGTCGACCACTACCATCCAGTCCCCTGGCCTTCTTGTTCATCTCGGCCTTCGTCTTGGCAACGTGTCTGAGTGCGTCGTCGATCAGACCAAGGCCTAGTAGCGACCGAATGGCGCGCTCTACCCGATCGCGTTTTGTGGAGAGGGTGACGTCGGCTTCGATGAAGCTGAGAGCCCGATCTCCGTCCGTGAAGAAGACCTCGCGAAGCTCCGGAGGTAGTTCCTCGCGGATCAGAGAGTCTGGTGCCTCGATGGGGCTAGCTCCGGCTTCCGTGAGATGGAAGAGCTTGACGGAGGAAGGGCCCCGGCGGAACTGACGCGTTGCGTCCTCCACTGCGGTGCGGACCAGACGGTAGCGCCTACGAGTCTCTCGGTAGCGACCACCGATGCGCCGGTGAGTTGTGAGTTCAAAGTCCACGGTTGCCGTGATCGTGACGCGGCTACCATCATCGGTGTCCCAATCGATGGGGTGGAGCCGGAACTCCTGGCCGCGACCCGGAAGCGCGGCGTCGCCATAGAGGGCCCACTGAAGAGCATGGAGGACAGTGGTCTTTCCGGACTCGTTTGCGGCGCGGATCACCGTGAGCGGGTGGGACTCGTCGCACCCGAAGTCGAGGGTGAGATCTCGGAGTAGGCGGAAATTCTCGAAGTGCGCCCTAGTGAGCTTCATCGTATCGGTTCCGATGTTGGATCGGACTTGGCGCGTTGCTTGGCGAGAAAGAGGCCCGCAGCGTCACATTTGTCGGTGACCTTCTTCTGGATCGAGGTGGCAGAGACGCGATGTTCACGCTCTCGGGCCAGGATGTCGGCGACTACTTCCACGATCTCCTCGGTGTAGCCGTCGCAGCGCTCTTCAAGTTCGCCACACTGTTCCATGATTATCTGTATGATGCGTCTGTCGTTTAGGGGCACGGTACCCTCCTTATAGGTAGGCAGCGTCGACCATGCGGTCAATATGAGTCAGTGGACCGTCGGAGCGGCCAGCGTTGCGCGCAAGTCGTGCAAATTCCTGTGCGCGGTGCAACTCAGAACTGACGAGCTTCTTTGCGTCGACGTCGAGGTTGACGCCCATGTCCGGGGGAAGAGCTAGGAGGTCGTGGATAGTGCTGTGGGTTTTTCCTATGGCTGGACAGGTGCGTAGGAGCCTTCCACGCCTTTGGACCCATTGTCGCTCTACGGTGGTGCTCGCCAAGACGAATGCTCTGCAGACCTGAGGGATGTTCACGCCTTCGTCAAGAACACGCTTCGCGGTGAGCACTTGAATCTCGCCCTCCTGGAAGGAGTCGATGATCCGTCGAGTGTCCCTCCGGCTTCGTGTCTCTGCAGCAGTGAGCTGGTGATAGAGGACGTTTCTTTCCGCGAGGAGCCGGTTCACGCCAGTTAGTTGGCCGGGCCCTTTGTCCGTGGCGTAGATCAGAGTATGGCGGAGTTCGTTGGGGTTCTCTCTATCGATGAGGTCCCCGAGTTGGCTGAGCTTGTTCTCAGCCTTCTCGAGAAGTGCGCGGCGGTCACGCATCAGCTTCAGGAGGAACTCGTCCGGCTCACCATCTTCTTGGCGCCAGGTGTTCTTCTTGATCCTCGACGTCAGTTCGTACCATGCGTCCATTTCGCCGTCCGTGAGTCGGACGGGATGAACTTGGTATTCGTACTCGACTAGGCACTTGCCAATCGCCTCTTCCAGTGTGAACCGGAACACCACCGGCCCGAAGTAGCGGAAGAGAGCCTCGGTTCCAGCCTCGTCGTACTGTCGAATCGGTGTCGCGGAGAGTCCGAGCCGGTAGTGGAACACCTCAGGCGGGTCGGCGACAAAGGAGGCCCGACCGAGGTTGTGAACCTCGTCTGCGATCAAGAGGCGTTTGGTCGGGAATCGAGCGATGGCGGCTGTGAACGAGGGAGTACAGAGAGTGTCGTGGCTAACGACAGCAACGGCGGCGTCGGAGAGACCGAGGCCGAGCCGGCGGCGGAGGCGTTGTAGTGAACTCGCCCGTTGCCGGGCACCACCGACGCTGGTCAAGTTGATGGGATCTAGGCCGAAGTCACGAACCTCGTCGCACCACTGCTCAACGAGTGGAATGTAGGGGGCCGCGACGACGATCAGTAGTGGTCTCTCCGCCTCGTAGAGCCTATGGGCGGCTATCATGGAGGCGATGGTCTTGCCCGAACCGGTAGCCATCTCCAAGACGCCACGGTAGCCGGCTCTGCACCATGCCTTGACTGCCTCTCCTTGGTGAGCGAAGGGACCGTCTTCGTACCGAAGGAAGGAGGGAATGGCGAAGACTCTGGGCTTCTCTCGGAGAGTGCTGGTCTGGTCAGGACCGCTTGACCGGGTTTCTGCGCGTGCGTGAAGACTGCGGAGCTCGGCCTCGGTCGGTGGCTGGTCAGAGTTGTAGGTGCGGAGCAGGCGTTGGCGAACTGCTTCGGGGAGGGGGACCAAAGTACAAGTCGCGTCCTTGTTGGCCCAGAGTCGCTCGAACTCATTGCGGAGTTTGTCGGTTGTGTAGGACTGGTGGTGGTCTAGCCAGGATCGGGATATGCTGACCTGCTCGATGTTTCGAGAGAGGCCGGAGTGGGTCATGTTGCTTGAGCCGTGCGCTGCGAGGAGACTGCCGTCGATCTCGAAGAGCCATACCTTCGGGTGAAACAGCGCGTCCTTCATCAAAGCTAGGCGAATCTCGATGCGACCCACTCGTAGAAGCCAAGTGAGGCACTTGAGAGTGTGTTGCTGAAGGAGGTCTTCCGTGACTACTAGTTCTTGAAGGATGCGGTCTGCCAGATGTTCAGGAGTTTCAACGGCGTTCTCTATTGCCTTGCGATCTTCGCTGCGGAGCAGTGGACAGATAATCAGACGGAGCGTCTCTTGCGACCGCCCTAAGAAGGTAGCAAGTCCAGGTGCGAGAGTGGATAGCACGTCGCTTGAGAAGAAGCCCACCATGCAGTCGACCTTGTTAGCGACTTGGAACCCTGGGATCAGAACCTCGTCGGCGAGAGGGTCGGCAGGCAGGATGTACAGCGGACGGCTTTCCTCGAGACGTTGAAGAGAGGGGCTTGTAGACCCGCACACAGGATTTTGTCGTTGATTCTGGAAGGACACGGATGACCGGCGTTTTCGTGCAGCGCTCTTGGGGAAGTTCGGCTTAGGCTTAGGGGCGGTTCCCGGGACGGCAGAGAGCATCTCCAACGGAGCGCCGATCGGACAGCTGCCTTTGCGGGAAGTGGGGATGATGGCTCAGATGGAGATGCGAAGCAAGCGCGGAGGGTCCAACTAGAGTTACCTACGGTAGGCCCCGTCGCGGAGACCTCGTCTTGTGAGCGAGAACCTCTGTTCGTCTGGATCGCGCCGATCGCCCGGGCTGGACACGCGTGTCAGCCAAAGGACCTGGGCTCGAAGTCCTCAGCGTTGAGAATGCTGGCGCTGCTGCCGGTCGCCCGGATGACGAACAGTCCTTTGCGCTCCGCGTAGGTCGTCACGTCGCCGTCGCTCTTCAGGTAGGCCACGGCACCCAGGATCCGCTTGCCCCGGTACTCGCGTGCGAAGTCGGTGAACTTCGACAGCTTGGCAAGGAACCGGGTCACGTCGTCCGATCGCAGGGTCGGTCTGACTTCGACCACCACGACATCCGACCGATTCACGGCCACGAGGTCGAACTCAAACCGTTCGCCATTCCGCTTTCCCTTGCGCCGTTGGTGAGTGCTTTCGACGACGATGCTCCTCTCATGGAGCAGGGGAACGAGGTCGCGTTTGGCGAGGCGTTCCACGAGCTGTTCCCACGGCGAGGTGAAGAGGCTCTCCAGGGTGTCCTGCCGGCGGTCCGTCTCCCGAACCTCGCGGGCTGTCTCGTGCGTCGTCGTGTTCCTAGCCTCAGAACCGGTAACGCAACCCCGCCGACACGCCCACATACCCGAGGCCATCGAACCCCAGGTCGCTCGTGAACGGCGTCGTGCCGTCCGCCTGAACGGGTTCGTGGCTCCGGATCACCTTCCACAGGTCGCTTCCGCTGAACTCGTCGAACCGGGCCCATCGCGCCTTGATCGTGAACGATGCGTTGTCGCCGAGGGCGTGGTCCACACCGGCCAGGACCTGATAGCCGGAGAGCGTCTCGCTGAACTTGCTGTCGAACAGGCTGATCGTGCCGGCGGCCGCCGCTGGACGGTCGGCGAGAGTAAGCGGCGGATCGATGTCCTGGTAGCCCTGTGCGAGCGTCTTGCGCAGGAGGCGGGTGCTGTAGCGGAGGCTGACGCGGGCCTGGCCGACGCCCAGGCCGACGAAGGGGGTCCAGGACGTGGAGTTGTCGAAGTCCCAATAGGCGTTGACGAAGAGTTCGCGGGAGTCGAAGTCCGAGACGGTCACGCTGGGAGGATCGACGGGACTCCACTCGGACATCTTGTTGTCGAAGGTCGGGTCTCCGGTCGTCGACAGGAAGTAGATCGTGCCGCCGTCGTGCTGCCGGGCCGTGTGCTCCACTTCTACGCGCAGTCTGCCCAGGTCGTATCCGATGCCGAGGCTGCCGGTGAACCGGGAACCCAGGTCGAAACGATTGGTGACGGTGGGCGACGAACCCGGTCCGCTGCACGCGGGGTCGCCGGTCGGCGCCATGGCCGGATCGGCGTAGAGCAGGACGTCGCACCTCGTCGGATGGTCGGCGCCCGAGATGGTGGCCTCCAGGGTGGATGCGTCCACGAAGCCGGCCTCGAAGGCGAGGTAGAAGCCGCGGTCCTGCTGGGCGCCTGCGGCTCCGGCAGCGCCGAGGAGGCAGACGTTGAGAGCAAGGACGCGGAATCGTGGCACGGTTCGGGGGCGATGCGTCGCCAGGTTCGACTGCAGGCTAGCTGTCGAAAGTGACGAAAGGACGACGATCGTGTGAAATCAGAGCGACCGTCGGTCGCCGATGCCCGTTTCGTTACTTCCGCCGGCAGACGAACAGCTCGTACTCGCCCGGTTCGATCTCCGAGTGGTCGCAGGGCACGGCTTCAGCCTCGAACCCCACGTCGGCCAGCAGGTCGAGCCAGTCGGTGCGGCGAAAGAGGCCCGTGACGTGCCGGTCGTGCACGACCTCGACGCTGCCGTCGGCGGAGCGCAGCACGAAGGCGTAGTCCGTCGTGATCATCGTGTCCGCGGGGTCGGGATCCCAGGTGTTCTCGAGGTAGTGGGCGCTCCGGTCCTCTCCGTCGCAACCGCCGCAGTCGGTACTGGGCTGGAAGTTCTCGCGCAGGTGGTCGGGCGCGAAGAGGGCGGCGCCGCCGGGCCGGCAGTGGACCCAGGCGGTCTCGATGGCGGCGCGCAGGTCCTCGAGCGTCGTCATGTAGTCGATCGCGTCGTGGACGAAGACGCAGTCGAAGGTGCGATCGACCCGGACCGTCCGCATGTCGCTCTCGACGTGGCGGCACTCGGGATTGAGCTGCCGGCTCATCGCCAGCATCCCCGGCGACAGGTCGACCAGGGTCATCTCGAAGTGCGCCTTGAGGTGGGAGGCGTTGTGGCCGCCGCCGCTGCCGAGTTCGAGGACGGCCCGGGGTGTGGCGTCGCACGCTTCGAGCAGGTGCCGGCGGTAGATGCCGGCTTCTTCTTCGTACTCGTGGGGTGGTGAGATCAGCGGCCACCAGGGTGCGATCTCGGCGTAGAGCTTGGGCAAGGTCAGCTCGAGTTCGAGGAGGTCGAGGCGGCGATGATGGCGGGCATGACGGCCGCCGCCATGACGGCGGCCTGCGCGGCCTCGACGGCGCCCGCGGTGGCGCGGCCGATGACGTCTCCCTTGACGAGGCTCTTCAGCCGCTGCTTGCGGGGCCTCAGTTCCCCGCGGCCGAAGGTCGGATTGAGCAGGCCCACCGCGTGCGCGAGCGCGGCCAGGACGACCGTCCGCGGCTCGACCTCCCGGTCGTCGCTGAAGATCGCGGCGCGCAGGCGCTCGATGATCTCGCGTTCCGGTCCCGGGTCGATCTCGGGGAAGACGCGCCGCTTGAAGATGAGCAGGATCTCCTGCTCGTCCGCCCGCAGGATGCGCCGCGCGCAGAGTTGTTCGGCGACGCGGTGGTGGAGCTTCCTCGTGGAGGAGAAGCGGGTGATCCAGGTCTGGATCGAGGCCCGCCGTTTGGCGGACCGGATTCTCTTCAGGCACTCGTTGAGGATGGAGTCGTCGGTGCGGCTGACGTCGCGGACCTCGACCAGCTTGCGCCAGCGGCGCGATTCGTCGATGCGGATGCGTTCCTGAAGCAGCAGCTCGGCGGCGATCGCGCCGCCGAGTCCGATGCTCGTGTGGGCGCCGCCCAGGGTGCCCTTCGTGTCGTGCAGGGCGAGGAGCAGGAGCTCTTCGTGGAGATGGAGTTGGTCGGGGTGCATGAGCAGGTTCCGTAGCGGGAGGCTAGCAGCGGGGCGGCACGGGCTCGCCGTTTCGCGGCGTCGCCCGGATGCCGGCGGGGACGCCGGCGCACCCAGTGGTCAGAACGCTTCGCTCCAGGGGCGGCTGAGCCGTAGCGCCGAGTTGATCAGCCCGACCATGGAGTAGGTCTGGGGGAAGTTGCCCCAGAGTTCACCCGTCTCCGGGTCGAGATCCTCGGAGAGGAGTCCCACCGGGTTGCGCCGTTCGAGCATCTGCTCGAAGAGTTCGTGAGCTTCCTCGCGGCGGCCGAGGGCGTTGATCGCGTCGATGTACCAGAAGCTGCAGACGGCGAAGGACGTGGCCGGGGCGCCGAAGTCGTCTTCCCGGTAGCGGAAGAAGTTGTGGCCGGAGCGAAGCGGTTCGAGCGATTCGACGGTGGCCGCGAAGCGGGGGTCTTCGGCGTCGAGAAAGCCCAGGTCGTGGAGAAGCAGCAGGCTGGCGTCGATCCCTTCGCCGTCGAGAGTGGCGGCGAGGCGGCCTCCGGTCTCGGCGTTCTCGAGGATGTGCCGGCGGATGGAGACAGCCCGGTTCGTCCAGTGCGTGTCGCGGTCGGTGAGGCCGAGGACCCTGGCGATGCGCGCCAGGCGGTCGCAGGCGGCCCAGCACATGACGCTCGAGAAGGTGTGTACCGCGCTCCGCTGCCGGAACTCCCAGAGACCGGCGTCGGGTTGGTCGAACAGGCCGGCCGCCTGGTCGCCGAGCTGCTCCAGCCAGCCGAACACGCGCCGGTTGCCTGGCTTGACCAGCCGGCGGTCGAAGAAGCTCTGGGTGACGGAGAGGATGGCGCTGCCGTAGCTGTCGTTCTGGAGCTGGCGCCAGGCGTCGTTGCCGACTCGCACCGGCCCCATGCCGCGGTAGCCGGCCAGCGCGCCCACCGTCCGTTCGGTCAGCTCCCGCTCGAACTTGATCCCGTAGACCGGCTGCAGCACACCACCCTCGGCGGCCGCGGCGAGGTTCGTGATGTAGCCGAGGTAGCCCTCCATCGTGCGGGTCGCGCCCAGGCGGTTTAGCGCCTGCACGACGAAGTGGGAGTCTCGCAGCCAGCAGAAGCGGTAGTCCCAGTTGCGCCCGCTGTCCGGCGCCTCGGGGATCGAGGTGGTCATCGCCGCGAGCACGGCCCCGGTCTCTTCGAAACTGCAGAGCTGGAGTGTGATCGCGGCGCGGATCACCGCCTCCTGCCACTCGAAGGGCACCGCCAGGTGGCGCACGAACTCCCGCCACCAGGTCTCCGTCCGGCTCCGGAACTCGCGCGCCACGGAGTCCACGGGCTCGGTCAGGCTCTCGTCCGGCCCGAGCAGCAGGGTGAGCGGCTGCTCCAGGACGAAGGAGATCTCGTCGGTGACCAGCGAGACCGGCGCGTCGGTGGTCAACCGGAGCGTCAGAGCCGGTCCGACGTAGCGGATGTGGTTGCTTCCACGGGTCAGTTCGGGGCGGCGCGAGCCGTGGTCGAAGCGCGGCCGCAGCCGGATGCGGATGCGTGGCTCGCCGGCGACGCGTTCGATGGTGCGGATGATCATTGTGGGTCGGAAGGAGCGACCGAACTGCTCGAACCGCGGCGCGAAGTCGGTGATCCGGACCGCGGCGCCGTTGCCGTCACGGAGCGTCGTCACCAGGATCGCCGTGTTCTCGATGTACTGCTGCTCGCTTTCCCGGAACCCCTCGAGCAGCACGTCGAAGAAGCCGCCGGCCTCCGGATCGACTTCATGGGCGTCGTCCAGCAGGGAGTGGAAGACGGGGTCGCCGTCGAAGTGCGGCAGGCAGGCCCAGCAGATGCGGCCGCGCGGGTCGATCAGCGCTCCGAAGCCGCAGTTGCCGATCACGCCGCCGTCGAGCGGCCGGACGCCGTCCGTCGTCATCGGCTCTCGAGCCTCTCGCCGAGCGCCTCCAGCCAGCGGTGCAACTCGCGCACGCCGCTCAAGCCGTACTGGGCGTTGCTGGTGCGGCCGGTCTCGCGTTGGAGTCCCACCACGATCGCGGTGCCGCCGTAGCCCTGCGCTGCGGCGAATCCGTCTTCGTCCGTGATGTCGTCGCCGATGAAGACGGGCACGCGGTCGCGGAACGGCGCTTCGGCCATGAAGTCCTCCACCACGGTGCGCTTGTTCGGGCGATGGGGCTTCAACTCCAGCACCATCTTTCCCTCCTGGACTCCGTAGGCGGGGCCCAGGGAGGCTCGGACTCTCTCCATCACTTCGCGCGCCTCCGTCTCGGCGTCGGCCGCGCGCCGGTAGTGGAGCGCCAGGGTCGCTGACTTGTCTTCGAGCAGGGTGCCGGGGTGCGCGGCGGCGAATCGCTCCAGCTCGCGGCGGGCCGGGCCGAGCGCAAGGGCTCCGTCCGTGCGGTTCACATGGCCGTCGGCGGACCTGCGTTCTAGGCCGTGCAGCCCTGCCGCGGGCAGTTCCAGCGGCGCGAAGAAGCGGTCGAGAACGGCCAGGGGGCGTCCGCTGGCAAGCGCCAGCGCGCCGTTGAGACATCCGCTAAGGCGGGCCAGCAGGCCGCCGACATGCTCGTCGACGTGGACCGCGTCGGGCGCGTCCGCGATCTCGATCAGGGTGCCGTCGACATCCAGGAACAGCGCCCACGATGCCGGCGGGGACATCCCGGAGCCCGCTTTCAGGAGGTCCCATGCGTGGTGCGGAGGATGCGCTTTCTGGTTCACACGGGAGAGCCTCCGAGATCCCTTACGATACTGAAACCGATGGCCTCCCAGAATCTGCCGGCTGCGCAGCAGTCGGAGCTCGTGATCGTCGCGAACACCCTCCCGGTGCGTCGCGAGGAAGTGGACGGTGAACTGCGCTGGACGCAGAGTCCCGGCGGCCTCGTCAGCGCGTTGTCGCCGATCGTCCGCGAGGCGGGTGGGTGCTGGGTCGGCTGGACCGGCGGCGCCGACGACGCGCCCGAGCCGTTCCGCCACGAGGACATCCTGAACGTGGCGGTGCCGGTGTCGGAGGCGGAATTCGCCGGCTCGTACCAGGGGATGTGCAACTCGACCCTGTGGCCCCTCTACCACGATGCCGTACGGCCGCCCGAGTACCACCGCCACTGGTGGAACCCGTACGTGGCGGTGAACCGGCGCTTCGCCGAGGAGGCGGCTCGCCGTACCGCGCCCGGGGGCCGCGTGTGGATCCAGGACTACCACCTGCAGCTCGTGCCGCGGATGCTGCGCGAGCTGCGGCCGGACATCAGCTCCGGCTTCTTCCTCCACATTCCGTTCCCGCCGATCGAGCTGTTCCTGCGCCTGCCCTGGCGGCGCGCGTTGCTCGAGGGACTGCTCG
>VYDI01000024.1:0-48335 GCA_009843505.1 Holophagales bacterium | reverse complement strand
TTCCAGACCCAGGCCGGCGCCGACAACTTCACGCGGCTCGCGGACCGGCTGATCGAGGCCGAGCCGCAGGGCGAGACGATCCGCTACCAGGGGCGCGACATCCGCGTCGGCGCCTTCCCGATCTCGATCGACACGGACCGCTACGCGAACGCGGCCCTGTCGCCCGAGATCCGGGAGCGGGCCGAGGAACTCCAGCAGTTGCGCCGGGGCCGGAAGATCATCCTTTCGGTCGACCGCCTCGACTACACGAAGGGCATCGACCTGCGGCTCAAGGCGTTTCTCGAATGGCTGGGGCGCGAGGACCGGTCGATCCGTGACGCGGTGATGGTCCAGGTCGCCGTGCCGAGCCGCGAACGCATCTCGGAGTACCAGATCCTGCGCCGCGACGTCGAGGAACTCGTCGGCCAGATCAATGGGGAGTACGGCGAACTCGGCGTGGTGCCGGTGCAGTACTTCCGGCGCAACCTGCCGTTCGAGGAACTGATCGCCTTCTACCTCGTCGCCGACGTGATGCTCGTGACGCCGCTTTGCGACGGGATGAATCTGGTCGCCAAGGAGTACGTCGCCACCCGGCTCGAGGACGACGGCGTGCTGGTGCTCTCCGAGTTCGCGGGCGCGGCGGCGGAACTGCCGGACGCCCTGCTCGTGAATCCCCACGACGTGAACGCGATGGCGGCAACGATCGAGCAGGCGATCACCCTCGACCCGGACGACGGGGCGCGACGGATGAAGGCGATGCGCGAGGTCGTGCGGCGGCATTCCGTGCACGAGTGGGCGGCTCAGTTCATCGAGGCGCTGGCCTGACGCGTATGGAAGGGCAGGGCGTGCGACCTTGAAAGCCGGGCCGCAGTCCGGAGAACGCCCCGTCAGCGACGCCGAAGCGGGGTTCGAGGTAGGGGAGGTTTTCGAACGCTTCTCGCAGAAGGACGACGTCTTCTGCCGTTCGTTCTGGGACCCCGAGGTGAGGACCTCCCGCTCGGACATGTTCTACGAGACGTACCGCACGCCGGAGCTGCGCTGGCGCCCGGTCGACGGGTTCACGCGGCGCGACTACGCGCTGCGCAACGCTTCCTGGCACGTCACCGATCTGTTCGCGGAGCTCCGGGGAGACGCCGACCGTCGCGAGGGCTTCCTCGACCCCTACACGGTGCTCCGGGACGGTCCGGGTCCGCCGGACGAGAGCGATGAACCGGAGGAGGTCCTCGCCGCTCGACTCGCGGCGGATCTCAAGACGGCCGCCCGCGCGTTGGGCGCCGACCTGATCGGCATCACCGGGTACGACGAGCGCTGGGTGTACACCCACGCGTACTCGCGGGAGACCGAGACGGAGAAACCGCAGGAGCTTCCGGGCGAACTCGGGAACGTGGTCGTCGTTGCGCAGGCGATGGACCGGAGTCTCGTGCGGACCGTGCCGTCGGCCCTGAGCGGGACGGCGACGGGGGTCGGCTACAGCAGCGACACGGTGGTGCTGCTCGCGATCGCCCAGTACATCCTGAACATGGGCTACGCGGCGGTGCCAACGATGAACGACACGGCCCTTGCGATCCCGCTCGCGATCAAGGCGGGGCTGGGCGAGTACGGCCGTCACGGTCTTCTGATCACCAGGGAGTTCGGCCCCAGGGTGCGGCTCGGGAAGATCTTCACCGACATGCCCCTGGCGCACGACCGTCCACGGCGCTTCGGCGTGCGCGAGACCTGCGACGTATGCCGCGCGTGTTCGGATGCATGCCCGCCGAAGGCCATCGCGATGGACGCACCGACGGACCGGATCTACAACATCTCCAACATCCGCGGCGTCAGGAAGTGGACGACGGACGCCGAGAAGTGCTTCCGGTTCTGGTCGAACCAGAACACCGACTGCTCGATCTGCGTCAGGGTCTGCCCGTACAACCGGGACTACTCCAGGCGCCTCAGCCGAATCTGGCGGTGGATGGCGGGGACCAGTCTGCGCCGGTTCGCTCTCTGGCTGGACCGACGGAGCGGGCGTGGGCGGAGGGTTGAGCCCCAGACGTGGTGGGGGCGCGCCCTGTCCGGCTGGTAGGCTTGGACATAGCGTCCGGTCGCCGAGCGCAGGAGAACAGGAGGAAAGGCCGAACGGAATAGCGACTCTGCCCGTCCCGTTCGGATCCAATGCCATGTGGATCAAGAAGTACGACCCCGCCCGTTACCTTCCCTCAGACTCCGGGATCGCGCTGCCGAGCCGCGAGCCGACGCCGCGGGACGTCTACATGGACCGGCGCAAGTTCGTGGCCGCGGCCGCGGTCGGCATCGCCGGCGCGTCGCCCCTGGCCGCCCAGTTCCGCCTTCGCCAGCAGGTACCGGCGCCGCCTCCGGCGCCGCCGATCGAGGACAAGCTGAAGCCGGCCCTCAAGAGGCCTGATGTCTACGGCGCCGAGCTCAGCGCGCGGCCCAAGCGGAACACGAAGTTCGCGGGTCCGCCGGCGAGCATCGGCGGCGAACTGACGCCGCGCGAGGCGGCGGGCAGCCACAACAACTTCTACGAGTTCTATCCCGGTCGCGGCGGCCCGGTGTGGAAGTTCGCCGGCAAGTTCACCGTCGAACCGTGGAGTGTCGAAGTCACGGGCCTCTGCGACAACCCGATGACGCTCGATCTCGATGACATCTTCGGCTTTGAGCACGAGGAGCGCCTCTACCACTTCCGCTGCGTCGAGCGCTGGGCGATGAACGTGCCCTGGAGCGGCTTCCCCCTCAGCAAGCTGATCGAGAAGGCGCAACCGAAGTCGTCAGCCAGGCATGTCCGTTTCTTCACTGCTCTCAAGAGGGACCAGATGCCGGGTGTCAGGGAGGCGCACTGGTACGAGTGGCCTTACTTCGAAGCCCTCCGTATGGATGAGGCGATGAACGAACTGGCCTTCGTCGCCACCGGTATCTACGGAGAGCCTCTGGTCAAGCAACATGGTGCGCCGCTGCGACTCGCGGTCCCGTGGAAGTACGGCTACAAGAGCGCGAAGTCGATCGTGAAGATCGAGTTCGTGGCCGAGGAGCCGAAGATCTTCTGGCAGATCCAGCCGCACGAGTATGGCTACCTCTCGAACGTGAACCCAAACATCCCGCACCCGCGCTGGAGTCAGGCGACCTCGCACTGGCTGCACAACAGCCAGCCGTTCGAGACACCGATCTTCAACGGCTACGGCGAGTACGTCTCGAAGCTTTATCCCGACGAGCCGACCACGATGCAGCGCGCGCTGCGGATGGGGCAGGTCGCGCGGTAGCGCCCCTTAGGGCGCTTCGGACGCCTCGGATGCCGACTCGGCGCCCGCCCCATGCCGGGCCGCCTGCACGGCTGCGGCGAAGAGCCCCATGGCGGCGCCGAAGGTCACGACACCTACGAGCCCCACCCAGCCCTCGGCGTTCGCCGGCGTGGCGAGTGCCAGCAGTTCCGCCGTGAAGCCGAAAGGCTCGCCGGCGCGCATCGCCTTGAGCGCCGCCAGGCCGTTGAGCAGCAAGGCGGCGCCGATGGCGCTCAGTGTCCCGAAGGCCACGCCATCCGCGGCCAGCCGAGTCCGGGAACGGGGTGGTAGCGGATCCTGCCGCCGCACGTTGAAGACCGGTTCGCGTTCGGTGGGCTTGACGAAGCGCGAGAGCATGTAAAGGCCGGGGATGCCCAGCGGCATGGTGGCCAGGAAGAAGTTGGTCCAGCCGATTGCATCGACAGTGATCCCTGCGACCGGCCCGGAGAAGATCCGACCGAAGCCGAACAAGGTCGAGAACATCGCGTACTGCGTGGCCGAGAAACGCTTCTGGGTCATGCGAAGGAGCAGGACCGAGAAGGCTCCAGTGCCGAGACCCTGGCAGAGCGTCTCGAACCCCATCGCTCCGTAGAGGAGGAAGGAGTTCCTGGGCACGTTGGCGAGTACGACGTAGCCGAGGTTGGAGAAGATCTGGAGGGAACCGAAGATCCAGAGCGCTCTGCCCAAGCCCAGCACGTTCGTGCCCAGGCCGCCGATGATAGCGCCGCCGATGGTCGCGATCAGGCCGATCGTTCCCAACGCGAAGCCACGGTCGTCGCTCGAGTAGCCCATGTCGACGAGAAACGGGCGAAGCAGGGCGCTGGCCATGTTGTCGGCGAGCTTGAACAGGATGACGAAGGCCAGAATCTCAACTGCACGGTGGCGGGAGAGGAAGCCGAGGAAGGGGAGCCAGACGGCTTCTCGTACGGTCTTCGGCTCAGGCGGCAGATTGCGAGGCTCGGGCGCGAAGAACGTCACGAGAAGCATCGGCAGGTAGAGCGCCGCCAGGCCCGCACAGACGAGGGCCCACGAGGAGCGTCCGGCAAGGGAGATGGCCGCTGCTCCCGCCGCGAACATCCCCACGCGGTAGAGCGCGATGCGCGCGCCGACGGCCGCGCCCTGCTCCTCCTTCTTCAGAACGTCCACGGCGTAGGCGTCGACCGCGATGTCCTGGGATGCTGCCGCCAGCGCCACCGCGAAGGTCAGGGCGAGCACCACGAACGGCGCGTCCGGGTGGCCGCCGACGCCGGCCAGGCCGAGCGTTCCAACAAGCAGACCGACCTGGGCGATCGCCGCCCAGCCCCGGCGTCGCCCCAGGAACGGCGGTGGGAAGCGGTCCATCAGCGGCGCCCAGACCACGTTGAAGGTCCACGGAACCTGCGCCAGCGTGAACAGGCCGACGATGCGAATGTCGACACCGGAATCGCGCATCCAGTCGGGAATCGCGATCCAGACCAGCCCCAGAGGCATCCCCGAGGAGAACGACAGCAGGACGACGGACAACGTTCGCCATGAGCGGACCGCCTGCACCAGGCTCTCGAAGGTGCCGACCCGCTTGGGCGCCTGCTCCTGCTCGGCCATCGGATTCATCCTATGCGTAGTCGTCTATGAATCGGACGAAGACGTCGAACTGGAACCCAGGTCGTGCAGAATCCGTAGTTGAACGTGAGCAGTCTCTTGAGGAGGAACCCAATCGTGACCGCGACAGCCACCCAGTCCCGCCCCCTTCATCGCTCCGGGTCCGATCGCCTGATCGGCGGCGTCTGCGGAGGCATCGCCGCCTGGCTGGGCTGGAACCCGACGGGCGTCCGTCTGCTCTACATCCTGGTCTCGATCCTCTCGGTCGCTTTTCCCGGGATCATCGTCTACATCCTGCTCTGGATCGTGATGCCGCTCGGCGACTGAGCCGCCAGCTACCGGTCCTCCGGGTTGGTAGGCTGACCGCCCATGGCCCCGGCCGACGCAGCCGACTTTCTCGACGCGCTGACACGGCGCCTCGGCCCAGACCGCGTTCTCACCGGCGCCGCCCCCATGGCGGCCTACGAATCGGACGCGCTGACCGCCTTCCGGGCCCGTCCGCGGGCGGTCGTTCTCGTCGATTCCGCCGAGGAAGTCGTCGACGTCGTGCGCCTCTGCGCGGCCGCCGAAGTGCCGTTCCTCGCCCGTGGCAGCGGCACCAGCCTGTCCGGCGGTTCCCTGCCGGTCCACGACGGCGTCGTCATCGCGATGAACCGGCTGAACCGGATCCTCGAAGTGGACCCGGTGCGGCGGACGGCGGTCGTCGAGCCCGGCGTCGTCAACCTCACGGTGTCCGAGGCCGCGGAGCCCTACGGCCTCTACTACTCACCGGATCCGTCGAGCCAGTCCGTGTGCACGATCGGCGGCAACCTGGCCTTTAACTCGGGCGGCGCTCACTGCCTGAAGTACGGCATGACGAGCAACCACGTGCTCGGCCTCGAAGTCGTGCTCCCGGACGGCGAAGTGATCGAGATCGGCGGCGACAGCCTGGAGGGCGTCGGCCCGGACCTCGTCGGGCTCTTCGTCGGCTCGGAGGGACTGTTCGGGATCGCGACGAAGATCACGTTGCGCCTGCTGCCGAAGCCCGAGACCTTCTTCACCCTGCTGGCGGCCTACGACTCACTGGCGGCGGCGGGTGAGGCGGTGGCGGCCGTCGTCGCTTCGGGCCTGCTGCCCGGGGCGATGGAGATCATGGACAACCTCGCGATCGAGGCGGCCGAGGCGGCGGTCGGCGCCGGTTACCCGCTCGATGCCGAGGGCCTTCTGATCGTCGAACTCGAAGGCGAGGAGCAGCAAGTCGCCGCCGAAAGCGAACTGCTGCTGGAAGTCGTCAGGCAATCGAAGCCCTATCTCGAGCACGTCGCCAGCGACCCGGACGATCGGATGCGGATCTGGAAGGGCCGCAAGAGCGCCTTCTCGGCGGTGGGGAGACTGAGCCCGGACTACATCGTTCAGGACGGCGTCGTGCCGCGGTCCCGCCTGGGCGAGGCTCTGACGGAGATCCAGCGGCTCGGCGAACGGCACGGGATCCGGGTCGCCAACGTGTTCCATGCCGGCGACGGAAACCTGCACCCGCTGATCCTCTTCGATGGCCGGGTCGAAGGCGAACTGGAGCGCGCCGAGGAGCTGGCGGGCGAGATCCTCCGGCTCTGCATCGACCTCGGCGGTTCGATCACCGGCGAGCACGGCGTGGGGATGGAGAAACGGCAGTACCTGGGCGAGATGTTCGACGAGGCCGACCTGGACGCGATGCGCCGCATCCGCCTGGCGATCGATCCCGGCGAACTGGCGAACCGGGGCAAGATGTTCCCGGACGCCGAGGCGCCGGCGCTGCTGAGCCACGGTCCGCATCCGCTGGAGGTGGCGGGGGTCATCTCACGCGAATGACGGGAGCACCCAGCCGTCCGGGTTCGGCGGCCGTGGTTGCCGAAGCCGTACGCGGCGCGGAGTTGGTCCTGCCGCGTGGCGGCGGCACGAAGCCGGCGCTGTGGTCGGTGGAAGGTGCCTACGTGCTCGACCTGTCGGCGCTCAGCGGCATCACGGAGTACCTGCCCAGCGAGTACACCGTGACGGCGCTGGCCGGCACGCCGCTCGCCGAGGTCGAAGCGCGGCTCGCGGCTGAGGGCCAGTACCTGCCCTTCGATCCCCTTCTCGTGGCCGCCGGCAGCACCGTCGGAGGCGCTGTCGCCGCGGGCGCCAACGGTCCCGGCCGGCTCCGCTATGGCGGGCTGCGCGACTTCCTGCTGGCCGTGACCTTCGTTGACGGCCGCGGCGAGATCGTCCGCGGCGGCGCCAAGGTGGTCAAGAACGCCGCCGGCTTCGACCTGCCGAAGCTCATGGTCGGCAGCCTGGGTCGCCTCGGAGTGCTCACCGAGTGCACGTTCAAGGTGTTCCCGCACCCGGAGAGTTGCGCCACCCTGCGCGTCGCGGGCATGGCTCTCGACGAGGCCATCGAGGCCGCCGGCCGCGTCGGGGCCGGTGCCGTCGAAATCGAGTGCCTCGACCTGGCCCATGGCCTGGCTGGCTGGGACCTGGAGATCCGGATCGGAGGCCGCAGCTTCGCCCTGGACGCGCGTCTGAAGCGCGCCGCCGATCTGCTCGACACTGACGTCACCACTCTCTCGGGCGACGCCGACGCGGCGCACTGGCGAACCCGCCGCGAGTTCGGCTGGGCCTCGCCGGACGCTTCCGTGCTCAAGCTCCCCCTGACTCCGGCCACGGCCGGCGCCCTGGAACAGGTCCTGGCCGACCTCGACGCATCCCAAGTGGCCAGGGTCTACAGCGCCGGCATCCAGCAGGCTTTCGTCGCCTGGCCCGCCGAACGCGTCGCCGACCTGCCGGCCCTCGACGGCGCCCTCACCGAGACGAGACTGACTGCCCTGGCGCTTCGCGCGCCGGTCGAGGCCGCGAACAAGCCGATCCTCGGCCACCGCACCGGCGGCGAACTCCTGCGCCGCGTCGAGCAGGCACTCGACCCGGCCGGCCGCTTCGGCCGGCTATAGACCAGCCACACCTTGACGCGCCGGCAGTGCCGCCGTAACGTCAGGAGTGCCCCGCTTGCTGCGACGGAGAAGCGAGCGCGTGACTACCCAATCGTTCGACACCTTGGCTGCTGCCCGAGAGCTACAGGCCGCCGGCATCGGCGAGCGGCAGGCTGCTGCCATCGTGAATGCGATTCAGGGGGCCACCGGCGACCACCTGGCAACGAAGGCCGACCTTGAGCATCTCGGCACGCGAACCCGGGCCGAACTCTACAGAGTCGCCATCGGCATCGTCCTGGCCAACGCCGGTCTGACGGCTGCGATCATCCAGTTGCTTCTCTGACCCGGTCCGGCTACGGTGCCGGCCCGCCGCTGCCTCAGCTCGCCTTCGGCAGTGCTCCCATCACGGCCTTGACCTCGAGGAATTCCTCGAAGCCGAAGTCGCCCCACTCGCGGCCGTTGCCGGACTGCTTGTAGCCACCGAAGGGGGCGCCGAAGTCGGCGGGGGCGCCGTTGATGTGGACGTTGCCGGCACGGATCCGGGAGGCCACGCTGCGGGCGTGGTCGAGGTCGCCGGACTGGACGTAGCTCGACAGGCCGTAGACGGTGTCGTTGGCGAGCTGGATCGCTTCCTCCTCCGTCTCGTAGGGGAGGATCGAGAGCACGGGGCCGAAGATCTCTTCGCGGGCGATCGTCATGTCGTTGCTGACGCCGCCGAAGACGGTGGGACGGACGTAGTAGCCGCTGTCCAGGCCCTCGGGGCGGTCGGTGCCGCCGGTGACGAGTTCGGCGCCTTCCTCGATGCCCTTGGCGATCAGGCCCTGGATCTTGTCGTACTGGACCTTGCTGACGACGGGGCCGATGGCGACGCCTTCCTGTCCCGGAGGACCGACGGCGGTCGCTTCAGCGGCGGCCTTGGCTACCTCGAGTGCGCGGGCGTGCGAGGCCGCCGGCACCAGCATCCTCGTCGGCGCGTTGCAGGACTGGCCGCTGTTCAGGAAGCACTGCCGTGTGCCGGCCTTGACCGCCTTGTCGATGTCGGCATCCTCGAGGACGATGTTCGGCGACTTGCCGCCGAGTTCCTGCGAGACCCGCTTGATCGAGTCGGCGGCGGCCTTGGCGACCGCGCGGCCGGCCCGGGTGGAGCCGGTGAAGGACATCATGTCGATGCCGGGGTGGGCCGACATCGCGGCGCCGACTTCGGGGCCCTCGCCGTTGATCAGGTTGAAGACGCCCGGCGGCACGCCGGCGTCGTGGAGGATCTCGGCGAGCAGGATGGCGTTGAGCGGCGCCACCTCGCTCGGCTTGAGGACCATCGTGCAGCCCGCGGCGAGCGCCGGCGCGACCTTGCAGGCGATCTGGTTGATCGGCCAGTTCCAGGGTGTGATCAGGCCGCAGACGCCGACCGGCTCCTTGACGATGTTCGTCGTGCCTCGCGTCTCGACGAAGTCGTAGCCTTTCAGGACATTCAGGGCGCCGGCGAAGTGGCCGAGGCCGGACGGGGCCTGGGCGGCCTTGGCGAGCCAGGCCGGGGCGCCCATCTCCTTCGAGATCGTCTCCGCCATCTCGCCGATCCGGGCCTGGTAGCCCGCGACGATCCGGCCCAGGAGCTCGACTCGTTCTTCCTGGCTCGTTTGCGAGAAGGACTCGAAGGCGGCCCGTGCCGCAGTGACGGCCTTGTCGACGTCGGCCGCGCTGCCGAGGCTGATCCGGCCGATCGCTTCTTCCGTCGACGGATCGATCACGTCCATCGTGTTCGGGGTCACCGGGTCGACCCATTCACCGTTGATGTAGAACTGCAGTGCTTCCTTCATGGGGACTGTCTCCGAGGGTGTTGAGCGGTCAGGACGGGTGAGTGTAGCCCGGTTTGACGGCGCCACGCGCGACAGAAGGTCCAGAAGCCGGCGCTTTGCGCCGGATGCCGGCGTGGACGCCGGCGCACCCAGTTTCTGCCGCGCTAGTTGAGCAGCAGTCGCGCGGCTTTTTCTCCGCGGTCGGCGCCGACCGCGATGGCGCGGCTCAGGCCGACGCCGTGGAGAGCGTTCCCGGCCAGATGGAACCCCGCGATCGGGTCCAGGGCGGCTTCGATCCTGGCAACCCGCTGCGGGTGGCCGGGCGCGTACTGCGGAATCGCGTGCGGCCAGCGCGCGACGCTCGTGTAGGTCGGGTTCGCGTCGATTCCGGCCGTCCGGCGCAGTTCGCGGAGGGTCAGCTCAACGAGCTGAGCGTCGCCGACGCCGGCAGCTTCCGGGTCGACGCTGCCGCCGAACAGGGAACGGGTCAGGAACGAGCCAGCCGGCCCGCGGCCGCGGAACGTCGCGGTTTCATACTGGCAGCCGAGCATGCGGATGCCTTCGCCGCGGGCGACGAGGAAGCCGTAGGCGGGCTCGATGTGGGCCGTGGCGGCGGTCTCGAAGGCGGTGTGGACGACTGCCATCGGCGGCGACTCGATCTGCCTGAGTTCGTCAGCAGCCGCTGCCGAGACACTGTCGACGAGGTCGGCGGCGGCTGGCACGTCTGCGGCGACGACCACTGCATCGGCGCCAAGGTCGGCGGCAGACGAGGTGACGGTGAAGCCACTGCCGCGGCGCTCGACCGCCGTGACCCGCTGGTTGCAGCGGACCTCGATCCCCGGCAACGCGGCCACCGCCTGCGGCAGGCTCTGGATGCCGTGAAGAAACGTCCGGTGGCCGGGCGGCGGAGTGCCGCGCCTGCGGCCGGCGCGCATCGCCTTGAACAGCGATCCGTAGGCCCGCTCCATCGCGACGAGCCGCGGGAACGCGGCGGCGGCCGAGAGCTTCCTCGCGTCGCCGGCGAAGATGCCGAGAACGACCGGCGAGATGAGGCGCAGGGCGGCCTGCCGGCCCATGCGGCGGGCGGCGAAGTCGAACAGCGACTCGTCTTCGCCGGCGACGCCCTCCGTGTCGCCGTCCTGCCGATTCCGCACCAGGGGCTCCATCGCCAGCCTGGCCAGACCGAGCGGCCCGAGGAGGCCGCTCCGGGCGAACGCCAGCGGGCTGCGTGAAAGCTCCCGCAACCTGCCGCCACGGTAGATGTAGCGGCGGTTCGCTGCCGGTTCCGGCGCCAGCACGTCGTCCTTGAGGCCGCAGGCGTCGATCATCTCCCGCAGCACGGGTTGGTCGTCGAGAAAGCCCTGCGGGCCGGTCTCGATCAGGAGGTCCGCGGCCTGCTCCGTGCGGACCTTGCCGCCGACCTGGTCGTCGGCCTCGAGCACGACGATCTCCAGCGATGCGGCGGCGCGATCCGCCTCGACGGACGCCTTCCAGGCGGCGGCCAGTCCGGAAGGTCCGCCGCCGACGACAACCAGGCGACCGGCCGCCGGCGGTTCGCTCAAGTGTCCTCCGCCTCGGCGTGGACGGCCTCGACCAGGGTCTGCACGGCTCGAAGAGGAGTCTCCGGCAGTACGCCGTGGCCGAGGTTCACGATGTGGCCACGTCTCGGCAGGCTCCGCAGGAGACTTCCCGCCTCACGCCGGACGGCGCCGTCGCCGGCGAGCAGCACCGCGGGGTCCAGGTTGCCCTGCAGGCAGAGATCGGGCCGCCGGCGGCGCAGCGCTCCGAGGTCGGTACGCCAGTCGACGCCCAGCACCTCGCAGGGCAGGTCGGCGTAGTCGTCCACCAGTTGAGGCGCGGCATGGAGGAAGAGAATGCGCGGAACAGCGGCCTCGCCGAGCCGGACCAGCAACCGCTTGAGATGCGGCCGGACGCGGCGCCGCCACTCGGCACGCGGGAAGAGCCCGGCCCAGGAGTCGAAGACCTGCACGGCGTCGGCTCCGGCGTCATGCTGGCTCAGCAGATAGCGGGCGCAGAGCCGGCCGAGACGGTCGAGCAGTGCGTCGAATGCCGCCGGCTCCTGGTAGGCGAATGCCCGCAGCCGGGGAAAGTCGCGAACACCGCGGCCTTCGACGAGGTAGGCGGCGAGGGTCAACGGTGCGCCGGCGAAGCCGAGCAGCGCCGTTTCCGGGCCAAGCTCGGACCGCACGATCCGCTGGGCGGCCGCGACCTCCGGAGCGATCGCGGCTTCGTCGAGGTCGTCGGGATCGGGCAGGGCGGCGACGTCTGGCGCGCGCCGGATCGGCTCGGCGATCACCGGGCCGGGGTCGAAGCGGAAGTCGACGCCGAGCGCCGGGAGCGGCGACATGATGTCGGCGAAGGTGATCGCGGCGTCGAACGGGAAGCGCCGGAGCGGCAACAGGGTCACTTCGGCCGCCAGCTCCGGGTCGCGCGCGAGGCCCGCGAAGCCGTGGCGCTCCTTGAGCGCGCGGTACTCGGGCAGGATGCGTCCGGCCTGGCGCATCATCCACAGCGGCCGCCGCGGCGTCTCCTCGAATCGAAGGGTTCTCAGCAGTAGCGGCCCGGCCGGCGGGCCTGCGCTTCGGGCCGGGCCGGCAGCCTGCCCGGTCGCCGTCGTGGGTGCGGCGCTCACTCGCCGGCTGTCCCGTGGGTCGATGGCTCGGTGGGCCTGCCGGCACGCCGTTGTTCGAGGAGCTCCGGCGCCGCCGCGGCGAGGAAGGCATCGACGCCGTCCTGGCCGATCTCGATCGCCACCGCCCGCAGCCCCACGACCGGCAGGTGGCTCAGGCGCTTCGCCATCACGGCGGTCCACTCCCGTAGCGCTTCCCGTTCCGCCTCCGAGAGGCCCTTCAGGTCGTTCTGCAGCAGGCGGTCCAGGTTGGCGCCCAGCGAATCCTGGTACTTGGCGCCGATCGCCCGGATGGCGCCGGCGACTGACCGGGTGGCCATCGCCTCGCGGTAGGCGTCGAGTTCCTCGTCAATCAGCACGCGGGCCTCGGCCGTGCGCTCGTGGCGGTCGCGGAGGGTCTGCTGGGCCAGTTCATTGATCCGGTCCATGCCGATCCGTTCCACGCCGGCCGCTTCCGCGTCGTCGGGGGCCACATCGGCGGGTATCGCCATGTCGATCACGAACGGCGACGCTCCGAGCCCGGTGCGACCCTTCGCCGCCAGGTCCAGGAGAGATTGCCGGTCGACCACCGGACCGGGCGCACCGGTCGAAAACAGCGCCGCGGTGACCGCCGGGGGTTCGCTCCTGAACCGGTCGAGACTCATCGTCTCGACCGCCTTCGCGGATCCGTTCGCCGCGGTCGTGCCGCCCGTTCTCCTGGCGAGGTCCTCGGCTTTCGAGCGAGTACGGTTGACGAGGACCAGGGGGATGCCGCGAGAGCGCAGCCTCTCCGTGCATGTCTCGGTCATCGCTGCCACGCCGACCAGGGCGACCGGGCCCGGGTTGTCCGCGGCGCGCTTGGTCAACAGGTCGGCTGCGATCTCCGAGAGCGAGGTGCGCCCGGCGCCGACTCCGGTTTCCCGATGGACCCGCTTGCCGGCCCGGAGCGCTGAGTCGACCACGCGTCGCAGTTCCGAGTCGACCGTGCCGCTGGCGGTCGCCTCCTCCAGCGCGTCGCGCAGTTGCCCGCGGATCTCCCGCTCGCCCGGCTGGGCCGAATCGAGGCCGGCCGCGACCAGGTACAGGTGTTCTACCGCGCCCTCGCCCTCCCAGCTCCGGAACACCCGCCGCGCCGCGCCCTCGCCGGCCAGCAGCCGCAACAGCTCCCGGCGGCAAGAGACGAGCGTCGCTCCCGGCTCGGCCGAGAAGATGAAGGCGGCCCGATTGCAGGTGGCGAGGTAGATCAGCCCCTGAGCGCCGATCCGCTGCTTCAGGCGTTGTGTCTCCGCGGCCCGCCGCTCGTCCGGCAGCGTGTACCGTGCAATCTCTTCCGCGCTGGCGTAACGCCAGGTCGCCGCGACGACGCAACAGTTGTCCATCGGGCGATTCTGACTCAGTGCGACGCGTGGATTGTCACGGTTGTGTCTGAGTCGACGATCCACGCTCGCTCACGCCGCCACGCGGCGGCGCGTCGGATGCCGGGGGGGACGCCGGCGCAGCCAGTGTTTGCCACTCGCGAGTGTTACGGAGGATCAGGTCGGTGAGGGCGTCGAGATGGTCGGGGCGGTCGTTGAGGCACGGGATGTAGCGGAGGCGCTCGCCACCGGACTCTTCGAAGTAGCCGCGGTTCTCGACTTCGATTTCCTCGAGGGTTTCGATGCAGTCGGCGGAGAAGCCGGGGCAGGCGACGTCGACTCGCCGGTCGCCGGCTCGGGCGAGCTCACGAAGCGTTTCGTCTGTCTTGGGGAGGATCCACTGCTCCCGGCCGAACTGGGACTGAAAGGTACTGAGGACACGATCTTCCTCTACGCCGAGCTCCTCCACGAGCAGCCGCGTTGTCTCCAGGCATTGGCACTGGTAGGGGTCTCCCTGGTCCACGTAACGCTGCGGCACGCCGTGGTACGAGAGGACGAGCTTGTCCGGCTGATCCTCTCGCCATGTTTCGCGGATGCTGGCTGCCAGTGCCCTGATGTAGCCGGGTTCGCCGTGGTAGCTGTTGATCGTGCGGATCTCGGGTACGCGGCGCCAGGACCGCGCCTCGCGATGCAGGACGTCGAGCGCCGAGGCGGTGGTTGCCGCCGCGTACTGCGGAAACAGCGGCAGGAAGAGGATGCGCTCGGCGCCCGCGCTCCTCAGCTCGGCTAGCGCTTTCTCGATGGACGGTTCGCCGTAGCGCATGCCGACGGCGACGTGGAACCGCGGCTCGCCAGCGCTACGGGCCTCCGCGAGCCGGGTCGCGATGCCGGCAGCCTGGCGGCGTGAGATGGCGAGCAGGGGCGAACCGTCATCGGTCCAGATCTTCTTGTAGAGCTTGGCTACGCGCTGCGGTCGCGTCGTCAACACGAAGAGGTAGAGAATCGGCAGCCACTTCCAGGGCGGCTGCTCGGCGATGCGCGTGTCGCTCAGGAACTGACGCAGGTAGGTGCGGAGCGCGGGCGCCGTCGGCGCGGCTGGCGTGCCGACGTTGGCGAGGACGACTCCTATGGCGCGCCGGTCCGTCGAACAGACGCCGCAGGAATCGCTGCGACCCAGGAGGCAGCAGGCGGGCTCGGCCGAGACGGAAGGTTCAGGTCGATAGGGCACGTGGTCTCAGGTTCCTTCAGGATGGCTAGGGTTGGACGCCGGAATCCAGTCGCGGCGAACCAGGAAATCCGAGGCGAGGCGGGCTTCGGGTGATCCGGCTTCGGGCGCGTAGTCGTAACGCCAGGCGGCGAGCGGCGGCAGGGACGCGAGAATCGACTCCGTACGCGCCCGCGCCTGCAGTCCGTAGCGGGTGCCGCGGTCGTACACGAGGTTGAACTCCACGTACCGTCCCCGGCGGTAGAGCTGGAAACCGCGTTCCCGCTCGCCGTACTGCAGGTCCTTGCGTCGCTGGAGGATGGGTAGATAGGCGGGCAGGAAGTGGTCGCCGATGCTGCGCCCGAAGGCGAAGCAGCGTCCGAACAGGTCGAGATCGGCGGGCCGCTCGAGCCGGTTCAGATCGTCGAAGAACAGGCCGCCGACGCCGCGCATCTCCTGCCGGTGGGGAAGGTAGAAGTAGTCGTCGCAGGCGGCCTTGTAGCGCGCGTAGAGGTCATCGCCGAACGGTGCGCAGGCTTGAGCGGCGGTGCGATGCCAGTGGACCGCGTCCTCCTCGAAGCCGTAGTACGGGGTCAGGTCGAAGCCGCCGCCGAACCACCAGCCTTCCTCCTCCTCCTCGTCCCTCGTTCCTCCTGGCGAGCGGCCTTCCGGTGGATGGGCGATGAAGAAGCGGATGTTCGCGTGGCTGGTCGGCGCGTAGGGGTTGCGCGGATGGACGATCAGCGAGACCGAGGTCGCCTCGAAGCTCCGGCCCGCGAGTTCCGGCCGGCGTTCCGTCGCCGCCAGGGGCAGCGAGTCGCCGCGGGAGTGGCTGAAGTTGACCGCCGCCTTCTCGATCACCTCGCCGTCGGTCAGTACCCGCGGCCGGGCGACGCCGCCGCGCTCGCCGCGTAGCTCGCGGGCGTCGAAGGTGCCGCCGTCGACCTCGACCAGGGCGTCGCAGATCCGGTCCTGCAGCTCCCGGAAGTAGGCAGCGACCGTCTCGGCGCTGGGCTGGCCCGCCGCCGGCGGGGAAGTCACGGCGTCGGGATCTCCGCCAGCGCCTCGCCGACCGCGCCGGCGAAGCCCGTCAGCGCGTCTTCACCGTGGGCGAGCGACAGGAAGCCGACCTCGAAGGCGGACGGGGCGAGCATGTAGCCCCGGTCGAGCAGCCCGCGGTGGAGTAGGCCGAAGACCTCGGCGGTGTTCGGGTGGAAGCGGTCGGCCCGACGCGGTGGTTCGCCGTCGCCGTAGGCGAGCCAGAAGATCGAGCCGCAGCGGACGAGCCGGTAGGGGTGGCCGCTCGCTTTGAGGACGGGGCCGAGCCGGCCTGCGAGCAGCGCGCCCTGGTCTTCCATCCGCTTCCAGCCGTCGCCGGCTACCAGTTCGCGCAAGGTGGCGAGCCCGCCGGCGACGGCGAGCGGATTCCCGGACAGCGTGCCAGCCTGGTAAACGGGTCCGAGCGGCGAGAGCTGGTCCATCAGCCTCGCCGGCCCGCCGTACGCGCCGACCGGCAGTCCGCCGCCGATCACCTTGCCCAGGGTGACGAGATCGGGTTCGATGCCGAGCTGAGCGCCGACGGTGACTCCTGGGACCCGGAACCCGCACAGCACTTCGTCGAAGATCAGGAGAGCGCCGTGCTCGGTGCACAGACGGCGCAGAAGACGGAGGTACTCCGGCCGCTGGACCAGCAGGCCGTTGTTCGCCGGCAGCGGTTCGATGATCGCGGCCGCGAGCTTCGGGCCGTGGCGCCGGAAGGCACCCTCGAGCGCCTCGTCGTCGTCGAGCGGAAGGACGATCGTGTCGCGGGCGGTCGCCGCCGGAATGCCGGCGCTCGAGGCGATTCCGAACGTGGCAAGACCGCTTCCGGCTTCGACCAGCAGTGCGTCGACGTGACCGTGATAGCAGCCCTCGAACTTGAGCACGAGGTCGCGGCCGGTACAGCCGCGGGCGAGCCGGACCGCCGACTGGGTCGCCTCGGTGCCGGAGTTGACGAAACGGATCTTCTCGATGAGCGGTACGAGCTGCTTGACCATTCGCGCCAGCTCGACCTCGCCCTCGTGGGGCGCCGCGAAGGAAGTGCCGCGGGCGGCCGCCTCGCGCACGGCCTCGACCACGGCCGGGTGGCTGTGGCCCAGCACCAGGGGCCCGAAGGAGCCAACGAAGTCGACGTAGCTCGCGCCGTCGACCGAGCGCATGACCGCTCCTTCGGCCTCGGCGATGAAAGGCGGCGTGCCGCCGACCGCGCGGTAGGCGCGCACCGGGCTGTTGACGCCGCCGACCAGGTGGCGCTGTGCCTCCGCCCACAGATCCTCGCTGCTTCGTCCGGCGCTCATCTGCTTCCCTCGGTTCGCGATCTACTCTTCGGCTGGGCGCCCACTTCATCGAGCCACAGGCCTTCGATGCCGGCGGCGGTCGGTTCCTGTGCGCACTTCACGTTGCCGGCTCCGGCGCTGCGGAGCGCCGCGGCTGTGGCGGCTCCGATCGCCCAGCAGCTTCCCGGCCAGTCCAGGCCGGACGCTGCGAAGGCGGAAACCGCCGATGGTGCGGTGAAGAGTACGCGGGCGTGAGCCGCTTGCCAACCTGGGGGCCAGTCGAGTTCGGCGTTCGGATGCACGGTGTAGGCCTCCCAGGCCGTGACCTGGCGGCCCGCGGCCTCGAGCGCTTCGACGAGGGACGTTCCGCCGCGGGAGGAGTGCGGCACGAACAGCGGGCAACGCGGGTCGAGCACCCGGGTCGCGTAGCGAGCGAACTCCGCGCCGCCTGAGGCCCGCGCGGCCAGGTTCGGCGGTACGCCGGCCGCGAGCAGGGCACGGGCCGTGCCTTCGCCGAGCGCGCACCACGGCAGCCTCCCCCAGGCAGGTTCGCGCAGGGCTCGCTCCGCCACGACGCGAGCCGCGGTCGGCGAGGAGACGAGCAGCCAGGGCCACTGGCGGCGGGGGCGGTTCAGATTGATGCGGTCGGCTGGCCACGGAGTGTCGAAGACCTCGACCGCGGTTGCCGCCAGGGGTGCTACCCGGACGGCCGGGTCCAGTCGACGGGTCAGGCGCCGCACGGTCGCCGGACCGGAAGTCACGATGAGGTCCGGGGTGTCGGAGGAAGGTGCGCCGTGTGTCCGCCGCGGTGCCGGCCCGCGAAGGGGTTGCCCACTGGGTGCGCCGGCGTCCCCGCCGGCCGCCGCCGAAGGCGTGTAGCCCCGGGTCTTCTGACCCGGGGAAGATAGAGCGCCGGCCGCAAGGCCGGCGACCATTTCTCCGAGATCCCGTTCGATCCGCCCAGCCAGAGCGTCGAGATCGACCGCGCCGTCCTCTACTGAAGCCGCGGCACGCACGGTGGCCGGTGCCTCCCCGACTCCGGCCGGTTCGCGCCAGTCATCCGCCGCAATCAGGGCATGGACCTCGTGCAGCACCGGTCTTGCCCCGCCGGCGGCGCGCGCGTCCGCCCAGGCGCCGAACGGTCGCAGGCAACCGCCGCCGAGCCGGCCGAGCAGGGAGCGCTCGGCGAACGCAGCGGCGCGGCTCGGAGCGTCGTTGAGCGCGGCCATTGCGGGGTGGCCGTCCAGCCGGCCGCCACGCAGGATCTGCACGGCCAGGGCGCCCTGCCCGGGAGCGCATGGCCAGGAGAGGAGGTCGAGACGGAAGCCGCGGATGGCGGCGGCCGGAGCTTCGAGCTCGCCGCTTCGCGCCAGGCGCAGGACGCCCGCCTCCGCCGCCAGCAGGGCGTCTATCGCACCGCTCTGGAGCCACTCGAGCCGACGGCCGACGGAGCCGCGGACCGCGCAGCAGAGGAGGTCCGGCCGGATCGCCAGCGCGCCGGCCTGCCGGCGCGGGGACGACGTGCCCAGGCGCGCCCTTGTGGGCAGCGGCGCGAACGCGTCGGTAGCCGCGGCCACGCTCCGGCCTGTAGTGTCTTCGCCGGCATCGAGCAGTGTTGCGAGTTTCGCCGCCGCTTCGCTCGCCTCTTCTTCGCCGGCGGTCGTGAGATCCGGCGCGAACAGCAGCAGATCGAACGGCCGCTCGCGCTCCGGCACCGCCGCGATCATCAGGTCGGGCTCGTCCTCGACCGGCAGGTCCTTCAGCGAGTGGACGACGAGGTCGACCGAGCCGTCGCGCAGGGCCGCGGTCAGCTCGCCGGTGAACACACCCTTGGCCTGGGCGAAGCTGCCCCCGAGGCTGCGGTCGCCCTGCGAAGACATGGCTCGGATCGCCGTGTCCACGCCCAGTTCACGGAGCCGGCTGGCAACCAGGTCGGCCTGAATCCGCGCCAGTGGCGTCGCCCTGGTGCCGATGACGATCGGAGCCATCGGATCGGGATTCTACGGAGCCTCCGTCCGACGTGCCGGCCCGGAACCCTGACATAGAGTCGATACCACGAGCCTGCGCGGCAGGAACTGGGTCTGGGGGCGCGTAGCGCCGGCTTCTGGACTTCTGCCGCGCCTGGGTCCCGCTGTTGACCTGGAACCGATCGGGAGGACTCGCCGTGCCGCTGACTTCGCTTCAAACCCGACTGCGTCCCTTCTACCTGCCCCTGGCCGCCGCTGCGGTCGTCCCGCTTGCCGGTTGCTCGGGCGAAGCGAGGCCGTCCGCGACCGAGTTCACGGCGGCTGCCGAGGAGACGATTCTTGAGCACTACTACGACGGCAGCCGCGCGGCCTGGGTGCAGTCTACGTACATCAACGAGGACACGACCGCCCTGGCGGCCCGCGCCGGAGCGGAAGCGCTGACCCGCGCGATCGACTTCGCGCAGGAGGCGGCGACCTACGACGCGGCGTCGGAGGCGGACGATGTAGCGCGCAAGCTGAACCTGCTGCGCGGCGGACTGACCGTAGCCGCGCCGGCCGACGAGGCGAAGATCGAGGAACTGAGTCAGATCACGACCGGGATGGAGGCGGCATACGGCGCTGGCGAACACTGTCCGAGCGGGCCGGATTCCTGCCGAACCCTCGACGACCTGGAGGACGTGATCGACAACAGCCGGGACGCCGGCGCGCTGCTCGACGCCTGGGAGGGCTGGCGGACGATCTCGCCGCCGATGAAGGCGGACTACCAGCGCTTCGTCGAGCTCTCGAACGAAGGCGCTCGGGGCCTCGGTTACGACGACACCGGCGCGATGTGGCGGTCGGGCTACGACATGGCGCCGGACGACTTCGCGGCGGAGACGGATCGTCTCTGGGAGCAGGTCAAGCCGCTCTACGACGACCTGCACTGCCACGTCCGCGCCGAACTCGCGGAGGAGTACGGTCCGGACGTCGTGGATCCCGAGGGCCCCATCCCGGCGCACGTCCTGGGCAACATGTGGGCACAGACGTGGTCGAACGTATTCGACCTGACCGCGCCCGAGGCCGCCGATCCCGGATACGACCTGACGGAGATCCTCCGGGAACGCCAGACGTCGGAGCGGGAGATGGTCGAGATCGCCGAGGGCTTCTTCACCTCGCTCGGGATGGAGCAACTCCCCGACACCTTCTGGCAGCGCTCCCAGTTCCTCCGGCCGCGAGACCGCGACGTCGTCTGCCACGCCAGCGCCTGGCAGCTCGACCTGGATGAAGACGTCCGGATCAAGATGTGCATCCAGATCAACGCCGAGGACTTCTCGACGATCCACCACGAACTCGGCCACACCTACTACCAGCTCGGCTACCGGGAACTGCCGCCCCTGTTCCGGGACAGCGCGAACGACGGGTTCCACGAGGCGCTGGGCGACACGATCTCCCTGTCCGTCACGCCGGGTTACCTCGTCGACATCGGCCTGCTCGACGAGGAGCCGCCGGCCGAGGCCGACCTCTCGCTCCTCATGCGGATGGCGCTGGACAAGATCGCCTTCCTGCCCTTCGGACTGCTCGTCGACCGGTGGCGCTGGGGCGTGTTCTCGGGCGACACGCCGCCGGAGGAGTACAACGCGGCCTGGTGGCGGTTGCGCGAGCAGTACCAGGGGGTGACCGCTCCATCGGCGCGAACGGAGGAGGACTTCGATCCCGGTGCCAAGTACCACGTGCCGGGCAACACGCCCTACACACGCTACTTCCTGGCTCACATCCTCCAGTTCCAGTTCCACCGCGACCTGTGCGCGGCGATCGGCTACGAGGGACCGCTTCATCGCTGTTCGATCTACGGCAACGAAGTGGCCGGCAGCCGCCTGCGCGACATGATGGCGATGGGTCTCAGCCGCCCGTGGCCGGACGCGCTCGAGGCGATCGGCGGCAGCCGCGAGATGGACGCGACGGCGATCCTCGACTACTTTGCCCCGCTCGCCGACTGGCTGCAGGAGCAGAACGCCGGCCGTTCCTGCGGCTGGAGTTGACGGCTTGCTGATCGCGACCTGGAACATCAACGGCCTGGGCGCGCGGTTCGACTTCCTCGTCCACTGGCTCAAGGCCCGGCGGCCCGACGTCGTCGGCCTCCAGGAACTCAAGGCGACCGCCGACAACGTCCCGATCGAGGCGCTCGAGGAACTCGGCTACCACTCCGCCGTCTGCGGCCAGAAGGCCTGGAACGGCGTCGCGGTCCTCTCGCGCGAGCCGATCGAGGAGGTCCAGTCGGGCCTTCCCGGCGAGGAGGAGGCGGGCGCGCGGCTGTTGCGGGTGAAGACCGCGGGCCTCGACTTCACGACCGTGTACTGCCCCAATGGCAAGGACATCGACCACCTGGACTATCCCCGCAAGCTGGCCTGGTTCGATTCGTTGCGCGACTACCTCAGCGGTTCGCTCCGCGCGGACGAACCGGCGGTGCTCTGCGGCGACTTCAACATCGCGCCGACACACCTCGACACCCACGACGAAGAGCGCCTCGCGGGCGGGATTCACCACACCGAGGCGGAGCGGGCGCGGTTCCGCTCGCTACTCGACCTTGGCTTCTCCGATCTGTACCGGGAACTGCATCCGGACACGGTCAAGTTCTCGTGGTGGGACTACCGCTTCGGCGCCTTCCACCGAAACCTGGGCCTGCGGATCGATTTCCTGCTGGCGACCGAAGCGGTCCGGGAGCGGGTCGAGGAGGTCGAGACCGACCGGGACTACAGGAAGAAGAAGGAGGGTCTCATCGCCTCCGACCACGCACCGGTGATGGCAAGGCTGGGGTCATAGCCCGGTCAGGCCGCTTCGATCACCTCGCCTACCGCCTGTGCACGCTTGATCCGGCTGCTCTCCTCGGCGGCCACGCTACGGCCGGCGAGCCAGAAGAAGATCCCGCCGAGGACATACGCGCCCAGGCTCGCCACCATCGCCAGTTGCAGGGAGCGACCGGAGTCGGCGCCGCCGGCCTCGAGCGTAGTGCTCAACCAACCCATGAGGAAGGGTCCCAGGGCGAGACCCACGAAGGTCACCATCAGGATGTAGAACGCCGACGCGGTTCCGCGCATCCTGGGCAGCACGAGGTCGTTGGCCAGGGCGACGGCCGAGCCGATCCATGCCGATCCGATGACCGTGTAGACGAAGTTGACCACGTAGGCCGTGGTCACGCTCTCGGTCAGTACGAAGAAGGCTCCCAACGGGATCGAGGCCAGGGCGATGATGAGCCCGCAGAGCGGCCGAGCCTTCGCCGTCTTCTGCTTCATCCAGTCGGAGAAGTAACCGCCTCCGGCGACTCCCATCCAGCCCGCGACGGCGGCCGTGATTCCGAGAATCAGGCCGGCTTCGCCGGCGCTCTGGTCGTGTACCCGCCGAAAGTAGGTCGGCGCCCAGAAGCCGAGGCCGTAGCCGACGAACGCCATCCAGCCGAAGCCGAACATGCCGTAGATCATCGAGCGTGATCGGTAGACCAACTCGAACGTCGGCCGGTCCCTCAGCCGCAGCCCCTGGACCCAGGAGAGGAAGGCGTAGGCGCCGATCGCGAGCGCGATCCACTGCACTGGGTTGCCGAAGATCTGGATCAGGCCGAAGGAGGCAGCGGCGCACCCGACCGCGATCAGCAGATTCCGGGCCACTGTTCGGGCGCCGCCGGCACGCTGGAGGGAAAGCAGGGTCAACGGCGGCAGAATGGCGGCCGTCTCCTTCCCCAGTTCCTTGAACGGCGCGGGGTGATCCCTGGTGACGATGCCCTCCTGCAGGCCGCGGATCGGCTCCCGCAGGGTCCATACCCAGATCGCCATCAGCAAGCCGGGCAGGCCGACGGCGAAGAAGGCGACCTGCCAACCCGCGAGGCCGAAGGGTGCACCGCCGTCCGCGTAGGCGTTGTTCCATCTGTCGACGATCTGACCGCCGATCAGGATGCCGAGGCCGGCGCCGATGTAGACGCCGCTCGAGTACATCGCGGTCACCGTGGCGCGGAGGCGCGGCGGGTAGTAGTCCCCGAGCATCGAGAACGCCGCCGGCCCCGCGCTCGATTCGCCGATCCCCACGCCGATCCGGTAGGCGGCGAGCGAGACGAAGCCGCGGGCGGTGCCCGACAGCGCCGTCATCAGGCTCCAGGCGGCGAGGCCGATCGAGATCAGGCTCTTGCGCGTCCACATGTCGGCCAGGCGGCCGAGAGGAATCCCGAAGATGGCGTAGAAGACGGCGAACGCGGTGCCGTAGAGGAAGCCGAGTTGAGCGTCGCTGACGCCGAGATCGTTCCGGATGTCCTCAGCGAGGATCGAGAGGATCTGGCGGTCGATGAAGTTGAAGACGTAGACCAGGACGAGAACGCCCAGGACGTAGTTGGAGTACCGCCTGCTCGGCGCCTGTGGGGCTGGTGTCTGGCGATCCTGGTCTGTTGTCGTCATTCGACTCCCGTGGTCATTCGGCTCCGTCCGCTCCTGGTTCCGCCATGGCGCCGGGCACCGTTCCCTTCGCGAGTTCCTGGTCGATCATCAGCATGCCGACGCCGTCGCCGCCCACCAGGCGCAGCCGGCCAAGCAGTGTGCGGGCGACGTTCTCCTCCTCGACCTGCTCGTTGATGAACCACTGGAGCATGATCGAGGCGGCGCGATCGTGGACCTTCTCGGAGAGGTCGTAGAGTTCCTCGATCGCCTCGGTGACCCGCTGCTCGCTCCGGAGAATGTCGGCGACGGCGGCTTCCGGCGACTCCCACTCGGTCGGCTGGGCCGGAATCTCGGGGATCTTCACCAGGAGATCGCGGTCCGCGAGGTGATCGATGATGCGGTGGGCGTGGCCGAGTTCGTCGGCGGACTGGCCGCGCAGCCAGGCGCCGAAGCCTGGCAGGTCGATGCGCTCGAGCCAGAGCGCCATGGACAGGTAGCGGTGCGCGGCCTCGAACTCGAGCCCAAGGTGGGCGTTCAGGCGGTCATGGAGGGTCTGGTCCATCGTGTCCTCCGTTTCGGGCGGTTGAGTGCGATAGGGAACGGACGCCGCGAGCATAGCGCCGCCCGATGGAGAGCCGGCGAAGCGGGTCCGGCCTGCCCGGGCCGGGCTACGGCAGGAGTTCCTCTACCCCGGCACGCTCCTCGAACAGCTCGTCCAGCGTCGCCTGCATCCGGCCGCGGCTGAACTCGTCGACGTCGAGGCCCTGGACGATCGAGTAGTCGCCGCCGCTGGTGGTCACCGGGAACGAGTAGACGACGCCTTCGCGGGCGCCGTAGCTGTCGTCGGCCGGGATCGCCATGCTGACCCAGTCCCCGTCGGCCGTGCCCTGGACCCAAGTGCGGATGTGGTCGATCGCTGCGGCGGCTGCGGAAGCCGCCGACGAGGCACCGCGCGCCTTGATGATCGCCGCGCCGCGCTGCTGAACGGTGGGGATGAACTCCTCGCGGGTCCAGGCCTCGTCGACGAGCTCCGGCGCCGGCCGTCCGTCGACCAGGGCGTGGTTGAGGTCCGGGTACTGGGTCGCCGAGTGGTTGCCCCAGATCGTCATGCGGCGCACCCGTGTCGTGTGGGCGCCGGTCTTCTCGGCGAGCTGGCTGATCGCCCGGTTGTGATCGAGCCGGGTCATCGCGGTGAACTGCCGCCGGTCGAGGCCCGGCGCGTTGCTGGCAGCGATCAGTGCGTTCGTGTTCGCCGGGTTGCCGACTACGACCACCCGCAGGTCGCGGCTCGCGTGGGCGTCGAGCGCCTTGCCCTGAACGGAGAAGATCGCCGCGTTCGCCTGCAGCAGGTCCTTGCGCTCCATGCCCGGTCCGCGCGGCCGCGCGCCGACCAGCATCGCGATGTCCACGCCGTCGAACGCCTCGTCGGCGTCCGAACTCGTGACGACCTCGTGCAGCAGGGGGTACGCCGAGTCACGGAGTTCCATGACCACTCCCGACAGCGCATCCATCGCGGGCGGAATCTCCAGCAGGTGCAGGCTCACCGGCTGCTCCGGCCCCAGCATCTCGCCGGCCGCGATGCGGAAGATCAGGGAATAGCCGATCTGACCGGCGGCTCCGGTGACGGCGACTCGAACGGGTGTCTGCATGGCCTGGTTTCCTCCTCGATCCGGCGCGGGATCGTAGCACCGCCCAATAGACTCCACTGCATGGCGGAGCGGGTTCTGGTCACCGGCGGAGCCGGCTTCATCGGCAGTCACACCTGCGTCGAGCTGCTGGCCGCGGGCTGGGACGTTACGGTCGTCGACGACCTCTCGAACAGTTCGCCCGAGGCGCTGCGCCGGGTCCAGGAACTGGCAGGCCGAAGCCTGCGCTTCGTCGAAGGGGACGTTCTCGACGAGGCCGTGCTCGAGCGGGCGTTCGACAATGGCGGCTGCGCGGCGGTCGTCCACTTCGCTGCGAAGAAGGCGGTGGGGGAGTCCTGTGCCGACCCGCTCGGCTACTACCGGACGAACGTGATGGGCACTCTCAGCCTGCTACGGGCGATGCGTCGCCATGGAGTTCGCCGCCTGGTGTTCTCGTCGTCCGCGACGGTCTACGGCGACCCGGAGCCGGGCGCCTGTCCGCTGGCGGAGAGCGCGCCGCTCCGACCTTCCAATCCCTATGGTCAGACGAAGCTCTGTGTCGAGCGCATGCTGCGCGACCTGGCTGCGTCGGAGGAGGGCTGGCGGATCCTCTCGCTGCGCTACTTCAACCCCGCCGGCGCCCATCCGAGTGGCCGGATCGGCGAGGACCCGCGGGGCTTGCCGGAGAACCTGCTGCCTGGCGCCATGCAGGTCGCTGTGGGCAGGTTGCCGCGGCTACGGGTGTTCGGGACTGACTATCCGACCCGCGACGGTACGGCGATCCGGGACTATCTCCATGTCGTCGATGTCTCGACTGGGCACCTGAGGGCCCTGGACCACCTGCCTGCGGTCGACGGTTGCGCCGAGTACAACCTCGGCACCGGTCGCGGGGTCACGGTGTTCGAGGTGCTCGAGGCCGTTAGACGGGCCAGTGGCCGGGAGATCCCGGCCGTGCTCGAAGGACGCCGGCAGGGTGACGCGACGGAGGTGTGGGCGGACCCGGCGCTCGCGGGCCGCGATCTCGACTGGACGGCGGAGCGCGGCCTCGACGACATCTGCGTCGACGCCTGGCGCTGGCAGAGCGCCAACCCCGAGGGGTTCGGGAGTTGAGCGAAGACGGCACGCCGGCCCGCGGCGACGTGCCGCTCGAGGTGTTCGTCTACTACGACTTCGCCTCCAGCCTGAGCTACGTGGCGCACCGGGTGCTGGCGCGGATCGATGAGTCGCTCGCGGCGGAGCGCGTCGACTTGCGGTGGAAGGCGATCGATCTGACCGGAGTGGGCAACTTTCAGCGCGGCCGGCTCCTCGACCCGGCGCGGCGGGAGAGTCTGCTGAGGGTGGCGGCCGCGCTGGACGTGGAGTTCGATCCACCCGCGCGCTGGCCCGACTCGCGCCTTGCCGGCGAGGTCGCGGTGGTCCTGGACGAGCGAATCGACCGCGGACACGACCCGAAGCTCGAACGGGAATGGCGGGAGGCCGCGTTCGCGGCGTACTACGAGCAGCTGGACGAGATCGAAGACGTGCTGCGGGACTTCGAACGCCGGGCTGCTTTTCCGCTCGGCGCCGCGGACGATCTTGCCGCCGGCCGGCGGCTGGCCGAGGTCACGCGCAGCGCGGTGGCGGCCGGAGTCGAGGGCGTGCCGACCCTGATGCTCGACGTTTTCCCGCTGTGCGGCATCCACGACGAGGAGACGATGCTGGGGATGATCCAGCGCTACGCCCGCCGGCGCCGTCGGCTGGAGGCGGACGCGGCGGTCGGAGTCAATTGATGCGGCTTCTCGCCTTGGTGGCCGCCGCATCCGCGATTCTCGGCTGTGCGCCGGAGGAAAGCGCTCCAGAGCCGCCGGCAGCGCCGTCGACGGAGGTGGCGGCCGAGGGTGGCGTGCGGTTCGTCGACGTGACCGTCGAAACCGGCCTCGACTTCGTTCACGCGACCGGCTCGGCGGGGACGTTCCCGATGCCGGCGATCATGGGCGGCGGCGTCGCCGCGTTCGACGCCGACGGCGACGGTCTTCTCGACCTCTACTTCCCGAACGCTGGTAGCGAGATCGCCGGTGAGGCCGGGCGCAACGGCTTCTACCTGCAGCGACCACGCGGCCGTTTCGTCGATGCGACGGCGGGTTCCGGGCTCGACAACCCGGGTTACGGGATGGGCGCCGCGGTCGGCGACATCGACAACGACGGCGACCTCGATCTCTACGTGACGAACCTGGGCCCCGACGTGCTCTACCGGAACGAGGGCGGCGGCCGCTTCGTCGACGTGACGGCCTCGTTCGGCGTCGCGACGCCCGGCTGGTCGACCTCGGCGGTGTTCTTCGACGCGGACCTCGACGGCTGGCTCGACCTCTACGTCGCCCGCTACGTCCAGTGGCACGAGGCGCGCGAGTGCCAGGTCCAGGGCGGGCGGGTCGACTACTGCGGCCCGCAGCAGTTCGAGGGCGAGGCGGACGTCTTCTACCGGAACGAGGGCGGCCGGCGCTTCGTCGACCGCAGCCGCGACGCCGGCGTTTCGCTGATCGAGGACGCCGGTTTGGGCGTCGCCGCCGCCGACCTCGACGAGGACGGGTTGCCCGATGTCTACGTCGCCAACGACGCCGACCCGAACCAGCTCTGGATCAACCGCGGTGACGGTGTGTTCGAGGACGACGCGGTGCTGCTCGGCGCGGCCTACAATCGGTTCGGTGTAGGTGAGGCGGGAATGGGACTGGCACTGGGTGACATCGATGGCGACCGGGACCTCGACCTGTTCCTGAGTCACCTGATCGAGGAGACGAACACGCTGTACCTGAACCTGGGTGGAACACCGGGGGCGACCGATGGCTTCGAGGACCGGGCCGCGGAAGCCGGCCTGGCGGCGCCCAGCACGCCGTACACGGGCTTCGGCACCGCCTTCTTCGACGCCGACAACGACGGGGACCTGGATCTCGCCGTGGTCAACGGCGCGGTCAAGCGGCGCCCGGAGGTGCTCTCGGACCGCGACGACTGGTTCTGGCGCGGCTATGCGGAGCCGAACCTGCTGATGCTCGGCGACGGCGCCGGCGTTTTCGCCGATGCCAGCGCCGCTTCGGGCGAGTTCGGGACGGCGCTCGACGTGAGCCGCGGCCTGGTTCCTTTCGACCTGGAGGGCGACGGCGACCTGGACCTGCTGGTCAGCAACCTGGAGGGTCCGGCGCGCATCTACCGCAACGAGACGATCGCGGACTCGGCGCCGGCGGCGGCCGGAACCGGCGCCGGCTGGGTGCGGCTACGGGTGATCGACCCGGAACTGCGTCGCACGGCGATTGGCGCCTCGGTCGTCGCATGGGTCGACGGCCGACCGCTCCGGCGCTTGGTGCAGCCGCTCGGCGGCTACCTGACCGGCGGCGAAGCGCCGCTCCACATCGGCCTCGGCGCCGCCGTCGCCGTCGACCGCTTCGAGGTGGCCTGGCCCGGCGGTGCAGTCGAGACGTTTGACGGTGCTGAGACCGGTAGCGAAGTCGTTCTGACACGCGGAGAAGGCCAATGAAGGTGCAAGACAGAGCGGAGCCGGCCGTTGGCCGGCGCGTCTCTCTGGCCGCCTGCGGCGGCGGCCGGCGGGGACGCCGGCGCACCCAGTGGTCGGGCATCCGCCGCGGCGCCGTCCTTGCGACTCTTTTCCTCCTTCCCGCCGGCACCCAAGCCGCCGAACTGCCGACTCCCGACCTCACCGCCGTCGAACCCCGCGTACGCGCGGCGATCGAGAAGGAACTCGCCACCACGGCCCGCGAACCCGACTCTCCCTCCACCTGGGGCCGCCTGGCGATGACGCTCCACGCTCACCAGTTCGACGACGAGGCCGCGGCCGCCTACACCGAAGCTTCACGGCTGGCGCCCGGCGACTTCCGCTGGTTCTACCTGCGAGCGAACGTCGAGGACGCGAGCGATCCGGCCGCGGCGGCGGCGCTCTACCGCCAGGCCGTCGAGATCGACCCCAACTACGCGCCGGCCCGCATCCGGCTCGCGTCCGCCCTGGAGAAGGTCGGACTTGCCGCCGACGCGGACGAGCACTACAGGGAAGCCGCGCGTCTCGAACCGGACAACGCGGTGGCGCACCTCGGCCTCGGCCGGCTCGCCCTCGCGCGCGGCGACGTCGTTCAGGCCACGCGGCACCTCGAACGGGCATACGAGTTGAGCCCCGAGACCCAGGCGGTCGTCGCCATGTTGTCGCGCGCCCGGCACCGGGCAGGCGACCGCGACGGCGCGAGGCGGCTCGCCCAGGCCGCGCGGGAACTGCCGCCGCTGCTCCACCAGCGCGACCCGCGCCGGGCCCAGGTCGATCTGCTGGCGGTGGACTCCGAGAGCTTCCTGCGCCGGAGCAAGACCTACCGGGAGACGGGCCAGTTGCAGGCTTCGCTCGGTGAACTGCGGCGGCTGATCGAACTGGAACCCGGCAACGCCCAGGCGCACTTCGCGGCGGCCGGCGTCCACGACCGGATGAACCGCCCACAGGAGGCGGTCGCCGCCGCCCGTCGCGCCCTCGAAGTCGATCCTGATCTGGCGGGCGGGCGCGCAGTGCTGGCGGGCGCGCTGTTCAAGCTCGGACAGTTCGGGCAGGCGGCCGCCGAGGCGGAGCGCGTCCTCGCCGAAGACCCGGCCGACATCCACATGCTGCTCGTCACGACGATGCTGGCGATGCGGGAGAACGACGTGGCCCGGGCTCTCGAGCGGCTCGACCGCGCGGCCGCGGTCGGCGGCTCCGATACCCGGATGCGGGAACTGATGATCCAGCTCCAGCTCGAGCTGGCCGATGCCCTGGGGGGCGCCGGCCTCTACGATGACGCGGCCCGCCGGATCGAGCAGGTGGTCGAGACGCTGGAGCGGGCCGGCGCCGGCGACGGCGAACTGCAGCCGTACCGCAGCCGGCTTGCCCTGTATCGCGAGAGGGCACGCGGATGAGCGCGCCGGGACCGGAGAGCGCGGTGCCGGTACGGGTCCGGGTGGCGCCGTCGCCGACCGGCGATCCCCACGTCGGCACCGCGTACCAGGCGCTGGTCAACCTCGCCTTCGCGCGCAGCCGCGGCGGCGTCTTCGTGCTGCGGATCGAGGACACGGACCGCGCCCGCTCGAGCCGCGAGTCGGAGGCGGCGATCCTCGAAGCCCTGCGCTGGCTGGGCCTGGAATGGGACGAGGGCCCCTACCGGCAAAGCGAGCGTCTGGACCTGTACCGGAGCGAGGTCGACCGCCTGCTCGCCGCGGGCAGCGCCTACCGTTGCTTCTGCACGCGGGAGCGGCTCGACGAGATGCGCCGGGAGAACCGCGCCCGGCAGCGTTTCCCGGGCTACGACCGCCGGTGCCGGGACCTGCCGGTCGCCGAGGCCGAGCGCCGGGCAGCGGCGGGAGAGTCCCACACGATTCGCCTGGCCATGCCGACCGAGGGCGAATGCGTCATGCAGGACCTCCTGCGCGGCGAGATCCGCCGCGAGTGGGAGCTGATCGACGACCAGGTGATCCTCAAGGCCGACGGCTACCCGACCTACCACCTCGCGTGCGTCGTCGACGACCACGCGATGGGGATCAGCCATGTGATCCGCGGCGAAGAGTGGATCAACTCCCTGCCCAAGCACCTGCGCCTGTTCGAGGCGCTGGGCTACGAGCCGCCGATCTTCTGCCACTTGCCGCTCCTTCGGAACAACGACGCGAACCGGTCGAAGCTCTCGAAGCGCCGCAACCCGACCTCGATCACCTGGTTCCGGGACGCCGGCTTCCTTCCCGGTGCGTTGCTCAACTTCCTGGGACTCATGGTGTCGAGCCGGGCCGAGGGTGAGGAGAAGTTCGGCCTCGACCAACTCGTGGACGGTTTTCGCCTCGAGGACATCTCGCTCGGCGGCCCCGTCTTCGACCTCGACAAGCTGCGCTGGCTGAATGCCCGCTACCTGCGCGAGGACTACGACGCCGACAGCCTGGCGGACCTCGTGCGGGAATGGTCGATGGACGAGGAGCGGTTGGCGAGGATCGCAGCCTTGGCCCAGCCGCGACTTGAGACCTTGGGCGACTGGGGACGGCTGACGAACTTCCTGTTCGTCGACGCGCCGGCTGTCGAGCGGGAGAAGCTGGCGGTCAAGGGCCTCGAAGAGGCTCAGGTCGCCGAAGCGCTTCAGTTCATGCTGTGGGTACTGGAACGCGAACAGGACTTCACTGCCGACGTCATCCAGGGCCACTTCCGGCGCCTGTCCGAAGCGCTCGGACTCAGCCTGCGCGACCTGACCCGTCCGTTCTACGTCGCCATGTCGGGCGAGACCGCGTCGCTGCCGCTGTTCCAGTCGATGGAGATCCTCGGCGCGGATCTCGTGCGCGCCCGCATCCGCCGCGCCATCGAGGCGCTCGGCGGGATCTCGGGCAAGCGGATGAAGAAGCTGCAGAAGCGGTTCGACGAACTGAACTGAACACACTGGGTGCGCCGGCGTTCCCGCCGGCCTCCGAAAGCGGTGCGAGGCGTCAGCCTCGCTTTGCCTTCTGCGCCCGCTCGATCTTCGCCCACGTGTCCCGCAGCGTCACCGTCCGGTTGAACACCGGCGCGCCCGGCGCGCTGTCCGGATCGACGCAGAAGTAACCGAGCCGCTCGAACTGGATCCGGTCGCCCGGCGCGGCTTGGGCGAGGCTGGGCTCGAGCCGGCAGTTCTTCAGAACCTCCAGCGAGCCGGGGTTCAGGTGGTCCTCGATCTCGCCCGCCGCGCCGCCCGGGTTGGGGTGATTGAAGAGCCGGTCGTAGAGGCGGACCTCGGCCGGGATCGCGTGCGCCGCCGACACCCAGTGCAGGGTCGCCTTGACCTTGCGGCCGTCCGGCGCGTCGCCGCCGCGGGTGGCCGGATCGTAGGTGCAGCGGAGCTCGACGACGTTGCCGTCGTCGTCCTCGATCACATCGGTACAGGTGATGAAGTAGGCGTAGCGGAGCCGCACTTCCCGGCCCGGCGCGAGCCGGAAGAACTTCCGCGGCGGGTCGCGCCGGAAGTCGTCCCGCTCGATGTAGAGGACCCTGGAGAACGGCACCTTGCGGGTGCCGGCCGAGGCGTCCTCCGGGTTGTTGATCGCCTCGAGTTCCTCGTCGTGGTCCTCGGGGTAGTTCTCGATCACCACCTTGAGCGGCCGCAGCACGGCCATCGCCCGCGGCGCGGTCCGGTTCAGTTCGTTCCGGATCGCGAACTCGAGCTGGCTGAGGTCGACGAACGAGTCGTTCTTGGTCAGGCCGACGCGCGCGCAGAGGTCGCGGATCGCTTCGGGCGGGCAGCCGCGTCGGCGGAGCGCGGTCAGGGTGGGCATTCGCGGATCGTCCCAGCCGTCGACGAGGCCTTCGTCGATCAGCCGCCTCAGCTTGCGCTTCGAGGTCAGGGTGTAGGTCAGGTTGAGACGCGCGAACTCGATCTGCTGCGGCATGTGGATGCCGTCGATGTGGTCGAGGAACCAGTCGTAGAGAGGCCGGTGGTCCTCGAACTCGAGGGTGCACAGCGAGTGGGTCACTCCCTCGATCGCGTCGGACTGGCCGTGGGCCCAGTCGTACATGGGGTAGATGCACCACTTTGAGCCGGTGCGGTGGTGTTCCGCGTGGAGGATCCGGTAGAGCACTGGGTCGCGCAGGTTCATGTTCGACGAGGACATGTCGATCTTCGCGCGCAGCGTGTGCGCTCCGTTCGCGAACTCGCCGTTCTTCATCCGCTCGAAGAGGTCGAGGTTCTCCTCCACCGAGCGGTCGCGGTAGGGGCTGTCGCGGCCCGGTTCGTTCCAGCGCCCGCGGTAGGCGCGCGCCTCCTCCGGACTCAGGCTGCAGACGTACGCCTTGCCCTTGCGGATCAACTCCAGCGCCCACTCGTAGAGCTGGTCGAAATAGTCCGACGCGTAGAGCGCGTCGGCGCCCCAGTCGAAGCCGAGCCAGCGCACGTCACGTTCGATGGCCTCGACGTACTCGGTGTCCTCCGCGGTCGGGTTCGTGTCGTCGAACCGCAGGTTGCAGTGGCCGCCGTGCTCCTCGGCGACGCCGAAGTCGAGGCAGATCGCCTTCGCGTGGCCGATGTGCAGGTAGCCGTTCGGCTCCGGCGGGAACCGGGTGACGACGTTGCCGCCGTGCTTGCCGGCGGCGACGTCGGCCCGCACCCGCTCGCGGATGAAGTCGAGGGGTTTCGAGGCACTGGAATCGTCGGGCATGGCGGCTTGACCGGGCGTCTTGCTGCGGAGCAGCGGAGGTTATCGCGCCCGGTTGCGCGTCGTCAGCCGTCGAACCGGTAGCCCAGGCCGTGCACCGTGACGATGAACTCGGGCCGGCCCGGATTCGGCTCGATCTTCTGCCGCAGCGACGACACGTGCACGTCGACGGTGCGTGTGGTCGGCGTCGCGTCGTAGCCCCAGACCTCATCGAGCAGGCGGTCCCGGTCGTGGACCTCGCCACGGTGCTCGATCAGGAACCGGAGCAGGCGGTACTCGAGCGCCGAGCAGGCAACCTCGGTCTCGGCGCCGTCCTCGCCGCCGCGCCACACCTGGGCGCGGTCGAAGTCGACGCGGACGTTGCCGAAGCGGTAGCCGTGGAGGGTTGGCTCCCGCGGCGATGCCGACGCCTGTGCTCCGTCCCGGCTCCGTCGCATCAGCGCCTCGATCCGAGCCAGCAGTTCCAGCGTCTCGAACGGCTTGGCGAGGTAGTCGTCGGCGCCCAGCTTCAGCCCGACGACACGGTCGACGAGTTCGTTACGGGCCGTCAGCATCAGGATGGGGATGTCGATGCCGTCCCGGCGGAGGTCCCGGCAGACATCGAAGCCGTTCTTGCCCGGCAGGTTGACGTCGAGCAGGACGACGTCGAAACCGCCGTCTCTGGCCGACCGTTCGCCCGACGGGCCGTCGGCCGCGATGACGACGTCGTGGCCTTCTGCGGCCAGGCGGTCACTCAGGGTGCGGGCAAGGCTGGGTTCGTCCTCGACCAGGAGCACGCGCGCGCTCATGGAGTCTGCACCGGTAGCACGACGCGGAAGGTCGTGCGCCCGGGCTCGCTGTCCACGGTGATCGAGCCGCCGTGCTCCTCGATCGTGTTGCGCGCGAGACTCAGGCCCAGGCCCGAGCCGGGCAAGCCGCTCTCGGTTGCCGCGAGGCCGCGGACGAAGGGATCGAAGATTCGGCGCTGCTCGGCCTTCGGGATGCCGGGGCCCCGGTCGGTGACGGCGACGGCGACCCCACGCCCATCGGCGTCGCCGCTTGCCTCGATTCTCACGCGCACCGCGCCGTCGGCGCCGCGGCCGTACTTGGTCGCGTTGTGCAACAGGTTCATGAAGACGGTGATCAGGCCCTCGCGGTCGCCCCGGAGCAGGGGCAGATGGTCCAGCCCTTCCAGCTCGAGTTCGACGCCGTTCTCCTCCAGAAACCACTTCGATTCGGCGACTGCCGTGCACAGCAGTTCGCCGAGGTCGATCTCGGCCGTGGCTCTTCGCGCCGTACTCCGCCCGATGCCGGCCCACTGGAGCGCCTGCTGAACCAGCCGCGACAGTCGGCGCTCTTCGCGTTCGATGAGCTCGCCGTAGCCGCGGACATCATCTGACCTGTGGACGATCCCGCTCCGCAGATTCTCGCCTGCCGAGCGGATCGCCTGGAGCGGCGTGTTCAACTCATGGGAGACGCCGGCGACGAAATCGACCTGCTGGGCGGCCAGAGCCCGGGCCCGGCGGGCGGACACCAGGACCAGAGCGAAGGCGACGCCGATCAGGAACAGGGCGCCGGAGCTGTGGTAAAGGTTGCGGCGGCGTGCCGCGCTGGTGGCGGCTTCAAGCGACCCTCTGCGGTGCGTGATGCGGACCAGCCAGGGTCCGCCGGGCTCCCCGAGCCCCGGTCGGGCGCGTTCTGCCCGTTCGGTCCGGCCCCTGCCGCCAGGGCCGAAGCGCCGGCGACTCTCGCGCCCGAGCGCGCGGAACGCCGCGAACTCGATGTCGGCAGGTCCTGCCGCGGCATCGGCACGGTTTCCGGCCCGACCACCTGTAAGCGGATAGAGGAGCCGGGGCGGGGAACTGGTCGTGTCGGTCACCGTGACCAGGTACCTGGGTGCAGCGCCCTCCGCGGCGGCACCGAAATGACGCTCGATGAGCGCCGGCAGCATCTCTTCCTCGACGGCCGTCGTACTGAGAGTCGCCACGATCAGTCCCGCCGGGCCGGGCGGGCCGTCGCGTCCGCCCCGCCCGCGAGCCGGAATCGGCATGACCAGTCGGTCGGTCCGCGGCGCCGGCGCCGAACTACCGGGTCGGCGCAGGAGACGTTCCAGTTCTTCAAGGACGTCGGGATCCGTCTCGGCCTGGAGTTGGCCGCTTTCCTCGTCCAGCCGGAAGACCCCGCGCGTCGAACGGCGGTCTGTGAACACGATACGCGTCCGGTCGAGGATGGCCGGAAAGTCGGCGCTGTCGCGCCAGTCCTGGAGCAGCCGCGAGAGCGTGCCGGCGAGCAGTGCCGATCGTTCTTCGCCGCGCGCCGCCCGAGGACTGCCGGAGGTTGCCGCTCGCAGCAGGGTCAACTGGAGTTCCGACAGCTGGCCGTCGAGGTCGTTGGCGAGCAGGCGGCTCGATTCCTCGAGGTTTGCCCGCATCCGCCGGTTTGCGGCGTCGCTGAGCTCACCGGTCCAGTAGTACTGGAGTACCGCCAGCCCCGCCAGGAGGACGGCGGCGAGCAGAGCGATGACGAGCAGCCAGCGGTCGCTCGAGGCCTTCCCGCGGCCGGAGATGCGCCGAACAGCCATCGGGAGTCAGTGTAGCTACAGCCAGGGCCGCTGAAACCGCGTCGGCGGGAGGCTTTACACGCGTTACAAACATCTTGCACCGGCTTGATGACTACCCGATCCAGCGCCCGTACTGTCTTCCTACGTTTGATCCCTCACACCCCTAAGAGGAGGTGCTCGAAATGAAGACAACCCTGAACCGTTCGATCCGCATCGCCCGTACCCTGCTGCCCGCGCTGCTTGTCCTGGCCGCGACCGGCTTCGCCGCAGTCGAGGAGGGCGAAGACCGCCAGTCCAGGCGAGGCGCCCGCGCCGATTTCGCGGAGCGCGACGCCGAGCGCATGGCGCGGGTGCTCCAGTTGACGGAGGACCAGAAGGAACAGTGGCGCCGCCTCCGCGAGGAGCACGAAGCGAAGGTCGGCCCGTTGATGCGTCAGATGCGCGACATCACGGAACGTCTCGAGAGCGAGGCGAACCTCGAGAACCCCGATCCGACCGTCGTCGGTCAGTTGGAACTCGACCGCCGCGCGGTTGCGCGTCAACTGAGGACTGCCCGAGTCGAGGCTCACGAGGATGCGACCCGGTTGCTCGACCGTGACCAGCGGATCCGCTGGGAGGCTCTGCAGGAGAACGGTCGCGGCGGCTTCCGGGGACTCTTCGGTCCTGGCGGCCGCGGTCCTCGCGCTCGGAACTGAACGCGACTGGCGACAAGCCTCCGCTCCTCGGGCGGGCGTCCTTCGGGCGCCCGCCCTTTTCGTTTCGGGACAGCTAGGATCGCGCCTCATCGATCAGTTCAGGCGGCTCGGCTCGCCGCCTGGGGAGGGGTGCTGTATGGCAGACGTCGCGTTCGTCGGACTCGGAGTCATGGGCTATCCAATGGCTGGCCATCTGGCGGCAGCCGGACATCGCGTCACCGTTTACAACCGCACGGCGGCCAAGGCGGAGCAGTGGGTCGGAGAGCACGGCGACAGGAGCGCCTCGACGCCGGCCGAGGCCGCGGCAGGCGCCGAGTTCGTGTTTTGCTGCGTCGGCAACGACGACGACGTGCGGGCCGTGACGCTGGGATCCGGCGGCGCACTCGAGGGCATGGCCGCGGGCAGTGTCCTCGTCGACCACACGACGGCGTCGGCGCTGCTCGCCCGGGAACTCGCCGGCGCCTGCGCGGAGAAGGGCTGCGGCTTCGTCGACGCGCCGGTCTCGGGCGGTCAGGCCGGCGCCGAGAACGGCGCGCTGACCGTCATGTGCGGCGGCGAACCGGACGTTTTCGAGCGGGTGAACGCGGTCATCGGCTGTTACAGCCGTGCGGTCACCCTGCTCGGTCCCGCCGGCAGCGGCCAACTGACCAAGGCGGTCAACCAGCTCTGTATCGCCGGCATCGTCCAGAGCCTGTCGGAAGGCATCCACTTCGCGGAGAAGGCCGGCCTCGACCCGCTGGCGGTGATCGGCGCCATCTCGACCGGCGCCGCGGGGTCCTGGCAGATGGACAACCGCGCCGAGACGATGGTCCAGGGGAAGTTCGACTACGGCTTCGCGGTCCAGTGGATGCGCAAGGACCTGGCCATCGCGCTGGAGGAAGCGCGCAGCAACGGTGCTCACCTGCCTCTCGCCGCGCTCGTCGACCAGTTCTACAGCGAGGTCACCGCGCTCGGCGGCCTGCGCTGGGACACGTCGAGCCTGGTGGTGCGGCTGCGGGCGATGAGCGAGGGTGGGGCGAACTCCTAGCGTTCGCCGTCCTGACTCCTTCGGCGCGCCTCGTCCAGGGCGGCGCGCGCGATGGCCTGTTCCGGGTCGAGTTCCAGCGAGCGCTCCAGACTCCGCGCTGCTTCGTCGTACCGCTCCAGGTTGAGCAGGGCGACGCCCGCGTTCGAGTGGGCCGTCGCATCGGTGGGGTTGACCTCGAGCAACACCCGGTAGTACTCGAGCGCCTCTTCGTAGCGGCCCGCGTTGAAGCGGAGGAAGCCGAGGCGGTCGAGCGCCTCGGTGTCGCGCGGGTCGAGTTCCAGCGTCCGCGCGAACTGCGCGGCGGCTTCCTCCGTCCGGCCGAGCTCCTGCAGCGCCCGCCCCGTAACGCGGTACAGCGAGGAGGCCTCCGGCAGCTCGGGGGCGATGGCGAGGGCCTGTTCCAACGACTCGACGGCCTCCTCGTACCGCTCGAGTTCGAACAAGGCCATGCCCATGCCGGCGATGGCCGGCGCGAACTCGGAGTCAGCTTCCAGGGCCTCCCGGTAGAGGGCGAGCGCCTCGGCATGGCGTTGTTGCCCTCTCAGGGTCTCCGCCCGAGAGTGGATCGCTGCGGTGGATGACCGGTCCAGCAACGCATGGAGCGTGGCGGTGTTCGGTGAGTCGGGGTCGATCGAGAGGGACTTCCTTGCCGCTTCCGCGGCTTCTACGTGCCGACCGGCCAGAAAGTGAGCGTCGGCCAGGCCGGCCCAGCCCAGGGCGAAGTCCGGGTCGATCTCGAGGGCGCGCCGGTACTGTTCGACCGCTTCGTCGTACCTGCCCTGCTTCTTCCTGAGCTCCCCGAGGTTCTGATGGCCGTTTCGGTACCGGGGATCGATCCCAAGAACTCGAGCAAAGGTCTCCTCCGCCTCCTCGAAGCGCTCGAGGGCCATCAGCGCGAGCCCCAGGTTCGAGTGGGCGTCGGCGGAGTCGGGGCGCTGCTCGACCGCGGTACGGGTCGCCTCGAGAGCTTCGTCGAACCGGTCGGTTTCGATCAGCGCCTGGGACAGGTTGAGGTGCGCGTCGCGGGCCTCCGGATTGAGCGACACGATGTGGCCGAACAGGGTCGCGTCGTCCCGGAAGTTTGCGGCGTGCCTCCAGCTCAGCCCCCCAAGCAGGGCCAGGACTGCCGCCAGCAGAACCTTCCCGGCCGTCAGACCGGCGGGCGGAAGCCTCTCGGCGGCGCGGACCAGGGCGGCGCCGACAAGGGTGAGCAGGCCGATTCCGGCCAGGTACTGGAAGCGGTCGGCGACTAGCGCGAACTGCATGTAGCCGTAGTCGATCAGGCCGAGCGCTGGAGACAGGGTCGCGGCGTAGAAGGCGGCGCAGGCCAACGGACCGCGGCCCCACCTTTCGCGGCCGAGCCACAGGGCGACCGGCACCGCGACGGCCCCCGCGACGTAGAGCCAGGCCACTGCGTCGCCGCTTCGTATGTCCCAGAGCGGGTAGATGACCGCCAGATCGTGGGGCCAGACGAGCTTGCCCGCGTAGAACCAGAGCGCGCGGCCGGCGATCAGTAGCCGTTCCACGAAGGAGTAGTCGAGCGCCAGGGCCTCCCGCGTCCGGTAGAACGCCGTATCGGCGGCCGCGATCGCGAGGCCGACCGCGAAGAACGGCGCGGTGCGCAGCAGGTCGGGACGGGCGATGCGGCCACGCCGCCACCAGTGCCAGATCAGGAGCGCGGCCGGAAGTGTGACGACGACCGTCTTGGACAGCAGGCCGGCCGCGAACAGGCCCAGAGCCAGAAGGTAGCGCGCCGGTTTTCCGCGGTCGGTGAACCGGACATAGGCGAGGAACGACGTCAGGTAGAACAGGCCCGAAAGCACGTCCTTGCGCTCGATGATCCAGGCCACCGACTCGACGTGCAGCGGATGGAGGGCGAACACGGCGGCCACCATCCAGGCACCCGGCACGGCGAACCGCCGGAGCAGCCACCACACCAGCAGCACGTTGACCGCGTGCAGGAGCACGTTGACGACGTGGTAGCCGAGCGGCTCGGGGCCCCAGAGCTTGTGTTCCAGCCAGAACGTCGTGTAGGTGACCGGCCAGTAGTGCCCTTCCTGTTCGATGTCGCTGGGCGAGAACCAGATGCTCTTCAGGCCGGCGGCCTCGCGGATGACTGGTGAATCCGAGAATATCGTGTCGTCCCATACGAAGCCGGCCTGGTAGGCGGGGACGAAGCTGATCCCGACCATCAGCACGAGCGCCGCGGCAGCGATCCTCTCGCGAGGCGGGTTGGCGGGAGACCGTGCCGCGGCCGGCCGCGCCTCGGTCGACTCGGCTTGCCGAATCGCCGCCTCCCGGGCGGCCGCCAGGCGGGCACGCCGCGCGTCCCTGGCCTGTTTCTTCGTGGTCACTACGGGGCTTCGTTTCCGGCCGCTGCCTGGGCCTGCTGGAGGGTGAGACGGGCCATCTCGTGTTCGGCGTCGAGCTCCAGGGCACGCTCCAGGCTCTCGATCGCTTCCCGGGGCCGCTCCAGGTTCATCAGCGTGATGCCGATGTTGGCGTGCGTCGCCGCGTTGGACGTGTCCGTTTCAAGGAGAGCCCGATAGAGGCGGAGCGCGTCTTCGTGGCGTTGCTGGTGAACGCGGGTAAAGGCCAGCCGATCGAGGGCCTCCAGGTTCCCGGGGTCGACTTGAACGGCGTGTGCGAAGCGCTCGGCGGCCTCGTCCAGGCGGCCGAGTTTGCTCGCCGCCACTCCCTGAATCAGGCGCAGGGTTCCGGCGAGCGGAAGGTCCGGGTCGATCCGGAGCGCCCGTTCCGCCGCGTCGATCGCCTCCTCGTACTGCCCGGTGTCGAACAGGGTGCCGCTCAGGCCGGTCCAGGCCAGGGCGACATCGCCGTGCATCTCAAGGAGAGAGCGGAACGCGGTGATCGCCTCGTCGAGACGGCCCTGTTTCCTCAGGGCTTCGGCCCGGTTCTGCAGCGCGTTGGAGTGCTGCGGATCGATCGCCAGGGCGCGCGCGGCGCTGGCCTCCGCGCCCTCGAAGTCGTTGGCGTCAAAGAGTGCGCGGGCGAGGTTCGAGTGAGCCTCCGGGTGCTCGGGGCGTTGGTCGGCGGCGATGCGGGCGGCGTTCAGGCTCTCCTCGAGGCGCCCCGCCTCGTGCAGCACGACACTCCAGTTCAGGTGGGCGTTGCGCGCCGCCGGGTTCAGCGAGACGATGTGGCTGTACAGCGTCACTCCGTCGCGCCAGACCGTCGCCTGGCGCCAGGTGACCGTGCCGAGGGCGAGCAGTACCGCCAGGAGGATGGCCGGACCGGCCCGGTTCGCGGCTTCGGGGACGTATCGCCGGGCATGGAGCGCCGTGCCGACGAGAACGGCGATCAGGCCAAGTGAGGCCAGGTACTGGAAGCGGTCGGCGACGAAGGAGAACTGCATGTAGCCGTAGTCCACGAAGCCCAGGGCGGGCGACAGCGTGACGGCGAGGAACAGGGCGCCCGCGAGCGGCCCGCGGCCGAAACGGCGGCGGGCCAACCAGAGAGCCGTCGCCAGGGCCAGGGCGGCCGCGAGACACGTCCACGCCAGGGCATCCGTCGCCCGCACCTCCCAGCGCGGGTAGATGACTGCCAGTTCGGTGGGCCAGACCAGCTTGACAGCGTAGAACCAGAGCGCCCGGGCGGCGATCAGCGTCCGTTCCAGCAGCGAGTAGTCCAGGGACAGGACCTCCCTGAACCGGTAGAACGCGAGGTCGCCGAGCGAGATGAGCAGCCCGACGAGAAAGAACGGGGCCGTCCGCAGTAGGTCCTTCGCCGTTACTCGGCCTCGCTGCCACCAGTGCCAGATCAGCATCGCGGCCGGCAGCGTGACGACGGCCGACTTGGCGAGGAGGCCGAGGGCGTAGAGGCCCACGCCGAGGCAGCAGCGGGACCATCGATTCGTCTCCGAGAAGCTCAGGTAGGCCAGTGCGGCGCCGAGATAGAAGAGACCGGACAGCACGTCCTTCCGCTCGATGATCCACACCACCGACTCGACGTGCAGGGGATGCACAGCCCAGATGGCGGCCACGGTCCAGGCGCCTGGAACGGCCAGCCTCCGGACGAGCCGCCACAGCAGCAGGACGTTGCCCAGGTAGAGCAGCACGTTGACGATGTGGTAGCCGAGCGGATTGTCTCCCCAGAGCCTGTACTCCAGCCAGAACGTCGTGTAGGTGAGCGGCCAGTAGTGCCCCTCGTTGCGGATGTCGGACGGCGAGAGCCAGATGCTCTTCAGGCCCGACGGACTCCGCACGAGGGGTTCTTCGATGAAGGCGATGTCGTCCCAGACGAAGCCGGCCTGGAAGGCGGGGGAGAATGCGGCCGCGACGATGACGGCGAGCGCCAGCGCTCCCAGCGCACGCTGCCGGAGAAGCCGAGTGTCGCCGGGTTCGGAGGGCGCCGCCCCTTCCTGCTTCCGGCGTTCCGCCTCGGCGCGGGCAAGGGCGAGACGGGCACGGCGGGCTCGCTTCGCCTGTTTCTTCGTCGCCATGGTCACCCGACCTTCCGGCGCCGCCGGTACACGTAGCGAGTCGACGTGGCGAAGTTGACGGCGCTGCCGATGACGACTCCCGCGAAGAGCGCGAACAGCCGCTGTTCCGAGAACGGTGCGACGAAGCTCGTCAGCACGGCGTAGCTGCCGACGTTCGTCAGCAAGCCGGCGCCGCTGGCGACGGCGAACTTCGCCCATTGCCCCACCGGCCGGTCGGCCCCCCGGTCGCTGAAGGTGAACACGCGGTTCAGGCGCCAGTTCCAGGTCACGGCGGGCCAGAAGGAAAGAAAGCGCGCCAGCAGGTGGCCGACGCCGGTCCACTGCAGGCCGAGATAGAAGCCGGTGTCGACGAGGAGCCCGGACAGACCAACCGCGCCGAAGGACAGCGCCCGGACGGCGAGGCCGAAGCGGAACGTGTACAGCCGGTGAAGGTGGCGCAGGAAGGCGAGCTGCTGGCGCCAGGTCAGCTTGCTCGATCCGCCGTGGCGTTCGTCGAAGCGAATCGGCACTTCGTGCACCCGAAGTCCGCCTCGCACCGTGAGCTCGAGCCCTATCTTGAAGCCGACCGGGGCGAGTGCATCCAGTGCGGGCAGACTGCGCCGGTCGACGGCGAAGAACCCGGACATCGGATCCGCGCAACGGGTCAGCGGTCGCGTCAGCCAGGTGGCGATGCGGGAGTTCAGGGTGCGATAGCGGCTCCATGCACCGACGATCCGGCCGCCCGGGGCATAGCGACTGCCGAGCGCCATCCCGGCGTCGCCGTCGAGGGCCGCGAGCAGTTCGGGTATCTGCTCCGGCGGGTGGGAGAGATCGGCATCCATGACGACCAGCCGGTCGAAGCGGGCCAGCCGGATGCCGTCCAGGACCGATTGGGAGAGGTCGCGAGGGCGCGCCCGCCGGACATGAAGCCGCACGGGCAGGCTCCGGCCCAGTTCGAGGGCGACTTCCTCGCTGCCGTCGCTGGAGTCGTCGTCCGCGAGAATCAGCTCCCAGTCGACGCCGGCGGCTTCCATCGTCGCCCGGATCCGTTCGGCCAGGGGCCGGATGTTGTCCGCCTCCCGATAGGTCGGCGTCACGACGCTCACACCCACTAGAAGCGAATCCTGTACTCGGCTGACAGCCGGTGCTCGGGCTTCGCCTCGGCGCTCTCGCGCCGTTCGAGTCCGAGCTGCAGCTCGAACGTTCGGGTACTTCCACTGGTCTCGCGGGCCGCGAACGGGTTGAGTCCGCTCGCCGGCACGAAGCGGGCGCCGAGGCGGAGGTTCGTGTCCTGGGCGATGCGGACTTCAAGCAGCGGAGTGAGAACCGCGCGGATGCGGTCGAAGGCGAAGCCGTAGCCAATGCCGGCCTGGACACCGGCGCCGTTGAAGCCTCCGAGGTTGCTCTGCGGCATCTCGTGGCGCCAGAGACTGTCGCCGCCGTTGGCTGCGCCCCAGGTGGGGCCGAGGGAGAGCGAGAGTCCGCTGCCGTCGGACGCCGGGTCCATGCGGGCGGTGATGCTGGCGCCCTGCTCCCGGTAGCCGGACTCCTCGTGCAGCGCCAGCGTTCTTCCCTGGAGTTCGACCTGGAACCGGGAAGTGGCGAGACGCAGGCCGCCTGCCACTTCGAGTCCGGCGCCGGCCACGTCGTCGCCCTCGTCGAGCCGGCCGGAGAGCTGGGCGAAGGGAGCCAGCGAGCTGGAGGCCCCGAGGCTGAACTCGCGCGAGGCTTCGAGTCCGAGCCTCGCGAAGCCGGTGTCGGCGCTGAGGTCGTCGAGCGCCTGCTCGCCGCCTGCGGTCTCGATGCGGGCGAAGCCGGCTTCGGCGCGCAGGGCGATCTCGGTCCGCGCGCCCCCCAGGTTGAGCGGCTTGCGCATGCCGGCGGCGCCGAGGGCGAGACTGGCGTCGCTGGCTTCGCGCTCCCCGTCCTGGCGGCGAGTCGTCGCTTCGCCGCTGCCGGCGCCGAGCAGTGCCCAGAACTCGGCGCCCTTGGCCGTCGTGAACCGCGCGTACGGGTAGACGGCGGCCATGCTCATTTCGAGGCGTCCTTCCATCGCGTCCTCGTCGCCGAAGGCGTAGTCCGCTGTGGCGTCGACCGCGAAGGAGACGGCCGCGCCGGCCAACCAGCGCGGTCCACGGGCGTCGAGGCCGATCCAGGCCGTCTGGAGTTCGCCGTCGAAGCTGGAGTCGCCGGGTTCGCCGCGGAAGCGGTAGACGTGACCACGGCCCCAGAGGGTGAGCCGTCTCTTCCGGTCGTCGGGCTGTGCTTCCTCGCCGTTCGCCGTCTGCTGCAGCAGAGGCAGCACGAAGGAGGTGCCGCCGAGCAGACGCGCCGTCCGCTCGCGGCGGTCCAGGATCTCCGGCGCGGCCGGCGGCGAACTCGAGATCTCGACGCTGCCGAGGCCGAAGTTGCCTCCGAACGGCGGCGTGCCCATGCCCGGGCCATAACTCCAGCCGCCGAAGCCGCCCCCGAACGCGCCCGGACCGAACCCGAAGCCCGAGTGCTGACCGCCGCCGAGGCCTGATCCCAGGCCACCGCCGCCGCCGAAGAGGGACTGGCCGAAGCCCGAAGAGAAGCCGCTTCCCGTCGCCGTGGCGGTCGAACCCGAGTCGTCCAACGGCACCTGCTGTCCGGCCACCGAGAACACTCCGGCGCCAGGCGCGTCGGAGAAGCGGTAGCCGATGCTGTCGATGGCTCCGAACAGCGTGCCGCGTCCGAACGCGGCCAGCGTCTTCTCGAGCACCGCCTTTTCCGCCGCTGCGTTCACCAGTACCGGGAAGCTCTGCACCGCGGCATCGCCGAGGGAACGGTCGGCGTCGGCGTCGTCTACCCGGTAGGTGAAGGTGAAGCGACCGGCGTGTCGCGGCGTGCCGGACAGCACCCTCGTGACGGGGTCGAAGTTGAGACCGCCGAGGCCGGTCGGCTCGGATTCGAGGGTGTAGGCGAGGGCGCCATTGCCGCCGGAGGCTTCCGGCAGCGTCACCGGGTCGATCCGCCTGCCGGCTTCGTAGCTCATTCCGTCGACGGTCTCCAGGAAGCGCGGCTGCGCGTCTCGAACCGTGACGGTCACATGATCCGGCTCGCTGGCCGCGATGCCGTCGTCGACGACCAGGGAGAAGGTCACGGGACCGGGCTGGTCGGGCGCCGTGAAGCTGGGGTTCACCGAAGCAGAGTCGGACAGTGCGACGGGTTCTCCGCCGGTCTGACTCCAGAGCCAGAGCAGTGTGCCGTTCTCACGGTCGGAGCTGCTCGACCCGTCGAGCGTCACCAACTCGCCCGGATCGACCAGGATGTCGTCGCCGGCGTCGGCCACGGGCCGTCTGTTCACGTCGCCGATCCTCACTTCCGCGGGCGGACCGAGCGTCACGCCGTCGGGTATTGAGTTGACGGTCTCGATCTCGATCGTGAACGTCTCCTCTTCTTCGATGATCGTGTCTTCGACGGTCTCGACCGAGATCGACTTGCCCTGGGTGTCACCGGCAGCGAACGTGACGGTGCCGGACGCGAAGACGTAGTCCGTTCCGGCTTCCGAATCGCCGCCGACGGTGGACCAGGAGACAGCCATGTCGTGGTCGACGGCGGCGGAGATTTCGATCCTGAAGTGGACGGTTCCGCCCTCCGGCACCGTTTGGGGCGAGGGGCCCACCGACAGGACCGCGCGGTCGTCGTCGACGATCGTGGCCGTCGCCGTGGTCGCGCCGACATCGACTCCGCGTGGCAGGTCGAGGGGTTCGATCGTGACGGCGAAGGCCTCGTCGCCCTCCACCAGGCCGTCGGCGGTGGTTGGAATCGACAGAATCGCTGTCGTCTCGCCAGGCGCTATGGCCGTCTCGGCGTAGGGCTGGGCGGTGTAGTCGGCGCCGGGGACCGCGGTTCCGTCGGCGGTCTGCCAGCCGAAGACGAGTTCGGTGGGGAGAGCGCCGGACAGCGAGACCGCCACCGACGCAGTGTCACCCTCATCGACCGAGACGTCGGCGACGGACAGCGTTACTCTGTCGCTGTCCTCGATCGTGACGAAGGCCGTGGTTTCATCGAGCACGCAGCGGTCGGGGAGCGAGTCGGCGCTCAGCCGCACCTTGAAGCGCTCGTTGCCTTCCACTTCGTCGTCATCGACGGTCGGGATCGTGAGCGTGACGGATGTTCCGCCGGCCGGGATCGTCGTCGTGCCGTCGGTCGGCGCCTTGTAGTCGGCGCCCGCCGTGGCCGAGCGGTCTTCGGTTTCCCAGGTGAACGCGACATCGTCCGACACGGGCGAAGAGAGGGACACGGTGACGGTTGCGTCGTCGCCCTCAGCGACAGCTTGCGTCGCCGGGCCGATCGAGAGGGTTACGTCGTCATCGTCGACGATCGTGATCGTGGAGGCGAGAGCGCCGATGGTCGGGTCGTCGGAGGTAAAGACGATGGAGAACGTCTCGTCCGCTTCCAGGACGTCGTCCTCGATCGTCCGGACGCGGACGGTGGCTTCGGTCTCGCCCGCCGCGATGGTGACGGTCGCGTCCTCTCTCACTGCGAAGTCGGCGCCCGCGGTTGCTCCATGTTCCACGGCGGACAGGGTGAAGGACATGTCTTGGGGTTCCGGGCCAAGGAGAGAGAGGGTGGCCTCGGCGGTGACGCCTTCAACGACGGTTTGGTACCGCGGGTCGACCTGGACGATCACGGACGGCACGGGTGGCGCCCGTGGCGTCTGGTCGCCGTCCGTGATCGTCACGGTGACGCTGGTCGTGCCGAGAGTCACCCCATCAGGCAGGTCGTCCGCCGTCAGCGTCATCGAGAACGTCTCCTCACCCTCTTCCTCCGAGTCGCCGGAGGTCGGAAGGGTCAGGACGAACTCCGTCTTGCCTGCCGTGATCGTGTCCATCTGTGCCGCAACGGCGACGTAGTCGACGCCCCCGGTCGCCGTTCCGTCGCTGGTCGTGCAACGGAAACTGACGTCGGCGGCCAGGGCCTGGGACAGAGTTACGGTAAAGGAGGCGGAGTCACCTTCTGCGACGGTCTGGGACGCTGGGCCGATGGCCAGGGTTGTGGTCGATGGGGACTCGCCTGGCGGCGATTCGTCGTCGGTGATCGTCAGGGTCTGGTTGGCCGGTGCGGCGATCCCGCCGGCGCCCGACACGGTGCCGGACACCGTGACCTCCTTGTCCGGCGCGTCCACTTCGTTGTCGACCGCGGTGATCGTGACCGTTCCGGTGCTGGTGGTGGCACCGGCCGCGATGGTCAAGGTCGAGCCGGTCAGAGTGAAGTCCTCGGCGACCGCAGGCGACACGGGCGCCGCGGACACGGTCACGGTCACCGCTTGACTGGATTCCTTGCTGAGCGTTGCGGTCACCGTCGTGGAGCCGCCGTTCTCGCTGATGGAGGATGAGCTCAGCGCGAGCGACACGGTGGGTGCGCCATCGTCGTCGGTGATTGTCAGTATCCGGGACGCCGGCGGATCGACCCCGTTGCCGCCGGAGACCGACGCGGAAACGGTGACGCTCTTGTCCGCGGCTTCCACGTCGTTGTCGACCGCGGTGATCGTCACCGTGCCGGTGCTGGTCGTCGATCCCGCCGCGATCTGCAGCTTCGACCCGGTCAGGGTGAAGTCGCCGGCGACCGCCGGCGACTTGGGCGTCGCGGACACGACTACGGTCACCGCTTCACTCGATGCCTCGCTGAGCGTTGCGGTCACCGTGCTGGAGCCGCCGTTCTCGGAGATGGATGGCGAACTGAGCACCAGCGACACGGAAGGCAGGTCAGTACGGGGTCCGCTGGCGGTGCCCGCAATGGTCGCGGTCGCAGTCGCCGTGCCCAGGCTCACGCCGGTGGGGAGGTTGCTCGCGCTGATCTTGACCGTGAAGGTCTCGTCGCCTTCTCTCACGCTGTCTGTCAGGGTTTGGACATCCAGGATTCCTTCGGTACTGCCAGCGGCCAGAGTGACGGAGGTCGCGGCCTGTGCCGTGTAGTCGCTGCCGGCGGTGGCGCTGCCGTCGGCGGTCTGCCAGGAGAACGTGACGTCGCTGGCGACGGTCGTGCTGAGCTCCACGATGAAGCTCGCCTTGGCGCCTTCCCTCACACTGACCGCGGTCGACGCGAACGTGAGCGTCGCTGTGTCGTCTTCGGAGATCGTCAGCGTCTGGTCGGAGGGCGCGGCCACGCCGTTGCCGCCGGTCGCCGTGGCCGATACGGTCACTTTCTTGTCGGCCGCTACTGTGTCGTTGTCGCCGGCGGTGATGGTCACAGTGCCCGTGCTGGTGGTGGCGCCTGCGGCGATGGTCAGCGTCGTCCCGCTCTGTGTGAAGTCGCCCGATAGCGCCGGCGACACCGGAGAAGAGGACACCGTCAGCGTCACGGCCTGGCTGGACGCTGCGTTCAGCGTGGCGGTGACCGTCGTCGAACCGCTACCTTCCTCGATCGACGACGAGCCCAGGACCAGGGAGACCGTCCGTGTGTCGTCGTCCGTGATCGTCAGGG
>VYDI01000002.1 GCA_009843505.1 Holophagales bacterium | reverse complement strand
GGGGGGGCGAGGGGGTCGATGGTCGGGGTTTCGAAAATGTTCGTGCCGTGGTTGCCTACCTGGTTCCAGGCTAGGTCGTCGGCGATAAAGAGGACTACGTTCCAGGGGGTTTGGGGGGTGGCGTCGGTGGTGGGTGTGGAGTCGTAGGTGGGGGCGCAGGCGGCGAGGAGGAGGAGGGAGAGAACTGCCACGCCGATGCCGTAGCTCTGGGTGCGCGGGTCTTCTGACCCGCCTGCGGGCGAAGCCGCGGAGCGGCGTAGCCCGGAGAACAGGGTCGCCGGCTTCGCCGGCGGCGATTTTCCTGCCGCCTTCGGCGGCAAGCGGGTCAGAAGACCCGCGTACCCAGAGCACCACTGCTTCTTCACTTCAACACCTCCCTCAAGCCTCGCTTCGCTTCCGATCCTTCCAACCAGCATAGGTCAGGTTCCTGTCCACGTCCCGGGCCGGGAAGAAGTAACTCGCCGCCCAGGCGACGGCGAACAGGACGATGTGGCTGTAGACGCCGAGCATGTAGTTGTGCTGCGTGTAGTTGAGCGGACCCAGGTCCAGCCAGATGCGCGGGTCGCCGCCGAGGCTGAACTCCGTCGAGGTGAGCAGGGCCGCGGCGGTAAACAGCACGCAGACGCCGATGCCGACGTAGAGGCCCTCCCTGTTCACGCGGGGCACGAAGATGCCCAGCAGGAACATCCCCGCGATGCCGCCCGAGAAGATCGCGTAGAGCGCGAACACGGTGGCCAGCACGCCCGCGTCGCCGGCGGCGACGTAGATCAGCGCGACGACGATCGAGCCGAGGCCCGACAGCGTGACGACGAGCTTCCCCATGCGCACTCGCTGCAGCTCCGAGCTCCGTGGCCGCAGCTTCTTGTAGTAGTCGTCGACGGCGACCGCGGCCAGGCAGTTGAGGTCCGAGTCGAGCGACGAGATCGCGGCGGCGAGCAGCGCCGCGATGATCAGCCCGACGACGCCCACCGGCATCTCGTTCAGGATGAAGTGCGGGAACACGGCGTCGGCGCGCAGGCCGTCCGGCAGCGATGCCTGACCCTGGTAGAAAGCGTAGAGCGCCGTGCCGATGAACATGAACAGCACCCACACCGGCACCACCATCAGCACGCCGCCTATCGACGCCCGGATCGCCTCCCGGTCCGACCTGGCCGTCAGGTAGCGCTGCACCATCGTCTGGTCGGTGCCGTACTTCTGGACGGCGTAGAAGACGCCGTTGATCGCCATCACCCAGAAGGTCAGCTCGACCAGGTTCCAGTCGAACGAGCCGAGGCTGATTTTGTTCTCGGCCGCCGCGACGGTGAACACCTGGCCAAGGCCGCCGTCCATCTTGACCGCGATGACGAGCAGGGTGACGAGCCCGCCCAGGATGAGCAGCAGCCCCTGGATCACGTCGAGCCAGATGACCGCCTCCATGCCGCCGAGGAGGGTCACCACGGTCACCACCAGGCCGAGCACGAGGACCACCGTCACAACGCCGATGCCGGTCATGCTGGACACCGCCAGCGCCAGCAGGAAGAAAACCGAGCCCATGCCAGCGAACTGCGCCAGCACGAAGGCCAGCGAGGCGTAGAGCCGGGCGAGGTAGCCGAAGCGGCGCTCGAAGTACTCGTAGGCACTGAGGCCGATGACCTTGCGGTACATCGGCACGATGAAGCCGATGCCGAGCAGCACGACGATCGGCACCATCAGCCCCTGCACCAGCCGCACCCAGTTGCCGGCGAAGCCGTCGCCCGGGTAGGCGAGGAAGGTGATGCTGCTGATCAGCGTCGCGAAGATCGACAGGCCGATCGCCCACACCGGGACGTTGCGGCCGGCCGCGAAGTACTTCGCCGTCGTCGACTGGGCCTTCGCGAAGCGGACGCCGACCCCGACCGACAGGACGAGGCTCGCCCCGATGATCAGGTAGTCGACGAGGTGGAGGGACGGCGTGTCCACTCCCTACCGCAACCTAGAAGGACCACCTCATGCCGGCGTTGAAGGTCCGGCCGGTGATGTTGTGCTCGGAGGACCGGCTGCCGACGCCGAGGTACAGGTAGACCACCTCTTCGGTCAGGTTGTTGGCCTGGAGGAAGAGCTCGAGGCCATTGTCGAAGAGGTAGGTGAACGAGTAGTCGAGGTACATCGCCGAGTCGTTCCACTCGTCGTAGTCGGCTGACTCGCCGACCTCGGTCATCCAGCGGCCGTTCATGTTGAGCGCCAGCCGGGTGAGGATCCGGTTCTTCTCGTAGATAAGCGCCAGGTTGCCCAGCCGCTCCCTCTGCTCCGGCAGCACGTCGATGTCGTCCCGGTCGGTCTGCTCACCCAGGTCGATGCTCATCACGTCGGTGTACGTGTAGTTCGCGTAGATGCCGAAGCCCGAGTCCCACTGCTGCTCCCAGGCGACCTCGATGCCCATCAGCTCCGCGTTGCCGCCGTTGACCGCCTGCTCCACGTCGAAGCCGGCGAACTCCCCGTCGCGCTGCGTCGTCGCGGTGACGAAGTTGAAGTCGTTGATGCTCTTGTAGAACACGCCGCCGGAGATGATGCCGACGTTGGGCAGGAAGTGCTCGACCAGGAAGTCGAGGTTGTCCGACACCGCCGGATCGAGGTACGGATTGCCGCGCACGATCTCCTCGTCGTCCGTGTGGGTGTACGAGTACGGCATGGAATCCCAGAAGTTGGGCCGGGCCATGCCGCGCGAATAGGCGGCTCTCAGGTTGGTCTCCGGATCGAGGCGGAAGCGGAACTGCAGGTTCGGGTAGACGAAGTCGTAGGACCGCACCACGTTCTCCTGCGTGTTGCGGATCACGTCGTCGTCGTTGACGACGAGGTTCGCACCCGTGTAGTCGAGGTCGTTGAACTCGGCCCGAATGCCCATCAGCATGGTCAGCCGTCCGTACTCCTGGGTGCTCATCGCGTAGACGCTGGTGACGTCCTCCTCGGCGTTGTACGGCTCGCCCAGGTTGACGTCGTTGCGGACCTCCTCCTCGAAGGCCCCCGGACCCTGGTTGCCGTAGAAGAAGGAGCGGAAGGCCTCGCGGTTGTAGACGCGGCCGATGTTGTAACCACCCTCGGTGATGGTGTTCCCGGCGCCCTCGAACTGGCTCAGGTAGAGGTCGTCGCCCCGCCATCTCCAGCGCGAGCGCAGGTCGGCGCGTTCCTTGTGCAGCGCGCGGAGCTTAATGCCCATCTTGAGCTCGCCGCTATCGCTGTCCCACAGCATCGGCCTGGTGATGTCGAGGGTGGCCGAGTCGATCGTGCTCGTCGTGTTCTCGAACTTCTCGTCGACGATGTCGAACTCGAACGCGTCGCTGGCGTGAATGTCCATCCTGGCCGGGTCCCACCGCGGCGCCTTGCCGCCGACGTCGATGATGTCGAGGTCGTAGCCGCGGGCCTGGAACTCGGGCCTCAACTGGCCGTCCGGCTTCTTGGTGAAGGCGGAACTCGTCGACAGGCTGAAGTCGAGCAGGGTCAGGCCCAGGCGGTGCTCGCCGGCGATGCTGTAAGTCGTGCTCTCCTGCTCCTCGAGCCGGTCGTGCAGGGACTTGACGAGTCGCAGCCCCTCGACCTCCGTGGCGCTGATGTAGTCGCCCCGGTCCCAGCGGACGCGGGTGATCTGCCGGTTCTGGTCGTCCTCGCGGTAGTTCTGGACCACGCTGAAGTCGAGCTTGTTGTCGTCATCGATCCGGACCTCGAGGCGGGCGTTCGCGCCGTAGCGGTCGCGGTTGTTGGCCGAGAACTGGACCTCCGAGTTCCGCAGCGCGAGCGGAAGATCGGCCCCGCCGACGGTCTCCCGATCTCCCCATCGCTGCTCGTTGTTGTGGCGCTCGGCCGCCGTGCTGGCGAAGTTGAGGCCGATCGAGAACCCAAGGTTCCGGTTCGCGCCGGCCACGGTCGAGTAGTTGAACGAGGAGCGCGAGTGCGTGCCGTCGGCGATCGAGTTGTCGCCCACGCCAAGCGTGAAGTTCGTCACGCCGTCCGGCTGGTCGAACGCGCTCCGCGTCTTCAGGTTGATCGAGCCGCCGATCGAGTCGGCGTCCATGTCCGGGGTCAGCACCTTCGTCACCTCGATGCCGGAGAGCTGCGCCGCCGAGATGACGTCGAGCTCGACCATCCGGTTCTCCGAGTTCGAGTAGCCGACCTGGTGGCCGTTCACCGTGACGTTGGTCATCGCCGACGGCGTGCCCCGCATCGAGACGAACCGGCCTTCGCCGGTGGAGCGCTGAATGCCGATGCCGGCGACGCGCTGCAGCACTTCCGCGGTATTCAGGTCGGGGAAGCTCTGGATCTGCTCCTCCGAGAGGACGTTCTTGATGTTGACGGCCTCCTTCTGCTCGTTCAGCGCCTTGCTCTGGCCGAAGCGGACCGCCTGGACGACGATCTCCTCTTCGAACTCGTAGCGGGCGTCGAGCTCGATCGCCAAGGCGACCGTTTCCCCGGCCGCGACCGTGACGCTGGTCTCGAAGTCCTCGAAGCCGACGTAGGTCACGACGAGCGTGTAGTCGCCGGCGGGAACGCCGTCGAGGCGGTAGCGGCCGTCGCTGCCCGAGCGGGTGCGGAACTGCGTGTCCTGCAACGCGACCTCGGCGCCCGGAAGCAGGGCGCCCGATTCCGTCTCCGTGATCGTGCCCTGGACGGATGGGCCAGCCTGCGCCCAGGCGGCCCCGGCACAGACGAGGACAGCCAGTGCCGCGACACCGGCGTACGTCAAGCGAACGGCGAACTTCTGTCTCATGGCGCAGTCTCCCTCCGGAACAGTTAAAAAAGAACACTCACCCGCGCTTGAAAGCGGGGGTGCGAATCGGCAGAGGGGCGCTACCTGTCAGGCCGCCGCAACGTCTAACGTTGTTCCATCAAGCTAGCACAGTCAGGGAGCCAGCGATCTCGCGACCCGGAAGCCGATGAAGTAGCTGCGGAACTGCGAGTAGATCTTGACCCGCATGGCGGAGCGCAGATAGGCGGGGCCGCCGTTGTAGGCGCCGCCACGGGTGACGCGGCCCACGCAGTCGCCGTCGAGCCAGGCGCTGCCGTCGGTCGGGGCGCCCTCGTAGCTGTCGTTCCAGCAGTCGGCCGTCCACTCCCAGACGTTGCCGTGCGCGTCATGGAGGCCGAACGGGTTCGGCGCGAACGATCCCGTCGGCGCGGTGTAGCGGTGGCCGTCGTCCGGCCAGCCGTGGTCCTGCTCGCCGTTCGCGTGTGCCGCGCTCGGTTCGTCGCCCCAGCTATAGCGGGTCGAGGTCCCGCCGCGGGCGGCGTACTCCCATTCGGCTTCGCTGGGCAGGCGATACGCCTTGCCGGTCACCGCGGCCAGCCAGAAGACGTAGGCCCGGGCGTTGTCCCAGTTCGCGTTGAGCACGGGATAGCTGCTGCGGCCCCGGCCCTCGTCACCTGGCTCGTAGCCGTTACAGCCGCCGGCCGCGACGCAGGCGTCCCATTCTTCGAAGGTCACCTCGCGGACGCCGATGGCGAAGGGTTCGGCGATCGTCACCTCGTGCGTCGGACCCTCATCGTCGTAGCGGCCGGCTTCGTCCGTCTGCGAACCCATGACGAAGGAACCGGCCGGCACGACGACCATCTCGGGGCAGACGTCGCAGTCGCGGAAGGTCGTGCCGGTGGCGGGTTGGGCTTGGGCGGGCGTGGCAGCGAAGGCGGCGATCGAAGTCACGACCACGAGCCTGACCGTCACTGCCAGTCCTCGACCTCGAGATTCGGCACCCTGCGGAACTCCCGGACATTGTTGGTCACCAATGTCAGGCGAAGGGCCCTGGCGTGAGCCGCGACAAGCAGGTCATTGTGTCCGATCGGCTGACCGGCCCGCTCCAACTCGCTTCGAATCTCCCCGTAGTGGCGGTCCGCCGGCTCCTCCAAGGCCAGTATGTCGACCGCCGACAACACGGCCTCCAGCTGCATCGTCAGACGCCGGGATCCGCGACGCTCGGCGCCGTACCGCAGCGCGCCAGCCACGATCACGCTCGTCGCGAGACTTCCGGGCTCAAGGGCGGCGCACCTCCTGGCGAGTTCGCCATCGGGGCGCCGGATCAACTGGGACACGGCATTCGTGTCCAACAGGTATCGAGGCACGGTTTTCGCCGAGTCAGAGGATCTCTTCCGGCTCGACCGGAGGATCCTCGATGGTCGGGAAGTCTTCTTCGAGCGGGACGAGACGCGAGAGAACCTCTGCAAGCGATGGCTTCCGGTCGACTGGTTCGATGATCAAGCGACGATCCTCCCGGTGAATGGTCACCTCGTCGGCCTGCAGTTCGAACTCGCGCGGGATCCGGAGCGCCTGATTCCGGCCGTTGCGGAACAGACGAGCCACCCGAAACGGCTGAGATGCTGACGGTCGTGCAACGCCTGACATAGGCCAAGCCTATGCCAACGCCCTGACGGTGGTCAACACCCTCTGCGGACGATGCGTGGGAGGAGATTGTGACTGGCACGGAACTGCGGCAGACTGCCTCCGACCATCCTGACCGCACCGACGCGGACACCGCACTCCGGGAGCATCCATGTCGATCAAGTCCTTCGCCTCGAAGCAGTTCTCGACCCACCTCCTCGACGAGCGCAGGCGCGACAAGGCGCGGGCGCGCGCGGAGCGGGAACGCCGGCGCAAGGGGGAGCCGCACCGGATTGAGTTCTTCCACCAGGTCGACGATCCGTACTCGCATCTGCTGGCTCAGGCGCTGGCGATGCTCCAGGAGCGCTACGAGGTTGAGGTGGTGACCTGGCTGGTGGAGCCGCCGGAGGACTGGGCGGCGCCGGCGCGGGCGTTGCTGGAGTCGTACTCGCTGGTCGATGCGCGGCGGTTGGCGGCGAAGGGCGGGTTCCATGTGACCTCTGAGGAACCGCCAGTTAGAGAGTCGGTGACTAGCGTGCAGCGCCAACTGGCCGCCACGCTGGCGGCGCCGGAGAAACCGGGGTCGGCGGCGACTCTGGAGATGGCTGTGGCGTCGGGCAAACGTCTGTGGAGTGGCGAGCCCGTCGCCGCGGCCGAGGACACGGCGACCGAAGCAACACTCGAGGCCGCGCTCCGCGCTGGCACCGAACAGCGCGCTGACCTCGGCCACTACCTGGGCGGCACCTGCTTCTACGGTGGCGAGTGGACCTGGGGGATTGACCGGCTTGCGTATCTGGAGGAGCGGTTGGCTGATCTTGGGGCGCGACGGCCAGCTGCCACGGAGGCGCGGATTCCGCCTGCGGCGGATGCCGGCGGGGACGCCGGCGCACCCAGTCTGGGGCTTCCTGGCAATCCCCCAACGCCTGGCGCACCGACAGGGGCGCCGATCTATGCGCAGCCGCGGCTGCTGGAGGAGCCGGTTCCGGGCGAAGCCCTCGAAGCGGCTGACCTTCCCGACCTCCACTTCTTCGCGTCGTTTCGGAGCCCGTACACCTGGATCTCGACCGAGCGGGTGATCCGTCTCGCCGAGGCCTTCGGCGTCAACCTGCGGATCCGCTTCGTCCTGCCGATGGTCATGCGCGGCCTGCCGGTGAAGCGGTCGAAGCGCGTGTACATCCTCCTCGACGCGGCGCGCGAGGCGCGGCGGAACGGCGTTCAGTTCGGCCCCATCTCCGATCCGGTCGGCAAGCCGGTGGAGCGCGGCTACTCGCTGTTGCCGTGGGCGATCGAGCAGGGGCGAGGGATCGAGTACTTCCGGTCGTTCATGACGCTCGTGTTCTCGCAGGCGGTCGATGCGGGTTCGGACCGGGGGTTGCGGCGGATCGTCGAGGACGCCGGGCTGGACTGGACCGAGGGTCGTGGATACCTGGACGATCCGGCCTGGCGGGAGGAGGCGGAGCGGAACCGGGAGGAGTTGTTCGACCTCGGGCTGTGGGGCGTGCCGTCGTTCCGTGTGGGGTCGGTGGCGGCTTGGGGGCAGGATCGGCTGTGGGTTCTGGAGGACGAGTATCGGCGGCTCACCAGCGGTAGTTGAGCCTCGCGTAGTAGTAGCCGCCACTGAGACCCCACGGCGTCACCGGGCTGTACCGCGAACCGAGCACGTCGACGAGGCCCGCGGGCGCGGACGCGAAGGTGTCGAACATGTTCTGGGCGCCGACGGAAACCGTCGTGTCCGCGGCGATCGGGATCGTGGCCTCGAAGTCGAAGATGAAGGCCGCGTCCTGGACCGGCGGCGCGGGGTCCACCCACAGCCGCGTGTAGTAGTAGTCGATCCAGGAGCCGTAGTAGCTGAGGCGGCCCAGCAGACCAACCGGGCCGACCTGCTGGCCGACCGCGAGGTTCCAGCGGAGGCGGGGCACTCCGCGCTCGATGGAGAGCACGTCCGCGGCGCTCAGCAGGTCGGACTCCTTGGTTACTTCGGTGTCGGTGTAGTTCAGGCTGAAGCTGAACTCGGTGTCGCCGCCGAGGGCGAGCGGAATCCAGGTCGAGACGACGTCGATGCCTTGGGTCCGTGTCGAGAAGTCGTTGATGAAGAAGCGGAAGAAGGACAGGTTCCGCGCCGAGGTGATGCCCTGCGAGAGCAGCAGCTCGCGCTCGTCCTCGGTGAGCGTGATCACCTGCGACAGCGACAGCCGGTCGTCGATGTCGACGTTGAAGACGTCGGCGGTCAACGTGAACGGTCCGTTGTCGATCACCAGACCGGCGGTCGCGTGGACGGACTCCTCTGGTTCGAGCGGCTTGCCTCCCCGCAGCTCCGCCGCGATGAAGGTGGACGGCACGGTGGCGCTGTCGACGAGTTCCAGGGTCGTCGGGTCGATCGTGGTCTGCACGTTCAGCGCGTTCTGCTGCCCGGGCGTCGGGGCGCGGAAGCCCGTGCTGACCCCGCCGCGGATCGCGGCGGTCTCGCTCAGCACGCGGCGGAACGACAGCTTGCCGTTCGTCGTGTTGCCGAAGACGTCGTAGTCCTCGACCCGTAGAGCGGCTCCCAGGCCCCACTGGTCGTCCTCCCCGTGCAGCTCGACGTCGCCGTAGACGGCGACGTTCTCGCGACTCCAGGTTCCACCCGTGTAGTCGGGGAAGCCGGGGAAGCCGTTCGAGGCGGGAATGAAGCCCTGGGCCGCGTACGGACCGACCTCCCAGGACGCCCGCCCGCCGGGGCCGACCGTGAAGCTCTCGTCGCGCCACTCCGCGCCGGCGGCAACGTTGAGCCGGTGGGAGACCGAGTAGGACACGTCGAAGTTCAGGTTGACGTCTTCCTGTTCGTAGAGGCCGGGATCGAAGTCGCGCGGCGTGTCCGGGCCGAGCGACGCGTTGACCGTGTTCATGAAGAAGAAGTCCGACTCGTGCGAGCCGAAGCTCGCGGAGAGATCCCAGGTGAGGCCGTTGTCCAGCTCCTTCCTGAACCCCGCGACGATCGAGCTGTCCGAGACGTAGCCGCCGAACTGCGGGGTGAAGCCGCCGGGAGCGATCTCCTGGAAGGAGAAGCAGTTCGGGTCGTCGAACACCTGGCCCAGCGCGACCGGGTCGGGCACGTTGTTCGTCACGGTGACGACGGGGCAGTTCGCCGAGCCCATGCCGTTCGCGCGGAGGACATCGCCGATCAGCAGCGTCTCGCCGCCGTCGAGGCTGTAGATGCTCTGGCGGGAGTTCGGGTTTCGGAAGAAGAAGCCCTCGGTCATCTTCTTCTCCGCGTAGTTGGCGAAGCCGTAGAACTCCAGGCCGCCGCCCGACTCGTGGCCGATATTGGCGAACAGCTTCACATCGTCCTCGACCCTGGGGTTGCCCCAGATCTGCACCGGCTGGAGGACGTCGTGGTTGCCGGCGGCGATCAGCGCGGCCGCGTCCTGGCGCTGGACGCTGCGGCTGGTCGGATCGGCGCCGCCGACTTCGAAGCTCAGGTTGGCGAAACCGTTCGCGCCCATCGGCAGGCCGAAGTTGCCGGCGACGCTGTAGCCGGCGCCGTCGCCGGCGATGTAGCTGCCCCGGTTCACCTCGATCGAGCCGCCCGAGGCGTCGTCCTTGAGCAGGAAGTTGATGACGCCGGCGATCGCGTCCGAGCCGTACTGGGCCGACGCGCCGTCGCGCAGCACCTCCACCCTTTGCAGGGCGATCGCCGGGATCGTCGAGATGTCGGGTCCCTGGGCCCCATCCGTCACCCCGCCGAACCAGGCGACGACCGACGACCGGTGGCGGCGCTTGCCGTTGACCAGGATCAGCGTGTGGTCGTGGGCGAGGTTCCGCAGGCTGGCCGGCCGCACCAGGGTCGCCGCGTCGCTGATCGGGTGGGTCGCGACGTTGAAGGACGGAATCAGGTTCCGCAACTGGTAGTCGAGCGTCGTCGCGCCCTGGCGCGTGATGTCCTCGACCGGGATCGCGTCGATGGGCACCTGGGACTCGGTCACCGAACGGGCGTGCGCGCGGCTCCCGAGGACGACGATCTGTTCGTCGAAGTGAGCGTGCTCTTCGGCCTCCTCAGCGGCCTCGGCCTCGTGATCCTGGTCCTCTTCCTGGGCCGCTCCGGCGGCCGGCATGAGCAGGATGATGGCGGTGGCCGCGGCAGCGGCCGGGAACAGGTGTCTCGTCGTCCAGGTCATGGTTGCGCGCCGATTATAGGGAGCCGTGGCCACCCGACACGGTTCGCCGGGCTCCCACGTTCCCGCTAGCCCGAGATCCGGTACAGATGTCCTTCGGAGCGCAGGATGATCGCGCCATCGACAACGGCGGGCGACGCGGTGAGACTCTCGTCGAACTCGTTCTCCGCCAGAACCTCGAACTCCCGCGACGCCGAGATCACCGACACCGTGCCATCGCGGCTCGTGAGGTAGATCCGGCCCTCGGCGGCCACGGGCGAGGCCCAGTGGTCGCCTCCGGAGGGGAGGCGTGCCCGCCACATACGCTCCCCCGTCGTCGCGTCCAGAGCCGTCACCACGCCGCCCGTGTCGGAGACCATGTAGAGCAGGTCGTCCACAATGATCGGCGAGGGGATCTCCGGAGTGCCGCGCGACTCGCTCCAGGCGACGTGCGTGTCGGTGACATCGCCGGAACCGCCGGGGTCCACCGCCACGAGTAAACGGGAGACCCCCTGGGTGAAGTAGACGAGGCCATGCGCGTACACGGGCCGACAGGCCAGGTTCCACCCCCAGCCCTCGTGGACCACGCGCCACAGTTCGTCGCCGGTTTCGGGGTCGTAGGCGAACGTGACCTCCGAGGCCGGGCTGATGAGCTGCCGCTGGCCTTCGTGTTCGATCAGTGTCGAGGTGGCGTACGCCTTGCGGTTGTCGTTCGGCTTCGCGGCCAGCACGCTCTCGATATCCGTGATCCCCTGCGCGCGGAGCTTCTCCCCGAAATCGGTCGCGACCTCGCGATTCCGGAGCCAGAGGGTCTCGCCGGTGCGCCTGTCGAGTGCCGCGGCGAACTGCCGGTCCACACCGTCGTAGGCGAGGAACAGCGAGTCGCCCGAGAGCACGGGCGACGAAGCCGGCCGCACCCGGTGGTCGGTGTTCAGATCCCGCCTCTCCCACAACTTCTCGCCGGTCCGCGTGTCGAGCGCCGCCGTGCCGTAGCTGCCGAAGTGGACGTAGATGCGGCCTTCCTCGATCACCGGCGTCGGCGTCGCGTGGGTGTTGTGGCCGTCCCAGGCGACCTGTGGGTTGGCGACGTCGAAGACCTTGATGTCGTGCACGATCTCTCCGCTCTCCAGGTCGACCGCGACCGCGAACAACTCGGTGCCGTCCTCGCGAGCGGTCGTCACCCAGACCTGCTCGCCCCAAACCACAGGAGAGGACCAGCCCTCGTCGTGGATGGGCGTCTTCCAGCGCACGAGCTGGCCTTCACCGAAGACGATCGGCACGTCGATCGCAGGGGTGCGGCCGTCGCCGGCGGGACCCCGGAACTGGTTCCACTGGCGCGCGGGGTCGGGCGAGGGCGGCGCGGCGGATTGCCCGAACGTGGTGGCGCCTGCGCCGACGACGGTGACGGCGGCGATCAGGATCGAGGGTGCAGCTTTCATCTTGGGTGGTTCCATCAAGGTAGGTGGCTCCATCAAAGCGCTGCGTTCATGAGGGCACGCGTGTAGGACTCGCGCGGCGCTTCGAACAGTTCGTCGGCCGGCCCCTGCTCGACGATCCGGCCTTCCTTCATGACGGCGATCTCGTCGCAGAGGGCGCGAACGACCTTGAGGTCGTGACTGATGAAGAGGTAGGTGAGCCCGTGGCGCTGCTGGAGGTCGAGCAGGAGTTCGACGATCTGCGCCTGCACCGTCATGTCGAGTGAGGACGTCGGCTCGTCCAGGACGACGAAGCGGGGGCGGAGGATCATCGCGCGGGCCACAGCGATGCGCTGGCGCTGGCCGCCGGAGAACTCGTGCGGGTAGCGGCGCGCGATCTCCGGTTCGAGGCCGACTTCGGTCAGGACTTCGGCGACGCGGTCGCGGCGTTCGCCCGCACTCATGCCCGGTTTGTGGATGACCAGACCCTCGGCGACGATCTCCTCGACGGTCAGGCGCGGCGAAAGGCTGCCGTACGGGTCCTGGAAGACGATCTGCATCGACCGGCGAAGCGGCTTGAGCTGCCTGAAGCCCAGGCCGTCGATCGACCGGCCGTCGAAGACGATCTCGCCGCGGCTCTGGAGCAGGCGGACGATCGCCATCGCCAGGGTCGTCTTGCCGCTTCCCGATTCGCCGACGACGCCGAGGCTATGTCCCTGCCGGACGCGAATGGACACGTCGTCGACGGCGACCAGGACCTTCTTCCGCGGCCACGCCCGCAACGGGAACTCGACGGTCAGGTCCGTTGTCTCGACCAGAACAGGCGCTTCGTTCTCCGCGATCGGGCAGACGCTCCGCGGCTCGGCGTCGATCAGCTTGCGCGTGTAGGGATGCGCCGGCCGCACGAAGACCTCGGCCGTCTCGCCCTCCTCGACGACGTGCCCCTGCTCCATCACGTAGACGCGGTCGGCCATCGCGCGGACGATCCCGAGATCGTGGGTGATCAGCAACAACGCCATCCCGAGCCGCTCCTGCAGCTCCTTGATCAGCGCCAGGATTTGGGCCTGGACGGTGACGTCGAGCGCGGTCGTCGGCTCGTCGGCGATCAGCAGGTCGGGTTCGTTGGCGATCGCCATCGCGATCATCACCCGCTGGCGCTGGCCGCCCGAGAGCTGGTGCGGGTAGGAGTCGAGCCGCTCGCGCGCCTCCTGGAGGCCGACGAGTTCGAGCAGTTCCACGGTCCGTTCCCGGGCGGCGGCTCCGCCCAGACCGCCATGCACCGCGAGCACCTCCTCGACCTGCTTCCTGATCGTGTGAAGCGGATTCAGCGAGGTCATCGGCTCCTGGAAGACCATCGAGATCCGGCTGCCGCGGATGGCGCGCATCTCCTGCTCGCCGGCGCCGACGACCTCTTCGCCGTCCACGAGGATCGAACCGGTCGGATGCGAGGCGCGGGGATACGAAAGCAGTTGAAGGACCGACAGCGCCGTGACCGACTTGCCCGAGCCGGACTCGCCGACCAGGGCGACGGACTCGCCACGGTCGAGGCGCAGGTCGAGCCCGTGGACGACCCGAACGCCGTCGAAGGCGACCGAGAGGTCGGCGATCTCGAGAAACGGAGGCGCCGTCACGACTGCATCCCGGTCCGGCGCGGGTCGAAGGCGTCCCGCAGCGCTTCGCCGATGAAGATGACGAGCGTCAGGAGCGTGGCCAGGGTGAAGAAGGACATGACGCCCAGCCAGGGGGCGTGCAGGTTGGCGCGGCCCTGGGCGAGCAGCCGGCCGAGCGAAGGCGCGTCGGCGGGCAGGCCGAAGCCGAGGAAGTCGAGCGACGTCAGGAGCGTGATCGACCCGGTGAGGATGAAGGGCAGGAAGGTGAAGGTCGCGACCATCGCGTTTGGCAGGACATGCCGTCGGACGATCCGCCGATCCCCCGCTCCCAGGGCCCGCGCGGCCGTCACGTACTGGAAGTTGCGTGCCCGGAGCACCTCGGCGCGGACGACGCCCACCAGCGCCATCCAACTGAACGCGACCAGGATCCCGAGCAGCCAGAAGACGTTCGACTCGACGATGCTGGAGAGGATGATCAGCACGAACAGGATCGGCAGCCCGGCCCAAATCTCGATCAGGCGCTGGCCGAACAGATCGACCTTGCCGCCCAGGTAGCCCTGGACGGCGCCCGCCAGCACGCCGATGATCGAGCTCAGGGCGGTGAGCACCAGCCCGAACAGGAAGGACAGCCGGATGCCGTAGATGAGGCCCGCCAGGACGTCCTTGCCGACGTCGTCGGTGCCCAGCCAGTGCCGGGCCGACGGCGGAAAGGGGGCCGGCCCCGGAAGCTCGTAGTCGATCGTGTCGTGGGCGTAGGGGATCGGCGGCCAGATCATCCATCCCCCGCTGTCGCGGATGAGTTCCTTGACGAAGCTCTCCCGGTAGTCGGCCTCCGTCTCGAACACGCCGCCGAACTCGGTCTCCGCGTACGTCGCGACGATCGGAAAGTAGAACCGGCCCTCGTGGCGAACCACCAGGGGCTTGTCGTTGGCGAGCACCTCGGCGAACAGGGTGGCGCCGAAGATGACGAGGAAGATCCCGAGCGACCAGTAGCCACGCCGGTTCGCCTTGAAGGCGGCCCATCGCCTGCGGCCCAGGCTCGGAAGCGCCGCCGACACTGGGTGCGCCGGCGTCCCCGCCGGCATCCGGCGCGAAGCGCCGGCCTCCGGAAGTTCCGCCGCGCCGACGGAGTCGGACCCGCTCACACTTCGCGGCTCTCGAAGTCGATCCGTGGATCGGTCAGCGTGTAGGTGATGTCCGTCAGGAGCTGCAGCACCAGCGCCAGCAGGGTCGAGATGTACAGCGTCCCGAAGATGATCGGGTAGTCCCGGGTGACGATCGCCTCGAAGCCGAGGAGGCCCAGGCCGTCGAGCGAGAAGATGATCTCGGCCAGCAGTACGCCCGTGAACAGCGCGCCGACCAGAGCGCGAGGGAACCCGGCGATCACGATCAGCATCGCGTTGCGGAACACGTGACCGTAGAGCACGCGGCGCGTCCGCAGACCCTTCGCCTTGGCCGTCAGCACGTACTGCTTGTGGATCTCGTCGAGGAACGAGTTCTTGGTCAGCATCGTGAGCGTGGCGAAGCTGCCGGCCACCAGGGCCGAGATCGGCAGCACCAGGTGCCAGAAGTAGTCCTTCACCTGGGCCCACGTCCCCAGGTCGGCGAAGTCGTCGGACACGAGGCCCCGCAGGGGGAAGTACTCGATCATCCCGCCTCGCGCGAAGAGCACGATCAGCAGCACGGCGAGGATGAAAGCAGGGATCGCGTAGCCGACGAGGATGACCACGCTCGTCCAGATGTCGAAGCGCGAGCCGTCGGCCGTGGCCTTGCGGATGCCGAGCGGAATCGAAACGGAGTAGACGATGAGCAGGGTCCAGAGCCCCAGGGACATCGACACCGGGAGCCGGTCCAGGACGAGGTCGATGACCGGGACGTCCTGGTAGAAGCTCTCGCCGAGGTCAAAGCGCAGGTAGTCGCGCAGCATGATGAAAAAGCGCACGTGCGCGGGCTTGTCGAAGCCGAACTGCCGCTCGAGTTCCTCGATGAGCGCCGGGTCGATGCCGCCCGTCGCGGTGAACTCGGCCTCCAGGGTCGAGCCCGCGCCGCCGCCGAGCAGGCCGACTCCGGCGTCGAGACCGGTTCCCTGGAGTCGAGCGATCGCCTGGTCCACCGGACCGCCGGGCGCCGCCTGGATGATGACGAAGTTGACCAGCAGGACGCCGACCAGCGTCGGCACCATGAGCAGGATCCGGCGCAGGACGTAGAGGAGCACTCTCTATCGCGTCTCGCCCAAAGCGGCGTCGACCCGGGCGCTCTTCTCCGCGTCGAACCACCAGAGGTGCGGGAAGCCGGTCCAGTTCAGGTGCTCGCGCCCGAGCGGCGGATGACCGAAGCGATCCCAGTAGAGGAGGTGGCGACCCTTGGGGGCGCCTTCGGGGATGACGTAGAAGCTCCACAGGAGCACCCGGTCGAGCGCCCGCCCCGCGATGTTCATCTCCTGTTCGGTCTCCGCCGCGATCACCTTCTCCACCAGGGCGTCCACGGCCGGACTGTCAATCCCGGCGTAGTTGAGCAGGTTCGGGAGTTCGACGCCGTCCGACCGCATGAGGCTGCGCAAGATCGTCGGCCGCGGGATGCGGTGCGTGTAGATCTTCTGCATCGTCATGTCGAACTCGTAGCGGCGCGCGCGATTGGTGTGGATGTTCGCCTCGACGCGGCGGACCGTCGCCTGGATGCCAAGCCGTTTCAGGTTCTCGACGAACGGCACGAGCATGCGCTCGTGCTCCCTCAACTGGACCATGATCTCGAACCGGAGCCGCTCTCCCGTCGCCGCGTTGACACGCCGGAAGTCGCGTACGACCCAGCCGGCGTCGTCGAGCAGCTCCCCGGCACGCAGTAGCGCCTCCCGGTTGCGGCCGTAGCCGTCGGTTTCGGGCAGGGTGAACTCCTGCGTGAACACGCGCTCGGGGACGTGTTCCCGCAACGGCTCGAGCAGCGCGAGCTCCTCGAGCGACGGCAGGCCGCGCGCCGCCATCTCCGAGCCCAGGAAGAACGTGCTGTTGCGCCGCAGGGCGCCGTACTGGAGGGTGCGGTTGCCCCAGTCGAAGTTGTAGGCGAGGGTCAGGGCCTCGCGGACGCGGATGTCCTGGAACAGCGGCAGGCGAGTGTTGAAGACGACCGACCAGTGCATCCCGTAGGTCTCCGCCATGCGGTAGGTCTCCTTGTTGAAGAGCCCCGTGTCGACCTCGGCAAAGTCGTAGGCGGTGGCGAACTCGCGCTCGTCCTGGTCGCGGTAGTAGTCGACCACGCGGGCCTTGAGCGCCTGGATGCCCGCCTTGATGTCGCGAAAGTAGAGGACGCCGAAGCGGTCGAAGTTGTTGTAGCCACGCCTGAGGTTGAGGTCCTTCGCCCAGTAGTCCGGTACCCGCTCGAAGACGATCCGCCGGCCGGTGTCGACCTCGCCGATGCGGTAGGCGCCGTTGCCGAGCGGCGGCTCCATGGTGGTCGCCGTGAAGTCCCGGTCCTGCCAGTAGTGCTTCGGCATCGGGAAGAAGGCGGCCGCCTCCATCACCGATCTGCGGTTTCTCCCGTCCGCGGCGAAGAGGAAGCGAAACGAGCGCTCCCCCAACGGCTCTATGCCCTCCACATGCCGCCAGGTAGCCTTGAAGCCGACCGTGCCCTCGGTCTTGAGCGTCTCGAAGGTCCAGACGACGTCGTCGACCGTGACCGGCACGCCGTCGTGCCAGCGCGCCTCGGGACGGAGGGTGAAGGCAACCCAACTGTAGTCCTCCGCGACTTCGACCGTCTCACACAGAAGGCAGTAGAGCGTCGAGAGCTCGTCCTCGGAGGGAATCATCAGCCGATCGAGGGTGATCGTCGAGCGCCGCCACCAGTTGAAGAACTCGGGACGGCCCTTGTCCGAGTACGGGTGCAGGTTGTTGAACGTGCCCGGGACAAAGAGCCTCACCTCGCCGCCCTTGGGCGCGTCCGGGTTCGCGTAGCCGAAGTGGGGGACGTCGGCGGCGTACTTCGGTTCGCCGAAGTAGGCGATCGCGTGGGTCGGACCTTCCTGGGCCGGGAGGAGAGCGGCCGTGCTCAGGCAGCCCAGCGCGCCGAGGATCGTCACCGCATTCACGGCTCGCCACAATAGCGGAGCCGGGCAGTACACTCGTCGCCCCGTCGAACCTCGGAAGAGAGGGCTGGAGTGTGAACGACGTTTCGAGACCCGTGGCCGCCAGGACGGCCGAACCCCGCTCCACGGACCGCTACCTCGGCGAGCACTCGGCCTCGCGGTCGCTCTACGAGCGCGCCCTTGACGTCATGCCAGGCGGCAACAGCCGTCACACCCTGGTCATGGACCCGTACCCGATCTACGCGGCCTCGGGCCACGGCTGCATCGTCACGGATGTCGAAGGCCAGGAGCGCATCGACTTCGTCAACAACTACACCTCGCTGATCCTCGGGCACTCGCACCCCGCCGTGACGGAAGCGGTCGCCCGTGTGATCGGGAGCGGCACGGCATTCTCGCTGCCGACCGAGACCGACATCCGCCTTGCCGAGCTGCTGGTGGAGCGCATCCCCTACATCGACCAGGTGCGGTTCGCGAACTCCGGCAGCGAAGGCGTGCTGCTGGCGATCCGGGCCGCGCGGGCGGCGACCGGCCGCAGCAAGATCGCGAAGTTCGAGGGCTGCTACCACGGCATCTACGACTACGCGCAGGCTTCCGACAGTTCGCGGCCGAAGAACTGGGGCGAGTCGGAACGGCCGGCGACGACGCTCGAACCGAGCATGGCGAAGAGTCTGGAGACGGAGGTCGTCACCCTGCCGCTCAACGACATCGAGGTCTGCAGCGCGCTGATCGACGAGCACCGCGACGACCTCGCGGCCGTGCTCATGGATCCCCTGCCGGCCGCGCTCGGGCTGATCCCGCCGAGGGCTGATTTCGTGGCGGCCATCCGGGCGAAGACGCGGGAATGCGGCGCGCTGCTGATCGCGGACGAGGTGCTCTCCTTCCGCATCGACTACCGCGGCGCCTGCCACCGATTCGGGATCGAGCCGGACCTCGTGTCGCTCGGCAAGATCATCGGCGGCGGCTTCCCCGTCGGCGCGGTGGCCGGCAAGGCGGAAGTGATGAAGGTCTTCGACCACCGCGACGGCGAGCTGGTCCACCACGGCGGCACCTACAACGGCAACCCGGTGACGATGGTCGCCGGCTACGAAACGATGAAGCGGCTGACGCCGGAGGTCTTCGCCGAGTTCGACCGGCTAGGCGACCGGGTCCGCGCCGGGCTGCAGCAGGTCCTTCGCCAGCACGGCATCGAGGCGGTCGCGACAGGCCGTGGCTCGCTCTTCGCCGTCGTGCCGGGCAACGAACCGCCCAGGGACTTCCGCGCCGTGTTCACGGCCCGCTCCGCGGCGCCGCGGATCCAGAAGATCGCCAGGGAGATGCTCAACCGGGGCATGCTGATGGGCGCCCGCGGCCTCTTCGGCGCGCTCTCGACACCGATGGGCGACGCGGAGATCGACCGCTTTCTCGAAGCCGCCGACGGCGCCGCGGCGCACGTGCTGGCGGCCTAACGGAGCCGTTCCAGGAGGAGGGCTAGCAGGGCGTCGCGGACGTCGTTGCGGAAGTCGAGCTCGTTCTGGTTGAACTGGACGGCGACGGCGATGCCGGAATCCCGGTGGTAGTACATCGTGGAGCGCCAACCGGGGAACCAGCCGCCGTGGCCGATGAGTTCGCCGTGCGGGCTGTCGGCCCGGTAGACGCCAAGGCCGTAGGTCGCGCCGGCGTCGTCGCCGCGGTAACCGGAGTTCAGCATCTCCTCCAGGTAGGGTCCGTCGATGGCGCGCTCCTCGTAGAGGATCTTCGCCCAGCGGGCCAGGTCGCGTGAGTTGGAGACGTAGCCGCCGCCGGTCCACTCGGTCTGCGGGCTGAATGCCATGACGTCGCCCTCCGCGGTCCTGGCCGGAAGCGAGAAGGGGTTGTCCTCGCCGACGTGGCCGGGGGCGAGGTCGCGGAACGTGCGGCCGATCTGTTCCACCGTGCGGGGGAGGTCGTGACGGTCGAGCACACGGCGCCTGGCCTCGTCGTAGTACGCGCCGCCGGAGGCGGCCTCCAACATCAGGCCCGCGACGAGGTAGCCGGTGTCGGTGTAGGCGTACCCCTCGCCGGCCGGGAACAGGGGCTCCTTGCCGAGGACGTACTGGACCAGCTCCCGCGGCTCGAACCAGGCGTCGGGGTCGCCAGCCGGACCGCGCCGCGACCGGGCCTCGGCGCGCCAGGCTTCGTCGTAGACGTGGTCGGTGAGCCCGCTCGAGTGGCTCAGCAGGTGGCGGAGGGTCATCGTCTCGTGGTTGGGAACGCGGGTCCACCACGGTTCGTCGCCGAGCCAGCGCGACGCCAGGTCGTCGAGGCCGAGCAGGCCCTCGTTCACCATGCTGAGCGCGGTGGTGGCGGCGATCGTCTTGCCGATGCTGCCGGCCGGCATGCGGTTCTCGGGCGTCATGGGCAGGTCGTTTTCCGGATCGGCGTAGCCGGTCGCGGCGACGCCTCCGCTGCCGTCCGGGAGGACGAAGGCGGCGGTAGCGCCAATGAAGCCGAGCTCCGCACGGAGTTCGTCGAGACGCTGCTGGAAGAGTTGCTCCGTTTCGGTCAAGCTGGTGTCCGGGGCCGGTGGCGCGGCGCAGGCGAAGGCCAAGAAGACCGCGGCCGGAAAGAGGAGCCGGCCTGACGGCCGGCACAGTCTGAAGGCCGCCTCCGGCGGCAGCCGACGAGGACGTCGGCGCACCCAGTGTGGAGCGTCTCCCATGTCCGGCAAGCGCGTGCCCGAAGCGGGTGGTCGTCTCACACTGGGTGCGCCGGCGTCCCCGCCGGCCCCCTGGAAAGCGCGCGAGGCGTCAGCCTCGCTCCTTTCTCTGCTGGCCGCGCGGCTAGTCCCAGCCGTAGGCGGCGCGAATCCGCGTCGGCAGCTCGATGAAGATGACCGGGTTGGCAACGCTGCCGGTGGCCAGGATGACATAGCCGTTACCTCCTTCGAGCGATCCGACGAAGTTCCCGCGGAAGCCCCAGTTGCCGCCGGTGTGTCCGAAGAAACGGTCCGCTTCTCCGGGTGGCGCGGGGCGGTGTGGAGTGTCGGCGCCGGTGGTGAAGCCGAGAGCGTAGTGGCCCACGCCTCCGGGTGTCACCATCTTGCGAATGGACTCGGTCGTTAGGACGCGGTTCGAGCGCCCCTCCAGCGAGAGTTGCACCTCGATCAGGAACTTCGCCAGGTCCGTCGGCGTCGTCCAGAGCCCGGCGGCGTAGAGCTCCGGGTAGACGTGCCAGGGCGCGCGGGGCCTGCGGCCCTTCGCGGCATCGTCGGTCGCCGACCCGCCGGCGCGCGCCGCGTTGCCGTGAAGTGCCGGCGGCAGGGGCTGGCAGAAGCAACTGCGGTTCATGCCGAGCGGGTCCAGGACGGTCTCCTGGAGGATCTCCTCGAACGGCGCGGCCCTCGCGTCGCTCAGCGCCAGCTGCAGAATCGTCGAGCCGCCGCCTGAGTACTCGTAGCGGGTGCCGGGTTGCCAGCCGACGACGACCGGGTCGGTGTTCGCGGGCGTTTCCTCGTCCTTCCACCCGAGTACCTCGGGAACGGTCGGTAGCTCTGCGTCCGGCTTGTAGCCGGGGAACCCGGAGACCGTCGTGCCGGCCGTCATGCTGAGCAGCATCCGCGGCGTCACCGGAGTCTCGGCGAGCAACTCCGCGTCCTCTTCCTCGAGCTTCCAGGAACGGAGGATCGAGTTGATGTCGTCGTCCAGTTCGAAGAGCCCGTCCTGCACCGCCCGGAGCACCGCCATCGCCGACACCGGCTTGCTGATCGAGGCGGCCTGGAAGAGGGTGTCCGTGTCGGCCGACGCGCCGGTCGATTCGTCCGCCACGCCCCAGGCCCGGGCCCAGTGCAGGCGGTAGTCCTCGACGACGGCGACGCTCAGCGCCGGGACGCCGTGCGTCTCCATCAACTCGGCGAGGCTCTTGCCGGAGTCGTCGCTTGAGCCGGCCTCGCGCGGCGCCTCGATCCGGGCGATCAGCTCCGCCGGGTCGTCCGCCGCCGCGCCGGGCGGCTGCGCCTGAAGGGGTGCGGCGAGAAGGCACGCCAGCAGGAGGATGCGTCGCACAGCGGAGCCGGCCTTCGGCCGGCACCGTCTTCTGGCCGCCTTTGGCGGCAGCGGGTCGGAAGACCCGCGCACCCAGGGCGACGTCGTTACTTGCCGCCGGCTGACGGGCCCATTCCTCCGCCGAGGCCGTAGAGGGTCTTGCGACCGCCGAGTCGGAAGCTCGCCATCACGCCGACCTCCCGCTTGTCGGTGAGAGAGCCGCGGATCACGCCGGTGCCGAAGCCGTAGCCCTCGTTCGGCCGCCACTGCTGCACCGCGATCTGGTCCAGCACGTTCTTGGCGAACAGGTGGACCTGCAAGCCCTCGCGCGGAGTGAACCAGATGGCCCGCAGGTCGATGCGGGTGTACTCGGGGATCTTGTACTTCGGCAGGTTGCTTACGTCGGTGTTCTTCTCCGTCGTGTGGCCGATCGTACCCAGGAAGCGCACGTCGCCGAGGTCGTAGATCGCCGTCAGGGAGAACTTGTGCCTGGGCTGCAGCGGCATGCGGTTGCCGCCGAAGTTGGTCAGGCTGGCGATCTCCTGGGTGAAGGTGTTGCCCTCGCGGTCCTGGAACTCGTGCGTCACGGTCTCCGCTGCCGGGTCGCAGCAGTAGATCGTCTCGAAGTTCCCGAGCTCGGAATCGAGGTAGTTGTACCAGCCGCGGATCGTGAAGCGGTCGGTGGCCCGGTAGGCGGCGTTGAACTCGAGGCCCGAGATGAAGCTGCCCTCGATGGTGTTCATCTCACCCTCGAAGATGCTCTCACCCTGGATCCGCCGTTCGACCGGCAGCAGGCGGGTCGAGTTGACCCAGTAGCCCTGGTAGTCGTTGTAGAAGACCGAAGCCTCCAACTGGAGGCGGTTGTCCGCCAGCAGGCCCTTCCAGCCGGTCTCGTAGTTGATGAGCTCTTCCGAGTCGAAGGTGACCTCGTTCATGTTGCCGAAGCCGACGAAGCCGCCGGGACGGCCGCCCTTGGAGACGCGGCCGTACCACATGCTGGCGGGAGTGGGCGAGTACTGGAAGCCGGCGTTCCAGGTGGTCTGGTTCCACTCGGCGTCGTTCTTGCCCTCGAAGCCCTCCACCGCCGCGTTGCGGAAGATCCACAGGTCGACCGCGAAACCGAAGTTGATGCCGATCCGGACGTCGTTCTGGACGTGCGTCTTGATGTCCTGGTCGTGGCGAATGCCGCCGAACAGCGTCCATCTGTCGCCGACCTGGTACTCGACGTTCCCGTAGTAGGCCAGGGTCTCAAACTGCGAGTGTCCGTAGAAGTCGAGCCAGTGGCCGTTCATGTTGCCGTCGGAGAACGCGCCGATGGCGCCCGCGTTCGACCAGTCGAGAAGCTCGCCCGGGCACGCCCAGACCCCGCCCTGACCCGACTGGCGGGACGTGGTGCCGAAGTCGCTCAGTAGCGGCAACCCGAAGAACGGCAGCGCCGCCTGGCACGTCGCCAGGGTGTTCGTGTTGAACGCGGGGTTGGCGAAGTCGAAGAAGCGCGCGTCGTAGGGCTCGTCTCCTTCACGCTGGAAGGCGCCCAGCACGAACTGGAAGTCGCCCGCGAAGCTCGACGCCAGGCGCAGCTCGTGGGAGGTCTGCTCCGAATAGCGGAAGTAGTTCACCATCGTGTCGGCGAACGGGTAGCCGTTCGCGTCGAGGAACGGGTCGTCGGGGCCGCCCATTCGCGAGGTGCCGTCCGTGTCGGTCTGGGCGTTCTCCGTCGTCTCGCGATAGCCGCCCTTGTAGGACAGGCTGATGCCGCTGCTGGGACGGATGTTGAGGTCGACCACGGCCATCTGGAGTTCGGAGTCCTCGTTGCCGGGCGTGTTGTAGTCGACGACGTTGCGCAGATCGTCACCGGGACAGATGAGCTGGTTCGGATCGCTGAGATCGCAGTCCCTGACCGACGGCGCCTGGTTCGCCGCGCCGAGGAAGGGATTCGGGAACAGGCAGGTCGGGTTGCCTTCCGGGTCGGTGCCGCTCAGCAGGCATTCCGTCGTCACGTCGCGCCCGGTCAGCTCGACCGACGTGCGGGGCGCGCCGCTGTCCTCTCGCCCGGCGTAGCGGACATTGAAGTCCACCGTCTCGCCGAGATAGCGGAGCTGCGGCGCCCAGTGCACGTTGTCCGGTTCGTCGTAGTCGCCGCCAGGGCCGATGTTTGGCTGGGCGCCCTCGCCCTGCCAGCTTCCGGCCGTCAACCGCCAGCTCACCCGGCTGTCGCCGATCGGTCCGCCAATGGCGAGGTCGCCGCGCTGCGAGGTCTGATCGGTGTACTCGGCCAGGGCGTTGACGTCGAACTGCGCGGTCGGCTTGATCGTGTTGAAGCTGATCGCGCCGGCGATCGCGGCGCGGCCGCCGGTGGTTCCCTGCGGGCCGCGCGCCACGTTCATGCTCTCGACGTCGAACAGGTTGCCGGGCTCGAGCCCGTAGAGCTCGTCGGTGTAGACGCCGTCGACGTAGGTGGCGACCGCGGTGGCCTGGAAGAACTCCTGGTTGCGTTGGGAGCCGATGCCGCGCAGGTAGAGATGGTTGCCGTGGCCCGAGTCGGGCGACTGGTGCCCGATCTGCAGCCCCGGCGTGAGCGCTTCGAGGTCGTTGTTGTTGTTCATCCCGAGTTCGACGACCATGCCCTCGTTGAAGCCGGTGACCGTCATCGGCCGCCGCAGGACGTTCTCTTCGCCGATCTCGCCCTGGACGACGATCTGCTCGACGACGGACAGGCCGAGCGCGAACTCGACGGAGCCCGTTCCTCCCGACACCTCGACCGTTGCGATCAACGACCGGAATCCCTGGAGCGACGCCGTCGCCGTGTAGGCGCCGTCCGCTACGCCGTCGATCCGGAAGGCCCCGGAAGCGTCCGTCTGCGCGCTCTTCCCGGTGTCCTCGCCGTCGGCGTCCTGGAGGCTGACCGTGACGCCCGGCAGGGCGCCGCCCTCGCGGTCGTAGACCGTGCCCGAAACACTGCCGTCCTGGGCCGCGGCAGGCAGGGCGAGCACCGCCATGGCGAGAAGCGCCAACAGGATGAGTCTCCGGGTCCTTCGGCCGTCGGGATGCCTGCGGTCCATGCTCTTCCTCCCTGGAAGTTCCTGAAGAGTACGCAAAACATGATACAGCGTTTCACCTTCGCGGCAACTTCCAAGTTGAGACACTGTTACAAGTTCGGTACACTCCCGGCCGGGACGAAGGAGAATCAGATGAAGCTTCGAGCGATGTCACGGCTGGCCGTAGCGAGCGCCCTGCTCGCGGTGCTCGTTCCCGCCGGAGCGATGGCCGAGGACGCCTGCATACCCGGCGGCAAGGCGCAGACGATGCCGGAGACGGCGTCCGAGTACGCGGCGATGTGCCTGCCGCACGTCGGCGTGCCGCCGACCGTCGACTGCGGCACGGGCGTGCGCATCCCGATCCACGTCGACGGCGTCGAGGTCTTCGAGAGTCCGGGCTACCGCCAGTGCGACACGCCCGACTTCAAGGGCAACTGCAACGTCGGCTCCCGGATCGCCAGGGTGCCGGGCAAGGCCGCCGACGGCAGCCCTCTGGACGATGTCGTCTGGGTCTGGTTCTGCCGCTCAGCGGGCCGGGAGCTCTTCGAGAGGGGCATCTCCTCCGTCCAGATGATCGGCCACAACAAGACGACGGGCGCCACCTGCTTCTTCGAGTCGCCGGACGGGAAGGGCGACCTGATCCAGGCCAGGGAGTACCTTCACATGGACGAACGCGGCCTGCTGGCCGGGAAGCTCCCCGGTCCGGACCACGACGAATTCGACAAGGCCTTCATCCCGCCGCCGCCGAACGTCCAGTGCGTCCAGTGCCACCAGAACAACGCCTTCCTGCACGACCCATGGATCGACGGCGCCAGGCTGCCGTCCGATCCCGACGAACCCGTCCTTCCGGGATGGGTGGATCCTGAAGCGCCCTACTGGGTGGTCGGCGGAACGCACTGGGACATGCGGACGCCGTACATCGAAGGCAACGCCTGTCTCGACTGCCACCGGGCGCCGACCAGGACGGCCCGCCTGCTGGAGGGCGGTCAGGTCCACGTGAGCGGGTTCATGCCGCCGCGCCGGCCGGGCAGCCTGAAGGACGACTACGCGGCGCTGCTCGCCTGCCACGACGACGGCGCGGGAAACACGCCCGGCTGCGACTGGCTGATCCCGCCCGGCGGCGGCTGCGAGGCGCGCATCGTTCCTGGAACGCCCGGAGACGGCGCGGGCGGCATCCCGACTGGGCGTGTGAAGGAATGACCAGACTCGACCTGACGGATCGCGTCGCCATCGTCACCGGCGGCGCCGGCGGCATCGGAACCTGCATCGCGAAGGCCTATGCCGAGGCCGGCGCCAAAGTCGTCGTCGCGTCGCGCAAGAAGGAGAACCTGGACGGCGTCGTCGGCGAGATCGAGTCGGCAGGCGGAACCGCCATGGCCGTCGGTTGCGACATCACCGTCCCCGACGACGTGAATGGGCTGATCGCCGAAACCGTCGGCGCCTTCGGGCGGCTCGACGTCATGGTGAACAACGCCGGCGGCGGCGCGACGCCGCGCATGCCAGAGGACACGCCCTACGACGAGTGGCAGCGCATCGTCGACCTGAACCTGACCGGCACCTGGCTGTGCTGCATCGCCGCCGGCAAGCAGATGATCGAGCAGCAGAGCGGCAACATCATCAACATCTCGTCGGTCGCCGGCACCAAGGGCCACCCCGGCATGCTCCACTACTCGGCGGCCAAGGCGGGCGTGATCAGCCTGAGCAACAACCTGGCCTTCCAGTGGGCGAAGCACAACATCCGGGTCAACTGCGTGGCGCCCGGACTGATCGCCACGCCGGCGATGGTGAAGTGGGGCGTCATCCAGCCGGCCGAGAAGGAGGACGGCACCCCCGTGCCACGCCTCGAACGGCCGCCCGACCCCGAAGACGTCGCCGACCTCTGCCTCTTCCTGGCCTCGCCAGCGTCCGACCTGCTCACCGGCGAGGTGATTCCGATCCGGTCCTGGACGCGGCTGGACCGCTTCTGGAACTGAGACCGATGGACCAGCTTTCCGCTACGGCCGCGTCCTTCGTCCGGCCGCTCGACACCCGCGACGACGACCTCGACCTCCTGGGCGGCAAGGGCCGCTCGCTGGCACGCGCGGCGAACGCCGGCTTCGCGGTGCCGGGCGGCTTCCAGGTCACCACTGCCGCCTACCGGGCATTCGTCGCGGCGAACGGTCTGCAGCAGCGGATCGTCGAGCTGGCCAGGCCCGAACTCGTGAATGGCGCCGTCTCGTTCGACAGGGCGTCGGCGGCGATCCAGGAACTCCTGGCCGCGCCGGCCCTCTCCGACCTCGCGGCCGCGGAGATCGCCGTCGCTTACCGAAGCCTCGAGCCCGCGAACCCACCGGTCGCGGTGCGCTCGTCCGCCAACGCCGAGGACCTGCCCGAGGCGTCGTTCGCCGGCCAGCAGGACACCTACCTGAACGTGCGCGGCGAGGACGCGGTCGTACAGGCGGTGCGCGACTGCTGGGCTTCCCTGTGGACGCCCCGCGCGATCGCCTACCGGCACCAGATGGGCATCGACCAGGGCAAGGTCGCGATGGCGGTCGTCGTGCAGATCATGGTGCCGTCCGAGGTCTCGGGCATCCTGTTCACGGCCAACCCGGCTACCGGCGAACGCTCCGAGGCGATCGTCAACGCCAGCTTCGGCCTCGGCGAGGCCGTCGTCGGCGGCCAGGTGACGCCCGACACGTACGTGGTCGATCGAACGACCGGCGAGGCAACCGAGACGATCATCGGCACGAAGGAACAGCGGATCGTCCAGGACGGCGACCAGGGCACGCGCCTCGAGGAGATCGACGAGGCCGATCGGGAGAGGTCCTCCCTGTCGGCGGAGGCCATCCGCGAGCTCGTCGAGCTGGGCGGGCAGGTCGAGGCGCGGTTCGAGGGCGTGCCCCAGGACATCGAGTGGGCGATCTCGGGCGGCAAGCTGTACCTGCTGCAGTCGCGGCCCATCACGAACCTGCCGCCGCAGCCGATCGAAGTGGAGTGGGTGCCTACCCCTCCGGCCCGGATCCTGACGCGCCGCCAGATCGTCGAGAACATGCCCGATCCAATCTGCCCGCTGTTCGAGGAGCTCTACCTGACCGTGGGCCTCGAGAAGGCCCGGGGCGGCAAGAGCATGATGGTCGGCGGCGGCCCGGTCTTCGTCACGATGCACGGCTTCGCCTACCAGCGCGGCGACTGGCAAATGCTCTTCCCGGACGGCAACGAGAAGATCAGCAAGCCGACCGAGGACGAGCTGGAGGCCGCCGAACGCGCCATGGCCGAACGGCGCAAGGACTCCCCCGCGGAGAACCTGGAGATGGCGGCGCACGATCTGAAGCTGTTTCGAGATGCGCTCGGCGACGAGGACCGCCGCGCCTTCGACGCCTGGGCGGCCTCGGCCGGACTCGGCGAGTCGCTGGCGCAGCGGGTGACGATGCCCGAGAGCAGGAACCCCACCTTCATCGCCTTCAATCGCACCCAGTGGAACGACGGCGTGCTCAGGAAGTGGAGGGAGGAGACGATGCCGCGCCTGGTCCGGATCACCGGCGAATGGCGCGAAGTCGATCCCGCCGCGGCGTCAGACGAGACCCTGCTCAAGGGCGTCGTCGACCTGGGCATCGCGGAGGGCGACTACTGGTCGAACGACACCGGGCACACGTTCGGCGTCGCCAAGTCGACGGACGATCAGCTCCAGTGCTTCCTGCGCGAGACGCTGCCCGGCCACCACTTCACGAGCGGCCAGTTCCTGAGCGGCTTCAAGTCGAAGACGATGGAAGCGAACGACGCGATCTACGAGGTCGCCAGGCGCATCCGGGCCGACGAGTCGCTCTGGGAACTGGTGATGGTGACCCCGGCCTCACGCCTCCTGGCCGCGCTCGAGGAGCATCCGGCGAGCGGTCCGGCGCTGGAGGCGATTCACGACTACCTCTCCACCTTCGGGCACCAGGGCTACACGCTCGACTTCGTCGAGCCGCCGCAGAGCGAGGATCCGACCGCGTTCTTCGCCACGCTGAAGACGATGGTCGCCAACCGCGACTACAGCCCGGAGCAGCACGACATCGACGCCAGAGCGAAGAAAGAAAAGGCGCTTGCTGAGGTCGAAGAGCTGCTCGACGGCCTCGAGTACTGGCAGTTCCGCTTCCGTCTGTGGTTCACCTACCTCTTCTACCCGATCCGCGAGGAGACGATGTTCTACCTCGGCAGCGCCTGGCCGGTGCTGCGGCCGCTGGCGGCGGAGCTGGGGCGGCGCCTGGTCGAAGCGGGCACGTTCTCGCGGCCCGACGACATCTACTACTGCGTCACGGAGGAGATCCGCGAGGCGATCGAGGCACGTGAGCGCGGCGAAGCGAGGCCCGATCTCGGAGTGCTCGCCGCCGAACGACGCGAGCTTCGGGAAGCGCGCAAGCGTCTCCACCCGCCGGGCACCGTGCCGCCGGAGGCGAGCGAGCATCCCTCGATCGCCTTCAAGGAAACCCAGGCCCGCAACGATCCGAACAGCTCCACGCTGCGCGGCGTCCCCGTGAGCCCCGGCACCGTGACCGCGCCGGCGAGCCTGATCAAGTCACCGCCGGAGTTCGACCGGATGCGGTCCGGCTCCATTCTCGTGTGCCCGATGACGAATCCGGCCTGGACGCCGCTGTTCGCCCACGCCTCGGGTCTCGTGACCGATATCGGCGGCATCCTTGGTCACGGCTCGATCGTCGCGCGCGAGTACGGCATTCCCGCTGTCGTCGGCACGGGCACGATCACCCAGCGCGTGACGCCGGGGCAGGAGATCAGCGTCGACGGCGACGCGGGGGTCGTGACGCTTCACGAGGAGAGCTGAATCGCGCTCGCCGCTCCGCGGCGGCGCCCGGATGCCGGCGGGGACGCCGGCGCACCCAGTGTGTAACGGCCTGCCGGCGGGGACGCCGGCGCACCCAGTGTGTAGCGGCCTGCGGGCGAGGGTGCCTGTGCGCTCGGAGATACGCTTTGCCCAGGATGAAACGTCCTGCCACCATCGCCACGCTCTCCCTGCTGGTCTCCGCGAGCGGCCTCGCCGAGGCACAACAGGAGCCCGCGCCCGAGACCTTCGGCGAGACGATCGACGTGCGCGTCGTCAACGTCGACGTCTGGGTGACCGACCGCGACGGCAACCCGGTGACGGGCCTGACGGCCGGCGACTTCGAGGTGCGGGAAGACGGTCGCCCGGTGGAGCTGTCGAACTTCTTCGAGTTCACGGACGGCCTGGACGCGAGCGCGCGGGAGCGGGAAGCGACCACTTTCCGGGACCGCCGGCCACGGGAGAGCGACCTGGACCGCTTCATCCCTGCCGAGCCGCCGCCGCCCGAACACCGGCTGAGCCTGATGGTCTACGTCGACAACAACAACCTGACACCGACGGACCGCAACCGGCTGCTGCCCTTCCTGCGCAACTTCCTGAGCGTCCAGCTCAGCCCGTACGACCGCGCGATGCTCGCCGTTTACGATGCGGGCCGGTTCGAGGTCGCGCTTCCCTTCACCACCGAGGCCTGGCGCGTCGCTGAGGCGACGCACGAGGTCGCGAGGGTCGTCGGCAGCCGCGACCGCATCGAATCGCAGCGCCTCGACATCCTGCGCGAACTCAACCGGGACGACGAGGTTCCGCCCCGCTACAGCGCGGTGGTGGAGCTGATCCGCGACTTCGCCGCAATGATCAGAAGCGAGGTCGACGCCTCGATCGTGAACCTGGAGAACGCGATCCGGACGATGGCGGGCCTGCCAGGGCGCAAGGCCATCCTGTACATCAGCAACGGGCTGCCCATGCGGCCGGCGGAGGATCTGTTCCGGGCGCTCGAGGAGAGGTTCGACGATCGGCGCGGGCGTTGGCGTTCCACCAACCAGTCGCCCTTCCGAGACGTCGATCTGTTTAGCGACACAAGAGGCATCGACGCCGCCAACGCCTCCCTAGAGGCCTACCAGTACGACCTCTCGCGGCGATTCGACGAGCTCGCCTCCCTCGCCAACGCCAACGGCGTCACCTTCCACAGCGTCGCCGCCGCGGGAGCGCGCGTCAGCGGAATGAACACGGCCGACCTCCGCTTCTCCACCAGCATCGAGTTCACACGCGCCGCCAATCTCGAGGAGCCGCTGCTCCGCCTGGCCGACCGTACCGGCGGCCGGGCGATCGTCAACACCCGCAACTTCGCGGGCGGCTTCGATCGCATCGCGAGCGACCTCCAGAACCGCTACTCGCTCGGCTACTTACCGCGTTCGCTGCCGGCTCCGTCCTCGCCATCGGCGCGAACGCGGCCGCCGACGCACATCGAGCGGGGAAGCACCCACCGGATCGAGGTCGAGCTCACCGAAGAGGCAAGGCGGCGCCATCGCGGACGCCTGTCGATTCGTCACCGGGACAGCTATGTCGACAAGCCCGTCTCGGCCGAGATGGCCGACCTGACGCTGGCGGCGCTTTCAATGGAAGAGGCCGCCAACCCGATTGGGGTCCGGATCGCGCCGGTTCGCGGCCCGGGCAGCGAGGTTCTCCTCGAGAGCGGCGACATCCAGTCGAGGATGCTGGTCGCGATCCCGATCGGCCCGCTCACTCTGGCCCCGGTCAGCGACGGTCACGAAGCCCAGGTGCGCCTGTGGGTCCAGGTGATCGACGGGGAGGGGCGCGTTTCCGAAGTGACGGAGCATCCCGTCCCCGTCCTGGTGAAGGAGGGCGAGATCGACGACGCCCGGGAACTCTCGTGGCCCTTCGCGGTCGATGTCGTCACCGCGCCCGGGCCGCATCGCGTCGCCGTCGGCGTGCGCGACGATCTAGCCGCCACGACCTCCGTCGTCACGTTCGACCTCGACGCCGGCAATGCCCCGGCTGCGGTCGATGCCCCCGCCGTGGTCGCCGAGGCGCCGCCCCCGTCCGACACGCCCGAAGGCTGGCTCGCCGAGGCGGCGGCCCACTACCAGCGCTCCCAGCTGGAAGCGATGGCCGATGCCGCCCGCCGGGCACTGGAGTTGACCGACGACATCCGCCTGCGGGCGCGGGCCTGGAATGCGCTCGGCGTGGCCCTCTTCGACAAGCCGGATCGCTCCGAGCAGGACGTCCTGGAGGCCGAGGACGCATTCCGCCGCGTGATCGCCGTCATGGACGAGGAGGCGTCCGTGGCGCCGCGCTACAGCCTCGCCAGGCTGCTGGTCGACTCCGGCCGCTCGGAAGATGGCGTGGCCGAGGCCAGGAGCATCCTGGCCATCTCACCGGAGGGCCCGATCCCCGACCGGGCGAGGATCCTGGTCTGTCACTCGCGGGGCGCGGCGGACGCCGCCGCCAACGCGGATCGCAGGCCGGGCGAGATGATCTACCAGGTCGCCCACGAGTACACCGACGAAGCGATAGAGGCCGGCGTCGAGGGCATCGTCGGCCTCGGCGTCAGCATCGACGCGGAAGGTTGCGTCGTCGAGGTCGACGTGCTGGAGCGGTTGCCCCACGGCCTCACCGAGAGCGCCGTCGAGGCGATGAGACGGGCCGTCTTCCGGCCGGCGATGGAGAACGGAGAACCTGCTGCCGCCACGTACAGGACGGCGGTGCGCTTCACCCTAGATGCCGAGGAGCGCTAGGAAGCGCCGCTTCTGCTCCTCCGTCATCGCCTCGAAGTCCGGGACCGCCATGTCGGTCACGGGCAGGTCCACGAACTCCGGTGAGGACGTCTGGAGGCTCGCGGCGATGTTGTGGAGGCCGCCGCCTTCCTCCATGCCCTTGCCCAGCGCCATGCCGACTTCCCGCGGCCAGACGTGCTTGGGACCGCCGCCCAGCCCGAGAGGATTCGTCCGCCCGACGTGCTCCTCGATCTGCTGGAACATGACCTTCTCCTGGGCCGATCGCCGCATCTGGCCCTCGCGGCCGTACTTCGTGCGCGACTGGTTGCAGATCGAGGCCCAGGGCATCACGATGTGGAAGCCCGGCAGCGCCTTGCACTCCTCCGGGGCGCCGTCGCCGCCACTGATCCGGCCGTCCTTGACCATGAGGTAGTAGGCGGACATCTCGCGGCCGCCCTCTAGCAAACGGGCAGGCGGATGGGTGTAGATCTCGGTGAATCCCCACGCGGTGTCCGCCGGTAGATCGCCGTCTTCGAGCATTTGGACGCCGTACTCGGCGCAGGCCTCGCACCACGCCTTCGACCCGAACTCCCCTACCGGCTCGAGTTCGGCCACATTGATCTCGCTCACCTTCGTTCTCCCCGGCGCCATGCCGCTCTCGTCAAGCTGCCGCTGCAGCAATCAAACTTGGAACAATGTACCATCTTCAGCGGGCCGCGTATGATCTCGGAAACCACGCGACACATGACGAATCCCGAAGCCAAGAGTCCCAAGGACAACCGGCCGGCGGGGCGGCGCGAAGCGAACGTCGCCGCGCGGCGGCAGCGCATTCTCGAGTCTGCCCGCGTCCTCCTCCAGGAGGCGGGGCCCGAGGGCCTCTCGATGCGCAAGCTGGCTCGCCAGGCCGGTCTGAGCGTGACCACGCTCTACAACCTGCTCGGTTCGCGCGAGGCGATCCTGCAAGCGCTGATCAAGGACTCGCAGCAACGCCTCGAGGCGCCGGCCGCCGACGCCGGAAGGGCACGCGACCCCCTGAGAAGGGCAGCGAGAGCCATGGAAGGGATTCTCCGCTACATCATCGACAACGGAGACCTGCTGCGGCCACTCATCGCGGCCGACTTCAGGACCGGCTCGTGGACAAAACTCGGCCAGCAGGACGAGGGAGAGCACTTCCGATCTTCCAAGGTCGCGATCCGCGCCGCGCTCACCGAGGCCCTCGACGACGGTCAACTGCGGAACGTAGTGGGCCTGACGTTCCTCGAGGTGCAGCTCCACGTGGGCTGGGAGCTGGCGCTCGACCTGTGGGCGTTCGGCGTTCTCGACGACGAGGCCTTCCGGCTCAGGACTCTCAGCGGCTTCTACGTGACACTGCTCGCCTTTGCGGAGCCGCATGTGCGACCCGGCATCGAGAAAGAGCTGCGTCGTCTGGAACGCAGGCACTCCTCGGTGGGTGCGCGCCGCAAGCGCCCCGAGTAGGCGGCTTTGGAAGCTCGTCACGAGGTCATCGGCCTCGGCCTTGCGATCGTAGACGTCGTGCTGCGGGTCGAACGCATGCCGGACTGGGACGACCCCCGGGGTCTGCTGGACTTCGCTCTCGCCGACGGCGGACCGGCCGGCACGGCCTGCTTCGTCGCCTCGACCTTCGGGCTGCGCACCGGCTTCGTGGACACAGTCGGCGACGACGATCTCGGCGAGCACCGCCGGCGGTCGCTCGAGCGGGCCGGCGTCGATACGAGCCGCCTCGTGCCTCGAGAGGGACCCGAGGACCACGTCGTCGTGGTCTACGTCGACGCGTCGACGGGAGAGCGGGTGTTCTCGTTCCGGCGGGGCTTCCTCTCGCGGCCACTCACCGCCGCGGAGCTCGACCGCGCGTACATCGAGTCTGCCCCGATCCTCCACCTCGACGGCAGTCACTCCGAGGCCGCCCTCGCGGCGGCACGCTGGATGAAGCAGTCGGGTGGCACCGTGGTGCTGGACGCTGCCGCCACCAGTCACAAGGTTCTCGAACCGGCCCGGGCTCTCGTGGCCGAGACCGACGTCCTGATCTGCGGCTCGGGCTTCGCTCCGATGCTCACCGGGGAGGAAGACGTGTGGAGGGCCGGCCGAGCCGCACTCGAACTCGGACCAAGAGTGGTCGTGCAGACGGAAGGCGCGAACGGCAGCTACACGGTCTCCCGAGGAACGGACGCCCGGAGAGCCGGCGCGCGCGACGCGGAGTTCCACACTCCCGCCTTCGAAGTCGACGTCGTCGACACGACGGGCGCGGGCGACACCTTTCACGGCGCCTACCTCGTCGGGCTCGCCAGGGGCTGGAGCCTCCAGCGCTGCGCGTCCTTCTCGTCAGCCGTCGCGGCGCTTCACTGCACCGTGCTGGGCAACCGCAAGGGGATTCCGTCGATGGACGACGCCCTGGCCCTGATGGCCGCGCAACCGGCGATGGCGGCCGAGGCCTGAACAGACTCCGGGAGACGCGCATGGGAAGAATCGGCATCACCTTCAACTACTGGGGCAACGAATGGATGGAGGACATCGAGGAGTACGAGAGCCGAATGGCCCGGGCGGCCGCGATCGGCTTCGACCTCATGTCCTTCTCGCAGGACGTGCTCTTCCTGTACACGCCGGAGCAGAAGAAGCGCTTCGTCGCCTCGGCGGCGGAGCACGGACTCAGGATCAACTACATGGCGGGACTCGGTCCGAAGCAGGACATCAACTCCGACTCGGAGGAGGACCGCGACCGCGGCATCGCCCACCTGCGCGCCCTCGCCGAGAACGCGAGCGAGATGCAGCAGATAGCCGGGGGCGGCGGCGCCGATGTCGGCGGAGCGATCACCGGCGTCATGCGCCAGGGCCTCGACGGCCGCGACAAGGAGCGCTGCTGGGCGCACGCCGTCGCCGCCATGCGCGAGGCGATGAAGACCGCCGAGGATCTCGACGTGACCTTCCACATCGAGGTCCTGAACCGTTTCGAGCACTTCCTCGTCAACACCTGCGACGAGGCGCTGCTGTTCCTCGACGAGGTGGGCAGCCCGAACCTGAAGATGATGCTCGACACGTACCACATGAACATCGAGGAGGACTCGCTGGGCGAGGCGATCGTCCGCGCCGGCGACCAGCTCGGCACCTTCCACATCGGCGAGAACAACCGCCGGCCGCCGGGCCGGGGGCACATCCCCTGGGACGAGGTCATCGCCGCGCTCCGCGAGATCGACTACGACCGCGACACCGTGATGGAGCCGATCGTCCACATGGGCGGCGGCGTCGGCAACCTGCTCGCGGTGTGGCGCGACATGACCGCCGGCCGTGACCTCGACGAGGCGGCGCGCGAGGGGCTTGAGTTCTATCGCCGCAAGCTCGCTGCGGCACAGACTGGGTGCGCCGGCGTCCCCGCCGGCAGCGGGCGCGAAGCGACGGCCTCCGGTCGTTCCGGCGCGCCAGGCTCGGGAGCGAACGGAGGCGGGTCGTGACGACCGAATCGACCCTGGCCGCGACCGCGCAACGGATGGTCGCCCCCGGCAAGGGCATCTTCGCGGCCGACGTGCCGCTCAAGGGCCTCGTGCGGGGCTGGTGGGGCGAGTCGGTCCACGCCCGCAGCGAAGACGCGGCGGCCGACTTCCAGGAGATGATCTGCCGCACGCCTGAGCTCGGCGAGCACCTGTCGAGCATCATCGTCTTCCCCGACGTGCTCGACCGCCAAGCCGGCGACGGCACTCCGCTCGTCGAGCTCATCGGCGAGCGCGGCCTGCTGCTCGGCATCACCCCGACCACCGGCTGGCAGTTCCTCGGAGGCTCCGAGCACGAGTACGTGCCCCGCGGCCTCGACGGACTGGCCAAGCGGCTCGAGGACTGGCGCGAGCGCGGCGTGGCGTTCGTCAAGTGGCGCGTGGCGGCGCGCGTACGCCCGGGCCTTCCCACCGAGCGCGCGCTCGTCTCGAACGCCCGCAGCGTCGCCGAGGTCGCGGCGCTCGCGCACCAGTTCGACCTCGTCCCGATCGTCGAGCCCGAGGTCGAGATGAAGGGCGACCACACGATCGAACGCCAGTTCGAGGTCACCGAACGCTTCCTGCACCGGACCTTCGAGGCTCTGTACGAGCACGGCGTCGCGCCCGAGGAGATCGTGCTGAAGACGAACATGGTCGTCTCGGGCAGCGACTGTCCCGAGCAGGCCGGCGTCGACACGGTGGCGCGGGAGACGCTCCGCTGCCTGCGCCGGGTCGTACCGCCCGCCCTGCCGGGGATCGGCTTCCTGTCGGGCGGTCAGTCCGACCTGGACGCGACGGCCCACCTCGACGCGATGAACCGTCTCGAACCGCAGCCCTGGGCGCTCAGCTTCTCGTTCGGCCGCGCCATCGGCCGCGCCCCCGTCGAAGCCTGGGACGGCAAGGCCGACAAATCGAGCGGACAGACGGCGCTCCGCCACCGCGCCCGCATGAACGGACTGGCCACTCTCGGTGAGTGGTCGGCGGATCAGGAGACGGAAGATGATTGATTTCGCAGGCCATCACGTCGTCGACCTCAGCCCGCGCATGGTCGGGCGCATCACCCGGCTCGACGGCACGGTCGAGGAGGGGAACAAGGACGTCTTCGGGCTTCCGTGGATCCTCGAAGAAGGCCGGGTGCCGTACGACGACACGCTCTACACCCTGATCGGCGGCAAGGAGGGCGACTCCTACTGGCCGCCCGGACGGGTCAGTGGCCACTGCGGTGGATCGCACACCGAGGGCGGCAAGGGCCACATGGATCACTGGGAAGGTCTGCCGGAGGGCATCCTCGGTCTCTGGGAGATGCCGCTCGACACGTTCTTCGGCCCGGCCGCGGTCTGCTACCTCGACCAGCTCGAGCCGGTCGAGCAGGAGAACGACGAAGGCGAACTCGTCAAGGTCGGCCAACCGATCCGGCCCGAGCACCTCTCCAACGTCCGCAAGGGCGACATCGTCATCCTCGGCAGCCCGTTCCGCGACGACGAACAGCCGACCCTGCCGGCGGAAACGAGCAAGTGGCTCGCCGACACGGGCATCAAGCTGCTGGCGGTCGGCTACCCGGGCATTCGCTTCGAGTCGGACTTCCAGGCGCCGCAGCCCCACAACTCGCCGACGCATCGGAACATGCTGGGCAACAACATCCCGGTCTGCTACCCCCTCGTGAACATCGAGAAGCTGAAGAAGGACCGCGCCTTCTACATCGGCATGCCGCTCAACGTGGAACGCCTGGAAGCGACCTGGGTCCGGGCGATCGCGGTCGAGGAGCTGTAAGCACCTGGCGTCACACACTGGGTGCGCCGGCGTCCCCAGTGTGATTCGCTAGACGTATCCCTCACGCGCGTACCGGGTCCACGGTTCCCGCTCGCCGATGCCGTAACCACTGAGCAACGCATTCTTCAGCCAATCCCGGAACTCCGGGAACGCCTCAAGCGGCCCGATGCCGTCAAGCGCCTCGAGCCAGGGGCCCGGGTCGTACTCCACCTGACAGTGCCGGAACACGCCGTCGTCCAGCACCCCGTAGCACGCGACCCGCCTGCCGCAGCGCGGCTGGCCGACACTGCCGGGGTTGATGAACTCCTGGCCGTCGACCGCCCGCCGGAACTGAACGTGCGAGTGGCCGAAGAGCACAACCGGGCAGTCCGTGCCGCCCGCAAGCGCGGCCAACCGATCGTCCGCCGTGTCCGGAAGCGCCTGCCGCGGTTCGTCCGGCAGCACGCCGTGGTGCAGGAACACGCGCTGGCCGCCAACCTCGTACTCGCCCTCCGGCTGAAGGCCACGGAGCAGTTTCCAGCCCGGCGCCTCCAGCATGCCGAGGATCCACCGCGTGTACGCACGCCACGGAGCCGGCCAGACCTCGAAGCGCTCCGGCTCGAACATCTCCACATCGTGGTTGCCCTCGATCAGGACCCCGTCAACCCCCGCGAGCAGCGCCATCGTCTCGTTCGGCTGTGGGCCTGAGAGGACCGTGTCGCCGAGAAAGATCGTCGCGTCGACGTCCCGTTCCTTCTTCAGCACGGCCGAGAGCGCCTCAGCGTTCCCGTGGACGTCGGCGATGACGAGAATCTTCACTTCAGGTTCGCTGGGCCGCTAGCCGATGTCGGCGGCGCAGCGAAAGCCCATGTGCCCGGCCGCGCTGTCGGGCGTGTTGTGGGTACGGGCCGACAGGCGGTAGCGACTGCAGTAGGAGACGTGGCAGAGGTACGACCCACCACGGGTGACGCGTGCCGTGCCGGCAGCGGGACCGCGCGGATTGCGAGTGCCCGGCGCGGCGGGACTGGGGCTCCACCAGTCGGCGCACCAGTCCCAGACGTTGCCGCAGACGTTGTAGAGACCGAAGCCGTTGGGCTCGAACGCATCGACCGGGCAGGTGCCGCGATGGCCGTCGAGCCCGAGATCGCGATCGGGAAAGCTGCCCTGCCAGACGTTGCAGCGATGCTCGCCATCCGGCTCGAGCTCGTCGCCCCACGGCTGCGCCGTCTGCTCCACTCCTCCGCGAGCCGCGAACTCCCACTCCGCCTCGGTCGGGAGCCGGCATCCCGCCCACGCGCAGTAGGCCACGGCGTCGTGGTGCGACACCTGGACGACGGGATGGTCCTGGCGCCGGGCGATCGACGATCCCGGCCCCTCGGGATGACGCCAGTCGGCGCCGCTGATCTTGCACCACCAGCGGGCGCCCGGCAGACGGTCCTCGATCGCCGTGCGCCGGAGCCTGCGCGACAGGCGACCCTCGAAGACGAAGGACCAGCCCAGCCGCTCGCTGTCGGTCTGGTAGCCGGTCGCGTCGACGAAGGCGGCGAAGGCGGCGTTCGAGACGGCACAGGCGTCGATGCGAAACGGGGCGACGAAGATCTCGCGGACCGGGGTCTCGCCGTCGCCCGGGATGGCATCGGCCGAGTCGGTGCCCATGAGGAACCGGCCGCCGTCGAGACGGACCATCTCGCGACCGTTCGGTCCCGGAGCAGAGGTCGGCGCCGCGGCGGCCGGGTCCGCGCCGCCGGCCGGCCGATCGGCATCACGCGACGGAGCGCAGCAGGTCATGGAGCCCGCACGACTCGGAACTCCCTCAACCGGCGTAGAGCCGCTCGGCGACGGCGGTCAGCTCCCTGACGATGCCGGAGTTGCCGGTGTCGTCGATCACGTTGTTGAACTCTCCCGGATCGGCCTCGAGGTCGTACAACTCCGACCGCGCCCAGCTCAGGTAGTTGAGCTTCCACTTGCCGGTGCGCACCATCAGGATGGGCGGCTTGCCGACGTAGCGGTCGTCCACCGTGAAGCTGCGATGGCAGAAGTAGTACTCCGAGTAGGCGTGCTCGCGCGGCGTGTACGCCCCGCCCTGGACCAGGGGCGCGAAGCTCCGGCCGTCGATCCCGGAGGAGGGACTCCCCAGCCCGCACAGCTCGGTCAGGGTCGGAAGCAGATCGGTGTGCTCGATGAGCTGCGTGCGGGCGGTCCCGGCTTCGATCCGGTCCGGCATGCGCACGATCAGCGGCACGCTGACGCTCTGCTCGTACATGTTGTGCTTGGTCCACGTGCGGTGCGCGCCGGCCATCTCACCGTGGTCCGAGGTGTAGACGACCACCGTGTTCTTGTCGAGTCCCAGCTCGCGCAACGTGTCGAACACCCGTCCGACGTTGGCGTCCATCTGGGAGGTGTTGCCGTAGTAGCCGCGGATCGCGTCGCGCAGGTCGTCGTCCTTCTGGTCGTACCAGCCGCGCTGCCTGGCGCGAATCAGGTGCCCCTCGAAGCCGTCCTCCAGCTCCCGATCGGAACGCTCGGGCAGACTGAGAGTCACTCCGTCGTACATGTCCCAGTACTGCTTCGCCGGCACCAGCGGCGTATGCGGCATGTAGAACGACGACCAGAGGCAGAAGGGGCGGTCCTTGTTCTCGCGCAGGAAGGCGACCGACTCCTCGGCGTAGAAGGTGTCCTGGAAGTACCTCTCCGGCAGAGTCGAGGCGGAGCCGCTCAGCCCGGTCGCGTACCCGCCGTCCGCGGGGTAGGCCGCGTACTGATCGTCCCGGAACGCCTGCTGCTCGGCCCGGGTGAGCCGTTTGTCGTGATCGGCGCGATAGAGCCTGTGGTCGAAGCCGTGCCGCCGGCTCTCGTCGACGAAGTGCATCTTGCCGATCGCGCCGGTGACGTAGCCGTGATCCTTGAAGTAGTGGGCGACCGTGCGCGCCTCGTTCGGGAGCGGGTCGCGCAGGATCTTCGCCCCGTGCCTGCAGGGGTGGAGGCCGGTGACGATCGACCCGCGGGAGGGGACGCAGACGGGCGCGTTGCAGTAGGCGCGGTCGAAGCGGACGCCGTCGGCGGCGATCTCGTCGATGTGGGGCGTCTGGGCCTCGTTGCTGCCGTAGCAGCCGGTCGCGGCGGTCTGGTGCTGATCAGAGCACAGGAAGAGCAGGTTCGCCCGGTTCGTCTTCGCGAAGCTGAAGGCGGCCCCCACGGCGGACCCCACCGACGCTGCGGCGACGCTCTTGACTGCCTGTCGTCGTGTGATCATGATGGTCAGAATCCTAACGCAGATGGAGAAACGGGCCATGACAACGCGCCGCTTTCGAACCGCCGCCCTCGCTGTCGCGCTGGGAGCGCTGACCTCGCTTCCCCTGCAGGCAACGGAGCCGCCGAACATCCTCTGGATCATCGTCGACGACATGTCGGCCAATCTCTCCTCTTACGGAGAGACGGCGATCGAGACGCCGCATCTCGATCGCCTGGCGAATCGTGGAGTGCGATTCACCAATGCGTACGTCACGGCGCCGGTCTGCTCGCCCAACCGCTCGGCGTTCATCACCGGGATGTACCAGACCTCCATCGGCGCTCATCACCACAACAGCAGCCAGGGAGAGCTGAAGATCCACCTGCCTCCCGGCATCCGGCCGATCCCCGAGCTGTTCCAGGAAGCCGGTTACTACACCGCGATCACCGGCTGGCCCAACACGGACCGAGCCACCCTCGGAAAGACGCACTACAACTTCGAGTGGGACCCGGCCATCTACGACGGTTCCGACTGGAGCCACCGTCGACCCGGGCAGCCCTTCTTCGCCCAGGTTCACCTCCCCGGCGGAAAGCACCGCGGCCGATCGCTCGAGTCGTTCCGGCAGATCAGCGATCGCGTCGAGAAGCTGTTGGGAAGCAGGACAGATCCCTCCAGCGTGGAGCTTCCCCCCTATTACCCGAACGATCCGGTCCTGCTGGCGGACTGGGCGGCCTACCTCGACTCGGTTCGGTTCACGGACAAGTTCGTCGGCGACGTCATCGAACGGCTCGAAGACGAGGGCGACCTCGAGGACACGGTCGTTCTCTTCATGACCGACCACGGGATCAGCCATGCCAGGGGGAAGCAGTTCCTCTACGACGAAGGGCTGCACGTGCCCCTGGTCATCGCCGGGCCGACGATCGAGCCCGGGCAGGTTCGCGACGACCTCGTGGAGCACATCGACATCGCGGCCCTTTCGCTCGCGCTCGCCGGAATCGAGATTCCCGAGCACATGCACTCTCGCGACATCCTCGGCGAGGACTACGAGGAGCGGACAGCGATCTTTGCCGCGCGCGACCGCTGTGACGAGACGGTCGACTACATCAGGGCGCTACGGACGACGCGCTTCAAGTACATCCGCAACTTCCTGCCCAACCGCCCCCATCTGCAACCCAACCTCTACAAGGACGGAAAGAGCATTGTCATCGCGCTACGGGAGGCTCATGCTGCCGGAACGTTGAACGAGACGCAGCAGCTTCTGTTCGCCCCCACCCGCCCCGCGGAGGAGCTCTACGACCTGACCAAGGACCCGTTCGAGGTCAGGAACCTGGCCGGCGATCCGAAGCACCAGGCGCAACTGAAGAAACTCAGGAAGCGCATGGACGATTGGATCGAGCGCACGAACGACCATGGCGCGGAATCAGAAGCCATGTACGACAGCGAAATGGCCGCGTACTCCAGGCGCGTGAGCGCGAACCCCGAATCCGCGGCCATCCTGAGCCGCAACATCGCCCTGATGAAGCGCTGGGCGGCCGAGGGCAAGTAGCCTGGTTCCAGCCTTGCGCGAAGCGCTCAGTCGAACAGGCCGCTGGGCGAAGTCTTCGCGCCCGTGAAGTCCGGCCCTTCTTCACGCCAGCCGTTGAAGATCTTCTCTCCCATCAGGCGGGCAAACCGGGGCTCGTCGGCATAGCGCTCGAACACCTCGGGATACCGGGTGTCGCCTCGTCGCTCCTGTGTCGAGAGATGAGGCCGGCAGAAATAGGCTGCGAGATTGATCCGCGCGCCAGGCAACTCCCGTCGCCAACCGCCGTGCCACGAGTTGCCATGCCAGATCGCGGCATCTCCTGGATTGAGGTCCATGGTCACGGCGCCTCGCGGCACCGTCCACTCGAGGGCGTCCAGTTCTTCCGGATCGAGCTTCTTCGCCATGATCTGCGGAACGGTTTCATGGCCCGCCATCCAGTTCTCGTGAGCCGTGGGCTGGCGCTGCTTTCGATGGCTGCCCGGGAAGAGCACCAGCGCCCCCGCTTCCCGGCTGTAGGGCGTCAGAGCGTAGTTGCAGTTGGCAACCAGGGACGTCTCGGTCATGCCGACCCGAACCCCGTCGGCGTGCACGGACAGGGGCATGCCGCCGGGCCCACGGAAGTGACTGCCCATGGAAGACAGCACACAACTCTCACCAAGCAGCCAGGTGATCATCGCGAGCGGCTTCGGCTCCAGCAGGATCTCGGGGAAGACCGGATCCTCGAAGATCAGGTAGTGCTGATAGGCCATGCCGCTGAAGTCGTCGGACGTGGCCTTGTCGGGATCGACCTTCTTGCCCGTCGTCCTTTCAACGCGCCGCAGGATGGCCGCCTTGGCGCGCTCGATCCGGTCTTCGGACAGCACGCCCGGGAGCACCGTGTAGCCGTTGGTCTCGAGCTCGAGCAGGTTCTCGTTGAGATCGAGCTCCGCGATGCTTGCCAGCACCCGCTCGCGCGCCTCGTCGTCCTTGCCGGTCATGTGGGCGACGACGGGCGAAACCCGCTTCGCACCGCTCCGTTCGGCAGTCGCGCCTCTCATCGCTTGCCTCCGTAAGCCGATAGCTAAGCTAGTAGCGAGACGACACTCTACAACTGCTACGGATCGAAGGAGGAGCCAATGAGAGAGAAGTTCGTAGCCCTTCTGCTCGCCACTGTCGTGTCCTCCCCGGCAGTCTCGGAATCCCCCAACATCGTCATCCTGCTCGCCGACGACCTCGGCTGGACGGGGACCTCGGTGCAGATGGACGAGCGCGTCCCCGGCTCGAAGAGCGACCTCTACCGCACACCCCACCTCGAGCGCCTGGCGTCGCAAGGCATGCGTTTCTCCAACGCCTACTCGCCAGCGCCGAACTGCTCACCGACCCGCATGTCGATTCAAACGGGGAAGACCGCTGCACGACTGGGCGCCACCGACATCATCGACGTCGTGCCGGACGAGACCGGCCGTGCGGTGTACCAGTTCTTCTACGACGACTTCTACCGCAACAAGCCGATGCACGTGCCGCTCCCGATCTCCGATCTGGCCGATGAGGAGCTGACGATCGCGGAGTTTCTCAAGCAACAGGATCCACGCTACGTCGCGGGCCACATCGGCAAGTGGCACATGGGCGGCGGCTCGCCGGCTCGTCACGGCTACGACGAGCACGACGGCCTCACGACGAACGCGCCCGGAAGGCAGGGCATGCCCGACCCCAAGCGCACCGGTGAGATCACCGAACGATCTCTCGCCTTTCTGGAGAAGCACGGGGCGTCCGAGCGCCCCTTTCTGCTGCAGATCTCCTACTACGCGGTCCATACGCCGGTGCTGGCGAAGCCGGAGACGGTTTCGCGCTATCACGGCTATTCGAGCGTCATTCACTCGAACAGTACGTACGGCGCAATGACCGACGAGCTGGACCAGAGCGTCGGCAAGATCCTCGACAGGATCGAAGCTCTCGGCATCGCCGGTGACACCTATGTCATCTTCACCTCGGACAACGGCGGCGAGTCCGACCGCCCCGTGACCAGCAACATTCCGCTGTCGATGGGCAAGACACATGTGTGGGAAGGCGGCATTCGAGTACCGCTCATCGTGCGGGGTCCCGGTATCGCCGCGGATAGCCAGAGTCACGTGCCGGCCATCGGCTACGACTTCCTGCCGACGATCGCCGAGTGGCTGGGTGCGGGCGATCGGCTTCCCGACCATCTCGATGGCGGCAGTCTGGCCGGCGTGCTGACAAACGAAGGAGTCGGCGAGGTCGATCGAGGTACGGAGCCTCTCATCTGGTACTACGGCGCCTATCGCAACATGAAGCACGTCACGCCTCAGACAGCGATCCGTCTCGACCATCACAAGCTCATCCGCGAGCTGGAGTCCGGGCGCGAGGTCCTCTACGACCTCGATCTGGATCTCGCGGAGACCACCGACCTCAGCCGGTTTCGTCCCGAGGTCGCTCGCCGGCTCTCGCGCATGCTCGACGACTATCTCGCCAGCGTGAATCTCGAGTTGCCAACGCCGAATCCCGAGTACGATCCAACCAGGGACTCGGGACTGATCTCGGTTGGCGGAAACGGCTCGCCTTGAGGGGAGCGCTCTCGCGACGCGAATTGCTCGGGGGCCTGGGGCTCGGCGCCCTGGCCGCGGGCTGCGCAGGCAGTCGAGAGCCGCGCGCCGCCGGCCCGAACGTCCTGATGATCTCGATCGACGATCTGAACGACTGGATCGGCGTCCTCGACGGACACCCGCAGACGCTCACGCCGAACATCGACGCGCTGGCTGAGCGAGGCGTCACGTTCCGGCGGGCCTACTGCCAGACGCCCGCCTGCAACCCCTCCCGGGCGAGTCTGATGACCGGCCGGCGCCCGACGACGTCCGGCTGCTACGGCAACGGGGACGTCTGGCGCGACGCGATGCCGCTGGCCGTCACTCTGCCGCAACACTTCATGCAGCACGGCTACGAAGCGATCGGCGGCGGCAAGACGTTTCACCAAAGCCAGAACGAGGCCGCGTCGTGGCACTACTACAACAGCTTCCGTGGCTTTCTGTGGCCCCCCGGCTACCCCTTGAACCAGCTCGACCGCGGTGGCTTCGACTGGGGTTCTCTCGACATCGACGACGAAGACACGACCGACACCCAGCTCGCCAACTGGGCGGCTGAGTACCTGTCGAGAGATCACTCGGGGCCGTTCTTCCTGGCCTGCGGTTTCTATCGCCCGCACCTGCCGTTCTACGCGCCGAAGAAGTACTTCGACAAGTTCCCCGAGGCCGAGATCGAGTTGCCGCCCTACCTCGCGAACGACCTCGACGACGTGCCTGAGTCCGGTCCCACGGAGCGCGGTCTGGAAGACCACGAGCTGGTGACGGCGACGGGGCAGTGGAGGCGCGCCGTGGCGGCCTATCTGGCGTGCATCAACTTCGCCGACGCGAACGTGGGGCGGGTGCTGAAGGCGCTCGACGAAGGGCCCCACGCCGGGAACACGGTCATCGTCCTGTGGACCGACCACGGCTGGCAACTCGGCGAGAAGAACCAGTGGCGCAAGTACACGCTCTGGGAGCGCTCCTGCCGCGTGCCGATCATCTTCGCCGGCCCCGGGGTCGAGGCGAAGGGAGAGTTCTGCGACCGGACCGCAGAGCTGCTCGACATCTACCCCACCCTGGCGGACCTCGCCGGGCTCCCCGGGCGCGAGGACCTCGACGGCGAGAGCCTGCGGCCACTGCTCGAAAACCCCGAGGCCGAGTGGGATCACCCCGCGATCACCTCCGACGCACCGGACAGAAGCTCGATCCGCACCGAGCGCTGGCGCTACACGACCTATCCCGACGGGGAAGAGCTCTACGACCACGACGACGACCCGAACGAATGGCGCAATCTGGCGAACCTCCCCGAGCACGCCGGGACGAAGCAGCGGCTTCGGGCCATGCTCCCGCGGAACCCTTCGCGCAAGGAGGTGCTGCAGGTCTCCGATCAGCCCGAGGAGGCGCGTCGCCTCACCGAGCTCCTGCCGGGCCGCTCCCACCGGGCCGGCGCGGCGAACGACGTCGGGCTCGATCCGGCGCCCTACTAGCGTGGAACTGGCCGCCCACTGGGTGCGCCGGCGTCCCCGCCGGCTGCCGCCGAAGGCGTGTGACCCCGGGTCTTCCGGCCCGGGGGGAAGATCGCGCCGGCCGCAAGGCCGGCTCCATATCGGGCCGCCAGTTCCACGCTAGCTGCCGGGAGAGATCCAGATCGGCGACGACCAGGCGCGTTCCTGGATCGTCGCCGGCAGGGACACGCGCGGCGCAACGCCGGCCTTCACGGCATCCCACGTCGACCAGCGGCACGTCGGGTTCTCCAGGACGCGAACGTAGTAGAACGCGTGATGCTCGGGGTCGAAGTCGGGGTCGCGCCAGGTCGCTCCCAGCTCGGCGTCGCCGGCGTCCTGGCTGATGGCGCAGTTGGACAGGTCGACGGAGGCGCCGTTGTCCGGACATCGGTGGGTCCCGGGATCCGGCTGCAGCCCGTCGGAGCAGGCGACGTCGAAGACCTGCTCCTGCCGCTCGCCGCCCTCGACCCAGCCCTTGACGATCTGGAGACGCTGGAGCGGGGCGCGAGACGGGTCGCGCAGCGCGCGGACCGCGAACGCCGGACTGCCGCTTCGGTCGGCGTCGAGTTCGCCTCCCATGGCGACGCCACGCTCGTAGCCCACCGCCGCCATGTCGTCCCGGAGGTGAAGGTCGTCGGGCAGGCCGTAGCCGGCGAACGTCCGCAACCGGATGCGAGTGCCCGAGGTGGCGAAGGTCTCCTTGCGACGCAGGGCCTCGTAGATGGCCCCCCGGCTGTTCTCCTCGGCCCAGACGCCGGTGAGACCCGAGTTGCTGTAGAAGCGGCGGAAGACCTCGCGATACGTCGGCACGCCGTCGACGATGTCGACCGGGACCGAGCCCCTGCTGACCGGGTCGAAGTCATGCACGCCGACCTTGCCGGTGTGCTTCTCCTCGTCGAACAAGAAACCCGAGTTGTGGGTGTCGCTGGCGCCGACGAACCCCAACCGATACGGGTTGAAACCCTCCTGGCTCTGAAACGCGATGCCGTCCAGCAGCGCCTGGCGGACGTAGCTGCCCCTGGGTCGGCTCCTGGCCCACTGGCCGACGCGAAAGGGGAAGATCTCGAAGTCGGCCCACTCGTCGTTGGGCGACAGAACGGGATGGGTCTCCGAGGTGCCCTTGACCTGCGTGATCTCGACGAGTGGCTCGTTGCGCATCCGCTTCGTCGCGTAGTCGGCGTCGAGCTGAGCCCCGGCGAACGTCTCGGTCTGGAACATCCAGCCGTCCGAGCCGTTCGAGTTGTGCGGGATCGCCAGCGCCTCGATGCCCTGGTCACGCAGGCGATCCATCCAGCTCCAGAGGTCCTCGGGATTCGGCGAATCGAGTCGGCTGAAGGGTTCCCGGGGTGCCGTGCCCCTGAAGATCACGTTCCGGTGCAGGTTGCCGCCGTCCCGCGAGGGGGTGTACTCGTAGGCGATGAAGGTCGTCAGGGTGCCCGGCCGGTAGTGGCGTTCCGCGGCGGCGACGATCTCCTCCCAGGCCGTCCGCACCACTTCGGGATCCGCGTGCCCGGCCACGAAGTCCGAGGCGCCCGGCAGGTAGCCTCCCCGCGCCTTCACCGTGGTCGGGTCGACGTAGCGCTCGACGTCCGGGTCGTCCGCCAGCGGGTGGCCGGGGTCGGCGAGGGCGCGCAGGACCCCCAGGTACGCCGCGTGGTCCGTCACGGCGTAGAAGTCGAGGGGCCGGTCGAGCTGGATCTCGTTCCCCGAGGGATGCCTGATCGCCTCTCCGGCGGCGAAACGGTATGCGTCGTCGGGCGTCGTCCGCGTGGCGAACGAGAAGGCATCGAACGAGTAGGCGGTGTGCACGTGCAGGTCGCCGAAGAACGCCGAGCGCTCCTCCCCTGCGGCAGGCGAGAGCGGCGCGACCGCCGGGAGAATCCCCAGGATCGCCGGGAGAAGGGGTCGGGGTGGTCGCATGGTGGGCTCCGATTCAGCCGGGTTCAAGCACTAAGGCCTACAAGGAGTCAGGAGGGTTGGCGCGAGACGCGGACTCGCTCGCCTCGTATCGTAATCACCGCTCGCGCCTCCAACTCCCGCCGATGGCGCGCCAAGAGCTCACTCATCAACGCGATTCGTCGCTCCGCGGGGACATCGGGAAGCCGCACCAGGCCCGCATGGGCTGCCTCTTGCCCGAAGATCAGTTCCCCGAAATCCGTGTCTATCGTGACCAGGATTCGGTCGTCCTCGGCCGCTCGATGGAGTAGTGCTCTGTCGCCCGGATCGGGGCCGAGTTCGAGCGATGCGACGACATCGTGTCCGTCTTCACGTAGCCACTCGGCCAGCCGGCGGCCGGCGCATCGGTCTACAAGGAACCGCACTACTTCCCGACGGACACCGCGGACAGTGTGTCTCGCGCGATGACTGCGTGGGCGTAGGCCGTGCAGGCCCGAATGTCGTCTGCTTCTAACTCCGGATAGTCATCCAGGATGGCCTCGGGCGTCACCCCTTGGGCCAGAAGACTGAGGATCAGCTCGACGGAGATCCGCATGTCGCGGATGATCGGCTTGCCACCGAACACATCCGGCCGGGCCGTGATTCGAGCGAGTAGCTCTGTGTTCGTCGTGGACATCGTCTTCAAGCTCTCAGGTTCTGAGTCTACTCCGCAACCGGCCTTGCAAGCCGGGCCCGCCCGCACACGTCGCCCGGTAGCGGCCACTGACTCACTCCTCCACGATTCTCGTCGTGAAGTCGTAGAACTGGGGGTTGTCCGGGATGGACGTGTCGGCGAACCAGATCTCATCCACTCCTGGAGGACAGCCTTCAGGATAGGCCTCTTGGATTCCCTCGAGCATCTTGCCCTCGTTCATGAGGGCGATATCGTCGTTCTCGATCAACAAAACAGTCGTACAGGAAGGCCCTTGGTACTTGCCTAGCTTCTTCGCCTTCCTATCCACGAGCGCCCTGATACGGGTCGACAAGCTAACGTCTTTCGGCTCGAACCGGAGGAAACCAGTACTACGAGGTGCTAGTCCTTTCCGGATGTGCATGACGATGGGGACTTCCGCGGAACACGATGTCGGCAAAGAGACCCTATGGCTCCCATCTTGGAGGAGCGGCGCTTCTTCCTCAATCCACTTCTTGAGAGAGGCGCGTGCGCGGCTCCAGTCCCTTCCTTTCCCGATAGCGTCAAACTCCAAAGCGACTGTGAACCCACCACCAACGTGTTCCTCGATCAACGGCTCCAAGTCGCCCACGACGCGTAGGTACGAAGCATCACGCTCCCGCTGGTGATTCACGGTGTCTACGCTCGCGTGTTCGATTGCAAAGTCGCCTGCAACTGCGTCGATCTCCGGTTCTGTTCTGTTTTCCTTATCCGGCCACCTATCCACAACCAGCTCTGGGTTGCCCCGGCAACAACCAAGGAACCGGACGAACCCAACGATGACGGCACACTCATCCATCGCGCAAGCACCTCTACGACTGCGATCTCCCTGCTAGGTGGCTGCGGGCGCAGCTCCAGGCCAACGTTCTCCGAACGTCACTAGTAGTCCGTCTGGTCCAACGACACGGAGATCATCTCTTCGTCGTTTCTGATGTAGATGTGCTTGTTGGCGTAGGCCGGGTGAACCCAGCTCACGTAGCGCAGTTCCCGCCGGTTGCCGGGTCTCGACGTGGGGGTGATGAGGTGCGTCCGGCTGATCTCCTCGTAACCGGAAGGACTCAGCCGGGCGATGATCAGGTCGCCGCGATCGTTGTTGATGAAGACCCGGTCGCCGTTCTGGACGAGGAAGCCGGAGACCCAGCGCCGTCGTTCTCCGGTCGCTTCCTGCGTTTCCCAGAGGCGCTCGCCCGTTTCGGCGTTCAGGCCGCGTAACTGGCCGTAGCTGCAGATGCCGTAGATGGTCCCTTCCTCGATGATCGGCGTCGCAAGGACGGCGTGCAGTCCGTCCGTCTGGATCTCGCTGTTGCTCGAGCCCTTCCAGGCGACGGTGGCGCCGGGCCGGTCCTGGTTGAGCGTCAGCATCAGGGGGCCGTCGTAGAACGTCGTGAAGAACAGTTGAGACCCGACCTGCACCGGCGTTGCGACGGTCATCGCGCCGCCGACCGTGTAGGGCTGCCGCCAGTAGAACTCGCCGTTGCTCGGATCGAGTGAGACGACCTCTTCCGGATTCCAGACGATGAGCTGACGCGCGCCGCCGGCCTCGATGATGATCGGCTGCGCGACGCCGAGGTCCGCTTCGCTGTCCAGCGCGCGCCAGAGTTCCTCGCCGGTCATCTTGTCGAAGGCCACGACCCGCGCGTTCTCCGGGCCGCCGACGAAGCAGATGAGCCGCGGGCCATCGACCAGCGGCGCGCTGGCGAAGCCCCAGTCGAATCCCCACTGCAACCGGTCGACGCCGTAGTCCTCGGCGTAGTCCTTGCGCCAGAGGAGTCCGCCGGTCTCCACGTCGAACGCCGACAGGATGCCCGTGCGTCCCAGCGTGTAGACGCGGTCCCCATCGACCGTCGGGGTCGCGCCGGGGCCTGTTTCCCACTGGATCCCGGCGTAGTCCGCCTCCCATTCCCGGGTCCACAGAATGCGACCGGTCGCCTCGTCGAGCGCTAGCGCCCGCTCGGTTCCGCGCATGCCGTGCGTGGCTTCGAAGTCGGTGATGAAGACGCGGCCGTCCGCCACGGCGGGGCCCGCGAAGCCTGCCTTGACCGGGGTCCGCCAGAGCGCCTTCAGGCCATCGGCGGGGAACTCCTCGAGGATCCCGGCCTCGTGCCAGACACCGAGCCGGCCCTTGCCTCGAAACTCCGGCCAGTCGTCGGCACGCGCCTGGGCCGCACCCATCAGGATGGATACGACGCACGCAAGCGCGACCGCGAGTCTTCCGGTCATGTGCGCTCCCTTGCCTTCCATTGCGCTACCTGTTCGCCAGTTCGTCGTAGATCGCTTCTATGTTCGCTCTCGCGTGTTCCATGCCGTACTCCTCGTAGCGCTCAGGTAACTCGAGGCTCGCCGCCGCCTCCTCGACGCTCATGCCGGCTCGGAAGGCTCTCTGTGTGGCCGCCAGAAAGTCACGGTTGAAGTCGGCGTACTCCTCGAGATCTTCCCACGTCAGGAACCCCGTCCAGGGCCGGTTCGCCCCGGTTTCCCGGCGACCCCGTCCGGCGTACGTCACAGGAGGCTCGCCGTGGCCCGTGACGACAAGCCTCACGCCTATAATCCCGGCGACCGCCTTCGCCAGCGTGTCGGGAAAGGCCACGCCGCTCCCGCCGTTCTGCGTGTCGATGACCGGCGTCGCTTTCGAAGGAAAGAGGCCTCCCATGTACGCCACGCCCTTGGCGGGGAAGACGACGACGATGTCGCCATCGGTGTGGGCCGGGCCGAAGTGGTACAGCTCGATGCGGTCGATGTCCTCGAGCAGCGAGAACCGGTCCGCGAACGTCTTCGTGGGCAACCCCGCCGCGTTCGCACCCAAGTAGAGGTCCGTCCGGGCCATGTTCGCCCTGGTGTTCTCGTGTGCCACGATCAAGGCGGCGGCCCCGAACTCGCCGTTGCTGCCGGCATGATCCGCATGCGCGTGGGTGTTGATGATCGTCGTCACCGGGAGATCGGTCACGCCGTCGAGCGCGTCCCGCACCGACTGGCCCCAGCCGGGCGGCTTCGTGTCGATCAGCACCACGCCGCCGTTGATCTCGTCGATGAGCGCCAGCGAGTTGGCGCCGCCTCCCGACAGGTGGTAGAGCGTGTCCATCACGCCCAGGGTGTCGATCCGGACAGTCTTCGGCTCCTGCGCATGGCCGGCCGCGCCGACGGCCGCCAGCGACACCAGTGACAGAGCTACGAGCCTCACTTCCAGTCTCACGCGCCGTTTCATGAACTTCCTCCCCCGCAACATGTGGCAAGGTAGCAAATGATGTCCACACCTAGCTCGATGGACCGGCGCCTCCTACGAAGAGATGCACCGTCGCGTCGAAGGCCCACGCACGACTCCGCCGCCGCGCCCCCAAGAGGGCGTGCATTACCAGGGAGCACTATGAAAGCCACACATCTGACGCTCGGCATTGCATGCACACTGCTGACTGGCGCCTGCGCAGCGACCCCGGAGGAGGCGACTGAGCCGGCATCCTCGCCGGGACCCGTTCCAAGCTACTCGCCAGAATCGCGCGATCTCGCCCAGGCGGACATCGAGCGCATGATGGAGGAGCTCTCGAACTGGGGTCGCTGGGGCGACGACGACCAGTTGGGGGCGGCCAACCTGATCACCCGGGAGAAGCGCCTCGAAGCGCTGGCCCTGGCGACGGAGGGCATCTCCGTCTCGCTCGCCCATCCGCTGATCATCGAGGAGGCCGTCGACGTGCCGCTGCCGTTCGAGCGCGCGATCCTGGCGCTTCCAGACCCCGACGAGGAGCCCGCGTTTCGCGGCGGCGTGAGCGATCGCTACGAGATCAGCTACCACGGCTACTCGCACAGCCACATCGACGCCCTCTGCCACATCCTCTACAAGGGGAAGATGTACAACGGCTACTCGCAGGACACGGTCACCGAGGAGGGCTGCACGCGGTCTTCGATCTTCAACCTCAGGGGCGGCATCGTCACGAGAGGCATCGTGTTCGACATCCCCCGCCTGAAGGGCGTGCCCTATCTCGAGCCGGGGACGCCGATCTACACCGAGGACCTCGACGCCTTCGAGGAGATGGCCGGACTCCGGGTCCGCCCGGGTGACGCCATCTTCATCCGCACCGGCCGCTGGGCGCGGCGCGCCGAACTCGGACCCTGGTCGGTGTCGCAGAACGCGGCCGGCCTCCACGCCTCGACGATGCCCTGGGTTCGCTCCCGCGACATCTCGTTCATCGGCTCCGATGCGGCGCTCGACGTCGTTCCGTCGCAGGTCGAGGGCGTCGATCTTCCGGTTCATACCCTGACGATCGTCGCCATGGGCATTGACATCTTCGACAACCAGGACCTGGAGGCCGTCGCCGAGACGGCGGCCGAGCTGGGTCGCTGGGAGTTTCTGCTCGTGGCGGGGCCGCTGGCCGTCGAAACGGGAACCGGCTCGCCGCTCAACGCACTGGCGATCTTCTAAAAGGACAAGGAGAAGCAATGATCGATTTCGAGATTCCAGCAGAGACCAAGGCGGTGCGCGCCAAAGTGCGCGACTTCGTCCAGAACGAGTGCATCCCGGCCGAAGAGGGATGCACTCCGGAGAACTTCGACGAAGTGCTCGCGGAGCTCCGCAAGAAGGCGAGGTCGCAGGGGCTGTGGTGCCCCTTCATCCCGGAGGAGCACGGCGGCATGGGTCTGAAGCCGCTGGCCAATGCGCTGGTCCAGATGGAGCTCGGCGAGAGCTTCCTCGGCGCGCTCTCGCTCAACACGCAGGGCCCCGACGACGCGACCATGCTGACATTGCTCGAGAACGGCACCGAGGACCAGAAGGAGCGCTTCCTCAAGCCGCTGCTGGCGGGCGAGAAGCGCATCTGCTATCCGATGACCGAGAGGGCCGCCGGCGCGGACGCCACGGGCATGCAGACCTCCGCCGTCCTCGACGGTGACAACTACGTGCTGAACGGCGAGAAGTGGTTCAGCTCCTCCGCCAGCGTTGCCGACGTCGCCCTCGTCATGGCGAAGACCGATCCCGACGTCGCCCGGCACCGGCAGTTCTCGACGTTTCTCGTCGAACTGCCGAACCCCGGCTACAGGATCGTCCGCGACATCGAGACGATGCAGCCGCATACCGACCTCGGCCTGAAGCTCGGAGGCTCCCACTCGGAGATTCGCATCGAGAACCTGATCGTCCCGAAGGAGAACCTCCTCGGTGGCCGCGGCCAGGGCTTCGCCATGGGCCAGCACCGCCTCGCCTACGGGCGGTTGCGTCACGGCATGCACAATGTCGCAAGGGCACAGCGCGCCCTCGACCTCGCCGTCGGGCACGCCGTGAAACGGGTGACGTTCGGCAAGCGCCTCGCCGACCGCCAGGGGGTTCGCTGGATGCTCGCCGACTGCGCCGCCGAGCTCTACAAGGCCCGGCTCATGCTGCTCCACATCGCCTACAAGGCGGAGAATGGCATGGACCTGCGCAACGAGAACGGCATCGCCAAGGTCTTCCTCGCCAACATGGTGCACCAGGTGGTCGACACCGCGCTCCAGCTCCACGGCGCCCTGGGCTACAGCATGGACACGCCGCTGGCCGGCTGGTATCGCGCCGTCCGCGCGCAGCGTCTGGTCGACGGGCCGGACGAGGTCCATCGCTGGCGCACCGGCAAGAACGTCGTGCAGGCGTTCGAGGCGCACGGCACCTGCGCCTCCGCATGCGGCGGCGATCTGCTTTGATGCGACTAGCGCTCGTAGTCCTGAGCGCCCTGACCTTCTCGGCGCCCGCCTGGGCCGAGACCGCCGAGTGGTCGCGGTTCCGGGGACCGAACGGCGGCGGCGCCATCGAGGCGGGCGCCCTGCCGGTCGAAGTGGGCCTCGACCGCAACCTCCTCTGGCGGACCGAGCTCCCGGCCGGCGACTCCTCGCCGGTCCTGAGCGCGGAGCGGATCTTCCTGACCGCCTCGGAAGGCGAAGCGCTCTACACGATCGCCCTCGACCGCGAAACCGGCTCGGAGCTCTGGCGGCGCGAGGCTCCGAGGCCGCGGACCGAGACGCTCGACAACCGCAACGGACCGGCGTCGCCATCTCCGGTCACCGACGGCGAGCGCGTCTGGGTCTTCTTCGGCGACTTCGGCCTACTCTGCTACACGGTCGACGGCGAAGAGCTCTGGCGCCATCCCCTCGGTCCCTTCGACAACATCTACGGCATGGGCGCCTCTCCGATCCTCGCGGCGGGCAACGTGGTCCTCGTGGTCGACCAGCAGCAGGACTCCCACATCCTGGCCGTGGACGCCGGGTCCGGCGAACTGGCATGGCGCACCGAGCGGCCGGCCGCCACCAGCGGCCACTCGACGCCGGTGCTCCACCATCCCGAAGGCGGTGAGCTCCAGGTCGTCGTGCCCGGCTCGTTCTTTCTCACAAGCTACTCGGCTCGGACGGGCGAGCGGCTCTGGTGGGTAAGCGGTCTCTCGTTCGAGATGAAGTCGACGCCGGCGATCGAGGACGGCGTCCTCTTCATCAACGGCTACGCCATGCCCCTGAACGAAGAAGGGCGTCACGTCCAACTCGAGCCCTTCCCGGACGTCGTCGCCTCGCACGACGGCGACGGTGACGGGATGATCTCCAGGGAGGAGGCGCCGGAGGGCCTGGTTCGCAGCTCCCTCTCCTTCTTCGATCTGGGGCGCGACGGCCGCCTCGACGAAGACGACTGGACGTACTTTCAGGCGGCGCTCGACAGCCGCAACGGAATCCTCGCCGTCGAGCTGCCGGAGGCTGCCCTGCGAGGGGATCTCACGGCCAGTCACGTACGGTGGACCTATCACCGCAAGATCCCCCAGCTCCCGTCGCCCATCGTCGACGACGGAGTTCTCCTCATGGTCGACGACAGTGGCATCACGACGACGCTCCGCTCCGCGACGGGAGAGATGATCGAGCAGAGCCGCCTCAAGGGAGCCGTCGACAGCTTCTACGCCTCGCCCATCGTGGCTGACGACAAGTTCTACCTGCTCTCGAGATCTGGCAAGCTCGTGGTGCTGCCGAACGATGGCTCTCTCGAGCCGCTGGCCGTGTCGGACCTCGACGACCTGGCCACGGCGACGCCGGCGGTCGACGGGACGACGATGTACCTCCGCACACGGAGCGCGCTATGGGCCTTTCAAGCGACGCGGTAGCGACACCGACTCGGGCGCAACACGCGGCCGGCATGGCGGCGTACCAGGAAGCGGGACGGCGCCTCGCCGCGGAGATCGGCAACCGGGGGCCGATTCGGCTGACTGACGACGGCAGGCTCCATCCGGACATCCTGGCGGCGTACTGGAGGCACGGGTTCTACGTCTTCGAAGGACTCATCGACGGCGACGAGGTGGCCGAGCTGCGCCGCGACGCCAACGAGATGCTGGAGCGCGCGCCGGTAGCCCCGGACGCGGCCGTCGATGCTCAAGGGCGACCGGCGCTGGGCCTCGACTACGCCCGCCGGCCGTATCTCTTCACCAAGCCTCTGGCCGATCCCTGGGGCGGCACGGAGCTTCTCAGCGGACGCCACCCGACGCAGATGACGCAGCCGCTACCCGAACAGGACGCGCCCGCCGACGTCGTCTTCATCATGAGTTCGATGTGCCAGGCGATGCCCTCCGGACTGCGGCTCTACGGCCACCCGCACCTCCTCGAGATCGCCGCGGCGATCAACGGCAACGACTTCGTGCCCTTCAACGACGCGATCTTCGTCAAGCAGCCGGGTCTCGGAGGTTCGGTGTCGTGGCACCAGGACGGCGTCACCCACTGGGGTTCTCCGGACTGGGACGAGGGCATCCACGGCTTCAACTTCCAGGTGCAGCTCTATCCCACGACTCCGGCGAGCTGTCTCTGGGTGGTGCCGGGTAGCCACAAGCTCGGGAAGATCGACATCAAGGCGCGGGTGCGGGAGAACGGAGGAAGCGAGAAGCTCCCCGGTGCCCTGCCGCTCGTCTGCGACGCCGGCGACGTCACCATCGTCAACCGCCAGATGCTGCACGCCTCGTTCGCCAACACCTCGTCCGACCTGCGCATCTCGCTCACCTTCGGCTTCCACCGCCGCAAGTCGGTGGAGGGACAGAAAGGCGCGCTCGGCGTCGAAGCCGACGAGGTCGTGTACGACGCTCAGCGAATCTTCGATCGCTCGTCGGTGATCGCCGTGGCGATCGACGCCCGCCGCCAACACCGGCCCGATGAGGCCTCGTTCGTGTACCAGCCCTTCGCCGGCCTGGAGGACGACTTCCGCTTCAACGACGAGACGTTCGACCGCGTGATCCGCGACTACAATCTGAACGATCTGGCCATCTGAGGGAGGAAGCGATGCCAAAGGGGATCGTGATTCACGTGGTGGGATGCTTGCTGCTGCTAGGCGGCATAGTGCTCATGGTGAGAACGGGCTACGTTGCCGTGTCTCTGGGAGTGGAGAGGCCCATGCCGGAAACCAGTGTGACTGCTCCAGCAGCCATGGAGTTCTGGCGGCAGCTGGCTTTCATCCGCATGTTCGCAGTGGCCGCAATCGGATTCTCGGCCATCTGCTTCTGGGCCGGAAGCCAGCTCACACCGGCTCAGCAGACTTCTTTCCTGATCCTCCTGGTTGGCGTTTTCACGGTGATGGCCACGATGGCCTTCCGGCAGCAGACCGCCATTTGGAATGGCCAGAGTGGATGGGCCATCGTGGGAGTTCTGAGTGCGCTGCTACTCACCTGCCTTGGCGCTGTCGTCTACGAGGGGATCACGAGCCGCCATCTGGCAAGCACCTGAACCGGACTCAGGCGGCCTCGCTGACAGTAACGCTGAGTCGCTTGCCCAGACGGCGCAGCGCCCGGTCGATCGTGGCTGCCTTGGTGGCGTGATCAGGGTTCAACATGCGCCGCACTTCGCTTTCAGCGACATCTAGATCACGGGCGAACTGCCGCCGGGAGATCCCAGCGTGACGCCAAGCGTCGTACAGAGCCGCCTTCAGGGCGATCTGCACCGGCGGAACGACCATGGGCCGCGGATCGCCGACGGGCGAAGGTTCGGGCAGATCGCCGCCTTCGCGTATCGTGGTGGCAATCAACTCTCGCAACAGATCCCTGGCTTCGGCTAGCGCCTCCTCCTTCGTCGCGCCGTCTGTTGCGCCCCAGCCGAAGTCCGGAAACGCAACGACGTGGCGGCCGTCCTCGTCGCGTTGGATGTCGGCGGGATAGTTGTAAACGTCTGGCATCGCGTTCTCCTAGAAGTCGTTCCTGTCGATCCCCAGATCAGCCAGCATCTTGCTGAGCAGGCCCTTGCCGATCCCCTTCTTCCGGTCTTTGACGGTGGTCTTGCGGCGCCCCGCGTAGAGCGTTCCATGTGACCCGGCCCCTTCGGACGCGACGAAGCGGACTTCCAAGTTCCGGCCCCTCGCCCACCTGCGAACGCGCCCGATGAACTGCCGGCCGTTCAACGCTCAACCATACAGTGCGAACATTTGTGTTCGCAATCTCGACTCCGAAGTCGCGCTGCCAGTAGCAGGCCCTGCCAAGGGCTCTGTGTCATTCGAGAGTCGTGCGACCGGTCGCGAGGAGCACACGCGGGGAGAAGCTGACGGACTACGGGCCGGAACGCTGGAGACCTTGGGCCTCGATGCAGTCAGCGAGGGCGCGATGGGTAGCAAGGAGTTCCTGCCGGGTACTACCGCCCAGAATCGCCTCGCTGCGGATCGCGAGAAGGTCGGCCGCGTAGGCAGCCAGGGGTGCGCAGACCGGAAGTTCCGGGGATTCGTCGGCCTCGTCGGCCGGGACGGAGGCGCTAATGCCCACCCCGACTAGGACGGTGAGGGCTGCGATCACAAGGAAGCCGTTTGAGCGGCAGTAGTCGAGCATGGTTCGCTCCTTTCCGGGTAAGCGCTAGGAACACTGGGTCACACGGACTTGTACGGTTGCCCACCGGGGTCTGTCTAGCCCGCAGGATCCGGGGTTCCTCCTGCGAACCGTCACCTGACCGTCGGCCGACCGGGCCGAGAGTAGACTCGCCTCCGCTGCCATGGACGATTCGCAAGACGCGAGCGACGAGCGAGGACGCCCGGCGCTGAGGCTAGGCTACGCACGCCGGCCTCGTCGCAGTGGAAACGGGAAACACCGCCGCTGGGTCGGTGCCCTGGTCGCGGTCTTGACCGTGGCGTGTTCGTCGGCCGAGCCTGACCCTGCTGCGGTCCGCTTGGCTGCACTAACTGCCGCCGCTGCTGGCGACGCAATCGACGATCTGCGAGCCGTCGATGATCCCGACGCTGCCGGGGTCCGGGACAGATTCCGCGACGCCACTCGCGAAGCCCTCGAGGCCGCCCGCAGCGCGCGTGACACTGCACCCGAGGCGACCACCACGGCTTTCGATCGGAGCCTTGACGCAGCCGAGTACGCCGAACAACTCGGTGACGCGCTAGCGGCCGCCCTCAAGGCTCGAGACACTGCCAAGGCTGTCTCCAGTGAAGCGGCAGGGGCGCTGCCGCCCGGAGTCGCGGCGAAGTCGGTCAAGGCCCTGCCGCGGAAGCAATCACCACCGCATCGGCCTCCGCGCTAGCGGAAGTGATTCGCACTGGCGAAGCGAGGGACCACGCCGAGGCTGCATGGTCGAGACATGCTTTGAGTCCCGGCGAAACGCCACGCCCGGAGCTCTACGACCGGTTCGCTGAGAGGAGCCGCGCGAGCGCCCGCGCGCTCAACGAACTCCGGCGCATTCAACGCGCCGCAGCGGCCGAGTACGCCGCTCCAACCCTTGCGCGAGCCGCGGCGGCGGAAGAGACGGCCGAACTCGCTGCAGAAAACGCCATGATTCGCTACTACTCAGCCTCGGACGCTTGGCGCTCCCTGCTCAAGCCATGAACTGGAAGGCTCTTACCAACCTGCGGACCTCGGCAGCCGCGACGAACAGGATTGGCTACATCACTGCCTGCGCTGGACGATCGCGTGATCTAGAAGGCCTTTCACTGCCGGGCCGAACCCCACAGGGTTCAGGATGAGGACGGCAAGCGAACGCCCTAGTAGCAGTTCCCCCGCAAAGGCCTCAAAGCGTTGACCGCGCGAACGAACCTCCCAGCCATCGCCCTTGAGAAGCGCCATCGCGACCTCAGTAAGGCGCTCAGCATGTGTCGGGTGACTGGGCTCGATACACGTCCCGAGTAACAGCCACAGTGTCCTACTAGCCTCCGGGATGTGGATTCACTCTGCGGACCGCCGCCCGGCAGGCCGTCGCCTGTGTGGCCGCTAGAACCGCCTCCCCCGCTGCGACGATCTGGCGATCTAGCCGTCCGCCGCGACGTAGTCGACGAGGCCGTTCAGCATCTCGTCGGTGGATTCCAGGCCCCACCTGACGTCGACTGTCGGGTCGGGGTTGCTGGGATTGTCGGCCGAGTTGTCGAAGGTGGCCTTGACATGGACTCGCGTCCCGGCCGGCAGCCGGATCGGCTCGGACAACTGGTAGGTCGTCTGCCAGTTGAAGTCGTAGCGGCTGACCCCGAGCAGGTCTCTGGTGCTGCCGTCAGGAAGCTCCGCGGTGAAGAACATGGACTTTCCGCGGTAGTGCATGTGCGGCGTGAACGCGTGAAGCAGGATGTCTTTCTCGAGGACACGGCTCGCCTCCGCTTCGTAGTTCGGGTCGCCCGCCGGGATCTTGATGCCGGCGTTCCAGATCGGCAGCGTGACCAGTTCCCTCTCGACTTCCTCGGGTTCGGCGAACCAGAGACCGATGCGGGTCTTGTCGGTCGCCGCCTCGCCCCTCGGGTGGTAGTGGAAGTCGCCGATCATCCTGCGGCCCTTCTGCAGCAGGCGGGCGGACCGCGCCGGGAACCGGTAGGGCTTGGCGCCCGCCGTCCAGGCCGCCATCCAGTTCTCCTGGTAGGTCGCGCCCTCGGCGGCTCGCCAGAGAATGAAGTGATGGAGGACCTTGCGATTTCCCGGCTGAACCTCGATCGCGCGGATCCAGCGATCCTCCTCGAATCCGGTCGTGATGAGCACGTCGCGAAACTCGTCGGGTCCCTCCGCGGCCACCTCCCAGGGATCGAACTCGAACACCCAGTCCGGTTCTCCGAACGTCCACTCGCCCGCGGCCGCCGGCTGCGCATGGACCGGTTCGTCGCCTTCGCCGCGTGGCGCGCCGTTCGCCGCCCAGCGGGTGATCGCAGCGATCTCGTCGTCGCTCAGGCTGGTGTCGTTGGACCAGGGCCCGTAACCCGGGTCGGCGTCCCAGGGCGGCATGTCCCGGTTCTCGACCGCGCGGGCGATGGACCGGGCCCACGGCCGAACCTCGCGGTAGGTGCGCAGCGACATCGGCCCGATGTCGTCGGGTTGGTGGCAGGAAACGCAATTGGCGTGGAGGATCGGCGCCACGTCGTCGACGAAGGTGGGCTGATCGAGGTTCTGGCCGGCCGCGACGGCCGGCGCCAGGAAGAGAAGGGCGGCCGCCGCGACGCGAGTCGCGCGGGTAACTTGGGGCTTCAAGCGCTCTCCGAAGGTGTTCGGAAGGACTGGTGTCCAGGCTGCTCAGGGCGATCCTACCCGGAGCGCGCACCCACGCTGTTCCCGGCTTCAGTCAGCGATACGACTTGACCGGCGGCAGCCGGGCCCCAGTCTCGCCCGGCGGCTTCTCGCCGGCGACGACCGGGAGCCGCAGCGTGCCGATGCCGTCGATCGACGCCTCGACCACCTCGCCCGGCTTGAGGAAGCGATCCTCCGGCCCGCGGGTCGCAGCCGCTCCGGCCGCCGTGCCGCCTGAGGTGCCGTTGTTGATCACGTCGCCCGGGTAGAGCGTGATGATCGACGACCCGTACTCGATCAGCTCCCAAAGCGAGTGGATCATGTCGCCGGCGCGCGCCTCCTGGAGCAGGGTGCCATCGACGCTCAGGGTCTGCCGGAGGTTCTCCATCGGATCGCCGTAGAACTCGCGCGGCACGATCCACGGGCCCTGCGGGGCGAAGGTGTCGTGCCCCTTGCCGACGAACCAGTCACTGCGAATGGGGTTGCCGCCCGGAGGCCGCCCGCCGCGGTCGGAGACGTCGATGGAAACCATGTAGCCGAAGACATGGTCCTGGGCCTCCGCGGCGGAGACGTACCTCGCCGTCCGTCCGATGACAGCGCCCAGCTCGACTTCCCAATCCGTGCGATCGCGACCGTAGGGGATCACGATCTCGTCGCCACTGCCTATGACCGCGCCTCGGGACGGCTTGAGAAAGAGATACGGGACACCCCGGTTCTCGCGGCGCTGACGCCGGGCCGCGGCCCGCTCTTCCTCGGTTCCCGACTCGTTGACGTGACTGTAGAAGTTGACCGCGGCGTTCAGGATCTTCCCCGGATACATGATCGGCGGCCGGATCCGGAGTTCGCGGACCGGGTGGACGTACCCAGGAGCCTCGCTCCCGAGGAGCTCGTTCCCGACGAGATGGTTCACGATCTCGTACAGCCGGTACTTGAGACCGTACTCGTAGCGGCCGATCAGTTCGAGCATGTCCTCCGGCATCGGCATCTTCGGATAGGCGGGATCCGCCTCGAGCCCCCGGTTCGCCTCCGCGATGTCGACCACCAGGCTGTCCCGCAGGACGAGGCCGACGCGCGGCACACCGTCGATGTCGAAGGTGCCGACCTTGAACGGCTCGGCCGATGCCGTCGCCTGGCCGAAGGTGGCGGGCGCACTCATCAGGGCGACCAGGACACCGGCGAGCGGACACCAACGAAGTTCACGCATGGTTTCTTCCTAAATCGATTTATAGAAGGCGGGTCTGAAGCACATTATCCGACGCCGTTTCTTCGTGGTACAGTGTTCGATACTTCCAACAGGGTTTTCCGTGCCTCCGCTCCCGGTCAAGGCGAGAGCGCACGTTTGACTTAGCAGTTTCCATCACGCGGCCCGGTGGCGGCCCTCAACAGGAGACGCCGATCGACGGGTCGCAGACTCTGGAGGGGAGAATCGTGAGAGCCACCGCCATCAGGTCCTCCATCTGGACCTTCGCCATCGCCTTCTGCGCGCTGCCGCTCCTGGCCGACGGCCCGCAGACGTCGACCATCGACGGCACGATAACCGACGCGCAAGGTGACGGCCTGCCCGGCGTCACCGTGACCCTGACCGGCCCTCAGAACACGAGGACCGAGATCACCGATGCCAACGGCGACTATCGCTTCGCCCTTCTCCAGGCGGGTAGCTACATGGTTGCCGCCGACCTCGAGGGCCTGGGCTCGGTCGAGCGGGCGGTCGTCCTCGAACTGGGGAAGAGAGAGGACGTCGACCTCGTTCTCGGCGCCACGGCCGAGGAGATCACCGTCACCTCCGAGGCGGCGCTGGTCACGAAGTACGACACCGGCGCCGTCACCGCGCTCGGGGAAGAGGAACTCCAGCACGTACCCCAGGCCACGCGGAACTACTGGTCGAACATGAAGCTGATGGCCGGCGTCGTGTCTTACAGGCAGGAATTCGATCAGGGACCCGGGGTCAACGGCGGCATCGCCCAGGAGAACGTCGTCTTCATCGACGGCGTCGACATCTCCCACAATCGGCGCGGCGGCGAAATGAGCTTCTACATGCCGTCGACCGTGATCACCGAGAACCGCATGGAGTCCGCCGGGTTCAGCGCCGAGTACGGCCGGGGGGTCAGCGGGGTGATGAACACAACGATCAAGACCGGCACGAATGAGTTCCACGGCGACTTCCTCTACATCGGCCAGAACCCGGCGTGGCGCGCCGAGAACTGGCTCGGGGTCCCGAGGCCGGACTCCATGATCAACAGCTACGAGAGCGGTCTCGGCGGGCCCCTCTTCCGGAACAAGGCCTGGTTCTACGGATCCCTCAGCGAAATGAACGACAACCAGCTCGACCTGACCCGCGAGGGCGATCTGGTCGACGTCAACCGCGAGGCGAAGCCGCTCGTCGGCAAGGTCAACACCCAGCCCAACGACCGCCACCAGCTTGCGTTGACCTGGATCGACTCCCCGTCAGGCCGCCTCAACCCGCCCGGCACAGCGGCCGACATCTACTCGGTCACCAGGAACAGTTGGAACAACAGAATCCAGACCCTGACCTGGAGCTTCGCCCTGACCGGCTCGGCATTCCTCGAGGTCAAGGCCGCCAACCGCGAGCTGACGACGGCGCGCATCGGTTCCCCGCCGGCCCCGATCCTTCCCGACGCGCTTCCCGACGATCCCGACGGCAACGACTTTCGCTACCGCGACCTTGCCGACGGTCTGCGCTACAACGCTCCCGTGCAGCGCCTGGGCGCTGGAGGAAACGACTTCCCGCGCGATCAGGCGAATGCCTCGCTGACCTTCTTCAGGAGCAAGCACGAGTTCAAGGCCGGCATCGACGTCCAGGACGTCACCTTTGCGACGATCACGAGTATCGGCACGGAGTACCGCGGCCGCGGCTACAGCCGTTCGCTGCCTGGCGGCTACGCGACCCCGGTCAACAAGCGGGTCTTCGACTGCCCCGTTCCCTGCAACACCGCTTTCACCAGCGGCATAGGTGCTGCCTATATCCAGGACCGGATCACGGTCGGTGACCACCTTACCGTCAGCCTCGGCCTGCGCCAGGACACCCAGGACATCGGGAACAACATCGGCCAGACCGTCATGGACTACCAGAAGGTGGCGCCCCGCCTGTCGGCGGTCTACGACCTCAACGCCGACGGCAGGATGCTGGTCAAGGCATCCGCCGGCCGCTACTACGACTACATCGGCCTCGGTGTCGTCTTCACGGAGTTCACGGCCGGCGCCAACGGTGAGAACGCCTACACGCAGTACGGGTGGAATCCGGAGACGGGGCTCTACGACGTCTTCCAGCGCCGCGTCGAGCCCCGTGACCCCCTGGCCTCCTCCGTCGAGCCCTACTACAAGGACGAGATCTCGGTGGGCTTCGACTGGCAGTTCTCGAACAACTGGGTCTTCAAGTCGCGCGTGACCTCGTGGGAAATGGAGAACATGTTCCACAGCACTCTGCAGTTCGACGAGCAGGGCGCGGTCGTTCGCGACCTGAGAAACTGGCCGCAGAACAGACGCCAGTACGAGGGCATCCTGCTCCAGCTCAACCGCGCGTTTCGCAACGACTGGTCGTTGCAGATGAACTACGCGAGGGACTGGAACGAAGGTAACAACGAGTCCCGCAACGACAACGACGACCACCTGGAAGGCTTTGGCGGCATTGAGGTTTCAACCGGGATTCTCAATCCCACCAGTGGCCCCAACTGGTTCGGACCCATCAGCTACCAGCGGGACCACATCGTCAACGTCGTCGGCATGAAGCGCTGGAGGTTCGGCAACCATGACCTGATGACCAGTGCCAGCGCTCACCTGGCCGCCGGCGAGCCGTGGGGATTGCAGCCCGCCACCCAGGTCAGGCACCCGGTATCCGGCCAGACGATCACCACGACGACCCTCCGCGAGACGAGGGGCACGAACAAGCTCGACGACTTCTTCACGCTCAACGTGAACGCCACCTACCAGTTCCCGATCCGGGGTGGAGTGCAAGGCATCATCGGCGGCGAGGTTGCAAACGTCACGAACGAGCAGGCTCTGGTTCTGATCAACACGAGGAACGGGCGGCCCCATACCAGCCTCTCCACCTACCAGTTGACGCGGGAGTTCCGCCTCAAGGTCGGCGTCCGGTTCTAGGCAGGCGGTCGGCCGGAAACCAGAATAGAGAACTGTCGATCCGGGTCGTTCTGGAGAACGGGCCGGTAGCCACCGGCACTCTCGTCGGGCTCCATGCGACATGCCCCGTCGGGGGCGAGCTGAACGATGTAGGCCTTCCGGACCTCGGACGTGAGGTTCGGCCCGGTGGCATGCGGAGTGAGTGAGGAGAAGACGACGATGCTGCCGGCTCTCGCCGGCGCGGCGAGCCCTTCGGCGTCTTCGTCCGCGCAGCAGTAGCCGAGGTCGGTGGTCCAGTGCTCCAGGGTGCCGTGGCGATGCAGCCCCGGGAGCACCCGGGGGCAGCCGTTGCTGGTGGTGGCGTCGGTCAGGGCGATCCAGCAGGTGAGATAGGCCTGCGGGTCGAGAAAGCCGTAGCCGTTGTCCTGGTGCCACGGAAAGGGGGCCGGAACGCTCGGCTTCTTGTAGACCGCCTGGTCCCAGTAGAGGCGGACGTCCGCGCCCACGAGGTCCCAGGCGAGATCGCTAAAGAGAGGCCCGGCACAGAAGTCCCGCAGGAAGGCCGAGCGCAGCACCAGGTGGACGGTGAAGGTGATCTCGTCAGCGCGGGCGATGAAGCGACGGCCCTGCGGCAGCTCGCGCAGCGCCGCCTCGGCTTTGGCCTCCCATGGGTCGATCTCGGCGATCAGGCGCTCGAGCGTGGAGGGCTCGACCGCGTCCTCCAGCACGAAGAAGCCCTGCTCGCTCCACTGGTGGGCCTGCGCGGAAGAGATGCGCCGGTAGGGGCCGCCTCTGGGCTCCCAGCGAAAGTCCCGGTTGAGCGGATGGAGCTTCGGCGTCATGTGACGGCGCACAGCAGGCCGAAGAGGAGCGCTCTCATTGCCACCCGAAGGCTACTCGGAGGCTCAGGAACTGCGCCGGGGCCACGCGATCCCGGAGTGTACTCCGAGATAGTTCAACTATTTCGGAGTACACTCCGAGATCGGAGACCCACCATGTACGCCCGCGAACTCAAGATCGAATTGCCGCGCGGCCAGTCGGTTTTCCTCTGGGGAGCCAGGAAGACCGGAAAGTCCACGCTGCTCCAGCGGCAGTTCCCGGAGTCGATTTGCTTCGACCTGCTCGACACGCGCCTGATGCTCGAGTTCACCCGCGCGCCCTGGACCCTCGGTGAACGCATAGCGGCGGCAGAGGGCGCGAGACGCGAACTGCCGATCCTGATCGACGAGGTCCAGAAGGCGCCCGCTCTCCTCGACGAAGTGCACCGCCTCATCGAGGCGGAGCGCCTCGGCTTCGTGCTCTGCGGCTCCAGCGCCCGCAAGCTGAAGCGCGGGAGCGCGAACCTGCTCGGCGGTCGCGCCTGGCGCTTCGCGCTTCACCCGTTGACCTGGTGCGAGATCCCCGGCTTCGACCTGCTGGCGGCCCTGAACCGCGGGCTCGTTCCCGAGCACTACGACTCGGCGCACCATCGCCGGGCGCTGGCCGGGTACGTGGACGACTACCTCAAGGAGGAAGTCTTCGACGAGGGACTGACCCGCAACGCCCCCGCGTTTTCGCGGTTCTTCGAGGCACTCGCGTTCTGCAACGGCGAGATGCTGAACTACAGCAACGTCGCCAGGGACTGCGGCGTCAGTTCCAAGACCGTCAAGGAGTACTTCCAGATCCTGGTCGACACGCTGCTCGGCGTGCTGGTCGAGCCCTTCAGCCGCCGCCCTTCGCGTTCGGTGATCGTCGCCGCGCCGAAGTTCTACCTGTTCGATGTGGGCGTGGCGAACCACATCGCCGGCCGGCGAATCGAGAGGGCCTCTGGACCCGACTTCGGGCGCGCCCTGGAGCACTTCGTCCTGATGGAGCTGCTGGCCTACCGCTCCTACCGCGAGCGCGACTTCCCCATCCGGTTCTGGCGCACGAGGTCCGGCCGCGAGTGCGACTTCGTCCTGGGCCGCGATGGAAGCACGGCGATCGAAGTCAAGGGCGGCAGCCGAGTGCGGCGAGCGGACCTCAAGGGCCTGCGGGCGTTCGTCGAGGAGCACCGTCCGCGGACCGCCATCGTCGTCTGCAACGAGGACGCGGTCAGACGAACGGACGACGAGATCTGGATTCTGCCGTGGGAGCGTTTCCTGGAGCGGCTCTGGGGAGATGAGGTGGTCGAGTGAAGTGACTCTTCACCTCTGCTGCGCGATCCACCAGTCGATGTGCTCCTCCAGCACGACCATCGGCATGGCGCCGCTGCCGATGACGGCGGCGTGGAAGGCCTTGATGTCGAAGCGGTCGCCGAGCGCCTCCTCGGCCTTCCGGCGCAGGCGGAGGATCTCCAGGTTGCCGATGCGGTAGGCGAGGGCCTGGCCGTGGATGTCGGCCGAGTAGCGCAGGAGTTCCGTGGCGACCTCGACATCGGAGTAAACGACCCGCGCGCTCATGTACTCGCGGGCGCGCTCGATGTCCCAGCCGAAGTAGTTCATGCCGGTATCGAGCACCAGGCGGCAGGAGATGAACATCTCCATGACCAGGCGGCCGTACAGGTCGTACGCGTTCTCGTAGACGCCCATCTCCTTGCCGAGGTTGGCGGCGTACTCGGCCCAGCCCTCGGTGAAGGCGCCGTAGCCGATCGTCTCGCGGCGGAAGCGGGGCAGGTCCTCCCGTTCGGCGGCCAGCGCGAGCTGGAAGTGATGACCGGGGATCAGCTCGTGGTAGATCAGCCCCTGGGCCGAGAACAGGGAGCGGTTCTCGAGGTCGGAGCCGTTGTAGCGGTACTCGCCGCGCGGGTTGACGGACGTCGGAAGCTGGTAGACGCCGAAGGTCATCGTCGCCTCGGAGGTCGGGTCGAGGCGGCGGACGCCGTAGGGCGCCTCTGGCAACACGTCGAAGTAGTCGCCGATGTGGGGCTCGATCTTCTCGATGTAGCCCATGTAGCGCTCCTCGACCTCCTCGGGCGACGAGGCGATGAAGCGCGGGTCGGCACGGACCTGGTCCAGGAACTCCTTCATCGCGGTTTCTTCGGACGCGGCGTCGAAGCCGATCTCCTCGCGCAGCGCCGCCAGTTCCGCTTCGATCTGCGCGACCTGCTCCAGGCCGAGTTCGTGGATCTCCTCGGGCGTGAGGTCGGTCGTCGTGTGCATCCGCACCCGGTGGACGTAGAGCTCGCGGCCGCCCGGCACCGTGCCGAGCCCGACCTGCTCCGGCGCCGCCTCCAGGTAGTCGTCGCCGAGCTCGGCGATCAGGCGGCTGAACTGTGCGTCGATTCCCGTCTCGACCGCTTCGCGGACCTGGTTCAGGAAGTCGTCGGCCCCGTCGCCGGCGCGGTCGGCGGCGGGCACGAACAGCTCCTCGAGACGACCCCGGTAGCCCTCGAACATCCCGACCACGGCCGGGACCTGGGCCTTCGGCAAGTAGATGCCGCGTTCCTTCTGCCCGGCGACCTTGTCGGCGAGCTGCCCGATCCCCTGGGCGTACTCGTCGAGCAGATGGAGGTAGTGGGCGCGGTCCTCGTCGGTTCCGACCGCAGCAGCGCCGAGCACCTGGTGCAGGATGTTCAGGCTGAAGCCGCCGGCCGCGTAGGGCGTGATGTTGAAGTCCGCCCAGTAGTGCTTCGGCGCCTCGACCAGCATGCCGAGGTTCCAGCGCAGCAGCCTGAGCGAGATCCAGTCCTCGTGGTCGACGGCCTCCTCATCGACTCCGGCCAGCCGGTCGAGCAGGTCCCGGGCGAAGGCCGCGTCCGCCTCGGCGGCTTCGAGCGTCCAGTCCGGGAAGTCCTCCACCTTCTCCCCGCGGCGAAACTTGAGGTAGGGGTCGCGGGCGGCGACGAAGGCGAGGTACTCGTCGCCGGCCGCGGCGATGAGGTCCGCGTCGGCGGCGCCGTCGACGGAGATCTCGACGTTGCAGGCGGCGAGCAGGGGAAGGACGAGGACGGCGGCGAAGCGGGCCAGGCGACTCATGACCGCCTAGCGTAGAGCACCGGCACGACCAGGTCCCTCAACGGCGACCAAGCGGTCGACCGCCGAACCAAACAGGGCACCGCACTGTCCAGGGCCCTAGCACCCAGAGCACCATCCCGAGTCAACAAGCTACAGCACCCTCTGAAACGTGAGCACCACTTCGCGCCGGAGACGATTGCCAAGCGCTGCCGCTTCCCTCTCTTTGGATGGCGGAGGCAAGTAGCGCCGATTCGGAGGAAGCTCCCGAGAACGCCGCGAAGTGCAGTGGAGTCCCGCCGCGCTGGCTACCGCCTCCACGATCATCGCGTTCCGAACAAACGTTCCCCGTATCGTGTTCTCGCCGACCACATAAACCGCTCTCCCATCGCCCACCAGGACACGCGATGTCTCTTCCACAGCACACCGCATGTCCCTGATGTACCGAGCCAGCATCGCCTCCTGACGTCCCTGCAGCTTCGGTTGCAACTTCAGGTCCGCCAGTACTGTCTGAATCTCTCTATCGTCCCGCGCGTCCATCCCTACCTCGGTACCGACGATGGTAGACCTCAAACTCCGAAGCTCTCCAACGGAGTATCCCATCCAGATAAGGGAGAACTTACTACAGCGCAGATAGTCGATAGCATTCAAGTACGGTGGAGACGTGATGACCAAGTCGATCGATCTGTCCGCGAGATCGAGACGCCGGGCATCCCCTTCGTAGACCCGTGCATCCGCGCCGACGGATTGGCACGTACGATCGATGCAGTTGGTGGCAACTCGGTCCACGGCGGCCGCGAACTTGCGAAAAGGCTTCACCGGCGCACGTTTGAATTTCCGGTGTGGACGGCTATGCGAAAGATCCATCGCGAGCGACGCGCCGGCCTGTTTGGTAATGATAAGGCGCGAAAAGGCGCACCAAAGTGCCTCACGGATCGATCTGTCCCCAACTCGCCGTATCGCTGCAGCGAGCGAGGCGAGCTGTCGCCTCGCGTAGTCATCGAACCAGTACCTTGTGAACTTCCGTGTCTCGGAGTCAGCGTTCCTGGGATACGCATCCCGCGTCCGCAACGACCTGAAAGCAAGACGGGCCTGTTCGAGCACCTTGGCCGCTGCGCCTTGAACGGCATCGACATCGACTGAAGTGGTCCAGACTCTCGAGATAAGTACCGCCAGAGGATCAAGGTCAAAACCAACCGCATGATGGCCCTTGGAGCCCGCGACCGCGAGCACCGTGCCGGAGCCCGACATCGGATCGAGGATCTGGAGCGGCCCCTGGCACTCGGCGAGCACGTCAAGGGCAAGACCTGGTGCCATCCGTGCCGGGAAGGGATGAACTGAGTCGCGCCCGAGAATCTCATAGATACTCTTCTCACCTGTAGTGTTCATCAGCCCCGCCCCTGCTTCACTGTTCGTCCGGTGTATAGTCCTGCATGGCAACTTCAATAGACGCCACGACGTTTTCAGCACTCTGATCTAGTTCGACCGTACTGACGCTGGCAAACATAGCGCCCGGTGCCATCTGCGCCATTCCCTTGCAAAGCTCGAGAAGATCCTCGTCTGTCTCGTACTCGACTGCCGGCACCATGTGCGAGAGCTCAACACGAAGCGCGGAGTAGCTAACCGCTGCCTTCTTGTACTTCTTCTGCAGGGCCTCGATAGTCTCAACAATCTTCCGGTAGGGCGGCTTCTCCATAGCGGTCCGGCGAACCGCGTCGACCCATCTAGCGCTTTCCTCGGGGAGGCTGCATTCCTGGAACAGGCCTCGGAGTTGCTGAAGGCCTATCTGCTTCACGGGCCGAAGGCGAACGAGTTCCGCGAGGTCGTCCACAGTGATCAGCGTTACAGTCTTTCCCGCTCCTGCGGCGCTCGAAACTTCCCGGTCGGCCTTGATTCGCTGCCCCAATGCAGAGGCTTCCCCCTTTGAAGTCGGAAAAGCCGGCCCGACGACTATCGCATGCTCGCATTCACGCTTGTCGCGATGCTGAACGACGGTCGCAACGCCTACGTCCTTCGCGGAAACTGGGACACCGGGTTTCTCCTTGCTCTTTGCCTCCAAGCTCACCCTGTAGTGCCGCGCCCTTCCTTGGGCATCCGCCGAAAGGTGCGCCGCTGCAACACCATCCGGCTCACCTCTCTGCCCAAGAGGAGTCACGTCGAAGCCTAGGCTGCCGAACGCGTCGCAGACCGCATCTTGCAACCCGTCCGGACTGTTACGTGCCTCGGAAAGTGCCTGAGCTACCGACAATGCACTCTGCCGACCCGACTCGTTCGTCAGGTGCCGCAGGAGTTGGTCTCGCACGGAGAGAAACGCCTCGATCCTCGACACCTTGATGCCGATCGCGTGAAGATGAGCCTCGGTAAGGACCTCCGCCATCGCCAGCAATTCCAACGGCCGGCCCAGCCGCTTGTTCGTGAACTCCTCATGGAAGGTAGCAACAAAAGGATGCCACCCATTGAGCCGCAAGACACCAGACTGCGTGTGGAACTTGGCAACTCCGTCGCGCGAGGATCCGTCGAAGTCGATACTGACGCCCGTAACGAATCGCTCCGCCTCGTCCGCTGCGCGCTTCTCAAGATCAGCAAAGAACGCTTCCCGCTCCTCGTCCGACTCATGCGCTGGAATGACGAGATAGCGAGACTTGCATCTTCCTTCCGCCACGGATCTTGACAGATCAACGATTGGCCGGCGAGACAAGCTGGAAGGGCTGGCCGCGAGCATACGAGCCAGCTTTGCCCCTGGTGCCTCATCCCGATCGTGAGTCTCTATTGTGGGACGCACTGCGTTGAAGATCGCCCGCAAGACGTCCTGAGCCGTATCGAGCAATGGACCCTCGCCGACGGCCTCGCGGTTTGAGCGGAGTCCTGCGTCCAATCCGTCCATATGAACCACAAGGCGGAAGCGACCGAACGTGCCGTGCCGCAGTTCGTCCGGGGAGATACCGAAGTGCCCATCATCCACATTGAGGAGGCGCCCGTACACATAAACGAAGAAGCCATGGCTACGGCCGATCTCGTCGGACTTTCCCGTCAAGAGATCCTTGTAGGCCTCTGCATATCCAGCGATACGCCCGAGTCCCGGGACAACGAGTCCGAAGCGAAGCTCACTAGACTCCGCGGCGTTCATGTCCTCCAAGGAAGTGATCGCCTTGGGACTCGGCCGAGGAAGCTCCTCTAGATCCTTCCCCAGAACCCAGCGCCTGAGTAAGCCCTTGCCTTCCTTGCTCGACTCCAACTCCCGGCCGTTCAGCCAGATGGCAAAGTCCGGCCGGAGCGGCAACGCGGTACGTAGAACCCACCCGAGTGTGCCTGGCTTGATCTCGTGCACCTTGGGCTTCAGCGACGACATGATGCAGAGCGTCCAAGACTCCGGACTCTCATCTCCGAACAACACGGTCTCCGCCCTCTTGAACGCCTCCGCCCCGGCCCAGGGTTCGACTGCCTCCCTAGCTTCGATTTCGGTCAACTCTCGTAGTGCGAGCCGAATGGGCGCCTTCGGCTCGACCTCTCGGTCGACTCGTCTGTCAATGGTCCGGTAGTCCATGGAGGTCGAGTAGTACTGTCCGCCGCACTTGCTGATGTGAGTGAGTCGATTCGATAGCACATACGTAGCCAGCTTTCCGATGCCGAACTTGCCGATCTGCTGTCGACCCCTCGGAAGCGTAGATAGTCTGCGTTTGTTGCTAATGCCAATCAGCCAATGGCGTTTGAGGCCCTCCGCATCCATTCCCTCACCGTCGTCAAAGACCGCAATCGTCGCGTCCTGCTCGTGCAGATTAGAAGAGAGGACTACATGGACTCTTCGGGCACCGGCATCAAAGGAGTTAGCAACAAGCTCCTCAAGGGCCTTGTTCGGACTCGTGTAGAGGCCCTCGGAGAACAACTCGACGATTCGGTAGCTTAGGCGGACCTCTATGTTGTCGGTCGCGTCGCCGAGCGCCGCGAAGGTCGGTTCGTTGGTCATGCCAGCACCGCCCTGGTGTCTGGGTTTCGCCGCTCCGTCCTCGGGAACCGCTTGCCCCAAGTGCGTACCTCTCTGAACCTGGGTCTACTACGCCAGCCGGGACGCCCAACCCAAGGGCGACCCCAGTGGATCCGCGCCGAGCCTAGAACTGCTGGCCTACCACCCCCGCTGCGACATTCCCGCCGCCACGTACTAAACGGCCGCCCTCTCGCTATTCGGCTTGGTCCGCACCAAGCCAACGAACGAACCGCTGCCCTCAACCACTCCGGACGCGGTACCACGGCGCTAGCCATCGGCCTCTCGCTCCTTAAGCTCGACTCTACTCACGTATCAGCTCCTAGAACGCGAGGCAGAAGTGCGGCGCCAAGCTCCGAGGCGATCCTAGAGCCGGACTCTGCAACGGCGAGCGTGGAGCGCACAGTCTCGAGGATCTTCGTGTACTGACGCTGAACACCGAGGGGAGGCACCAACACCAAGAACTCCCGGACGTCTGTTTGGTTGATACTCGATTGGTTTATAGCGTCTTTAGCGTTCCGACAAAGGTGCTCTCTTATCGGCTCGAACTGCAGCAGAGATACAAGGAACTCGGGTAGAATACGGCTCGGATCTACCCTCAATCTCATCATGTTCGACTCAAAGACAACCGGTTCGTCGATCTCTGGAACTATCGCAGACTTCCCGAGAAAGGAGCGACTGTTCACCCGATTGATAACGATGTCACCTTGAGCCAAGGCGTATCTTCTCTCTGTCGTCTCATCCACACGCAAACGCTGCCAACTCCCTGGATCGGTTACCTCACCGGCATAGAACCCGTCGATACGCAGAATGGGTGTGCCTGAGCCATATGCTGACTTCGGCCTGTAGAGCCCGTTCTGCGGCCCCTCCTCGATTAGGCTTCCAAGCGGCTCGGACGCCCATCCCATAGGATTCTCCACCGGATCGCCGAACATCCGGACGAACAGGGCCGGTATCAGTTGCCGCAGCCGCTCCCGGACCACCGCCTGCAACCGCTCGATCTTCCCGCCTTGGTTCAGAAGGCCGACGATTCTCTTCTGCTCCTCCAGCGAAGGGAGGGGAATAGGGACGCTCTCCAGAAAGGACTTGGGAACACGTTGCTGACCCGCCGTTCCCGTGAAGCTCCTCTTTGCCTCGTCGCGAAACGAACGCTGTCGAACAAAGTGATAGACATACTCGCCGAGAACGCGGCGCCCAGGCCTCAGGACATGGAACTCGGTGGAACCCCGTCCGACACCATTAGTCAGGTTCCGAGCCAACGCTGCCTTGCCATTCTCCATGGACGGCGTGATCTTCGCGAAGAGCACATCTCCGTCCTCGAACGACGTGTAGCCCTTGGAAACCTCCGCCAGGGGTCGGTCCTCGCAAACCGTGACCGCCCCCAACCTCTCGTCAACGGCCGCCATCGGCACGAAACTCACTAGCGGGTCGGCCAGATGGATCGGTGCCTTGGTACGAGGATTGATCTTGCATACCTCGCCAAGAGGAACTTGAGCATGGGTGTTCATCACGCAAGCCGGCGGACCGCGCCCGCCAGTTCCTCGATCTCGCCCAGGATTTCGGTTTCGATTTCCCTTAGATCGTGCAGTATGTCCAACGGATCGCGGTGTTCTACCCTCGCGCGTCGCAGCGGCCGATGCCGGCTAGCACTCAAGTTGAAGTCGGCAGCGCGGATGGCGTTCGTCTCGGCGAACCACCACTTCTCGGTCCAGTCCGAGTGCGTGTCACGATCCCGCCACGCGACCCATCGGGCCTCCCGATCACGATACGCCTGGCTCAGGCTGGGTAGATCATCCTCCTCGATGGGTTCGTCGTGGTTGGCATTCAGCTTGAAGCCGTCGTTTTCCGCATGAAGGAACATGACGCGCTCGGTTGCGCCGCCCTTCTTGAACACGAGGACTGAGGTCTTGACGCCAGAGTAAGGGTTGAAGACGCCGCCAGGGAGGGACAGCACGGCCTCGAGTGTGTTGGTTTCGATGAGTCTGCGCCTGAGTTCGCGGTGCGCACGGGTCGAGCCGAACAACACGCCTTCCGGCACAACGACTCCACAGCGTCCTCCGTACGTCAGATGGTTCTGGATGTACTGCAGGAAGAGGAGCTCGGTCTGTCCCGTGTGGCCTACCTTGACGTCCTCAACGATCCGGTCTTTGTCCAGCCGGCCGGAAAACGGCGGGTTGGCGAGGATGACGTCGAAGCCGGATGCTGGCAGTCCGAGTTCAGCCTTTGCCGCCTGGTCGAGGGTGCGAGTGAGCGCGTCGCGCCGCAGGATGCGCACTCGGTCTAGTCCGCGCAGAGTCAGGTTCATCGTGGCTAGGCGAACCATCTGCGGGTCAACGTCCGCACCATAGAAGGTCGCTTCCTGGAGCTGCTTTACGGCGTTTCTCCCCAACGTGTCGCCGAGACCGCGCCGGACGGCCTTGCCCTCGACGTCGATCACTTCAATCCCGGCGGGCGAGGAGTTGGCAAGCCGGATATGGTCCCAGGCGCCGACCAGGAAGCCCGCCGTCCCCGCCGCTGGGTCGAAGATCGTCTCGCCGAACCGAGGATCGACTAGCCTGACGATCGCGCGGATGACGTGGCGTGGCGTGCGGAACTGGCCGAGTTCTCCCGCCTGACGAATCTGCCGGAGGACATGCTCAAACAGGTCGCCCTTGGTGTCGGCGTCTACTCGATGAAGATGCAGGTCGTTCAACTGGCTAACGACTTGCGTCAGCACCGTCGGCTCATCGATCACCAGCCGGGCGCCTTCCATGAAGTTCGTGACGCCGTTTGCCGCGAGCTGTGTGTGGAATGGGAAGACCTCCTCCCGCACCCAGTTGACCAACCGCTCGCCATTCATGGCTTGCGCCCAGGACGACCAGCGCAGTAGTTCGCGCGGCACGGTCACGGTATCCGGCCTTGAGGCGTTGCGCGAGTCGCGCAGCTTCCATTCGCCCGCAAAGGCGCTGACATAGGGAGCTGCACCCGGCCGTTGCGCTACGCGCAGCCGCGCGGCGTCCGCCGCCTCGTACAGATAGAAGTAGATCAGGAAGCTGAGTTGTTCGGCGTTTTGCGCCGGATTCGGATAGCCACCTCCGAAGAGGTAGTCGCGGATCCGATCGATGCCGCGCCGGAGATCGGGCGTCATGGGCATACCGCTAACGCTCCGTGGCTTGAAGGCGACCGGACTCGCCGACTTCCCGTGATCGTCCGAAAACTGCGGCGTTGACCCCGGCGATCAGGCGACGCAGCGAATCTTCGCCACCGAACACTCGTTGCGCTTGGTCGTAGCCGCCGAGCGCGGAGAAGGGATGTTCATCTAGATTCCACGCCCCAATGATCTCCATGCTCATGGCATCAGCTCTAACTCGACTCCCGATTAGACGGGCCCAGCGGGCTTGCTCCGCGTCGAACTCGTCATGTTCCTCCCGCCACGCCTCGAACCGGACACCGATCTCGGCGGCGCGCTCCTCGTGCTCGGGCGTACGCACGATGCGCCCATTCTCGTCGAGTGAGAGCCACTCACGCGTCGCCGGGTCGATATGGTCGTTCACGTCGATGGTCAGCAACCCGCGGGGTTCGGCTAGGCGATGGGCAGGCCGGGATTCACGGAGGAGACCGCCCTCAATGTTCCCGTCCTCATCGCCGTGAAAGTCGGTTACGCCAACGAAGTCGAAGATCGTGAACTCGGTCTTTCCGATGTGGGGTGCCTTTCGCGTCCCCCGCCCGCGCATCTGCCGGTAGAGGATGGCGCTCTGCGTGAACCGCGCCATGACCAAGTTGACCACCTCGGCGCAATCGAAACCGGTGTCCAGCATGTTCACGCTGACGAGTATCTTCGGATAGTCCTCTTCCTTGAAGCGTTTGATGATCGCACTGGCGTCGGGAGCGGGGCCTCCGCCTACGTCGCTTACCACGAAATCAGCGTAACGCGCGGTCGGGTGGGGCTTCCTGTCCGCAAAGTGCTCATCGAACATCTCCGCCAGCGTCTCCGCGTGGCGCCGGGTCACCGCGAACACGATCGTCTTTCCCCATTCAGGCCAGCGCCTGACGCCGTACCGGCTCACGAATCCCTTCTCGTGCGCGTCTCGGAACTCCCGCACAATGGCGCGGTTGCGCTCGGGAATGGTGAACCTGCGCTCCAGTGCACGCGGGTCCACTGTGATCGTGTCCGCAGCAGCGAACAAACTGTCGAACTCCGCCCTGGTCGTCTCGTCCATCGCGTTCCAGTCGAGTTCGTCGCGCCCAACTTCGAACCCATCTTCAGCGGCAGTCTTCACCGTCATCGCCCGGTAGATTCGGTAAGGCGCGAGATGCCCTTCCTCGATGGCGCGCCGTAGCGTGTAGCGAAAGGTGGGCTCGGCAAGCCCGAAGAACCGAAGTGTGTCGCGCACGAACCGCCCATCCTCAGGGTCCGGAAGCGCGTCCGCGTCCACCGTGCATGGCGTGGCCGTGAGGCCGAGTTGGATGCTGTCGAAATGCCGAAGCACACCGCTCCACTTGCCGTAGATTGAACGGTGGCACTCATCAGTGATGACGAGATCGAAGTAGCCGGGAGAGAGAGCGTGGTACTCCGCGATCATGGTCTGTAAGGTCGCCACGGTGATGCGCTTGGCACGGTCGAAGCCGCGACCGGGGCGTAGCACGTGACAGGGAAGGTCCCGAAGATGGTCAGTGAACGCGTCCTCGGCCTGACGCGCAAGAGCGATCCGGTCCACGAGGAAGAGCACGCGGGTGATGGTTCCCGCCTCGAAAAGCCGCTTGATGAACGCCGCAGCGGTGCGAGTCTTGCCCGTTCCCGTCGCCATCTCGACCAGCAGTCCGCGGCGGCCAAGCGCGACTTCGGAGGACAGCGCCTTGATGCACTCGATCTGGTAATCGCGATCGACGATCTTTCGGTCGATCGGGATCGTGGCGAGCTCCCGATGGACTCGGCGTGCGGCGACACGCCGTTCGAGGTCGTCCTGGGCGTAGAACCCCGCGACTTCGCGGGCGTGGGCGTCCGTCCCCCGATCCAGGAACCGCACCTCCTCGCCGTTTGACAGAAAGACGAACCACACGCCGAGCTGTTCGGCGTAGTGCTTCCCCTGGTCCTGCGCCGCGATGGGATCGACGCTCGCACGCTTCGCTTCCAACACCGCCATGGGCCGGCCCTGCCGGTCACAGAGCACGTAGTCGGCCTGCGTGCCGTCGGGAAGCGCGTGCTCGAACAACACGCTAGAGCCGTCCCTCAGATCCCAACCGGCATCCCCGAGCAGGGCGTCGATCTTCACGCGCGCGAAGGCTTCAGTCGTGTCGCTCATGCTCTCGCTCGAGGTGCGAGGAGCTGACCGAGGCTGATGTCCCGTTCCTTCTCCCCGGTTCCGTTGGCAAGTCGCCCCGTGAGGTTGGGGCTCATCCAGTAGTGCTTCGGCGACGCCATCTTCATGGCTTCAAGGATCGCACATACAACACCGGAACCACCACCAGGTTCAGGAACGTCGACGTCAACAGGCCGCCGAGGATCACCTGGGCCATCGGACTCAGGATCTCGTTGCCCGGCTCGCCCGCGCCCAGCACCAGCGGCACGAGGGCCAGCCCGGCCGTCAGCGCCGTCATCAGGATCGGCGGCATCCGCTCCTCCGAGCCCCGGCGCACGGCTTCCTGAAGCGGCAGCCCCTGGGCCAGCAGCCGTCGATAGTTGCTGACCAGGAGCACGCCGTTGCGTGTCGCGATGCCGAACAGGGTGACGAAGCCGACGACCGTCGCCAGCGACAGGACGCCGCCTCCCAGAGCCACCGCGACGACGCCGCCGACCAGGGCCAGCGGCACGTTGACGAGCATCGCCAGGGTGTCGCGGTGGCTGCCGAACTCGAGGTAGAGCAGCCCGTACATCCCGACCAGGATGAGCACGACCAGCAGGCCCATCGTGTAGACGCGGCGGCCGGCCTCCTCGAACTGCCCGCCGAACGTCACCAGGTAGCCGGCCGGCAGGTCGACCTCGGCCTCGACCGCGGCCCGGGCCTGCTCGACCGTGCCGACGAGGTCGGCGCCGGCGACGTTGGCGGTCACCATCGCCACCCGCTGGGCGTTCTCCCGCCGGATCAGGGACGGGCCGAGGGCGTGCCGCACCTCGGCGACCGCGCCGAGGCGGATCAGATCCCCGGCCGGCGTCGAGACGGGCAGAGCCGCGACCCGGTCCGGTTCGGCCCGCAGATCCGGCGGCAGCCGGACGGCGACGTCGGACGCCAGGCCCTCCTCCACGATCTCACCGACGACGACGCCCTGAAACAGCGCCTCCACGGCCTCGCCGACGTCGGCGAGGCTCAAGCCGTACCGGGCCATCGCCGTCCGATCGAAGTCGACGACCATCTGCGGCACCGGCGACTGCTCCTGGTTCGACAGGTCGACGATGCCGGGGACCGTCGCCAAGACCTGTTCGATCCGCGCCGCCAGCGTCCGCAACACCGCCAGATCGGGTCCTTCGACCTTCACCGCCAGGTTGGTCCGGGAGCCCGAGATCATGTGGTCGATGCGGTGGCTGATCGGCTGCCCGAAGGAGACGGTCACGGCCGGAATCCCAGCCACCACGCGGCGCATCTCCGCGACCAGTTCGTCCTTGGACCGGCCGTCTTCGAGCGGCGCCAGCACGACCTCCATCTCCGAGGCGTTGACCCCCTGGACGTGTTCGTCCTTCTCCGCTCGGCCTGTCCGCCGACTCGTCGAGACGACCTCGGGGAAGGTGAGCAAGACCTCCTCGACCCGGCTTCCCAGCCGATCGCTCTCGGCTAGCGGGATGCCCGGCGGGCTGACCATCGTGACGGTGAGCGACCCCTCGTTGAAGGCCGGCAGGAAGCTGCGGCCCAGCCCGGGCAGAAGCCCGACGGCGACGATCACCAGCAGGGCCGCTGAAGACAGCACCGCCCAGCGATGCGAGAAGCACCAGTCGAGGGTCGGCGTGTAGGCCCACTGGAAGGCGCGCAGCAGCCACGGCGGGCGGGACCTGAGCGCCTTCGCCCGCCCCAGGAACAGCACGGCGAGTACCGGCGTGACCGTCAGCGCCACCACCAGGGAGGCGGCGAGCGCGGCGATGAAGGCGAGGCCGAGCGGCCGCAGCAGGCGACCCTCCAGCCCCGGCAGGAAGAAGATCGGCACGAAGACCAGGACGACGATCAGGGTGGCCAGGAGGATCGGGCTCAGCACCTCCCGGGTCGCGGCCGCGACGACCTCTTCGGCCGGCCGGCGCTCTCCCTCCGGCATGCGGCTCTCGTCCCGCATCCGTCGGAAGATGTTCTCGATCGCGATGATCGCGTCGTCCACCAGCAGCCCGATGGCGATCGACAGGCCGCCGAGCGTCATCGTGTCGATCTGCAGACCGAAGGCCGCGATCACCAGGATGCCGGTGACCAGGGAGAGCGGGATCGCGAAGGCCGAGATGAACGTCGTGCGGACGCTGCCGAGGAACAGCGCAAGGATGACGATGACGAGGATCGCCCCGTCGCGCAGCGCCTCGGCGACGTTGCCGATCGCCACCTCGATGAAGTCCGCCTGGCGGAAGTTCTCGCTTTCGAGCACGACGCCCTCAGGCAGAACCGGCTGCAGCCGGGCGAGCGTGTCATCGATGGCGCGGGTCAGATCCAGCGTGTTCGCGCCCGGCTGCTTCTGCACCGACAGGATGACCGCCGGACGGTTGCGATAGGAGCCGGTGCCGCGGACAGGCGCCGGTCCCCATTCGACGCTTGCCACGTCACCGACGCGCAGGGGGATCCCGCCGTCGACCCGCACGACGGCCGCGGCCACCTCGTCCGGAGTGCGTGCCCGGCTGCGCACGCGGACGATGTGCTCCTCGCCGGCCTCCACGTGGAAGCCCGCGGCAAGGCTGCGGCTGGACTTCGCCACGGCGTCGACGACGCCGGCGAGCGGGAGACCGTTCTGGGCCAGCGCGGTCGGCCGCACCGTGACCTGGAGCTGGCGCCGTTCGCCGCCGATGGGGACCACCTGGGAGACCCCAGGGATCGACAGGAGGTTCCGGCGGACGACCGTTTCGGCGACGCGGCGCAACTCCATCGCGCTGACGCCGCCCTCCGCCACCGGCGCTGAGGTCATCGCGATGAACGTGATCTCGCCCATGATCGAGGAGATCGGGCCGAGTTCCGGCCTCTCGGCCTGCGCCGGAAGGTCGACGCGCTGGAGCCGCTCGCTGACGACCTGGCGGGCGCGGTAGATGTCCGTGCCCCAGTCGAACTCGACCCAGGCCACCGAGATCCCGTCGGCGGAGATCGAACGCAGCCGCCGCACGCCCGGCGATCCGTTGATCGCGGACTCCACCGCGTAGGTCACCAGCAGCTCGACCTCCTCCGCGGCCATCCCTGGGGCCTCCGTGATCACGGTCACGGTGGGGGCCGAGAGGTCGGGAAAGATGTCAACCGGCAGGTTCAGGATCCAGGCCGCACCGACCACCGTGAGGAGGGCTGCCCCCGCGACCACCAGCAGACGGTGGCGCAGGGAGAACCGAAGCAGTCGCTCGAGGGGTCCCACTCCGGCGCCTTCAGTGGACGTGGCCGTGAGCTTCGCCGCTCGCCATGAGGGACGAACGACGGATGGCGTCCCCGCCGCGGGTCACCAGGCGCTGACCGGGCGCCAGGCCGGCCACCAGCACCTGGTCCCCCTGCCGGCCGAGCACTGTCACCGTCTGCCGCTGGAAGTCCTCGCCGGACAGTTGCAGGAACACGACCGGCACGCCGCCGTCGTCGACCAGGGCCGAAGCGGGCACGACGATGCCACTCTCCTCACCGGCCATCAGCACCTGCGCCGCGACCGTCGATCCAAGGGCGAAGCCGGTGCCGGCGATGCCCGGGGCCTCGAGCAGGACGGTGACGGTGCCGGTGCGCGGCGAGAGTTCCGGCGAGATCGAGACGAGGGAGAGGTCGCCTTCGACCCGCACCGGTCCGCTCTCCGGGTCGTCGAGCACCAGACCGCGCAGGCCCGCGTCCATGAGCCGCCGCGCATCCTGCGGGGGCAGGGCGACCTCGATCCACACCACGTCGGTCCGAACGAGGCGGGCGAGGGCTTCCCCGGCGGAGACCGTCGCCCCGGGCGTCGTGGTCACGGCGGCGATCCGGCCGGAGAACGGTGCCCGCGGCGAGATGCCGGCGCTGTCCGCTCCGCCTTCGCGCGAGGCACGTGCCGATTCAAGGTCCCGTTCCGCCGCCCGGTGCCGCGCCTCGAGCATCCGGGCGCGGACTCCGGCGTCCTCGACCTCCCGCTCGCTGACCGCTTCGAGAGCCAGGAGTTCCCGGAGCCGCGAGCTGCGCGACCGCGCGCTTTCCAACTCCGTCGCCAACACCTCGAGTTCGCCTTCCAGGGTCGCCAGACTCCGCTCGGAGGCGACCAGCGGAACCACCCGGAACAGGGCATCGTTCCGTTCGACGCGGCGGCCGACGAACGGCCAGGAGCGGGCTCCCGCTGGTGGCTGGACGACCCCGTCCACCTGCGCGGTGATGGTGCTCTCGCCGCCGGCCGGCGGGCGGAAGGAGGCGACGCCGGAGACGCTCCGGGCGAGGCGGCCCTCCCGCACCCAGGCGGCCGCGAAGCCGCCCTGCCACTGCTGTTCCTTCAGGAACGACACGGGCTCGCCGCCGTCGGACCCAGCGGGGAGCGACCGTACCTTCAGGAGGCCCTCCGCGTGGTCCGCCGTGCTAACGAGGATCCGGCCTCCCGGGATCTCCTCGACTCCGTTCCCGTCGTCGATCCGGAAGAGCAGGTCCGCCTCGCCGGCACGTTGGGGCGTCACCTCGATGTCGAAGACCCCAGGAGCGGCGGGCTGGTCCGCGCGGAAGATCTGCTCCCCGGACCCGTCGACAAGGACGATCTCGACCGTTCCCCGTAACAGCGGTGCGAAATCGGCCAGGCGCGTGACGTGCGTGTGGGCCATCGCCGTGTGACCTGCCGCCAGCGCGTCGATCTCGGGGAAGACCTCGAACCGCTCCCCGAGAGCCGTGACTGTCCAGCTTTCATGAGAGTGATCGTGCTCTTCGGCGGGCGGTGTACCGACACACCCCACGAGAAGCAGCACCGCCACGGGCAGTGGCAGCGACTTGGCGGCGCTGCCGCGCATGGAAGTCGCCACACACCGGGTGCGCCGGCGTCCCCGCCGGCTGCCGCCGCAGGCGGCCAGGAAAACCCGCCGGCCGCGAGGCCGGCTTCCGAACTTCCCGCTTCCCCACCTCATGACCCCGGTCCCTCCCGGCTAGCCGCCAGCCGTTCCAGCTCCCGGTGTGCCGCCAGCGCCGCCTCGTGCAGATCGAGCACCGCCAGCTCCGCCTCGGTCACCGAACGGTGCGTCTCGAGAAGATCGGTCAGGCCGGCCTCCCCCTGGCGGAAGGCCGCCTCGGCTCCGTCCAGCATCCGCTCGGTGGCGCCGAGTTCCTCGCGGGCCTCGGCAAGGGCGGCCGCGAGTCGTGTGAAGTTCGTGCTTGCCGCGGTCCGAGCGGCCGCTGATTCGCGCTCCGCGAGCTCGAGCCTCGCCCCGGCGGCCGCCAGGGCAGCGCCGGCGCTCCGCCGCGCCGCCTGCCGCCGATCGAAGATCGGCAACGACCAGGCGACACCGAAGATCGGCCCGTCGACGGCGCCGGGAGTCAGATCCTGCCGGCGCCAGCCCACTGTGACCTCCGGCGAGGCCACGATCGGCCGGGTCGCAAGCTGGGCCAGCTCGGCCGCCGCCAGGTCCGCCTCCGCGGCACGCACGCGGACGTCCGCACCATCCAGCGACGGCGCAGCCGGCAGTTCGGGCAGAACCGGCCGCGCGTTCGCCGGCAAACCGGGATGCCAGGCTGCCGCTTCGGCTCTAGCCCGTTCGCTCGCCCCGGCGGCGAGCGCGACGCGGGACCGCAGCGTGGCGGCGGCCAAACCCAGCCGGCGGACTTCGAGTCCGGACGCTTCCCCCCTCTCCGCGCGAACGGCCTCACGTTGCGCAAGCGACCCGACCCGCTCAGCCTGGAGCGTCAGTCGTTGCCGCCGCGCGTCGGCCACCGCCCAGCCAGCGTAGGCCTCCCTCATCGCCAGGCGGTAGCCCAGCAGGTCGTACGCCAGGCGACGACGGGCAGCCCCGATCTCGCCTTCGCGGGCCTCGATCTCCGGGGCGCGGGCGGCGTCCGGCATCTTCCACGAAACGAGAACGTCCGTCTGGCCGATCGGACCGTCAGGATCCTCCCGCACAGCCTCGACGACGGGATTGTCGTGTGTCCGGGCCGCCAGCAGACGGGCCTCGGCGAGCCCTACGACCCCGGCGCTCTCGCGAACGGCGGGGTGCGTCTCGTCGAGGACCGAGAGGAACTCAGCCTCGGTGACGACAGGCCGGTCCTGTGCCGCTCCGGCGACGGCGAAGAAGCCTCCAAAGAGGCCGATCAGGATGGAACGATGCATGCTGACTCCTTTCCACGTCCAGGTTCCGGGCGCGAATCGCACCCGGGCCTAAGGCCGCGGATCAGAGCAGCAGCGCGCAGTGAGACCGGAAGAGTGGCGCCGGCGGTCCGCGTCGTGAGGCCGCTTCGTAGAGCGATCCCTCGGCGAACGTCACCGACGACGAGAGCGGCGCGGCAAGCACAGCCCACGTCGACGGAGCGGGCCGCAGAAGGTCGGCGTCGGCGTCCAGCGTGACGTCGTGGTCGTGGTCGGGCACCACTTCGTCGTCGTGGTGGTGCCCGTGCGTCGCCGACCTGGCGAGGGCAGCGGTGTCGTGCTCGTGCTCAGACGCGAAGAGATGAGCCGCCAGGTCCACCCCGGCGGTGAGCGCGAAGGCACCCGGCGTCTGGCATCCGAGCAGGACGGCGACCGCGACGACACGCTTGAGCGGAGTGCTCACGCTGATCACTGTGCCAGACGCGCGGCTGTTGGTCAACGAGACGCGGGCGTCACTCCTCGTTCCTCGAGGAAGGCCATCCACCGGTTCTCTTCGAGGCAGTGCTCCATCACCAATTGGAGCGCCTCTTTCAGCATCTTGATGGCGTCCTCCGGATCGTCTCCCTGGCTGGCGATGTCCAGGGCCGGGCAGTTCGCCACCCAAACGTCGTTCTCTTCATGGGTCTGGATCGCCAGCTTCAACGTCCAGACGCAGTCGACGCCCATCGTCCCTTCCTTCCTCCAAGTCCGCGGTTCCACACCGCGATGGGGCACGAACGGCAGTTACCCGCCTGGACGACATTCTACGGAATGCCCGTCGAGACCGTCTTGCTGACGTCCGTCTCATGGTCGAGTCTCCCGAAGGTAGGGTGAACGACCTCGACGAACCCACCAAGGATCGTACTCACCATGATGCCAAGCCCCCTGTGTTCGCCAAAGCTCCGGTCCTTGACCTGTGCCGCCCTGCTTCTCCTCGGCCTCGCTGCCTGCGGCGGGGACTATCCGCCACCCCCGGAGACGGAGCAGATTGCCTTCACCGAGACGCTCCACGGCGTCGAGTTCGAGGATCCCTACCGCTGGCTGGAGGACCAGGACAGCCCGGAGACCCGCGCATTCATCGACCGGCAGAACGAGTACGCCGAGCTGATCGTCGGCGAGCCGCCGGAGCGAGACTGGGCGCGGCGGCGGTTGAGTGAGCTGATCGATACGCCGGCCGTCGGCTCGCCGAACAAGGCCGGCGAGTACGAGCTCTTCACGCTGCGCCGGACGGGCGAAGAGCTGGCGGCCATCGTGCGCCGTCCGGCGCCCGAGGATGCCGACGCTGGACCCAGGAAGATTGACCCGGCCGGTGAGTACGAGGTGGTCATCGACCCGGCGGAAACCGGCAGCGAGTACGCGCACCTCGGCATCGTCTCTGTTTCGCCCGACGGAAAGTCCCTGCTCTACAACGTCCGCATCGGCGGCGAAGACGAAACGACCGTCCGCCTTCGCGACCTGGAACAGAACATCGACCTCGACTTCGAGATGCCCCGGGCGCTGAATGACCAGGCGTTCTTCACGAAGGACGGCAGCGGCGTTTACTACACCGTCCGCGACCGTGTCGAAGGTCCGCGGGTCCGTTTCCATCGGTTCGGCACCGATCGAGCGGAGGACGCCCTGGTGTTCGGCGAGGGAATCGGGCCGCGGGCCTTCGTCCGCGCCGAGCAGCTCGACGAGGAGAAACTGCTCGTCGGCGTCCAGCACGGATGGGCCCGGAGCGACGTGTACATCGTGGAGGTCGGCACCTGGCGGGCGACGCCGATCGTCGAAGGCATGGAGGCCCGCTTCAACACCCATCACAACGACGGTCGGCTGTTCGTGCGCACGAACCTGGACGCGCCGCTCAACCGGCTGATGGAGATCGATCTCGACCGGCCGGAGGTCGACAACTGGCGCGAGGTCGTGCCGGAAGCCGACGACGTGCTCCAGGGCGTGTCGGTGATCGACGGCAACCTCTACCTGACCTACCTGCACCACGTCGCGAGCCGCATCCGCGTCTTCGAACTCGACGGCACGCCGGCCGGCGAAGTCGAGGTGCCCGAACATCACAACGCGAGCATCCGGGGGGCCGGCGAGGGCAAGGCGCTCCTGTCTCTCGTCTCCTACCTGCAGCCGCCCGTGACCTGGCTGCTCGACCTCGAGGCGGGCACGCGAGAGGTCTTCAGGGAAGCTCAGGCACCCTTCTCAGCCGACGGCTACGTACTGAAGCAGGTCCGCTACACCTCGAAGGACGGCACCTCCGCGCCGATGTACATCGCCCACCGGGAGGACTTCGAGCCCGACGGTACGACCCCGGCCCTGCTCAACGGCTACGGCGGCTTCAACGTCTCCCTGACTCCGCGGTTCAATCCGCTGGCGGCTCTGTGGCTCGAGGCCGGCGGCGTCTACGCCGTCGCCACACTGCGCGGCGGCAGCGAGTACGGCGAGGAGTGGCACCAGGCCGGGATGCTCCACAACAAGCAGACCGTCTTCGACGACTTCATCTCGGCCGGCGAATGGCTGGTCACCGAGGGCTACAGCGACCCGGACCGCCTGGCAATCCACGGCGCCAGCAACGGCGGTCTGCTCGTGGGCGCCTCCCTGACCCAGCGCCCCGACCTCTACCGCGCCGTGCTCTGCGGCTTCCCCGAACTCGACCTGATCCGCTTCTACACCTTCACCGAGACGAACAACATGCCAGCGCTGCTCGAGTACGGCGACGGCGAGATCGCCGACCAGTTCGAGTCGCTGCGCGGCTTCTCGCCCTACCAGGCGATCCGCGACGGCGTCGCCTATCCCGCCGTCATGCTGACCCAGGGCGACCTGGACACGCGGGTGCCGCCGCTGCAGGCCCGCAAGGTCGCTGCCCGGTTGCAGGCGGCGTCGTCATCGGGACTGCCGGTGATCATGCGATACCACCCGTACACAGGGCATGCGGCCAGCCGCGGACTGCCGATGTCGGAACGGATCGAGTTCGTGGCGGCGGAGGCTACGTTCCTGTTGACTCAGACGGGGTTGACGGCGCCGGCGGCCGAGAGTTGACAGAAGCCGACTCTCAGAAGTTGTAGCTCACGCCGACGCCAACCCTGCGCCCGCGGGCAATCGTGCTTGCCGGAGCATTGAACACGATGCCGGACATGTAGATGTCCTCGTCCAGCAGATTGTCGCCCCAGAAGTAGATCTCGCGCGGGCCCATCCCGAGACCCACACGCAGACCCACTCTGTCGTATGCGTCGAACAAGAGACGGTTGGCCGGGTCCGCGAACCGTTCCCCCAGGTGGTTGTAGTTGAGGTGGCTCCGAAGCTCCAGGCCACCCGAGCGGGTCGAACCCAGCGGCTGGATGTGCGTGAGTGCCAGTGAACCGCTGAAGTGGGCGCTGTTCGGCACTCTGCTTCCGACGGGCACCCGCGCGAAGCTGTTCGCCGGCACGCCCGTGATCTCTGCCTCCGTGTAGTTGAGGCCGGACCGAAGGGTGAGCGTGTTCGTGACTCTCCAATCCAGCTCCAGTTCGGCTCCGCTGGTTTCGGTGTCGAAGTTCTCGGGCGCCGTCTCCTGGGTGAAGAAGTTGAAGGTGAAGATGTGGTCGTCCTTGACGTCGTTGAAGTACACGGCCCCGGTCAGGAGAACGTCGCCGCTCCCCACGCCGCTCTTGAATCCAACCTCGTAGGAGTTCACCCTGGATGGCGCATACGGCGCGTCCAGACGGCCCCGCGTGACGTTGGCGCCTCGGTCGGCAAAGCCACCGGCCTTGTAACCCCGGCTGTAGATCCCGTACAACGACACACGTTCACTGACGTGCAGGTTGAGGCCGGTACGTCCGGTGAGGTAGTCGTCGCTCAGGTCCTGCTCCAGCTCGACGAAGCGAAGCGGGTTCGGATTGAACCGGTTGGGCGCCCAGACGATGTGGAAGTCCTTCTTCTCCCAGGTGTGGCGAACGCCGGCGGTCAACTCCAGTCGATCCGTCAACGGATACGTCATCTCGCCGAAGACGGCGTTCGTCGTCGTATTGAAGTCACGCTCGTTGATGTCCGCGTTCAGGGCGACAAAGGGGAAGAAGAACGGGTCCTCGTAATCGAACGACGCTGACTTGCTGGTGTCGTCGTAGTAGTGCGCGCCTGCAACCCAGAACAGATCGCTCGTTCCCCTTGAGTTCAAGCGGAACTCCTGGTTGAAGAACTCGCGTTCGAAGCTGTTGTTGACGACGCCGTAGTTGGCGGGAACGAAGCCCAACTGGGGCAGGAAGATCCTGCCTTCGTAGAGAATCCCGGTCGACCGATTCGCGGTCTCGTCGTACGCCGAGATCGAAGTGAAGTCGAACCCGCCAAGGTTGGCGGTCACCCGCATCGTCCACTGATCGACGTCCTTGTCGCCATCGACGGCGCCGGGAGGGGCATCCATCTGCGGCGGGTCGGTCTGAGGATGGAGCGAGTAGATGAAGGGGGAGTCGCGCAGGCGGGCGTGGCTGCTCGTCAGATTGAGCGCAACCCTGTCGGTCACGTCCCAGCGGAGCTTCCCTCGGGCATTCAGACTGCTCGGCGTGGTAATCGGCTCGGAGTCGTTGGGGTTGATGATGTGGTTGTCCTCACTCCGGTAGTTTCCGGCGAAGCGCAGGGCCACCCTGTCCGAAACCGCGGCGTTGAACGCGCCTTCCAGCCGGTACTGGGCCTCCTCCCCGTACTCGGCGCGGGCGTAGCCTCCATTCTCGAAGACCGCCGGATTCGTCACGATCTGGATCGCCCCGGCCTCACTGTTGCGACCGAACAGGGTGCCCTGAGGACCCTTGAGGACCTGGGCCGATTCGAAGTCCAGCGTGCCGAGGGTCGAAGCGCCGATCGGCTGCGGCACTCCGTCGATGTAGATCACCACGGAACTGTCGTCACGACTCGTCTTGTTGATTGCGCCCACGCCCCGGATCCGGACATTGGCATTCGAGGTGTCGTTGAAACTCGTGATTTCCACTCCCGGCACACTAAGGAACAGGTCCTCGAGAGAGAGGAGGCGGTTGAGCCGAATCTCCTCCGCATCGACGACGTTCACCGTGAAGGGTACGTCGCTGATGTCCTCTTCGACGAAGCGGGCCGTCACGACGATGTCGTCGAACACGACGACATCCTGCGAGCGCGCCGCGTCGTCCTCCGAAGCCGCAGCGGCGTCATCGCTCGCGGACACCTGAGCCGCCGGAAGCCAGGAGAAGAGGAGAGCAAGTCCAAGAGAAGCGAGACCGACACGTCGGGAGTTAGAGGTCATGGTCTTCGGGATTTCCTTTCTTTCGTCCGCTAGGCGAACGGGGAGTATCTGTTCCCCGGACGGCCCAGGGCTACGAACAGGCAGAGGCACGCGACCAGAAAGGCCACCGGCATGGAGATCTGCCCAAGGACAGTGGCCGGACTGTTCGACTCGAACTCGAATCCCGAGAGCGCGGCGAAGTCCTCGGTCGACATGCGGTTGCTCGCGAGAATGACCGGCCGCAGTTCGTCGTTGAGATTGGTCAGCGCGGCACGAGCCTGTGTCAGGAACGAGAGCGTCCGGTCGAAGTCGGAACCGGCGATTCTGAACAGGGCGCGCTGCGCGACAATCGCCGGAGATGTGAACTGCAGTCTGTCGACGAAGGCAGATCGACGGGCGTGACTCTCTTCGAAGGCCGCGACGATCGGCGCCGTGCTCTCGATCTCCATCACGTTCGCCAGGAAGTAGGCGTGAGCAAACTCCGGTGCTTCCATCTCGTTGGCGACCAGCTCGGGATGGTCGCTCAGATACTTGGCAGTCAGTTCAGGACGACGCTTCCAGGCATCGTTCTGCGCCACTCGCGCATCCGACAAATAGTCGAGATTCGAGGGAAGCGGGTACAGGGCTTCGCCCGCACTGTTGGCCAGAGCCGGTGCGGCGAAGGTGAACAGGGCCCACAGGCTGACGAGAACGGCGGCCGACGTTTCACTGCGGCTCGTTCTGCCCACGACCAGGTAGATGAGCCCGAGCCAGAAGAGGCTGTAGGCGAGGAACACGAGAGACCAGAGCAGCCCGAACGCCGCGGCGCCCTCGGGCGCCATCGCGATGCCGAAAACGACGGCGAGCGCGACGATGCCGCCCAGGATTCCGTTGCGAACCAGCAATCTCGTCGCGATGACTCGCTGCTTGCTGGCCCGGCTGGCGAGAAGAAGGCTGATCGTGCCGCGCGACCGATCGGCGGCGATCACGTCGAATGACAGCGCGATCATCAGGAGCGGGAGCACGACGACGATGAGGAATGCCAGGTCGAACCTGCCGAGGGTCAGCGTCGTCGGGTTCTCGAACCCATAGCGCTCCACCATCAGGTTCTGGTTCTTCAGAGGCCCGATGTTCGCGCGCGCCGGCAGCAACTCCGCGCTGCCCACCGCCAAGTGTCCCAGGGGCCCCACGGGGTGGGTCGCGGCGAACTCCACCTGGGAAGGGCGCGCGTCGAAGGGCGTGGCGAAGCGCTCCCCGGACTCGATTGCCACGAGCGTCTCGAGCCAGACGTCCATCTTCGACTCGATCGCAGCCTCGTAGGCGACGAGGGACGCGGAATGAGACTCTCGCCAGGAGACTCCCGACCACACGGAGTAGAAGGACGCGAAGAGTGCGAAGGCCAGGATGGCCCACGCGGCCCTGGATCGACGGAGCCGCAAGAGCTCGAGCTTGACCAGGGCGCTGGTCATACTGCGGTCTCCATGTTCGCGGCCCGAAACGCCGCCCAACGTGCGAACAGGAAGGCCCCGCTCGCCCAGAGCACCATGACGAGCAGATACGGGACGTAGCTCGCCACGAAGTTCGCCAGCGGCGGCGGACCGGCGTGGTAGTCGGCAACCTCGCCCCAGAAGCTGGTCGGCGACTCGTAGACCATCGGATCGGCCCCGGAGTTGTAGAGCAGGTCTTCGTTGAGCTGCCTGATCACGACCCGCCGGTGTTCTTCAGCGCTCTTCACGAAGTCGTAGTGGTGAAGGCGATCGGAGCCGGAGAGACCTGAGGAGAGCGCCATGACCGAAACCGTCGGCGACAGCGCAGTGAGCCAGAACCGGGTGTTTTCCTGGCGGCCGTACAGGTCGTTCAGGCCGGCGTAGTAGGCGTCGTAAAGCGGATCGGAGTACTCCTCGCTCGCCTGCAGCTCCCAGGCGCTCCACGGCACCGGCGCGTCTTCCACGTTGGCAACCTGGAACTTCTCGAGAAAGCTGGCCATTTCCCGTTTTCTGATGTCGGTGAGCGGAATCCCGAAGGCGGGAATGACGCCCCAGTACTCGGCCTTGATCTCCTCGAGGTCCTTCCACGTCTGGTAGCTGTCGGGTTGAGGCGTCGCGGTGACCGCGGCATCGTTGGCGAAGCGCGGCAGGAGCACGGTGACCAGACACCAGATGGCGAGAAGCGAGACAGCCGCGGAACGTCGACTCGGGCTAAGCGCCGAGACGCCGATGGTGAGCATCGCGAATGCAAAGAGGTAGATCCCGTAGATGCCGACGATTCCGAGAAGACGTACCGGCAGGTCTTCCTGCGGATAGCCCCTGTCGAAGACGAAGACCGCGATGGCGATCAGCGCGAACACGGGCAGGAGCAGTTTCAGCAGCGCTGACGACGCTCCTCGCAACTTGCCTTTGAAGACGGCGCCCGGAGAGACGCCGTAGCTCATGACCTGACGCAGGGTCCCGTCTTCTCTCTCCCCTGCGTAGGCCCCGAACAGGAGGAGGATGACGATCAGCGGCATGATGACCTGCAGCACCCAGGCCGGGCTGAGCCCGACAAACCTCGACAGGTCGCCCGTGCTCTCCGCGCGCCTGAACCGGGACGGATTCTGGATGTGTGCTTCCATCCAGACGGCGATGCCGCCGAAGTCGATGGCGCCGGGATCGAAACTCGCCAGGGTGGGGATCGGCTTGAATACGTATCTTGAGAAGTGTGCTGCCTTGTGCGGGTTCCTGACTCCCTGGTCCAGCCAGACCGCCTTGTCGCTCTCCGCGGCAGCGGCACGCTCCGTTTCGAAGGTTGCCGTCCGGTTGAGCCCGATCGCCATCGAGGCAACCATGACGGCAATCACGCCAAGACTCAGGGCCCAGAGTCGCTTGCCCCTGCGGGCAACAAGCGCCTCCTTCGCTGCAATGACTCTTGCCTTCATGCCGCGTTCTCCCTGCCTTCGTGCATGTGTTCGAGATACAGCGTCTCGAGCTGAGCCGCCGTCACGTCCGCTGCGGCAATCACCTCGACCAGTTGCCCGTCTCTCAGGATTCCGATCCGGCTCGCGACTTCACGAGCCCGGAACAGGTCATGTGTAGCCATCAAGCCGGCAACGCCCTGACTCCGCATCTCCCTGAGCAGAGAGCAGAACTCGTTGGCCGCCTTGGGGTCCAGCCCGGCCAGGGGCTCATCGAGGAGCAGGATCTCCGCGCTCTTCGCAAGTGCACAGGCAATCCCGACCTTCTGCTGCATGCCCTTGGAGTAGGTTGAAGCAAGCTTGTGGTTGGCATCACGCGGCAGCCCCGCCGTGTCCAGGCACTCCAGGAGTTCGCTCTCTTCCAGACGCTTCCCGGCGAGCTCGGCGAAGAACCTCAGGTTCTCGTAACCGGAGAGGTCGGGGTACAGCGCCACTCTCTCCGGGATGTAGGCAACGTGTTCACGGGCGGAAACCGGATCGGAGCGGACGCTCTTCCCCTTGACCAGCGCCTCGCCCCTCGTTGGCTCGAGGAAGCCCAGAAAGAGGTTGATGGCGGTTGTCTTCCCGGCGCCGTTTGCGCCGAGGAAACAGAGGATCTCGCCCTCCTGGACCTCGACATTCAGGCCGTCGAGTGCGACGACGCCGTTGAACGACTTCGACAGTTCTCTTGCTTCGAGCATTGGAAGTCCCTTCAGTTTCTTGGCGGTCTCGTTCGGAGACCGCTGCACAGGGGAAGATCTGGCGGCTCGCGATCCCCGCTCCTCATGAGCGGTGGACTACGACAGGCCAGAGGATCGAGCTTCGGCCGCGCGGCCAGACCCTGGCGACAGGCAGCAAACGCCAGCGGGCCGGGTCACTCCCGACCTCCGCGTGCCAGCGACGAACTCAGATGCTCAGCAGGGCGCTACGAACGGCAGGCGCTCGGCTAGTCGCACGACGAAGTCGCGCGAGCGTCCTGTGAGACTGGCTCGCTGGATCGAGAGGCGGCCTAGGCGGTTGACGGCGGACCGCGTGGCGTCGCAGGCAGGTAAGGCCGATCAACGACCGGACGGTCGGGCCCAGTGGCGCCGCAGGATGCTCCGAAGTCCTCAAGGACGAGCGTCGGAGCACCGGGTTCCTGGAAGCACTCCGTCTGCTGGAGGTGACAGGCGACGCAGTCGTGTTCACTGACCTCAAGCTCATCGTGTCCGTGCCCGACCGCCAGGAGCGAGCCGAGCAGTACGAGGCAGACCAGCAGGACAGAGGTCCACTGGCGACGGCCAGCCTCGCCAAGAATGGTCTTTGATCGGATCACATGCTTGCCTTGGGGCTACGATCAAGCATGTCGGGGCGATTGACTCGTTGTCAAGCCCCTCAGATGGTCGTCGGCGTGGCGGTCTACACACTCGGGGAGCGGGCCGACGAACTCATGACAAAGACGAAACCCATGCCCCTAGGCGAACCCAGGCAGCTCCTTGCCCCACTCGTCGACCAAGCCTGGCAGGCCTTCGACCGAGCCGGCAGTCTGCCCTCGCGCGTCGCACCGGCCGCACCGATCCTGTTCTTCGGTGACCTCGACGCATACCTGGACTCGCCCTTGCGCATGCTGACGGTCGGCTTGAATCCTTCGCTCCACGAGTTCCCTTCAAGTGATGCCTTCAGTCGCTTTCCGCTGATTCGGGACAATGGCGAGCGGGAGCCGGGCCGCTATCTCGACGCGATGTCGGCCTACTTCCGCACCAAGCCGTACAGAGGCTGGTTCAGCTCCTATGAAGCGGTCCTCAATGGCGCGAGATCGAGCTACTACGCCAGGAAGCGCTCGACGGCGCTCCACACCGACATCTGCACACCCGTCGCAACCGACCCGACCTGGAGCAGTTTGGGCCCGGACCGCCCGGAACTCGAAGCAGCCGGCGTCCCGCTCTGGCACGAACTGCTGAAAGTACTCCGTCCTCAGATCGTGCTGCTCTCCGTGGCGAGGTGGCACCTGGACCACATCCGGTTCCAGGCTCTGGGTCCATGGCAGGCTCTCAGAGTCTTCGACCGAACGGGCCAAGGCGACCTCCGGAAGCGCCCGTACGAGGTGCGGGCACGATGGTACGAAGTCGCCAGCGAACGGTCCCTGTTCGCTTGGGGACGAGCAGCTCAGAAGCCGTTCGGGCACTTGGCAAACATCCAGAAACACGAGGCGGGCGCAATCATGGTTGAGGCATACGAAGATGACCGGTAGCCGTTGCTTCGTTCAGCTCTCGCACCCCGGACGGGAGCACCAACCCGATCGCGGCCTGGAGAGGACCTGGAACACGCAGAAGCACGGCCACGCACGGAAGTTCATGCAGTTGCACGGCCAGTGGATCGAAGAGAACCGCAATCGACAGACCGGCGATCTGTACGCCTGGGGCGAGTGGGAGCCGGAGTCCGAGCTAGTCCGTGCTCTCGATCCCCCGGACAGCGACTGGTTGCACCCGCGGTGGCTATGGCGGCCGTACTACGTCCCGAAAACCAGCTATGAGGGACTGCACAACACCGACCCCTTCATCTTCGGGCCTCGATTCCTCTACTCCAACTGCTTCCAGCCGAGCAAGCCCGGCCTGAGACAGCTGGCCGAGGGGTCCGTCATCGCGTTCGGGAGCAGCAAGAAGGTAGACGGCGAGTGGCAGTGGATGCTCGACACTGTGCTCGTCGTCAGAGACTTCAAGGACTACCACGGGTTCGAAGCACGCACCACACTCCGGGACTGGACTTCGTGCGCGTTCCTCGATGTGACCATCCGCCCCTTGACCGGTGACTCGCCGCAGCCGAAAGCCTGCGCATCGGCACGCGATCGGCTCCGCCTCTACCGAGGAGCGACACCCGACGATCCCGTGGACGGGATGTTCAGCTTCTTCCCAGCAAGTCCCGAATGCGGTGATTCGGGCTTCAAGCGACCGGTCATCGATCTACCGGTCGAGTACCTCAACCCCCGGGCCTTTCGAGCTCCGAGGGGGTTCCGGCGTGATCGAAGGCCCGACGAGCTCCGGGGAGCGTGGGACCTGCTAGTCCAGCAGGTGCATGAGGCAGGACTCGTACTGGGGACGTTCGCCGAGTTGCCGGAGCGGCGCTGATCGTCGCCGCTTCGCGGCGTGGCGCTCTGCCGTGATCGGGCGGTTCCACGATGACGGCGGGTGACTGACCGCGGGACCGAAATGCAGAGCTATGCAGAACTTCGACATCGCTCCGAAGGCAGCGTCGAAGTTCTGCATAGAGCCCGTTCCATCCTAAAGCCGTGCGCGCGCGGAGTTCAGTCCCGCCACGAGAACTCGACCGATTCCACAGCCTCTACCACGCAGTCCTTGTCGAGGTTCTCCGTGAGAACGATCAGGTTCTTCCCCTCGTAGCGCGCGGACGGAACGATCAGCCCATCGCACGCCAGACGGTTGAGAGCTTCGGCAATTTCCTGGGTTCGCGCATACTCCCGGCCGCCGAAGTCCGCTCTTCCGACCCCGAGCCGTTCCAACTCCTCGAAGCCGAGTTCCACGACGCGCTTCAGGCGGAGCTTCAACTTCCAGCTCGAGGCCCGTCTATCCGGCCGCTGCTCGAACAACGACCAGAACGCCTCGAACTCAGCCGCCGCGCCGTCGCGTTCGAGGGACGTGTTGAGTATCTCGAACCGCCTCGCCGGATCGTTCCAGCGCCCCCCGCTGCCGCTGCTCCCCTGAACGGCGCTACGGTCCCGCCAGACGACCCTGTACGCGACTCCCTCGAATGCGCGTTTGTCCAGACCGTCCAGTCGTTCCAGCAAGTCGGGATCGCGCTGCGTCACGTTCGTTACTCAACCTAGCGCGTCCCTCCCTGCGACCGTCTCGACGCATCGCGCTCGTCATCCAGCCAAACAGCCCTCAGGTGTGGCCGGGGTCGGCCATCGCATCGATCGCCTCCAGAACGTCCTGGGCCCGCCCCTCCCGGACCAGGTCCGCCGGTCGAAGGCCATCGAAGTACCTGTGCCTGGAGTACAACCATGCGCGCGCGGTCCTCGGGTCCGAGTAGAACTCCGCCAGACGTTCCACGATGTACTCCAGATCCGCCAGCAGGATCTCCTTGCCTGGCCTGGGGTTCGCGTGCCCCTGGTTCCACCGGGACACCGTCCTTGGAGTCGTGCCCAGCATGTTCGCCACGTCAACCGAGCGTATCGCCGCCCTCGTCCTCAGTAACTCCAGCTTCTCGACCACCACGCTTCTTTCCGCGACCGCGCCCGACATCATGCTTCCTCCGACAACCCTCTCCCCTGCCCGCCAACACCTGACCGCGAAGCGATCCGGATCCGTGGCTCCGGCACTTCCCGCGTCACGCGTGGCGACGCCGATAGACATTATCGTAGACACAGTGATAGACGTTTGTCAACATGTGACTTGGTCGGGGCAGCGAGAAAGGAGCAAGGCTGAGATCAGGTGCTTCAGGGGGTCTCTTTCCGGTGGTGGCGCCTGCGGTCCCGTTGATGCCGGAGGTTGCGGTCGCCAACATAGCCTTGGCTGTCGGTGACTACGGGATACGTCAACTTCACGGAAGCGGTTCCGTCCTCTCTGACAGGGCCAGTCAACTCGACTCCGCGGATGGTGTTGCGCCCACCAACACTCTTCCCGTCGACGAACTCCAGCACGCCCGGCGTGTCAGTGGCTACGGCAACGGGACGCTTGTCACGGTGGTTTCGCTTCTTGCTCATCGCTCGCCCTCCTCTTGGGCCTGCCGGACGGCATCGCCGCAGTCGTCCATCGCCGCGCAGATCTGGTGGACGGACTCGCGGACGTAGTAGTGCACGATCGCCGCGACCTTTCCGTTGCTGTCGTGGTTGATTTGCGAGATCACCGAACGAGCCCCATCCGCCGCAGCCTCTTGCTCCATGCTCCTCGCCCCGCCACCGGCTTCGGTGACCTCGAATCCCTCGCAGCGGTCGAGCAGTTGAAGGCCGCTCAACGTCTCGAAGCCACTGTGATTGTTGTCCACGTAACCGCGCACGACGTCCACCGCGATCCATCGCGGCCTGGCGTCGCACTTCTCCTCCTGCCCCGCCGCCGGTGCGGCGAGCAGCAGCAGGGCTGCGACCAGCGCGACAGGGATTGACAGCTTCGGCCTGATCACGATGCCACCTCCTTTCCGGTTGCCCAAGACGCTTGTGGTGACGCCGACGGTCGGCTTCTCACTCTACTTGCGGGCTCACCGCACGAGGCGGCCGTGGGAGCAGACGTTTGTCGGCCCCTTCCTCGACCACTGCACGAGAACTTCCGCTTCTGGCGGGCCTCCCCGGACCGAAGGGGCTCAACTTGAGGAGCGCTGACTGTGCGAAGCGCAGGCCCCGGTCCGAGCCTGCGGGACGTTCTGTTGACCCGGCCGGGTTGGTGGCGCCAGGGGCAGGAGCGTAGAGTCGTCGCCGCTTCGCGGCGCGTCTACTTGGCCGCCTGCGGCGGCAGCCGGCCGGAAGGCCGGCGCACCCAGTGTGCGACGGCACGCGCTATGGCAGCGGGAACTCTTCCATGTAGCGCTCGTAGCCGGGCTCGACGTCGATCTCGAGCGATCGGAGCATGCGGACGACGGCGTTGTAGTAGGAGACGATGATCGTCAGTTCGACGAGGAGTTCGGCGTCCAGGTGACGCCGCAAAGCGTCGAAGGTCTCAGGGCTGATGCTGAGGCCTTCGGTCACCTCGTCGGCGGCGGTGAGGACGAGCCGTTCGAGTTCCGGGAGATCCCCGGCGTCCGGTCCCGCGATGACGGCGCGGATGTCGTCGTCAGACATCCCGAACTGGCGGCCGAGCTCGATGTGGTGGCTGTACTCGTAGTCGGTGCGCGTCAGCACGCCGATCCGGAGAATCGCCATCTCGCGCAGCCGCGTGTCGAAGCGCGACTTGTGGCGGATCCACGCCCCCGTGTGGCGGAAGGCGCGGGTGCCCGCGGGACTGTGCGCGAGCATCCGCGCCAGGTTGATCGGCCGGTCGAGCAGCTCCCGGTCTTCGGGAGCTAGATCGTCCACGTCGAGGTAGGTGAGTCGAGCCATCGCGTTCCTCTCTTGCGGGTCGGCATCGTCAGCGCCGGTGACGCCGGTCAGCGGACGGGAGAGAGTACCGTCACGCCGCCGTCGACGACCAGCGCCTGACCGGTGATGTAGCGCGCGTGTTCGGAAGCCAGGAACACGACCGCGCGGCCGACGTCCCAGCCGGTCCCCTCGATCCGCAGCGCCGAGGCGTTCTTGCGGCGCTCGCGGACTTCGGGCGTCATCGTCGGGCGCCGGACCATCGGCGTCCAGACCGGACCCGGGAGCACGGCGTTCACCCGAATCCCGGCGTCGGCGTGGTCGACCGCCATCGCCCGGGTCAGCGAGATGACCGCTCCTTTCGACGCCGAATAAGGGGTGAGGCCCTTGGGACGGATCGCGGAGATCGAGCTGATGTTGACGATCGAGCCGCCGCCGGCCTCCCCCATCGACGGAATCAGGGCGCGGGACGCCTGGACCATCGACCGGACGTTGACTTTCATCACTCGGTCCCAGAGCTCCGACTCGGTGTCGAGGACGGTACCGGGCGCTCCGATGCCGACGTTGTTGATCAGCACGGTGGGCGGTGTGGAGCCTTCCCGCGCGAAGGCCGCCAGGGCCGCGCAGTCCTCGTCGCTCGTCACGTCGCCGACGAAGAGCCGGGCGGCGCCGCCCTCGCTCTCGATCATTTCGACGGTGCCGCGACCTGCTGCTTCGTTGAGGTCCACGACGACCACCTCGGCGCCGGCGCGCGCCAGGAGGATCGCGGCGGCGCGCCCGTTGCCGATCCCGTCGCCTCTGGCTCCGCCGCCCGTGACGACGGCGGTCCGGCCGCCGAAGTCGATTCGATCCCCGCTCGAGGGAACCTGTTCCAATGGCGTGTTCATCGATCCAGCGGGAACTCCTCCAGGTAGCGCTCGTAGTCGGGCTCGACATCGATGTCCAGCGAGTTCAGTATCCGGACGACGCCGTTGTAGTACGAGAGAGTCATCGTCAACTCGACCATCATCCCCTCGTCGAGGTGACCCTGCAACGCCTTGAAGGTCTCGGCGCCGATGCCGACGCCGTTCGTCATTTCATCGGCCGCGGTGAGGACGAGCCGTTCGACTTCCGTCAGCGACTCGTCCTCCGGCCCCGCGACGACGGCCAGGATGTCGTCGTCGGACAGGCCGAACTGCCGGCCCAGTTCGATGTGGTGGCTGTACTCGTAGTCGGTGCGGGTGACGGCGCCGACCCGGAGGATCGCCATCTGGCGCAGGCGCGGATCGAGCTTCGTCTTGAACCGAATCCAGAGGCCCAGACGGCCGAACGCACGGGCGCCCTCAGGGCAGTAGGCGAGAACCCTGAAGATGTTGAGCGGCGGATCGAGAAGTCTCTGGTCCTCGGGAGCGAGATCGTCTACGTCCAGGTACGGGAGTCGAGCCATCGTGATCCTCTCTCGCGGGTCAGGGCCGGTCAGCGAGTTCCCTGCACTCGAAGCTGGCCGCGCCCTTCGGGTCACCGTTGCCGGAGTAGACGGCCGTTCTCGGGTAGCGGCAGATGGGCCGCGATTCCAGGACCTGGCCATCGCCGCCCCGACGCGCGGCGCCCAGCGTGTCGGGTGGAACGCCCTCCTCCACCCAGCGGACGACCGCCACGAAGGGATTCTCGGGGGTGATGCCCGGCATGTCGCGGCAGTGCCTGGCGCCCGGCACCATGAACAGGCGCAGGAAGTCGCCGGTGTCGCCCATGCGGTCTTCGACGCCTTCAAACCAGTCGACGGTCCCCTGCGCGTAGATCAGGGGATCCGACCACCCGTGCCAGACGATCGCTTTGCCGCCGCGGTCGCGGAAGCCGGACAGGTCGGTGCGGTCCGTGCCGAAGACGCGACCGAACTCCTCGACGGACTGGTCCCAGTAGTGCTCGTAGGAGGCGCGGGTGAGGCCGGTCCAGTCGAAGTCCGGGTCGCGGGCGAGGAAGTAGCGGAACCAGCCGAGGGTGATCCGCATCGGCCGGCCCGCGGGTGGATCGCCGGCCGTTCCGTTCAGAGCCATGAAGTCGGTCCCGGGTGCCAGGCCGTACCAGAGGAAGGAGCCGTCGCGCCGCCGGGGGCCCTCGAGGATCTTCCGGATGACGGCGATGTCGGCCTCGGTGATCGGTCCGCAGCCTTCGGCTTCCGCGCCGAGGAGTTCGCCTGGATCGAACGGGCACTGGCGGGGCTCCGGGATCACGCCGTCGGCCAGGCCGTCCTGCAGGTCACAGGCTTCGATGGCCTTCGCCTGGACGAGCCGGAACGCGCAGGGACGTACGAAGTGGCCGGCTTCCAGCATGACGAGCTGACCCCACATCTGGGCGAGGTGCAGCCGGTCCCAGTTGATGGCCGGTGCGCCGGAGAGCACGCCGTCGTAGTCAGCGGGGTATCGCTGGACCTCCATCAGCCCCTGGCGACCGCCGGTCGAACAGCCGCGGAAGTAGGAGTACCCCGGTTGCCGGCCGTAGTAGGTCGCCGTGAGTTCCTTGCCCACCCGGGTCATCGCGTGGATGCCGAGGTAGGCGTTGTCACGGATCAGCATCCACTCGAGGGTGCCGTCCGGCCCAAGCGCGAAGCTGCCGCTGTTCTCCTCGTGGCCGGTGTCCGTAGAAGCCGCCGCGAAGCCTTCGCGGACGGCGACCGGGAGCGTGCGTGGACTGCCGCCGGAGAATCCGCCGCCGCCGGTGCCGAGGAAGCGGCCGTTCCAGGTCTCGGTAGGCAGGGCGACCCAGATCGTGATGCGGTCGTTGGCTGGCGGGTGAGTGGCGACGGCGGTTACGCGGCAGAAGGGGGGACCGGGGCCGGCGGTTTCGAGCACGGCTGAGTCGACGGTGGCGTCGGCGAGTTGGATCTCGGCGAGGCTCTCGCAGGTGCGGGCCGGTTCGGCGGAGTCGTAGAGGGGCGGCGGTGGCCACTGCGCGGCGGCGGGGACGGAGAGCGCTACTACACAGGCGCCTGTTGTCAGGGAGTACTTCACCGGTCGGTCGGAGAACTGGTGGCACAGTATGGCCGCCGCTTCGCGGCGCGTCCTTCTCAGAAGCCGGCGGGGACGCCGGCGCACCCAGTGTGGATCGACGCAGAGGGTATCGTCCGCGACACACTGCATTCCCGTCGCACTCAAGGAGAGTCCCAGTGAAGAGATCGACCCCCCAAGCCCTGCCGGCCGTCGCACTGGCTTCGAGCCTGGCCCTCGTGTTCACCATTGCCGGTACGCCGGCCGCAACAGCCCAGGAGTCCGGCTCATGGACGATTGGCGAGCGGGTCGTGCCGGCGCCCGCGGGTGCGAGCGACGTTCTCCGTTCAGCTCTTGCCGCTACGCCCGCCCCCAGCGTCGCCACGTCGAAGCAGCAGACGCCGCAGAGCGACGAACAGTGGCTGGTGATGCAGAAGGCGACGGCCAACGCCAACCTCGACCAGATCGCGAGCGGATTCGGCGTTTCGATCGAGAAGGCCGAGGTCGAAGGCGTGACGGTCTACCGGGTGGTGCCCGAAAAGATCCATCCCCGGCACACGGATCACCTGTTCCTCCACGTCCACGGCGGCGGCTACGTCCTGAACGGCGGCGACGCCTCCGTCACCGAGGCGGCCATCGTCGCGGCGAGCGCGGGTATCCCGGCCCTCTCCGTCGACTATCGGATGCCGCCGGAGCACCCGTTCCCGGCCGCCGTCGAGGACGTGGTCTCGGTCTACAGGCACCTGCTGGAGAGCCGGTCCGCGAAGTCGATCGCCATCGGCGGTACGTCCGCGGGCGGCGGACTGTCGCTGGCCGCCGTGCATCGTTTCATCGCCCTGGGCCTCGATGTGCCCGGAGCGATCTACGCGGGAACGCCCTGGGCCGACCTGACCAAGACCAGCGACAGCCTGTTCACGAACGAAGGGCTGGACCGCATCCTGGTCACCTACGACGGGTTTCTGGGCGCGGCAGCGCGGCTGTACGCCGATGGCCACGACCTGAAGGACCCGCTGATGTCGCCCGTCTACGGCGAGTTCGAAGGGTTCCCGCCGACGTACCTGATCACCGGCACGCGCGACATGTTCCTGAGCGACACGGCGCGGACCCACCGCAAGTTGCGCGCGGCCGGCGTGGTTGCGGACCTACACGTCTACGAGGGTGTCGCGCACGCCGACTATCTGATCTTCCCGGCGTCGCCGGAGTCGCAGGACGTGTTCCAGGAGGTCAGCGCGTTCTTCAAGAAACACCTGGAGTAAGCCGGCGAGGACGCCGGCGCACCCAGTGTGTGACTACTTACTGCGGGTCGCGGTGAAGCCGCGCTCGCCGCGGGGGGTGGTCATCTTGCCGGTCAACGTGTCGCCGTCGACCGTCGCCTCGAAGTTGAGGTTGAAGGTCTGACCGCCCCTTCCGATCTCGCGGCCGAACTTGAGCGTTTCGCCGTCCCAGGACACGTTCTTCAGGTCGCCGTTCCGGCGCGGGTTGCTCCAGGTGCCCTTGAGTTCTCCGTCGACCTCCGTGAACTCGTACACGACCTCGAAGGTGCCCTGGGGCGTTTCGGTCGTCGATGCCCACTTGCCGAGAACGGGGGCGTTTTCTGCGGCCAGCGCCGCAGGCGCGAGCGCCAGGGCGACCGCTGCGGCGATCAGGATGGACTGTCTCATGGGGGCTCCTCAGTTGAGTTCAGAATGCTCGTACACTGCTTTGATGACAAGGACGACCGCCGTTGCCGTTTTGTTCCTGCTCGGCTGGGGTTGCGCCGGGGATAGTGACGAGGTCACGGGTGCGTCCGTAAACGAACCAAATCCGAAACCAGCCGGAGAGCTAGCAATGAAGATCGATCACTTCATGTACGCGGTTGCCGATCTCGACGAGGGAGTGGCATGGGCTGAGGAGGCCTTCGGCGTGGCGCCGGTGTTCGGCGGCTCGCACGAGGGGCTTGGAACGCGTAACGCGCTGCTGAGCCTGGGCGACACATACCTCGAGATCATCGCGCCCGATCCGGCGCAGTCGGTCGAGAGCCAGATGGTCACCGGCATGGCCGCGATGAGCGCCGGGGGGCTGGTGACGTGGGCGGCGCAGGGCGATCTCGTCGTCACGAAGGGGTTGCTGGAGGAGGCCGGCGTCTCGTCGGTGGGTCCTGTGGAGACGCGGCGGCGAACGGCCGACGGCGGGCTGTTGGTGTGGGACCTGCTGTTCCCGCAGGGGGGCGGCTACGGCATGCCGTTCTTCATCGACTGGCGGGATTCGCCGCACCCGGCGACGACGACGGCGGTGGGCGGCGAGTTGGTGTCGTTCGGGATCTCGACGCCGGATGCGGGGGATCTCGGGGCGGTGCTGGCGGGCCTTGGGCTGGATGTCGCAGTGGCGGACGGAGAGCCGGAGATGAGCGTCGTGATCGAGGGCGCGAAGGGGCCGGTGGAGTTGGTGTCGACTGAGGAGAGCCGGGTGTTGTCGCCGTCTTCGCGGCGGTGATGAAGCCTCATCGTCGTGGAGCCGGCCTACGGCCGGCGCGGTATCTCTGGCCGCCTTCGGCGGCAGCCGGCGGGGACGCCGGCGCACCCAGTGTGTGGCGTCCCAGCCGGTAAGGTTGGCCGTCACACACTTGGGGAAAGAGGAACGATGACCAAAGACAACCCGAAGAACCGGATTCGTCTGGCCTGCCGCTACCTCGCGCTCGCGGTGCTGGCGGCCGGCGTTGCCGCACCGGCAGCGGCTCAGCTCGACATCGACGACTGGGCCAAGCGGGCCGGCGAGCAGATCGTCTGGCACCAGACGCAGTTGAGCGACACGGTCTACCTGCTCCTGCCCGAGCCCGGGCTGGCCGGCAACCTCGCCGTCTCCGCGGGCGAGGACGGCATCCTGATCGTCGACGACGCGATGATGCCGGTGGTGCCCAAGATCAAGGCGGCGGTGGCGAAGATCCAGGAGGGCAGGATCGACTTCGTCGTCAACTCGCACTACCACTTCGATCACGCGGGCGGCAACGCGGGCTTCGGCGCCGACTCCGCGATCGTTGCGCACGCGAACGTGCGCAAGCGCCTGCTGGAGAACCGCCATGCCGGCGCCAACTTCTCGGCGACGCCGTTCCCGTCCGAGGCTCTGCCGATCGTGACCTTCAACGAGAGCGTCACCCTGCACTGGAACGGCGAGGCGATCGACGTGATCCACTTCGGTAACCCGGCCCACACGGACGGCGACGCGGCGATCTTCTTCCGCGACTCGAACGTGGTCCACGCCGGCGACCAGTTCCCGAACCTCGGCGGCTACCCGTACATCGACCGGGACGTCGGCGGCAGCGCCCTCGGCCTGCGCGACAACATGGCCCAGCTCCTCGACATCGTCGACGACGAGACGAAGATCATTCCCGGCCACGGGCCGCTGGCGACGAAGGCCGACCTGCAGAGGTACCACGACTACGTGGCCGAGACGATCGACTACATCGACAAGCAGAAGAGCGCCGGCAAGTCGCTCCAGGACGTCCAGAAGGACGGCCTGCCCGAGAAGTACGCGCCCTACGGCAACGGCCCGCTGTCGCCGGAGCCGGTCTGGATCGGCTACGTCTGGGCCAGTCTCGACGACTGAGACCGCGGCCGCGGCGATGGCCAACGACGTCGTCATCGACGTCCGGGACCTGCGCAAGAGCTACGGGGAACTCGTAGCCGTCGACGGGGTCTCGTTCCAGGTCCATCGCGGCGAGATCTTCGGCATGCTCGGCCCCAACGGGGCCGGCAAGACGACCACGGTCGAGATCCTGGAGGGACTCCGCCAGGCGGACGGCGGCGAGGCGTTCATCGACGGCGTCGGCGTGAAGAAGAACCGGCGGCGGGTCAAGAGCATGATCGGCGTCCAGCTCCAGCAGAACGCCTTCTTCGACAACCTGACGCTCCGCGAAACGGTCCAGCTGTTCGCGACGCTCTACGGCTCGGACGCTTCGGCGGACGAGATGCTGGCCAGGGTCGACCTGGCCGATCGGGCGACGTCCCGCTACAAGCACCTGTCCGGCGGCCAGCGGCAGCGGTTCTCGATCGCGGTCGCCATGGTCAACCAGCCGGTCGCGATGTTCCTGGACGAACCGACGACCGGGCTCGACCCCCAGGCCCGTCGCAGGATGTGGAAGCTGATCGACGGCCTGCGCTCCGACGGCATGGCGATCATGCTGACCACCCACTACATGGAAGAGGCGGAGGTCCTCTGCGATCGCGTGGCGGTCATCGACCGGGGCGCCATCGTCGCTGTCGACGCGCCGCAGGCGTTGATCGACCAGTTGGCGAACCGCGGAGGCCAGTCGGTCCGCCGGGACGGCGCGCTGACGCTCGAAGACGTCTTCCTCGATCTGACCGGGCACCAGCTCGTCGAGTAGGAACCCCGCGGTGAAGATCTACCTGGCGTTCATCGGCGCCGAACTGAAGATGTTCTTCCGCGATCGGGCGGCGATCTTCTGGTCGCTGGCCTTCCCGACGGTGATGATGGTCGTCTTCGGCCTCTTCGACTTCGGCAGCTTCGCGCCGCCGCAGGTCGGCATCGTCGACCAGGCGAAGAACCAGGCGTCGACCCTGCTGGTGTCCGTGCTGAAAGGCGACCTGGGCGGCGAACCGCTGTTCAACATCCCGGAGTCAGACGATGCCGAGTACCTGCGAGCGGAGGTCCTGGCCGGCGACATCACCGCGTTCCTGGTGATCCCGGAGGGCTTCGGCGAACTCGGCGCCTCGTCGACGCTCGACCTCACCTTCGACGGCAGGAAGGCGCAGGAGGCGGAGGCGGCCCGATCCATCCTCGGCCAGGTGCTCGAGGGTGTGTTCAAGAGCGTGGCGAACGTTCCGGCGGAGTACCGGGTCGAGAACTGGGCGACGATCTCCCCCACCGAGATCGCGGGCCGCGGCCAGGGCTACAAGGGCTTCATCGTGCCGGGCATCGTCTCGCTGGCGATCATGCAGAGCGCGCTCTTCGGCGTCGTCTTCACGCTGGTGCGGCTGCGCAACCAGGGCGTGCTGAAGCGTCTCCACGCCACGCCCATCGGCCCGAATCACTTCCTGGTGGGATCGCTCACCACCAGGCTCCTCCTGCTCGTGATGCAGACGAACGTCCTGCTGCTCGTCGGCATCCTGGTGTCCCGCGTCAAGGTGGCCCCGGGCTACCCGCTGTTCTGGCTGGAGGTCATCCCGCTCATCTTCCTCGGCGGTCTCGTGTTCGCCTCACTGGGCCTGGCGATCTCCGGCATCGCGAAGACGGAGAACACGGCGGCGCCGCTAGCGAACATCGTGTCGCTGCCGCTGATGTTCCTGTCGGGCGTGTTCTTCCCGCAGACCGCGCTGCCGGACTGGCTCCTCGCCTTCGCGAAGTGGCTGCCGCTGACCTTCCTGGCCGACGCGATGCGAGCGATGGTGAACAGCGGCGAACCGCTGTTCGCTCAGGGCGGCCCGATCCTGGGGCTGGCGGCGTGGGCCGTCCTCTGCTTCGGGCTCGCGATGTGGGCGTTCCGTTGGGAGTAAGGTCGCCGCTTCGCGGCGCGCCTCCTCTCAGAAGCCGGCGAGGACGCCAGCGCACCCAGTGTGGGACGCCGCCGCTGCCAGCGCCTACTCTCCGCCGGAACTCTGCGGCTGGTCGTACTCCGACTCGAGCAGGCGGGCGCCGCGCAGGACGTTGCCCATCGCGTAGTTGCCTTCGTGGCAGGCGTACTCGTAGACCAGGCTGTCCTTGGCCTGCCACGTGTACTCGCCCGCCCAGGGCGCCGTCCAGGAGTTCGGGTCGTCGACCCGGAAATGGTAGAGCAGGTTCCCGTCCTCGCTCCGGCTGAAGCGCTCCTCCACCACCATCGTCTCACTGCCCCCGGGCAGGCCGGTCTGGTTGCGGAAGTTGCGGGTGGTGACGACCAGGGTGTCGCCGTCCCAGTGGCCGACGCCGTCGCCGAGCCACCAGTTGATCCCGTCGGGACCGTGCTCGCCGTCGATGGGGATGATCCGCGCGTCATGGACCATCTCCGCCATGATGACGACGTGGTTCTCGGTCTGCATGATCCGCGCGTAGTTGTTGTACAGGCTGGGCAGCAGCGGCGGTCCGCCGACGAAACCGAGCAGGCAGCGTTCGGCCAGCGCCAGGGTCTCGGGACCGTCGAACGGCCCGGGGCCGTCCTGGTCGAGCCAGGAGGCCGTGCCGTCGTTGTTGTGGATGAATGACGCGAAGTTCGTCGCCATCCGGCGCATGGCCGCGGGGGTCATCGCGGGCCGCCGGCCGTTCTTCGGCTCGTAGATGATCGACGTGCGGAACTTGCCGTCCACGATCACCGCCTCCGAGCCAGGGTCGATCCAGAACGCGTTGTAGCCGCCTACGCCGCCGCCGCCGAAGCGGTTGTCGCCGTCCCCGCCCTTCTTGGGTGCGGTCCGATCGGCGCCGCCACCCTTCCGGTCCTCTTCGAGGGACCGCCAGAGCCTGTCCCTTTCCTCCTCCATCTCCTGCGCCTCCTCCGGCGTCAGGTACAGGTTGTCGCCGTACTGCGGCGGGCGATCGACCGGAGTGATCGTGCCTGCGTCGTACACGCCCGACAGGTCGGGCTTGCCGTTCGGCATCCGCTTGATGCCGTCTCCCTCCGCGGCGAGGGCCGGGAGAGCGATGAGCAGGGCGAGCGAGAAGAGGGTGAGCTTGCGCATGGCTTGAGTCCTTGTTCGGAAAGAATGGACCGATGCTTGAAGGGACTGGCATCCTAGCACCGGTCAGCCTCTGCCTTCTGCTCACAACGGTCCCTGTTACGGCCCAGCCGACGGACCCAGGGCCCGAGCAAGTCGAGCTGAACGGCGTCGTCTACGACGTGCCGCCGCCGTGGCGAGGCAACCGCATCCAGGAGACCGCCGACCCGACCGAACTGGTGAAGGTGCCCAGCGAGCTGACTGGCGAATTCGGCATCTACGTCACACCCGGGACGCGCGACGCTGTGGTCGCGATGGCTGCCGCCGCGCGGGAGCAGGGCATCCGGCTGGAAGTGGACTCCGGTTTCCGCAGCTACGGCTTTCAGAAGAGGGTGCTGGAAGGCCTCCTGGCGGGAGGCCGACCCTTCCTCAACGCTGTCCGCTGGACCGCTCCGCCGGGCTACTCCGAGCACATCACCGGCCGCGCCGTCGACCTCGTGCCCAGCGACGCGGACTTCAAGGACACGCCGGCGTACCAGTGGCTGAAGCGGCACGCCGCCGACTTCTGCTTCACCGAGAGCTACCCGCTGGGCAACGCCGGCGGCTTCGACTGGGAACCCTGGCACTGGCGCTACGACGACTGCAAGTAGGCTGGACTGAGGGAGACATGGACATGAGAACGATTCAGCACCACGTCAACGGAAACCGTCTCAGCGCCGGCTCCGGCAGGACCCACCCTGTCTTCAACCCGGCCACGGGCGAACAGACCGCGGCGGTCGGTCTGGCGAGTACGGACGAAGTCGACGCCGCGGTTGCCGCGGCCAGGGACGCCTTTGGCGACTGGCGGCGTACCTCGCTCGCCGTGCGGACGAAGCTGATGTACGCCTTCCGGAACCTGGTCGAGACCCACACGGACGAGCTCGCCCGACTGCTGACCGCCGAGCACGGCAAGGTGCTCGCCGACGCCGCCGGCGAGGTGGCCCGGGGGATCGAGAACATCGAGTACGCCTGCGGCCTCGCCGACCTGCTGAAGGGGAGCTACAACTCCCAGGCCTCGACCGGCGTCGACGTCTACTCGGTGCGGGAACCGCTGGGCGTGGTGGCCGGCATCACGCCGTTCAACTTCCCGGCCATGGTGCCGCTGTGGATGTTCCCCAATGCGGTCGCCTGCGGCAACACGTTCGTGCTCAAGCCCTCGGAGCGGGACCCTTCGGCACCGCTGCTGCTGGCGGAGCTGTTCGACCAGGCCGGGTTCCCGCCCGGTGTGTTCAACGTGATCAACGGCGACAAGGTGGCGGTCGACCGCCTGCTGACGCACCCGGACATCGCGGCGGTGAGCTTCGTCGGTTCGACGCCGATCGCCCGCTACGTCTACGAGACGGGGACCGGCGCCGGCAAGCGGGTGCAGGCACTCGGCGGCGCGAAGAACCACATGGTGGTCCTACCCGACGCCGACGTCGACCTCGCAGCCGACGCCGCGGTCTCCGCCGCGTACGGCTCGGCCGGCGAGCGCTGCATGGCGGTTTCGGTCGTCGTCGCGGTCGGCGGCGTCGGCGATCCGCTGGTCGGCGCGATCCAGGAGCGGATGGGGAAACTCTCCATCGGCCCCGGCATGGACGGGAAGTCGGAGATGGGCCCGCTGATCACCCGCGAGCACCGCGACCGCGTGGCCGGCTACGTCGGCGCCGGCGCCGAAGAGGGCGCCACCGTGGTCGTCGACGGCCGCAACACCACCTTCGACGGCGACGGCTTCTTCCTCGGCGTCTCGCTGCTCGACAACGTGACGCCTGACATGACGGTCTACCGCGACGAGATCTTCGGCCCGGTCCTATGCGTGGTCCGCGCCGACAGCTACCAGGAGGCGGTCGAGTTGGTCGAGCAGAACCCCTGGGGCAACGGCACCGCGATCTTCACCCGCGACGGCGGCGCCGCTCGCCAGTTCCAGGAGGACGCCGACGCCGGCATGGTCGGCGTCAACGTGCCGATCCCGGTGCCGGTCGGCTACCACTCCTTCGGCGGCTGGAAGCAGTCCCTCTTCGGCGACACGCACATGTACGGCCCGGAGGGCGTCCACTTCTACACGAAGGCCAAGGTGGTGACGGCGCGCTGGCCGGACCCGGCGGAGAGCCAGGTGGATCTGGGCTTCCCGCGGAACCGTTAGTCGAAGGTCCACTCCCGGGGCTCCTTGCCCTCTTCGGGCTGAGCCTCGCGGACGACGATAGGCGGGGTTTCGCCCTGCTGGTACGTGAAGACGTACTTCAGGGCCTTGCGGTTCTCTTCGGGTACCGGGTCGACGTGGGTGGCGAGTTCCGGGCCGTCGAAGACGTTGATCTTGCAGAACTCCTCGGCCTGGCAGACGAACCTGGCCATCTGGACCCAAGCCTCCATCTGCGTGTCGGGCTCGACCCAGGCGCCGAACGAAAGGCCGGTCAGGCCGATGATGTTCAGCGGCGGCGGAGCGTCGCCTCGCTGCTGCGCCGGGGCTACGGCGGGGACGGAGAGGAGGAAGGCGATGGCGATCGCAACGGGAGCGCGTCGATTCATGGCTGGGTCACCTCGAAGAAACGGTCCCATAATGCCATGCGGTCCCGGTGGAGGTGGCTGCCGGCCTCGACGGTGGAACCGAACTCGAGGTGCCGGGCCGTGTCCGGCCTGAACTCCGGCCACGCCGGCAGGTCGGGGTTGCCCGGCGGGTTCGGGTCGCCAGTGGAGGCGAAGGCGACCCAGTAACCGGACATCGCCTCGGCGAGTTCGTGGTCCTCCTCCGCGTACTCGTAGTCCAGCTTGTCCAGGTTGTCGAACGCGTAAGCGATCTCGGCCGCGTGGTAGGCGCCGTAGTAGTTCTTCTCGGGGTGTGGCGGGGCGTGGCTGAAGAAGTACAGCCAGGCCGGCGAGGGCACGGTCTCCGAGAGCATCGCCCAGGTCTTCATGTGCCAGGCGAACACGCGGTCGGAGAACGCGTCGATGAAGGCGCGCCTTGCCGCCGCGTCATCCGGCACCGGATAGGCCTCGAAGAACTCGTCGGCCACATCGGGGAACTGGCTCTTCACCAGGAACTCGACCCCGGACTTGTTCGAGGGAAGCATGCGGCCCATCAGGCTGGTCGCCTCGTCGCGGTTCGATCCGACCAGCACCGGCACGTCGGCCTGCTCGCCGGCCCGGTAGATCTCGGCCACCTGCTTCGGCAGCACCCAGCCGTCGACGTTCGGCCTGGTCGCGAAGGCGCCCTGCTTCGAAGCCTCGGCGAGGATCGCCTCTGCGTCCAGTTCGCGCAGGCGGGCGGCCACGTCGCCGCCCTCGATTCCGAGCCGCCTGGCGAAGGCCTCGCCGGCGCTCTCGGCCGAGCCGTCCTCGGAGGAGCGAAGCACCGGCAGGCCGTCGAAGAAGCCGCCGCTCTGGCCGATCGCCCGGTGGAACAGGCCGCGGGCCAGTGGTGAAGCCTGCAGCACGTTGACGCTCCAGGCGCCGGCCGATTCGCCGAAGATCGTCACCCGGTCCGGGTCGCCGCCGAAGGTCGCGATGTTGTCCCGCACCCACTGCAGGGCGAAGATCTGGTCCAGGACGCCGTAGTTGCCGGAAACCCCCTGGTCGGACTCGGCCGACAGGGCCGGGTGGGCGAGATAGCCGAAAGCGCCCAGCCGGTAGTTCACCGTCACCACGACGACGCCCTTCCGCGCCAGCGCCGTGCCGTCGTAGAGGGGCAGCGAGCCCGACCCGCGGGTGAGCGCGCCGCCGTGGATCCAGACCATCACCGGCCGGCGATCGCCCTCGTCGCCCGCGGTCCAGAGGTTGAGGTACAGGCAGTCCTCACTCACTTCGACCAGGGGCTGGGCGTAGAAGCCGCCCTCGGGGTAAGGCGCCTGCATGCAGGACGGCGGCTCGACGATCGCGTCGATGGGCGTTCTGCCCGGGGTCACGGGCCGCGGCGGCCGGAAACGGAGGTCGCCGAGCGGCGGCGCGGCGTAGGGAATGCCGAGATAGGTGTGGAGGTCGGGCTCGTCCTCGCCGACGAAGCCCATCACGTAGCCGCTCGTCGTCAGCTTGACCGGCCCGAACTGGGCCGGAGCCGCCGAGGCAACGAGGAAGAGGGCGGTCGAGGCGAACGCGAAGCGGCGGAAGAGTGGAGTCATCGGCCGGTTCTATCGCAGGCAGTGGCTACTTGGCGACGTCGTATGACGTCAGCGATTCCTGGTCCCGGATGTAGAACGCGCCGTTGGCGACCACCGGATGCGCCCAGGTGAAGTCGCCGCGATACTCGATCTCGAAGCGCCCTCGCTCGTCGTAGCCCTCGGGCGTGGCGACCGCCAAGCCGACCTTGTTCCTCTCGCTGAGGAGGAAGAGCTTGCCGTCGGCCATCACCAGGGAACCCTTGCCGACGCTGCGGGCGCGCCAGTGGACTTGGCCCGTCTCGATATCGACGCTGGTCAGCGCGGGGCCGAAGAAGCTGTAGAGCGTCCCCTCGTGGGCGACGACGCCGCCGTGGTGATTCTGGAGCCGGGTCTCGAAGTACGCCTGCTCGCTGAAGAAGGAACCGCCCTCGTCCTCGACGCTGACCCGGACCGCGCCCCCGCCGATGCCGTAGGACGCCGAGTAGAAGACGAGGTCGCCTTCGAGGACCGGCGTGGCGATGTTGATCGCGTTCACGGTGGACGGCCGCTCGTAGCGCCACAGCAGGGCGCCGTCCTCGGCGCGAACGCCGACGCCGGCCTCGCCGGTGAAGCCGATCAACACCTCGGTCCCCGCGATCTCGCGCAGGATGAGCGAGGAGTAGGAGGCCACGTCGCCGAGTTCGCTGGAGCGCCAGATCGTGCTGCCGTCGGCGGTCGAGAGCGCCGCGATCGCGCCGTCCGGGCCGCCCGGCATGACGAACATCCGGTCGCGCACGACGAGCGGCGACTCGCTGATGCCCCAGCGGGTGTTTGGACTGCCGAAACGGTCCAGCATGTTGAACTGCCAGATCACTTCGCCGGAATCCTTCGCGATCTTCGCCACTTCGCCCATTCCGTTCAGGACGAAGAGCGAGTCGCCGTCGATGGTCGGCACCGAGCGCGGGCCGTCGCCTCTGTCCGTATGGTCGTACAGAGGGCCCAGCGTCCGCATCCACACTTCGCCGCCGTCGCTCGCGCGCAGGCGGAAGACCGCGCTCTGGCCGCCGCGGGTGCCCTGGACGTAGATCGCATCGCCTTCGACGACGACCGTCCCGTAGCCCTGGCCGAGCGTCTCGATCTGCCAGTTGACGGCGGGGCCCTCCGGCGGCCACTCGTCGAGCAGGCCGGTCTCGGTCGAGATCCCGGCGCGATCCGGCCCGCGCCACTGCAGCCAGTCGTCGGCGTACGTTGCCGTCGCGAATCCGGCGGCGAACACGGCCGCAACGAACACCTGTGTACCCCTGCTGAACATATGCGCCATGACCGCTCCTCAGATTTACTGGCTCGCCGGCCAGCATTATACTGGCTGGCCGCGCAACGCGCGGGATCGTACTCAAGCGGCGTGAGCTTCTGACTTGGCAAGAGAAACTGGCCAACTGAAGGCCGCGGTCTTCGGGCCGACGGGCCTGATCGGCACCGGCGTCGCCCACGCATGGCTCGACGATCCCCGGGTCGCCGAGGTGCGCGCGGTTGCCCGGCGTCCGTTGCCGTACTCCGCACCCGGCTTGCGTCCGGTGGAGTGCCGGGACTTCCTGGACCTCGCGCCGCTCCGCGAGAGTCTCGAGGGAGTCGACGCCGTGTGCTACTGCCTGGGGCGATCCTCGAGCGAGGTTCGGGACGCGGCGGAGTACCGCCGGATCACCTACGACTTCGCGCTTGCGGCCGGACGAGCGGTGCTCGCGGCGAGCCCGAACGCGACCTTCCACTTCGTCAGCGGTTCGGGCACGAGCCTCGAGAGCCGGATGAACTGGGCCCGCGTCAAGGCGGAAACCGAGCAGGCCCTGTGCGAGCTCGGACTCGGCGGCTGCGTCTGCTGGCGGCCCGCCGGCATCCTCCACGAGGTGAAGCCCGACCGCATGACGGCATACCACCGCATGGGCGCCGCGATCGGCGCCCTGCTCCGCGGGTTTCGGTCGCTCACCGTTGGCAACCGGGCGATCGGCGAAGCGATGCTCCAGGCGACGCTGGACGGACGCCGTGAGGGGATCCTCGAGAACCGGGAGATTCGCGACCTGGCCGACCGCTATCGTGCGCGCTCACGGGACTGACCAGGAAGGAGAATGGCCATGGAGTTCTGGACCGCAACCGTCGCCGCGCCGACCCGGAGTGCCGAGTTCGCCCGTCAGGCGGAGGCCAGGGGCTGGGACGGCATGAACGTGGTCGATTCGCAGAACCTGTCCGGGGATCCGTACGTCTGCCTCGCACTGGGCGCGACCGCGACGGAGACGCTGCGGGTGGCGACGTCGGTGACGAATCCGGTCACCCGCCACCCGGCGACGACGGCGTCCTCGGCGCTCTCGGTCCAGCGGGTGTCGCGGGGCCGCATGGTGCTGGGGATCGGCCGCGGCGACAGTGCGCTGGCGCACCTGGGCCGAGCGCCGGCCCGCCTCGGCTGGTTCGAGGACTATCTCGTCGTCCTGCAGACCTACCTGCGCGGCGAGGAGGTGGACTTCGTGAACACGGGGATTGCGGACGAGGCCGCGCCGCTCGCGGAGAAGCTGGGACTGGCGCACGGGCCCTCCGCGAGCAGCATCCGCTGGATCGGCGACGGTCCGAAGGTCCCGGTCGAGGTCGCGGCCACAGGGCCCAAAGTGATCGGCATTGCCGCCCGTCAGGCCGACCGGGTCATGCTCGCCGTCGGCGCCGACCCGAAACGCATCGCCTGGGGAATCGAGACGGCGCGGAGCGCCGCGGCGGAAGCCGGCCGCGACCCGGAGTCGCTCGAGTTCGGCGCCTATGTGAACGTCGTCTGCTGCGACGATCCGGAGGTCGGCCGTGAACTCGGCCGCGCGTCCACCGGGCTCTTCGCCCGCTTCTCCGTCATGTACGGCGAGATTTCCGGACCGGCCGACGAGCAGCAGACGGAGGTGTTCCGCAACATCCACGACCGCTACGACATGACCGCCCATGGCCGGGAGGGCGGACAGCAGACGACCGCGCTCACGGACGAGTTCATCGACGGCTACGCGATCGTCGGCAGCCCCGAGCACTGCGCGGCCAGGCTCGAGGCGCTGCTCGACCTCGGGATCGAGAAGTTCGCGGTCGCCGGGCCGAACTTCCTGGCGCCGAGCGCTCCGGGCCGGGAGGCCGCCGGGCGGTTCACCGAAGACGTCCTGCCGCGGCTGCGGACCTAGGAGGAACGGAGCATGGAGCTGGCCGGCACGTCGGCAGTCATCACCGGCGGCGGCAACGGCCTCGGCCGCGCCATCGCCCTTGCCCTGGCGCGCGACGGCGCGAACGTCGCGGTCGCCGATCTGGAGAAGGACGCCGCGGAGAAAGTCGCCCGCGAGGCGGAAGCCCTTGGCGCCAAGGCGCTGGCGGCGCGCGTCGACGTAACGCGGGAAGAGGAACTCGAGCGCCTGGCCGACGACGCCTGGGCGGCCTTCGGGTCGGTCGAGCTGCTGTTCAACAACGCCGGCGTCGGCGCCGGCCGGGCGCCGGCCTTCGGGTTCAGCGCCGACGACGTGCGCTGGATCCTCAGCGTGAACGTCGAGGGCGTGCTGAACGGCATCCGCGTCTTCGCGCCCCGCTTCATCGAGGGCGGCAGGGAATCCCGCATCGTGAGCACAGGCTCCGAGCACAGTCTAGGCATCCCCTTCCCGGGTTCCGCCGTCTACACCGCCTCGAAGCACGCGGTGCTCGCTATCTCCGACGTGCTGCGCGCGGAATTGCCGGAGCACGTCGGCGTCAGCGTCTTCTGCCCCGGTTGGGTCGCGACGAGCATCTGGCGTTCCTCGGAACGCCGGCCTGAGCACCTCGGCGGACCCCAGGAGGCCAATCCCGCCGCCGCCAAGCTCAGCGCGGAGCACGCCATGTCCGCGGACGAGGCCGCCGACATGGTCCTACAGCAGATACGCGAAGGCCGCTTCTACCTGCTGACCCATCCCCACGTCATCGAGTACGCGCAAACCCGGTGGAACGACGTCGAGGCCGCGTTCGCCGAGCAGGCGCCCCGCTACGAGGGGGACGACAGGTACGACGTGGCGAAGGCGATCGCGCGGATCCGGGCGCAGCGGGCCGGCTAGCTAGCGGCGCTCCCGCCACCAGCCCGGACCCGTCCGCGACGGCCAGCCCTCGGGCGGCGTCGGCCACAGCAGGATCGTGCCCATCGGACCGAGTTCGACACCGCGGATGTCGTTGTTGAAGACCCAGAGGAAGCTCACGTGGAAGAGGAACAGCACCGGCTGGTCCTTGTACACCTCGCGGTGGATCTCGCGGTAGATCGCGCCGCGCCTCTCGCTGTCCTGCTCCCGCTTGCCCAGCTCGAAGAGTTCGTCGACCCTGGGGTTCGAGTAGCCGCCGCTGTTGCGGCCGCCGTCGTAGGCGTCGGTGGCTAGCTGGTTGCGGAGGGCGTTCGGATCCTGGGTCGTGCCGACGATCGTCCCGAGCGCCTGGAACTCGTGGGCGAGCCGCCTCTCGTTGAGCGAAGCGCTCTCGTAGGCGCGGGTCACCATCTCGACCCCGAGGCGGCGGAAGTCCTCGCGCAGGATGTCGAGCGTCGGCGGCACGTAGGTCAGGCCGGCGGTGTACGACAGCTCGAAGCTGAAGCGGACCCGCTCACCGTCGATCTCCTTGTAGCGCCAACCGGTGTCGGGGTCGGCGAGCCAGCCGGCCTGGTCGAGAAGTTCGGCGGCGCGCGCCAGGTCGTAGTCGAGGGCCCGCTCGAGGATCGCCGGCTCGTAGTCCCAGCCGCGTTCTTCCACCATGAAGCCGTAGGAACGCCGGTACAGGCCGTGGCCGACCCGGCGCAGTACGGTCTCCGCATCGTAGGCGTGGGCGAGCGCCCGGCGCACCAGCGGGTCGGTGAAGAAGGGATTGCTGCCGTCCATGTTCCAGAGGAGGCTGAGCAGCAGCGCCGACGCGTGGCGGCCCTTCACGCCTCTCTCCTCGAACAGTTCCCCCTTCGCCTGCCGGGCGAAGATGTTCGCGTCGACGTAGACCTGGTCGTACTCGCCCCCCAGGAACTGCAGGAAGGCGAGGTTCCGGTCCGGCTGGAACTTGAAGATCATCGTCTTCGCGGCCGGCGGCGCGCGGTCGAAGAGGTAGTGGTCTTCCCACCGTTCGAGGACGACGCGGTCATTGTTCCGCCATTCCACGAAGCGGAACGGACCGCTGCCGATCACGGCCTCGCGGCCGTAGCGGTTGTAGTAGGGCGAGGACCGGAGCGTCGGATCGGCCGCGCGCTCGGCGGGGTCGCCCACGATGTGGAGCGGCATGATGGGAAAGACGAGCGCCTCCAGGCGGAGCTGCGGCGCCAGGAGACCGGCGAAGTCGAAGCGCACCCGGTGCGCACCCTCCGCCGTGGCCCCGACGACGAGGTCGCGCGCCGTCGGCCAGAAGCTCACCGGCACCCGTTCGTCGCGCAGGGTCTCGAGCGAGAACACGACGTCGTGCGCGGTCCAGGGCGCGCCGTCGTGCCAGCGCAGCTCGGGATTCAACTCCAGGGTGACGGAGCGCAGATCCTCGGACGGTTGCACCGCGAGGACGACGTTGGAGTTCCAGTCGTAGTCCGACGGGCTGCCGTGGCGGATGACGAGCCACTCGAAGAGCATCCCGAACATCGTCCAGGCGGACGCCGCGCCGGACGGAAAGAGCGGATTGAGCGTCGCCGGCTGGGAGAAGTCGTGGCGGACGATCGTCGTCGCGGTGTCGGCCCGTTGCGGCTCGGTGACCGGGTAGAGCTCGTGCAACGACGGCGGATCGACGAGAGGATCGGCCAAGGGGTCGTAGTCGCCGCCGGTGTCGACCACGGGAAGCGGATTGCCGCAGGCGCCGGCCAGCAGGCCGGCCGCCACCGCCAGCCGCCACCGGACGTTCACGCGTTGCGTTTGATGTCCCGGAACGGGCCCTGGTCGGCGCGGTACCCCTTCGGCATCCCGAGCACGCGCTCGGAGATGATGTTGCGCTGAATCTCGTCCGTGCCGCCGGCGATCGAGATCGCGGGCACCGAGACGAGGACCTCGGCGACGATCCCGTCCGCGGCGGAGTCGGGACCGCTAAGCATGGCCTCCGCTCCCGAGATCATCGTGTGGACGTGCGAAGCCTGGCGGGCGATGACGCTCGCGGCGAGCTTGCCGATCGACCCGGCCGGGATGATCTCCGTGGTGCCGGCTTTGCGCTTGGCCTCCGCGCCGTCGGAGGCGAGCCTCGCTCCGGTGTACAGGCAGATCAGCTTCGCGATCTCCTGCCGCGTCGCCGGATCGTCGATCGCGCCGGTCTCCCGGGCCCGCGGCAGGACGAGGTCCACCCGGCCCTCGCGCTGCGGATACCAGGTGTAGGGCTCGGTGGCGGTCCGGGGGGCCTCTTCGTGCTCCGCTTAGATTGGGCGATGTGTCGGGCCGGCGGGCGAGGGGGGGCGGGCCCGG
>VYDI01000044.1 GCA_009843505.1 Holophagales bacterium | reverse complement strand
GCCCGACCCCGACGCCGGCCCGCCGACCGGCCCCGGCTACACCGACTGCGTTCCCGCGACGACGCCGCTCGTCTTCGACGGGGGCTACAACGTCCGCATGTGCTACGAGACGAACGAAGGCACCGTCGGCGAGGGCAAGGCCGGCATCTGGGCCTCCGGCGAGTCCGGCCTCCTCTGGTTCTTCACCCGCGACAACGCGGAGGTGCTGATCAAGGTGCTGAACGGCTGTTTCTACAACAATCACCGCTGGGTGTACGTGGCGCCGGTGACCGACCTCGCCTTCAACCTCTACGTGGTCGACAGCGAGGGTCGCACCTGGTCCCACCACAACCGGCAGGGAGACACCGCGTCCACCAGGAGTGACAACGAGGCGTTTCCTTGCGGCAACTAGGCGGCCGCCAGGCCGGCTCCTTTCTCGCCGCCGTCCTCCTCGCCACCCCCGCGGCAGGGATCGTCTACGTCCTTCCCACCGACGACTCCATGGTCGAGCGCTCCGGGGCGATCGTCTTCGGGGAGGTCCTCTCCGCGTCCCCCGGCCTCCGTGACGGCCCGGCGTTCACGACGTACTCCTTCCAGGTCGAGGAGGTCCTGAAGGGCTTCGTCCCGGGCGGCACGATCATCGTGCGGCAGCCCGGCGGCCGGCTTCCCGGCGGCATCGCGACGCGGGTCCAGGGCCTCCCGATGCTGGCCGAGGGAGACCGCGTACTGCTCTTCCTCGATCCGCTGGCCGACGCCTACCGGCCGGTCGAGTTCGCCCTCGGCATCTTCTTCGAGGTCCGGACCGCCCGGGGCCCGCTGCTGATTCGCGAGCCGTCGCTCCACGGTGAAGTGACGCTGCCCGGGGACCCCGTGGCCACGGACCGGGCCCGCGCCCGGCTGCCGCGCGATTCGTCCGGCTTCCGGCGCTGGATCGCGGACCACGCGACCGGCGTCGAGCGCTCCGCTGACTACTTCGTGAGCGAGCCGCCCGCGGGCCCCATCGCGGTCAGGTCGCCGTTCACCGTGACGCGTAGTCCGGACGACTGCTTCCACGACGGCCTGGCGCTGCGCTGGCGCGAGTTCGACGGCGGCGCGAGCGCGGGCTTCACCGTCCAGGCCGGAGGTCAACCCGGGGTCCCTGGAGACGGCCTGTCCGAGGTACGGGCCGGAATGCGGGCCTGGAACAGCGTCTCCGGCAGTCGGGCCAACCTGGTCCTTCACGGCACCTCCAACCAGGAGTTTCAGCTCGACGGCGTGGACGGCGTGAACTCGATCTCCTACGAAGATCCGTTCGACGAGATTCCGGGGACGTTCCTGCCGAGCGAGGGCGGCGTCCTCGCGATCACCCACACCTTCTTCTACTGCGGCGCCTCGGAGGTCCCTCACCCGATTCCGGGCAACGACTCGGTCGAGGCGCTGGCGATCATCGAGTCGAACGTCGGCACCCAGGACGGGTTCGAGGACTGGCTGGCGCTCTCGCCGCATCCTCGCGAGAACCACGAGGAGATCATGGCTCATGAACTGGGCCACGCGATCGGCATCAGCCACTCCTGCGGCGATGCCAGGAGCGGTTCCTGCGACGCGGTGACCCGCGAGGCGATCATGCGAGCGCAGGCCCACGGCGACGGCCGCGGGGCGCGGCTCAACAGCGACGATCGCGCGGCGGTCCGCTTCCTGTATCCAGTTCCCGGCACGGATCCCGATCCGGACCCGGCCCCCGATCCCGAGCCGCCTCCCGAGCCCGACCCGGAGCCCGATCCCGCCGACACGACTCTCGGTCCCCTGCCGGCTCCTCCTCAGGGGCCCGGCTACACCGGCTGCCGGCCGGAGACGGCGTCCCTCGTGTTCGACGGCGGCTTCAAGGTCGCCATGTGCTACGAGACACCGGGCGGGGAGGTCGGCGAAGGGAAAGCCGGCATCTGGGCGTCGGGCGAATCGGGCCTGCTCTGGTTCTTCAATCGCGACAACGCGGAAGTCCTGGTCAAGGTGCTCGACGGCTGCCACCTGAACGGCCACCGCTGGGTGTACGTCGCTCCGGTCACCGACCTCGCCTTCAACCTCTACGTCCAGAGCGCCGGCGGGAGCAACTGGACCCACCACAACCGGCTGGGCGAGACGGCGGCAAGCAGAAGCGACAACTTCGCCTTCCCCTGCATGTGACTGGTCCGCAACTCGTTATCTCCACGGCATCCCACCGTCACACCCCAGTCCGGTAGCGTCGTGCATCATGCGCGTCGCAGTCGTCTGGAACTACGGTACGCCGCTCAGGCAGTGCAGCTTCCGGTTCGAGGAGTACATCCGCGGGCTCGAGGCCCTCGGCCACGAGGCGTTCGTGGCGTGTCCCGAGTCCTCGAACGACGGCTTTCCCGTGCCGATCGTCTCGCCGCCCGCGGGCGGCGGCCTGGAAGACGCCGGGTTCTGGCGGGGCCTCGAGGCCGACGTGGCGATCGTGCCGTCCTTCCACCAGATGTCGAATCTCCTGGAGATCATCCGCGGCGCCGGTGTGCGCACGGTCGCGATGGGCGACTCCGACGGCCAGATGGGTCTCCGCGCGTTTCCCCTGGCCACGCTGCGCCGGAAGGTCTTCTCGGGCTCGTCCGACCGCGGCCACCAGCTCCGGCAGCTCCGCTTCCTCGCCCGGCGCTACCTGCTCTCCTTCCGCCGCACCGATCCGCAGGACGCCGAGTTCGTCCGCAGTGCCGGGTCGTCCGACGTGCTCATCCTCGGTTGCGAGGAGGCGAAGTCCCACTTCCGCCGCTTCCTGCGCACGGCCGGCGCGAACGGCCTCGAAGACCGGGTTCACGTCTCTCCCCTCGCCATCCACCGGGTCTACTGCGAATCGCCCGACCTCGGCCGGGAGCGACGGGGCATGGTGGCGATCGGCCGCTGGGACGATCCCCAGAAGAACGCGCCGCTGATGGTGCGGGCGCTGGCCCGCTACCTCGGCCGGGCTCGCGGCGAGGAGCGCAACGATCCGGTCCGAATCTTCGGCCCCGGCGGCGAAGACCGCTTCGGCGCCCTCGGCCGGCGCTTCCCGAACGTCGTCTACGAAGGGCCGCGGTACCCGGAAGTCCTCGCCGACGCGCTGGCCGGCAGCCGCTTCATTCTCTTCTCGTCACGGTGGGAAGGCGCGCCGCACGCCGGCTGCGAAGCGCTCTCGATGGGAGCGACCGTGGTCGGAACGCCGATTCCGAGCCTGCGGAGCTGGTCCGGGGGCGGCGCCTACGGGCGGGTCGCCTCCGCGCACCGCGCCGGGCCGCTGGCCGCGGCGATCGCGGGGGAGCAGGCGGCCTGGCGGCGCGGCGAGCGAGACCCGGCTAGCATCGCCGCGGTATGGCGCCAGAGGAGTTCCGGCCGCGGCGTCTGCAAGACGATGCTCGAGGCTCTGGCCCAATGAAGTCGCTCCGCCGCCGTCCGCTCGAGGTCATCCTCGACACCACCGAGCGCTGCAACCTGAAGTGCAAGATGTGCTACTTCTCGGCGGTCGACCGGCTGCAGTTCCTGCCCTTCGACCGCCAGTTGTCGAGCAACGGCATGATGCCGGTCGAGACCTTCTCCCGGGTCGCGGCCGACCTCTTCCCCCGCGCCCGCAAGGTCGCCCTGGGCTGCGCGGCCGAGCCCCTGGTGCATCCGAAGTTCATCGACATCGTCCGCGAAGCCGGCAGCTACGGCGTTCCCGACCTGTGGTTCCCGACCAACCTGCTGCCGCTGACGCCGGCCAAGGCCGAGGCGATCTGCGAGGCCGGCGTGAACACGGTCGGCGTTTCGATGGACGGCACCCACGCCGAGACCTACGAGGCGATCCGCGTCGGCGGCAGGTTCGACCGCCTGATGCGCTCGCTGGAACTGCTGAACGAGGTCCGGCGCGGCGCCGGCACCGGACTGCGGCTGATTTTCGTGTGGATGCGGACGAACCGCGGCGACCTCGCCCACCTGCCGCGCTTCGCCGAGGAAATCGGCGCCAGCGAGCTCGACGTCCGCTTCGTGACGCCGACCGCGCACGTCAGTGCCGAGGACGAGCTGCTCGACGACGAGGATCCCGGCGCGCTGCGGGCCGAGCTCGCCGCCGCCGCGGAGGACGCGGCCGCTCGCGGGCTCCGTCTCGTCTCGTACCCCGACTTCGACGACGGCCGGGCCATCGGCCTCCGCGGCCACCTGATGCGCTGGCGGGCGGGCCTCTACGACCGGCAGCGGTTGCGCGGCCGCTTCCGCACCGCCGTCGCCGGCTGCGCCTGGCCCGGTCACACGGTGGTGGTGCGGCCGAACGGCGCGGTCTCGCCGTGCATCTTCTGGGAGGACCGGCCGATCGGCCTGTACCCGGAGACCTCGCTGGGCGAGGTCGAGCGGGCGCCGCTCCTGCTCGAGATCGTCGACGGTCTGAAGAGCGGCAATCCTTGCGGTACCTGCCGCACGTGCTCGGAGCGGAAGCATGCGCTGTACTTCCGGCTGCAGTGGCGGCAGCAGGCGGGCGAGCGGCTGGAGCAGTTGGGGGCCGGGCCGGGGAGTGGTGGCGTGGCTGAGGTGGGGGAGAAGAGCGGACGGCCTTCGGCCGGCGATTCTTCGCCGCCTTCGGCGGCAGCGGGTCGGAAGACCCGCGCACCCAGCGGCCTTCCCGGGCCAACCGCCTGGATAACGGAGCACACCCCCGCTCAGCCCTATGACCGCGTCCTCCTCGTCGGCGACGAAGCCTGGGCCCGCGAACTGCTCCGTGCCGGCTTCGCGAAGCAGGTAGACATCGTCACCTCGCCCCTCGCAGCCGGCCGCGACGAGGTCGGCATCCGCCACCTCCCCATC
>VYDI01000017.1:4671-4998 GCA_009843505.1 Holophagales bacterium | reverse complement strand
ATTCTCCTGAGTCGCCCATGTAAATGGACTGCAGCAAGATTCGGAGGTGAGAAACCGCGTGCTAAGCAGTCCCCGGCAACACGGTGTACGAACCGCCGTAGAAGGCGATGGTCTCGGTAAAGGGATTACTGGGAGGGTCCTCCAAGAGCCGGATGCGCGAGTCCCCGAACGGCCCGCTTCGCAACCATGCCCGCCACCTTGAATCGCTGATCTGGTCTCGTCCTTGCCCATCGACAAGAGTCAACAGGGCGCTACACGCCAACTCGAGCCGAAAGGTGTTGGCTCCGTTTTCAGGCATCAGTTGAAGGGCGCCTGCTCGTTGACTCA
>VYDI01000017.1:1372-4661 GCA_009843505.1 Holophagales bacterium | reverse complement strand
CGAGCAGGTCGAACTGCTTGAGAGGAGCAGCCGCAGCCGAGAGGTCCAGGGTGGCGGTAGAGAACACTCGCTCTTGTTTCGGGTAGGGAGGACAATCCTAACTCAGCGGCTCGAAGTAGTTGGCGCACGCCGACAGTTGGGGCCGATGAGGGTGTAGCTGATTACGGGCACAGCCCACTCCCTGAAGGCCCAAACTCTCGCATCGCGCAGAGCTACGGGGTGGACGTCGAACCATTGACTCGATTGACGGATAGTGCGTCTCCTTTCCGGCGGAGGGATAGCCCACGCGCCGGAGTGCCTAGACAGTGTTGTTGGGTAGGGTTCATGCGCGACGCGTGAAGGCCGTCGAGCGGCGTCCGATCTCACAGCTGGCGGCTGCCTGCCGGCACACAGGCCCGCGCTCTCGGCTAGGAACTACTGCGGCTCGACCCACCAGTGCGCGCCTCGCGCTACTTCCGCTCCGAGGACATGCTGAGCTCGGTCCATTCGATCACCTCTGTCACGCTCCGCACTGGGGACGAGCGCTAGCCCGGGCAAGCGGACTCGAACTCACTCGCTGGAGCACCGATGGGCTTCACAGCCCGTATCGCCTACAAAGCTACTTCTCAGACAAAGGATGGCAGTGGCGACCCACCGCCACCGAGAAGCTGGGGCGAGGGAGCTTTGCGAGCGAGGCCTAGCCGGCAGATACCTGCGTCCTTGCGGACGTTAGGGTTGTTCGTCTTGCTCGGACCGCCGGCTCATCTGGAGCGGTTCACTGCCAGTGCGCTGCTGTCCACACGAGTCGTCCACAGTTGGTAGCGGATTCGGATATAGATCCGCCGAGGGCCGAGCCTCGCGGCAGCGTCTGACCGCACATCGCAGCCATGGGAGTTGCCGCAGTATTCCGCCGGTGGGTCCCGCGCCGCAAGTGCTTCACCCTCGTCGTCCGGGGCGCGCTCGGACGCTCGGAGCGGGGCAATCTGCGCTCAGTAGGAACGTCAACGAGAAAGTTCTCGATTTTGTCACGGGTGGTAGGCCAACAGGGACTGTACTGCGAACGTTCATGTGGGAAGTGGCTCTGTAGGACCTGCCCGACCCGGGCCGTTACCCACTACAGCCCCCGGCTTCTGCATGAGTGCGGCAAGCCCCAATCCGCTCTCGCTTTCGCCTGGGGGAGCTGGTGCTGCGCTGCAGCTAAGCCGGAAGATCCATTGGCACCGCTATTCGGCTGTATCGTTTGACGTTGGCTGAGTCCCCAGTCCCCTCTGCGGAGCATGTGAAGCAGAGCGGATTCCTCTTGATGAGGCGCTGACCGACACGCTGTGTGAACATGTCGTAGTAGGTGTAGTGGTTGGCCGGCCGAAACCCGGTGAGAAGCGCGATGAACTCCGTTACCGCCAACGACCCCACCGTTCCGTTGAGTGAGATCACCGATGGATCGGGCACATCAGCGCCAGAGATGTAGCCATGTTCCCTTCGGTATGCGCGTAGGTCATCGCTCTCCAGTTCTTCAGCGGCGATGGCACGGTCAATCTCGCCACAGCAGAGCAGGCACGGACGGCCGGGAACCCAGACAACGACTTGGCCGCCGGCAGCACTCATGTGGCCCTCAAGCGCGTCGATGCCCGATCCACAGTCGATGTAAGGGATGGCATGCGTCACTGCTAGCTCGTTGAGAATCAGACGACCGGAGTCAGTGTCAACACAGCCGAACAGCACGTCGGCACCCTGGGCAGCTTCAAGAGCTGATTCAGTTCGAATCTCTTCGGGAACCGGGCAGATGGACGCTTCCGGATTCACTCGCCGGAACTGCTCCTCAGCGAGGTCGACCTTCAATCGGCCGACATCTTCGGGCGTTGCGCCTGCGAGCCGGTTGAGGTTTGATCCTTCGACGCGATCGGAGTCGATCAGCGCGATGTCGCGCACGCCGAGGTGGGCGAGCTGCACCGTGACGATTGAACCGATTCCACCCTCTCCAACGACGGCCACGCGGCAGCGGGCAATCTTGCTTTGGCCTTCTTGGCCAAACGCTCGGACCTGACGATCGTAGCGATCCGGGTGCCGCACTGAAGCCCGTGAGTTCCGCCCCATCGAGCTTCCGTCACCGGACCACAGCTCGATGAGAGGTCCAGTCACAAGCACGTGGTCGAGTGGGGTCCATCGCCTACCGTGCCACAACCTGCCTGCCACGGCGGACTGACCTACGACGATCGCGCCGTACGTTCGTCCCGGCATCACGTCCGCCAGATAGACGACCATATCTCGCTGGCCCTGGTCGTCCAAGTCCGAGAAGCGCACCGTTTCCCACGACTGTGGATGGCTGTGCGCTTCGACGATGATCATGTCCTCGCGGACGGCCCGGTTCATCACATCGACAAGCGCCGGTGGAGTAACCGAGACGGAATCTGGGCCGCGTTCAAGCTGATCGTCAGGAAGCAACACGAGATCGCGAACGATCAGTCTGGGCCCCGCAGATCTTGCCAGCAGGAAGCCTGCGCGTTCCTCGTGGTCAGCGAGCAGATGATCCCGCAGCCTGCCCCACAGGTCGTCTGCGATGACGAGAACACTCATTTCAGTTGGCCTCTCTCAGCCGCCGCTCGACGGCGGTCATGAACGTCACGAGTGTGTCCCCATTCCACAGGTCGTGGGTCGGTGTCCAGGTCTCGGCGTGGTAGGAGAACTGAGCCCAGGATGCACCGAGGACCTCCTGACCTTCAGCGAAGTTGCCGGGCAAGGTGTTCGATTGGAGACGCAGTCCGTTGGACACGTAGAAGTTGTCAGGCGGGGTCTCTGGATACCCAGGCGGAATCAGTACCAGAATGTCTGTAGACCCACGGTCCCAGCCTGGAGGCAGGGGGAAGTCCTTGAACATCAACCAATCGAGATTGGAGCCATGTTCGACTCGCGAGTACCGCTGACGCAGTAGCTCAACTTCCCGCAGACGCCGCTCCATTGTCATGAGGACATCCCCCGCTTGAAGCGGGGTGGGCGCTTGAAGTGGTCACCCTGCTTAAGGTCAACTGTTTCGTCGAGCCCAATCAGCACCTGGGTGCCGTCAGGCAGAAGCTGAATCAGCCCGTCCGCGAACGGAATGCCGGCAAGCTTCATAATCTCGCGTCCGGTGAGCAGCTCGGACTTCACCAAGTACTCCTTGTTGTCAACGATGAGCGTGAAGCCCTCGTCGGTCGTGTCAACCGTATCGCGCTGTGTCGTAGTCATCGATCGTCTCCTAGGGATGGAGTCGGCGTGTGGGCCCCAGGAGGAGCCCTTCCGCCTTGTCGTTGATTGGCTTGGGGCGGGCATCTCG
>VYDI01000017.1:0-1362 GCA_009843505.1 Holophagales bacterium | reverse complement strand
TGTTACACGTAGACTTGTCAACTGAGGGTGGACGAACTTCGAATCGTTACACTGCGTTTACGTTTGAGACGGGAGGAGGCGCCCCGATGTTGGGGACCCGACTGCGCCAGGCGCGGCTGGCAGCCGGGCTGTCCCTGGAGGGTCTGGCGGCGAAGCTGGAGCATCCTATCTCGAAGCAGGCTCTGTCCAAGTACGAGAAGGGGTTGGCTCAGCCGAATCCGACTCGGATCTCCGACATCGCGCAGGCGCTCAACGTGACGGCGTCGTCGCTGCTCACCGAAGAGGCGATCGAGATTCGGTGGGAGGCCTTTCGCAAGCACGCGAACCTGAGCAAGGCGCGCCAGAATCAACTGACCGCCATCGCGCAGCAAAAACTGGAAGGAGAGTTCCGACTCCGAAGCCTCTTCCATCTGGGCGATTGGCACGACCTACCCGGTCCAATCGAGGTCCAGAACGTCAACGACTGCGAGTACGCAGCCGCAGCCCTCCGTATGCACTGGTCTCTTGGAGATCGGCCGATTGATGGACTCCTTGAGTTGATCGAGGAACGCGGCGGCTCCGTTATTGGCTGGCATGAAGAATGGGGATTCGACGCCCTGTCGGGGTGGGCCGATCGGAGTCCCATACTGGTGTTGAATACCGCCGTGCCTCCCGATCGGCAGCGCTTCAATGCGGCGCACGAACTCGGGCACCTGATCATGGAAGACACGGGAGACAGCAAGGTGGATGAGCAGTTCGCGCATCGGTTCGCAGCAGCGTTCCTGGTGCCGGCGGAAGCCGCGCGCCGCGAGTTAGGCACACACCGTCGCGGGCTCGATCTTGACGAACTTGGCCTGCTCAAGCGCCGCTGGGGTCTCAGCATGCAGGCCTGGATCCGTCGCGCACGTGATCTCGACATCATCGGAGAAGATTTGTACCGATCGCTCAACATTCAGTTCCGCACTGAGGGTTGGCATCGGACGGAGCCCCATGCCTACCAGTCCAGTGAAAGACCGGCCTTGTTTCGACGACTTGTGTTGCGGGCCTTGGCAGAGAACATGATTACGACGGAGGATGCCGAGAGCTTTATCCCTGGCATATCTCAGCAAAGGAGCACCGGTCGCGAGCGGCGTGCATCGCTGAGAGAGTTGGCCCGCCGATCTCTCGAGGAGCGGCACCGAGCGCTGCAGGGCACCACTGTGGTGATCGACCCCGTCGAGACCGCTGCCTGGGATGAACTCACCAGCGACGAAACCGAGTAGACGGCGGAGTTCTCATTGAGCGACGAGACTCCGACCCGGGGCGAGGTTTGGCTGGTTCGGTTGCCACGTGCTGTCGGGGCCGAGTTGCAGCGCGATCGCCCCGCCGTTGTAGTCAGTTCCC